>CAVUKG010000011.1:0-410826 GCA_963742005.1 uncultured Gammaproteobacteria bacterium | reverse complement strand
CAGCTTCGCCGTCAAGGTGCCCTGTGGCGGTTGAACAACGTTGCTGTCGCCCGTCACGTTGACCATGGCAATTTCCTGAGTCTGAGCAGGCATCATGTAAATCTGCTGTGCGGCAACATTAGCAACCGGCGCAGCGGTTAATGCCAGAACTGCAAGAATTAATTTGATGTTTCTCATGATGTTATGTCCTGAGTGACTATTTTATAGCTGGGTCGATATCCGTAGGGAGTGATTAACTTATCGCTCGATAATTAAATATTAATCTCTACTGGACTTCTGCGCAACTATTTTTAATAATGATCGTTAAGATATTTTGACAACCATAATCACAAGGGTGATGAAAGGAGGGTTTATGAGCACTGAACAGACGGCATTAGTCCGTAAAAGTCGTGGTCGCCCAAAACAGTTCGATCGTGGAACTGCTCTGAGTAAAGCGCTAAATCTGTTCTGGCGTCACGGTTACGAAGCGACCTCGTTAGCGGACCTGGTAGAAGCTACCGGGGCGAAAGCACCTACGTTGTATGCCGAATTTGGCAATAAAGAGGGGATGTTCCGTGCGTCGGTTGAGCATTATCTGGTAACCTTTTACGAGAAGAGTTTGTGTCTGCTGAGCCGTTCAGATCTGTCGGTCGAACAGACAATCGAACAGTATCTGCGCACCACCGCTGCCATGTTTACCGACTGTGATACGCCGAGCGGCTGCTTCATTATTAACGCTGCCTCTGGAATGTCGGCCGCTTCTCAGGAAATCTCTGAGATGCTGCGTTCGCGCCACCTGTCTCAGGAGCGCACGCTGTTTGAGTTTTTCGAAAAGAAAAAACTCAGCGGTGAATTCCCTAATGACACTGACAGTTCGCGCTTAGCCAAATTTGTCGCGACTATTGTGCAGGGGATGTCAGTACAGGCCCGTGACGGAGCCAGTAATGAACAGCTGGTTTCTACTATCGATATGATGATGTACGTATGGCCGCAGTTGCGTACTGTCCCAATGGCCAAGGCCGTCGCACACTAAACTTGTTTGAGAATGCTGTGCTATGGCAGTTGCCGAATGGATAAGAAAGAGGATTGAGCGCCAGGTATTAAGTATTTCGGGCCTGGCGCTGGGAGGGATCGACTTTGAACAGCCTCGTGGTGATGTCGGGCTTTTTGGCCCTGACAGCGTAGTGTGGCGAGTTCACGGTGATTTTTCGAGCATGCTGTGCGGCGGGGTAAGCGCATTGCTGTTGCAAATGCTTCATCCTCTTGCTCTGGCGGGCGTGTGGGACCATTCGAACTTTCGCCAGGACATGCTGGGTCGCCTAAGACGCACTAGCCAGTTCGTTTCAGGTACCACCTTTGCCTCGCTGGCAGATGCTCAAATGCTGATCGAGCGCGTTAAAACTATTCATCTACACGTCACTGGTGTGGACGCCCACGGGCAGTCATACTCCGCCAGCGATGCCGATTTGCTGGTTTGGGTGCACGTCGCCGAATCCTACAGTTTCCTTCAGTCCTACCTCCGCTATCGTAATCCTGACCTCAGCCTCGCCGAGCAGGATCAGTATTATTTTGAGGTCGCTCGGGTGGTCGAAGGGTTGGGCGGCCGCAACGTTCCAACCAGCGTGCAGCAGATCGATGAGTATTTGCAACGCATGCGCCCACTGCTGCGCTGCGACGAAAGAACCCTCGAAGTGGTGCGATTGCTGAAAAACGCCCCCGCGCCAAGCAGGCTGGCGGTGCCGGTTGGAAAGCTGATGGTTTGGTCGGGGATTGAGCTGTTACCGTCGTGGGCGCAGGACCAACTGGGCATTGGCCTGTCGTCGTTACGCCGCAAAGCCATCGAGATGGCGATGCATCGGGTGGCTACTATACTGCGTTGGGCGGTGCGTAACGGCTCGTGGAGTCGGGCGATGCGGCGCGTAGGACGATTACCCTAGCGCCGCGCGCCGGTGAGATTAGGTCGGCATGTGCGGATACACGCCTGGTCCAATAGGCAGGCCCAGCAGGTACCACACCACCAGCATCAGCAGCCAGACGATGAAAAACACCACCGGATACGGCAGCACCAGCGAGTAGTAGGTTCCAAGCTGCGCATTCTTGTTATAGCGCTGCAGGAAACCCAGGAACAGCGGCAGGAAAGGCGACATCGGCGCGAGCGGCAGCACCGATGAGTCGGCTATACGGAAAACGATTTGTGCAAAGGCCGGATGGAAGCCGAGCAGCATAAACATCGGAATAAAAATCGGTGCCAGTATTGACCAGATGGCCGATCCGCTGGCAATAAACATGCACAGCAGCGCAGAGAGAAAAATCAGCCCAACGAACGCCGGTATGCCGGTCATGCCCAGTTTTTCAAGCACATCGGTCAGGCCGATCGCCATAAATTTCCCCATATTGCTCCAGTTGAAAAACGCTACAAACTGGGAAAGCGGGAACACCATCACGATAAATCCGGCCATGCCCTTCATGGGATCAATCAGCAGATTTGGGATATCGCTTTGCGAGCGGATCTGTTGGGTGACTAAGCCATAAGGGATTGAGACCACGAAAAAAAACAGAATAATCAGCGGCACGATACCCATGATGAAAGGCGAGGGCACGATGCCGTGGGTCAGCGGATTACGCAGCGGTGCGGACTCCGGCACCACCAGTAGCGCCACCAGGGCAATAAAGATAACCGCGGCAATTCCGCTGGCGGCCAGACCGCGGTTCTGTAGCGGCGTCAGCTTTTTCATCTGCTCGTCGCGCTCGCCCTCATAGGCCGGCAGTCGCGGTTCCACAAACTTGTCGGTAAGAATACCGCCCACCAGCGTCAGTACCATGACCGATGCGGCCATGAAATACCAGTTATCCACTACGCTGACCTGCACCGCCGGATTAATCACCTTCGCGGCTTCAGAACTCAGGCCCGACAGCAGCACGTCGGTGGTGACGATTAGCAGGTTAGCGGTAAAGCCGCAGCCCACGCCCGCAATAGCCGCTAAGAGTCCGGCGACCGGATGGCGACCCACGGCCAGAAAAATCAGCGCCCCCAGCGGCGGCATGACCACCAGGGCAGCATCCGAGGAAATATGGCTGAAGAAGGCGATAAAGATCACCAGATAGCTGGCGTATCTGGCGCTCACGCCCGCGGCCATCTTGTACATCAGGCTTTGCAGCAGCCCGACCCGCTCGGCCAGACCGGCGCCTAGCACCAGCGCCAGTATCGATCCCAGCGGGGCAAAGCCGCTGAAATTCTTCACCACGTTCGGTAAGATCCACTGTATCCCCGCCACGCTGAGCAGATTTTTAACGTGGATAATCTCTCCGTTGGTCGGATTAACGGCGGTAATATTGAGCCAGGAGATCGCCGCACTGCTCAACATCAGTATGATAATTAGATAAACGAACAGTAAAAATGGGTTGGGAATTTTATTCCCTACGCGCTCAACCCAGCCGAAAAACCCGCCAGGGCTGTGATGGTGTTCCTGTGCTTCAATACTCATAAAACCCCTCGTCGAAAAAGTGTCAGTCATTGAATTCCGCCGGTCGTGCCGTGCGGTTTTATTATTTTTAATACCCTGCGCCGAGAGTTAACCCAACCCGGCGCAGGGCAGCTGATCTTTGTAACGCGTTTTACTTTAAAGGTGAAGGTTTAATGCCGTCCGGGATCGGACAATGATAAGGGCGACGCTCGCGCGCCGTGCGATGTTCCCGTTGGCAGGCCGCCAGCAGCGCCGGATCGCCGATCAGCGCAATCGCCGTGGACGCCATTACCTTGGCCGCCAGGCACATGCCCTTATGCGCCAGCGAGGTCCGGCCCTGCGAGACGATTTGCCAGGTATGCAGCGGCGAGCCAACCACGAAGCACGGGCTAAAACACTGCGCGGTCGGGACCAGCCAGCTGACATCGCCGACGTCGGTGGATCCATAGAGCACGTTGTCATTGGCGCAGTAGGGCGCGACGGCGGCGGTCAGCGGCGAATGCCGCAGGGTTTCGGCAAACTCGCGTCCGGCAATGCCACCGGTTTTTGCCATGCTATTCAGGCTATTGTCGATGTCCTGATCGCTCAGGGTGGCGTAAATAGATTGCGCAAAAGCCCGTTCCTCGTCGGTATACGCGGGGGTGCCGATTGCCTGAACGTACTGGTACATCAGCGCTTCGAGCTGGCGATTGGGCGCGTAGTTGGAGCAGGCCTTGTCGAAACGCATTGTCATGGTGGTGCCGGTCATCAGCGCCGCGCCCTTGGCAATATCGATCACCCGTTCAAAAATAGCCTGTGCCTGGTCCAGCTGCGGCGCACGCACCAGATACAGCACTTCCGCGTCGGCCTGCACCACGTTCGGCGAAATGCCGCCGGCGTTGGTCACCGCATAGTGCAGCCGCGCTTCCTGAATAATATGCTCACGCAGAAAATTAGCGCCGGTGTTCATCAGCGTCAGCGCGTCCAGTGCGCTGCGGCCCAGGTGCGGTGCGGCAGCGGCGTGCGCGGCGGCGCCCTTGAAGTGAAACGCCGCCTGAATATTGGCCAGCGTCGGATTGCTGAACATGCCGCTAAAGGTTTCGGGATGCCAGGTTAGCGCCGCGTCGACGTCGTCAAACAGGCCTTCGCGCGCCATAAAGGTTTTGCCTGAACCGCCTTCCTCACCGGGACAGCCGTAAAATCTCACCGTGCCCGCGATCCGTTCTTTTTCCAGCCAGGCTTTTACGGCCAGCGCGCCACCCAGAGCGGCGGTGCCGAGCAGGTTATGCCCACAGCCGTGGCCGTTGCCGTTTTCCTGCAACGGCTCGGCTACGTCGCAGCCGGCCTTTTGGCTGAGCCCGGCCAGCGCGTCGAACTCGCCGAGCAGGGCGATAACCGGTTTGCCCGAGCCGGTGCTGGCAATAAACGCGGTCTCCATGCCGCCCACGCCGCGCTGGATCTCAAATCCGGCCGCTTCCAGCCGCTCGGCCAGCAGTGCTGATGAATGAGATTCCTCAAAACGCGTTTCCGGGTGATCCCAGATTTCGTCGCTAATGGCCGCCAGGGCCTCGCGCTGCTGGTCGATAAAGTGGTGAGTGAAGCCAATAACCGCTTGTGAAACAGACATAGTTACTCCTTGCTGAAAGAGGCAATGTTTATCGCCAGCGCGGCCAGCGTTTTAATGCCCTGCGCCATGACTTTTTCGTCAAAATCAAACTTCTCGTTGTGATGCCCGGCGCTGAGATCGGTGCCAAAAATGACGTACGACGCCTCGCCGCCCAGCGATTTCACCCGCTCCATCATATAGGTCGCATCCTCCGAGCCTGCGGCACCGGTTTGACTGTCGATGATTTCCTCAAACAGGCCGAGCCGTTCAGCCTGGCGATGGATGTACTGAACCCAGGCGGGAGTCGGTGTGCTGCTTTGCGCCGCGCCCATCAGACGGGTTTCGAACTGCACCTGATACATCTCTGCCGCCCCGGCAATCACTCTTAGTGCCTGCTGATAGATAAATTCGTTGACCTCGTTGGTCGCACCACGGGTTTCGACTTTCATCATCGCGCTGGACGGCACCACGTTGCGACCGGTTCCGGCCTGCAGCACGCCGACGTTGATCCGCGAGCTGCCGCCGCTGTGGCGCGGCAGGGCATGCAGCCCGAGCGTAGCCTGCGCGGCGGCCAGCAACGCGTTGCGGCCCTGCTCGGGATTACCGCCCGCGTGCGCCGCCACCCCGGTGAAGGTGACATCGAGCTTGGTGGTCGCCATAAAGCTGTCGTTGCCGCAGACGATATGGTTAGCGGCAACGCCGGTGCCGATATGCACCGCGGTGAAAAAGTCTACGTCGTCAACTACGCCCGCGGCGACCATGGATTTCGCGCCACGGGTGCCTTCTTCGGCAGGCTGAAAAATAATTTTAATCGTGCCGCATAGCCGTTCACGGTTCTCCATTAACAGCTGCGCCAGCCCTAAGCCAATGGTGGTGTGGCCGTCGTGGCCGCAGGCGTGCATCATGCCGCCATTGAGCGAGGCAAAGCCTTCGCGGAACGGGCGATGTCCATCGTCGAGCACCTCGTTAAGGTCTAACGCGTCCATATCGACGCGATAGCCGATCACCGGCCCCGGTCTGCCGGTATCGAGGATCGCCACCACGCCGGTAAAGCCGCCGGAAAAATGTGGCATCCAGCGGGCAATCGCCCCCTGATCCAACGCCCGCTGCTCCTGCTGCTTTAACACCTCGGCGGACGGCAGGCCCATGCGCGAATCGGCATCAATCACCTCGCGGCCCAGCATCAGCCGATAACCCAGCTCGCTAAGGCGTTCGGCAACCAGCGTGGAGGTGCGGAACTCCAGCCAGCCCGATTCGGCATACTGATGTAAATCGCGGCGCTGCCGTTGCAGTGCGGGGAACAGCTGGTCAACGCGCTGTGAAAGCGCCTGCAGCGCTGAGGTTGGGTCCGCTTTTGATGTCTCGATAGCCATGTTGAAATCCCTTTTTCTCGCCAGGCGGCGATTTTTTAGAGGTTGAGAGAGGAGAGGTTGATTTCAATGTACACAAAGCGAGCGTGGCGTATAAGATACAAAAATCTTTTTAGTGATAATCAGGGGTTATCAATAAAGGCATGTCATCGTCGATAAAAATGCATCAGCTGCGCGCCTTTGTGGCGGTCAGTCGGCAGGGCAGTATTCGCGCGGCGGGGAGATTTTTAAGCCTCTCGCAGCCCGCGTTAACCAAGTCGATTAAAGAGCTTGAGGACAGCCTCGGCGCACGGCTGTTTATTCGCCGCCGCCAGGGGGTCACGCTTACCGAGTGCGGCGAGATATTTTTCAAGCGTGCCAGCCTGATCCTTGAGGAGCTGCGCGTGGCGCAGGACGATATTGCCCAGCGCCTCGGGGCCACCAGCGGGCAGGTGAATATTGGCATCGGGGCCAGTATTGCGCGGACCGTTATGCCCGCGGTGATCGACCGCTTTCATCGCGAGTTTCCCGACGTCAGGGTCCGCATCGCCGAGGGCCAACTGGTGTCGATGATCCCGGAACTGCGGCAGGGTGAATTAGACTTCACCATCAACACTTATTACCCTAGCGCCTATGATAACGAACTGTTATACGAAAAACTTATGGATAAAGAATACCGAGTGGTCTGCCGGCGCGGCCATCCGCAGGAAAAGGCGCGGTCTATCCAACAGCTGCTCGACTGCGACTGGACGCTGCCCACGCCGCGCGGCAGTTACTATAAACTGCTGCACGAAATGTTTAGCGAGCTGGAGGTCGAGCCCAGGATAAGCGTAGTGTGTGAGACCTTTATGTCCTGCACCAGCCTGCTGGCCAAGACCGATTTTCTCTCGGTGCTGTCGGCGGATATTATCAGCGATCCGTTGCTGGGGCAGAGCCTGGTGGCGCTGGATTTAGACCTGCCGCTGCCGAAGGCCACCTTTCATCTGATCCAGCGCAGGGATTCGACGCTATCTCCAATGGCCGCCCATCTGGCACAGCTGTTTCGCATTTACTGCCGTTAGCACCCGTCGGTGAGCGGCAAATAAGCACTAAACTCCGGTTATTAGCGCCTATTACCGGTGTTTTGGGATTTTTGCCCGTTATGTCAGGGCGCAAGACGTTCTACACTTTATTGCAAAGAGAATAAGAAGCGACTTGATCCTATTGAGGTAGCATGCGCCAGTCAGCAATACTCGCCGAAGTTAGCAACGATAAACAAACCCTGACCGCGATAGTCGAACAGGACGATCGCGTGGTTTATCTTTATATTTACGCCCGTGAAGACCTGCGCGAGCGTTTTCCCCGCATGCGCGGCTGCTGGGTGAGAAATCTTTCCCCGGCCCCGCTGCAGGACGATACTCAGGCATTGGAACACGGCCTGCCGCCGATGCTGGCCGCGCCGTACTGCCGCAGCCTGGAGGCCGAGGCCGCGCTGGATCCCGCCGGTATTCAGATTTTATGGAATGAAAGCGATGACGGGGCGGCGCTGTGGTATCACGGGCTGCTGCTGGCGGTTATTCCCGGCTGGAGCCTGTATATCGATCACTCGGTGAGTTATTCGGCCGGCTGTATTCAGCAGAACCCCCTGACCTTCCCGCTAGGCTCCGCCTCCACCAATACTCAATACGCGCTGGCCGACAAGACCCGTCAGTTCTGGCGCGACTGGGCGCACGAGGAGCACAATCCGTGGCCCAAGATCCAACGTAATTTCAACGCCTGCTACGAGCAACGTTTTGGTGCGGCGGTAAAATATTACGCCATCGATCAGGGCACCTGGCCGCCGATGGCCATTTCCCAGCATGAGGACAGCGACAATTATTACTTCTTTACGCTGGGGATGAGCATTCGGCCGATGCCGCAGGTCGAGCTGATTTTTAACGATGAGGCCGAGCACCATCGGCGCATCGAGCTGGCGTTTGCGGTCGGCAAAGAGTACGTCGATGAGGCGAATGCGGTGCAGATGGCTAGCGCGATGTCGAGCTATGCGCAGCTGCCGTGGACCACGCTAAGCTGGCTGGGGGAAGGGCACACGCTGCTTTCACCGGTGGCGCCGCTGGGATATGAAGGGCATATCATCTCCGCCGCGCTGGGCGCATCGCCTGAGAAATTCGAGCTGCCACGGGTCTATGGCGACCCGGTCAATCTGCTGTGGATAAGCCCGATAGTGGCCAGCGAAATCGAATTTGCCCAGAGCCGACCCGGCGGTGGGCATGAGCTGGTGGCCTTGTTGAGCGAAAACGGAGTCGGCCCAATATTCGCGCCTAGATCGCCGGTGGTGTAAGCGCGGCGCTACAGCCTGTGAATTATAATATGACGGTCTAATTGCGGCATTCTTGATTCAGCTAAACAGAGTCTGCAGGGAGTCCGGTGCGGTTTCCCTGGTCCAATGGTGCGCATTTTCGAAATGAATCTGACTTGACGCCCCTGGTAAATTTTACTGGGTGCGCGGTTGCAACTACCTTAAGCATCACCACCCAATGAATAAGATATCTCAAGGGAAGGGGATTATTTGAAGGGTGGTTGAGTGTTGGGAGCGGACGGTGCGAAGTCCGCACTGCATTAATTATTGGGGAGCAGGTCAGCAGATCACCGGGTCTTGTCAGGCAGCATGATAGATACTTAATATGTTTATATTATTTGTATAGTAAAATTAAATGCCGTTTTTTTGAGGGGGCGGTGAGTGAATATTTCATTATCATTAGATGACCTTGGCCCACGCATTTGCATTATGGGGCCATCTAATAGCGGCAAATCTACACTGGCAAAAGCAATAGCTTCTAAAACGTCGTTACCTTTAATCCATCTTGATCAATTGCATCATTTGCCTGATACAAAATGGGTTCCTCGTGAACCAGAAGATTTTTATTGGTTACATGAAGAGGCTGTTTGTAAAGAAAAATGGGTAATAGAGGGTAATTACACAAAGTGCATTTATCCACGACTTGAACGTGCCACAGGGCTGATACTGCTTGATGTGCCAGTAGCGACAGCGTTGCTGCGATATATTCGACGATGTTACTCGTCAAAACCAAGGATCGGTGGTCTCAATACCCGAAGGGAGAATGTGACATGGGAAATGCTTAAATACATTGTGCATATTGCGCCTAAAAACCACCTTCGCCACAGAAAGCTTTTCGAGCAGGCAACCATCCCCAAGCTGATGCTGACATTACCCCGTGAAATTAACAGCTGTTATCAAAACTGGGATCTTTTATAAAGGTTTTAAAAAATCAATATGCCTCCAATAATATCCCATCATTGATTAGAGGCTGTCGGTCGCTCAATCAATTAATTTAATTACCTGGTTCATTCAATGTGCATGGGACGTTATCAAACCTGTCCGCTTATCGCTGTGAGTTCAACGGGTCGATGCAACGCTATCTTAAAACGAGGAGGACGTTGTTAACAGCGTGATATGTTGATGGAGAGTGTGGCATACAGTTAACACCTTCAAGGAGAGAGGTTTGTCAGATGAATTTAGAAACTGCGCGTTTAAGGCTTGAACCCTATCATGACTCACACTACGAAGGCTTAAGGGTGATGGATAACGATTCCGGCGTGATGCGTTATATCAGTAAGGGTATTGTTAAGACTCCGGAAGAGACTTGGGAAAGTATCAAGCGTGTTCAGGCCCGCTGGGAGAAATACGGATTTTCGTGGTGGGCTATCAAAGAGAAGTCTTCCGAGGCCATCGTTGGCGCAGCATGCCTCCAATACCTGGCAAACGTTGAGGGTGCACCTTTAGAGATTGGCTGGCGACTCGTCCCAGAACAGAATGGCAAAGGCTATGCAACCGAAGCGGCTAAAGCGATTATTGATTTTGCGGCTGAGCAGATAGGTGCAACGTATTTAGTGGCTGTTGCCGATCCTGAAAATACTCCCTCTCAGCGAGTGATGCAGCGATTAGGTATGACTTACAGAGCAATAGAACAGCATTACGACGTGCCCTGCGTAGTTTATGAACTTAGCATCCAGCGGGATCAATCGTAATGGGGATGTTTACACAATGTCCTCTGCGTGCCCAGGCTGTGTGAAAACTCGGTTTTTGCAGTATCTGAGTACTATCCTCAGTCAGGGATGCAAGATATTCCTGATATTGACTGTATTCGCTGTGATTTGTATGTAGAGGCTTTTGTGGCTTGATATGGGGTGCTAATGGCTTGTTATTTGAGGGTAAAGCGGCCACTCCCGCTAGTTGCATTGTTCTCGCAGCTTAATGGCCAATCCTTCGGTACCCCAGATGGACATCATCCTTTTCAGGTTATAAGCCAGCACATGCAGACTGATTTCTGTGCTAACGTTTTTAAACCGTTGCGTCAGGAAGTGAGTCGCTCCCATCCACATTTTAATTGTCCCGAACGGATGCTCTACCGTTTGCTTTCGCACGACAGCTGTTTGTGGCGATGCGTTAAGCCTGGCTTGCATGTCTTCCATTTCTGCTTCATGAACCCAGCGCCTTATACGTCTCGGATCGCGTTTTGATGTGGTGCACCTTGACCGCTGACTGCAATCGCGACAAGCAATATTGTTAAAGTACATTTGCTGCTCTAAACCATCCTCAACCACCGTAAATCGGTTCTGAAGCTCGCTACCCATCGGACAAATATAAATATCTTTTTCCTGGTCATATTTGAACAATGAACGATTGAAAAGACCTTTGCGGTCAGCGCCAGAGGTATCGCCTTTTGGTACTAAGGCTACGGCACCTAAGTCCTGCGTTGCTTTAATATCACCCCCGGCTGTAATAACCTTTATCAGCCAGTACGGTAATATCCGCTTTGCCAACAGCGTCTTGCACTAATTTTGTCACCGCAGTTAGCTGCCCACGGTCTGGTATATTCGTTACTTCATGCGCAACAATCAGGTGATATTTAGCATCAACGGCAGTCTGAACGTTATAGCTAACCTGGCGGTTAACATTGTTTATCTTCATTAGCCGGGAGTCAGGATCTGTTAGTGACAGCTGCTTATCAGGGTGCTGCACAACGGCCTGTTGGATTTGCTTGAGTTCTTTCAAACGGTTTTGCAGCCATGCCAGTTTTGCAGCGGTTAAACCTGCATTTTTTTCGGGCTCCGCAGCCTTGTCAGCTTCATCGTGCTTATTCAAGTAAAGAGCGATACTTTGCTCAACCCTTTCGATGTGGCCTTTTGTTTTCTGGGGCGTGAAGTTGTTCGATTTGCTGTTTACCGCCTTGAACTTGCTCCCGTCAATGGCAACCACCACATCGGTGAACATCTGCATCTGCCGACACAGATCAATGAAAGCCCGGCAAGCATTTTTGATGCCTTTAGCATTGTTTTTTCTGAAGTCTGCAATGGTTTTAAAATCAGGTGTTAATCGCTCAAGTAACCACATCAATTCAACGTTACGATGGGCTTCTTTTTCTAACCTGCGGGATGACTGAATGCGATTCAGGTATCCATAAATGTACAGCTTCAGCATGGTTGCGGGGTGTTATCCTGGCCGCCCGGTTTGTTTTGCATTAACACGCTCGAAGCCAAGTACATCTAGCTGTAATTCATCAACAAAGACATCAATAACCCTGACAGGGTTATCTTCTGTGACAAAATCATCCAGCACTTCAGGGAGCAATGTCACTTGGTGTCTGCCTTGACCTTTAATGTGGTGAGTCATATCTGCATCCGCAATATTTAATCGTATGGTTTTAATTTTATTAAATAAAGTAAGTTACTGCATGGGTTTATCAAGAATTGTTGATCATATAAAGCCACTGCTTAGACCAAAAAGTGATCAGCAGTTTTCACACAGCCTGTGCCAAGAGCGGACGTTGATGCTTTAAAAAAATGCTGACGGTGAGCGTAGATTATTTGTTATAAAAAGGATTATCTGGGCTTTTATGCCCGAAACCTGATAGAGCAGAAATGAGAACGCAGAAACGATGCATGGGGTATGTGGCCATCGTAGTTGATGACTATGATCGCGCAATTGAGTTTTACACGAACAAGCTGGGTTTTATCCTTGTTTAGGATACGCCGCAGCCTGGGAAACGCTGGGTGGCTAGGCTGGCTAAAAATCTTAGATTCGTGGCCAGCCTGATAAGACATACCAATTTCAATTATGGGTCAGAAACAGATGTTTGAAACGTTAGGTCATAAGCATATTATTTGAGTTCACAACTAAAATATTGGCACTTTTTTGATCTAAAAGCCATCAGCAAAACTCCTAGAGCAGCACAGAGATTAGCCTTAAAGTTTAATGATTACATATAGTTAGCCTTGAAGGCATAGCGATGCTTCTCTGAATAACTTCATCGCAACCGGATGTAAAGTGATGAAAAAAAATCTAAAGCTAATTTTGTAGTGTGAAATACTGTTTACCTGATTAAGCATAATTAAAATTTATATATAATTATTTGATTTACATATCAATTATTCACAAAAGCATTCAAAACAATATGTTCTATATATTATTTTACACTTCCTTACCACTAATAACTTTAGTGAATATGTAATTTATTTTAGGTATTAAATGCTTTGTCATAAAAATGTCATAAATATTTCTTTTTATTAAAGGAATGTTTTAAATGACAGGTTCTCGTGTAATAGCCACCATTGGTCCCGCTTCAAACAACTCTGAACTCCTTATTGAACTCCGTGCTGCGGGGATGTCTGTAGCCCGCCTCAATGGCTCTCATAGCACCCATGAGTGGCATGCAGATACCGTTAAACTGCTTAGAGAAACTGTACCAGATGTACCGATTTTGCTCGATATACCGGGCCGAAAGATTCGGACTCTTCAATTAGCGCATGAGCCTTCTTTCCTTCGCGGTGAGATAATTATTCTTACAACAGACACTTCACACAATGGCGAAGTGAAAGTTCCTGTTGGTTATGACAAGCTCCACGAAAAGCTTTCGCCCGGTGTTGGCGTATTTGCGGATGATGGCACACTTTCATTTGTCGTTGAAAAAATTGAAGGTCAAGATATTTATCTCCGTGCCGATATGGATGGCACGTTAAAAAGTCGTAAAGGCATTAACGTTCCCGGTATTAATTTAGGGCAGTCTTTAGTGACTGATAAAGACCGTAGCATGATTGATTTTGCAAAAAATATCGGTGTTGATTATATCGGGATTAGCTTTGTCGAAAGCCGAGAGCATATTGAAGCCATTAGAAAATTGATTGACGCACCTACACCGAAAATAGTGGCAAAAGTTGAGAACAGTGGGGGTATTAAACATCTTTTAGAAATCGTAGATGCTGCCGACGTTATTATGATTGACCGGGGTGATTTAGCCGTCGAAACCTCAATTAATCATGTGGCGTTGTATCAAAAGCAGATTCTTGCTGCGGCTAGCAGGGCGGGTAAACCAACTATCGTAGCAACGGAAATGCTGCACAGCATGATTGAAAACCCTTTACCAACAAAGGCTGAAGTCAGTGACATAACAAATGCTGTTCTAGATGGCGCCTCAGCAGTAATGCTTTCCGGTGAGACAGCGGTAGGTCGCTATCCGGTTGAAGCTGTTTCACGCATTAGTAACATCGCTTCTCTTGCAGCCGCGCAGCTAGCCTCTCCAGAAATTTCCAAGATAGAACCCCCACAAAATGATATTCGCCTTGCTATCCGAGCACTAGCAGAGGCGCTACCGATTTCAAAACTTGTGGTTCTTTCTCAAACTGGGTACTCAGTTCGTATTGCTGCTATGTCAGGCACGGGGCTGCCAGTCATTGCTGTGGGGTCTGACCCACTCTTGACCCGAAGCTGGAACTTATTACCCAGTGTCGACAGCATTACGAGTGATGTTTTCTCTGTTGCATCACTTTCAGATGAAAATCGTATTGTTCAGGCGTTGATAGAAAAGGGTCTCATTGATGAAAATGATTATGTCGTATTAGTCAGTGCACAGCAGGATAGTGAAAACCTGAGTGGGAATTTATTAAGAACGTTGAATATCAAAGCTTGGTTACAGCAGCATGCTTTTAACAAAACAGAATCAGAGGTAGCCTAATATGGAACATCAATATCTCTATTTTCTGGTAATTATCGTTTTTGCAGTAATTCAGTCCGTGTTCGGTATGGGAATTTTGGTATTTGGAACGCCAACACTACTTTTACTGGGTTATGATTTTTCTGATGTTCTAGGCCTGCTATTGCCTTCATCAGTTTTTATTTCTTTCACGCAAATGTATACCGCGAAAACATTGTCTTTTACTGGCAGAGAAAAATCCAATATGGTGATCTGTGCTGTTGCCGTTGTTGCACTGTTGAGCTTGATATTGACGGTAAGTCTTAAAATTAACATTGATGTTCTTATTGGTATTATCCTTATTTTCTCAGCCGCAGTAAGATTAAGTCCAAAATTCAGAACTGCTGTGAATCAAGTCCTCTCTAGTAACCAACGCGGCTTTGTTCTCCTTATGGGGGCGGTCCACGGGCTGACCAATATGGGTGGGGCTTTGCTCACCCTATATTCAACATCAACTCAATCTGAGAAGGTAGGTATACGGACTTCTGTTTCACGTTATTATCTGATGTTTGGCCTTATTCAGTTAGCAACATTGGCAATTTTACGCCCACAGGCTTTAAGTCTGCTGGGGTTGGAAGCTGCACCATTGGCACTATTCATCTATTGGGCCGTGGGTAATTTATTATTTAGACGAGCCAGTGCACCCTTTTATGAAAGGTTGCTAACTGTGTTTATTGCCGTTTACGGCATTGTAGTAATTACCAAAGATTACATTTGAGAATTTTATGGCTACAACACTCTTATCACTTGCTCCCGTAATGTTTCTCATCGCAATGGGATACGTTTTGCGAGCCAGGAAAATGATAGAACCGGGATTTTGGTTGCCGTGCGAAAAATTGAACTACTTTTACCTCTTTCCTGCGCTGATGTTTTCGCAGGTTGCCTCTACAGATTTAAAGGAGTTCCCCGTTAAACCTATCGCCTATTCAGTTTTGGGCGCTGTGGTGGTTGCTGCTTTATCACTCTGGTTGTGGCGGTTGTGGAGTAAGCAATCTGGTCCTGTATTTTCTTCGGTGGTACAAGGCGCACTGCGTCCTAATACTTATATCGGCGTTGCAGCGGCAGCGGCCACCTATGGGAATACGGGTCTTACTGTCACATCCATTAGTATTGCGGTGGCTATCCCATTACTCAACGTAGCGTCAATTGTAGTATTGATGCATTACGGTAGAGGAAGTAAACCTGGCTTTGTCCAAATAATAAAAGCCTTGATACGCAATCCCGTGATCTTGTCTGTTGTTACGGGGCTATTATTTAATATGAGCGGGTTAAAGATACCTGAAACAGCATCCGGCATCTTGCATATTCTGGGCGGTGCATCTCTACCACTTGGATTATTGGCTGTGGGGGCCGGCCTTGACTTAAATGCGGCTAGAATGGCCCATGGGCCTGTATTACAGTCGACCTTTGTTAAATTACTTTTGGTCCCGGTAATAACACTGATTATCGGAATATGGACAGGTATTTCAGGGCCAGTATTAGCTACAGTGGTTCTTTTTAATGCACTTCCGTGCACGCCTTCTGCATATATTATGACTAAGCTATTAGGCGGGGATCATCAACTTTCAGCTGGTATTATCTCTGTACAAACAGTGCTGGCAGCAGTGACGATCCCTTTCATACTCATGCTTACCCAGATATCACCGATTTTATAGGAAGATGTGCTTCGTACTCTTCCCAACTGCGTTCAAACCATGGTTCATTTCCCTGTTGCAGGCACAGCAGGGAAACCCCTTTTTCATAAATATGCGAAGCTCGCTGATGCAGGGTTGGGTCCCCTTTCGTTAACACTAATAGTAGACGTTTCATTTCAAGTAGGTATTGCCGTGCAAATATTGGATCCCTTTCAACCACCATCGACGCATTATCTATTAAATCGCAAAGTTTGATAGACTGCGCTTCAGGGCAAGCCTGTGAAGTATGGAGCAAATTTGTGTTCTTTCGATGAATACGTTCCCCGCCGGAACTTCTCGTTTGACTATCGGTGAGCATTTCAACGTATTGCGCTACAACAGTGCCAAACTCATTCTGTATATCCATCAGAGTTACGTCAGTATCTTCGACAACATCATGGAGCCAGGCGGCAGCGGTCATTTCATCAGAAGGGTCAATAGCTTGCAGCAGCTCAACAACAGCGGCGGGATGCACTATGTAAGGCTCACCGGTAAATTTGCGTACCTGACTGGCATTTGCGTGTGCTTTTGTTGCGAAGTCTTGTGCCTTTTGTCGAATATTCATTATCTAAGCCTTATCAATAACAAACTGAACCATTAATTAATCTCTTTAAAGAGTCTAGAACCTCATAGAGAGATATTTACAAGCTGCAAGAGTTTTTAGATTAGTGTTTATGCTTTTTATCATAATCTTAATTGTTCATAGAAGGTATGGTGAGTTTAATTCGATTGCAGCATATGGATATGAGAAGTCAGAATTTCACCCCTATTGACATAGCATCAAAATTTTTGATTTTCAGTATTTTTGCATCCCTTATCGAACTGGGAATTCAGCATAACGTCCGCTCCTCGCTGCCTCTCACACCTGCTTAAGAAACAGCCTTAGCGTAGGATATTTTGGTTTTCCAAACGTCCCCATTTAAAAGCTAAAAAATTATTAAATAGCCAATAATCATATGATTAAAATGACTTTTTAGATTTCAGCTGATGGTTAATGAAACTAATGAGGCAGCCCAGGAACAGAGCTAATAAACGGCAAAAAATAAGGCGCTTTGATTTTGCAATCGCGGCGCCTTGATAACGGAGATGTATTGAATCAGTGATTAAATGCTTCTTTCGAAATCTTCCGCATCAACGTCATAGCCCGACGGCTCCCAGCGGATCGCCAGCAGGATGAGCACGCCGACCAGCGGTGCGATGCCGATGGCCCAGAACACCTTGGTGCCCAGCGCCGCGGTCAGTACCGGGAACAGGAACAGCGAGACCGTGGAGCTGACGCGGGACACCACCTGGCTCAGGCCAACGCCGGTGCCGCGTATTGAGGTCGGATAGCTCAGCGAGGCGTAAGTCATCGAGTGCGATCCCGGCCCGATGCCCTGACCGAACAGGAACAGCGCCAGCATCGAAATCGAAATAGCCGCCTCTGCGCTGTCGTTCGGACGGCCTACCAGCGCCAGCCCAATCATCGCAATCAGCTGAAACGCATAACCGATAACCGTCATGTTCCAGGCGCCAAACTTCGAGACAAAACGCACCGCTAGCAGGCCGCCGACAAACGCGAAGCACAGGTTAAGGCCTAGCGAGAACAGGATGGTGCTGATCACCGACTGTTTTAGGAAGGTTGAGAGGATCACCGGCAGGCCGAAAGCCACGGCGTTGTAGGCGAACGGCGAAGCGATAGAGATCACGCTGACCAACAGAGTGCGTTTGAAATAAACCCCTTTCCACAGCTCGCCATAGTTGCTCCACGCCGCTTTACGCACCTCGGGCTGCGCCTGCAGATTGGCATCCTCCGCCACTTCCACATTAATATTGTACGAACGACGCAGAATAGCGGCGGCCCCTTTCAGGTCGCCCTGATTGGCGGTCCACACCGGCGATTCATTCATATAACGATGACGAATGGCGATGATCAGCAGTGCCGGAACCGCGCCGAAGCCCAGGATCAGGCGCCACAGCAGGCCGGTATCCTCGGCGGGCAGCACGGCGTACAGCAGCAGCACCAGCAGGTAGGAAATACTGATCGCCGCGTACCAGGTCGGGCACCACATCGCCACTCGCGAAGCCTTATTGCCGCGCCCCGACAGTTTGGAAAATTCCGCCAGGAAAGCCATCGCCACCGGCAGATCGATACCGACGCCGACGCCCATCACGAAGCGCGAAACGCCGAGCACCCATTCGTTAGGAGCGAAGGCGCAGGCCAGCGCGGCGATAACGAAGAAGAACATATCGGCCATAAACACTCGATAACGGCCAATCTTGTCGGTCAGATAGCCGCCGAACAGCGCGCCAACGATGGCACCGAGCGTGATGGCCGAGGCCACCAAACCGGCTCCGGATGGCGTGAGACCAAACTGGCGGGTGATATCTTTCATGCCGAAGGCCAGGCCACCGAGGTCGTAGGCGTCGAGGAAAACGCCCCCCAGTGCAATAGCCACCACAATTCGCGCATCGCTAAGTTTGGTGGCGCCCTGATTGACCAGGCGGGTGATATCGGCCGCAGAACGAATCAGCGTCGGTTGATCACCGGCGCCGGACGTGTGATTGTACCCTGAAGAGGCGGCGGTAGAGGCCGCAATAGTGTCAGACATTTTTTAAGCACGCTTTATAATAAAAAAAGCAGTATAGACGTCCAGACAGCCAATCTTCAAGATCAAATTGGGGATTGTTTAAATAAAAAACTTTAAACCTTGCGGCGAAAATCATCCGAAAGCGGAGGATTTTCACTCCCAAATCAGCACCGCCTTGATAACATTGCCGTTGTGGGCATCTTTTATTGCATGGTTAATATCCTCAAAGTGGTAAAAGGTCACCAACTGTTCGATGGGGAATTTGCCCTGCTGCCAATAGTCGATAAGTTTTGGAATAAACGCCTGGGCGACGGAATCTCCCTGAATGACGCTAATCGCCCTGCGGCCACGGGTTAGCGGTTGCCCGCTGGATCCGGTCAGGCGTACCAGCGTCCCGCCTTCTTTCAGGACCTCCTGCGCCAATTCGTCGAGATGGCGCATTCCGGTAGTATCAATCACGTAATCGAGATGCGGGCACAGCGTCTCCAGATAGTTTTCTTGATCGGAGTTGATACTTTCTGTGGCCCCCAGTTTGAGCGCTAAGGTCAGGCGAGCGGGGTCTTTATCCACCGCGATGATGGTGGTTGCACCGGCAATTTTGGCGGCCATGATCGCCGCCAGGCCCACGGCACCGGTGCCCATCACCATCAAGCTATCACCCGGCTGTACGTTAAGCGTGTTTAACACCGTTCCCGCGCCGGTTTGCAGTCCACAGCCCAAGGGGGCCAGCAGATTGAGCGGCAATTCGGCATCGACCTTCACCAGATTTTGCTCGGTGACCAGGCAGTAATCAGCAAATGCCGATTGACCAAAAAAATGGCCATTAATGCCTTCAGGGTAAGCGCTGCTACCGTCAAGACGTTGAAAGCCGAAGTTAAGTTTTGAGAAATGTTCACAGTTATAGGGCTGATGCTGTTCGCAGGGAGAACACCGGCCGCATGACTGATAAGACAGCAGTACGTGGTCTCCGGGTTTGACCCGAGTGACTGCGCTGCCGACCTGCTCAACGATGCCCGCTCCCTCATGCCCTAGCACTGCGCCGTCGGTCATACATGCCAAATCGGTATGACAGATGCCGCAGGCAATAATTTTCACCCCGACCTCATCTTCAAGCGGAGCTTTAAGCTCAAATTTTCTAAAATTTAGATGGTGGTGGCTATTAACCACGCTGGCATGGGTCATTCTCGGTTGGGTAGGATTGCTCATATCTGCCTCTTTTCACGATTAACAGCCGCATCGATGCGGCATGATTATTAATGCGAATTTTTTCAGCGAAGTTTTAGTAAAGTTAAGCACGTAAAGTCATTTTACTTCCTGTTTTGCAGCTGCTTTTATGGCTGGCTATTTTGTGCTCTCTGCAAAAATTGAACTATCCTTGTAACATCCTCATTTTATGAACAGATTCTTTTGTTTATTACTTTGATCTCAGTCGTCTTTATCCCGATAAAAAGGAAAACACATGGCGCGAACATCAGGAAATGCTCGTTTAAGAAGTATAGCTGCCGCAGCGGCTTTGGCCGCAGTCACTGCCTTTAGTTTGTCGGCTCAGGCGGCGGACAGCGTCAAGGTCGGCTCGAAAATCGATACCGAAGGTTCGCTGCTGGGAAATATCATCGTTCAGGTGCTTGAGGCTAACGGCATCAAGACCACCAACAAACTTCAGTTAGGCAATACCAAAGTGCTGCGCGGCGCCATTACCGCCGGTGAGATCGACATCTATCCTGAATATACCGGCAACGGCGCGTTCTTCTTCTCGGACGAAAAAGATCCGGCGTGGAAGAATGCCCAGCAGGGCTATGAGAAGGTTAAAAAGCTCGACTACGACCAGAATAAGATCGTCTGGCTCGATCCGTCCCCGGCCAATAACACCTGGACCATCGCGGTACGCCAGGACGTAGCCAAGGCCAATCACCTGCAAACGCTGGCGGATCTGGGCAAGTGGATCAACGGCGGGGGAGATTTCAAGCTGGCCGCCTCGGCGGAGTTTATTGAGCGTCCGGACGCGTTACCGGCCTTTGAAAACGCCTATGGCTTCAAGTTAAATCAGAACCAGCTCTTGTCATTGGCCGGAGGCGATACCGCCGTGACCATTAAAGCGGCGGCGGAGAAGACCTCGGGCGTGAATGCGGCGATGGCTTACGGCACCGACGGTCCGGTCGCGGCGCTGGGGCTGCAAACCTTGCAGGATCCCAAGGGCGTGCAGCCAATCTATGCGCCAACGCCGATTATTCGGGAGGCGGTGCTGAAAGAATATCCCCAAATTCCCGGCCTGCTAAAACCGGTCTTTGCCTCACTGGATGGTCCGACGCTGCAAAAACTCAACGCGCAGATCGCGGTGGGCGGTGCCGATGCCAAGAAAGTGGCGCAGAAGTATCTTAAAAATAAAAAGTTTATTAAAAATTAGCCATGAATTTGAGCGTCAAAAATCGCGTCCTTTTAACGCTAACCGTGCTGATGATCGCCGCCGCGGCAGGGCTCGCGTTTATTACAGATGCGCCTAATCGTTTAATCTCCGGCCAGGGCATTGCGCTGCAGAGTCTGCTACACGGGTCGGCGCTGCTGCTGGTGGTGCCGGTGTTTTTGCTGCTGGCACTGTGTTTTATCACACCGTCACGGCCGGTTTATCTGCTAATTATGCTGCTGGCCGAGCTTCTGCTGGTCTCGCTGCTGGCGTTAGCCGGGCACGCGGCGTTTACCATCACCGGGGGCGATGACGACAGCCTGGTGCGCATCTCCTTCGGCGGTGGATTTTGGGCCTGCAGTGCGCTGGCGCTGCTAATCGCCTCCGATGCCATTAGTCGTTTAACCGCTAATCACAGTTGGCGAGTCCTATTAAACCTGCAACTGATCGTTCCCATCGCCTTGCTGCTGCTCAGCGGCCAACTGTCACAGCTCTCGCTGCTTAAAGAGTATGACAATCGCTCGGACGTGTTCGACGCGGCGCTGTGGCAGCATCTTGGGCTGTTAGTCGGCACGCTCATTCCGGCGATACTTATCGGCCTGCCGCTGGGGGTGTTCTGTACTCGCTCACTCCGCTGGCAGCCTGCCGTTCTGTCGACGCTGAACATCATCCAGACCTTGCCCTCTATTGCCCTGTTCGGCCTGCTGCTGGCCCCGTTAGCCGGGCTGGCGAAAGCCGTTCCGTGGTTGGCGAGTCACGGCATCAGCGGTATCGGTGCCGCACCGGCCATTATTGCCCTGGTGCTGTATGCGCTGCTGCCGCTGGTGCGCAGCGTGATTGCCGGGATTAGCTCGGTGGCGCCGGGGGTGATCGAGTCGGCGACCGGCATGGGCCTCAGCCGCTATCAGGTGTTTTTTAAGGTGCAGTTACCCATCGCCCTGCCGGTCATTTTATCCGGCATCAGGATTGTGGCGGTGCAAACCGTCGGCATGGCCACGGTGGCGGCGTTGATTGGTGCAGGAGGACTGGGGGCGATTATGTTCCAGGGGCTGTTGAGCAGCGCGTTAGATCTGGTGCTGCTCGGCGTGATCCCGGTGGTGCTGCTGGCGGCGATGGTTGATGGGATCTTTAAATTTCTCGTCTCAATGTTGGAGACCTCACGCAGATGATCAATTTCTCACAGGTCAGTAAACACTTTGCCGGTAAGGCGGTGGTGAAAGATCTCAACTTGCAGATCGCCAAGGGTGAATTTACCGTGCTGATCGGTACCTCGGGATCGGGAAAATCGACCACGCTAAAGATGATCAATCGGCTGGTGGAGCACGATCGCGGGCAGATAACCTTTGCCGATGAGCCGATTGAGAAGTTCCGCGCCGAGGATCTGCGCCGCAGAATGGGCTATGCGATCCAGTCGATAGGGCTGTTTCCACACTGGACGGTAGAGCAGAATATCGCCACCGTGCCGCAGCTGCTTAAATGGCCCAAGGCAAAAATACGCGATCGGGTGACCGAACTGATGGAGCTGCTGCACCTCGACCCGCAGCAGTTTCGTGGGCGTTATCCGCACCAGCTTTCCGGCGGCCAGCAGCAGCGCGTCGGCGTTGCCCGCGCGCTGGCTTCCGACCCGGAAGTGCTGTTAATGGACGAACCCTTTGGCGCGCTGGATCCGGTGACCCGCGCCGCACTGCAGCATGAAATTTCGCGTATTCATCAGCTCTCGGGCCGCACCATCGTGCTGGTGACGCATGATATTGATGAGGCGCTGAGCCTGGCGGATCGTATCGTGCTGCTGAGTGACGGACAGATTGTCCAGCAGGGTACGCCGTTAGAGTTGCTGACACGCCCGGCAACGCCGTTCGTGGCCGAATTTTTCGGCCGCAGCGACAGCGGCATTAAACTGCTTTCTCTGTCTGCGGTGGGTGAGCGGGCTCGCCAAGGGGAGTTTGTCGAGGGTGAGCCTATTGCGGCGGCCCTGACGCTGCGCGAGGCGCTGTCGGTATTTATCTCCCGTCGGCAGGATCGCCTGCCGGTGATGGATGAACAGCAGCGGCCGCTGGGCGTGCTGCATTTTTCTGATTTGCTAAAAGAGGGCGGCGATCTGTTAAAAGACAGCGCCTCTTCGCCCAAAGAGGACGCCTATCGTGAATGATTCTCTCCGCGACGCGGCCATCAAACAGCGTCCCCGCTGGCAGCGGTTACTCTGTGACCCTCTGCCGTGGGTAACGGGAGTGTTTCTGGCGCTGATCTTCGGTATGAGCTCGCTCGGCTGGTTCTTTCATAGGCTGTTTCCCGAGCTTGACCGGCCGGTTTATTTGCAGGACAGCTTTGCACGGCTGGTATGGGCGCATGTGCTGCTGGTCGGCATTTCCAGCCTGATTGCGGTGTGTATTGGCACGCTGGCCGGGATCGGCGTCACGCGTGCCGCAGGGAAGGAGTTCCGTGCACTGGTAGAAACGCTGGTGGCGATGGGGCAGACTTTTCCGCCGGTCGCCGTGCTGGCCGTCGCGGTGCCGGTGATGGGATTCAGTGAAAAACCGGCGATTATCGCGCTGGTGCTGTACGGCCTGCTGCCGGTTTTACAGGGCACCCTCGCCGGCATCGACTCGGTTCCCGCCTCGGCGCGCGAAATAGCTCAGGGAGTGGGCATGAGCCGCTGGCAGATCCTGACGCGGGTCGAACTGCCGCTGGCCGCGCCGGTGATCGTTTCCGGGATCCGTACGTCGGTGATTATTAATATTGGCACCGCGGCGATCGCCTCAAGCGTAGGCACCCAGAGTCTGGGCTCGCCGATTATCATCGGGCTTAGCGGTTTTAACACCGCCTACGTGTTGCAGGGAGCAATCGTGGTGGCGCTGTTGGCCATCATCGTAGATATGCTATTCGAGCGCCTGAGCCGCCGGTTCAGGAGGCGTTAGCAGGCTGCGCCGTTGCAGGAGTAGGCACGCTGGCCGGTAACTTGACCGGTTCTTCAATCACAATCGCATAGCCTGCAACCATCACACCACCGATGCCGCCAATGGCCATCAGAACGAACAGGGCAATAAACAGTTTTTTACTCAAAGTTTTCTTCTCTTGCCGGACTTGCTAAAAATAGACGCCGAGTATAAAACTTTTAGGCGCCACCACACAGCCATAATTTGTGCGAAAGCGCCTAAAAAGAAACATTTACTCCACAAGTAGCAACTTTTTATTCACTTTTTATTTCCCTAAGCGATTGTTTCTCAGGCGCTACGCCAGCGCGCTACTGCTTCTCGAAGAACAGCGTCACCCTGGCGACCTGAACGCCAAATTTGGTTAACGACGTCACGTTCATCAGGTGGCGGTCATCCTGTTTGAACAGCCAGTCATCAAAGGTCAAACGGTAGGTGCTGCCGCCGGATTTGATATCCATCACGTAGTTCCAGTTAAACGCGTTGCCCTGCGCATGGCCGACCGCCACGCCGATAATATCCCCTGCGGTGCCCTGATAACTGCCGTCGGCCAGGCGACGAATGTGCCATACCCGCGTCTGCTTCTCGCCGTCGTTATAGGTAAAGTCTTCGTGCAGGGTCAGCGTATCGGCCACGACATCACCGCGGATCTGCACCGAGAAGCGCCGCGTTTGTTTGTTGCTGTAGTCCTGGATCATGCCCCACGCCTGGCTATTACCCTGGAAGTAGCTAAAGATGTCTAGCTTGGGCTCGGTTCCCTTGTAGTCATCGATTTTAGCGCTGCAACCGGCGATAAGGAAGGCGAGGGCCAGCAGCATGTAACGCAGATAAACCTTGAAATTTAGCATGGTAACTCCAGTTTAACGTGCTCCAATCAGCCCTTGGCGCAGCTGAGGATATTGGGTGGAAGGGGATAACCAGATAGCCAAAAAGGCGTCGCGAAACGATCGGTCGAATCGCGGGCCGAGCGGGGCGGGTGTGCCGGTGCGATCGGCGCGAAAATAGAACTGCCCACCCTGCTGATCGGCCAAAAAGGTAATCTCATTGCCTGCTTTAACGTCCGGCCAAATCTTTTGCACCTGAGTTAGCCAGCGGTGTTGATTGGCTTCATCCATCAGCCCCAGGGCCTGCCACTGATCGCCGGTGGCCTGCGTTAGCGCTTTACTGCTGATATCGCGCAGGTAGGTGATGATCAACGCCTGCGGCCAGGCGTTGGGCTGATACTTGCCCGACGGCGTGCGCAGCTGCGAATTGTAAACATCGAAAAATGCCCAGGTAAGCTTGGCCGAACCGCTTGCCGGCCAGCCGGACCATTCGGCCGCCTGCGACAGCGGTGCCAGCAACAGGCCGCTGGTGAGCAATAAAGTTGAGAAAAATAGCTTTTTCATCCTCACTCCTTGTCTCGCTGAGCGCCCAGCACCGGCAGGCTAACCAGCGGCAGATAACAGGCCCAGCCCAGCGCCAGCAGGGAAAACACCCACAGCGGCGAGGCCACCGGCTGCATGGCATCGAAGCGCATGCCAAGGTAATAGGCCAACGGGCCGCTTACCGCGCCGAGCGGGATCATCCACGCCCAGTTCAGTGAAATCTGACTGCAAAGCCACAGCCACCAGGCACTGAAGCTGAGCCACAGCGCCATCATCCACAGCGGCACGCCGCTGACATCGCTAAAGGCAAACAGCCCGCTGGCGCTCCACAGTGAATCCATCGCCACGCCCAGCAGGCAGGCGACAATCACCCATTTCCGCCTGGCTGACGGAGTCAGAAACAGCATTAACAGCGCGCCGATCACCAGCAGTAACTCCACGCTCTCCTGGCCCCAAACCGCCAGGGTCCACCACAGGTCGAACCCCAGGTTTAGCAGCCAGAAGCGCAGGCTTTTCATGCACTGCGCTCGGCAACCAGCTGAACGGTGCTAATGGTGCGCGCGCGGAATCCGGCCTCGCAGTAGCACAGATAAAAAACCCACAGGCGGCGAAAACGCTCGTCGTTGTACTGGGCGTTTTGCGTATTCCAGTAACGTAGCACGCGCTCGCGCCACTCGTGCAGGGTGCGGGCGTAATCGTTGCCGATGTCAAACAGGTCGCGCACCACCAGTCCGGTATGGCGGGTCATGCTTTCGGTCATGGCATTAATTGATGGCAGGAATCCGCCCGGAAACACGTAGCGCTGAATAAAATCGACATTGCGGCTGTAGTGTTCATAGCGCTGATCGGCGATGGTGATCGCCTGCAGCGCCATGCGGCCACGAGGTTTTAGCAGGGCGTTGCAACGCTTGAAAAAGGTCGGCAGATAGCGTTTGCCCACCGCCTCGATCATTTCAATTGACACCAGTTTGTCGTACTGGCCGCGCAGCGAACGATAGTCCTCAAACAGCACCGTGA
Organism: uncultured Gammaproteobacteria bacterium; assembly: GCA_963742005.1. Lineage (GTDB taxonomy): Bacteria > Pseudomonadota > Gammaproteobacteria > Enterobacterales > Enterobacteriaceae > Rouxiella. Next base: position 384,461 of record CAVUKG010000011.1, on the reverse strand, counting down.
CTCGCGAGCTCAGGCCGGCTTTCTCGATGCGCTGAGTGGCATAATCAAACTGCTCGCGCGAGATAGTGGTGGTGGTCACCTGACAGCCGTACTCCCGCGCGGCGAATTCGGCCATTGCGCCCCAGCCGGTACCGATTTCCAGCAGGTGATCTTCCGCACGCAGCGCCAACTGGTCGCACAGGCGACGCATCTTGGCCTGCTGCGCCTCCTCCAGCGTCATGTGTGGCCCCTGGAACCAGGCCGAGGAATAGAGCATGTTCTGATCAAGAAAACCCTGATAAAAATCGTTGCCAAGGTCGTAGTGGGCAGAGATATTTTTGCGTGCCTGAGCGGGGCTGTTGCGGCGAAAAAAATGCACCAGGCCGTTGACCGGTGCACTCAGCCAGCTAAAACGCGCTTCAATTTTGTCTACCAGCGTCACGTTTTCGGCCAGCAGCTGCAGCACCACGGTCAGGTTCGGCGTGGTCCAGTCGCCGTCAATATAGCTCTCCCCGGCGGCAATACTGCCCCCCATCAGCACGCGCCGATAGACGCGCAGATCGTGGATCTCGATTTGCCCCTGCAAAGGCGCAGTCTCGTCGCCGAAAAACATCGGTTCATTATCGAATTCCTGCAGGGTTAACCCCGCGCCACGCAGCTGTTTCAGCATCCCGAGCAACAGGGTACGCGATCCCTTGCGACGACGGCTGCCCGCGTGTTGGGCAAGTCGCAAATCCGGTGAATTCATGGTCAATCCTTATCAGCAGGAGGATGTGAATAAATTGGCGCGCGTTTTAACCACAGTCTCACCGCCTGCCAGTAAATAGTGACTGCGGTTTTAACCGTCATCAAAGGAAAGCGCCTGAGCTGCTTGCGCAAGGTTTGGCGCGTCAGCGGCTGGTGGATAAGCGTTAGCGTAGCGTCGAACTCTCTTTCCTGACGGTGAGTTTCGATATGCACACGCAGGTGTTTCCCCGGCGGCGTCAGCTGCCAGTGATAAACCATATCCATTGGATTAAACGGGGAAACGTGAAACTTTTTTTCTACCGGCAATGATCCATCGGGCAGTACGGCATAAGTATGTCGTTCATCCCACGGTGTATTGCGCACCTCGGCCAGCATCCAGCGCAAAACGTTGTCGTTATCATAAAGATAGTAAAAATTGACCGGATTGAAATAAATTCCACAGTAGCGCAGCTGGGTCAGCAAGGTCACTCGACCCTCAAGGCGATCGCCGGTCAGTGCCAGGATCCGCTGCTGGGCGGTAGCTTTAATATCGCCACCGCCGAGGTAGTCGCTGCGTTTAAAGGTGGCGGTAGAGAATCGTTCGAGGCGGATCCCCACCTCCGGCAGCCGATCAATTTCATCCAGATCGACCAGCGCCATAAAAAGACCATAGTCAAAATGGTGCTCGATCGGCTTGAATCGCCGATGGCGCACGCTGCCGACGTACAGTGCGCTGTTCATGCCGCGTCCTGCGCAAGCAGTTGATTGACCACTTCTTCCGCGCTTCTCACGCCGTCTTCGTGAAAACCGTTGTGCCAGTATGCGCCGCAAAACCAGCTGCGATGGTGACCGTTGATCAGGTCGCGCTGCTTCTGGGCTTCAAAGCTGGCGAGATTGAGCACCGGGTGCCAGTACTCGGCTCTGAACAGCACTTTTGTCTCATCGATTGACGTCATCGGATTTAACGACACGCAAAACGTTTCGTTCGAGCTGATACCCTGCAAAATGTTCATGTTGTAAGTGACGCTGGCTTTGCGTTCGCGAACCGCCGCCGCCGAAGCGGTCTGTTGCAAGGCGCCGCCCACGCCTGACGGCAGGCGATAGTTCCAGCTGGCCCAGGCGCGACGATTGTCAGGCAGTTGGCTGATGTCGGTATGTAAAATGACCTGATTGGACTGGTAAGGGATGCCAGCCAGCAGCCGTTTTTCATCCTCGGTAGGGGACTGCAACAGCGCCAGGGCCTGATCGGAGTGACAGGCAAAAATAACCTGATCAAAGCTCTCGCGACCGCGTGCGGACTCAAGGGTAACCGACTGACTATCGCGTATCACCGAGAAAACCGGCGCGTTGGTCAACAGCGTGACGCTGGCGGGCAGTCGCTGCTGCATGCGGCGAATGTATTCTCGCGAACCGCCCGGCACCACCAGCCACTGCGGTCGGTTGGCGACATCCAGCAGGCCGTGATTGTCGAAAAAGCGCAGGAACATCGACAGCGGAAACTGGTTCATGTCTTCCAGCGAGGAGGACCAAATTGCGGCCCCCATCGGCAGCACATAGTGCAGGGCAAAATAGTCGGAGAACCCGTTCTGTTTGAGCAATTCTGCCAACGTCTGTTCTGTGCCGGACGTTTGCTGTAAACGCCGCTTGCACAAGGTATTGAAGCGCAGTATTTCGGCAATAAAACGCCAGAATTTAGGTTTGAAAAAATTGCGGCGCTGGGCAAACAGGGTATTCAGCGTATGGCCATTATATTCGAGTTTGCTTTCAGGATTGTGGACGGAAAAACTCATTTCCGTCGGCTGTCCCTGAATGCCTAATTCAGCCAGTAGGGCAATAAACCGCGGATAGGTTTTTTGGTTATAAACAATGAATCCGGTATCGACCGCATAGTCTCGATTGCCCAGCTTGATATCTACCGTAGCGGTGTGTCCACCCAGGTTGGCGCTAGCTTCAAATACCGTGATATCGCAGGCGGGCTGGCGTTTTGACAACATCCACGCACTGCTGAGACCGGAAATACCACTGCCGATAATGGCAATTTTCATGGGCGGATCACCTTACCAGTCTCTTAGCCAAGAGCCGTTGCAGGCTCTGCGGTAACACGGAAATAAAACGCAGCAGCAGGGCGAACAGCGGCGGGAAAGCGATTTCGCTGGCGCCGCGTGCCAATCCTTTGCGTATAAATTCGGAGGATTTCTCCACGCTTATCATCATCGGCATAGGAAAATCGTTAACGTCGGTGAGCGGCGTTTTGACAAAGCCCGGCATCACGAGCGACAGGTTGATGCCGCGCGGAGCCAGGTCCAGCGACAGGCTGCGGCAAAAATAGGCCAACGCCGCCTTGGACGCGCCGTAAGCTTCGGCGCGAGGCAGCGGCACCAGTGAGGCGGTGGATCCCACCAGGGCAATACGCGTTCCGGATGTCATGCCGGGCAGCAGGGCATCGAGACAGTTAATCGGGCCCATCAAATTGGTGGTCATGACCCGCAAAACCTTATCGGCCTCGACGACGCCGTTGTCCAGATATTCACAGGTTCCCGCGCAGAGGATCACCAGATCGGCCTGCACCCAGGCCAGCGCCTGTCGGGTATCATCAAGATTAGTGATATCAAAGGATAAGGTGCCGATGTGTTCGGCGTTGGCGGCCAGCGCCTCCAGCCGTTCAGCGTTGCGGCCACAGGCGGTGACTTTCCAGCCCTCGGCGGCATAGTCTAGTGCCAGCTGTTTGCCGATACCCGAGCTCGCGCCGGTGATCAGGACGTGTTTCATGAGGCTAACCTCGACTTAACGGCCTTCACGGCGCTGCCGAGCAGCGGGATGTGTTCATAAAGCATCGCGCCAAGATCGTAAAAGTCGCGTTGATAGATCACCCTATTTTCACTAAAGCGTAAATGGCTGGTGCCGTCCAGAGTCAGCTCTTTACCTTTATTCAGACGAGGGTGGGCGTAAATCATCTGCCAGAAAAGCACCGTTTCCCGATCCTGAGTCAGAGTTTGTTGAATATCAAAGCGGCAATAGCGGGTTTGAGCAAGCAGCTGCTCGAAATACTGTCTGAGGGCTTCAAGGCCCTCGTGGCGGCCAACGGGGTCAATCAACACCGTGTGCACATGGTAAATATCGGGGAGTTGACCAAGGCTGGTGGAGTCCATACTGTGATAGAACGCCTTCAGCCGTTCAAGCGTTACCGCCTCGGATGCGGCATTATCGGTCAGTGGATCAGGTGAGATGGGTGTCATGCGTATCTCCTCTATCGGCAGTGGGTGCCGCAGACGCCTCATCCGCAGCGGATTGCAGCAGCATAGCCGCGCTGCCTAGCAGTTCAATCGGCAAGCCCCTCTCGAGCCAGTGGAGATATTTGCCGTGTTCGGCCCGCGTCAGGCGTCCCTCGGCCCATAGCAAAATATGCTGCGCCTTAACGTTTTCAAAATGAGGATCGATAAAAGGCTCGGGAAGCAGGTCGATATGGGTGCCCGTATGGCTGCGCACAATGGCCTCAAGCCACAGTTCCGTACGGTCGATCTCTCCCCATCCTGCCAGCATAATTTTAATCCCCGGCTTTTTACGCGCCGCATTCATGCACATCACCGCGTGTTCGATTAAAATGCCATCGAGCAGTCCGCGCAGGTATGAGGTAGAGGCGTTGGCAGAAAGACGAGCCCTCAACGGACGCACCACGTGATTAACCAAATTCTCGGCCGGATATTCGCGGCCCAGTTCCTGGATCAGCTGACGCACTTTCTGCGTTTTTTCTTCCTGTAACACCCCTAACAGCTTTTGTTCTATCTGCACCCAGCCGTTAGCCATGGGAGCTTCACTGTCTTTGCCTTCCAGCAGCGCCTTAACCTGGCTCACCTGAACGCCGCGATTTATCCAGCCAACGATGGTGCGGATAGTTTCCAGATCGTTGTCATCAAATAACCGGTGTCCACCCTCGGTTCGCTGAGGTTTGAGCAGGCCATATCGACGCTGCCAGGCGCGCAGAGTTACTGGATTGATGCCACAAATGCGTGCGACCTCGCCGATGCTGTACAAAGACATAAAGTTTTCCGATCGATTACTGAGCTTTTAATTACTTTAGCCCTTCATTAGCAACTTGTACAAGATAATTGTGCTTGTACAAGTTATAAGGATTAATTTTGTTTAAGCACTGAGGAAAAATTAATCCATTTGCTATCATCTCATTTTGGGGATATATTCTCATTATTGGGAATTGTGGCGTAGGATCTTAGAAATGAATGACGAATTAAAACTGGCCCAGCGTTTGGCCGCGCTGCGCACCACACAAGACTGGTCGCTGGAGATGCTGGCCGAAAAGACCGGTATTAGCCGCGCCACGCTGTCGCGTATTGAACGCGCGGAGACCAGTCCTACCGCCGCACTGTTGGGAAAGCTGAGTGCCGCCTATGGTTTGCCGACCTCAAGATTGCTGATGGATCTCGAAGATAATCCGGCAGAACTCATCCGTTGCGGCCAGCAATCGGTTTGGCGCGACACCCGCACCGGCTTCGAAAGGCGGTCCATATCCCCGCCGGCGCGAGATTTTAAGGCCGAGTTTATGTCTGGCCGACTCAGCGCGGGGGCAAAAATTCACTATGACGCGCCGCCGGTGTACGGCCTTGAGCAGCATATCTGGCTGCTTTCCGGCGTGCTCGAGCTGACGCTTGACCAGCAGCAGTATCGTTTAGAGGAGGGCGACTGCCTGCGCTTTCATCTCTACGGCAGTTCGACCTTTTACGTACCCGGACCTGAAGAGGCTCATTACAGCATTGTGATCTGTCGTCCCTGACAATAAGGAATAATAACGTGTTAACTATCAGCGAATTGAAAAACGAGCCTTACTCACAGGACTTTTCACAGGCTGATTTACTCAGCCTGGCCGCAACCCTTGAAGCCTGCGTTAAGCTTGGCGCCAGCGTGGGATTTATTCTGCCGTTTGGTCAGGCAGAGGCGTTGGCATTCTGGCATAAGCTGCTGCCAGCCTTTGCCGCGGGGGAGCGGCGAATTTTAGTGGCGCGCCTTCATGGTCGCATTGTCGGCACAGTACAGCTGGTGGTCGACATGCCGGGCAACGGCCAGCATCGCGCCGACGTGGTTAAACTGCTGGTGCACCCGGATGCCAGAAGGCAGGGAATAGCCCGCCAGCTGATGCTGTCCGTCGAGAGACTGGCCCAGACTCTTAATCGAACATTGTTAGTGCTCGACACGGTGACCGATAGCGACGCCCAGGCGCTGTATCACTCACTGGGATACGAACTGTGTGGCACCATCCCGGGATATGCATTATCAACGGCGGGGGTTTTTGACTCTACCAGTGTGATGTACAAAGTGGTTTGAATGTAGTGTGCTGCGGAGGGCCTAAGGTCAAGGTTGTGTGCTGCGCACGGCATGCGCTGCGCTTACTGGGCGGCGGCCCAGACCGCCCAAAGGGTATTCCAAGGCAAATACCCTCTGGACTCCCGTGCCTTTGCCCTCGCGATACGATTTGTGCAAAAGAAATAGATCGTTTCAGTTACCGCCGCGCGTGGCGTTGGCCACGGCCCTGCGGGCTGCCTTCGCTCAGTAGGGAGCCAAAAGCGTCTCCCTTTCCCTCGCTCAGCGTAGGCCCGAGGCCGCCAGTATTAGCTTAACAAGAAAAACCGGCAACTCTTCGGCGGTCAATGACCGATCTCTCAACGGATATTTTTTAATTTTTTTCAGTGTTTAGATTTAAATTTATCAATAAAATTCAGAGTCTTACACGACTCCGATCGGCCCCTTCACCCGATTTTCGGGGGAAGGCTGGGATGGGGGAGCAAGCGACTGAAATTTCCAAGTAATTTCCCTGACTCCGCGTCGCCAGCTCCCCCACCCTAATCCTCCCCCACGCCGTGGGTGAGGGGACAATTACAGTAATTTCAGACAGTTAAGCGACGCTGAACGGCCCCTTCACCCGATTTTCGGGGGAAGGCTGGGATGGGGGAGCAAGCGACTGAAATTTCCAAGTAATTTCCCTGACTCCGCGTCGCCAGCTCCCCCACCCTAACCCTCCCCCACGCCGTGGGTGAGGGGACAATTACAGTAATTTCAGACAATTAGATGATGCTAGAAGGAGGGTGTTTTGACCTCAGCCTAGGTTGCCCGGTTCAGGCACTACCGGTTAAATGCTCGTTGAAGCCATTGAAGCGGAAAAACTGCTCGGAGCTTACTGATCTTGCTAGCCGCTGTGCGCAGCACAAACCGCTTCACCCCCACGGCCAGCGGAATAGGCAGCTGCGGAGAGGGCAGAATTATTGGTGGCGCTAAAACGCAAAAAACGCCCGTTAGGCGCTTTTTTCTTACTAATGGTGGGCCGTGCGGGATTGATTCGGCCTTTGGCCTCACCCTGCGGGCAACGCTGACGCGTTGTCGTCTCGCTTCGCTCGGCTCGAACCTGAACGCAGCTTCTCACCCCCACGGCCAGCGGAATAGGCAGCTGCGGAGAGGGCAGAATTATTGGTGGCGCTAAAACGCAAAAAACGCCCGTTAGGCGCTTTTTTCTTACTAATGGTGGGCCGTGCGGGATTGATTCGGCCTTTGGCCTCACCCTGCGGGCAACGCTGACGCGTTGTCGTCTCGCTTCGCTCGACTCGAACCTGAACGCAGCTTCTCACCCCCACGGCCAGCGGAATAGGCAGCTGCGGAGAGGGCAGAATTATTGGTGGCGCTAAAACGCAAAAAACGCCCGTTAGGCGCTTTTTTCTTACTAATGGTGGGCCGTGCGGGATTCGAACCTGCGACCAATTGATTAAAAGTCAACTGCTCTACCAACTGAGCTAACGGCCCACTGTATAGTGGCTTTACTGCTGTTTCAGAAGTGGTGGGCGATGACGGGCTCGAACCGCCGACCCCCTCCGTGTAAAGGAGATGCTCTACCAACTGAGCTAATCGCCCACTTCTGAAAACTGTTTCGTAAGAAGCTTGCTGAGAAATGGTGGGCGATGACGGGCTCGAACCGCCGACCCCCTCCGTGTAAAGGAGATGCTCTACCAACTGAGCTAATCGCCCATTTCTCATTTCTTCTTACTCACCATCACTCGTTTGAGTGGTGGGCGATGACGGGTTCGAACCGCCGACCCCCTCCGTGTAAAGGAGATGCTCTACCAACTGAGCTAATCGCCCATCATAAGATGGCTTATCACAACGCGCTCACTCTTAAAAAGAGTGGTGGGCGATGACGGGTTCGAACCGCCGACCCCCTCCGTGTAAAGGAGATGCTCTACCAACTGAGCTAATCGCCCCGTCGTGATGGAGTCGCATTATAGGGATAGTTCGAATTGAGTCAACGGTTTTTAAAAACAAAAATGACTGTTCGGCGTAAAACTAGGCAAGCCGCCAAAAAAGTATGCAATCTAGACTAATTCTTATGCATCAATGAGCTAAAAATAGCGTTTTTGTGCGCAAAGCTCGGCGGCTTTACCTCTCCGACCGTGCAGTATTGCGCAGGCTAATGGCATTTATTTAGCGAAAACCTCGTCCCTTACCCGATTATTTCCTGCTAATAATCAGGGAAGAGTAGGGGGCCGCCGCCTTTTGTTGGGATAAACGGCGCAATTAGCCGTGCAATTGCCGGGTTCAACGTTGAGGATTCGAGGCAGAGTGATAGAATGATCCCCACTTTTATCCCTATAGTTATGCGCACCATGACGTTAGGTATCGTATTAATGAGAGTCTCGTTCAATCGCGACTTCTATTTGAAACATAGTTAAGGCTGCTTTCCAGATGAAAATCAAAACCCGTTTTGCTCCCAGCCCAACCGGCTATTTGCACGTTGGCGGCGCTCGTACTGCACTTTACTCCTGGCTTTATGCCCGCAATCTGGGCGGTGAGTTTGTGTTACGTATAGAAGATACCGACCTGGAGCGTTCTACCCAGGCGGCTATTGATGCGATCATGGATGGGATGAACTGGCTGAATCTGGACTGGGATGAAGGCCCGTATTTCCAAACTAAACGTTTCGATCGTTACAACGCGGTCATTGACGAAATGCTGGAAAACGGCACCGCCTATAAGTGTTACTGCTCTAAAGAACGTCTGGACGCGCTGCGCGAAGAGCAAATGGCGAACAATCAGAAGCCACGTTACGACGGTCATTGCCGCAATAGCCACGAACACCATGCCGCCGACGAGCCGTGCGTAGTGCGTTTCTGTAACCCACAGGAAGGATCGGTTATTTTTGACGATCAGATCCGTGGCCCGATCGAAATCAGTAATCTCGAAATGGATGACCTGATTATCCGTCGTACCGACGGTGCGCCAACCTATAACTTCTGCGTAGTGGTCGATGACTGGGACATGGAAATCACCCACGTTATCCGTGGCGAAGATCATATCAACAATACTCCGCGTCAGATCAACATCCTTAAAGCGCTGGGTGCACCGGTGCCGGTTTACGCTCACGTTTCAATGATCCTGGGCGACGACGGACAAAAACTGTCTAAACGTCACGGCGCAGTCGGCGTGATGCAGTATCGTGATGACGGCTATCTGCCAGAAGCGCTGCTGAACTATCTGGTGCGTCTGGGCTGGTCCCACGGCGATCAGGAAATCTTCACCGTTGAAGAAATGAAAACCCTGTTCAGCCTCGACAAGGTCAGCAAATCTGCCAGCGCCTTTAATACTGAAAAGCTTCAGTGGCTGAACCATCACTATATTAATACCCTGCCGCCGGAATACGTCGCGACCCACCTGCAATGGCATATCGAGCAGCAGAATATCGACACCCGCAACGGTCCTGAGCTTGCCGCTCTGGTCACGCTGCTGGGCGAGCGCTGCAAGACGTTGAAAGAGATGGCAGAATCTTGCCACTACTTCTATGAAGATTTCAGCGAGTTTGATGAAGCAGCCGCCAAGAAACACCTGCGCCCGGTTGCGCGTCAGCCGCTGGAAGCCGTGCGCGCTAATCTTGCCGCTATCACCGCCTGGACGCCTGAAAACGTGCACAACGCGATTCAGGGTACTGCGGACGAGCTAGGCGTGGGAATGGGCAAGGTGGGCATGCCACTGCGCGTTGCCGTTACCGGCGCAGGCATGTCTCCGGGTATGGACGTTACCGTTCACGCTATCGGCCAGAGCCGTACTCTGTCGCGCATCGATAAGGCATTGGCCTTCATTGCCGAGCGTGAAGTTCAGCAATAAATAGAGGTGGTGGATTAATCAGTAGATCGATTATTCCCACAAGATAACGTGCTAAACAGCAAAAAGGCCAGCGGAGCGATCCGGCTGGCCTTTTTTATGGTGCAAGCGTGGCTTAGCGCGACTGTGAGGTCGACTCCGCACTGTCTTTGGTTGGACGGTAGGCCATAAAGTACATCAGACCTACGAAACCGGCACCGCCCACGGCGTTACCGAGGAATACCGCAACAAAGTTAGGGAAGTACTGCGACCAGCTCATGGCACCGGCAAAGATTGCGGCAGGAATAATGAACATGTTGGCCACTACGTGCTGGAAGCCGATAGCCACGAACGCCATCACCGGGAACCAGGTACCGATCACCTTGCCGCCCATTTCTTTACTGGCAAAAGCTAACCACACCGCCAGGCATACCAGCCAGTTACAGCCAACGCCCGAAATAAACGCGTGCGTAAAGTCAGCGCTGACTTTGGCCTGAGCGGTGGCCACCGTTTTAGCCAGGAATACGCCTTCCGTCATCCCCAGCACGTGGCCAAAGAAGTAAGCCACGGCGATACTGCCAATCAGGTTGGCGATAGTGACCCAGAACCAGTTACGTATGACCGAAAAAAGGCTGATCTGACGCGCGAACCAGGCCATTGGCAGCGTCATCATATTACCGGTCAGCAGCTCACCGCCGGCTAAGACGGTAAGGATCAAACCGACCGGGAAGACGGCAGCACCTAAAAAGCCACCAAATGAACCCCAGGATGCAGGCAGTGTCCCTACTACATGCAGGTCCAGCAGGAAGCCAATAGCAATAAAGGCCCCGGCTAGAAAACCCAGGATCAATAAATGGGTGACAGAAGCACGACTTTTGTTCACTCCGGCCGCAACGGCGAGTGACGCGATTTCTTTGGGTGAATACAAGGACATGAGTTGGCTCGAATGTGATGAGTTATTTTAATGGGTGATAAACGACACTGATGGTGCGATTGAAGTCTATTATGAGAATTCTCTGATCACAAGATGCTATTTTAAGCTTGTTAACGGTTGGTTAAATAAAGATTTTAAGAGTTGCGGAAAATAATTAGCAGGATCAGATAAGTGGCCCCGTTTAGTCAGCCGCAATAAAATAAACAATCGATGAAATAATGAGCATTTTTTGTTGGTGTCGGGTAAAAAACCTCTGCTGTGACCGCTATTTGGCGTCTTTTTCAGCGCTTGATTGCATAATCTAATTTAGCCGTTGACAGCCTTGTTGGGGTTTCATATTATGCGCCCCGTTCACAAGATTTAATGTGTCTGGAACGGGGGTATAGCTCAGCTGGGAGAGCGCTTGCATGGCATGCAAGAGGTCAGCGGTTCGATCCCGCTTATCTCCACCAATCTTCTTCTCAGAGCAGATTGGCGCTTAACACCTTCCCAGGGTGTAAGCAGAAGACTGTTAATTCGAACACCCGTGGGGGTATAGCTCAGCTGGGAGAGCGCTTGCATGGCATGCAAGAGGTCAGCGGTTCGATCCCGCTTATCTCCACCAAATTTAAAGAACCCGCTTCGGCGGGTTTTTGCTTTTCTGCGATCCGTAAAACTCCCTCGACTTTCTGCTCTGACATCTGCTCTGACATCTGCTCTAAAAACGATCAGCACAATTAGTTAACGACTATTAAATAAACGCCTTGCAAGGCGTTGCCGCTGGGCGTAACCTTTACTTAACGAACGATAACTAAAACGTTCACCCTTAAATAATCAGATTAGATAGAAGAGATTTGGAGTAAATCATGAAAAACCTGACTAAAGCATTTGCCGTTATCGCACTGACTACCGCCTCATTTGCCACCTTTGCCGCTACTGAGGTGAACTCTATTCCAGCGGGTGAGCATAAAGTCGGTGTCATCAGCGAGTCTGTTGACAGCGGTAATCTGGACGCGCTGAATGACAAAATTGCTGCCAAAGCTGCGCAAGAGGGGGCAAGTTCATACCAAATCATCACTACCGTCGGTGAAAACAACGTTTCTGGTTCTGCAGAACTCTATAAATAATCGCTAAACTGAAATAACAATTGCCCTTCAGTCATAAATTTCAACGGCAATAAAAAAGCCAGTCAGCGTTAACTGACTGGCTTTTTCGTATTAACTTTTAGTGTCTTACTGCCGCAGTGTTAACCCAGAACCAGCCCGGCGATCGACGCCGACAGCACGCTAACCAGCGTTGAGCCATACAGCAGCTTCAGGCCAAAGCGTGAAACCACGTTGCCCTGATGTTCGTTAAGACCCTTGATTGCGCCCGCCACGATACCGATCGACGAGAAGTTAGCAAACGACACCAAGAATACTGACAGGATACCCACGCCGCGCGGTGACAGGTCGTGAGCAACTTTTTGTAAATCCAGCATCGCCACAAACTCGTTTGACACCAGCTTGGTGGCCATAATGCTGCCCACCTGCAGTGCTTCGTGGCTAGGTACGCCCATCACCCAGGCAAACGGATAGAACACATAGCCCAGCACGCCCTGGAAGCTGATGCCAAATACGGTATTAAACAGCGCATTCAGACAAGAGATCAGCGCAATAAAGCCAATCAGCATAGCCGCAACGATAATCGCCACCTTGAAACCGGCCAGGATATATTCCCCCAGCATTTCAAAGAAGCTCTGGCCCGCGTGGGCGTTGGTCATTTGCAGGTCTTCTTCACCTTCAACCTTATACGGGTTGATCAGTGAAAGCACGATGAAGGTACTGAACATATTCAGCACCAACGCGGCAACCACAAACTTAGGCTCAAGCATGGTCATGTAAGCGCCAACGATCGACATGGATACCGTCGACATCGCCGTCGCGGCCATGGTGTACATTCGTTTTTCAGACATCTTGCCTAAAATGTCTTTATAGGCGATGAAGTTCTCAGACTGACCGAGGATCAGCGAGCTGACGGCGTTAAAGGATTCCAGTTTCCCCATGCCGTTGATTTTCGAGAGCACGGTACCGATGATGCGGATCACTACCGGGAGAATGCGCACGTGCTGCAGGATACCAATCAGCGCCGAGATAAAAACGATAGGGCACAATACGTTGAGGAAGAAGAACGCTAATCCTTTTTCGTTCATACCGCCAAATACAAACCCGGTCCCCTGTGCTGCAAATTTCAGAAGCGTTTCAAACAGGTCTGAGAAACCTTTCACAAACCCTAAGCCAATTTCAGAATTCAGGAAGAAATAGGCTAACAAGACTTCAATGACCAACAGCTGAGCGATGAAACGTAAGCGAATATTCTTACGATCGCGGCTCACCAGTAAGGCCAGCACTGCCACAACAGCTAAGGCTAAAACAAAGTGCAGTATTCGGGACATGGTGGCTCCAAAGTAGAGGCGGGCAATATTTCGACGGTCATTTTATGTAACGCGTACATAAAAAATGTGATATCTATTGCAAATATATGAATTAAGATTAAAAAAAGCAACATTTCCAGCCACATAACACAATATGTGAAGATGTGAAAAAAATTACCCATAGTTTGATTTATTGTGCTAGCTTTATTAGAAGCCGTTTTACGCCCTTTGCTCTTTAAGCTAGGGCAGCAGTATTCTAAAAAGTCTGTATTAGGAAAGCGAGTCATCATTGACTCTTTTGGCTTCTATTCCCTGTTAGTACCTTGTTTTTACCCTAGCCGCTGACTCCCTATCAGAGAAATAACCAAGATCTTTCTAAATGCACTTGATAATCATTCTCAGTTAAGTATGATATCTAATAAGCGCAAAAACTGTAAGGGTTACTGATATGCTGAATAGCCGAGCTGAGTCCTCCAGCCGTAGCTCCAGAAAGATCAAGCTTTCATTAATGGGGCCGGCTTTTATCGCCGCCATTGGCTACATCGATCCGGGAAACTTTGCCACCAACATTCAGGCCGGTGCCTCTTACGGCTATCAACTGCTGTGGGTGGTGGTCTGGGCCAACATCATGGCGATGCTGATCCAGCTTATGTCGGCAAAGTTAGGCATTGCGACCGGTAAAAACCTTGCCGAACATATCCGCGATCGTTTTCCTCGCCCGGCGGTCTGGGCCTATTGGGTTCAGGCCGAAATTATTGCTATGGCGACCGATCTGGCCGAGTTTATCGGCGCGGCCATCGGTTTCAAACTGCTGCTAGGCGTCTCTTTACTCGAGGGCGCGGTGCTGACCGGGATCGCGACTTTTATTATTCTCGGGCTGCAAAAGCGGGGTCAGAAACCGCTAGAACTGGTGATTGGCGGGCTGCTGCTGTTTGTCGCGCTGGCCTATATCGTTGAGCTGTTCTTCTCGCAGCCTAAGATGATTGAGCTGGGTAAAGGCATGCTGACCCCGAGTCTGCCGGATGCCAACTCGGTTTATCTGGCCGCGGGCGTTCTCGGCGCGACTATCATGCCGCACGTTATTTATCTGCACTCTTCATTAACCCAGAACTCAAGCAAAGTATCCAAAGGGCAGCGCTACTCATCTACCAAGCTGGACGTTGCCGTTGCGATGACCATTGCCGGCTTCGTTAATCTGGCGATGATGGCGACCGCGGCGGCGGCCTTTCATTTCAGCGGTCACAAAGGGATAAGCGAGCTGGAAGAAGCCTATCTCACCCTGACACCGCTGTTGGGTCACGCGGCGGCAACCATCTTCGGTTTGAGCCTGGTTGCGGCGGGACTTTCCTCTACCGTGGTGGGAACGCTGGCGGGGCAGGTGGTGATGCAGGGCTTCGTTAAATTCTATATTCCGCTGTGGGTCCGCCGTGCGGTAACCATGGCGCCGTCGTTTATCGTGATCCTGGCCGGTATGGACGCCACCAAAATATTGGTCATGAGCCAGGTGCTGTTGAGCTTCGGTATCGCACTGGCCCTGCTTCCGCTGTTGGCCTTCACCGGTAACCGCGAACTGATGGGGGATATGGTGAATTCCCGCGCAATGCAGTGGGCGGGAAGGGCTATCGTGCTTGTGGTGGTCAGCCTGAACCTTTACCTGTTGATTGGCATGCTGAAGTAAAAATACCACGCTGAGTTTCAGATCCCCGCTACGCGATAGGCATGATTTTTTTGCATAAAAAAGAGGCACTTCATAGTGCCTCTTTTGCATTTAACCGCGCGGGTTATTAACGGTGATCGCCGCCTGGGCCACCAGGTCCACCCATCGGAGGACGAGGACCGCCGCCGTGGTCGCCACCAGGACCGCCGTGTCCACGATCGCCGCCTGGGCCACCAGGACCGCCATGGCCGCGATCGCCGCCAGGACCACCACGGCCCGGACCACCGCGACCGTGCTGGTTCCACCAGCCGCTATCACGCCAGTGACCGCCGTCCCAATATTGGCCACGGTTGTTGCGGTGACCGTAGTAATCACCGCGGTGCTGCCACCAGTACGGGGAGCGCCAGTCATAACCATCCCAGTAATAGCCACGATGATCGCGTGAGCCGATATCGACATTTAAACCAGGAACGCTGATACTGATACCGTCAGCGTGTGCCGGCATAGTGGCTGGCAACAGGCCGAACAACAAGGCACCCAGAGCAATCTTAACGGGTAATGTTTTCATCTTTTCTCTCCATTCAACCTTATTCCCAGCATTTTCAGCACACAGCGGCGTAAGCCGTTTTATCTGCATTTGAAATTATTGGGTCTGCATTAATTCGTTAGGTAACGTTTTCAATGAACACAGTTATAAGGCCTCGACCACAGGTAATCTATTGCCTGCAATCCTGTTTTGATTGATTTACCCAGTTTAACGATTTACTTACAGTAAGTCCCTGACAGCATTGTTAACAAAGTTTTCCTGTTTGAGGTAAACGGTTACATCAATATTTTTTCAATTTCGCTTATTTCCTGCTCGCTTAATTGCAGGTTGCTCAGGGTGTTTACTGCATCATCGATTTGGCTGGTCTTGCTCGCGCCAATCAATACCGACGTCACCCGATCGCCGCGCAGCACCCAGGCTAGCGCCATCTGCGACAGTTTTTGACCCCGCGCCAGTGCAATCTCATTGAGTTTACGCACCTTTTCCAATTTAGCTTCGGTTAGCTGATCCGGCTTCAGGAACTGACTACCGCTGGCCGCGCGCGAATCTTCGGGGATACCCGCCAGGTAGCGATCGGTCAACACGCCGCCCGCCAGCGGTGAGAAGGCAATCGAACCGACGCCGTTTTGCTGCAGGGTATCGAGCAGGCCGTCTTCAACCCAACGTTCGAACATCGAATACTTCGGCTGATGGATCAGGCAAGGCGTTCCAAGTTGTTCAAGGATATCAAACGCCTTCTGCGCCAGTTCGGCCGGATAGTTTGACAGCCCAACGTAAAGCGCTTTGCCCTGACGGACGATTAAGTCCAGCGCCGCCATTGTTTCTTCCAGCGGCGTGTCGGGATCGGGACGATGATGATAGAAGATATCGACGTAATCGAGACCGAGCCTGTTTAGGCTTTGATTCAGGCTGGCAACCAGATATTTCTTGGAACCCCAATCGCCGTAAGGACCGTCCCACATGGTGTAACCGGCCTTAGAGGAAATAATCAGCTCATCGCGCCACGGCAACAGATCTTCGCGCAGAATGCGGCCAAAGTTTTCCTCAGCCGATCCCGGAGGCGGTCCGTAGTTATTGGCCAAATCGAAGTGGGTGATCCCGCGATCAAAGGCGTGATGTATCAGCTCGCGGCTGTTCTCAAAGCGGGTAGCGTCACCAAAGTTATGCCACAGGCCTAATGAGACTGCCGGGAGTTTAAGGCCGCTGTGTCCGCAGCGGCGATACAGCATGGTTTCATAGCGTGAAGGATTGGCTTGATAAGGCATAGAGATCCTTTTTAAAAACAGCGGAAGTGAAATAACAAAATAAAAATAGCCTTTAAATGTATGCGTTTTCATTTTTATTTTCGGCTGCAGCGATCACATACGCTAATAATTTACTTAACAAAGGAAAACTCTTAACGCGGCTTATTAATAATGCGGCCGTTTATTAGCCGTATTATTGCCCGCTGAGCCGCAGGGGATCGAGCAGGCTATCGATAAACCACCTGCCCGCCGGTCCCGGCTGACTGGCCTTACACCATACCGCATCGATCGAAATCAGTTTCGGCCAGCCGCTCAGTGCCAGCTCTACCAGCTTCTGATGACCAAACTGTGCCACCAGCCAGCGCGGCAGAATGGACCAGCCAAAACCCTGTTCCGCCATTTCTAATAGCATTAAATAGCTCGGTGCCGACCAGGTCTGTCCCAGAGCTTTGAGTTTTTGCTGTCGACCGTAGGTTTGCAGGCACAGCTGGCGATAGGTAGACAAATCCTCGCGACTCAGCGCCTTGCGTGCGGCGAGCGGATGCTTTTTTGCCACAAACAGCGCCATTTCAGTCTGATCCGGCAAACGCGAGTAACCAATATCCGGCGGATAGCTCTCCTGCACCTCCAGCATGCCGATATGCGCCCGACCGGTTTGCAGCAGATCGATGACGTCCTGATCTTCGGCAATCAGGCATTCGAATTCGATATCCGGGTAACGTTGTTCAAAACGTCCGAGCAGCGTTTCGTAATGCGTGGGTTGATAGGTGTCCGACAAAACAAAGGTCAGTCGCGGCTCGATCTGAGAAGACAGGCGCACCGCCAGCTGGTCCAGCTGTTCACTGGCCGACAGTATTGCCTGAACGTGAGTTAGTACACGCTGGCCTTGCGGCGTGAGCTGCGGCTGACGTCCTTCGCGATTAAACAGCGTGACGCCGAGATCAATCTCCAGATTAGCCACGGCAGCACTGACGGTTGACTGGCTTTTATTAAGCTTTCTGGCAGCCGCGGAGAAAGAGCCACTGGCGGCGGTTTCTACAAAGGCCAGCAGTGCCTCGGGGGAATAGCGCATGAATCGCTCCTGAGTTGCAAAGGTCGATAAATTGCCTATATATCGCTTTTATCGATACCATCTCGTTTTATTCTATCTGTAATTACGATGATAATCCTACCCATCGACAAGGAATGGTCAAAAGTTAACGCGCGAACTGCGCAATAGGTTTATAAAAGGTAGGTTAAAAATGTCATCGTTAAACGCTTCGTTGAAAACTAAAAAGAGTCTTTTAGAGCGAATTTTCCACGCGGTTGCATTTGAAGCGATCGCGCTGCTGGCCTGTGCGCCAACGGCGGCCTGGCTAATGAATAAGCCTATTTTCGAGATGGGCGTATTGGCCATCCTGTTATCCACCACTGCGATGGTGTGGAACGTGGTTTACAACAGCCTGTTTGATTATTTCTGGCCGCAGAGCCGGGTGAAACGTCGTTGGCCGATGCGTATTGCCCACGCATTAGGCTTTGAAGGCGGGTTTATCCTCTTTGGATTACCGATAGCCGCCGCGTGGTTGCACATTGGCCTGTTGGATGCGTTGTTATTGGAAATTGGCTTCTTTTTATTCTTTTTGCCTTACACCATTGTCTACAACTGGGTCTACGACACGCTGCGCCAGCGCATTGTCGCTCGCAGGGATGACTCAGGGCAGCGAACGCAACCCAGCGGCCGTTAATCTCGCTCTTTATCCGAGCCTTTCTCGCGCCGGATCACCAGCATCATCGGTTTTCCGGCCAGCAGCAGCCAGGCCGGTAGCATGACGATGCACAGCACCGGCAGCAGCCTGATGTCTGGCACCACCGCGAGCGCCAAAAACAGGCTAAGCCAGCCGTCGCGCGTGACCACCAAGACGAGGCCCATCACCGCACAGGACACGGTAATAGCCGCGGGCACCGAATCGACGTGGTTGTGCAACATAATCCCCAATGACACGCCAACAAACACCGCAGGAAAAATGCGCCCGCCGCGAAAACCGCAGGCTGCCGCAATCACCAGCGCCGCCAGCTTGCTCAGAGTAATGGCCAACAGTTGCCCCAACGACAGGCTATCGCTGCTGAGTGCCAGCAGTTTCATTTCATCGTACCCGCGGAACAGGGTAATTTGCCCGCCAATCAACGCCAGCAGGCCGAGTATGAAGCCGCCGAGACCCAGCATGATCATCGGGTTAGGTATTGAGTGAAACAGCCGGTGCAGGTGAGGAAAAATCCACACTGCCAGCATCCCCAGCGCGATTGCCGTCAGCGTCAC
Organism: uncultured Gammaproteobacteria bacterium; assembly: GCA_963742005.1. Lineage (GTDB taxonomy): Bacteria > Pseudomonadota > Gammaproteobacteria > Enterobacterales > Enterobacteriaceae > Rouxiella. The sequence goes on along the minus strand of CAVUKG010000011.1, from coordinate 365,557 downwards.
TATTGAACCGCTGAATACGTCCACCAGGTGCGTGTCGAGATAGGGCGCCAGGCTTAGGGTAAAATCAGGTTCGAAGAACAGATTACCGGTGAAGGCACCGGCACCAGCGGCCAGCAAAGGCGGAAACAGCCGATCCCACAGTGGAACGTCTTTTCCGCCGTTCAGGGTCTGCGAAAAGATAAGCGCCGCGGCGACCGGCGTGCCAAACAGCGCACCGAGCGTGCCCGCCGCCGCAAGAATGATCCAGTCGGTACCCGGCACCCGAGGGAACAGCTGCGTACCCGCCGCCACCGCGATGGCAATGTTTATCGCAATAATCGGATTTTCAGGGCCGAGGCTCACGCCACCGGCCAGGCCAATAACCAGCGCCAGCAGCAGTCCAGGAATGGCATTCAGCGGCACCGGCATGCCGATCAGCGATTCGGTCGCCGGGTCAGGACCGGCGTGGCCCGGCATGTAACGGATCAGCGCACCGACGGCAATTCCGGTCAGCGTGAGCATAAACAGCACCCAACCCGCTGATTGCGTGTTAATGTTTAGGAGGTTGGGAATTCTCAGCCACAGTAAACTTTGCAGCGCCTGGGCAAAGCGCATTACCGCCACCAAGATGATGCTGGACGCGGAGCCAATCACCAGTGCTGGCACCCCGAAGGTCAGCATGGTTTTTGCACGAGGATGCAGCATGCAGAAATTCCCTTATTATTTTACTTAATCCAGTGTATAGAAGATCGGCGGATTTTGGTTTTGTAGCGCTTTATTTTGCGGTATGCGGCCATTTATATCAGCAATAGGCTAAATCGGCGTTGCAGCATAGGGCAATTACCGCTATTTTGCCCTCACGAATATGTAAGCACTTAGCACTTATAGTCCTGCTAGCCTAGATTTTCCAGCCCACAATTGGGCGTGTCATAAAAGGCTGTTTGTAATCACTCGATGCGAGCCGAAGCAGGGCGAGCAATTTAATTTTTGCGGAGATAAAAATGACCAAGTACGCCCTGGTTGGCGATGTCGGAGGCACTAATTGCCGCCTGGCGCTTTGCGCTCTCGACAGCGGTGAGATTTCTCAGGCCCAGACTTTTTCCGGGTTGGATTACGACAGTCTTGAGGCGGCAGTTCGCCATTATTTGCAATTGCAGCATCATGAAGAAGTGGTCGACGCCTGTATTGCCATCGCCTGTCCTATCGTGGGTGATTGGGTTGCGATGACTAACCATACCTGGAAATTCTCGATTGCCGAGATGAAGAAAAATCTGGGTCTGGAACATCTCGAAGTGATCAATGACTTTACCGCCGTGTCTATGGCTATCCCGATGCTGAAAGAGACCGATTTGCTGCAGTTTGGCGGTAAAAAGCCGCAGGACGGCAAGCCGGCGGTAATTTATGGTGCGGGCACCGGTCTGGGCGTAGCCCACATTATCCACGTAGATAATCGCTGGTTGAGCCTGCCGGGCGAGGGTGGACACGTTGACTTTGCGCCTAACAGCGAAGAAGAGGACATCATCCTTGAGCAGCTGCGTATCGAAATGGGTCACGTTTCTGCCGAGCGTATCCTGTCCGGTCCCGGCCTGGTTAACCTGTATCGTGCCATCGTCAAGGCTGATAAACGTGAGCCGGAAGACTATGCGCCGAAAGACGTAACCAAACTGGCGCTGGAAGACGATCTCGACTGTCGCCGCGCATTGTCGCTGTTCTGCGTAATTATGGGTCGCTTCGGCGGTAACCTGGCGCTGACGATGGGAACCTTCGGCGGCGTTTATATTGCCGGTGGCATCGTGCCGCGTTTCCTGGAGTTCTTTAAGGCTTCCGGTTTCCGCGCCGCCTTTGAAGACAAAGGGCGTTTCAAGGACTACCTGATTGATATTCCTGTTTATCTGATCACTCACGATAAGCCAGGCTTGCTGGGTTCGGGTGCCTATTTGCGCCAGTCTATCGGCATTACTCTGATCGCTTAACGTCAGTTTTTAGCAGATTTAACGTCGCCTCCTCAGGACCGGTTCCTGAGGAGGCGACGTTTTTTTATGGCCGTAAAGCCTAAAGCCCCATCAGCTGGCGGAAGTCTTTGACCTTGCTGCGGCTGACCGGCACTTCAAAATCAAGATTGCTCAAGCGCAAAATATAGGTGTTATTAAACCACGGCACAATTTCGCGGATCTTCGACAGGTTGACACAGTAAGAACGGTGGCAGCGAAAGAAATGCTCCTCCGGCAAACGATGACACAGCTCGGAAATATTCATCGGCATGGTAAATTCCTCGCGACGGGTGTAGACCTGCGTCACTTTCTCCTGCGCGGCGGCGTAGTAAATATCGTTGATATCGGTGACAATTATTCGTTCGTCTTTAATTAGATTGATGCTGTGGCTGGCCCGATTAGTGCCGCTTGCCGCAGGCGTATCCGCCTGTTTATCGCGCTTAAAATGCAGCTCGAGCTTTTGCAGCATGGTGACGATACGCGCCTCATGATAGGGCTTAAGAATGTAATCAAAAGCTTCAATTTCAAAGGCTTCGGCGGCATGTTCTTTATAGGCGGTGATAAAAATAATGTACGGCCGGTGGGCAAATTTACTGATGTTTTGCGCCAGCAGCACGCCGTCGAGCGACGGAATATTAATATCCAGAAAAATAGCATCGACCTGGTGATTTTGCAGGTATTTTAGCACCGCCAACCCATCGTCAAACTTCTCGACGATATCAATGCTGCTGTGGGTGCCAATCAGGTAGCTAAGCTCTTCCTGAGCCAGAAATTCATCCTCGACAATGATTGCTTTCAACCGTTTACCCTTGATGGATCATAAATGAGATTTCTGTACCCGGCTCGAGGCGACGGATCTGTAATCCTTGCCCGTAGAGTAGGCTGACGCGATGGTGGACGTTGAGCAGGCCAATTTTATTGCCCGGCATTTCATTATTCGCGACGCGCTCAATCACCGATTGCAGAATACCTTGCCCGGTATCTTTCACCGACACGTTAACCTTATCGCCGACGCGTTTAACGGCGATCTTCACCACGCCTTTACCGCTGCAGGGCTGAATGCCGTGAACAATGGCGTTTTCGACCAGCGGCTGAATAAGCAGGCTGGGGATCGACACCGAAACGTCGTCGTCAATATCGTAAATCACCGTCAGCTTGTTGCCGAACCTTGCCTGTTCGATTGCAATATAATCCTGTACCTGATGCAGCTCTTTGCGCAGGTCGATCATCTCGTCGTTTAGCTCGAGATTGTAACGCAAATAGCGCGACAAATTGATAATCAGCTGCCGTGAGGTGTCTGGATTAATACGGATTGACGAAGAGATGGCGTTCAGCGCGTTAAACAGAAAGTGCGGGTTAATCTTGCTTTGCAGCGCACGCATCTCGGCCTTATTGGCCATTTCACGCAGCTGCTCGGCGCGGGACACCTCCATCTGGGTTGAGATAATCTGCGACAGTCCGACCGCCATCACTTTTAACGAATAGGTGATGCGGTGGGCGTGACAGTAGTAGATCTTCAACGATCCGGTAATCACCCCTTTTTCCCACAGTGGGATGATCATCTGCGAGTGTATCTGCGGCGTACGATCCATTTCATCGTTGTTTTTAATGGTGATCCTACCGCTGCTGATCACCTCTTTGGTATTTTCACTGATGATCTCATGGCCAATATTGTACTGATCGGCCCCGGTGCCAACGTAGGCGAGAATGTTTTTGGTATCGGTAATCGCCACCGCATCGGCGTTAATATCTTCTCTAATGATATTGCATACCCTGGCCATCGACTCGGCATTAATATTGCGAAAGTAGGGCAGCGTTTTGTTGGCAATATCCAAAGCTAGCCGGGCCTGACGCGCGGCGATGGCTTCTTTCTCATCGGCCACGCTTTGCACCAGCAGCACGATCGGCCCGATGGAAATTGCGCCCAGTATTAGCGGGGCAGAGATGCTTATGACGATATCCAGCCCCAGCGAGAACGGTCTCGATAGCAGTAAGATCAGTATCATCGTCAACGATTCACAGAGCATTCCGGCCGCAATGCCGACCTTCCAGTGATGCTCTTTTTTGACGTTAAGATTGATATAGCCGGAAACAAAACCGGCAATAATGCTGGTGATCAGGCAGGGCAGCGAGGTGGCGCCGTGTATATCGATCAGATAACGGTGAGTGCCTGAAATTAGTCCGGTAATAATGCCTACCCACGGCCCGAACAGGATCCCACCGGCGACAATGGCGATGGTGCGCACGTTAATCAGCGAGCCTTCAACGTGAATACCCGAAAGCGTACCAAAAATTGCGAATAGCGAAAAAATGGCGGTGACGGCGGCCAGTTCCAGCGGCGTATGGGCGTCGTTTTCTTTTTGTAGCAGTCTGCGAAACAGGCGGGTACGGGTTAGAAAGAACAGGCAAATCAGCATTAACGCCGCGCGGTCAAATACCGCTAGCGTCATATCGAAGACGTGTTGCACAGCAGACTCTCGGTAGGATGCGGGGGCATCGCGCTGGTGGGGAATAGGGTGATTATAGGGAATTGTGCACTCGGTCGCCATAAGCAGCGCAGGTTTACGCTAAGCGCTAATATTGCTGGTACAAGCGAGAGGTCATTGCCTATATTTATTAGCGACTCTGACGCATATTCAATTTATTAAATGGGCCTATTATCATGATCGTATTGACCACGCCAAGGTTGGTAATGAAGCCTGTCGAACGGGAAGAGTGGCCGCTTTTTTTGACGCTGTATCAAAATGATAATGTCATGAAATTCATCGGTGACCGAGAAACACCGGCGCAGATCCGTTATCGTTTCGATCAGCGACTGGGTAAATGGGATAAATATTCGGACTTTTGGCTGTGTCTGGTGATCCGCGAGCGCGCCAGCGGCGAGGCTATCGGCCTGACCGGTTTCTTCCCCGACTGGCGACCTTATCAGCAGGCCGAGGTAGGATTTATGCTGTTACCTGAATATCAGGGCAAAGGCTTTGGCCAGGAGTCGCTGCGCGAGGTAGTGAGATTCGCCTTTAACCAATGCGGCTTCCATCGCCTGCAGGCCAACGTGTTGGAGGGCAATCTCGCCTCACGTCGCCTGCTGGAAAAGTGTGGTTTCCAGCTTGAAGGCACGCTGCGTGAAAGTTACCGCATTGGCGGCGTGTGGCATAACGACTGGCTGTTGGCTCTGCTGAAAAGCGATATTGAGCTTTCCTGAGGTGGCTAAAAATATTTTGGCTACCCTATCGACAGCTTTTCCTCGCTGCGATATGTTGATTTATCGGTTTGTTGCCGTGCCCGCTGGGGTATTGACAGCAAACCCGCGTCGCTCGGATGGTCCGGGCGCTTACGTTAATCGAGGAAATCATGGCTGAACCCACCGCTAAACGCCGCTTCACGCGTATCGATCGTCTACCCCCTTACGTTTTTAACATTACCGCTGAATTGAAAATGGCTGCGCGACGTCGCGGCGAAGATATTATCGATTTCAGCATGGGTAACCCCGACGGGCCCACGCCTCCTCACATCGTTGAAAAACTGGTGACCGTAGCCCAGCGTGAAGATACTCACGGCTACTCGACCTCGCGCGGAATTCCACGCCTGCGTCGCGCCATTTCTCGCTGGTATGCCGATCGTTATCAGGTCGATATTGATCCCGAAAGTGAAGCGATCGTGACTATCGGTTCGAAAGAGGGCCTGGCTCACCTGATGCTGGCGACGCTCGATCACGGCGATACCGTACTGGTGCCCAATCCGAGCTACCCCATCCATATTTACGGCGCGGTAATTGCCGGTGCGCAGGTGCGATCCGTGCCGCTGGTCGAAGGCGTTGATTTCTTCGGCGAGCTGGAAAGAGCGATCAAAGAAAGTATTCCTCGGCCAAAAATGATGATCCTCGGCTTCCCGTCGAACCCAACCGCGCAGTGCGTCGAGCTCGACTTCTTCGAGCGCGTGGTGGCGCTGGCCAAGCAGTATAACGTGATGGTGATCCACGATCTGGCGTACGCCGATATCGTTTACGACGGCTGGAAAGCCCCGTCAATCATGCAGGTTCCCGGTGCTAAAGATATCGCCGTAGAATTCTTTACCCTGTCGAAGAGCTACAACATGGCGGGCTGGCGTATTGGCTTTATGGTCGGTAATGAAGAGCTGGTGAGCGCGCTGGCACGTATTAAAAGCTACCACGACTATGGCACCTTTACGCCGCTGCAGGTGGCGGCGATTGCCGCACTCGAGGGCGATCAGCAGTGCGTAAAAGACATCGCCGAGCAGTATCGCCAGCGTCGTAACGTGCTGGTGCGCGGCCTGCACGAGGCCGGCTGGATGGTCGATAATCCGAAGGCTTCCATGTACGTGTGGGCCAAAATCCCCGATGCCTATGCGCATTTAGGCTCACTGGAATTTGCCAAACTGCTGCTGTCCGAGGCTAAAGTGTGCGTTTCCCCGGGCGTTGGTTTCGGTGATTATGGCGACACGCACGTTCGCTTTGCGCTAATCGAAAATCAGGACCGTATCCGTCAGGCGGTGCGCGGTATTAAAGCGATGTTCCGCGCCGACGGACTGATCGCGCAAAAGAAAACCTTAAGCAACGAAGTGTAGCCGACGCCGCTTATTCGCAGTGAAAATCCAAGCCGGGCCGCAGATGCCCGGTTTTTTTATGCCTGATTTACCCGCAAAGTATTTAACTTAGCGGCACCCTCACAAAACCCCCTTAATTTGACGCTATTATTTCTTTACTAGCTGACGTATTTTGTAACTCACTGCGTTTAGGGGAATATTCGATGAAAGCCCGTTATTCATTGCTGCAAATCAGCCTGCACTGGCTGACATTACTGATGATTATCCTCGCCTATGCCATGATGCTGGGGCGCGACTATTTCCCCGATGATTACCGCTCGCTGGTCCGCCAACTGCATTACAACTTTGGCCTCAGCGTCTGGCTGCTGGTGTTGGTGCGCCTCCTTTTGCGCCATCGGCAGCCTACCCCGCCGATCACGCCTCCGTTGCCTCGCTGGCAGGCCGGTATCGCCACGCTGACGCACTGGCTGTTATACCTGCTGTTCCTGGCTTTGCCGACGCTGGGATTTCTCACCGTGATGTTTGGCGGACGCAGCATCTATTTGCTTGGCTGGGAAATCCCGCAGTTCATCACGCCTCGTCCAGAATGGCGCTCGGGCTTGAGAAACACTCACGAGCTGGTGGCTACCGTGGGTTATTATCTGGTTGGACTGCACGCGTTGGCCGCGTTGTTCCATCATTACTTTATGAAAGACGATACCTTAAAGCGAATGATGCCGGGCAAATAGGTCAGGCAGTGTGCCATAACTGATTGTTTAATCAGCAAAGCTTTAAGGATTTCTGATCCGCCTCCTGTTTGTCCGTCGATGAAACGGGTAAACTATTCTCCGGGTAACGGGGTGAGTTATTAATATCATCCCATGAGAATTATGGGCATTGCGCGGATAGGAAGCCCCTTGCTGCCAGGATAGTTTGACTTAAGGTGTTGATAATCAATATGGCTACTCCATCACAACTCGCGCAGCTGCAAGACAAGATCCGCACTAGCTATGATTCTTTAAGTAAAAGGCTGAAGCAGGTTGCCCGCTATATCCTCGATAACGGCAACACCATCCCCTTCGAGACTATCGCTTCCATTGCCGAGAAGGCCAACGTGCCCCCCTCGACGCTGATCCGCTTTGCCAATAATTACGGATTTGATGGTTTTAACGAGATGAAACAGGTGTTTCGCCAGCACCTGATGGAAGAGACGGTTAACTATACCGAACGCGCTAGCCTGACGCGCCAGGCGATTACTGATGCCCCAGCGGTGCCGCAAACGCCGGCCGATATCCTCAAAGTGTTTAGCATGGTTAATGAGCAGGCGTTGCAGCAGCTCAGTGGGCAGATTAACCCTCAGGACCTCGATCGCGCGGTTAAACTGCTCGCTGAGGCCGAGAACATTTACGTCATCGGCTTCCGCCGTTCGTTCAGCATTGCCGCCTATTTGACCACCGCACTTCGCCAGCTTGAGCGGCGCACCTATTTAATTGACGGTCTGGGCGGCATGTTCAACGCCCAGCTAAATATGGTGCGGCCAACCGACGTAGTGATTTCGATCAGTATTTTGCCGTATGCGCAGGAAGTGGTCGATCTGGTGGCCATGGGCGCGGCGCAGGGGGCCAGGCAGATTGCCATCACCGATAGCGTAGTCAGTCCGCTCATCGCCTTCAGCGAAGTCTGTTTTGTGGTGCGCGAAGCCCAGGTGGACGGTTTTCGTTCGCAAATTGCCTCTATGTGCCTGGCGCAGGCGCTGATGATGTCACTGTCGTTGCACCGCGCTGACGCCGATTAGCCGACCCGCGATGGGCGACTAATGTAAAGAAGATTAATCTATTAGCCTCGGCGCTTCTGATATCTGGAAGCCGCCTGTCGGGCTGGTTATACTGCTGCTAACTCTTTTGTAGACGCTTTCTAAACGGTATAGATAATGAAATTCAGCAAACGACTCAGCCTGATTGCTCTGGTGTTCGCCCTGTGCGTCGGCGTTGACCAAATTACCAAAGCCATAGCCAAGAATACCCTGTCGATGGACTACGTTCGCGAATACCTGGGCGGCAGCATCCGGCTGTTACTGACCCACAACACCGGCACCTTCCTTGGGCTGGGCGGCACATTGCCGGAAAACGTGCGCTATGGCCTGATGATCGTCGGGCTGGGTGCGTTTTTACTGGCGCTGCTGGTCTACACCTTACTCAACGCCCGTGCCAATGCCATGACCATCGCCTCATTAACGATGGTGTTCGCCGGAGGCTTTAGTAATCTGCTCGACCGCGTGGTTTACGGCGGCTATGTGGTTGATTTTATGAATGTCCATGCGGGCAGCCTGCAAACCGGCGTTTTTAACGTCGCGGATATGGTGCTTATGGCCGGTGCTATTATCCTCTGCGCCGTAGGTTTTAAAGGTAAACCTCAGCCGGCTCATGGCTGATAGCAAAGGCGAACGTTCAATATATTAGAATTAAAGCATCAGAAATCTTCAATAATTTTTGCCATGTCCTGCCACTACTGCACGTTCGCCAATGATATATGATGAGTTCAGCACAATATTTCCGCGATTGATTCGCCGCTGTTGAATCACAGCGGTTAACTCATCGCGGTTAATTTATCGCTGTTAATTCATAACGACAGGACAAATAGATGATGAAAAAAATTGGATTTCTGTCCTTTGGTCATTGGACTCCCTCACCGCAGTCTGGAACCCGTTCTTCTGCCGATGCCCTGCTACAGTCTATCGACCTCGCCGTAGCGGCCGAAGAGCTGGGCGCTGACGGTGCCTATTTCCGCGTACACCATTTTGCCCGCCAGCTGAGCTCGCCGTTTCCGCTGCTAGCCGCCGTCGGCGCAAAAACCAGCCGCATTGAGATCGGCACCGGCGTGATTGACATGCGTTACGAAAATCCGCTGTACATGGCGGAAGATGCCAGCGTCGCTGACCTGATTTCGGGCGGACGTTTGCAGCTGGGTTTGAGCCGCGGTTCGCCAGAGCAGGTTGTCGACGGCTGGCGCCACTTTGGCTATCAGCCAGCTGAGGGCGAGAACGAGTCAGACATGGCGCGTCGCCATACCCTGCGGCTGCTCGAAGTACTGAAAGGCGAAGGCTTTGCCGAACCGAATCCCCAGCCGATGTTTCCGAATCCACCGGGACTGTTGCGCCTCGAGCCGTATTCCGAGGGCCTGCGCGAGAGGATCTGGTGGGGTGCCGGCTCTAACGCCACGGCGGTTTGGGCGGCGAAGCACGGCATGAATCTGCAAAGCTCGACCTTGAAAGACGATGAAACCGGCGAACCGTTCCACATCCAGCAGGCCAAACAAATTCGCGCCTATCGCCAGGCGTGGAAAGAAAGCGGCCACGCGCGTACGCCGCGAGTATCGGTAAGCCGCAGTATCTTCGCCTTGGTTAACGATTTGGACCGGGCCTATTTCGGCCGCAGCGGGCAGGAGGGAGATAAACTGGGCTTCTTGGAAGAAAACAATCGCTCGATTTTCGGTCGCAGCTACGCCGCCGAACCCGAGAAGCTGATTGCCCAACTTAAACAAGACGAGGCAATAGCCGAAGCCGATACCCTGGTATTAACCGTTCCTAACCAGCTGGGCGTTGATTACAACGTACACGTGATTGAGTCGATTCTGACCCACATCGCGCCGGCAATGGGCTGGCGTTAAGCAATAGCGGCCGACGGGGTTAATAATGAGGCCTGGTTTTAGGATCAGGTCTCGTTAGGCTCCATCAGCTTTTTATGGAGCTCAATGGTTAAATGCTCAACCCGCTCGGTAAGCTGTTTGGTCAGCGTGGTTAAATCGGTGTTTTGTTGCAGCAGCTGCAGCATTTGCTCATTCTGTTTGGCGGCAGTTTCCAGCCGTTGATCGTTAAGATGGGCAAGCTCTTCTCGATGCAGCGCATCCGCCTCGGCGTTGGCTTTGTCTCTTTCCGCCTGACGAGTCTGTGCTAGTAAGATCAAAGGCGCGGCGTAGGCCGACTGCAGGCTAAACGCCAGATTTAAAAGTATAAACGGATAGATATCGAATTTAACCCAGCCAAGCTCATTCACCAACACCCACAGTATGACAATCGCCGTCTGACCGCCTAAAAAAAGCGGGGTGCCAAAAAAGCGCGCAAAGGCCTCGGCTTTCAACGCAAACCAGTTTTCACCAAAAGTAGGCAATAATTTCTGATGCTTGCGATGAAAACGCAGGTGATCTAATTTGGTTTTTCTTACCACCGTCTCGCGGGTTCCGGCCTTGCTCTCTTTCATGACTTGCCCTTGTTGACGCCCATTGCTGCAAACCAGCAAAGAGGGCATCTAAAATATTTATTTTAATTAAATACGACGGCAGCCGATCCCTATCTGTACTGTTTCAGTGCTTTAATCGATATAGATAATTATCAGCTCAAAGGTTTCTATTTCTAATGATAGGTTCACGAGTGTGAGCATATATTATTAGTAGCACGTTCCGCCTTTATGATGAGAGCCGGTGCCACCGTGTGGATGCGTACCCCTTGGGCATGCCATAGCGTTTGAAGCAAAGAGTAAGGTTAAGGTGATGAGTAAAAGGGTTGTGAGCTTCTTCATTTAAATTCCTTGCGGTAGGTAGGAAAATGTTGAGCAATAATCATATTGTTGCTCAAGGTAAATAAAAAAACATTGCAGATCTAAGTCTCTTTGCTGAATGAATCTCGCAAATTGAATTGGGATCACTATTGATACTATCACAAAAAAACCCGCTGGGGTGCGGGCTATAAATTAGTTCAAATAATCAATATCCAGAAGTGTCTGTCAACACTTCGGGCTGCATCTTAAGTCAAATTTTCATAGCTCGCCACCCCGCTATTTTTTAAGCGCACTTTGTGCAAATTTTGTGCAAATAGTGGGCGTTATTTTTTTAAATCAAGCAATTGAAAAAAGTTTCTATCACAAAATGATAACAATATTGCGAGCTGCATTACCTGGGAGCCCAAAGAGCGGTGCCGTAGTCGATAACGGTGATTTACATCAGTGTTGATTGCTTTGGAGATAGGCTTAAAAATGGAAGTCGTGGATTTAGAGGGTGGGTGTTAAATATTATTGCTGAAAGAGAGGGTTGTAAAAAAAGTGTGAAAATATAAAGCCGCAAATCATGCGGCTTTGTATTATACCCGATCGCGGTTGCTGCGTTTGAAGCTGCCGTATCGACGGGAATTTCTCTTGTGTTCAATGTATAAAGTTATGCTGAAATAAATGCTAACGATTACAAGTAGGCAGGAAAGCCCGAGTAATAATTTGTCCATAGTAGACCTGTTATCTTATTTTGTCGGCGCAGATAGTAGTGCATGAGAAAAGTTAAGCCAAATTAAATTTGATTAAAATTCATTCATGCATTACTTTTTCTAATGTTGCTTTCTAAGCTCTTGATTTTCAGCATAACTGCTAGCAATTACAGCAAGAGCTTGAGGAAATGAAATTTATTTGATCATTTCAATTGGTTAGCGTGATTTACTTTAAGTTGACATAATTGTCTGTAAAATATTCACCTAACTTTTGGCATCAATAAGTGGGCAAATAAAATCATCAAGTCGCCCTTGTGCGGTTTTTTTAAAGCTAAGATTTAGGATAAAAAAAATGACACATAAAGCTAATTAAGCTGCTTTGATAACCATCAAATTAATACAATTACTTTCGGATGGTAATTATTAGTGAGTTATTAGTGGAGAGAAAAGGGTTGCAGCCTGTGCAGCAGATGACGTTCTGCATCCCAGGGCAGGCAGGGGGATATTAGCAAGTCGGGTTATGCAGGATGGATTGTCGGCGTAGAGAGATACAAAAGAGGGGGTGAAAAAGAAACGATCGAGAGTGGTAGGTAATGAGTTGTTGGTGTCCCCTACAGGAATCGAACCTGTAACTAGCCCTTAGGAGGGGCTTGTTATATCCGTTTAACTAAGGAGACATAGCTGACTGAGCAGCGCGGGCACAGTATACCCATTTTCATCTGAAAGATAAGGTATTGCTGGTCTGTTTGCTCAAACCTTCACCACTCTCCGAGTTTTAAGGGCTTGGGATGGCGCGAACGAGCCTTCAACTCGGTCAGCAGGGCAGGGTGTTCAAATGAACCGCTGCCCTGAGCTTACAGATTAAGTAGGTTTAAACCATTTATTTTGCGGCTTTAGACAGCGGCTGGCCCTGCGCACCGGCGTAGAACACCACTAACTCAACCGGTGAATCCCCCGTCGTGGCGCGATAGGCCGAGTCGACCATTTCAGGCACCGCTTGGCCGGCAACCAGTTTCTGCGTCTTGCCCGTGGCTTTTGCCTCTACGGTTATCTCGCCCGAGATAATGTAGCTGGCATTGGGCATGGGATTAGTATGCCAGGGGATAACGGCATGCGCTGGCAGCGAGACTTTTAAAATTGTCAGCTCGGGTTTGCCTTTTGGATAGCCGTGATAGGCAACGCCGTCCCAGGATTTTTCGCTTTTCATTAAGATTTCACTTTTCGCAGCGGGCGCGTCTGCTGCAATCGCCAAACCCGCCCACGCCATACCCAAAGCTGCCAGCCAATATTTCATGATTATTCCCTGTAAAGTTTTAACCGTTTATTTAAGCATTAATTATTACTGTAAATTCTTAATCTTTACGATCGCCGTTTGGCGAATTTATCTTATTGGATGAATAAAAAGCATTAAACAACAACTTTATGCAGTAATACTTCTTTGCGGCTTCCCCTTTTCTAATCTGCTCAGGTTGCTTTCCCCCGCTTCAAAATCTTCCCCCATTTGCCATTATTTATTGCCCTTACTTGAGTCGCTAATGCCTCGGACCACTCGGCCTGGCCATTGACATTTATTTGGCGTTTTTATCTGCGATGACTCACAGATCTCCCTTTTCATAAGCGCCGCGGCTTGACAGCAAATTTCTTAAAGCGCAAAGATGCCCCTCAATTATTGATTGGATAAATTCGTTTATTTTTAATGTGTTACGAGTTAATTGAACGATTTAAGGGAAAAGCTAACCGGGATGAGGGGGGTGAATAAACTCCTCTCATGATGTCCCGCATAACCTTTCTCCTGCCGACCCCAGAGGAAACCCTTGGCGTCCTTATCAACGCTGACAATGCCTACAGCAGATCTGAAAAATTAACTTTCAATCAAGGAGACGGGTAATGAATTTTCGCAATTTTCTCACACTTTCTACCGTTGTGATCGCGGGTGCTATCGGCCACGCACGCGCCGCTGACTCGGTAAAGATTGCCTTTCTGATGCCGGACCAGGCATCGACGCGGTACGAACAGCATGATTCTCCCGGCTTTAAGGCGGCAATCGCCAGACTTTGTGCCGAGTGCAAGGTGATATATCAAAATGCTAATGGCGATGCCTCGTTGCAACAGCAGCAGTTCAACTCGGTTATTGCCCAAGGGGCCAGGGTGATTGTGATAAATCCGGTGGATTCCTCTGCCGCCGCTGGGCTAATTGATATTGCCCATTCGCAGGAGGTGAAGGTGATTGCCTACGATCGGCCAATACCGGCCAGGCCTGCGGATTTTTACGTGTCATTCGATAACGTCGGCATTGGTTATGTTATTTCGAGTTCATTAGTCGAACATCTTAAAGCATCGAAAGTCCCCGCCGGTTCAGGCATTCTGCAAATCAACGGATCGCCTACGGACGCTGCGGCTGGGCTTATTCGTGACGGGATCCATAGCGGGCTCAAGGACTCCGGTTACCTAACGCTGGCCGAGTTCGATACGCCTGAGTGGGCACCTCCCAAGGCGCAGCAGTGGGCGGCGGGGCAAATAACACGCTTTGGCAACCAAATTGTTGGCGTTGTTGCCGCCAATGATGGCACCGCGGGCGGAGCGATAGCGGCGCTAAAAGCCGCGGGTGTTTACCCCATCCCTCCGGTGACCGGCAACGATGCGACGATTGCTGCACTGCAGCTGGTAATTTCCGGCGATCAGTACAACACCATTTCTAAACCTGCTGAAGTTGTTGCCACTGCCGCCGCGAAGGTGGCGATCGCGCTGACTGCGGGTAAAACGCCTCAGGGCAACACCACGCTTTATTCCACCCCCGCCGAGTTGTTTATTCCATTAGTCATCACCAGGGAAAATATTAAAGCCGAAATATTCGATAAAAATATCCAAACGGCCGCACAGGTTTGTCTCGGCGAATATCTGCCACATTGTAAAAAATTGGGTATTACCCCGTAGTTCATGGCTAATAGGTCCTTAAACGATAGTAGACGTCTTATTTCATATAACCGGGTTTAATTATGTCTAATGATAAAAAAAATATAACCGGCAGCGGCCAGCTCATTCTTAAATTGAGCAAAGTCTCGAAAAATTTTGGCGCCGTATCGGCACTGACGGATATCGATCTTGAGGTCCGCGCCGGTGAGGTGGTGGCGCTGGTCGGTGATAACGGGGCGGGTAAGTCGACGCTGGTCAAGATACTGGCGGGTGTTCATCAACCTTCATCGGGAATCCTTGAGTTTGAGGGCAGGGAAGTGACGCTCAACGGCCCTGGCGATGCGCTGAAATGCGGTATTGCCACCGTATTTCAAGATCTGGCCTTGTGTGAAAATCTCGACGTGGTGGCCAATCTTTTTCTGGGGCGGGAATTATCGAGATGGAGGCTGGATGAAGTATCGATGGAGGTACGTGCCTGGAAGCTGTTAGAGGAGCTGGCGGCGCGTATTCCTTCGGTACGCGAGCCGGTAGCGTCGTTGTCGGGTGGCCAACGTCAGACGGTGGCCATCGCACGTTCGCTGCTGCTTAATCCCAAAATTGTGATGCTCGACGAGCCTACTGCCGCGCTCGGCGTCGCGCAAACTGCCGAGGTGTTGAACCTGATTGAGCGCGTTCGCGCCCGCGGCCTTGGAGTCATTATTATCAGCCATAACATGGAGGATGTGCGCGCCGTCGCCGATCGTATCGTGGTGCTTCGCCTCGGGCGCAATCAAGGATTTTTCACCCCCGATGCCTCTAATCAGCAACTGGTGGCGGCCATCACCGGGGCTAACGAGAATGCGGTATCTCGCCGCGCCGAGAGAAAATCTCAAGCAGCCCAAAGCGGGAGCACTGTCGCCCAATGAATACTCACAGCAATGAAAATACCGTCCCCACCGTTGCACTCGACCGCAGCGATGAGCGAGTTCGGCACACTGAGGGCCTGAGCGGCACATTTCGCGCTTTGGTTAATCAGATGAGGACCGGCGATCTCGGCACCCTGCCAGTAGTACTGGGGCTAATCTTGATTTCTACGGTGTTTAGCGTACTCAACCCGGTCTATCTTGCGCCTAATAACCTGGTCAATATGTTGTTCGACTGCGCCACCGTGGGATTTATTTCTCTGGGTATTGTCTGCGTGCTGATGCTGGGGGAAATAGATCTTTCGGTTGGCTCAATGAGCGGCCTTTCTTCAGCCATCATCGGGGTGCTGTGGGTCAAACTGGGCTGGCCTGTTGAAGGTGCTATCGCCGTGGCGCTGTTGGCCGGTGCCGCAGTGGGCCTGGCCTATGCACAGCTTTATAACCGCATCGGGATGCCAAGTTTTGTGGTCACCCTGGCGGGGCTGTTGGCTTTATTGGGCATGCAGCTTTATATCCTTGGCCCGTCGGGCAGCGTGAACCTGCCTTATATCTCGCCTCTGGTGCGCTTTGGGCAGGTTTTGGTGATGCCGGGCTGGTTCTCGCACCTCGCGGCGCTAATCCCCGGTGCCTTGATGCTGATTCAGGGGCTGATTGCCCAGCAGCGCCGCGCGCGGGTAAATCTGTCTTCGCCGCCGACAGGCTCACTGTTGCTACGCGTGGCGGGGTTAACGCTGATATTCGAATTTGCCGTTTTCTATCTTAATCTTGGTCGCGGTGTGCCGTGGGTTTTTGGCCTTTTTGTGATGTTTGTAATGCTGCTGCACTACGCACTAAAAAGGACCCAGTGGGGGCGATCTTTGCTGGCGGTTGGCGGAAATCGCGAGGCCGCGCGCCGTGCAGGGATCAACGTCCGGGCCATCTATATCAGCGCCTTTATGCTCTGTACGACGCTGGCGACGATAGGCGGGATCCTCGCGGCCTCTCGTCTGGCCTCCGCCAGCCAGCAGGCCGGTACCGGCGATGTTAATCTCAATGCCATCGCCGCGGCGGTTATTGGCGGTACCAGCCTGTTTGGCGGGCGCGGCAGTGCCTATTCTGCTCTGCTGGGCATTCTGGTTATCCAGTCGATCTCCAACGGCTTGACGCTGCTGAATCTCCCGTCGTCACTGCGCTATATGATAACCGGTGGCGTGCTTGCCGTGGCGGTCATCGTCGACTCACTGGCGCGCCGTTCTCGCGTTTCGCATGGCCGTGCGTAAAGCCGGGCACTTTTTGAGCTCGAGCGCCAACGCCAATCTGAGCGCCAGACATCGGGCGAGATGGATTTTGCCCGCTGGCTACTTATCCATCTTGCTGCTTTCAGTCTTGGCCTTTTGCGCTTTTCGACGCTCGTTACTTAAATCGTTTCTAATCTGTGCGTGGCTGATTAAGGCAAAGATAAAGGTGCCGCCAATAATATTGCCCGCCAGCGTCGGGATAGCGAAGGGCCAAATAAACTGCTGCCAGCGGATCGCGCCCGATAACACCAGATACAGCACCTCGACCGATCCAACCACGATGTGGGTCAGGTTGCCAATCGAGACCAGGTAGGTCATTAACAGGATCACCCATATTTTTGCCGCACCGGCGCTCGGCAGCATCCAGACCATGGTGGCGATCAGCCAGCCGGACACCACGCCGCTGACAAACATCTGCGCCGGGTCTTTATGCATAATCTCCATGCTGATGGTGTGAAAGGCTTCTAAAATAGACGGTTCAAACAGCGGCAAATAGATAAATGCCAGCGAAGCACAGGCCGCGCCGACTAAATTCCCCGCTAAAACCACGCTCCACAGGCGTAAAAGAATGCCGAAGTTTTTGAGCGTCGGCTTATGCATAACCGGTAAAACCGCGGTAACGGTATTTTCGGTAAACAGCTGTTGTCGCGCCATAATGACAATAATAAAGCCCACGGTATAACCCAGATTCTCTAAAAAGAAGCGCGCCGGGGTATCTTCGAGCTGCTCGTGTAGGATCCCCTTGGTCACCAGCGAGGCGCTAATCGACAGCCCGGCGGCAATTGCCGACCACATCAGCGCCAGCCCGTCGCGCTCAAGCTCTTTCTCTCCCTCCTGGCGGATTTGTTCGTGTACGGCGGCGGCGCGCGACGGCAGATTCTCTTCATCGACCTCGATTTCACCGCCGTCCTCGTCTTCTTTACTGTCCACTTCTAAGCCTTTTTTATTCTCTTGATCCGACGCTTTATGGACATCACTCATTTCGAACCCCTTGTTGAAATAACACGATTGATCACGCCAGCCTGTTAACGGCAGGGCGTTTACATTTTGTATTAATTACAAGCATAGGTGAGTTTCGGGGCTTTTCGCATGATTTAACAATGAAGCTTTAAAAATAACAACTTATTAACACTTTGTTATTAGGTGCTAAAGGCTGTATTTTTTCTGTAAATTAGAAGTTATATAGCGGTAAACTGCGCAGCCAGAGCCTACAGGGTTTGTAAGGCTTATGTTATTATGCCCTTTCCTGAAAGATAAGAGACTCGCCCATGTTAGAAGCGCTTAACCTCAGCTGTGTTCGCGACGAGCGGACCCTGTTTAGCGGCTTGAGTTTTACCATCCAACCGGGCGAAATAGTCCAGATTGAAGGGCAAAACGGCGCGGGCAAAACCAGCCTGATGCGCATTCTGGCCGGTCTTTCCACGGCCGAGGAGGGCGAGGTTCACTGGCAGGGGCACAGTACCCGTCGCCAGCGTGAAACCTTCCACCAGAATTTGCTGTTCCTGGGTCATCATCCCGGCATCAAATCGGTGCTGACCGCCTACGAAAACCTGGCTTTTTACCAATCTGATCGCGGTCGTGATGCCGAAGAGGCGATTTACGCCGCTTTAGAGCAGGTTGGCCTGCTGGGCTATGAAGACGTGGTGGTGGCGCAGCTTTCCGCCGGTCAGCAGCGACGCGTTGCGTTGGCCCGGCTGTGGATCAGCCAAGCACCGCTGTGGATCCTCGACGAGCCCCTGACGGCCATCGATAAGCAGGGTGTCAGCACGCTAATCGAACTGTTTGAACGCCATGCCCAAGGCGGCGGCATGGTGCTGTTAACCACTCACCAGGATTTACCGGGCGTGACTCGCGCAGTGCGTAAAATTCGTCTAACCAGTGCAGAGTTAGCCTAATGTTTATCAAAGTCTTACGCCGTGAACTGAAAATTGCTTTCCGAAAAAGCGCCGAGATTATCAACCCGCTGTGGTTTTTCCTGATCGTCATCACCCTGTTTCCACTGGGTATTGGTCCAGAGCCTACGCTGCTGGCGCGCATTGCGCCGGGTATCGTCTGGGTTGCCGCGCTGCTGTCGTCACTGCTTTCTCTTGAAAGGCTGTTTCGCGATGACTACCTCGACGGCTCGCTGGAGCAGCTGATGCTTTTGCCCGCGCCGCTGACGCTAACGGTTATCGGCAAAGTGTGTGCTCACTGGATGGTCACCGGATTACCGCTATTAATTATTTCTCCACTGATGGCGCTGCTGCTGTCTCTCGATGTTAAGACCTGGGAGGCGGTGGCAATGACCCTGCTGCTGGGCACGCCGACGCTGAGTTTTATCGGTGCTATCGGGGTGGCGCTCACGGTTGGGCTGCGCAAGGGGGGCGTATTATTGAGTTTGCTGGTGTTGCCGCTGTATATTCCGGTGCTGATTTTTTCCACGGGGGCGATTGATGCCGCCTCGATGGGCATGCCGATCGGTGGTTATCTGGCAATCCTCGGCGCGATGCTGGCGGGAAGTATCACGCTGGCGCCTTTTGCCACCTCGGCGGCGCTCAGGGTAAGCGTTCACTAGCGACGGTGGGATTTACAACTGTGTACGGTTGGTGATTAATAACCCTGAATAGGGTAATGAATTTACTTGTGGTTACAATACGCCTGAAAAAACGCAACCTTTGACTAACATCACACTTCCCTATAGGGAACAATAGGGGCAATGCCTAAAAGAGTGGAAGGCACCTGCAATGGACCTGACCGCCTGAGTGACCGATTAAAGGTTTACGGCATTTAATATAGTGTAATTTTAACGTGAGCAATGACAAATAATGTGGAAATGGTTACATCAACTCGCAAGGCCTGAGCGGCTTTACCACGTCTGCGGCCGTTTTATTCCCTGGCTGGCTATCGCGGGTATTGTTTGCCTGGTTATTGGCTGGGTCTGGGGCTTTGGCTACGCGCCGCCTGACTATCAGCAGGGCAACAGCTATCGGATCATGTACATCCACGTTCCTGCCGCTATCTGGTCAATGGGTATTTACAGCTCAATGGCGATTGCAGCGTTTATCGGCCTGGTCTGGCAGATGAAAATGTCGGAACTGGCGATGGCGGCAATGGCGCCGGTGGGTGCGGTATTTACCTTTATCGCCCTGGTCACCGGCTCTGCCTGGGGCAAACCGATGTGGGGCACCTGGTGGGTATGGGACGCGCGCCTGACCTCCGAGTTAGTGTTGCTGTTCCTGTATTTAGGCGTTATCGCGCTGTATAACTCTTTTGAAGACAAACGCACCGCCGGACGTGCAGCCGGTATTCTGGTGCTGGTCGGCGTGGTGAATATCCCCATTATCCATTACTCGGTTCAATGGTGGAACACTCTTCATCAGGGCTCCAGTGACTTTGGCAAGACGATTGACCCGAGTATGCGTTATCCGCTGTTCTGGGCGGTATTCGGCTATCTGTTCTTCTTTATTACGCTGACCCTGATGCGCTTGCGTAATCTGATTATCAATCAGGAACGCACGCGTCCGTGGGTGTCTTCGTTAGTCAATAAGGGGCGCGGATAAATGAACGCTGCATTTCCAACCTGGCAGGCCTTCTTTGCAATGGGCGGCTACGCGTTTTATGTCTGGCTCTCGGTTATCGTTACGCTGCTTTCGTTAGTGAGCATTGTTATTCACACCGTCTGGTATCGCCGTCAGCTGTTAGCTGATATCCGCCGTCGTCAGTCTCGCGAACAGCGGATCCGTCAATCTAAAAAACAGGCCAGCGCAGCAGCTAAACCTGCCGCAGCAAGGTCGCCGGACTCCTCCCGGGAGAAGTTATCGTGAATCCTCGTCGTAAAAATCGCATGTACCTGGCGCTGATGGTCCTGGTGGGTTTAGGACTGGCTACCGCGTTAGTGATGTATGCGTTACGTTCCAATATTGATTTATTTTATACACCAAGTGAAATTTTGCAGGGCAAAGGCAAAGACCATGAGTTGCCGTTTGTCGGCCAGCGTTTGCGTATCGGTGGCATGGTCATGCCCGGTTCGGTCAAGCGTGACGACAAAACCTTAGAGGTCCATTTTAAGATCTACGACGCGCGTGGCGCGATTGCCGTGACCTATTACGGCATCCTGCCTGACCTGTTCCGTGAAGGGCAGGGCGTGGTAGCGCAAGGCGTGATGGAACCCGATAACGTCGTCATGGCCAAGCAGGTTCTTGCCAAGCATGATGAAAAATATGTTCCTCCTGAAGTAGAAGATGCGATGAAAGTTAATCATACCGGGCCTGCCTCGGCGTATGTTGCTCCCGTCCAAGGAAACGGCCAGTCATGATCCCTGAAATTGGTACTTTTGCGCTCTGTCTGGCACTGGGTCTGTCGACATTATTGAGCATTTACCCACAGTGGGGCGCGACGCGTCAGGACGAGCGAATGATGGCGATGGCCCGTCCGCTGTCTTACGGCATGTTCGGCTGTATCCTGCTGGCGTTTATCATTCTGGTTCACGCCTTTGTGGTGAACGATTTCTCGGTGGCTTACGTCGCCAACAACTCCAACACCCATTTGCCGGTTTACTATCGTATGGCGGCAACCTGGGGCGCGCACGAAGGCTCGCTGCTGTTGTGGGTGCTGCTGCTGAGCTGCTGGACCACCGCGGTGGCGCTGTTCAGTCGCCGTATGCCCAACGACGCCGTTGCGCGCGTGCTGGCGGTGATGGGGCTTATCACCACCGGTTTTCTGCTGTTTATCCTGCTGACCTCTAACCCTTTCCTGCGTACGCTGCCCAACTTCCCGATCGACGGTGCTGACCTGAATCCGGTGTTGCAGGATATTGGCCTGATTTTCCATCCGCCTATTCTTTACATGGGCTACGTGGGCTTCTCGGTGGCCTTTGCCTTTGCGATTGCCTCACTGATGGCCGGTCGTCTGGATACCGCCTGGGCGCGCTGGTCGCGTCCGTGGACCCAGGCTGCCTGGGTATTCCTGACCGTCGGTATCGTACTCGGCTCGGCCTGGGCGTATTACGAACTCGGCTGGGGCGGCTGGTGGTTCTGGGATCCGGTAGAGAACGCCTCGTTTATGCCTTGGCTGGCCGGTACGGCACTGATCCACTCACTGGCAGTTACCGAAAAACGCGGGACCTTCAAAGCCTGGACCGTGCTGCTGGCGATCACCTGCTTCTCGCTCTGCCTGCTGGGAACCTTCCTGGTGCGTTCCGGCGTGCTGGTTTCCGTGCACTCCTTCGCCTCCGACCCGGCGCGCGGGATGTTTATCCTCGCCTATCTGGTGATTGTGATCGGCAGCTCGCTGCTGCTTTATGCGATTAAAGGCAACTCGGTGCGTGCGCCGAGCCGCCACGAACCTTACTCCCGTGAAAGCTTCCTGCTGGGCAACAACGTGTTGCTGGTTGCCGCTATGCTAGTGGTGCTGCTCGGGACGCTGCTCCCGCTGGTCCACAAACAGCTCGGCCTCGGCAGTATCTCCATCGGCGAGCCGTTCTTTAATACGATGTTTACCTGGCTGATGGCCCCGCTGGCGCTGCTGTTGGGCATCGGTCCTCTGGTGCGCTGGCGTCGTGATGAGCCGAGCAAGCTGTGGCGTCGCCTGGGCCTCGCGCTGGTGGTGACTCTGCTGCTGTCGATCCTGCTGCCTTGGCTGCTGCAGGATAAAATCGTCGGCATGACCGTGGTGGGTATGATGATGTCGGTGTGGGTTATCCTGCTGACGCTGATGGAGCTGCACGAGCGAGCGACCCATCGACACACCTTCTGGCGCGGCCTGACGCATCTTTCCCGCAGTCACTGGGGCATGGTGCTGGGGCATTTGGGCGTGGCGGTGACGGTGATCGGCATTGCCTTTAGCCAGAACTACAGCGTCGAGCGCGACGTGCGCATGAAAGCCGGTGATACCGTGGATATTCAGGGTTATCACTTCGAATTCCGCAATCTGACCGACATCACCGGCCCGAACTATACCGGCGGTGAGGCCAATATCGACGTCACCCGCAACGGCAAATTTGTTACCGTGCTGCACGCTGAAAAACGCTATTACAGCGTGGCGCACAGCATGATGACCGAGGCGGCGATTGACGGAAATCTGGCGCGTGACCTGTATGCGGCGCTGGGCGAAGAGCTGGACGACGGTTCGTGGGCGGTGCGCCTGTACTACAAACCGTTTGTACGCTGGATCTGGCTGGGCGGCATCTTTATGGCCGTGGGCGGCATCCTGTGTATTCTCGATCCACGCTATCGCATGACCAAAAAGTTGAAGCGTCAGGGCATTGAGGGAGTGGAATAAGCATGAACCGTAAAATCTTATTCATTCCGCTGTTCCTGTTTCTGGCGTTAGCGGCCGCGTTTCTGGTCCAGCTGACCCGCAACGCGCACGGCGACGATCCGACGCTGCTCGAGTCGGCACTGGTGGGTAAACCGGTGCCGGTGTTCAAGCTCGAATCGCTGTTCGAGCCGGGCAAGACTTACGATCAGTCAATCTTCCACACCGGTAAGCCAATCTTGCTGAACGTGTGGGCGACCTGGTGCCCGACCTGCCGCGCCGAGCATGACTATCTCAATACGCTGGCGGCGCGCGGCGTGCACGTCATCGGCATGAACTACAAAGACGATCGCACCAAGGCGGTTAACTGGCTGAATACGTTGGGTAACCCTTATGCGCTGAGCCTGTACGACGGTGACGGCATGCTGGGACTGGATCTCGGCGTTTACGGCGCGCCAGAGACCTTCCTGATCGACGGCAACGGCATTGTGCGCTATCGCCACGCCGGTGACCTCAACGAACAGGTCTGGCAGAAAGAAGTGCGCCCGCTGTACAACAAGTATGGAGGCAACGCATGAGATTCTTATCGCTATTGATGGGGCTGATGCTGAGCTTTAGCGTCTTTGCCGCCATTGACGCTTACCAGTTCAAGTCACCGCAGCAGGAGCAGCAGTATCGCCAGCTGACCGAAATGCTGCGTTGTCCAAAATGCCAGAACACCAACATTGCCGCCTCGGACTCGATTATTGCGGCGGATATGCGCAAAAAAACCCTTGAGCTGTTAAATGAGGGGCAGAGCAGCAAGCAAATCATCGATTATATGGTGGCGCGCTACGGCAACTTCGTGACCTACGAGCCGCCGGTAACGCCGTCAACGCTGATCCTGTGGGTTGGCCCGGCGCTGTTCGTGATCGTCGGTGGATTGGTCATTATTTTACGCGCCCGTCGTCGTCAGACGGGTGAGCAGATGTCTTCGCAAGAGCAGCAGCGCCTGGCGCGACTGATCGGCGAAAGTGACAGGAAAGAATCATGATTGTTTTTTGGCTGGTGATTATTGCGCTGGTGTTGGTTGGCGTTGCGCTGTTTATCGTTCCTGTTATGCGTGGCGATCGTGACGATCGGGCAAATACCCGCGATGATTTAAACAAGGCCTTCTATCATCATCGCCTGACCGAGCTTGAAGAAGATGAGCAACAGGGCGTGGTTGCCGCGCCTGAGCGTCCGATCTTCGTGCAGGAATTGCAGGAAAATCTGCTCAGCGATATTCCAGGGCAGGCCAGCAAAGCGGGCAAGCCAATCCCCCGCTGGACGCTCGCGCCGGGCGTGGTGTTGCTGGTGGTGGTGACCTTTGGTTTCTACCTCTATGCCGGTGGTTTTGGCCAGGTTAGCGCCTGGCATCAGGTGATGAACCAAATGCCCGATTTGCGCGCCCGCGTGGCCGACGCCAACGCTAAACCGCTTAACATGCTGGATATCCAAAATCTCGGTTTAGGCCTGCGCACCGACCTGCAGGACAACCCGGACAATGCCAAAGACTGGCTGATGCTGGGTCGCGTGGGCATGGCGCTGAATAATGCCAGCACCGCTACCCAGGCTTTTGCTCGCGCTTACGCACTTTCTCCAAATGATATGGACATCAAACTGGGGTATGCTGACGTCCTGACTCGCTCCACCGATCCGCAGGATAATATCAACGGTGGCAATATGTTGCGCGATATGCTTGAACATAATCAAGGTAATCTGCAAGTATTGAGTTTGCTGGCTTATAATGAATATGAACAGGGCCATTATCCGCAGGCGATAGGGGCGTGGCAGGTGATGTTGAAGATCCTGCCGGCCGATGACAAGCGCACTGAAATGGTTAAAGCCAGCATCGAGCAGGCCAAGGCTAAATCGGGAATGGACAAGGTAAAACTGGGCGTTGCCGTAACGCTGTCGCCGCGTGCGCAGCATCAGCTTCCCCAGCAGGGTACGGTGTTTATCTCGGTCACAGACGGCAGTAGTCCAGTCCCGGTAGCAGTGAAAAAACTGCCACTGAGCCGCTTCCCGCTGTCGGTCACCGTCGATGATACTAATGCCATGATGCCTGAACGTCTGCTTTCGTCATTACACCAATTAAAAGTACGAGTGCGTATTTCACAAACTGGCTTGGCGACACCGGCACCGGGTGACTGGTACGGCGACAGCCCGTTGACCGATTTCTCGGGAAGCGGACAAGTCAATATAGAGATTAATCAGCAGGTTCCGTAAAACTGGGGCCGAAGAATAAACAGGGAGAACACGATGGACTTTCGCCTGACTGGGCTGGCGGTTGCCACATTATTATTGGTCGGCTGTGCGGATCAACCAAAATCACTGGTTACTCCGTCCACGTCGCCAACGACTTCGGCCTCAACAGCGCCCACAGCAAAAGCAACGACATTAGGCGTAGCACCGACGGCAGCTGACGCTGCGCACTCACCGGCTCCCGAAGCGGTGGATCCGCAACTGGGCGGACGTTCAGATCCGCTGCAGGGTTTTAACCGTTCAATGTTCAACTTCAACATGAACGTGCTGGATCCCTACGTTCTGCGTCCGGTCGCGGTCGCGTGGCGTGATTACGTGCCACACCCGGCACGTACCGGGCTGAGCAATTTCTTCGATAACCTGAGTGAGCCATCCTCGATGGTTAACAGCTTCCTCGAAGGAAACATCAACGACGGCGCCAAGCACTTTACCCGCTTCTTCATTAACACCATCCTGGGCGTGGGCGGCCTGATTGACGTCGCGTCAATGGCGAACCCAGAGCTGCAAAAACAGGATCCGGTACGTTTTGGTAGCGCGTTGGGTCACTACGGTGTCGGTTACGGTCCTTATGCGGTTCTGCCGGGCTACGGCAGCGCGACGCCGCGTGAAGACGTCGGTGGCGTAGTGGACGATCTGTACTTCCCTCTGACCTACCTGACCTGGTGGATGACGGCCGGTAAATGGGCGCTGCAGGGTATCGAAACCCGTGCGCAGCTGCTGGATTCCGACGGCCTGTTGAAAAACTCTTCCGATCCGTATGAGTTTGTTCGCGCGGCTTACTTCCAGCACCACGACTTCCTGGCGTCCGGCGGCAAGCTGACTCCGGTTGCTAACCCGAACGCGGCGGCTATCCAGGGTGATCTGAGCAGCATTGACGCGGACTAAGTCTTAAAGGTTAGAGACGTAGATTGTGAAATAGAAAAAGCGCCGAGAGGCGCTTTTTTCTATTTCAGCTTTGCCCTCACTCATGACGAGATAGATGAGGGTGCGCCGCTAACGGTTAAAATGCGTAGTTAAAGTTCATACCGTAGAGCATTGCCGTGCCTTTCGCGTCGAACTCATAGTTAGGCACCCCGGTGGCGACTTTTTCGCTGATATGCACTTTTTGACCGTGCATGTAAGAGACGCCCAGGTCGACCGAGGCGTCTTTATTAAACGCATAGGTCGCACCGGCGCTGACCCACAGGCGGTCCTGGTCTGGGATCGAAATAGTGCGATTGTTAGCCGGAACCGGGCTATCGTCGAAGGCAACACCGGTGCGGAAGGTCCACTGATCGTTGTAGTAATAAGTGGTACCCAACGCGATGCGATAGACGTCGTGGTAGCCCTCATCCTTATAGAACAGCGTGCTGCCATCGGTGCCGGTAGCCCTTAACTCCTGGAATTGACTCCAGCTGGTGTAAGTCAGGCTGTAATGCACCGCCCATTTCGGCGCGACGCGGTTATAGCCGGAGACTTCCCATATTTCTGGCAGGTTTAATTTAAGACGACCCGATTCAGTATTGCCGCCGGTGCCACCGGCCGCCAGCGGCAGATCGCTGCGGTAGTTGCCTTTGAAATCAATTTTCACCTTGGAGCGGTAGGTGAAGCCGTAACGGTTGTTATCATCCACCTCGTAGAGCACACCGGCGTTCCAGCCGTAGCCCCACTGATTGCCGTTTAAATGCGCGGCGGTGGTATCGGCAGGAATAGTGCCACGGCTCTGTAAGGCCAGCAGTTCACCGGCGTTACGCACGATTTTAGCCTTGGCGTAGACCGCATCAACCCCGGCACCGAAGCTGAAGTGCTGGTTGAGACGATAGGCGGCGCTAAGGTTGAGGTTAGAGGTCAGCAGGTCGGTTTTACCCGCCAGCGGACCGGCGGCATAGCCCTTGTCGAATTCGGTGGCCAGCCCATAGTTGGAGGTAGCAGACGCGCCCAAAGCCCAGCTTTCGTTAAGCGGCAAGATGAAATGCAGGTTAGGGATCCACTGATTTGGGGCAATATTATTGGCATCGGTGCTTTGCCCGGTGACCGGCGAATTGCCGCGCAGTTTAACGTTTGGATCGACATAAATTGCACCGCCGGAGAAAGACGGACGGTCAAACATGGTCATCGTTGCCGGGTTACGACTGCCGGAGGCGGCAGAGTCGGCGATTGCGCCCTCACCGGAAAACGAGCGGCCCAGCCCGGCGGCGGTGTATTCGTTTAGCTGAAATCCTGCCGCATAAACTTGGGTGGAAACGAGTGCCATTGCGGCTGCCACAGCCGATCTTGTAAACAGGTTTTTCTGGTTCATGACCAAAACCTCATTTTATGTTTTATAGAACACCCTTCACTGCAGGGATGTTTTGATGACGCGAGCGGCAGATTGTAGGGCCACGTAGGCCAACTAATCAGACCAGTGAGGGGATTATAGGTCTGACCTGTACACATGTTGCAACGTTGATTCACACTTATTGGTATTTAGATTTAAAAAATCAGATCCGCTTAACAAAATAGCGACGAATAGTATTCATAAAACCCACATTCGAGATTGAACTATTGGGCAAATAAATAAGTGCGATTGGGCATGCACCCTCGCCTGTGAGCTAAGTCACTTAAAAATTTGCGGTTGCTCGCAATTCAACCTCGTAGACTTTGCCAAGGGCGCGGCAATGGTTAACACTGCCTTATCAGGTCAGACCTGTTTCCACGTCGACATAAACAGGAGTCTTAATGAATAAGGTAATTCCAATGGTGACGCGAGAGGGCGATCGTATTGCTATCGTCGAAGGGTTGCGCACGCCTTTTGCCAAGCAGGCGACGGCGTTTCACGGCATCCCGGCGGTGGATTTAGGTAAAATGGTGGTCAGCGAGTTGCTGGCCAGGAGCGGCATTGATCCGGCTGAAATAGATCAACTGGTCTTTGGGCAAGTGGTGCAAATGCCGGAAGCGCCGAATATTGCTCGCGAAATTGTGCTCGGCACCGGCATGAAGGTGTCTACCGACGCCTACAGCGTGTCCCGGGCCTGCGCCACCAGTTTTCAGGCGGTGGCCAACGTCGCCGAGAGCATCATGGCCGGTACGATTAGCGTCGGCATTGCCGGTGGGGCCGACTCCTCCTCGGTGCTGCCGATCGGGGTCAGCAAATCGCTGGCGCGCACGCTGGTTGATGTCAACAAAGCTCGCACCCTGTCGCAGCGTCTGGCACTGTTCAGCAGGTTGAAATTGCGTGATTTATTGCCGGTGCCTCCGGCGGTCGCGGAATATTCCACCGGTTTACGCATGGGCGATACGGCAGAACAGATGGCGAAATCGCACGATATTAGCCGACAGCAGCAGGATGAGCTGGCGCATCGTTCCCATCAGCTGGCGGCCAAGGCCTGGGAAGCGGGCTGGTTAGATCCGCAGGTGATGGTGGCGCACGTTCCACCCTATAAAGAGGCCCTGGAGCGGGATAACAATATTCGCTTTGACTCCAAAATCGAACAATACGCCCGGCTGCGCCCGGCCTTCGACCGAAAACACGGCACAGTCACCGCGGCAACCAGCACCCCGCTGACCGACGGCGCGGCGGCCATTCTACTGATGAGCGAATCTAAGGCTAAAGCCTTAGGGCTGCGTCCGCTGGGGTATCTGCGCAGCTTTGCCTTTGCGGCGATCGACGTCTGGGAAGACATGCTGCTTGGACCGGCCTACGCCACGCCGTTGGCTCTGGATCGGGCAGGGTTAACCCTGGCAGACATCGACCTGATCGACATGCATGAGGCCTTTGCCGCGCAGACGCTGGCCAATATTAAAATGTTCGCCAGCCAGCAGTTTGCAAAAGATAAACTCGGTCGCGAGCAGGCAATCGGCGCAATAGACTGGGAGAAGTTTAACGTGTTGGGCGGATCGCTAGCCTATGGTCATCCTTTTGCCGCCACCGGCGCGCGCATGATCACCCAAATCTTGCACGAGCTGCGGCGTCGTGGCGGGAAACTCGGATTAACCACCGCCTGTGCGGCCGGTGGCTTAGGCGCGGCCATGATTGTGGAGGTGGCAGAATGACGCAGAAACCGCTAATTTCCCCGGCGGAGGCTGGCGATATCGCAACCTCTTCGGCCTTTACCCTGCACTTTACCGCCGATGATATAGGCATCATCACTCTCGACGTGGCCGATGACAAAGTGAATACCCTCAAGGCCGAGTTTGCCGAGCAAATCACCGACATTCTCAACGCCGCGCTGCAGCACGCCAATCTGAAAGGGCTGGTGCTGGTGTCGGGCAAAAAAGATTCGTTTATTGCCGGCGCTGATATCAGCATGATTGCCCGCTGTCAGCAGGCTAGCGAGGCCGAGGAACTGGCCAAAAAAGGGCAGCGGGTGATGGAGCAGATCGCCGGTTTTAGACTGCCGGTGGTGGCCGCTATCCACGGTGCCTGCCTGGGCGGCGGTCTCGAACTGGCGCTGGCCTGCCACAGTCGCGTCTGTTCGCTGGATGATAAAACCCAGCTAGGGCTGCCCGAAGTGCAGCTTGGACTGTTGCCGGGTTCCGGCGGAACTCAGCGCCTGCCGCGGCTAATTGGCGTGGCTAAAGCGCTGGATATGATGCTGACCGGCCGGAGCCTGCGGGCAAAACAGGCCCTGCGTCTGGGGCTGGTCGACGAGGCGGTACCGCAGTCGATTTTGCTGCAAACCGCGCTCGAACTGGTGAGAAAAGGGCGCCTGAAGCGCCGCGAGCTGGCCTATCAAGATCGCGTGATGCAGGGGCCCCTGGGCCGAGGGCTGCTGTTTTACTGGGTGCGAAAGCAAACTCGCGCCAAATCGCAGGGGCATTATCCGGCGACCGAAAAGATTATTGACGTGGTATACGCCGGCCTAACCCAGGGCGCAGCCAGCGGCTATGCGGCCGAGGCGCGGGCGTTTGGCGAACTGGCGATGACGCCCGAATCGGCGGCGTTACGCAGTTTATTTTTTGCCACTACCGCGCTTAAAAAAGATTTTTCTGCCGACGCCGAGCCGTTAATCCTGCATAAAGTGGCGGTTCTTGGCGGTGGATTGATGGGAGGCGGCATTGCCAGCGTCACCGCAACCAAGGCCGGATTGCCGGTCAGAATAAAAGATATTAGCCAGCAGGGGATCGCGCATTCTCTGAAATACAGCTGGGACCTGCTACAGAAAAAAGCCCGCCGCGGCCATCTCAAACGCGCAGAGTTGCAACGCCAGATGCTGTTACTTTCCGGGACCACCGATTACAGCGGATTTAAGCAGGTCGATCTGGTGGTCGAAGCGGTATTTGAGGAGCTGGAACTGAAGCAAAGGATGATCCGCGAGGTTGAAGAAAATGCCGCCCCGCACACGATTTTTGCTTCAAACACCTCTTCCTTACCTATTTATAAGATTGCCAGCGCTGCGGCGAGGCCCGAGCAGGTGATCGGCCTGCACTATTTCAGCCCGGTAGACAAAATGCCGCTGGTCGAGATAATCCCGCATGCTAAAACCAGTGCGCAAACTATTGCCACCACCGTGGCCTTTGCCAGAAGGCAGGGTAAAACCGCTATCGTGGTGGGTGACAGCGCCGGATTTTACGTCAATCGTATCCTGGCGCCCTATATCAATGAGGCGGCGCGCTGCCTGATAGAAGGCGAAACCATCGAGCATATCGATCGGGCGCTGGTGGATTTCGGCTTCCCGGTCGGCCCTTTACAGCTGCTCGATGAGGTGGGTATTGATGTTGGCACCAAGATTATCCCCATTTTGGAGGTGGCGATGGGGGAGCGGTTTGCGGCGCCTAAAGAGCTGGAAGCGATTATTCGCGATGACAGAAAAGGGCGTAAAAATGGGCGGGGTTTCTATCTTTATCCCTCGAGGGGGCAAAAGCAGCAGCGCAGGCGTGCAGACCCTACAATTTATGGGCTTTTAAATATTACGCCACACAATAAACAGTCTGCCCGGCAAATCGCCGACCGCTGCGTGCTATTGATGCTCAATGAAGCGCTGCGCTGTCTTGACGATGGCACCGTTCAGAGCGCCCGCGATGCCGATATCGGCGCGGTTTTCGGCATCGGTTTTCCGCCGTTCCTCGGCGGGCCAATGCGTTATATCGACAGCCTTGGCGCCGAGCGGGTGTTGAAAAGTTTGCAGGCGTTACAGCAGCAGCATGGCGAACGTTTTGCCCCCTGCGAAGGGCTCATCAGCCGGGCGGCGAGCAGACAGAAATTGTATAGCTGATCGATTGAGCGTAAATTGGTCAGTCTTTGACGCTGAATAGCGATTAGGTTTAAGGTGGCAGTGTGATCTCTATCACGGCTTAATTCATTGATTCTGGTAATTGTTGAGTAATAGCTAACCACCTTAACCGGCAAAGCTTAACCACTCACCGGCTTGGTTGATTAACGAACCAGCCTTTACATCTTTAAAGAGTTGGTGTAAAAAACAGCGTTTTATTTATGAAGAGTTTCAGGCAAAATGCCCGGCCGTAATACGGATCGCGCATTTTGACGATGTGGCGTTGGTCGATGTGGTGTTGGTGTAGTGCCCTGCTAGGATGTGGGCAGAAGGGTAATACAGCACGCGAAGCGTTTCTGTATAGCGCTATTTTTGTTAACAAAAGCGGTGCAATATGCAAGTTGTGATTATGCGTCACGGTGAGGCTGCTCTCGATGCGGCTAGCGATTCAGTAAGACCTCTTACCGATTGCGGATGTGACGAAACAGTATGTATGGCGTCTTGGTTAAACGGGCGTTCGGTGAAAATTCAGCGCGTATTGGTCAGTCCTTATCTCAGGGCGCAACAAACGCTGGATAAAGTGCGTCAGGCGATCTCGCTTCCTGAAAACGTCGACGTGTTGCCCGAGCTGACCCCGAGTGGCGATCCCGCCCAGGTGGCAGAAGAGCTGCAGGCCCTGGCGAAAGAGGGCGTCAGCTCCGTGCTGGTGGTCTCTCATTTGCCGTTGGTAGGCTATCTGGTGGCCGAGCTATGTCCCGGACACTGTCCTCCCATGTTCGCTACCTCTGCGATGGCCAGCATCGAAATCAACGCCGATACTGGACAAGGCAGCTTTGACTGGCAGTTCAGCCCTTCTCAGGTGATTGCCAAAGCCTGCTGATCGTTTCAGCGTGGGCGACGGACTAAAGGCACAGCACGCTGTGCCTTTTGCTATTTTACCCGGGGCTACAGGCCTTCCAGCGTCTTATCGTCCAGCTCAACCAGCACTAACAGCGCCGCATTGCCGCCAAATTCGCGCGGTGCCTGATGGAAAGCCTCAACGTCAGGATGCTGCGCCAGCCACAGCGGCGTTTGCTGTTTAAGAATATGTTTGCCGTGACCGTGCATGACGCTGGCACAGTGAACGTGCTCACGGCGGCAGGCGGCCACCAGTGCCCCTAACTCTTTTTTCGCCTCAAGCTGGGTCAAACCGTGTAAATCTAAAAATAGCTCGGGGGAATAATCACCCCGCCGCAGTTTTTTCAATTCAAAATGGCTGACGTCTTGCCTGACATAGCGCACCGGCCCTTCGTTATCCAGCATCGGTTGGAACTCATCCGAGAAATAATAGGAGGCATCCACCTGTTCCTGCAGCAGGCGCTTAGGCGAAGAGATAACCTGCGGTTTCTTCTCGGGTTTGTGGACAATCGTATCATTTTTCAAACGCTTGGTGCCCGGCACCGCCTCCCGAAACAAGGCCAGATCTTCCTTGTTCAGCGAATATTTTTTCTTCATTCAAACATCATCATTGGTGGCACTTTTTTGTAGTGTACCTGCTGAAACGCATCTTTCTAAATAAACTCTTTCGAGGTATCTCGCAACAAGTGGGGATAGCTGCTGATTTGTTGCCGTCTTCGTGGCAAACTATGCGCAAATTTTATGGCTGTAATGCAAGGCCACCCGCCGTACCCCAGGAGAAAAAATTGGACAAAATATTCGTCGACGAAGCCGTCAGTGAACTGCATACCATTCAGGATATGCTGCGCTGGACCGTCAGCCGCCTGAATGCCGCTAATGTTTATTACGGCCACGGTACGGACAATCCCTGGGACGAAGCCGTGCAGCTGGTCATGCCAAGCATCTTTTTACCGCTCGACATCCCGGAAGACATGCACACCGCGCGCCTGACCTCCAGCGAGCGCCATCGTATCGTCGAGCGGGTGATCCGTCGCGTTAACGAGCGCGTGCCGGTGGCTTATCTGACCAACAAGGCCTGGTTCTGCGGCATGGAATTCTACGTCGACGAGCGCGTGCTGGTGCCGCGTTCGCCAATCGGTGAGTTAATCAATAATCGCTTCTCGGGCATTTTGCAGCATCAGCCTACGCATATTCTGGACATGTGTACCGGCAGCGGCTGTATCGCAATCGCCTGCGCCTACGCTTTCCCAGAAACGGAAGTCGACGCGGTTGATATCTCCGCTGATGCCCTGGCCGTGGCCGAGCGCAACATTGACGCTCACGGCATCGAGCAATGGGTGACGCCAATTCGTTCTGATCTATTCCGTGACCTGCCCGCGTTGCAGTATGACCTGATTGTCACCAATCCGCCTTACGTCGACGAAGACGACATGGCAGATTTGCCAGACGAGTACCGTCACGAGCCTGAACTTGGGCTGGCTTCCGGCTCCGATGGCCTGAAACTGACTCGCCGTATTCTGGCCTGCGCAGCGGATTATCTGACCGATAACGGCGTGCTGGTTTGTGAAGTCGGCAACAGCATGGTACACCTGATGGACCAGTATCCAGACGTTCCGTTCACCTGGCTGGAGTTCGAAAACGGCGGTGACGGCGTA
This sequence comes from uncultured Gammaproteobacteria bacterium, assembly GCA_963742005.1. Lineage (GTDB taxonomy): Bacteria > Pseudomonadota > Gammaproteobacteria > Enterobacterales > Enterobacteriaceae > Rouxiella. The sequence goes on along the minus strand of CAVUKG010000011.1, from coordinate 331,463 downwards.
TTCATGCTGACCAAACAACAGCTTATCGACTGTGCCGAACATTTTAGCCTGTTCCGCAAGTAACGAATGGCCGCATTTTATTGATTTTAAACAGTTTAACTAAACTAATTGTTAAGGAGCCGTGATGGCAGGGAACAGTATTGGGCAGTTTTTCCGCGTCACTACCTTTGGTGAATCCCACGGTATCGCGCTGGGTTGTATTATTGACGGCGTTCCACCGGGCATTCCTTTGACCGAGGCTGACCTGCAGCACGATCTCGATCGCCGCCGTCCAGGCACCTCACGCTACACCACCCAGCGTCGTGAAGCCGATGAGGTGAAAATCCTCTCGGGCGTGTTCGAAGGCGTAACGACCGGCACCAGCATTGGCCTGATAATTGAAAACACCGACCAGCGCTCGCAGGACTACAGTGAGATCAAAGACGTCTTTCGTCCTGGTCATGCCGATTACACCTACGAGCAAAAGTACGGCACCCGCGACTATCGCGGCGGCGGTCGTTCTTCAGCACGCGAAACCGCGATGCGCGTTGCCGCCGGTGCGGTAGCTAAAAAATACCTGGCGCAAAAATTTGGCGTGCAGGTGCGCGGCTATATGTCACAGATGGGCGATATTCACTGTGAGCTGAAAGACTGGGACCTGGTTGAAACTAACCCGTTCTTCTGCCCGGATGAGTCCAAGCTTGAAGCCCTTGACGAGCTGATGCGCGAGCTGAAAAAAGCCGGTGACTCTATCGGTGCCAAAATTACCGTGGTGGCCGAAAATGTGCCAACCGGATTGGGCGAGCCGGTGTTCGACCGTCTTGATGCCGATATCGCCCACGCGCTGATGAGCATTAACGCGGTTAAAGGGGTCGAAATTGGCGACGGCTTTGCGGTAATTAACAAGCGCGGCAGCCAAAACCGTGACGAGATAACCCCGCAGGGCTTCGAAAGCAACCACGCGGGCGGTATTCTCGGCGGTATCAGCAGCGGTCAGCCGATCGTGGCGCATCTGGCGTTAAAGCCAACCTCAAGCATTACCGTACCGGGGCGCACCATTAACCGCGAAGGCCAGCAGGTAGAGATGATAACCAAGGGTCGTCACGATCCCTGCGTTGGCATTCGTGCGGTGCCCATTGCCGAAGCCATGATGGCGATTGTGTTGATGGACCACCTGCTGCGCCAGCGCGCACAGTGCGGCGATGTCAACTCCAGCGTTCCGCGCTGGTAATTTATTCGATCAACAGCGGCCTACCGCCGAGGATGCTTGCAGATAATGCGATTTAACCCTGCGTTAATAGGTTTACTGGCGATGGCCGCGGCGCTTCCTGCGTTAGCCATTACGCCGTGGCAGCGTATTACTCAGCCGATTGCCGGCGCACCTCAGGCCGTAGGCAGCTATGCCAACGGTTGTCAGATTGGTGCCAGGCCTCTGCCGTTAAACTCACCCGATTACCAGGTGATGCGCACCGATCAGCGCCGTTTCTACGGCCAGCCGGATCTGCTGACCTTTATCAAACGCCTGTCATCCGAGGCCAATCGTGAAGGGTTAGGCAACGTGCTGATTGGTGATATGGCGATGCCAGCAGGCGGGCGTTTTAGCAGCGGTCACGCCAGTCATCAGTCCGGTTTAGACGTCGATATCTGGCTACAAATGCCGCGCAAACGCTGGACCGAACAGCAGTTGCTGAAGCCGCAGCCGATCGACCTGGTGAGCCGCGATGGCAAAAACATCGTTAAGAGCCAGTGGCAGCCGCAGATCGAAAGCCTGATTAAGCTTGCCGCAGAGGACACCGACGTGGTGCGCATCTTTGTTAATCCGGCGATCAAACAGCAGCTGTGCGCCGATGCGGGCAGCGATCGCCAGTGGCTGCACAAGGTCAGGCCGTGGTTTGGTCATCGTGCCCACATGCACGTCCGTTTACGCTGTCCGGTCGGCGATCACAACTGTGAAAATCAGCCTCCACCACCAGCGGGTGATGGCTGCGGTGCCGAACTGCAAAGCTGGTTCCTGCCGCCTAAACCAGGCAGCGGTGAGCCGGTTAAACGCCAGCCGCCACCGTTACCGGAAATTTGCCAATCGCTGCTCGACCATCACGTCGGCCAGCTGTAATTCAGGTTTTTGGCCTCTAGGGTCTTAATTGAGTTAGCCAGTCACTATGTCAGTTACTACATCAGATTTAATTGAAAAGCACCATTATCAGCAGGTCATTGATATTTTTGACCGCTGTTTCAGTGAAGATTACAACACCCGGCTGATCCGCGGTGATGACGAGCCTATTTATCTGCCTGCGGACGAGCAGGAAGACTACCACCGCATCGTTTTCGCTCACGGTTACTACGCCAGCGCGCTGCATGAGATCTCTCACTGGTGCGTGGCGGGCGCGGAAAGACGCAAGCTGGTGGATTTTGGTTACTGGTACTGCCCGGACGGCCGCGATGCGCAGACGCAGAGCGAGTTTGAAAAGGTTGAAGTCAAGCCGCAGTCTTACGAATGGATGTTTTGCGCGGCGGCGGGCTTTGACTTTAATGTCAGTTGCGACAACCTGAGCGGCGATTGCGAACCCGACCGCCTCGGTTTTCAACGCAAAGTGCGTGAAGAGGTGCTGAGGACGCTGGAGAAAGGCATTCCTGAACGCCCGGCGCGCTTTATCAATGCGTTACAGGCCTATTACCATACCGCACCGCTGAGCGCAGAGTCATTTAAGGAAAAGGAATAGCATGATCGCAGAATTTGAAGAGCGTATTTTCACGCTAATTGAAGGCATGGTTGCACACGGCACCGATGACGAACTGTTTGCCAGCGGCTATTTGCAGGGGCATCTGACGGTCTCCGTTGCCGATGCCGAAGCGCACGGCGAGACCACCTCCGAGCAGCTAAAGGCTCGCGTGCAGTCGAGCCTTGATAAGGCTATTCAGGCGGGCGAGCTCTCCCCGCGTGATCAGGTGCTGGTTGTCGAGATGTGGGAAAAGCTTTATCAGCAGGCGTTGCCGGAAACCAGCCGTTAACTGCCTGACCTGCAAAACATCAAGGGCCACTGCGGCCCTTTTTTTACGCCTGTAATTATTAACGTTATTAGAGAAGAGTTATTACAGTTAAAATTTTTCCTCCGCTAATGAACGGGCAGATGTTCAATCGACAGGGGTTAGCGGTCGGCCCTTGAGAAGTTTCCTGACCCACAGGCGATTGGGATTAAGCGCCTCAAGGGTTGAGGACTCGGCGGGCAGCGGTTCTCCGGCAATCTGTGCGGCGAGAATTTCGGCCGCCAGCGGGGCAGAGCTTAGCCCTCTGGAACCCAGCGCGCCCAGCATATAAAGATTGCGGTAAACCGGCGAAGGCACCACGGTGTCTTGCTGCTTAAGCTGCTGCGGCAGGTTGGCATAGGCTGCCAGCAGGGCATCGTAATCCGGCACGCTGCCTATCATCGGCAGGTGGTCTCGGGTGGCGCAGCGCACGCCGTTTCGCGCCTGTGCCTCGCTGACATCGACCTCTAACGGCCACTGCGCCTCGGGCAGGCAGTCGAGCAGGCGTTGGCGATTCTGCTGCTGGTCCTCCTCGCGGTAAACCGGCCGCTGCTCGGCGCGGTGATAGCTGGCACCGATACAATGCTGTTGATTGGCGGGGTTAACCGGCGTCAGATAGCCATCGTAGCACAGCACCTGTTTCAGCTTGCTCAGCGTTGCCGTGGTCGGAATATGTGAAACCTGACCGCTGACCGCATACACCGGCAGTTTTTCACTTTGGCTAAATCCGTTAATCGCGGCCCCGTTGGCCAGCACCAGCGTAACGTGTTCAGCGGCGGGCTGGACGGCAAAGCTCAGTTTCCAGCCACGGCTGGCGATAGCCGAGTCATCGGTGGTCGAACTCTCGGCCGGGGCAAGATCGGTGGCGCTTATGTCCGTGACCTGATGCTGGTAGTGCACGCGCAAACCCAAAGATTGGGCATGGCCGATAGCCTGCGCCGTGAGTTCGGCAGGGCATAGCCATCCTCCCAGCGGATAACCGACACCGCCGCGATCGGTGGGCAATCCCACGGCGTCGGCGAACTGTGCCGCATCCAGCGCCCCCGCAAGCGCGTGGGGCCAGCCTCCGGCCAGCATTTTATCTATTTTAGCCCGGCTTTTTTCATCATAGGCCAGTTGAGCCACGCCGCACCAGTCGTGCTCGAACGTCAGCCCCTGCTGTGCCAACAGGCGATACTGGCGACGCGCGTAGGTAAACGCGTGCGCAAAAAACTGTTCAATATCATCTTGTCTGCCGTTAAGCAGCGGGTAAACCGCGGCCTGACGATTGCCAGAGGCGCCCTGAGCGGGCTGCGCGTCCTCACAATAGAGCGTGACCCGATATCCGCGCCGCAACAGCGCCAGGGACAACAGGGCACTGGCCACGCCGCCGCCAACAATGGCCACCTCCTGCGAATACTCTGCTGCCGGGCGCTGATACCACGGCGCAGCGTGCGGCGCTTTTTCACTGAACTCGCGCCAGCCGCTGAGCATTTCGCGCTTCTTGCCGTGTCCTTTAACCTTACTAACGTTGAATCCTGCTGCCTGCAGCCCGCGTCGCACAAAACCGGCGGCGGTAAAGGTGGCAAAGGTGCCCTCTGGGCGCGTCAGCCTGGCCATGGCCGCAAACAGCGCGTCGCTCCACATATCCGGATTTTTCGACGGGGCAAAGCCGTCGAGGAACCAGGCATCGACCTGCTGGTAAAGGCTCGGATCGCTGGAAGGCAACAGATGGGTGACGTCGCCGAACCACAGGTCCAACGTAATACGGCCGCCGTCAAGCAGCAGGCGATGACAGCCGGCAAACGGCAACGGCCATTGCTCACGCAGTTGCGCAGAATACGCGGCTAATTCAGGCCAGTGACGGTGGGCAATTTCTAAATCATCGACGGAAAGGGGAAATTTTTCATAACTAATGAAATGTAATCGATTAACCGTTGTCTGATTAGGCTGCTGTGCCGGATCCGCTGATGTTGGAGATTGAGCAGCGCGCAAAAACTCTGCAAACGCCTGCCACAGCGTCAAAAAGTTTAATCCGGTGCCGAAGCCCGTTTCGGCAATGATTAAATTTGGACGCGAGTGGGTAATAAAGCGTTGTGGAAAATGATTGCCATTAAGAAATACGTGACGAGTTTCGTCGAGGCCTCCCTGTTCCGAAAAGTAGATGTCATCAAACTGTCGGGAAACAGGTGTACCCTGTTCATTCCAGCTTATTTCGGCGGGTTGGATTACGATATTATCCACGTGAAACTCTCTTGGTTCTAGGCTGTGCGCGAAGTTTAACCGCCAGCTAGTCTGCGCGCAAATATCAATTCTTTACACAATGAGTTGCTGATCGGACTTGTTCGGCGTACAACTGTACGCTAGAGTGCTTAACGAAATCCCGAATAGTTAATAGTAAAAGAGGTATTAAATGAAACGTGCTGTGATTACTGGCCTTGGTATTGTCTCGAGCATCGGTAACAATAAAGAAGAAGTTCTTGAGTCTCTGCAAACAGGGCGCTCAGGCATAACTTTCTCTAAAGAATTCGAAGATGCTGGGATGAAATGCAACGTCTGGGGCGATGTGAAACTAGACACAGCCGGTCTTATCGATCGCAAAATTGTGCGTTTCATGAGTGATGCCTCTATTTACGCTTACCTGGCAATGGAACAGGCCATCACTGACTCCGGTTTGACGCCTGAAATGGTTTCCAACGACCGTACTGGCCTGATTGCCGGTTCTGGCGGCGGTTCGCCACGTAACCAGGTTGCCGGTTCAGACGCGATGCGCGCGACTGGCCTCAAGGGTGTGGGTCCGTTCATGGTGACTAAAGCGATGGCATCTGGCGTGTCTGCCTGCCTGGCGACACCGTTCAAAATTCGCGGCGTTAACTACTCCATCAGCTCAGCCTGCGCCACCTCTGCACACTGCATTGGTAACGCTTACGAGATGATTCAGTTGGGCAAGCAGGACATCGTGTTTGCCGGCGGCGGTGAAGAACTGTCGTGGGAAATGGCCTGTGAGTTCGACGCAATGGGCGCTATGTCACGCAAGTACAACGACAACCCGACTAAAGCATCACGTACCTATGACACCGAGCGCGACGGATTCGTTATCGCCGGCGGCGGCGGGATCGTGGTGGTTGAAGAGCTTGAGCACGCACTGGCGCGTGGCGCACACATCTACGCAGAGATCGTAGGTTATGGCGCGACCTCAGACGGTGCAGACATGGTTGCTCCTTCTGGTGAAGGCGCAGTGCGTTGTATGAAGATGGCGTTGCAGGGCGTTGATACCCCAGTCGACTACCTGAACGTGCACGGAACCTCTACGCCAATCGGCGATAAGAAAGAGATCGGTGCGGTTCGCGAAGTGTTTGGTGAAAACACTCCGGCTATCTCATCAACCAAAGCCATGACCGGTCACTCACTGGGTGCCGCTGGCGTTCAGGAAGCGATCTACACGCTGCTGATGGCTGAAAACAACTTTATCGCGCCAAGCATCAACATCGAAAATCTCGATGAAGATGTTACAGGCGTTAACATCATCACCGAACCGACCCAGCGTGAACTGACCACAGTCATGTCTAACAGCTTCGGTTTTGGTGGGACTAACGCCACTCTGGTTATGCGTAAGCTGCCAAACGAGCGTTAATAGTCGCTGACAAATCGATAGACTAGCTATCTCCAGGCCCGCCTTGTCGCGGGCCTGTTTTATGGGTAAACCTGTCAGACGCAAGACGTTCAGCTCCTGCGCTATTTTCTTTCGGCAAATCATCAACATTTCGTATACAATCATCGCCGTCTACCACTCAACTCGTTGATAGCCTTGACCATGGCGGTATCACTTAATCAAATAGCTCATTCGCGTCTGCGCTTTCCCGCCTGGTTGGGAATTTTCGCGATCCTGATGCTGTTTGTCGCCCCGTTGGTGTCAAAAACGCTGGTGGCGCAGGGCGTGGCGCTGCCGATGATGGCGGGGATGGACATGCCGGCAAGGACTGATGCAGCCTCATCGACGGACAAGATGTCGGCCATGGCAGACTCGGCAATGGCCGATATGCCGGGTATGACCGATATGCCAGGCATGACCGATATGCCGGGTATGACCGATACACCAGGTATAACAAAGGCGGATCGCACCAGCCCTAACGGCAAGTACACCTCGCCCGGTGCGTTATCTCATCGCATGATGTCGGCCGGCGATATGATGGACGCCGCCTGTGGCTATTGCCTGTTACTGATGCACCTGCCGCTGTGGGTCATGCTGGCTCTTATTGTGCTGTGGTCGCGAGCCACCGTAGTGCAGCCTTCGCCACCGCGCGTCATTGCTAGCCCCATTCCCGCGCCAATTTTTAAAGATTCACAGCCTCGCGCACCGCCCGTACTTGTCTCGGTTCTTATGCCTTCAAAGGGTAATTAGCAGCCGCCCCACTAAAAATCTTTTCGTTGATCACCGCCTGCTGTCGGCGTGACGTCTTTCGTCCGTCTGTCCAGCAGCGAAGCTATTGATTTTTTTGCTGACAAGTTTCAGGACAATTTTATGCATCTTTCCTCAAATCGTGCCCGGTAGAATGACCGTTCCGCGGCCAAAGCCGCTGCGTTAGCGTTGCTCAAGCGGATCCATTTTTATATCGGCCTGTTCGTGGGCCCCTTCATTTTCATTGCCGCGTTCACCGGCGTGCTGTACGTCGTGACGCCGCAGATTGAGAATAAAATCTATGCCGATACTTTGTTTACTTCCTCACTCGGCGACGCTCAGCCGCTTTCGCGCCAGATTGCGTCTGCCACCCGCGCCGTTGGTGACCAGGCCGAGATTTACGCCATTCGCCCGGCGCCCGGCCGGGGAGAAACGACGCGGGTGCAGTTTGCCGAACCCGGATTGGGGGCATCGAAGAGCCGGGCGATATTTGTCGATCCGGTTACGCTCGAGGTGAAGGGCGACTTAACCGTTTACGGCACCAGCGGGGTCTTGCCATTTAGAACCTGGCTGGATGACCTGCATCGTGGACTGTTGCTGGGTGATATTGGCCGCAACTACAGCGAACTGGCGGCTTCCTGGCTGTGGGTCGCGGCGATTGGCGGCGTTTTGCTGTGGTCCATTACCCGCCAAACCAACAGGCCGGGGCGTAAAGTGACCCAGCAGGGCGCGCGGCTGCGGCGTGGACGCTTATGGCATACTTCGCTGGGCCTGATTTTATTGGCCGGGCTGCTGTTCTTTTCCGCGACCGGACTGACCTGGTCGCAGTGGGCAGGGAATAACATCGGTATCCTGCGTGCCGATATGGGCTGGCTCACTCCCTCTGTCAATACCCAACTAGGCCAGCAAAAACCCGCGCAGCCGGTCGACGAGCACGCCGAGCATCACACGCCTTCAACGGCGAAAATGCGCAAGATGCAAATGGCGATGCCCGAGATGTCCAGTACGACCGATATGTCCAGTACGTCCAATATGCCCGATATGCCCGATATGCCTGAGATGAGCAGCGTGACGATGCGGCCTTCACTGCCGGTGTCCGCAGTCAGCGCCGCGACCTTCGACCGGGTGGTGTCCGCCGCGCGCCAGGCCGGTATCAACGCCGCTAAAATTGAAATTCGCCCGTCGTATCAGGCGGGAAAAGCCTGGACGGTTAGCGAAATTGACCGCAGTTGGCCGACCCAGGTTGACGCGGTTGCCGTGGATCCGCACAGTTTCAGGGTCACCGATCACGTCTACTTCGCCAACTTCCCGCTGCTGGCCAAGCTGACGCGCTGGGGCGTTGATGCTCATATGGGCGTATTATTCGGGGTGTGGAATCAGATAGCATTAGTCTTTTTCGGGTTGGGATCCTGCGCGCTGATCGGCTGGGGATATGTGCTGTGGTGGCAGCGTCGGCCTAACATGACCGCCGCACACAGCCCGTCAACCACGCTAATTCACAGCTGGCGTGCGCTGCCGCTGCTGATGCGCTGGGGTTTGCTGGCATTAGTCGTGGCGCTGGCGTTTAGCCTGCCGGTGATGGGAGTCAGCCTGCTGCTATTTTTAACTACCGATTGGCTGCGCTGGCTGTGGCAGGCCAAGAGCATAAGATAGTGCCCTTGACGTAGTCTTCTGTCTGGCCTTTACTTAACTATTCCGCTATCTCAGGTTTGATGCTGCGCTGCGGTAAAGAATGTGGTTCCTCGCCTGACTTCCAGAACTTCCCCCTGGACTAGGAGACAGGCTTAGCCTGATTGGTGCTGGTGAAACAGGCCGGCGCTAATATCCGCATCTTCAATTCGGGCACCTCAATAGGAGGCGCCACTGGGAAGAAAAAAATATGTCAGATTCCGCTTATTACGACAGTGAGAGCGAAAGAAAATACTTTTCTGACACTCTTACCGATACGGATCAAAATAACGACAACGCCACATCTTCTTATTTAGCAGCATCAACATCCTCTGCCTCAGGCAGTAGTGCTGACAATGAAGGATTACCCGCTTTCCAGGAATTCCAACAGCAGCTTTATGGGCCGATAGCGTATGCGCTTATGCAGGAGGCAGGTCAGCGCTTACTGGCATGGCTATGGAGTGAAATTGAGCATCGTTACCATGAAGATATTAGCCGATTCCAGCACGGGTATGAGCTCGCTCGCTATTTGTCGGATCCGCACCCCTCTCTGGGTAATAAATGCGATCGGTTGATCGCCTTTCTAGATCATTTCCCTACGATGTCGATTTATATGAGCGCAGCTCGGCGGTTTAAGGCAATTGTCGATAGAATTGGGGTGCCGAATCGCTCGCCGCTTGAAAAAACTTTACAGCTATTGCAAGACTTTTCCCGACTTCTTGAAGAGGATTTAGCGCAAAAGCTTGTCTCTCAGGACACGCGCAAATCGATGGGAGCCTGGCTGCACAGTGCCATAGAATGGGCTGCATGGCTCCAGAGCCTCTCGCGAATCTCTTTAAACAGTCCCGAAGCTTTGGTCAACGGGCTTATGCAAAAAGGCGTTTTGCCGCCTTGGGCTGATGAAATGGTTCGCCAGGGGGAGGCGCTCTACCAAGAGATTATCCAGAAAATAGATAATTTAAAAGATCTCTCGCAGTCTAGCGCGGGGCAGCGTTTACATCATTATCTAGATCAATTCTCAGAGAACAAGACCGTGCCTGGCAAACTTACGGTACTGTTAAAACTGACGTTGGACAATGACATCGTCTCAATGATTGCGACGCATTTCCCTACGGCTTTGGGCGGTAGTTTTAAGGTTCTTGCTCTTTTACAAGATAGCCTGCCCGCAGAAATGGAGAGTCGTTCGACCTTTCGTTCTAGCCTGCTTGCCGTGGAGCATTTTACTCGCGAGGCTTTTATCGGAAGGTTGGAAAATGAGGCAGGGGAGCTTGGCCAGCAACTCGGTGGCCAATTAGATAAAGCACGTCTGACTCTGCGCGGATCTGCCAGTCTGGAAGCCGCGATGAATATTATGCTGAACCTGAGCGACCCGAATAAGAGTTGGGAAGATTTTGTTTTTGAAAGTGGCCAGGAACTTCTGCTTTTGCCGGAGGTGCAGGGGCTAGGCGTTTCGCTAGCCAGTAGGTTCTCCTGGCAAATTAACATGGGGCAGGCGCTTTATCAGATATTGGATGAAACCTTTTGGGCTGGTTATAATAATTCCAGCTTCGACGCGCTACCTTCGCTTATTGGTAATGCCTTGTCGCGTGATTTACAAAGCGATGATTCAAAATTAATTAAGGCTTTCAGTGCATTAACCGGCTGGGATAATGGATTACTTTCAGCAGTACTGAACAGTGTAGCTACTCTATTTCAAAGCTGGGTCAGCGGTGGTGACTGGACCAGTTTTCTGATCAGGGTCAATGCAGAAATTGAGGTCTTACTTACTCGCTACGGGAAGAGCCTGTTGCCCGCACAAGCTCAGGTTGCCATTCAGGTCGGGCTAGGGTTGAGCAATCATTTGGCTAAGCTGATGTTTTTGCGCGCTCTATGGAGTGCGCGAAACGGGCAGGAGCGTTTATATGCATTAGCAACCGAGCAATTGCGGGAACTGCTGCGACACAGTGTTGATGACAGTACCCTTCAGGCTTTGGACAAGGTTTTGGTATGGCTTCCGCTGCTTCCTGCGTTGGTCAAAGTGCTAGGCAAACTGCCAGAAATGAAAGAAGGGGAGCAAATAGCCTGGATTGCTGACATTTTCTCCCGCCTTTACGACGATCCTGCTGTACAGAAGCATCCCGGTATCGTCAAGCTCCGTCAGCAGGTTGAAATTGTCGCCCAGCAATGGCTCAGTGCGATGCCTCAGGCGATGCTGAGTGAAGCCAAACTGACTGAACTGCGGTCGCGCCCCGGCCTCGGTACAAAAATGCTGATCAAGAGTATGATTTTTGCTTATAAGTCAGGCTCCTCTCTGGCAAGCAGCGTCGCCAGCGGGATTTCCGCGATGATACCCTCTGACCCACAAGCTACATTAAATTTCCTGACCCGACCTGTGGGCGTTGCGGGACCCGTGCAGACTCTGCCGCGTATGCAGTTTAATGTTGTTGCTCCTGAGGAAGCGTCCGTGCCCGTTGCCGATCCTCCTGCAGAGGAAAGTTTTAATTACCTGCCGACATTGGTATCGGGCGGTGCAGCAATAGGCTCTTTTGCTCTAAGCATGGCTTTTGTCTATCGAGGCGTTCAAAGTTACAGGGAAAGACCGCGATACCAACCTGTAGAGCAAGTTGAGTTGGGAAAAATAAAGGATGAAAGTGGACGGTTTTTAGACAAAGGTCCACGCATTTCAACAAACAAGCTATGGCACCCCGGAGTCTATGCAGCACTTGCTACAGCCACCTTCGCTGGAGCTGCCGGGTCTGCATGGATGGCATACAAAACATGGCAAGAAACGCCCATAGAGCCAATATCGAAGGAACTGGTAGAAAAAATCGAGCAGGCAAGCGGCAAGCTTGGTGCAGATATTGATGCTATGTCATCAGATACATCTGCTAGTTCTTATATTTTCCAGGCCGCAACGCTGCGTGTTTTCAAGGACATGGAAGAGTTAGAGAGGGATCTAAGGTTAATTATTGGACCCGTCGACGCAGAACCTGTCTCCATCGCCCAAGCCTCGGTAAGCAACACGCCCACGCCATTACTTTTACGCAAGGTCCGTGAAGCCTCGAATATTGGGATCTACGAGCAAAGACGTAACGAGCTGATTGCAGACGCGGATAATGCACGTAAAAGCATTGCGATATTTAACAATAGTATCGGCAAGTTGATTCAAGAAATATCGAAAAAACCTGACGGCCGTTTAGTAAATGGTATGTGGCCTGCAATCGGCTTGCGCCCAGAGACGGTGGCTGAATATAATATCCGACAAAGGGGCAACAGGCAAAAGTTGCGAGAAACGAGAGCTTCACTGACGACTGAGTACAACAAGCTCATCAAATATAATAGTGAAATAACGGCGCTGGGTCCCTTAGTTATTGAGGAAAAATTTGGCACACTGGGTTCTACGCTTTTGAGCCCCATAGAAAGCAGTGAGATAACCGCCAATAAGCCAATTAAAGAAATAGCCACGGCAGCAATGCTGATCCAGCATCGGTGGCAGGATGTTGCGATTGATAACAATGGATTGCCGGATGGGTTTATAGAAAAAGATGTGTTTGTGCGGGCGATTGATTTTTGCAATCAGCTGATTGCTCACTTCCAACAGGAGCGTGACAAAAAGCAACTCGATGGTAGTTATAGTTTTAAACCTAAAGAGCGGGAGGACTTTGATCGAGACATTGCAAAATTCAACGAAGTTAAAGAAACCCTGCAGGGAAAACTCGAAGTACAGGTAAAAAATACCGATAATATCCCTGGCTTGGCTTTAACAGGTGTTGAAGGGGAAAAAGAAGCCTATCTTTCTAATCGTGTTTTAGAAATTCTCGAGTTCAATGAAGATATTCACGATTTGGATTTAGGCAGCTATGTTTCGGTACATTATCAGCAAGGAGAAAATACTAGCAGCGCGCGTCGCCGCTCCTTTACCGTTTTGGATCTTGTTAAGGGCAAACATATTTCTGATAGCGGAGAAACGGTAGAAATCGAATGGGGAGACCGGGTAGATGAAGATACCAAGCGAGCCTTAGGAACTCTTAAAGCAGAATGGGGCCAGTTGGAGAAGGTGGTAGCGAGGGCGAAAGAAATCCGGGCACTGTTAAGTGATGTGGCTACTCTAGAGTTCAAGGATTTTACGGTTTATGCAAATGATTTATTAGAGGCTGCTAAAAAAACGATAAACCTCTCCCCAGAGGAAAGTAAGGCGGTAAAACTTGACAGTATAGTCACAGCGACAAGAAGCCAGAACGTTTCTGAAGCGCAACGTAAAAGCCAGGCTGCACATAAATTTCTCCCTCCAATGGTAATTAACTATACATTGCTTGATGTTATGAGCGGAAAAGTTGAGCTTGAAAGATATACACGATATCGGTCAAGACAAACCGTTAGTTTTGCTGGTTCTGACGCGGCCAGTCGCGTGGCTAAGCATATATATGCTACAAGAACGAAAGTAATCGGGGGTCGGCAAGTGGCCACTGTAGATATATATAAAGACTATTTGAGATATGTTGGAGGTAACTTCGATAATCCAGATGTATATGCCAAGTTGAAGCAAATGATTACTATTAAACTTCGCCCCTTCTTGGCAATCGGACCCATAAGCGCTGTTTATCTCGATGACGAAGTATTGCCTGGTATTATTTCTGTTTATAGCGACACGGGTGAGCAGATAATATATTCGCTTTTGGACAATGCGACATGGGAGTTTTCTAATCTAGATGAGACGCTCGAATCTTATAAGAATGACCAGTATGAACTAAAAACACGCCTGGAAAAGTATTTGTCGTATATTACTCGTTTGAAATCAAAAGATGATCGCATTCTTAGCTTTAGAGATATAGACGATGCCAGCCAAAATATACTCGAAGATATTCGCAGTCGTTATGAATATGATGCTGATGCTTTGACCTATTCTGCTGATGAAATTTTGTGGAATCGTGTGGCTGAGTTTGCCAGGGATACAGGCACTATCCTATCAATGTTGGCCTCGCCTTTCGGATTAGCCAGCCTTATTATTGGCCTGGCTACAGGCGCTGGTACTGCACTGGCGCAGAGCTTTGTTGCTGATTTACCCGGTGAGAAGGAAGCCTATTTGCGTGAGGCGCTCTACTCGGCCGTTTTCGAAGTACTGGGAGAGTTGCCAGAGATTGCAGCGGTGTTTAGCTCCAAAACGGCCAGAATGGCCTTGACGTCAATGGTTGCTGATTCAGGCCCCGCCCCCCGCCTTGCAACGAAAGGAATAGACAAGAAGCTGCGTTTCTTCAAGCGTTCCAATCGCAGGCAGCAAATAGCTCCAGTCGCGGTGCCCATAGAGCCAATAAGAACGCTTAAAAATTCTGAAGCTATTATTTTGACTAAACCCCAGCAGGATATCGTTGATGCGCTCGAGCTTACTTTTACGTCAGATAGCGAATTAATTAGTTATATTCAACGTCCGAGAGAAAACTGCTTTAATGCTACCCTAAGATTGAAGGAGTATTTAGTCGGCAGTAAAGCACAATCCCCAATTGCCGCAACCCTCGATCCGCAAAGCTTTACAGCATTTAAGGACCAGGCATCTGCCAGAAAGCTAAAAGAACTCGTTGAACAACAACAAATCTTGGTTGAATATCGTGGCATGGGCTATTGGCGTACAGAAAAAACTCAAATGCCGACCAATCATTTTGTTATGGTGGTCACAATCGGGGGAACAAGATATGTGATTGATCCAACTGCTGCGCAATTTGGTTACTGGGAATTTGACCGCGCATTTGTCGATCTCGAGGAAAATTGGGTCAGGCGTTATCAAAGCGCCATTCAGAAGAAAAATTCAAACGGTATCTCAAAATATAAGGATTTTCCCACTATCATCGGTGCGCGTGATATGTTCAGCCCAATGGGCCAAGGCCTGCCTGCCTCTTCATATTTGGAAGGAGCAAGCCTTATTACACAACCGATTTGGTACAATCAAAAACCGGCCGCGGCCAGAACGAAATTCAAATATGCTGGCGGAACCCACCCCGAAGGTAGAATAATCCCTCACGGTAGAGAGCGCTATGTAATCGGAAAGTCATACTACAAAAATGGAAACTTTGTCCACGGTATGAGGGCAGGCACGCAACATCAAATAAAAGTAACCAAAGTAAATAGCAAAATAAAGATATGGTCAGTTGATAATGATCCCACCCCGCCAAACCTATTTTTTGTGACCTCTCACGGGGGTTTTTCACAAACAACCCCGTCAGTGCCGGTGCGACCAGGAGTGACTCATCAATTTCTTGCTCCTCATGGGTTCCAATTATTGGATCCCGGTATAAGCTATATTAATACCAGACATGGAGTTCATCCACACTCGACGGTTACCGATCAGGGGGCTCCCGTTGCTGGCGGCAGTGCAAATACTTTTCAAATGCATCAATATACGGGCAGCTATAACCCTGGTACGACACCCGCTTTATTGCCTACTGGACCCAATGCCCCTGTAGGCACGGGTAATCCGACGAGAGTTGATCCCGCAACAGGGCAGCTTGTCTACGATAATGTCGGCAAGGATTTAAATTTTCTCAATACGGGCAATCCCGGCACTGATTTTAGTTTTTTGACAGGAGCTCCCATTACCCAGCCAAATCATATAAGGAATTATTCGTTAAACTATTATCCAGATATTCCGAGTAATATTGCTAACCAATTGGCTGATAATTTCGAGATGTCCTTAGCTAATGGCAGGTATAGTGTCGACCGATTTCACGTGGTACAAATCAGAGATCCTCAAATTAACCCATTTAGTAATAAATCGACAACCGATTTAGATGAGGTTACAGGCGCTCTGCAAGAATATTATCGTACTATTACCGGCTCTCAGACCCAACACCCGCCCATTACCGTTGTATCTTCCCACTGTCGCTCACCTGGATGGTATGACAACGACCCTAGCTATAGGATCAAAGGCCGGTCTGGAGGGCCATTATATTCTGCAAACGGTTATATTGACGTGCATACTTCTAATCCTGTTTCTGGGGCCCTCACGCTACAGTCTCGTACACCTAAAATATTTACCTGGAAAGCGCGTCCAGCTATTTTTGCTCGCTTAGCAGCACAGGTGCTGGGCGATACGCAAAACGTTGGGGAAGAAGAAGCAAGCAACGTATCCGATAATTTCTCGTTAGCCGGTCCTCATAGAAAGGATCTTTGGAGCAAGAGGGAGAGCTGGAGATCGGGTGATGTTTTTAGCCTTCTGGACGGATTAAATCGTTTAGGCTCTCTGACATTACATGATGAATACAACGAGCATGACTTTATTGTGCGGCGAAAAGGTATACTCGATTGGGAGCTCGAAGTCCCCTCGGTTGTCCAAAACGGTACTAATGGGGCACAAGCTGCAGGCGCTCGAAAAACAGTGAAAGCTAGCAATCTTGAAGAGCTGCAGAGTGCCATTCAAAATCTGATACTACCGTCATTGAATAGCCAGAAAAGTTTGAAGTTTACGCTTGAAGTCGAGGGAAGTAACATTTTTTGGAGAGTTCGTATTACCGACGAAGCCATTCTTTCCTGGAAAGGATCCCCGACTGTCGATACTGATTACGCTATTAGCAAAAATGACGGCGCTTGGGATCGGCGCTTGTTCAAGATGGATAATCCTACTTTCCTAACTACATTTGGCGCCTACTTAAAGGGTATCGGGGCTGAGGGCGCCGATAATCTTAAGGCAATTGATGCATTAAACTATCTCTTTATGCATCACTCTCTCAAGGCCCAGCCATTCTGGCCCAAAGAATTTACCCGAACATATATTGAAGCGAAGTTCAGGGAAATCTCAACCAGTACGGCCATTGCCAACGTTCTTGCTAGTATGCTCCTTTTTGATGGCCAGTCTCTGGCGGCAAATGAGATACCGTTTTCGGAAAAGGGGTTATCACGCTTTATGCGCAAGTTGATGGAGCAAGTGCTGAGCGATGAAGGGATTTCGATAGACGATAAGCATCTCGATCGTAATAGCATGGCGAGCAAGTTTAACCAACATCATAGCCAATTAGTCGATGGTGGCCTTCGGCCAGACATCGCTGCATGGCTGGTGCTGTTAAACTATATGGATGCAGATGTTGATGGTTTTGTGGCGAGATTTGAAAGCTCATATGATGCTTCAATGAGGGTACCGGTAAGCCAAGGAGCTTTAGGTGCGAAAGAATCGCTTCATAATCAGGTGAAAATTCCTCTCAGCAGAGACTTAATTGCAGGTGAACGGATCCGTATCAAGATAGTCAAAGGTAATGGCAAAACTGATTACATTAAGGTATACGAGATACCTGCTAGATATCGCGCTCGAGACCAATGGCTTTATTATATTGCGCACGTTATATCACTCGATACACACCCTAAGGTAGATGGCACATACCCACAGCTACCAATGTTTAAAGAGAAAGCTAAGGTTGCAGCCGGGATGAGTTTGAAAGTAAAAACAAAGGGTTGGTTGAACTGGCGTGACACAGAATATACCCTAATACCACGGAGCGGCGACCCGCTAATTATTCTCAGTAATCTTAATAGTAGATATAAAGTATTAGTTGAAATCGTAGAATAGAGGGGCGGATTAATGAGAGCCAGTTCGTAAAATGGGTAAGGTTAGTATTTTAGGTGCTTAATAGCGTTTTTTACCCTTTGGCAGGATGCTCTTCGGAGACTTTCACCTGCGTCAGCCCATCATTTATCGGTCCTTGAATTTGCGGTGTTTTAACTATGACCAAGACGTTAAGTTTGCTGTTTCGCCCTTTTTTGCATGACCGATTTTTGCACATTCTTCTCTTGCTCTGTGCGGCGCTCACCCTGTTCCAACCCGCCAGGCTAAGCCAGTTTGCGAGTTTCGTTGACTGGAATACCATCGTTACCCTGTTAGGCCTGCTAATGCTGACCAAGGGCGTCGAAATCAGCGGCTATTTCGATTTCCTGGGCCGCCGGATGATCAACGCGCTCGACAACGAGCGCTGGCTGGCGCTATTTCTGGTGACGGCGGCGGCGCTGTTGTCGACCTTTATGACCAACGACGTGGCATTGTTTATCATCGTTCCGCTCACTATTACGCTGAAGAAGCTCACCGCTCTGCCGGTGAATCGGCTGATCATCTTCGAGGCGCTGGCGGTGAATGCGGGATCGCTGCTAACGCCGGTGGGCAATCCGCAAAATATCCTGCTGTGGGGCCGTTCGGGACAGTCGTTTATCTACTTTATCGCTGAAATGGCCCCGCTTGCGGCAGTGACCATGCTTGCGCTGCTGGCGGTGACCTGGATGAGTTTCCCGTCACTAACGCTGCAGAAAAAAGAGCAGCAGCAAACGACAACTTTCAGCAAAAAGTTGCTGATTGCCTGCGTGGTGCTTTATCTGCTGTTTATTGTTTGCGTTGATTTTGGGCTGGCAGTCTACGGCCTGGCCGCCGTGATTATCGGCTTCCTGATGCTTTCCAGACAGGTGCTGTTAAGGATTGACTGGCCGCTGATCCTGGTATTTATCGCCATGTTTATCGACGTGCGGCTGATTGTCGGGCTGGGGCCATTGCAGCAGGCGTTTGCCAGCATTGGCGGACTGCCGCACTATGGCCATTACCTGCTGGGATTAGGGCTTTCACAGGTTATCAGCAATGTTCCGGCCACCATTTTGCTGATTAACTATGTTCCGGCTAATGCGCTACTGGCCTACGCCGTGAATGCTGGTGGATTTGGTGTCGCCATTGGTTCACTGGCCAATCTCATCGCGCTGCGAATGTCGGGCGATAAAAAAATCTGGCTCACCTTTCACTATTACTCTTTCCCTTTCTTAGCGTTTAGCGGCGTAATGGGCTGGCTGTTGTTGAAGTTCATGTAATTGGCTGTTCAGTACAGCGTGCTTATTTAGCGCTCTACGCCTTCAAACATCATGGCCAGACAATCGACCGCTGTGCTGATTTCCTGCGGGGTCAGTGCAGAAAAACCCAACAGCCAGCCGTCACGATGGGCGGAAGATCCAGGGTCGGCAGGCTGCGCAGCATCGGCAGGCGATGGCGGTTCGGCAGGGAGAAAAAGCGCTGACAGCGGCGGCGTGGTCACCCCAGCGCGCTGCGCCAGCCGGGTTAACTCGGATTCCCGTCCGCTGGGCAACCTGACCGCCAGCTGCAGACCTCCGGCGGCGGGGATCGGCTTGACCCACTCGCCTAGCCTGGAATCGATTTCTGCAATAAGACGATCCCGACGGCTGTGATAAAGCTGGCGCATATAGCGCAGGTGAGCTGTGAAATGTCCCTGCTGGATAAACTCGGCGGTGACCGCTTGCATCAGCTGTGAGGAATGCCCGTCGTAGACGGTACGCAGCTGAGTCATCGGCTCTACCAGGCTTGGCGGCAGCACCATATAAGCCAGTCGCAAAGAGGGAAACAGCACCTTGGAAAAGGTGCCGAGATAAATCACCCGCTGAGCGCTGTTCAGCCCCTGCATGGCGGGAAGCGGGCGACCGTCGTAGTGCAGCTCGCTGTCATAATCATCCTCAATAATCCAGCTTCGGTTGACTCGGGCATAGTCGATCAGTGTTAACCGGCGTGAAAGGCTGAGGCTGACACCGGTCGGATACTGATGCGAAGGCGTTAAGTAAATCAGTCGTGGGATCGGCAGCTCAGAATCGGGGTTGATGCCCTGAGCGTCGACCGGCACCGCATGCAGCCGAGCACCGGCGCTGCTAAAGGCATTGCGCGCCCCGAGGTAGCCCGGTTGTTCAACCCACACCGCATCGCCGTTATCGACCAGCAGCGTGGCCACCAGCTGTAAAGACTGCTGAGAGCTGGTGGTGACAACAATTTGCTGCGCATTACACACTACTCCGCGTGATTGCTGTAAATAACCAGCAATTGCCTCACGCAGGGGAAGATAACCCTGCGGATCGCCGTAACCCAGTAATTT
Organism: uncultured Gammaproteobacteria bacterium; assembly: GCA_963742005.1. Taxonomy (GTDB): domain Bacteria; phylum Pseudomonadota; class Gammaproteobacteria; order Enterobacterales; family Enterobacteriaceae; genus Rouxiella. Next base: position 311,549 of record CAVUKG010000011.1, on the reverse strand, counting down.
TTCGCCTTTGAGCCTGAGGGTTTTATGGGTCAACTGTCGCCAGAGTTTTAGCGGGAACGCGCGCAGATCGGGGGATCCCGCCGCAAAAGGCAGCGGCGTTTGCGGGTCTTTGCATCCGCCGGTAGCAATGATGGCTGCGCCGCGCGCAGATAATACGGCAGCGGGATCAGCATCATGCCCGCGGGCCGTTTTTTCGATACTCTCGAACCGGGGCGAGCTTTTAGGCATTGCCGTTTTTGCCACATCAGGGCTGACAAACGTGCCTTTGCCCACTTGCCTGGTGATATAACCCTCGGCTTCAATCTGGCCGTAGGCCGCCTCAACCGTAATACGTGAGATGTTCAAATCGTCTGCCAGCAGCCGCGATGATGGCAGACGCTGTAGAGGGGCAAGCGCTCCTTGAGCAATAGCCAGCCGCAGCGCCGAGCATAACCGTTCTCGCAGCGAAGGCGTGGCCGTCTCCGAGTGGGCAAACAGCTGGATCAGTGCGCCGTGGCGAACTTTAGCGGGAACGAGAGTTTTTTCGCTCAAAATGGGTCTTATCAATTGTGATGAATTGGTATCAAGTATAAGACCAAATCGCGGCAAAATAATACTCAGTTCCGTTGAGCACCCGTCCTCTTTCGCGGCGGTCAGGGCTGCGGATTTTACTGGCATTATGGCAAGAATTTTACAGACAGCGTTTGCGGGACAGGTATCAAGGTGTTTAGAGAAATTAATTTATTGCTGAAAGGGAGTAATCCATGCAGTCACAATCAAGAGTTTTGGCTTTTCCGCCGCCGTCCCCTGATGTCAGCGAACGGTATTTGCATGCCAAACTGAGTTTTTATACCGATGCCTGGGACGTGGCCGAAGATCTTCGCCACGGAAATAGCGCTATCGTGGTGATAGACACTCGCGCCGAATCGCTGTATCAGGCAGGGCATATTCCAGGCGCGGTGAGTTTTCCCCATCGCCTGATGGATGAAGCCTCCACCGCCGGGCTGGATCGTGACAAAGTATATGTCACCTACTGTGACGGTATTGGCTGTAACGGTTCGACGCAGGGCGCTTACAAGCTGGCCAGGTTAGGATTTCGGGTCAAGGAGCTGATTGGTGGCTTAGATTTTTGGGCTCGCGACGGTCATCCGCAGACCAAAGGCAGCGAGGCCGGAGTTTATCCGGCCAATTGGCAGGCGCAGGACTGCGGCTGCGAGTAGGTTTTTACGCCACTAACCACAGCACGATGCCCAGCAACACCAGCAGGATCACGCTGAGCCACAGGCCGCCATTAGCCTGCATCGCCGCGGGCAGCATAGCGATCAGCGGATTACCGCGAGCTTCGCTGCGCGAGATGCGGGTTGATTTTTCCTCGACCCGCTGACTGCGGGCTGGGCGGTCTACGCGCTGATTGAATAATATGCCGATCAGGCTGTTAACCTGTACCGGCAGCAGCGGAGTATCGGCGGCGGCGTGAAAATTAGTCGCGGCGTAATCTTTCAGGCGATGCTGTTCCAGCTCGGTCGCCGGCTGCTTGAGCACGCCGAGCAGCGAGGCCAGCGTCGGGGTAGTTTGCTGGCTGACGGTTATCTTGACCTGAGCAAACTGGGTCAGCAACTGGAAGTGCTTAGCCGGAATGGGATCGCCGACTTTCACGCCAATCAGCACAAACAGGTCGTGCCAGATTTTGGTCGGCGCTTCACCGGTTGCCGCGCTGAGTTTGGTCACCGACTGTTGCAGGCTGTTGTGTTCGGCAGGCAGCAGCGGCCTGTCCATGACCGCGGTTTGCTGCGGCTGTGGAATCGTCATTTCGCGCGACTGGATCAGCACTAACACTTTCTCAAGCTGCTGCTGGCTCAGTTGGCTAAGCACGGTGTGACCAAAGTTTTGGCGAATAAAATCGCTAACCGCCTGGCGATTGTTGCCCTGCGGCAAGAGTTCGGTCAGCTGTTGCATCAGTTGGCGGGTGGCGTGGCTGTCCTGCGCCTGGGCCAGTTTAGCCAGCAGCAGCGATTCGGCGCGAGAAAATTGACTGGCATGCAGTTCGCCGTCGTGAGGCAGCGCGAGGTCGTGACGCAGGCTAGCCCAGATTTCGGCAGACTTCATGGCGGTCAACGCCATCAGTTTGACGATCAGCTTTTCCAGCGTGGTGCGCTGCGCGGGCGTCAAAGGAGGATTTTCATCCACTCTGGCAGGGACTGTTTGGCCATCTGGCTGTTGCCGATTGTTGTCATCGGGCGAGCGGCCACTCAAAGGTTGCATATTACCAGTCCTTGCTAAGAGGTTTTATCGGCCACCGATGGGTTTTTTGGCAGGCAGATAGAAATATTAATCACGGCGTCGAACGCACAAGGCCGACATCATACAGACAAATAGTCGTAATCGACACCGTGAATGACCCTCTAAAGGAGATTCTTTCTGCTAATTCTCCTGCTTATTCTCGACCAGGGCAGCAGGCCGACGGCGTCCAAACAGCGGCGTTCGCAGCCGTTGCGCCAATATCACGCCAAACAGGGTAATTCCCCCGCCAATCAGATGGTAACTGTGCAGTTTCTCATGCAAGAAAACCACGGCCACAATGGCGGTAAAAATCGGTGTCAGGTTCATAAAAATGGTGGCTAGATTCGCGCCAAGGTAATGCACACCCTTGATCCACAGGAATGGCGCGATGATTGATGCAGGAATGCCTGCGAACAGCACCAGCGGGATATTGTGTGCGTTCAATTCTACCTGATTGGCGAAGAGAAAATTAGGCACCAGCATCACAACGCCAAAAATAATCTGCACATAAAGCGACTGCCAGTTGGAAATCGGCATCGCCCAGCGTTTGGTCAGTACGCCGTACAGCGCGTATGAGGCCGAGGCGGCCAGCATCATCACTTCTCCGAGGCCGATACCCTGACTCCACAATTGCTGCGGATGTCCTGAGCTGACCAGCCACACCAGTCCGCCCAGCGAGACCAGGCTGCCCAACGCAATGCCGACGGTAGGCACTACCGACAGCACAACCAGGCCGATTAACACCGTGAGTAGTGGGATCAGTGAGGCGATAATGCCCATAAACAGCGCGCTGACCGTATGCGCCGCATAATAGGCCAGGCTCTGATAAAGCACCATTCCCAGCAGCCCGAGGATCATCAGCTTCCACCAGTATTTACCGATCTCGGCCCGGTTGCGCCACACGCCCGGTAAGATGAACGGCGTCAGGGTCACCAGCGCCAATAGCCAGCGATAAAACGAAATGGCCGCCGGATCGATAGCGCCGGCCGCGGCCTTACTCACCACGGCATTTAACGACCAGATCAGCACGGCAAAAAGAGGGAACAGCAGGTTCATAGGTTCTATCCAGAATTTATTGTGACGCTAGTGTAGTGCTGTCTGATTTGTTATATATACCGATAATCAGACATCTTTTCGCATTAATCAGACAATCTGCTGCCCGGTATGTCGCAACGGCCGCACAGCGCTATTTCAGCCGAGGATCCTATGACTCTATCAGGCCGCAGGCGAGCGGCACCCAATACTTTTCCGCTTTCTACTCTGGTGCCCGAGACGCTGCTCTTTCGCGGCGAGACGGTGAGCGCCAACACCGAATACGCCAGCCATGCGCATCCATGGAGCCAGATAATCTGCGTGAAATCTGGCGTGTTAACCATGGAGGTTTCCGGCCAGCGCTACCTCGCGCCGCCGGAGTTCGCTTTCTGGCTGCCGGCCGGGACGGAACACTCCAGCTATAACCGCAAAACCACCCGTTTTTATGCCATCGATATTGCCAGTGAGCTCAGCAAAGACCTGCCCAACAAGGCCTGCATGCTGAATCTGACGCCGGTGTTTAACGCCATTGCCGAAGACTGCTTTTCGCGCGGTCTCTCGGTGCCGAAAACCGCCGCCGACCTGCGCCTGTGCCAGGTGCTGCTGGATCAAATTGCTGTCTGCCCGCGCCTGAGCACCTATTTACCCGGCTCACACGACAAGCTTCTGGCCCCGATACTCTCGGCGCTGGAAAAGGATCCGGCCAATAACCGCTCGCTGGCGGAGTGGGCGAAGCAGGTTTATACCTCCGAACGCACCCTTTCGCGCCGCTGTCAGGAGCAGCTTGGCATGGCGTTTAGCGAATGGCGACAAAGGCTGCGTTTTCTGCATGCCATCTCACTGCTGGAACAGGGTAAAAGCGTCGGCGAGGTGGCTCTGGATGTGGGCTATAGCTCGTCGTCGGCGTTTATTGCCATGTTTGTGCAGATTGCCGGCACCACGCCCCAGCGTTTTCGCAGCGAGCAATAGAGGAGGGTAAACCGGCCACGCGGGACAGCGGCTTTGCCTATCCGCGAGCAGCTATTGGCTATAACTCGCCTGCAAGCTATGGCAAGATAGCCGCCGATATTTCTCAATTTTTAGCATGGCAAGCGGAGACAAGCGTGAAAATCCTGGTTGATGAAAATATGCCTTATGCGGTCGAGCTGTTCAGCCGACTGGGCGAAGTTCAGGCCGTTCCCGGTCGTCCGATCCCTAAAGAGGCGCTGGCCTCGGCGGATGCACTGATGGTGCGTTCGGTGACAAAGGTTAATGAAAGCCTGCTCAGCGACACGCCGGTCAAGTTTGTCGGCACCGCCACCGCCGGCACCGATCACGTCGATGACGCTTGGCTGCATCAGGCCGGTATTGGCTTCTCTGCGGCCCCCGGTTGTAATGCTATCGCCGTGGTTGAATACGTTTTTTCCGCGCTGCTGATCCTGGCGCAGCGCGACGGGTTCTCGCTGCGCGATAAGACCGTCGGTATCGTCGGCGTCGGCAACGTGGGCTCTCGCCTCAACGCTCGCCTGACCGCGCTGGGGATCCGCACGCTGCTTTGCGATCCGCCGCGTGCGGCGCGCGATAGCAGTGAAACGTTCTGGCCTATCGACAAGCTGGTGGCCGAGGCCGATATCCTGACTTTCCATACCCCGTTAAACCTGGCTGGCGCAGACAAGACGCTGCATCTGGTTGACGCGGCGATGCTCGACGCGCTCAAGCCGGGCGCGATCCTCATCAACGCCTGTCGCGGTGAGGTGGTCGATAACGCGGCGCTGCTGACCGCGCTCAACGGTGAAAAGAAGCTAACCGCCGTGCTCGACGTGTGGGAACCGGAACCGGATCTCAACCTGGCGCTGCTGGAGAAGGTCGCCATCGGTACCGCGCACATTGCCGGTTACAGCCTCGAAGGCAAGGCGCGTGGCACCACTCAGGTATTTGAAGCCTATAGCCAGTATATTGGCCAGCCGCAGCAGGTGCCGTTAGCTAGCCTCCTGCCCGCGCCGGAATTTGCCGAGGTGTCAATGGCCGGCGAGCTGACCGAAGCTAAACTGCTGCGCCTGGCGCACTTAGTGTATGATGTGCGCCGCGACGATACGCCGCTGAGAAGAGTGGCGGGAAAAAGCGGTGAATTCGACCGCTTACGCAAGTTTTATGAAGAGCGCCGCGAATGGTCCTCGCTGTTGGTGCACTGTGATAATCAGGGCACGGCAGATCTGCTGCAAAAACTCGGCTTTAGTAGCGACGTAGCCTAAGTTTGTCATAATCCTTGTTTGATATACTGTCGTATAAATTTTGAGGGCGGGCTAATCCCCGCCCCTTTTAGTCTGTAGTTTGAAATTTCTGGAGAATACCAACATGTCTGATGGCTGGAATATTGCGCTGCTTGGCGCCACGGGTGCGGTAGGCGACGCGCTGCTGGAGCTGCTGTCTGAACGTCAGTTCCCGGTTGGTGAGCTTTTCCCTCTGGCGAGTGAGCGCACCGCCGGACAAACTATTCGTTACAACGGTAAAAGCATGCTGGTTCGCGATGCGGCAGACTTTGACTGGTCGCAGGTTCAGCTGGCGTTCTTTGTTGCCGGTAAAGAGGCTTCTGCTAAATACGCGGAAGAGGCGGCCAATCAGGGCTGTTTAGTGATCGATAGCAGCGGCCTGTTTGCGATGGAACACGATATCCCGCTGGTGGTACCGGCCGTCAACCCTGACGTGCTTATTCACTATCGTAATCGCAATATCGTTGCCGTGGCCGACAGCCTGACCAGCCAACTGCTGACCGCTATCAAGCCGCTGACCGAGCTGGCCGGGCTGTCGCGTCTGCATGTCACCTCTTTGCTGTCGGTGTCGGCGCTGGGCAAGGCGGCGGTTGACGATTTGGCCGGGCAAAGTGCCCGCCTGCTCAACGGCATTCCCGCCGAGGAAGGCATCTTCAGCAAACAACTGGCGTTCAATATGCTACCGCTGCTTAACGACAGCGAAGGCAGCGTGCTTGAAGAGCGTCGCCTGGTCGATCAGGTGCGTAAAGTGGTGCAGGACGACGGCTTGCCTATCTCCGTGAGCTGCGTACAGTCGCCGGTATTTTACGGTCATGCGCAGGTGGTTCACGTTGAAGGCCTGCGTCCGTTGTCTGCCGAAGAGGCACGCGCCGAGCTGGAACAGGCCGACGATATTATTATCAGTGATGAAGACGATTTCCCGACTCAGGTTAGCGACGCCTCTGGCAACGCGTCGTTGAGCATCGGCTGTATCCGCAATGACTATGGCATTCCCGAGCTGATTCAGTTCTGGTCGGTGGCTGACAACGTTCGCTTTGGCGGCGCGCTAATGGCGGTTGAAACTGCAGAGAAACTGATCCAGGAGTATTGGTACTGATGTCTGAGCAGCAACTCCCCGAGCAGAGGCCGCCGGTGATTGCCGAGCGTATTGCCCTGGGGATTGAGTATGACGGCAGCCAATATTATGGTTGGCAGCGTCAGAATGAAGTCAGCAGCGTGCAGGAGTGTCTGGAAAAGGCGCTGAGCCGGGTGGCCGATGCGCCGATCACCGTACAGTGCGCGGGGCGTACCGACGCGGGAGTGAGCGCGACCGGACAGGTGGTGCATTTCGATACGCCGGTTATCCGCAAGGACGCCGCCTGGACCATGGGCGTTAACACCCATTTGCCCAAAGATATTGCCGTACGCTGGGTAAGTCACGTTGCCGAGGATTTTCACGCGCGTTTCAGCGCCACGGCGCGGCGTTATCGCTATCTGATTTATAACCATCGCTACCGTCCTGGCATTCTCAATCATGGAATAACACACGTCCATATGCCTTTGGATGTTGAAAAAATGCAGCGCGCAGGGCAGTGTTTGCTGGGCGAAAATGACTTTACTTCATTTCGTGCCGTGCAATGCCAGTCGAGAACGCCGTGGCGTTTCATGATGCACCTGAACGTCAGTCGCTTTGGACATTACGTGGTCGTCGATATCAAGGCTAACGCCTTTGTTCATCACATGGTGCGTAATATCGTCGGCAGCCTGGTCGAAATCGGCGCGGGCAATCAGCCTGAGAGTTGGATGGCCGAGCTGCTGGCGGCGAAAAATCGTAATCTTGCCGCTGCGACGGGCAAGGCAGAAGGTTTGTATCTTGTTGCTGTTGATTACCCTGAGAAATTTGCTCTGCCTAAGGCTACTTTAGGTCCGTTATTTCTTGCCGACTAAGGACATTTGAGGGAATACCATGGAATTCATCCACTATATCGTCGATTTTATCCTGCATATTGATGTGCATCTTACCGAACTGGTCGCGCAGTATGGCGTCTGGGTCTATGCCATTCTGTTCCTGATACTATTTTGCGAAACCGGATTAGTGGTGACGCCATTCCTGCCGGGCGATTCTCTACTGTTCGTCGCGGGGGCGTTGGCAGCACTGCCGTCGAATACTCTCGACGTTCATCTGATGGCGCTGTTGATGGTTATCGCGGCGGTAGCGGGTGATGCGGTAAACTACACTATTGGCCGCCTGTTTGGCGACAAATTGTTCTCTAACCCAAATTCTAAGATTTTTCGCAGAAGTTATTTAGAACAAACGCACAAGTTTTACGAGAAACACGGTGGTAAAACCATTATTCTTGCGCGCTTTGTGCCAATTGTTCGCACCTTTGCCCCGTTTGTTGCCGGTATGGGCCGCATGTCATATCGCCACTTCGCTACGTATAACGTGATCGGCGCGCTATTTTGGGTGCTGTTATTGACCTACGCTGGCTACCTTTTCGGCAACGTGCCCTTGGTGCAGAACAATTTGAAATTCGTCATCGTCGCCATTATCGTTGTCTCTGTTTTGCCAGCGATTTTTGAAGTGATCCGTCACCGCAAAACCGCGAGCAAGGCCGACGGTCGACCAAACTGACGGACAGGGAAATACTGGCACTCAGGGCGAATTATTAAAATTAAAGGCATTAAACCAAAGGGTAAGACCAGTTTTTTATCTACAGTCTGCACCCGATATGGTTTAATGAGCGACATTTGTGGTTTGTTCCTGCGAACAGCCTCCTCTACGGATGTTTTTTACTCGGTTTTTGTCGCCGGTAATCTTCAGACGCAGGGGCGGTTATGGTTTTAAGCAGGGGACTTGTTACAGCATGAACAGCGAACTGGCATTAGCCAGGTTCAAACAGAAAGGTCATCGATGAGCTGGATTGAACGAATTCTTAATAAAAGCAACATCTCGCAAACCCGTAAAGCAAGCATTCCAGAGGGTGTCTGGACCAAATGCGATAGCTGTGGTCAGGTGTTATATCGCGCTGAATTAGAGCGCAATCTGATGGTTTGTCCTAAGTGTGATCACCACATGCGTATGTCTGCACGTATGCGCCTGTTCACATTTATCGATGAAGGTAGCGAGGTCGAATTGGGTAGCGAACTTGAGCCAAAAGATATTCTCAAGTTCAAAGACTCTAAAAAATATAAAGATCGTCTGCTGGCAGCTCAAAAAGAGACAAATGAAAAAGACGCGATGGTGGTAATGAAAGGCACGCTTTACAACATGCCTATCGTTGTTGCCGCGTTTGAATTTGCTTTTATGGGCGGTTCAATGGCATCGGTTGTTGGCGCACGTTTCGTTCGTGCGGTTGAACAGGCGATCGAAGACAACTGCCCGTTGGTCTGTTTCTCTGCCAGCGGCGGCGCCCGCATGCAGGAAGCGCTGATGTCACTGATGCAGATGGCAAAAACCAGTGCTGCACTGGCTAAGCTGCAAGAGCGCGGCCTGCCATACATCTCCGTGCTGACCGACCCAACCATGGGTGGCGTTTCTGCGAGTCTGGCGATGCTGGGTGATATCAACGTGGCTGAGCCAAAAGCGCTGATCGGCTTTGCCGGTCCTCGCGTTATCGAGCAGACCGTACGTGAAAAACTGCCGCCGGGTTTCCAGCGCAGCGAATTCCTGCTGGAAAAAGGCGCGATTGATATGATCGTTCGCCGTGCCGATCTGCGTAATAAACTGGGCAGCGTGTTGGCTAAATTGACCGGCCGTCCTGAGCCTACTGTTACTGTTACACCGGCAGTGACCGTAGCTGATGCGACACCTGATAGCCATCAGGACGCCTGACAGGCTTGAGTTTTAGCCTGTGTGGTGAAAAAAAGGCGGCAAACTGTTTTGCCGCCTTTGCTATACCCAGAGTACTGCGGTTATAAGTAGTATGGGCTGTAATCCAGCGTCGTGCGCAGGTACTGACAAAGGGGCATTGCCTGTCGTAAAGTCCGGTAATGCATGTCCTTCAGAATCACTACGGATCTGAACAGATTAAGTTAGGCGGGACTTATGCAAAACACTCCGATTCCTCAAGCCACGTCGCCTTTGGCCACGTGGCTTTGTTATCTCGAAAATCTCCATTCTCAAGCTATCGAACTGGGTCTCGACCGGGTTAAGACCGTCGCCGCGCGCATGAGTCTGCTGAAGCCTGCTCCTCAGGTTTTCACCGTCGCCGGAACCAACGGTAAAGGCACCACCTGCCGCACTCTCGAAGCGGTGCTGATAGCCGCCGGCTATCGGGTCGGCGTTTACAGCTCGCCGCATCTGGTGCGTTACACCGAGCGCGTGCGTATTCAGGGTCAGGAACTGGACGAAGCCGAGCACTGCAGAAGTTTCGCCCTGCTCGAAGCCGGGCGCGGCGATGTGTCATTAACCTATTTTGAATACGGCACGCTGTCGGCGCTGCAGCTGTTTAAACAGGCCGCGCTGGACGTGGTGATCCTGGAAGTTGGCCTGGGTGGCCGCCTTGACGCCACCAATATCGTCGATGCTAGCGTGGCGGTCGTCACCAGCATCGCGCTAGACCATACCGACTGGCTGGGCCCGGACCGCGAAAGCATCGGTCGCGAAAAGGCCGGCGTATTTCGCGGTCAGCGCCCGGCGGTGGTCGGCGAGTTGGACATGCCTGCGACCATTGCCGAGGTTGCCGCTGAGAAGGGCGCCGAGTTGCATCGCGTCGGTCAGGACTGGCATTACCAGGTGGCTAACAACGCCTGGAGCTGGCGCTGCGACGCCGACGGCGTCGTGTTAAATGACCTGCCGCTGCCCAACGTGCCGCTGGCTAATGCCGCGACCGCGCTGGCCGCCTTGCATTATTCCCGCCTGGATATCGCCGCCGAGGCGGTTCGACTCGGATTGCAGCAGGCCTCATTGCCGGGACGCTTCCAACAGGTCAGCGAATCACCGCGCCTCATTCTCGACGTCGCGCATAATCCGCACGCCGCCGGTTATCTGGCCGGTAAACTGTCTGATTTGCCGCGACAGGGTGGAAAAGTACGTGCAGTTATCGGCATGTTGTTGGATAAAGACATAGTCGGAACGTTGGACTGCCTCAGGCCGCAGGTCGACGTCTGGTACTGCGCCCCTTTAGAGGGGCCGCGCGGTGCCGACGTGGCTGCCCTGACAGACCATCTTCCTGACGCGTTTTCGTTCACCGACGTGGTGAGCGCATGGAAACAGGCAATGCAGGATGCTGAAAGTCAGGATATTGTTATAGTCTGTGGATCATTTCATACCGTAGCGCACGTTATGGCTGCGTTAGATACGGGGAATACCAGTGGCAAGTAAGTTTCAAAATCGTCTGGTTGGCACCGTAATCCTGGTCGCACTGGGGGTGATCGTCCTCCCCGGACTGCTGGATGGTAAAAAGAAGCACTATGAGGACGAGTTCGCCTCTATCCCCTTGGTTCCTAAAGCGGGGGATACGGAAGAGAAGGGCAGCGCCGGTCCGGTGACCCAGTCGTTGCCTGCTCAGCCGCCAGAGGGCGCGGCCGCCGCGGTTAATGCCGGTGCCGCAGAGGCGGCGCACGCTGCTGCCCAGGCGCAGGGCGAGGATGATGAGGATATCGGCACGCCGCAAACCACGCTGCCGCCCAAGCCTGCTAGCGAGCATAAAACCGCGACTCCGCCGAAAACGCTCACCCCGCCGACCATGACCGAGTCGCGGCAGCAGCAGGCAAAAGTGGCACAGCCGAAGCCGACAGAGCCGAAAAAAGTGGAGCCGAAAAGGACCGAGCCTAAACAGACTGAACCTAAAGCGGCCGAGCCTAAACTAACAGAAACGCCTAAGGCTGAAACTAGCCCGCAAACGGCAGAAAAGGCCCCGGTTGGCCAATCTTACGTAGTGCAGCTGGGCGCGCTGAAGAACGCTGACAAGGTGAATGAAATTGTCGCCAAGCTGCGCCTGTCGGGTTATCGCGCCTATACGGTTCCGTCTTCGCCGGTGCAGGGACAGATCACCCGGGTGTTTGTCGGGCCCGAGGCCAACAGGCAAAATCTCGAAGCGTCGCTGCCGCAGCTGAAAAGCGTAAGCGGACTCAGCGGAGTGGTGCGCGGCTACGCGACCCACTAAAATCGCGCAATCTCTTAACGTGCAGGGCGATCGACTGCTCCCCGCGTCCCGGTCAGGCAGAGCCTGAGGTAACCGGGGCGCGGGTAAACCCGCAGGCGGCCAATGTCGAGTTAAGCAGAGCTTTATGTGCCTTTTTTCATTAATAAAATTTTTGCTATTTTTGTTATCTTTTTGCGGTGATTGATGTTTTTTTCACCGTTGTGATTAATTTGGCTGACCGGCAGATTTCCCCTACGCAAACGTTTTCTTTTTCTGTTAGAATTCGCCGCGAAATGGACGCCGGGCAAGTTGTTCCCAAAATCATGGTCGCTTTTGCGCGAAAGATTGCGGGTCTTATCCTGGATGAGAGACAGATAAAGTGATGGTCTGGATTGATTACGTCATTATTGCGGTTATCGGGTTTTCTGCTTTAGTCAGCCTGATTAGAGGTTTCGTTCGCGAAGCCTTGTCATTGGTAACCTGGGGTTGCGCTTTCTTTGTTGCCAGCCACTATTATCCTTACCTCGCCGTCTATTTCACACGTTTCGGAGATGAATTGGTCCGAAACGGGATCGCAATTGGTATCTTGTTCATCGCGACGTTGATCGTAGGTGCCATTGTCAACTATGTGATTAGCTCACTGGTCGAACGTACCGGACTGTCGGGTACCGATCGCGTATTAGGTGTCTGTTTTGGCGCGCTGCGTGGCGTATTAATCGTTGCAGCAGGGTTGTTCTTCCTGGACACCTTTACCAGCTTCTCACATGGCGATGACTGGAAGCAGTCTCAGTTGATCCCATATTTTAGTTCTATAATCAGGTGGTTCTTTGACTACCTGCAGAGCACGTCGAGTTTCTTGCCAAAGAATATTTAACTTTGGCAGCGCTGATGAGGAAAAGACAACATGTGCGGTATTGTCGGTATCGCCGGTTTCATGCCGGTAAACCAGTCGATTTATGACGCGTTAACGGTGTTACAACACCGTGGGCAAGATGCCGCAGGCATCGTCACCATTGATGGCAACAACAACTTCCGCCTGCGTAAGGCGAATGGCCTGGTGAAGGATGTATTCGAAGCACGGCATATGCAACGTTTGCAGGGCAACATGGGCCTTGGTCACGTTCGTTACCCTACGGCTGGCAGTTCCAGCGCTTCAGAGGCTCAACCTTTTTACGTCAACTCTCCGTTCGGCATCACGCTTGCCCACAACGGTAACCTGACTAACGCACACGAATTAAGAAGTACGCTGTTTGAAGGCGCGCGTCGCCACGTCAACACCACTTCTGACTCTGAAATTCTGCTGAACATTCTTGCCAGCGAGTTGGACCAGTTCCAGCACTTTCCGCTGCAGGCTGACAACATCTTTGCCGCCGTGGCAGCGATGAATACCAAAATTCGCGGCGCTTACGCCTGCGTGGCGATGATTATCGGTCACGGCATGCTGGCTTTCCGTGACCCACACGGTATTCGTCCGCTGGTGATCGGCAAGCGTGAGCTGGAAGACGGTCGCTGTGAGTACATGGTTGCCTCCGAGAGCGTGGCTTTGGATACGCTGGGCTTCGAGTTCCTGCGTGACGTTGCGCCGGGTGAAGCGGTATATGTCACCGAAAAAGGCCAGCTCTTTACTCGCATGTGTGCCGAGGATCCTCAGTACAACCCATGCCTGTTCGAGTACGTCTATTTCGCTCGTCCAGACTCCTTCATCGACAAGATTTCGGTCTACAGCGCTCGCCGCCGTATGGGCCAGAAACTGGGCGCAAAAATCGCTCGCGAGTGGGAAGACCTGGAAATTGATGCGGTGATCCCTATCCCGGAGACGTCTAACGACATCGCCCTGGAGATTGCCCGTATCCTGAACAAGCCGTATCGTCAGGGGTTTGTGAAAAACCGCTACGTGGGCCGTACCTTTATCATGCCGGGCCAGCAGGAGCGCGTTAAGTCGGTTCGCCGCAAGCTCAACGCCAACCGCGCCGAGTTCCGTGATAAAAACGTCTTGCTGATTGACGACTCTATCGTTCGCGGTACCACCTCGCAGCAGATCGTCGAGATGGCACGCGATGCGGGTGCCAAGAATGTTTACCTGGCTTCGGCTGCGCCAGAAGTGCGCTTCCCGAACGTTTACGGTATTGACATGCCAACCGCCAACGAGTTGATTGCCCACGGTCGTGAAGTGAGCGAAATCAATCAGATGATCGGTGCTGATGCGCTTATCTTTCAGGATTTGAGCGACCTGATCGACGCGGTGAGAGAAGAGAATCCGGATATCGAGCAGTTTGAATGCTCGGTGTTTGACGGTATCTATGTCACCAAAGACGTTGACCAGAACTACCTAGAATACCTTGACGCCCTGCGTAACGACGATGCTCAGGCATTGCGCGGCCAGCAGGAAGCGGAAAATCTCGAAATGCACAACGAAGGTTAATCAAGCCTTCTCGCCGCCTGTCTCAACCTGTTACGCAGGGGAGGGCAGGCGGTACTTTTACGCCATATCCTGCTATATTCCTGCCCCTGTTCGCGGTAACTTGCCATTCGCTTTTCAATCCGGCAAAGTCATCAGACCATCCCTACGTGCTAACCTTAGCATTGGTTCTTTTCGAGGCAGTATTCATGAAACGACTTATAGTCGGTATTTCTGGCGCGAGTGGCGCCATTTATGGCGTGCGTCTTTTACAGGTGCTGCGGGAAGTTCCCGACGTTGAAACTCATTTGGTAATGAGCAACGCGGCGCGGCAGACTCTGGCACTCGAAACCGATTTAAGTTTGCGCGACGTGCAGGCCATGGCCGACGTAGTGCACGATTCGCGAGATATCGCTGCTAACATCTCCTCGGGGTCTTTCAAGACCGCCGGGATGGCGATACTGCCGTGCTCGATTAAAACGCTTTCAGGCATCGTCAACAGCTACACCGACGGCCTGCTAATGCGAGCGGCCGACGTGGTATTAAAAGAGAGCCGTCGCCTGGTGCTGTGCGTGCGTGAAACGCCGCTCCATTTGGGTCACCTGCGTTTGATGACCTCGGCCGCCGAGCTTGGTGCAATCATCATGCCGCCGGTGCCGGCCTTCTACCATCGTCCTACCCGCGTCGAAGATATTATTGATCAGACCGTTAATCGGGTGATCGATCAGTTTGATATCGACCTGCCGCAAGACCTGTTTGTTCGCTGGCAGGGCAGCCATTAAGCCTTTATCCCACTTTCTGCCCTAAATTTGCACAGAATGCTACCGGTGCACCAAAATTGAACTCTTTATGTTTTATTTTGGTGCATTTCTGTTTCAATCTCTCTGCAACTGTTCCGCTATCGATGATTTTACGGACAAATCTCGAGGTAATTTTGGTCTCGTTGTTCACTAAAGAGTCTCTTTTGCAAAGTCGGCACGATTGCTGCATAACTATTGCATAATTACTGCATATTGCCTGTAGCAGTCATCATTAGTTGAGTAGCGTTCGAAAATTTGTAATTAAAGTAGTCGAAGTAGTGAGGAAATGTTGCCGACACAGACCGGTAACAAAACAATAAAACGGTTGTTAAGACAACCTGATATCACCAACCACAACACACGCGATTAATGGCTGAGGGTAATGTATGAAAAAGTTGTTCAAGGTTTTGCCTCTGGTATTAGTATTGGCTAGCGCAAGCAGCGCTTTTGCTGCGGTGCCAAAAGCAATCAAAATTGGTACAGATCCTACCTACGCGCCTTTTGAGTCCAAAGATGCCAGCGGTAAGCTGGTCGGCTTCGATATCGATCTGGCGAATGAAATCTGTAAACGTGCACAGATCAAATGTACTTACGTTGAAAGCGATTTCGATGCGTTAATCCCGTCTCTGAAAGCTAAAAAAATCGACGCTATCATCTCCTCGCTGTCGATTACCGAAAAGCGTGAGCAGGAAATCGATTTTACCGAGAAACTGTACGCAGCTAACGCGCGTCTGATCGCGCCCACCGGTTCTAAAATTCTGCCGACTCTCGACGGTCTGAAAGGCAAAAACATTGGTGTGCTGCAGGGTTCCACCCAGGAAGCCTACGCCAATGCCAACTGGCAGCCGAAAGGCATCAACGTGGTGGCCTATCAGAACCAGGACCTGATCTATGCTGACCTGGCGTCCGGTCGTCTCGATGCGGCGTTCCAGGATGAAGTCGCAGGCAGCGAAGGTTTCCTGAAACAGGCGGCGGGTAAAGGCTACGCCTTCGCGGGTCCCTCTGTGAAAGACGACAAATTCTTCGGCGTGGGCACCGGTATGGGTCTGCGTAAAAACGAAGTTGACCTGAAAAATGCGTTGAACAAGGCGTTTGATTCAATGCGTAAAGATGGGACTTATCAAAAGCTGGCGAAAAAGTACTTTGATTTCGACGTTTACGGCGGCTAAGGCGTAAGTGAAGACATTAGGAAAACAGTAGTCGTTTCCGCATAGGCGGCTTGATCATTACGGCAGGCCGCCTTCTAAAAAGCTTTTAAAAACAGGCGAAACGTAGTCTGATTTCCGTCTAAGGCAGGATATTTTCATGTTATATGGGTATTCCCACGTAATAATTCAGGGCACATTGGTCACGCTAGAGCTGGCACTTTCCTCGGTGCTGCTCGCCCTCGTCATCGGGTTAATTGGCGCCGGTGGCAAACTGTCGAAAAATCGCGCTATTTCCGGCATTTTCGGCGCCTATACTACGCTAATTCGCGGCGTTCCCGATCTGGTACTCATGCTGTTGATTTTCTACGGTCTGCAGATTGCCTTAAACAGTCTGACCGAGGCGGTGGGCATGGATCAGATTGATATTGACCCGCTTGGTGCCGGTATTATCACCCTGGGTTTTATTTATGGTGCATATTTCACCGAGACCTTCCGAGGCGCGTTTATGGCCGTCCCGCGCGGGCAAATTGAAGCTGGCATCGCCTTTGGCTTTAGCGGTGCACAAATTTTCCGCCGTATCCTGTTTCCGGCCATGATGCGCTTCGCGCTGCCGGGGATTGCCAACAACTGGCAGGTTATCCTCAAGGCCACGGCGCTGGTTTCGCTGCTCGGCCTGAACGACGTGGTCAAAGCCACGCAGCTGGCCGGCAAGGGCACCTATCAGCCGTTCTATTTCGCCATCGTGGCGGGGGTGATTTACCTGATATTTACCACGTTATCCAACGGCGTGCTGCTGTGGCTCAACCGCCGCTATTCGCTGGGCGTGAAGAGGGCTGAGCTATGATGGATATCCTGCACCAATATGGCATGTCGCTACTGTACAGCGACGGATACCGTTTTACCGGCCTGGCGATTACCCTGTGGCTGCTCATCAGCTCGGTGGTAATGGGCGGTCTATTGGCCGTGCTGCTGGCCGTGGGCCGCGTGTCCAGCAATCTCTGGATAAGCTCGCCAATCTGGCTGTTTACCTATATTTTCCGCGGCACGCCGCTTTACGTGCAGCTGCTGGTGTTTTACTCGGGAATGTACAGCCTCGAAATCGTGCGGGGCACCGATTTCCTTAACGCCTTCTTCCGCAGCGGCCTTAACTGCACCATTCTGTCGTTGACGCTGAATACCTGCGCCTATACCACCGAAATTTTCGCCGGGGCCATTCGCGCCGTGCCGCACGGTGAGATAGAAGCGGCCAACGCCTATGGATTCTCGCGCTTCAAGCTTTACACCTGCATTATTCTTCCCTCTGCGCTGCGTACCGCGTTACCGGCCTACAGCAACGAGGTGATTCTGATGCTGCACTCCACCGCGCTGGCCTTTACCGCCACCGTGCCGGACGTGCTTAAAGTGGCCCGCGATATTAACTCCGCGACCTATCAGCCTTTTTATGCCTTTGGCATCGCGGCGGTTATCTATCTTTGCGTGTCCTACGTGTTAATTAGTTTGTTCCGTATGGCGGAAAAGCGCTGGCTGGCGCACGTTCGGCCCCAGTCTTCTCACTAAAAATAAACGCATTCACAGCGAAAACGTTAAACCTGTGCGGGAAAAATCATGTCAGAAAATAAATTAGCCGTAATCGATCTGCATAAGCGTTATGGCGAACACGAGGTGCTGAAAGGCGTATCGATGTCGGCAAACGCCGGTGACGTTATCAGTATTATTGGATCTTCCGGATCGGGGAAAAGCACCTTTTTACGCTGCATTAACTTCCTTGAAAAACCGAGTGAAGGATCTATCAGCGTCAATAATGTCGATATTCGCATGGTGCGTGACACCGACGGCCAGTTAAAGGTGTTCGACAAAAAACAGCTGCAACTGCTGCGCACCAAGCTCACCATGGTGTTTCAACACTTCAACCTGTGGAGCCACATGACCGTTCTGGAGAACGTCATGGAAGCCCCGATTCAGGTGCTCGGGCTGAGCAAGGCGGAGGCCAAAGAACGCGCCATTCGCTATCTCGATAAAGTGGGCATCGACGAGCGTGCTCGCGGCAAGTATCCGGTCAACCTTTCCGGCGGCCAGCAGCAGCGCGTTTCCATTGCGCGTGCCTTGGCGATGGAGCCGGAAGTGTTGCTGTTCGACGAACCGACCTCGGCGCTGGATCCGGAACTGGTGGGCGAAGTGTTGCGCATCATGCAAAAGCTGGCGGAAGAGGGGAAAACCATGGTAGTGGTGACGCACGAGATGGAGTTTGCGCGCCACGTATCTAATCACGTGATCTTCCTGCATCAGGGGGTGATCGAGGAGCAGGGTAACCCTGAAGAAGTCTTTGCGAATCCAAAGAGTGCCCGCT
This sequence comes from uncultured Gammaproteobacteria bacterium, assembly GCA_963742005.1. Lineage (GTDB taxonomy): Bacteria > Pseudomonadota > Gammaproteobacteria > Enterobacterales > Enterobacteriaceae > Rouxiella. Next base: position 293,248 of record CAVUKG010000011.1, on the reverse strand, counting down.
TGCAACAATTCCTTTCCGGCGCCCTAAAATAGCGCTTCGTACTTAGCGCCGCAGCGGTGTTGGCGGCGTGCGCTCACCCCGGTCACTTACTTATGTAAGTTCCCGGGGATTCGACTTACTTGCCGCCTGGCTGCAACACTAATTACTTTGCGCTATAAGATGTCGTACTTAGCGCCGCAGCGGCGTTAGCGGCGTGCGCTCACCCCGGTCACTTACTTATGTAAGTTCCCGGGGATTCGACTTACTTGCCGCCTTGCTGCAACACTAATTACTTTGCGCTATAAGATGTCGTACTTAGCGCCGCAGCGGCGTTGGCGGCGCTTGGTACCTAGCACGACAGCGGCGTTGGTGGGTTTTATTTTACCTGGGTCAGGTCATACAGTTGGTGCATATCGCCTTTGATGTTTTGATAGAGTGAGCGATAGGTTTTGAACAGTTTATTATAATGCTGGTGTGCACTGGCGTTGGGTTTTGCCCGCGCTTCAAGGGTAAACCATGCTCTAATCTGTTCGGCATTTTGCACTATTCCCACCGCCCTGGCGGCCAGGAAACAGTCGCCGAGCGGCGCTTCGACCTCCTCCTTGATCGTCAGAACCTGATAACCGGTCACGTCGGCGATGATCTGCATCCACATATCCGAGAAGGCCGCGCCGCCGACCACAATAAGCGCGTTATCCAGGCGTTCGGCACAGGCTTTTCCTGACTCAATATTATCTTTTAGTGCAAAGGTTATCCCCTCGAGCACCGCGCGGTACATGTGATAACGCGTGTGGTAGAGGCTTAATCCCACTAGCGTACCGCTGGCGCGTGCGTCCCAAATCGGACTGCGCTCGCCCATCAGATAGGGTAAAAAAACCAGTCCTTCAGAGCCGGGTGGCAGCGGCTGGGCATGTTGTTCAAGTAATTGATGCACCGTGCAGCCTTGTACCTGCGCCTGATGCTTTTCGGCACTGCAAAACTGATCGATAAACCAGGTAACGGAAGCGCCGGCGGTAATGGCACCGCCAAAGGTGTAGATATCCTCCAGCGGGTTATTGACGTGGGGCATGCTGATCAGGCCGTGTCGCGCATCGGCGCTGTGATTGATAAAGCCCCAGCACATTGAGGTACCAATCATCGCGACGTGATTGCCCGGCGCCACCACGCCTGCGGCCAGCGTCGCCACTGCCGCATCGACGCCACCGGCCACGATCGGCGTGCCCGCGACCAGCCCGAGCTTGGTCGCCATCGCCGGCAGCAGTCCTCCGACAATCTCGTCTGATGCCAGCAGGCGCGGCGGCATCATCGATTTAGGAATACCCAGCATCTGACAGCCCTTAGTGGACCAGTCACGTTTCTCGATGTTGTAGACACCGCCAATATTTCCCGCCGAGGAGTGATCGACGGCGACCTCACCGGTGAGTGCGTAGTTGATATAGCTGTTCGGTGGCAGAAAATAGCGGGTTCTTTCCCACACCTGCGGTTCATTTTCTTTAATCCATAACATTTTTGTATAGCCATGGTAGCTATCCACCGAGTTACCGCTGATACGGAACAGCTCTTTAGTGTCGACGTTGCTCTTAACCCACTCGACGTTGGCCGAGGCGCGGCGATCCATCCAGATTAAACACGGATAAAGCGGGCGAATATTGTCATCTACCGCAATTCCTGAACCGCCATACAGGCTGCTGATACAGACAGCGGCGATCTGCTGTTTGTCCACCCCCGATTGACTGACCATTTCGGCCAGTACGCTAAGCGTGGCCTCCAGCCAGACGTCAGGCCACTGTTCGGCCCATAAAGGCTTTGGGGTTTCGACCGTATAACCGCGCGATGCGCTGGCCAGAATGCGGCCCTCGGCGTCCATCAGCATGCCTTTAGTGCTTTGCGTGCCGATATCTACCCCAATGATATATTTCATATTTTATCCTTAGGGGACCAGTAATACTTTGATTGAATCGGCGCTGCGGGCGTCTGCGAAGGCAACTTCCCAGTCGTCTAACGGATAGGCTCGGGTTACGATACCTTCGGCGGTAAAGAGTTTACGCTCGAAAAAGTCGATCACTGTCTGATAGCAATCGGGGCCGAGATGAGCGCCGCGAATATCCAGCTCTTTGCGATCGCCTATGATTGACCAGTCGACGGTGGTTTCCTTGCTAAAGACGCTAAATTCAACGAAACGACCCATCTTGCGGATCATCGTCAGGCCCTGCGGCACGCTGGCAGGATTACCGGTGGCTTCAATATAAACGTCGCAACCGTAGCCCTCGGTTAACCCTTTCACCACCGAGACAACGTCCTCCTCGAGAGGATTAAGCGCGATATCGGCCCCCAGCTCCAGTGCCAGACTCAGGCGTTCTGCAATAGTGTCGATAACAATCAACGTTTTGGGTGTTTTAAGGCGAATGGCCTGCACCATGCCCAACCCTAGCGGACCGGCGCCGGAGAGGACCACCACGTCGTTAAACTGAATATCTGCACGGTTTACGGCATGTACCGAACAGGCAAAGGGTTCTATGAGCGCGCATTCGTTAAGGGACAACGCGTCGGGTATTTTGTGGACCCGGCTGGTGGGTTTGAAAATCATGTATTCGGCCATGCCGCCGTTGGCATCATCGCGTTGAAAACCGTATATATCGTGATTTTCACACATCCAATAACAGCCGTTTTTACAGAAACGGCATTTCTCGCAGGGCACAATTTGTTCGGCAATTACGCGATCCCCAAGCCTAACGCCGAAATGCTCTAGCGCCCCCTCACCGTAGCCCACCACTACGCCAAAAAACTCGTGACCGGGAACCACCGGAGGTTTAACCCAGGCGGGGGTGGTTTCGTTGCCCCAAAACATGGGCGCACCGCCGTGGCAGTGGACGTCTGAAGCACAGATACCACAGGCGCTGACTTTAATTAATAATTCGTGATATTGCGCAACCGGTAAAGGGGCATCAACAATTAAACGATAGTCCCGCGGGCCATAATTAATTATTTGTTTAATGGTTTTCGGTAACAGAGTCATGTTATGGCCTTATATTTATGCCGTTGAGAGTGGGAGTAACCTAAGTTTTTAAAAATACGTCGTCAACTTTTAGCGCTATATTTAAGACGCTCGTCACTCTATTTAATTTCGTTTTATATACTTCAATTCTTAGGCAGTTTAATTATTTTTATAAAAAATCTGTGGAGGTTAATTGTTTATCAATAAAATGGTTAACCGGTATTTATTTTTATTTCAATGAGTTGGGTGGTTTTTTTAATTTTTATAATATAGGTGGGGTGAATGCTTTATCGTACTCGGCAGTCGGGTTATCGGTCCATAAGATTATTATTAAGCAGGGGTATTATAATAAAGTTGGGTAAAACCTTACCCGCATACGGCAGCGGGCAGGTGTTATAATCTCTTAAGGATTAGCCTTTGGCCGCTAATAGGCAAATGGCTTTAGTGAGCTCATAAGATTTAACGAAAGAGCTTAGCGGCAGGAATTCAAATTTAGAATGGAAGTTGTGCGCGCCGGTGAAATAGTTCGGCGTCAGCAGGCCCTTGGCCGATAATGCCGCGCCGTCGGTACCGCCGCGCATCGGCGTCACTTTCGGCGCAACGTCAATCTGTTTAAGTGCGGCAAAGATCAGGTCGATTGCCCGGCGGTCTTCGCCAATGGCGCTGCTGATATTGCTGTAAGTATCGGAGATGCTGACCGAGACTTTTGCCGTCGGGTACTGTTCCGCAATGATCTTTGCCACTTGTTCAATTTTGACCTTACGGGCGGCAAAGCTTGCGCTGTCAAAGTCGCGGATTGAGGCTTTCAACGTCGCGGATTGCTGGCTGGCGCTGATGTCGTTAAACCAGACATAGCCCTCACGATCCTGCGTTTTTTCTGGCGTTTCCTGACGGTCGAAGTGGCTGATAAAGTCGTGCGCCATCAGGATCGGGTTAACCAGCACGCCAATAGCGGACATCGGGTGCGCGGTCACCCCGGTAAAGGTGATTTCTGCCGCCGCGGCGTTGAAGTTTTCATACACCACCTCGCCCAGTTCGCAGCAGTCGATAGTATAGGCGAAATCGACGTCAAATCGCTTGAGATCCAAGGCCTTGGCACCACGTAAACCAATCTCCTCGTCGGGGACAAATGCCACCACGATATCGCCATACTGGTCCTGTGCGCTCAAGTTTTCCAGCAGGGTCATCACGACGGTAACCGCAGCCTTGTTGTCCGCGCCCAGTACGCTGGTGCCGTCGCTGAAAATAATCTCTTCGCCCTGGTAAGGCAGGATTTCCGGATGTTCTTCCGTGCGCAGCCAAATATCTTGAGCGGCATTAAGGCAAACGTCGCCGCCGTCAAATAGCAGAGTTTGCGGATGAATATCCGGACGCAGACCGACGTCAACGGTATCAATATGGGTGATAAACCCAATACGCGGTCCGCCTTGCTTGGTGCCGGGTTTGACCGCCGTCACCGTGGCGTGTTGGTCAATCTGAATATTTTCAAGACCCAGCGTCTTCAACTCTTCTGCGAGCAGGTTGGCCAATTCCTGCTGCCCTGGAGTGCTTGGCAGAACGGTGGCTTTGGGATCGCTTTGGCTGGTAACAGACAGGTAACGGAAGAAACGTTCAGTGAGCTGCTTGGCAATTTGAGTCGACATCCTAACCTCTGAGTTGTTTATCTATAAGATTTTCATATATAACAGAGTATTACTAAATGAGTCCTGAATGGTAGTCTGTTTTAAAATTGTTTACTAAAGAAATAATTAGCCTTTTAGCAGAGTGACAGGGAAACCCATGAAAAGAAAAATAGTAAAACTCAGTAGCGGATTATTGGCGATGGCCATGATGGCGGGGGCATCGGCACAGACGTTGGTCTACTGTTCTGAGGGCTCACCGGATATCTTTAATCCCCAGCTTTATACCTCCGGCACCAACGTTGATGCGAGCGCCGTGCCAATCTATAACCGACTGGTGGATTTTAAGACCGGCACCACCGAGCTGATCCCCAGCCTGGCGGAAAGCTGGGATGTCAGCCCGGATGGTAAAACCTACACCTTCCACCTGCGCAAAGGGGTTAAGTTCCAGAGCAACAAGCTGTTCACGCCGACGCGGGATTTTAACTCCGACGACGTGATTTTTTCTTTTATGCGCCAGAAAGATCCTAACAATCCTTATCACAACGTCTCCAACGGCACTTATTTAAACTTTGACAGTCTGGATATGAGTCACCTTATTTCAAGTATTGACCGAGTCGATGATTACACGGTGCGTTTTAACCTTTCTCGTCCGGAAGCGCCTTTCCTTGCCGATCTTGGCTGGTACTTTGCGTCAATACTCTCCTCCGAATATGCCGCTAAGATGCTCAAAGCCGGGACACCGCAAAAGGTCGATACCGACCCTGTCGGTACCGGACCGTTTGAGCTGGTTCAGTATCAAAAAGACACGCGTATTTTGTATAAGGCTTTCCCGCAATATTGGCAGGGCAAGTCCAACATCGACCGCCTGATCTTTAGCATCACCCCAGACGCCTCGATTAGGATGGCCAAGCTGGAGAAAAATGAGTGTCAGGTGATGCCGTTCCCTAATCCGGCCGACCTTAAACGTTTGAGCGCCAATAAAGACATTACGCTGCTGAGTAAGTCAGGCCTCAACACCGGTTTCCTGGCATTTAATACCCAGAAAAAACCGCTGGATAACGTCAAGGTGCGGCAGGCACTGACCATGGCGGTGAACAAAGCGTCGATTATCGAGGCGGTATTCCAGGGGACTGGCACCGTTGCGCGCAGCCTGCTGCCACCGGCGGTGTGGAGCAGCGAAGACCAAACCATGAAGGATTACGATTACTCGCCGGAAAAAGCCAAAGCGCTGCTGGCCGAGGCTGGATATCCCAACGGCTTCGATATCGATCTGTGGGCGATGCCGGTACAACGGCCTTATAACCCCAACGCCAGGCGCATGGCTGAGATGATCCAGGCCGACTGGGCAAAAATCGGCGTTAAGGCGCATATCGTCAGCTATGAGTGGGCGGAGTATCAAACGCGCATTCGCAACGGCGAACATCAGGCGGCGTTGATGGGATGGACCACGGCCAACGGTGACCCGGACAACTTCTTTGGCCCGCTGTTCACCTGTAAAGCGGCGCAGGGCGGTTCTAACTCGGCTAAGTGGTGCGATCCGGCGTTTGACAAGATCATCGAAGAAGCGCGCGTTACCACCGATCACGACAAGCGGGTGGCGCTTTACCAGCAGGCGCAGCAGATCATGCACGATCAGGCGCCGGCGATCATGATCGCCCATTCAACTATCTTCGAACCGGTGCGTAAAGAAGTCACGGGCTATGAAATCGATCCGTTTGGTAAGCACATTTTCTATCAAACGTCGGTGAAGCCATAGCGGAACGATCCCTTCAGTCATCTCGATGAGGGGTTTTGATCTACATGGGATTTTTAGGGAGCAGAAAGAAAAAAACCAGCAGGTAAATCGGACGGGTGGACCGATTAACTGCTGGCGATCATCAAAGTTGATGAGCTAAGGAGAAACTGAGGTCGTCAGTGATCTTTTAATGCAGCATCCGTGCCAACAACGCCAAGCTTTCTGTTTTTAAGCAATGCGTTGAGTAGAATTGCCCCGAAGGTGGCGGTACCAATCCCGCCCATCGTAAAGCCGCCAAAGGTCAGCGAAAAGTTGCCAGCCCCCAGCACAAGCGTCACCGCGACCATTATCAGGTTACCGTTCTGGTTGAGATCGACACGATTCTGTAGCCAGATGCGCGCCCCTGCTACCGCAATTAAGCCAAACACCACGATGGAGGCACCGCCCAATACCGGACCGGGAATGGTGTGGATCAGTGCACCAAATTTGGGAGAGAAGCCCAATAGAATGGCAACCAGCGCGGCCACCACAAAAAGTAGAGTCGAGTAAATTTTGGTCACCGACATCACGCCGATATTCTCTGCATAGGTTGTCACCCCGGTGCCGCCCGCGAAGGCAGACAGCATGGTGGCCAGCCCGTCGCCGATGAAGGCGCGACCGAGATACGGGTCGAGATTCTTACCGGTCATTCCCGCCACCGCCTTGATATGGCCCAGGTTCTCGGCGATCAGAATAACCGCGACTGGCATCAGTAAAAGCATGGCGTGGCTGTTAAATACCGGCGCGCTAAAGTTAGGCATGCCGACCCAGGCAGAGCGACTAATGGCGCTAAAATCGATAGGCTTGCCCCATCCCAGCACGTTAGTGACCACAAAATAGATCACATATGCCGCAATCAGGCCGAGTAACAGCATCAGCCTTTGCATCAGTCCACGGGTAAACACCGCCACGCCGCCGATGCACAGCACCGTGACGACCGCCATCCAGCTGTCAAACATCGAGGCCGACACGCTGTTTACCGCAATCGGTGCCAGATTTAGCCCTATCGCCATCACTACCGCCCCGGTGACCACCGGTGGCATCAGGATTTCAATCCAGCGCGTGCCCACCGCCATCACTACAAATCCAATGACGGTATACAGTGCGCCACAGGCGATAATACCGCCTAACGCCAGCGCAATATTGGGATTGCTGCCGTGGCCGCTGTAGCCGGTTACCGCAATCACCAGGCCGACAAACGAGGCGCTAGAACCGAGATAACTCGGTACGCGACCGCCAACGATGATGAAAAACAGCAGCGTACCGATACCCGACATCAGAATTGATACGTTGGCATCAAAACCCATTAGCAGCGGCATTAGCACCGTTGCGCCAAACATGGCTACGGTATGCTGCAGCCCCATGACCACCGTTGGGACCAGCGGCAAGCGCTCATCCGGTGCAATGACTGCTCCATCCAGACTGCCAGTCCTTTTACGCCATTGAGGAAACCAGGTATTCGCCATCATTCTCTCCACGTCTTGTTAAAATCGCTGCGATAAAAAAACAGGGCATAGACCCGCTATCAGGCCGATGTTTTTTGACGTATCAGAGGGTGATAGCGTCGGTCGAAATAGACCAATCCGTGGCTGTCATCATTGCGTAAAATGTCGATAACCTCGCAAAACAACACATCGTGAGTGCCGACGCGGGTGACCTGACTCACGCGGCAGTCAAACGAGGTCAGCGCGCCTTCGAGGGCCGGAGAGCCGCTGGCCATTGCGGTCCAGTTAGCGGCGGCAAATCTTTCCTCCATCGGCGTTTTACCGCCAAAAAGGTTGGAGAGCGCCTCGTGGCTGTCGGACAGCGTATTGACGCATAGCACCTGATTTTGCTGAAAAATAGGGTACACCGACGCCGAGCGATTAAGGCAGACCAGCAGCGTTGGTGGCGTATCGGTCACGCTGCACACCGCTGAGGCAGTAAATCCGGCACGTCCGGCCTTGCCCGCGGTGGTAATAATGTTTACCGCCGAGCCGAGATGCGACATGGCGTCGCGAAACGCCTGCTTCTCTACTCCCGCCAGCTCGGCCAGCGGGATTTCAAGAATTTTTTCCGCTGTAGGTTCAATGGCGATCGAATTTTGAGGCTCAGAAACGGGTTTTTGGGACATAGGTTGCTCCGCTGACGGGCTTATGCTGCCCGCAAATACAGCAGCGGGCAGGGATGAATAATGTTGCCAGTGCACTGGCAATGATTGCCTCGACTGGCAACAGACTTTTACGCAGAATGAACGTTGGCAGTAAAGCGCTGCAGCCATTCCAGAAGAATAGGATTAAAGGTTTCACTGTCGGTCACGCTCATCGCATGGCCGCCGTAGCTCATCTGTACCAGTTCGCCGATCGGCAGATTGCGCGCCAGCGTGGTTGAACAGTGCCACGGCACCAGCAGGTCGTCCTGGCAGCTAAAGGCCAGCGTCGGCGTATTGATGCTGTCTAAACTGTCACTGAGATCGGACGCCATCAGCGCCTGCAAACGGTGTAAAAGGTTCTCCATCCCCTGGAAATGTTCGACCTGATGCGCCTGCTCGCGATCCAGCAAATCGGCGTGGGCCGAAAGCCAGTCAGCCGGATACAAAAACAGCGGCTGCGCCCGCACGTAAGCCTCCACGCCGCTGTTGAGCAACAGGTCTTGTCGTACTTTAAAACAGCGGCGAGTCTGGCTGTCCAACACCGTCCAGCCATTGATCACCACCAGGCTTTCCAGCAGTGCCGGATACCGTTGGGCCAGATGCAGCCCAATAATCCCGCCCAGCGCGTGGCCAATCAGGTGGCAACGGTCGATCCCAAGCTCGTTAAGCAGGGCCGCGAGCTCGTCGGCCATGTCTTCCATGCGATAACCGGCCGGCACCACGCCCTTGCTGCTACCGGTGCCAAACTGATCGTACACCACCACCCGAAAGTGTTTTTCCAGCATCGCCAGCTGCGGCTGCCAAAAGCCGTGCACGCCGCCTAAACCCGACGAAAGCACCACGGTTTGCGCCGTAGCGGCGTTATTGCCAGAAATTTTATAGAACAGGGACGTTTTGCTCATGCCATTCTCACCTTGTCGCGGGGTGTTTATTTGCCAACGTGCGCCACAGAGGCAATCTCGATCAGCGCCTCGGGCTTAACCAACCCGCACTGAATACAGAAACGAGCCGGTTTTTCGCCTGGGAAATACTCGGCGTAAACCTGATTCACCGCCGCATAATTGCTCCAGTCGGTAATGAAAATCGAGTTAAAAGTCACGTCATCCATGGTGCCGCCCGCGGTCTCGATCACCCCTTTGATGGTCTCCAGCACGTGGCGGGTTTGCGCAGCCGCATCACCGGGAAATACCACATTGTTATCCTTGTCGAACGGCAGAGTGCCGGAGACGTAAACAATGCCGTCGGCCTGGGTGCCGGGAACAAATGGCGCGATCGGCACGCCGGTGCCTTCGGGGATGATGATGCTTTTTGGCATAATGCTTTTCCTTGTTAAAAAATTAAGTAATCAATCGGTTCAATAAAAGTGAGTCTCAGCAGGGCTGACACTCAGGCCGTTTGGCTCAGCGGTTTTTGAGTTTTTGCGACGGTATTGCAGAAGCTGTCGACGTTGGACACCCAGCCGAAGAAGGTTTCAATGTTGTAAATCGCCGCCTTCTGAGCAAATTCTGGTCCAGCCTGATGGGTTGCGTCTTCCAGCACCACGGAGAAATATTCCAGGAAGAAACCGTCGCGCAGCGTGGACTCGACGCAGACGTTAGTGGCGATCCCGGTAAACACCAGATGATGAATGCCGTAGCTGCGCAGCAGGCTGTCGAGTTGGGTATTGAAGAAGCCGCTGTAGCGTGGTTTAGGCAGCACAATATCGCCCGGCTGAGGCTGGAGCTCGTCAACCAGATCGTAGTCCCAGTCACCCTTGGCCAGCAGCTTGCCCATCAGTTCTGGATGCTTGCGCATGGTTTTTAACGCATTGGATTTATGGAAGTTTGGCGAACCTTCGCCGCCGGCTTCGACATACTTATTGTCCCAGCCGTTCTGGAAGAAAATCACTTTAATGCCGGCAGAGCGCGCGGCGGCGATAGCCCGCTTGATGTTCGCGATCACCGGACCGGTGTGCGTCACGTCAAAGCCGGCCAGGTCCAGATAGCCGCCCTTTGAGGCGTAGGCGTTCTGCATATCAATCACAATCAGCGCGGTCTGCTGCGGGGAGAAGGCCAACGACTCGGGGCGGGCGGGTAATATCACTTCGCCGTCTACCGAGCCGGGATCGCGACGGACTATTACGTTTTCTACCCCAGTATTTTCAACAATTTTCATTATGCGACCTCTTTTTCGGCAGATGTATCATTGAGCAAATATTGGCGCGTTTTCATCAGCGGCTGGATGAACTGGCCGAAGTTTTCAATTCCCTGAACGAAGTCGTCGAAGGTCAGCAACACGCCTTCGGTGCCGGGAACGGTAGCGATTTCATCGAGCATTTTTGCCACGCTCGCGTAAGAACCGACCAGCGTGCCCATATTGATATTCACCGCCGAGGTAGGATCGCCCATCTGACGCACGTTAGTGTCTGCGCCAGACTTGGTGTCTTTACTGGCCTGGTCGGTCAGCCAGGCCAGCGCTTCGCTGTCGGCACCTTCTTTGTAGAACTCCCACTTGGCACGGGCGGCAGCATCGGACTCATCGGCAATAATCATAAACAGCACGTAGGAAGGGATATCGCGCTGTTCGGCTTCGGCGGCAACTTTCATCCGTGCCGGTATGGAGGCAAAGGCGGTGGGGGTATTAACGCCCTTGCCGAAGCAGAAATTGTAGTCGGCAAATTTGGCAGAGAAGGCCATGCCGGCATCGCTCTGTCCGGCACAAATGATTTTCATCTCTGCCTGTGGACGCGGGCTGACGCGGCAGTCATCCATTTTAAAGAACTCGCCCTGCAGGTTGCTGTGGCCGGTGCCCCACAGGTCGCGCAGCACGGTGACGTATTCGGTCAGATAGTCATAGCGGCGACCAAAATAATCATCGCCGGGCCACATGCCCATCTGTTCATACTCGGGTTTCTGCCAGCCGGTCACCACGTTAACGCCAAAGCGGCCGTTGGAGATCGAGTCAATGGTGGCCGCCATGCGCGCGACGATGGCCGGTGGCATCACCAGCGTGGCGGCGGTGGCGTACAGTTTGATTTTAGAGGTCACCGCAGCCAGGCCCGCCATCAGCGTGAACGACTCCATATTGTGTTCCCAAAACTCGGTCTTACCGCCGAATCCGCGTAATTTGATCATCGAGAGTGCGAAATCAAAGTGGTAATGTTCGGCCTTTTGGACGATGGTTTTGTTCAGCTCAAAGGTTGGCTGATACTGCGGCGCGTTTTCAGAAATCAACCAGCCATTGTTACCGATAGGAATAAAGACACCGATTTTCATAGCACACCTCATGAATGATTTTTGGCCCTGACTCTCAGGGGATCTCGACTCGCTGCGTATGGCGTTCCCTGCAGCGCGACCTGAGTGCATCAGGCGGGATGCGAATTTCGCGTTGCTGCCTGGATCCTTAAGATGTTGATTGCAAAGTCGATGCCAGTTTTTAAAAAGTATTTATTATCAGTGTGTTAAACAAATGTGCTAGTTTCTGGTAGAGCAAATGGTCTAATTCGGACCAGTTGGTAAAAAATATCTGCACATAAATCAGGCAGCGCTGAACAAAAATGGTGCGAGTTGCGATGGGTGAGTGGCGCTTAGCGGCAGGATCGGCAGGCATAGTCGTGATGGGATGGTTTTGCTATGCTTCGCGCAGGCATGAGAACAGGAGCAGAGGGTGAAGTCATTGGCAGCAGAAGGTTCAGCAGGCAATAAAAAGACCCCGAGTCGGCGTTCGCGGGCGGTTGCGGTAAAACGCACCACTATTATGGCCGCTGCGCTGGAATTTTTTTCGTTATACGGAATTCATGGCACTAGCCTCGATCAGGTAGCCGAGCGGGCGGACGTTTCCAAAACTAATCTGTTGTACTACTTTCCGTCGAAGGAAGACCTGTATATCGCCGTGTTAAAGGACCTGCTGGATATTTGGCTTGAGCCATTGCAGGCGCTGAGTGCCGACCAGCAGCCGATGCAGGCCATCAAACAGTATATTTATTTGAAGATGTGTGTGTCGCGCGATCATCCGCAGGCGTCAAGGCTGTTTTGCCTGGAGATGCTGCAGGGGGCGCCGTTGCTCAAGCAGGTGCTCAGCACGCATCTGAAACAGCTGGTGGACGAGAAGTCAGATATTATTCGCGGCTGGGTGCAGGCCGGGCAACTTGCCCCGATAGAGCCGCTGCATCTGCTGTTTATTCTGTGGTCTACCACTCAGCACTACGCGGATTTTGGCGTGCAAATTGAGGCGCTTAGCGGAAAAACCTTGAATGACGAGGTTTTCTTTGAGCAGGCAGTGTCTAATTTACAGCACATCATTACCCAGGGAATTAGGCCGCGGGAATAGCCTATTTGCGGATAAAAAAATGCCCAGTCGGTGTCACCGCTGGGCATTTTTTATGGTTGTTACTCGGCGAGTATCTTAGCGCTGCGCTTTTTTATGGCGCAACCAGTAGCCAATACCCAGCACCACAAACCACAGCGGCGTGACCATCAACGCCTGGCGGGTGTCACTTTGCAGCGATAACAGCACCAGTACGAAGGCAAAAAACGCCATCCCAACCCAGCACATCAGGATACCCAACGGCATTTTATATTCCGAAGCGGCGTGCAGCTGTGGGCGCTTACGGCGATAAACCAGGTAAGAACACAGGATGATGGTCCAGACGAACATAAACAGAATCGCCGCAACGGTGGTCACCAGCGTGAATACCGTTAACACGTTCGGGATCAGATAAATCAGCACCACGCCTGCCAGCAGACAGATGCAGGAGAAAATCAGCCCGTTTGACGGCACCGCGCGGGAAGACAGCTTACCAAAGGCTTTCGGCGCCATGCCTTCCTGACCCAGACCAAACAGCATGCGGCTGGTTGAGAAAATGCCGCTATTAGCGGAGGAGGCGGCGGAGGTCAGCACTACGAAGTTAATAATACTGGCAGCGGCGGGCAGGCCTGCCAGCACAAACAGCTCAACAAACGGGCTTTTATCGGCAGCAATCGAATTCCACGGCGTGACGCACATGATGGCGATCAGCGCGAACACGTAAAACATGATGATGCGCAGCGGGATCGCATTGATGGCGCGCGGCAGTGATTTTTTCGGATCCTTGGTCTCGGCGGCGGTAGTCCCGACCAGCTCGATGCCAACAAAGGCGAAAATAGCAATCTGGAAGCCGGCAAAGAAGCCGCTAATGCCTTTCGGGAACAGGCCGCCGTGGTCCCAAAGATTACTGAATGCGGCGACCGAACCGCTCGGCGTTTGGTAATGCATCAGCACCATTACCAGGCCGGTGATGATCAGGCCGACGATGGCGACGATTTTAATCATCGCGAACCAGAATTCGGTTTCGCCAAACATTTTTACCGTAGCGAGATTTAGCCCGAACAGCACCAGCACGAAGATAAGCGAGGCAATCCACTGCGAGAGTCCTGGGAACCAGAATTGCGCATAGGAGGTCACGGCCACCACGTCGGCAATACCGGTCACTACCCAGCAGAACCAGTAGGTCCAGCCGGTAAAATAGCCCGCCCACGGGCCGAGCAGGTCGGCGGCGAAGTCACTGAACGACTTGTATTCGAGATTTGACAGCAGCAGTTCGCCCATCGCGCGCATCACGAAGAACAGCATGAAGCCGATGATCATATAGACGAAGATGATGGAAGGGCCGGCCAGGCTGATGGTTTTACCCGAGCCCATAAACAGTCCCGTGCCGATAGCACCGCCGATGGCGATCAGCTGAATGTGGCGGTTGCTCAGGTTACGGCGCAGGTGTTCCGGGGATCCGTCCTCGGTCTGCGCGCTGATGTTGGTGTCGTTTTGCATAGCTTTAGTGCTCCTGTCATATACGGAATAAGGGCTCTAACCGGCTCTTTTCTATACTGTTATTGTATGTGCTGCCGCGTGAGGATGAACGGTGTTCGGGCAGACGGGCACAGTGTAATGTTAAATTGCGGCGCATTATAACGTTGGCAGGAAAAAATCTGGCAGCAAATGTACCTTTATTTTTACAGGTTTATGAGACAGCTCACTTCCTCAGCAGTCTGCCGCTGGCTTTGTCCGTTTTGCGCGGGTCAATGTCGTTTAGCGAGGCGCAGCATTGGGCACATTGGGCCATACTGGTCTCTGGCAGCGGAATTAGGTCCGCACTCATGAATGGAGAAATACTATGTTAGCCAACCCGTCGCAAAAATACGTGGCCTTCCCTCCGATTAATCTGCCCGATCGCCAATGGCCGGGTAAGACCCTCGACAAGGTGCCACAGTGGTGTTCTAGCGATCTACGGGACGGTAACCAGTCGCTTGCCGAGCCAATGGATAACCCGCGCAAGCGTCAGTTTTACGACATGCTGCTGCGCTGTGGATTCAAGCAGATTGAAGTGGCTTTTCCTTCTGCCTCGCAAACGGATTTCGACTTTGTCCGCAGTTTAATTGAAGACCAGGCCATTCCTGAGGATGTCACCATTCAGGTGCTGACCCAGTCGCGTAGCGATCTGATCGAACGCACCTTTGAGGCGTTGATTGACGTGCCGCGCGCCATTGTGCACTTATACAACGCGACGTCGCCGATGTTTCGTGAAGTGGTGTTCAACACCGACAAGGCTTCTACGGTAGAGCTGGCAGTGCGCGGTGCTAAACAGATCCGCCAGCTTTGCGAACAGTATCCGCAAACTCAGTGGACCTTCGAGTATTCGCCGGAAACCTTCTGCATGACCGAGCTTGAGTTCTCACTGGAGGTCTGTGAGGCGGTGGCGGCGGTGTGGGAACCCTGCGCCGAGCGTCCGATGATCCTTAACCTGCCCGCTACGGTTGAAGTGAGCTCACCCAATATTTACGCCGACCAGATCGAATGGTTCTGTCGCCACTTTAGCCGTCGCGATCGGGTTTCTATCAGCGTGCATCCGCACAACGACCGCGGCACCGGCGTGGCCTCGGCCGAGCTGGCGTTGCTGGCCGGTGCCGACCGCGTTGAAGGCTGCCTGTTTGCCAACGGCGAACGTACCGGTAACGTGGATCTGGTCACGATGGCGCTGAACTTCTATACCCAGGGCATTTCACCGGGACTGGATTTCAGCGATCTGAAAGGTATTGTCGAGATCGTTGAGGAATGTAATCAGCTGCCGGTGCATCCGCGTCATCCTTACGCCGGTGAACTGGTGTTTACCGCCTTCTCGGGTTCGCATCAGGACGCGATCAAGAAAGGCTTTGCGGCGCAGAAGCAGCGTCAAGACGGGCTGTGGCGCGTGCCTTATTTACCGCTCGATCCCGCCGATGTGGGCTGCAGCTACGAGGCGGTGATCCGCGTCAACAGCCAGTCAGGCAAGAGCGGAGCGGCGTGGCTGCTGGAGCAGAATCACGGGCTTAAACTACCGCGCGGTTTGCAGATCGCGTTCAGTAAAGCGGTGCAAAAAGAGACCGATACCAGCGGCAAAGAAATGGGCACCAGCGACATATGGCGCCTGTTCCGTCAGCATTATGGTTTAGTCGATCAGCCGGCAATGAAACTGCTGAGCTACGACATCCGCAGCGATGAAAGCAGCGTGCGCCAGTTCAGTGCCAAGGTGAACTATCAGGGCAAAGAGCTGACTCTGACCGGTAGCGGCAATGGCCTGCTGTCCTCGGCGGTCGATGCGCTGCATCGCACCTTTGATCTGATGCTCGAGATTGGCGATTACGATGAGCACACCCTCGGCCATCAGAGCCACAGCCGCGCGGTGGCCTATGTCAGCGCTCAGCGTCCGCAGGGGGAAAGGGTTTACGGCGTGGGCATCGATAGCGACGTTTCCAGCGCCTCGTTGCAGGCTCTGTTTAATGCCAGCGCCCAGCTGTTAGGGTGACGACTCCGCTGTTTCTGCGGCTCGTGCCGCAGAACTGAAATATTCGCTGGGCGACACGCCCAGCGTTCTGCGAAACATGGCGCTGAACGCGCTCGGGCTGTCATAGCCCAGCTCCAGCGCCACATCCAATACCGATTGCCCCAACGCCAGCCCGTTCATAGCAGATAATATTTTTGCCCGCCTAATCCAGTCGCTGAAGCGCAGGCCGGTCTCGCGCTGAAAACGCCGGGAAAGCGTACGCCCGCTGATGCCCATATTGACGGCAATTTCCTCAAGCTCCCATGCGGCAGAAAGGTCCCGCTGAATGTGTTGGCACAGTGCCAGCAACTGAGCATCGCCCGGCTCCGGCAAATGCAGCGGCAGGATCGGCAGCAGGCGCAGTTCATCAAGGATAAGCTCGATAATACGCTCGTCACGCCCACCCGGCGCATAGTCTACCGGCACGCTAAACGAGGCCAGTATCAGCTCACGCAACAGCGGAGAAACCTGCACCACCTGGCACTGATCGGGCAGATCGGCCCTTGCCAGCGAGTCGACAAACAGCGTGCGAGCCTGCACGCCGCCGATAAAACGCAGGCTGTGAGTAACGTGGGCCGGTAACCAGACGCCACGGCCGGGCGGCACCATCCACACTCCGTGATGGGTTGAAACCTGCACCACGCCGGAGAGTGCATGAATTAGCTGAGAGCAGCCGTGACTGTGAGAAGGCTCATAGTCGCCGTGTTGATAGTCGACCGCTATGGCAGCAAGCGATTGGTTTTCAGCCAATAATTTCTGATGCTTCATCTATACCGGGTCCAAAAGTGGGCAATCAAGCCGCAAATATTATTGAGGGGGATGTTTCCTGGCCTCTTCGGCCGCTTTTCTAGCCTGTTCGGCAATTTGCTGAACCTCTTCCTCCGTTAACTGCTCGGCGACCTCGTGCAGTTCTGCCAATCCGTCACTGACATGAACTTCATCCGCTTTCGTTTTGTTTTCACTAGATTTTTCAGTCATGGAAAGGGCCTCTGGTTGAAAGTAAGCGCCTATTTATTTTAGCAGGTTTACTCTACTGGGCAGACAACAACGGTGAAACTTTGACACTGGGTTTGATGCAGATCGGGTTAATGCTAAAAAAAGAGAGCCATCGGCTCTCTCTGGAAGGTGCTGAATTTAGCGCTGCGCCGTTATTGGCGATAGCCTAATTTGATTTGCTGCAACGTTGCGTTGAAGATTTCGGCCTGCTGCGGATCTTCAATCTGGGCAATGAATTTTTCGAGATTAAGCACCGCCTTGCTTGCGTCGACCTGGCCAATTGCCTTAAGCAGGTAAGTGACGGTCGCTTTAAGGCAGGCGACTTCGGTCGCCAGAGTTTCAACGTTGGCCTGGGTGTTAAAATTAGATGCGCTCATAATATCTCCTAAAAACTGACCGCTGCGGTGGGTCAGAGCACTGATGTCATCATTTTATTTTTACGCCGGTTTTGGGCGGCGGTCGGCAAAGCTGCTCTATCTTAACACAGCGGCGGCGCAGCGAGGAGCAGGCGGCAGAGTGTTCGCTTATTGTTGCGCCTGATCACTACGCAGCAGGCAAAGGGGAGTAAATTCATTATGTGTAATGAGAATACTTCATGCGAAAAATGAGGGTTTCTCATATTAAAAAATCTAATCTAGTTCACAACAAAAAATAAAACTCGCTTAAATCAGCGGTATATCATTTTTACCGGCTGTTGTTATTTTGTGCGCTAATAAAATCGCCCGCATAAAAGTCGATTTTTTTTGAATTTCACGTTGCCATGATTTTGATCAAAATTTTGCTATTTCATGATTTTTATAGGATTTTATCCTATACTAAAATCAGCCTGTACCGTTGAGTGGAATTTCCCCCTAACCTGTTCATCGGTTGAGTCTTTACAATCAATACTTGGTTAATTTCTGCCTGATGAAGTAAAATGCGTCCGCTAATATAATTAGCACTATTATGATTTTTTTATATCCGCAGTCGTGTTTGTTACTTTCGGGTTTTACCGCGTATTAATGAAAAAGACGACCGCGTGACGCTCTAAATTTTGGAGAATTCTCTTTGATTAGCGTGCTTCTTGTAGATGACCACGAATTGGTGCGCGCAGGGATCCGACGCATTCTTGAGGATGTCAAAGGTATCAACGTCGTTGATGAGGTGCAGTGCGGTGAAGATGCCGTCAAGTGGTGCCGCAGCAATCACGTGGATATCGTTTTAATGGATATGAGCATGCCGGGCATCGGCGGCCTGGAAGCCACGAAAAAAATCGTGCGCTTTTGTCCAGACATCAAAATCATCATGTTAACAATTTATACTGAAAATCCACTGCCTGCCAAAGTCATGCAAGCCGGAGCCTCAGGCTATCTCAGTAAAGGCGCTGCTCCGCAGGAAGTGATCAATGCTATACGTCTGGTTGATTCTGGCCAGCGTTACATCGCCTCCGATATCGCGCAACAAATGGCGCTGAGCCAGCTCGAACCCCAGTCAGAAACGCCGTTTGACAGTCTTTCCGAACGTGAACTGCAAATTATGTTGATGATCACCAAAGGGCAGAAGGTTACCGAGATTTCAGAGCAGCTTAACCTTAGCCCGAAAACGGTAAACAGCTACCGTTACAGAATGTTTAGTAAACTAAATATTAGCGGTGATGTAGAATTGACCCATCTGGCAATTCGCCACGGTCTATTCAACTCGGAGACGTTATCTGGCAGTGAGTAATGAGCGTTTTGATCCCCAGGCCTTTTTAACAACGGTCACCAGCCAACCCGGCGTCTACAGAATGTACGACGCAACCGGGACGGTCATTTATGTCGGTAAAGCCAAAGATCTGAAAAAACGGCTTTCCAGCTATTTTCGTGTCCAGGTTTCGAGTCGTAAGACCGAAACCCTGGTCAAAAATATCGCGCAAATCGATGTCACGGTCACTCACACCGAAACCGAAGCCTTGCTGCTCGAGCATAATTACATCAAGCTTTATCAGCCGCGCTATAACGTCTTGCTGCGCGACGACAAATCCTATCCGCTGATCTTCCTGAGCGCTGACGATCATCCGCGCTTGACCATTCACCGCGGTGCCAAACACTCCAAAGGCGAATATTTTGGCCCATTCCCGAACTCTTACGCCGTAAGGGAAACGCTGATTTTATTGCAGAAACTGTTTCCGATCCGCCAATGCGAGAACAGTGTCTATCGCAACCGCTCGCGGCCGTGCCTGCAATATCAAATTGGGCGCTGTCTCGGTCCCTGCGTCAGCGGGTTAGTGAGTGAGGAAGAATATAAGCAGCAGGTCGATTACGTGCGGCTGTTTCTGGCCGGTAAAGATCAGCAGGTAGTGACGCAGCTGATTGAGCGCATGGAAGACGCCAGTAAAAATCTGCGCTTTGAAGATGCCGGGCGCTTCCGCGACCAAATACAGGCGGTTCGCCGGGTCACCGAACGCCAGTTTGTCAGCGGCAACAGCGAAGATCTCGATGTTATTGGCGTGGCCTTTGAGTCAGGTATGGCCTGCCTGCACGTGCTGTTTATTCGACAAGGTAAAGTGCTCGGCAGTAGAAGTTATTATCCGAAAGTGCCGGGCGGCACCGAGTCGTCGGAAGTGGTACAGACCTTTGTCGGCCAGTTTTACCTGCAAGGCAGCCAGTCACGCACCTTGCCGGGAGAGATCTTGCTCGATTTCAGCCTGCCTGAAAAAGACCTGCTGGCAGAATCCCTAAGTGAAATGGCAGGCCGTAAGGTTTATATTCAAAGTAAGCCGCGCGGGGACAGGGCTCGTTACCTGAAACTGGCACGTACCAATGCGACTACCGCGTTGACCACTCGTCTGTCAGAGCGATCCACCATACACCAGCGCATGAGTGAACTGGCCAAGACGTTAAATCTGTCCGCAATCAATCGGATGGAATGCTTTGATATCAGCCATACTATGGGCGAGCAAACCGTCGCTTCCTGTGTGGTATTTGACGCCAACGGGCCGGTGCGGGCCGAGTATCGCCGTTATAACATTAGCGGTATCACGCCGGGCGATGATTACGCCGCGATGGCTCAGGTTCTCAATCGTCGTTACGGTAAAGCCATTGATGCTGAGAAAATCCCTGACGTGATCTTTATCGACGGCGGCAAAGGCCAACTCGGCATGGCTATTGATGTGTTTAAAGCGCTCGACGTAACCTGGGACAAAAGCAAACCGCTGTTGATCGGTATCGCCAAGGGAGCAGATCGTAAAGCCGGGCTTGAGACGCTATTTTTCAAGGCGGAAGGCGAGGGGATTGCATTACCTTCGGACTCACCTGCGCTGCACGTGATACAGCATATTCGCGATGACTCTCACGATCACGCCATAACCGGTCATCGTAAGAAACGGGCGAAGGTGAGAAATACCAGCGCGCTTGAAGAGATTGAAGGCGTAGGTCCAAAAAGACGTCAGGTTCTACTGAAGTACATGGGAGGCATTCAGCCATTATTGAATGCCAGCGCAGAGGAAATTGCAAAAGTACCGGGTATTTCACACGCATTGGCAGAAAAAATCCATAATGCGTTGAAACACTAGGTTCATTGTAGCAACATACTCATAATATCCACATCGGACAGACAGTTACCTACGCAGATGCAATTTAATATACCGACGTGCCTTACCCTGATCCGCGTTGCGATGATCCCGTTCTTCGTAGTGGCTTTTTATCTGCCCTACGTCTGGGCTCCCGCAGCGTGCGCCTTAATCTTTGTCGTCGCGGCTATCACCGACTGGTTTGACGGCTACCTTGCCCGTCGCTGGAAACAGACCACCCGCTTTGGTGCGTTTCTGGATCCGGTTGCCGATAAGGTAATGGTGGCGATCGCGCTGGTGCTGGTGGCGGAATATTTCCACGCCTGGTGGATAACCCTGCCGGCGGCCACCATGATTGCGCGTGAGATTATCATTTCTGCACTGCGCGAGTGGATGGCGGAGATCGGCAAGCGCAGCAGCGTGGCGGTATCCTGGATTGGTAAAGTCAAAACCATGGCGCAAATGCTGGCGTTGTTTGCCCTGCTTTGGCGTCCAAACGATCTCGCCGTCGGCGTTGGCGTGGTGGCGTTGTACATCGCCGCGGTACTGACGTTTTGGTCAATGTTCCAATATTTGTTCGCCGCGCGTAACGATTTGCTGGAACCTTGATCGAAGTGATTTAAAAAGCGGCAAACAGTCGCAATGGGCTGATAATTTTATTGACTCAACGCGTCATGTAAGTAGAATGCAACGCATCGGAAGGCAGCAAGCCAACAGCCTGAAGATTAGCTAAAAAAATCAGTAAGTTCTGATTAAAGCGGGAATAGCTCAGTTGGTAGAGCACGACCTTGCCAAGGTCGGGGTCGCGAGTTCGAGTCTCGTTTCCCGCTCCAAATTTAATATATAGAATCCGTTTCTGTATAACAGTAAGATTAGTAAAGAATTAAGGCGCGTTAACAAAGCGGTTATGTAGCGGATTGCAAATCCGCCTAGTCCGGTTCGACTCCGGAACGCGCCTCCAATTTTCCCGGAGCCCGGGTGGTGGAATCGGTAGACACAAGGGATTTAAAATCCCTCGGCGTTCGCGCTGTACGAGTTCAAGTCTCGTCCCGGGTACCATGGAAAATTACAGAATAATCAAAGCAATAAAGTAGTAATGTCGTTATGCCACCCTCGGGTGGTTTTTTTGTTTTTGGGGAAAGTGGCGATGAAATGGCGATGGAGTGGCGATGCAAGATTGCGCACATGGATATCACTGCCATCAAAATGCCTGAAAATAAAAAAACTAGGCAGAAGCTGGCTCGTACTAAACAGTGCAAATATTAAAGGCCACCGGGGGTTAACCGGTGGACTTATCTACGTTTCCATCATATTCAGTTTCTGAATGCGCGGATCAACTCTAGAAAGGCGAGTACCGCCTTTAGAGTGATGATTGCAATATCAAGAAATGCTTTCATCCGTTTGCTCCATTATTGGAGCACGATCAACCGGACATCGCCTTTACACTGCCTGTCAGGCCGGTTCCCGTCATGTGTTAGTTGATTGGAGTCGTGCACCTTAGCCCAGGCTCCGAACCAGCACCATCTGTATTCGGCCAGGTCTTCAACAACAATGTACCGCAAACCATCGCTACTTCAGGACTATACTTGGGGCTTAGTGTGACGACACAGCTAACATCGGGTAGTATAATTCGATTTCATTATGTTTCAAATTGTTATATTTAATGTTAAACATAAGGCGAAAAAAAACCCAACTGGTGAGGTTGGGTTTTTTCATTGTTGGCGAGTGCTTTAATCGACACGACTCCAATCAACTAACGTATTTATTCTAATACTAACGGATAGTAATCACAACCCTGTTTAGCCTAAGCACCATTTAGAGGCGCTTCCAAATACTTGGTCTGGCCTTCTGGCACGCCCACGATGTTGGCAATTTAATTTCTCCTAGTCGGCGCGATCGTCAGCGGATCCAATTATGCAAGTTTTTGCAAAACTAAAATCACAATCAAGTTGCCGACAAGCCTTGCAGGACAAGGCTGCACGAATATGAAAACATTTTTTAACTGAGTTTAAACGGTTAGAGCGATCGTGACGGAAAGCAAAGTGATCCTTTTTAAAACATAAACTTAAATAATGGGTCGGTACAGCTGCTTGCGTGTTTTTTGCAAAGCTTCGCAAAACCTTGCACAGAGTGCAAAACCGCTCATATGCCAGCACTCCAACCACGGTGCATACCTTGGCCGGTGTTGACTCAAGGCCACAAAGACGGATAGTGCCGCCGTTCTTAGGCTTAATTCAAAGGCAGAACGCCCCCGGCACGTGCGCGGAGGCATCCAGCTATCTTCTGGATTACTGCGTTTACGTCCCATCAGTCTAATGCTCCAAAATCGGGTTGGGGGATATCGTTCAATAACATTTTTTTCCGTTCAGCCAAGGGATCGTTGAAGTGCTCCCAGGTCGTCTTGGGTCGCCCATCGCGGCGGGTGATAAAGAAAATGCCAGCCTTGATCAATGCCTCACACTGCTTTGAGGGGATTTTGTAACCCGTCAGCTCGACCAAGTCTTTGTCGGATACAATATGTCCGTCCATATGGGTTACTCCACAATGTTGACCCGCTGCAACGGGCATGAAAAAGGCCACCGTTGGTGGCCTTAGAGGCTTAAACTTACTTGTTAAATAGGCTTGGGGCTTCCAGTTAAGGAGTTTGAAAACTCATATGAACCTATTTGGATTTTCTGTAGATTACGATCAATATTGTAATAGCCAAGGCGCTAACAAATGAAGCAATCCAGGTGAAATCTACCAGCAGGTCTAATGTGACCTCAACTCCGGGGCTATGGAACCAGTCTGCAAGTGTGTACATGAAGCCCGGCGCAACAAAACGGATGAATCCTGCAACTATAAAATTCATCACGACGAAAAGCACTAAAAAACCGAGGAAACGCAAAGTCCATTTTTTCATTAGTTTACTCGTACGGTTCCGTACGCCTTGAGATTGGAGCCTGGGATATCTATCATATTTGTTCGAAGTAATTGAGTACGTAAAACTTCAAATTCGCTAGGGTGATTAAGAGTAATACACCCTTCACTCAGTCTTCTTGGACCTATCGGGTGCAGGCGAAAATTGCCTCGTCTGATGCCGTTTACAAATGTCCAGTCATCAATTTTTTTATCAGCACGGTACAAAGCAAACCACTCAGATCTGTCTGTACCATAGAAATGTTTAAGCATAAAAAGCCTGAAAACATCTAAATGACCACCCGATTGGCGACCAACAATATAATACAATCCCTTTGGTATAGGACCGATGTTTTCAACAGAGGTCATATTCGGGTTATCCCGGCCCTGTTTTTGGCCTGAGAAGGCCGAGAATGTCCCGATACCGTAGCATTGAAGTAACGAGCCTGGTTGGCTGTTCAGGCTAAAGGTGCAAGTTATCGCCATAAAGAATCCCTTAAAATCTTCCCTATACAAATCAATCTTCAGACCCCAATGCAGCCATCAATCTTGAAATCCTATACATTTCATAAGCATCTTTCAACTAAGGAGGAATGTAGTTGTTCTGTCCATTGGTCTTGATAGAGCAAGAATCAGTGCCCGATTAAATCTCAGGCGAGTGGTACAGTGTTGCCGTCATTCATCATGTACGCGGTCGCCATCTGCTCTGCGTCGCTCATGGCATCGTGCAGCGCATTAAGTTTGATCATGGGGAACAGTGCCTGTGGCCTTTAATGTAGCCTTTGCCACCTGGTACCATTGCATCGATTCACGGCTGGGCAATGCATTCTTACCAATGAAACCAAGGTGATGGCTTCCCCAGTGGGTTATGGAACCCTTGGTTCTACCACGGATATTGGCTATCAGGTTGATGTTACCCCTGTAGGTAAATGGGCCGTTTTGCCACGCGTCATGGGCATCATTGTTGGGGTATATCAAGGTTCGCAAATCAGACCATACTCGTCGCCTATTGATACGGGTGCGTTTTATAATGGAAGCTCTACAAGGCTTTTTGCAGGCACGCGCGTCGCGCCGAGTGGTAGCATAATAAACATTGGCTACGCAAACTCACGCGATCAGATATTTGCTATTGATGTCTCAAGGTTTTAATTATTGTTAACTTAGATTAGATCATAGCAAGCATTTATGTATTAATTTTGATGGTTCAATTATCATTGCAGGGAAATTATTGTTATTCTCTCGAGTTCCACAACTCAAAGGATTGATGATGAAAATTATTACCTTGATAATTATACTGGGTACAGTACTTACGGGCTGTGCCGGGGTACTTGAGAAACAACAACCCATATGTTCTGGTATCGCATTTGTCGGTGGGCAAGAGATAACAGTGCAAATCTATGATGTGCGTAAAGTTGTCAAACAAACTGAATATAAAGCCGGGCAGCCTTTTGGCTGGCACTGGGTCAGTAAAGCGAACTTTATCTCGACGACTTGTTAAAGTTACTTAATTGAAAGGAAGGTTTTTAAATTTTCTTAAAAATATCTATTAAGTTCACATCTTTAATCTATTTCTAGTGACAGTCTCATCGAAGGTTGGTAAGTTTTCATAAAATACGGTTCCTTTTGGTTGCTATTTTGCTGCTAGTGTAATGCTGGCGGCTTTTTTTTATTAATGATTCGACTAAAAGGAACTGTTATTAAAGAGTATGTTTTATTTGATTATCATGCACAGCTGCCAAAATTAATTAATAGATTGTTGGTTAATAATATTAAATCTGAATTAATACGGCGTAACCCGGTTAGAAACACCATCAGCTAACCCTAGTACCCCAATGAAACCCGCGTAATGGCGGGTTTCTACATCTTGCGCAATCCCCTACGCCGAAGGATCACCACCGGAGAAACCTATGCCTGCAGGAACGATTAAATTAACCCACAACTCTGCCACCGTTACCGGCACAGGAACCGTTTTTACCACTGAGCTAAAGCCCAACGATTTTGTTGTTGCTATTGTTGGCGGCGTTACCTACACGCTGGGCATTAAGTCTATCGCCTCCGCTACTACATTAATGCTCATCAGTAACTATGGCGGCCCAACAACGGCCGGTTTAGCCTGGACTGCAGTGCCGAACGCCACGCTAGTGGGTATTACCGCCCAGGTGGCCGCAGACGTTGCTAAAGCTATTCGTGGTCTAAATCTCGATAAAGCTAATTGGCAGCAGGTGCTCAGCGGCAGCGGTCAAGTTACCGTCACGCAGCCAGATGGCTCAACTTATACAGGGCCAGCATGGAGCGGCATTGTCACCATGCTCAACGGAAAGCTAGACAAAAATGACAACGTCCTAAAAACCGTTAACGGGAAGTCTGGAGGCAGAATCAGCAGTGCCCTGGTCGTTAACGGAGGTCTTTCTACTACCAGTGGCAGAGTACAGATAGATGGTCGGAATACCGAATCGAACGGAAACATGACCAATGGCATGGTTATCAAAGGCGCCGACACCTCATGGGACGTCTTTCCCCAATATTTTCTCGCATCCGGGCTTTATCATGAATTCCGCATTGTGCAAAACAGCAGTACCACTTTTGAAGCGCGCAGTAATGGAGCCTGCTATGCAGTTTCGTTTAATCCCACATCAGATTCTAAGCTCAAGTTTAACAAGTTATTTATCGATTCGGCCTTGATGAAATCAATGTCGCTTAAAGGCATGAACTACGATATTAATGGCGATCGCAGGGCGGGTATTATTGCCCAGGATGCACAAAAAGTTCTGCCCGTATCTGTCACCACTAACAACGAACCCGTGGTGTTAGAAGACGGTACAATCCTAAACAAGACACTCTCAGTCGATTACAGTGCCATTGCTGGGATCCATGCTGAGGCCTTGAAAGAGCTGATGCCGCTAATGTTGGAAATGATAATTGACCCGCAGTCTGCCAAAACGAAACTTGCTGCTTATATCTCTGCAATAAATAAATCTGTTGATGATGCCAATACCACGGATATGAAAATGGAATGGGCTTTGCTTAATCCACCGTTGAAAGCTAAAGAGGCGGAGTTCTTTACAGCGGGAGAAGAGGTTTAGGGAAATGCTTCAAGGGAACGGGATCCTACCTACCCACAAAAACCATTTTCCATCAATAAGTTAACTACCATTCGGCTGCTTGCCCCAATAGCTTAAACACAGTGAATATCGGTATTTAACATTCAATCGTTTGTAACAAAGAGCTTTATGATTATACTGTATATATAAACAGCACTTTAAGGGTAAATGAATGCCACGATATGACGACAAAGTGGGTGCTTTTTTGGCGGCCGAAGTGCGAGCCCCGAACGGTAGGCGAACGGTCACGACGGTTGACTTTGTTGCTGAGCTTGAAAAAGTAAATTGGCATTACTCGCTTACTGAAGCCAATGAGTGGATCAGGCTCTACGTCAGAACCTACCGCGACGTTTCAACTCAAGAGGGGGAGGAGAAAACCTATCAATGCTTCAATCCTAACGGTGGGCTTTGAGGGGGCTTTTAATCACTGACTTGTCAGGTGACCATAGTCACTCTACGGCTCTAAAACTATGCTGCTGGGAGGGGAATGTGGTTGTGTCCATAGGGCGCACAATCAATTGGAACTGGGGGTAAAGATGAAGCAAGGAGTGAGTTGCTTACTGATAAATCTAAAACGCCACTGGACGGCAGTCTGATTGTCACTGTCTATGTAGAAGAGTTTAAAATTAAGAGCTTGAAGATTTTTCTACTGTTCCTGTAACCATACCATATGAAGTTAGTCTGGTTGAACCTGGTGACCAGGAAGGGCATAAAACGATCATCTGCAGGAGTTGTCACATTCATCATTAATAATGCAACAACTGGTGAGTTTGATGATTGCCCCATAATGTAGACGAAAAAAAACCTCTGGGTTAGCAGAGGTTCTTTTTCTTCTAAGGATCCGCGTATCTTTTACGTATCCTTTTTAGTATCGATGGTGTCAGCGCTTCGTCCTTTCAACTCTCATAATTTACTGGTTTAAATGAGGATGTCCGGTCACTGTCCTATCTAATTTGGTGAAGCTGGGGGGATTTGAACCCTCGGTCATCTTATAGATTAGATTTAACTGAGCATAGTATTGCAAGAATTACATGTAAATTTCCCTGCAAAGGCAAAATCATGTTCAGTTTCTCTCAGACTAGACAATACTTTTTTACTTTCATAACAGCCAGGGCAGAAAGGCCCGTTTGGCTTACCCTGAAGGCTTACTTTCCTAAAATACTTCCCATCTCTGAATTCAAGTTCATCCGTGGTATCGATCTTCTCTTGAAGATTTTTAACCTTTTTTTCAAGGCTATGTATTTCCTCTTGGGCATCAGCCAAGCTAATCCTTGCCTCGCTGAGGTTAACGTAAAGTTCGCTCAGTTTAAGCCTGAATTCAGCATCATTATAAGCAGCAGTTGCATCTTTAAGATCTTTAGCGATAGTCAGTGCAGTTTTTATAGCGTTAACACTTGCTACAATTGAAGTGATATCAGGCATAAGTACTCCGATTCAGGTAATCTAAACTTCTTCATAATTTGGCTTTTTATTAAAACATAACTTACTGATATTTCATCAATAAAATTTAGTCTGATATTATGAAATGTAGATTTAACTACATGATTTAATTAAAAAGAACGTTTAATTTAAAATCCCTCGGCGTTCGCGCTGTACGAGTTCAAGTCTCGTCCCGGGTACCATGGAAAATTACAGAATAATCAAAGCAATAAAGTAGTAATGTCGTTATGCCACCCTCGGGTGGTTTTTTTGTTTTTGGGGTTTTCATAATATCCTTTCATAATATTATTGGTCTCCTACCGCAGGAACGACCTTCACCTTGCGGTCATACACCGCAGTTTGCGATGCATTTTTGTGGCCTGAGATTGTCTGCTTATCGTGCAGGCTGCCGGTCAAGTCAGAGATGCCCTTTGCTTTAAGATCGTGGAAAGTGAAGTCGAAGGCGATCTCGGGAAACCTAATTTTTGCTTCATCCCTGGCTGCTGCCCAGCCGCAGGCAAAAACCTCGGCCGTTATTTCTCCAGCACGTCCTGCAGCGCCGGTTTCAGTTCACTGAATTTAAAGGTAAAGCCAGCATCCTCCAGCCTTTTGGGGATCGCGCGCTGTCCTCCCAGTACCAAAATGGCCGATTCGCCCATCAACAGCCTGATCACTCCCGCCGGAACGCGGATAAAAGCCGGACGATGCAGCACTTCACCCAGCAGCGCGCTGAACTGATCGTTGCGCACCGGATAAGGGGCGACCATATTGAATGGGCCATTCAGCGTCTCATGATTGAGCAAAAATATGATGCCATTGACCATGTCATCGATATGGATCCACGGCATATACTGATCGCCATCGCCAATAGGTCCGCCCAAGCCCGCCCTAAAAGGCAGCGCCATTTTAGCCAGCGCACCGCCTTTTTCAGCCAGCACCACGCCGGTTCGCAGCAGGCAGACTCGGGTTTTTTCACTTTCCGCTGCCAGCGCCAGCGCCTCCCAGCGAGCACAAAGCTGCCAGGTAAACTGTTTATTAGGTGGCTCATCCTCCGCGACCACCGCCTGTCCCTGATCGCCGTAATAGCCTACCGCTGAGCCGGAAATGAATACCGCAGGAGGCTGCGAGCTGGCATTAATTAGCTGCGCCAGCTTCTCGGTCAGCTGCCAACGACTGTCGCAAAGCTTCTGTTTTTGCTCTTTGGTCCAGCGCTTGTCGGCAATTGGCTCACCGGCAAGATTTATCACCGCATCAAAGCCGTCTAATGACGTTTTGTCCGCCAGCGTACGCCAGAGGGGTATCTTGGGACCAAGAATTTTTGCTGCCCGCTCGGGCGCACGGGTTAACACGGTAATTTCATGAGACTGGCTAAGCAGCGTTTCACTGAGACGCCTTCCTATCAGACCGCTGGCACCGGTAATTAAAATCTTCATGCTGGGCTCCTAATAACCTGCTGAAACTTTTCTATACCCTGACTTCAGCATAGTTCCTGACTTCAGCATAGTTTATGTGGCCGTCGTGACACGCGATGCAGAGCACATCCTGAACTTATTTTATTGTTAACTGGGGTTAAATAATGCACCAGGGGGATTAACGCGAGGAGGTTACGCCCCCGTTAACGGGGGCGAAGCAGATTATTTTTGCTCGGCCAGGGCGTAGGCCTTAGCGGTTGCAGGGCGATTCTTGATCCGTTCGAACCAGTTGCGCACCGCAGGATAATCAGCTAAATCGATACGCTGGCGTTCATGAGCAACAACCCAAGGATAGGTCGCAATATCGGCAATACTGTAGTGTTCGCCGGAGATATAGGCATTTTTTTCTAATTGAGTATTCAAGACGCCGTACAGGCGTTTTGTTTCCTGCTGAAAGCGTTCGATGGCATAGGGCACGGGCTGTGGCGCAAAATGGGTAAAATGATGGTTCTGACCAAGCATCGGTCCGAATCCGGCCATTTGCCAGAATAACCACTGCAGGGTGCTGGATCTTTCGCGCAGCTCTTTGCTCAATAATTTACCGCTTTTTTCCGCCAGGTATTGCAGGATGGCACCTGATTCAAACAGGCTTAGCGGCGCGCCGCCGTCAACCGGTTGGTTATCAACGATGGCAGGGATTTTATTGTTGGGGGAAATAGCGAGAAATGCGGGTTGGAACTGGTCACCGGCTTTAGTATCGATACGATGAAGTCGATAGGGCAGGCCGGTTTCTTCAAGGAAGAGCGTAATTTTGTGTCCGTTTGGCGTTGGTGCATAATAAAGATCGATCATGATTGCCTCCTGCTTAATTATTTTATGGTCCATCTGCGTTCTAATGTTCTAGCGATGGGGCTGGATGCGGGTCTCAACGGCGTGTTAACTTTGCCGAAGAGCAGTAAAGTTCCTGGTCTTTACTGTAACTCAAAATGATAGCAGGCTATGTGAGAGTGTTCCGATGGTTATCCCTACCTTTGACATAGGTTTTACATATCAATAAGGCATCCGTTGCTATTGAAGCGATCCCCATGAGCCAGATAGAATCAGCGAACTCATTAAAAATCACTGCGCATCTCTCTGCGCTAAAAGAAGGTTTCACAGGATGACGACTCTAGAGCAAAACACTGGCAGCACTGAGTGGGTTGATATCGTTAATGAAGAAAACGAAGTGATTGCCCAGTCAAGCCGCCAACAGATGCGCGCTCAAAATCTCCGTCATCGTGCCAGCTATATCGTGGTTCATGATGGCATGGGAAATATTCTGATCCAGCGCCGAACCGAAACAAAAGATTTCTACCCTGGCTGGCTGGATGCGACCGCCGGCGGCGTGGTGCAGAGCGGTGAAAACATTCTTGAATCGGCCCGTCGTGAGGGTGAAGAAGAGTTGGGTATTGCCGGCGTGCCGTTTGCCGAGCACGGATCTTTCTATTTTGAGCAGGATAACTGTCGCGTCTGGGGCGCGTTATTTAGCTGCGTTTCCCACGGGCCATTTGCCCTGCAGGAAGAAGAAGTGGCGGAAGTTCGCTGGATGAAACCTGAAGAGATCACCGCGCGCTGTGACGAGTTCACTCCAGATTCTTTAAAGGCGCTGTCGCTGTGGCTGAGCCGCAACAATGAAAAAGACCACGGTAAGCCGTTAAGTGTAGAAGATTAAGATTGGCATCGAGCCTCAGCGGGAACGGCTAGCAGCTTTCCCGTTTGCACAGGGTCGACACAATGGCCTTCGGCTCCCTCAAGCTGTCACCCTGCATTCTTGCCAACAGCGCTTCTCCCGCCCGTATGCCCATTTCCCGATGCGGAATGGCCACGGTGGTTAGCGGCGGTTGGCAGGCTTTGCTAACGTCACTATTGCCAAATCCGGCAATCGCTAAATCCTTAGGCACGCGTATTTTTCGGCGCTGACATTCAAATATTGCCCCACATGCCAGCGCGTCGCTGCTGCAAATCACCGCATCCATATCCGGCCAATTGAGCACCAGCTCGGGCAGCAGTGCGGCTCCGACACTGAAACTCGAGGCTGAGTGAGTGCTGGCAATGCGGGTAGGCAACAGGTTGTGGTCAAGCATGGCGCGATGCCAACCGCCCAGTCTTTGCTGGGAAACCCACTGCTGCTGTGCGGCACACATCAGGCCTATTTTGCCGTAGCCGAGGGAGATTAGGTATTCCGTTAGCTTATACACCGCCGAGGCATTATCGATGCCAATGTTGATATCTAAGGGCTGTTTGACCCTGGCGCCTAACTCGGCAATCGGTAACCGGGCATCAGCCAGCAGTTCGCAGGTGGCGGCGGTGTGTCGGGCATCAAGCAGGATCACCGCGGCGAGATTGTAAGATAACAAGGTTTGCAGCAACTTTTGCTCACGATGTTCCTGATTCTGCGATTCTGCCAACAGCAGCTGATAGCCCGCTGGCAATAATATTTCCTGCACGCCGGTAATCATTTCTGCGTGACCCCACTCGGCCAGCGAAGAACCGATCACCGCCACGACCTTTGAGGTTGAGGAGGCCAACGCGCTGGCAGAATAGTTAGGGATATAGCCCAGTTCGGCAACGGCAGATTCGATCTTTTCCCTCAATTTATCCGAGACCCTCTCCGGCTGGCGCAGGGCTCGCGACACCGTCATGCTGCCGACTCTGGCCAGTTTAGCCACATCTGCCAACGTGACGCGCCCGGTTCCCCGACGTTTTTTTTCCTGCATAACCTGCCTCCTGACTTTGTTAATTAATGTCCGAGGGTGAAGAACCTGGGGGTAAATAATAGGTGCCGCGGTAAAAAAAATACCCGTTGCAGCGATTAACGATTTAATAAAAAAAAGCATCTCTATGCAGCAGTTTCGATCTTGCTGCTGCGTTGAATGACATAAACGTTATCTTATGCGCAGTTAAGCCAAATTAGTTAAAATGTTGCATATTTTTTGATAGCGCTATCACAAAAAAATTACCTCCTCGATGATAGCGCTATCTTTGTGGGTCTCATCACAGATATTTCCTGCGTTGCCCGCATACTCGTTGATAATCACTTAACGTAAAAGTCAACGAGGTAACGATGAAATCTTTAACGATTTTAGCAATATGCGGCGCTGGGCTGGGCAGTAGCTTCGCCTGTGAGATGAGTATCGAGGCGGCATTGAAGGATTTAGGCGTTAAAGCGAACCTGTCGCACTGTGATATTTCCAGCGCTACGGCAACGCGGGCGGATATTATTATGACCGGATCGAATTTCAAATCACAGTTCGATAATTACACCCTCAGCTCGACCATTATTTATCTTAAACGCCTGGTGGATAAAAAAGAAATCACTGAAAAACTTACGCCAGTATTAAAAGAGCTGGGCTATCTTAATTAACCCGTCAGAAAATTTTATTCCCATTAGCCACTATTATAAAAAAAATTTTATTCATCCTGCAAACGTGAGGGGCAGGTCATGTCTTTCTTATATTTTATTGTTAATGATGTTTTAGGCCAGGCTTCGATATTAATTGCCCTTATCGCGATGGTTGGGCTAATCGCGTTAAAGAAAAGCGTCGGGCAGGTCATTACCGGCACGCTGAAAACGCTGCTGGGATTTTTGGTTTTACTCGCAGGGGCCAACATCATCGTCGGCGCGCTCAATTTCCTCGGTGAGGTTTTTCAGAAAGGCTTTCACATGCGCGGCGTCGTAACCGACGTCGGATCCATTGCCGGTATTGCCCAGCAGACCCTCGGAAGAGAAACGGCGCTGATCATGGTGCTAGCATTTATTATCAACATCCTGATTGCCCGCTTTACCCGCTATAAATACATTTTTCTCACCGGTCAGGCATCGCTGTGGATGGCGACGGTCTGTTCGGTAGTGGGGTATATGGGCGGACTGCGCGGCAGCGAGCTTATTCTGATTGGCGGCGGCATTGCCGGACTGATGTCGGTGGGCATGCCCGCGTTAGCGCAGCCGATCGTGCGTAAGATAACCGGTTCAGATGACATCGCCTTGGGGCATTTTTGCACCCTTGGCTATCTGCTGCAGGCGTGGGTGGCAAAATTAACCGGTAATGTCAGTAAAAGCACCGAAGATATCGAACTGCCGGAGTCTTTCTCCTTCCTGCAGGATACTTACCTGTCGATGATGGTGGTGATGATCCCGATCTATTTAATTCCCACCCTCGCCGCAGGCCCTGACGTGGTGGCGCAGTATGCTCACGGCGTCAGCTATCTGATTTTTGCTTTTCTGCAGTCGGTGCAGTTTGTGGTGGGCGTCTACGTGCTGTTGGCCGGTGTGCGGCTGCTGTTGGCGGAAATCGTCCCGGCGTTTCGCGGAATTGCATTGCGTATCGTGCCCAACGCCATTCCGGCGCTCGATTGCCCAGTGCTGTTTCCCTATGCGCCTAATGCGGTGATCGTCGGTTTCCTTGCCACCACGGTGGGAACGATTGTCGGAATGTTTGTCTTTCCGAATGTCGGGCTGGCGATGATTTTGCCGGGCATGCTAACTAACTTCTTTGCCGGCGGCACGGCGGGAGTGTTTGCCAATGCGGTAGGCGGACGTCGGGGGGCGATTATCGGCGGCATCTTTCACGGATTCCTGATAACCCTGTTACCGGCACTGCTGCTGCCGCTGCTGGGCAGTTACGGGCTGCAAAACGTTACCTTTAGCGACGCCGACATCATTAGCGTCGGGCTGGTGTATGGCCATATTCTGAATTTCTTCCATTAGTTTGTCTAACCTGCGCGCATAAAAAAGCCGGCCACCAGGGCCGGCTTGTCAACCACAGGCAAAGCCTGGATTATTTTTCCGCCGTAATCGCTGCCTTGGCCGCAGCCTCATCGGCCTGCGCCGACTGAATCGCCGTCAACGCCACGGTATAAACGATGTCGTCAACCAACGCGCCGCGCGACAGGTCATTGACCGGCTTGCGCATGCCCTGCAGCATTGGCCCAATGGAAACCAGATCGGCTGAACGCTGCACCGCCTTATAGGTGGTGTTACCGGTGTTTAGATCCGGGAAGATAAACACCGTCGCCTGACCAGCAACCGGCGAGTTAGGCGCTTTGGATTTTGCCACATCGGCCATGATGGCCGCATCGTACTGCAGTGGACCGTCGATGATCAGATCGGGGCGTTTTTGCTGGGCCAGACGCGTAGCCTCACGCACTTTCTCAACGTCGCTACCGGCACCGGAATTGCCGGTCGAATAGGAGATCATCGCCACTCGCGGTTCAATACCGAAGGCCGCGGCGGAATCAGCAGACTGAATAGCGATCTCTGAAAGCTGTTCAGCATCCGGATCCGGATTGATCGCGCAGTCGCCGTAAACCAAAACCTGATCCGGCAGCAGCATAAAGAATACTGACGACACCAGCGAACTGCCCGGCGCGGTTTTAATCAGCTGCAGCGGCGGACGAATGGTGTTGGCGGTGGTGTGAACCGCGCCGGAAACCAGACCGTCAACTTCGCCTTTTTCCAGCATCAGGGTGCCAAGCACCACGTTATCTTCCAACTGCTCGCGGGCAACCACTTCGGTCATGCCTTTGCTTTTACGCAACTCCACCAGGCGGGCGACATATTTTTCGCGGGCCTCCAGCGGATCAACGATTTCAATGCCTTTCCCCAACTCGATGCCCTGAGCCGCGGCCACGCGTTTGATTTCATCAGGATTGCCCAGCAGCACGCACTCTGCGATACCGCGTTCGGCACACAGCGAGGCGGCCTTAACGGTGCGCGGCTCGTCGCCTTCCGGTAACACGATGCGTTTACCGGCTTTGCGCGCCAGCTCGGTCAGCTGATAGCGGAAGGCCGGGGGTGAAAGGCGATGGGAGCGTTCTGAATGGGCGCTAAGCGAATCGATCCAATCGGCGTTGATATGAGAAGCCACGTAGGTTTGCAGCTTCTCCACGCGCTGGTGGTCGTCGGCGGGGACTTCCAGGCTAAAGCTTTGCAGGTTCAACGAGGTTTGCCAGGTATTGCTGTCGACCATAAACACCGGCAGGCCAGTCTCGAAGGCGCGCGCGCAAAGCTGCTGTACGCGTTCATCAATCGGATAACCGCCGGTCAGCAACAGCGCACCGAGTTCAATGCCGTTCATCGCCGCCAGACAGGCCGCAACCAACACGTCAGGGCGATCGGCAGAGGTGACCAGCAGCGAGCCCGGGCGGAACAGCGACAGCATATTGGGGATGCTGCGCGCGCAGAAGGTCACGGATTTGATGCGACGGCTGTGAATTTCCCCTTCGTTGATGATGCTTGCACCCAAATGCTGGGCCATATCGATGGCGCGCACGGCGATCATCTCGAAGCTCCACGGGATGCAACCCAGCACCGGCATCGGACTTACCGCCATCAGCTGTTCAATATCAACCCGGGCAAAGATGGCCTTGTTGGAATCGTCGAAAATTTCGGACAGATCGGGGCGGGTACGGCCCTGATCGTCAACCGGGGCGTTGACCTTGTTGATGATCACGCCGGTAATGTTTTTGTTTTTACTGCCGCCGAACACGCTGCGCGCCAATTCGATGCGGTCTTTGAGCTGTGCCGCGGTGTCGCTGCCTTGACCGATAACAAACACGATTTCGGCGTTCAGCGTCTTGGCAATTTCGTAGTTTAGCGCGCTGGCGAACTGGTGGGTGCGGGTCGAGACCAGGCCTTCAACTAACACTACTTCGGCATTTTTAGTATTGGCGTGATAGTTGGCAACGATCTCTTCCATCAGCACGTCCTGCTGGTTTGAACTCAGCAGGCTTTGGACGTGCTTCATCTTCAGCGGTTCGGCCGCGGTGATGTTGGAGTTGGCACGGATAATAGTGGTGGTTTGATCGGGCGCATCGCCGCCAGCGCGCGGTTGAGAAACCGGCTTAAACACGCTCAGGCTCACGCCTTTCTGTTCGATAGCGCGGATAAGGCCAAGACTGACGCTGGTCAGACCGACGCTTTGACCGATGGGTACCAGCATAATTGTACGAGACACGGCAAACCTCTTTGACGATTTCCAGGCAGCGGTCTACCCAACGACCCGGCAACATCCGCCTGCGGTGAAAATAACACGGCCAGCGGGTGCCGGCCGTGTGGATGATGATGATTACGCTATGCCGTCAGGCGCGCGGCGTCCTGAGCGATAACCAGCTCTTCGTTGGTTGGGATAACCAGCGCCTTGCGGGTGCCTTCTTTGTTGATTTCGCCCGCTTGGCCAAAACGTGCCGCCAGGTTGCGCGCGTTATCGACCTCAAAGCCGAGCAGGCCAAGCTTGTTCAGCGTCAGCTCGCGCACCTGAGAGGAGTTTTCGCCAATCCCGCCGGTGAACACTACCGCGTCCAGGCGACCTTCCATCAGCGAGGTGTAGGCACCGATGTATTTCGCCAAACGGTGGCAAAACACGTCCATCGCCCGCTTGGCGTTGGCTTCTTTTTCGTAATTGTCTTCCACGTAGCGGCAGTCGCTGGTGACTTCGGTCAGGCCCAGCAGGCCAGACTCTTTGGTCAGCATCTTATTAATTTGGGCAACGCTCATGCCCAGCGCGTCGTGCAGGTGGAACACGATTGCCGGGTCGATATCACCGCTGCGCGTGCCCATCACCAGGCCCTCGAGCGGGGTCAGGCCCATTGAGGTATCGACGCATTTGCCATTACGGATCGCACTCACCGAACCGCCGTTGCCGAGATGGCAGGTGATCAGGTTAACCTGCTCAACCGGTTTACCGAGGGTCTTAGCGGCTTCCTGCGTCACATAGAAGTGGCTGGTGCCGTGCGCGCCATAGCGGCGGATGTGGTGATCGCGATACAGTTTGTAAGGCAGGGCGTAGAGATAAGACTCTTCTGGCATGGTCTGATGGAAGGCGGTATCGAACACCGCAACATTTTTTTTCGCCAGTTTTGGGAATGATTTCAACGCCTCGGCGATACCAATCAGGTGAGCCGGATTATGCAGCGGTGCAAATGGGATAGAATCTTTGATACCCTGCAATACGGCGTCGTCGATAATAGCCGACTGGGTCAGCTTCTCTCCGCCGTGAACGATGCGGTGACCGATAGCAATCAGGTCGGCAGACAGCTCTGGCTTTTCAGCAAAAATAGTATTAACGATGTACTTCAGTGCCTCACTGTGAGCCGCACCGGCGCCCAGCGCAGCTTCATGTTTAGCGCCATCCAGTTTCCATTTAATGCGGGCTTCTGGAAGATGGAAGCATTCGGCCAGACCTGAAATATGTTCTTCGCCGTTTGCTGCGTCGATGATGGCAAACTTCAGCGAAGAGCTGCCACAGTTAAGAACCAGAACTAACTTACTTGACATGGAAAACCCTATTTTTAGTGGTGATGCCGTTAAGTAACAATACATATGGTTAACTAATTTTCAGCCTCACATAAGCGTAGCGCATTATGGAAGCGGCAATTATGATTAACCTCATGCCAAAATAGCTTCTGGCACGATTTACCCGCGTTAGCAGAGGTGGCAGGTAGGAGCGGTCATCGATTCTGCTGACTTATTTGAGTAAGTTCTTGCCGATTCGTTCAATCGATCATCTCTGTTTTCCAGACGCTCCGCGTTGGAGTAAAGTGCAGTAAAGCCAGTTGTAATAATGAGTCCGTAACGCTATCACTTAGGTGCCCTAATGGCCGGGCTAGAATACCGATAGGTTTTGATAAAAACAAAATATATTTGTACGTGATAAAATATATTTTTAGTTTTACAACTATTTTTTAAATTTTAGATGTTGAGGTGCAACATGACGAGCAAGCCATCGGGTTCAGTCGGCTGGTTTCAGGTTTTCCAACGCGGGCAGCATTACATGAAGACGTGGCCGTCTGATAAGCGCCTGGCTCCCGTGTTTCCTGAGAACCGAATCTCCACCGCAACGCGCTTTGGCGTGCGTCTGATGCCGCCGCTTGCCGTTTTTACCCTGGCGTGGCAGGTCGCGATGGGCGGCCAACTTGGCCCCGCGGTTGCGACCTCAATCTTTGCCTGTAGCCTACCGATGCAGGGACTGTGGTGGCTGGGTCGTCGTTCAATCACCCCATTGCCGCCGTCGCTGCTTGGCTGGTTCCACGAGGTGAGACACAAGTTGTTGGAGTCGGGGTTAGCGATGGCGCCGATTGAAGGGACTCCGACCTATCAGTCACTGGCCGAGGTGCTGAAACGTGCCTTTAAGCAGTTGGATAAAACCTTCCTCGACGATCTTTAAGGGTTGTGATTTGACCGCTGAGCCCGCCGCTCCTTTCTCCTTGCCGCATTGGGCGCGGGAGAAAGGCTAGCGGTTGGCATAGTGGCGGCGGCTCCCTTACAGCCGCTCAACTACTGTCTTTAAACTACAGCGGCGATTCCTGGCTTATCTCATCCAATGACAAACTAAAGCTGGGAATAAATACCGCCATAAAGTAGTCCATCTCGGGGCTACTTCTCTCGGCCAGCGTCTTCTCCAGCCGCGATTTAGCCATCGCAAATTCGCTATTTCCGGCAGACAACTCTTCCAGACATTTCAAATAAGCGCACAGCGCGTCGGCCTGCTTGACGGTTTTTTTCTCGTCATCGCTAAAATGATGCTCGTCAATCAGCGAGCGGTAATCGTCCTGGAACTCTTCAGGCAGCATTTCGATCAGCTTTTGCTGCGCAATCTTCTCGATCTTTTTATATTCATGGGCAATTTGCGGATTGTAGTACTTGATTGGCGTTGGCATATCGCCGGTCAGCACTTCGCTGGCATCGTGATACATCGCCAGCAGGGCCACGCGCTCGGCGTTGAGCGTACCGTCAAACTTGCGATTTTTGATTAGCGCTAATGCGTGAGCGACAAAGGCAACTTGCAGACTGTGTTCCGACACATTTTCGGTGCGCACGTTGCGCATGAGAGGCCAGCGACCGATAAGCTTAAGGCGGGAAAGGTGGGCAAAAAAGTGACTTTGGCTCATGGGACTCTCTTACTATCAAAAGGTCGATAAATTAACAGAGTCCCATTGTGGCACATGTCTTTCATCTTTCAAGCGGCAACTCGAAAGAGGGGCGGCACTATTGGCGGTAGGTTTCCAGGAAGCGACCCAGCTTGCCGACCGCCATTTCCAGATCGTCAACGCGCGGCAGAGTGACAATACGCACGTGATCCGGGTACGGCCAGTTAAAGGCAGAACCCTGCACCAATAGCACTTTTTCCTGCAGCAGCAAATCAAGCACCATCTTCTGGTCATCGTGGATATTAAAGCGCTTGGCGTCGATTTTAGGGAACATATACAGCGCGCCCTTAGGCTTCACGCAGGACACGCCGGGGATCTGGTTAATCATTTCCCAGGCTGCATTACGCTGTTCGTACAGCCGCCCGCCGGGCTGAATAAACTCGCTGATACTCTGATAGCCGCCCAACGCGGTCTGAATCGCATGCTGCATGGGCACGTTGGCGCACAGGCGCATTGAGGCCAGCATTTCCAGACCTTCAATATAGCCCTTGGCGTGTTTTTTAGGGCCGTTCAACACCATCCAGCCCTGACGGAAACCGGCAACGCGATAGGTTTTGGACAGGCCGTTAAACGTCACGGTCAGCAGGTCCGGTGCCAGGGTGGCAATGGAGATGTGCTGGGCTTCGTCGTAGAGGATTTTGTCGTAAATCTCGTCAGAGAAGATGATCAGATTGTGCGCACGAGCGATCTCGACAATCTCCATCAGCAGTTCTTTGCTGTACACCGCACCGGTTGGGTTGTTCGGGTTGATGATCACGATACCGCGGGTGCGTGGCGTGATTTTAGCGCGGATATCGTCGAGGTCAGGGAACCAGTCCGCGCCTTCATCGCAGAGATAGTGAACGGCATTACCGCCGGAGAGCGAGACGGCGGCGGTCCACAGCGGATAATCCGGAGCCGGCACCAGCATTTCGTCGCCAAAGTTCAGCAGCGCCTGCATCGACTGCAGGATCAGCTCAGAAACGCCGTTGCCGATATAGACGTCTTCGACGGTCATATCGTGCATATCGCGGGCCTGGTAGTGCTGCATAATCGCTTTGCGCGCAGAATAAAGGCCTTTTGAGTCACAGTATCCCTGCGCCGTCGGTAGGTTACGAATAACATCGACTAAAATTTCATCAGGCGCATCGAATCCGAAGGGGGCAGGGTTGCCGATATTCAGCTTGAGAACCTTGTTGCCTTCTTCTTCCAGACGCTTAGCTTCTTTAAGCACCGGGCCGCGAATGTCGTAGCAAACGTTGTCCAGTTTGCGGGATTTTTCTATAGGGGACATAGTCAGTGTGAGCCTTTTGCGGTAAAGCTTGTTCTTCCCTGGATAAGAGGTGCTGTAGAACATAGCGAGGCGGATAATTTACTCTCACCGAGGGTGATTTTGAAGAGCTAACCTCCGCTTTGGCTTAAAACAGCAATCCGTGCTCGGCTGCTAACGGGAATCACCGTTATTGAGAGGCAAGTCGTTATTTAATGCTAAATATTTTACTTTTATTGGGTTATTTGTTTGTGTGGGCGGGGTATTCACAGGTTGACAGTGTATTCGGCGGTGTACAGCGGATAGTGCAAATTATTCATCAAGATAGATTTTTATTCACGCTATTATCTTGAAAAACAGCGCAATGCTAGCCATTAAATCGGCGCTAGGCTTAATCTTAAACTGACCCTCACAATCTTCTTTGTAATTTTTAATAGTGTATAAATGAACTTGGTGAAGTGAATTATCGGTAAAAAACGTTTTCACGACACGATGATAATCACGTTAGTAATTAGTTAAATAAATCTGATGATTAGTAGCGTTCAAATAATTAAAAAACATTAACAACGTATTTAAGCTGGAGCGGCAATGAGGCGACGATACTCGGATTTTTCTTATTAAGGGTGCGGCACATTGTTAGCGATCACCCTCGCGGGTTTTACGTTTTAAGCCTTTAAAATAGATCTAAGTAGTTTTAATTTTTTGAAGTTATTTATTTGTCACAATGCTAGCAAGGCGCTGTCGCTGATCGGACAGCGGTTGAAATGAGCTTCTGTGGCCTTACCGTACAGCCAGGTTAATGAATGATTTTGGGTACTTGTTCTATAGAAAATTATATTTCGTTGAATTTAATAACTATTTGAAAAAGTACGCTGGCGACAGTCATTTAAAAATTAGTTGTCGGACAGAATTATTTCTCATTTCTTCATTATCTAATGAGTGAGTGTCTTTCAGATCTGGTATTCTGCATTTTGCGGGAAATTTTCCGCTCTATCCAGGGTAGCTTGTTATTAGATTTTAAAAGTGAAGAAAAACTATGACAAATGCAAATCGTCCAATTCTTAATCTAGATCTTGACCTGCTAAGGACCTTTGTTGCCGTCGCCGATTTAAATACTTTTGCCGCCGCCGCTGCAGCAGTATGTCGCACACAATCGGCAGTCAGTCAACAAATGCAACGCCTTGAGCAACTGGTCGGAAAAGAACTGTTCGCCAGGCATGGACGCAATAAGTTATTGACGGAACACGGTATTCAGTTACTAGGTTATGCACGAAAAATATTACGCTTTAATGACGAAGCCTGTACTTCTCTGATGTACAGCGACGTTCAAGGTGGAGTGACGATAGGTGCCTCCGACGACACGGCTGATACCATCCTGCCGTATCTGCTCAGTCGTGTAACCTCAATCTATCCGAAACTTTCCATTGACGTTCGCGTCAAGCGTAGCCCGTTTATGCTGCCGATGCTGGAAAGCGATGAGGTTGATTTAGCGATCACCACCATGACCACCACCGATCATCCCCACATTGTGCTGAGGACATCGCCGACGCTGTGGTATTGCTCTGCCGACTTCGCCTACCCTTCGGGTGACAGCGTGCCGCTGGTGCTACTTGATGAGCCGAGCCCTTACCGCTCAATGGCCATCGACCACCTCAACAAGGCCGGTATCCCGTGGCGTATTGCCTACGTCGCGTCTACGCTATCGGCAATTCGCGCCGCCGTGCGGGCGGGTTTAGGCGTAACGGTCAGGCCTATCGA
Source organism: uncultured Gammaproteobacteria bacterium (assembly GCA_963742005.1). Classification (GTDB taxonomy): domain Bacteria; phylum Pseudomonadota; class Gammaproteobacteria; order Enterobacterales; family Enterobacteriaceae; genus Rouxiella. The sequence continues at coordinate 250,606 of CAVUKG010000011.1, read as the reverse complement.
GATGATGAGCCCGGAGCTTAGAGTACTGGGTGAACAGGACGGCCTGCCGCGCCTGCCCGATACCCAATATGTGCTGTATAAAAACCAGGGCTGTGACAACGATCTGGCAATGGCGATTTTCAATGCCGTGGAGCAGGGTAACGATCCTTATTCGCTGCACACCTATTCTCAGCGTGCCGACGTCGATGCTGACGACGAGTACGAAGAGGCCCCTTAAGCTCTTAAGGGGATTTCCTCCCCTTGTCCTTCGATTAAATCGCTGGGGCAAGGGACAGGGAAAGCTTTAAGATGAATTAATAACCAACTCATTAGATTTTCTTTATCAAGTTGTCATTTCTGCTGCTTTACCTCTCTGTCTCCCGCCAAAAAAAACGCCAACAAATTAACCTACCATTCAGGTAAATAGGTTTCGCCTTTTCTCGCTTGCCAATCAATCAATGCTGCATTTTTTTTAAAAAATGCACTTTTATTTGAAGTTGCCGGTTAAATTTTTCTCAAAAATTGTCTTATTTTTTAGCAATCTTGCCTGAAACGTGTCCTGGATCAATAAATAACCCCACATCCAGAGTGGAAGAATGGAGCATACCTGCGACAATAGTAAGGGCAGAGGCTAAATCATTGACTCCCGTTAACCACCCTCATTTTTTTTAACTGTTCGACTGACTCGATTTAGCTGAAGGCTGCCGCATCATATGTTAAAAAAATGATAACGATGTAAATTAACGTGGAGATACTTTTGTTAAAGTTGACAAAAGGTTATAGAAAAGGGTAAAAAGCCCACAGTAATTCACTGGATAATCGCTTTTTAAACCCTGAACTCTATGAGGTTACTGCTTGGCTAGGGTGATTTCTGTACGGGGAACCCGTGAAAACTGGTGGTTATTAATCCTTCCCTTGAATCGATGTGGCAGGCACATTGCCGAGCAAGAGCAACTGCATGACGCCACTTTTGATGAGTAAGCATAGAGTATGTCAACAGCCACAGATGTCATCGCTCATAACTGGGCGCTCGCAGTTTTTCTCGTTGTCGCAGTCGGCCTGTGTTGCCTGATGTTGCTCGGCGCAGCTTTCCTTGGAGGGAAGGTTCGCGGTCGTAACACGGAAACGCCATTTGAGTCGGGTATTGCCGCCGTGGGCTCCACTCATATGCGCCTTTCGGCAAAATTCTACCTGGTCGCCATGTTCTTCGTCATTTTCGATGTTGAAGCCCTGTATCTGTATGCATGGTCAACCTCCATTCGCGAAAGCGGTTGGACCGGATTTGCCGAAGCCGCCATTTTCATTTTCGTACTTTTAGCCGGCCTGTTTTATCTGGTTCGCATCGGTGCGCTCGACTGGACCCCAACCCGTTCCAAGGGGCCTGTTAAAGCCAGCCCGGTCATTCCGAGCCCAGTCATTAAGACCAGCAATCACCCGCATGGCAATCGCCAACAATAAGTGAGGCATCAAGATGGACTATACGCTCACGCGCTTAGACCCGAACGGTGAGAACGACCGTTATCCCCTGCAAAAGCAAGAGATTGTTGCCGATCCTCTTGAGCAGGAAGTTAACCAAAGCGTGTACATGGGGAAACTCGAGCATGCTTTACATGACGTGGTGAACTGGGGTCGTAAAAACTCGCTGTGGCCCTTCAACTTCGGTCTCTCATGCTGCTACGTAGAGATGACCACGTCATTCACCGCGGTGCACGACGTGGCTCGCTTTGGTTCGGAAGTTATTCGTGCCTCGCCGCGTCAGGCCGACTTTATGGTGATTGCCGGAACCTGCTTTACCAAAATGGCACCGGTTATTCAGCGCCTGTATGACCAGATGCTGGAACCTAAATGGGTGATTTCGATGGGTGCCTGCGCCAACTCCGGCGGCATGTACGATATCTACTCGGTGGTGCAGGGCGTGGATAAGTTTTTGCCGGTAGACGTTTACATTCCTGGCTGTCCGCCGCGTCCAGAAGCCTATATGCAGGCGCTGCTGCTGTTGCAGGAATCAATCGGTAAAGAGCGCCGCCCTCTTTCATGGGTGGTAGGCGATCAGGGTGTTTATCGCGCCAATATGCAGTCCGAAAAAGAGCGCAAACGCGCCGAACGTATTGCCGTGACCAACTTGCGAACGCCTGACGAGATTTAACACTGTTCGTCAACCCCGAGGGGCGAAACCGTTGAAACTATTCTTTAAAAAAACGGTTCGAAGCCAGGTGTCTCTTCCTCTTGGGCATAAATGACCATTTAGTGTGGTGAGAAAAAATGACAGATTTGACGACGCAAGACCTCGCTCAGCCAGCATGGCAAACCCGCGATCACCTCGACGATCCGGTGATTGGCGAGCTGCGTAACCGTTTTGGGCCCGAGGCCTTTTCTGTGCAGCCAACCCGCACCGGCATTCCGGTCATCTGGGTTAAGCGCGAGCAGATACTGGAAGTAATAACCTTCTTACGTAAACAGCCAAAACCCTACGTTATGCTGTATGACCTGCATGGCGTCGATGAACGTTTACGTACCCACCGCGACGGTTTACCGGCCGCGGATTTTTCCGTTTTCTACCACCTGCTGTCGATTGAGCGCAACAGCGATATCATGATCAAAGTGGCGCTGGCAGAGAACGATCTGCATCTGCCTACCCTGACCAAGGTTTACCCGAATGCCAACTGGTATGAGCGTGAAACCTGGGAAATGTTCGGCATCACTTTCGACGGTCACCCACACCTGACGCGCATCATGATGCCGAAGACCTGGGAAGGACACCCGCTGCGCAAGGATTATCCGGCGCGCGCTACCGAATTCGACCCGTTCGAGCTGACCAAGCAGAAAGAAGACCTGGAAATGGAAGCGCTGACCTTCAAGCCAGAAGACTGGGGCATGAAGCGCGGTACTGAAAACGAAGATTTCATGTTCCTGAACCTCGGACCTAACCACCCGTCTGCCCACGGTGCGTTTCGTATCGTCATGCAGCTCGACGGGGAAGAGATAGTCGACTGCGTTCCGGACATTGGCTATCACCACCGCGGCGCCGAGAAAATGGGTGAGCGGCAGTCATGGCACAGCTATATTCCCTACACCGACCGTATCGAATACCTCGGCGGCTGCGTTAATGAAATGCCTTACGTGCTGGCGGTTGAGAAACTGGCCGGTATCACCGTGGGCGATCGCGTTAACACCATCCGCGTGATGCTGTCCGAGCTGTTCCGCATCAACAGCCACCTGCTTTATATCTCGACCTTTATTCAGGACGTCGGGGCGATGACGCCGGTATTCTTCGCCTTTACCGATCGCCAGAAAATTTATGACGTCGTCGAAGCGATCACCGGTTTCCGTATGCATCCGGCCTGGTTCCGCATTGGCGGCGTGGCGCACGACCTGCCGAAAGGCTGGGAGCGCCTGATGCGCGAATTCCTCGAATGGATGCCGAAGCGTCTCGATTCGTACATGAAAACCGCGTTGAAAAACAGCATCCTGGTGGCGCGTTCGAAAGGCGTTGCCGCCTATAACTCTGAGGATGCGCTAGCCTGGGGCACTACCGGTGCTGGCCTGCGTGCCACCGGCGTCGAGTTTGACGTGCGTAAATGGCGTCCGTACTCCGGCTATGAAAACTTTGATTTCGACGTACCTGTCGGCGACGGCATCAGCGACTCTTATTCACGCGTAATGCTGAAAATGGAAGAGATGCGCCAGAGTCTGCGTATCTTGCAGCAGTGTGTCGATCACATGCCGGCGGGCCCGTTTAAAGCCGATCACCCGCTGACGACGCCGCCACCGAAAGAGCGCACGTTGCAGCATATCGAAACCCTGATCACCCACTTCCTGCAGGTTTCATGGGGGCCGGTGATGCCTGCCAACGAATCCTTCCAGATGATCGAGGCAACGAAAGGGATTAACAGCTACTACCTGACCAGTGATGGCAGCACCATGAGCTATCGCACCCGCGTGCGGACGCCGAGCTTCCCGCACCTGCAGCAAATCCCGTCAGTTATCCGTGGCAGCCTGGTGTCCGACTTAATCGTCTATCTGGGCAGTATCGATTTTGTAATGTCAGATGTGGACCGCTAACGATGACAGATCTTAAAAAAGACTCAGAGGTTCAGTATATCAACGTGTCTGCGCCCGGTGCCTTCGACGCCGCGCACAGCAAGCACGGGTTTGAGCTGAGCGCGACTGAACGTGACGCGATTGAGCACGAAAAACATCATTACGAAGACGCCCGCGCCGTATCGATTGAGGCGCTTAAGATTGTGCAGAAAGAGCGCGGCTGGGTGCCGGACGGCGCGATTTACGCCATCGCAGACATCCTGGCTATTCCCGCCAGCGACGTAGAAGGCGTGGCGACATTTTACAGCCAGATCTTCCGCCAGCAGGTGGGCCGTCACGTGATCCGCTACTGCGACAGCGTGGTTTGCCACATCACCGGCTATCAGGAAATTCAGGCGGCAATTGAACAGAAGCTCAGCATCAAGCCGGGCGAAACCACGCCTGACGGTCGCTTTACCCTGCTGCCGACCTGCTGTCTGGGCAACTGTGACAAGAGCCCGACGATGATGATCGATGAAGACACCCACAGCTACCTGAAACCAGAAGAAATCGGTCAGCTACTGGAGCGTTACTCATGAATCATTACGGATATACGCCAAGAGAAATTATCCGCACCCCGGAAATGCATCCGCTGACCTGGCGCATGCGCGCAGACCAGCAGCCGGTATGGATCGACGAATACCGCAGCAAAAACGGTTATTCCGGTGCCGAGAAAGCGCTTAATTCCCTGTCGCAAGACGAGATTGTGGCGCTGGTAAAAGATTCTGGCCTCAAGGGGCGTGGCGGTGCGGGCTTCTCCACCGGCCTGAAGTGGAGCCTGATGCCGAAAGACGAGTCCATGAACATCCGTTACCTGCTGTGTAATGCCGATGAAATGGAACCGGGTACCTATAAAGACCGCCTGCTGATGGAGCAAATGCCGCACCAGCTAGTAGAAGGCATGCTGATCAGCGCTTTTGCATTGAAAGCCTACCGTGGCTACATCTTCCTGCGCGGCGAATATATTGAAGCCGCCGTTAACCTGCGCCGCGCCATCGAAGAGGCACGCGCTGCCGGTTTCATCGGTAAAAACATACTCGGCACCGGATTCGACTTCGAGCTGATTGTGCACACCGGTGCCGGTCGCTACATCTGCGGTGAAGAGACGGCGCTGATCAACTCGCTGGAAGGCCGTCGCGCCAATCCGCGCTCCAAGCCGCCATTCCCGGCTTCGGTGGGTGCATGGGGCAAGCCAACCTGCGTTAACAACGTTGAAACGCTGTCAAACGTGCCGGCAATCCTGGCCAACGGCGTTGAGTGGTACAAGGGCATTTCTGGCAGCGAAGACACCGGCACCAAGATGATGGGCTTTTCCGGTCGGGTCAAAAACCCCGGCGTCTGGGAACTGCCTTTTGGCATTACCGCCCGTGAAATCCTCGAAGACTACGCCGGTGGCATGCGCGACGGACTGAAATTCAAAGCCTGGCAGCCGGGTGGGGCAGGGACCGACTTCCTGACCGACCAGCACCTGGACCTGCCGATGGAGTTTGCCAGCATCGGTAAAGCCGGCAGCCGTTTGGGCACCGCGCTGGCCATGGCGGTCGATCATGAAATCGGCATGGTTCCCCTGGTACGCAACCTTGAAGAATTCTTCTCGCGTGAGTCATGCGGTTGGTGTACGCCGTGCCGCGACGGGCTGCCGTGGAGCGTCAAAATCCTGCGCGCGCTGGAGCGTGGCGAAGGCCAACCGGGGGATATCGAAACCCTCGAGCAGCTTTGCCGCCAGCTTGGTCCGGGTAAAACGTTCTGCGCACACGCGCCGGGTGCCGTCGAGCCGTTACAGAGCGCCATCAAGTATTTCCGTGAAGAATTTGAGGCAGGCATCGCCAAGCAGCATTACAACAATGCGCGGGCAATTGGCGGCATACAGCCAAATAACCTGCTGAAAGAGCGCTGGTAATTCGAGCGTAAAAATATCTGCTTAAAGGTGTTTTGACCTCGGGTAACCCGATTGGAATTTTGGATTAACGCCTGCGAGAGTGGGCCTTGTGGAAGCATGCTGACTATGGCTACGATTCATGTAGACGGCAAAGAATACGATGTTAACGGAGCGGACAACCTACTTCAGGCTTGCCTCTCACTTGGCCTCGATATTCCTTATTTTTGCTGGCATCCGGCGCTGGGAAGCGTCGGCGCTTGCCGCCAATGTGCGGTTAAGCAATACCAAAACGCGGAAGACACGCGCGGCCGGTTGGTGATGTCATGTATGACGCCTGCGTCGGATGGAACCTTTATTTCCATCGCTGACGGAGAAGCCAAGCAGTTTCGTGAGAGCGTAGTGGAATGGTTGATGACCAACCACCCGCACGACTGTCCGGTGTGTGAGGAGGGCGGTAACTGTCACTTGCAGGATATGACAGTAATGACCGGTCACGCCACGCGCCGCTATCGTTTCACTAAACGTACTCACCAGAATCAGGATCTCGGTCCGTTTATTTCTCACGAAATGAACCGCTGTATCGCCTGCTATCGCTGCGTTCGCTACTACAAGGATTACGCAGACGGCACCGATCTCGGCGTGTATGGCGCGCACGACAACGTCTACTTTGGTCGCCCAGAAGACGGTCCGCTGGAAAGCGAATTCTCCGGCAACCTGGTCGAAGTCTGCCCCACTGGCGTATTCACCGATAAAACGCACTCCGAACGCTATAACCGCAAATGGGATATGCAGTTTGCACCGAGCGTTTGCCAGCAGTGCAGCGTCGGCTGTAACACCAGCCCGGGTGAGCGTTATGGCGAACTGCGCCGTATCGAGAACCGCTATAACGGCACCGTGAACCGCTACTTCCTCTGCGACCGCGGTCGTTTTGGTTACGGCTACGTCAACGCCAAGGACCGTCCATCCAAGCCGCTGCAGCAGCGCGGTAACGACTGGATCGCCCTGAATGCCGAGCAGGCGATGCAGGGCGCGGCGGACATTATCCGCCAGTCTGGCAAAACCATCGGTATCGGCTCTCCGCGCGCCAGCCTGGAAAGCAATTTCGCGCTGCGCGAGCTGGTAGGCTCGGAGAACTTCTATACCGGTATTAATGCCGCCGAGCAAAATCGCCTGGCGCTGATCGTTAATATCCTGAAAAACAGCGGTGTAACGACGCCTGCGCTGTATGACATCGAGTCTTACGATGCCGTGCTGGTGCTGGGTGAAGACCTGACGCAGACCGGCGCGCGTATCGCGCTGTCCGTGCGCCAGGCGGTGAAGGGCAAGGCTCGCGCCATGGCCGCCGCCCAGCGCGTTGCCGACTGGCAGATTGCCGCTATCCAAACCATCGGCCAGCACGCCAAGCATCCGCTGTTCGTGACCAACGTAGACAACACCCGTCTGGACGATATCGCCGCCTGGAACTACCGTGCTCCGGTTGACGATCAGGCACGTTTTGGTTTTGCGATTGCGCACGCGATTGACGAAACCGCGCCGGCGGTCAATGACCTGCCTGACGGCCTGAGCAAAAAAATCGACATGATCGTGCAGGCATTGACCGGTGCCAGAAAGCCGCTGATTATCTCCGGCACTAGCGCCGGCAGCGACGCAATTATTGCGGCAGCGGCCAACGTGGCTAAGGCCCTGAAAGCGCGTGGCAGCGACGTTGGTATTACCTTCGTGGCGTCATCGGCCAACAGCATCGGTTTATCGCTGATTGGCGGTGGCAGTCTGGACGAGGCCCTCAGCCTGCTGACCCACGGCGGAGCCGACAGCGCTATCGTGATGGAAAATGACCTCTACCGTCAGGCTCCTGAAGACCTGGTCGATGCGGCGCTGTCCAAGGTGCAGAATCTGCTGGTGGTCGATCACCAGCGCACGCGCATCATGGACAAGGCCAGCCTGATCCTGCCTGCGGCAAGCTTCGCCGAAAGCGACGGTACGCTGGTCAATCAGGAAGGCCGCGCCCAGCGCTTCTTCCAGGTTTATGACCCGGCGTATTACGACAACAGCATCGTGATGCTGGAAAGCTGGCGCTGGATGCACTCGCTGCACTCCACTATCAACAGCCGTCACGTTGACTGGACCCAGCTCGATCACGTGATCGCCGCCTGTGTCGCCGCGCTGCCACAGCTGACCGGTATCGTTGAAGCCGCACCGGACGCCTCCTTCCGTATTCGCGGTCAGAAGCTGGCGCGTTCTCCGATTCGCTCCAGTGGACGTACCGCCATGCGCGCCAACATCAGCGTGCACGAACCGCGCCAGCCGCAGGATAAAGACACCATGTTTGCCTTCTCGATGGAAGGGAACAACAGCCCGTACGCTAATCGTCAACAGGTGCCGTTTGCCTGGGCGCCTGGCTGGAACTCACCGCAGGCGTGGAACAAATTCCAGGTCGAAGTGGGGGGCAAGCTGCGTCATGGCGATCCGGGCGTGCGCCTGATTGAAGCAGGCGAGGGCAGCCTCGATTACTTCAGCGAAATCCCGGCCGCCTTTATCGCCGCTGACAATCAGTGGCGCGTCGCTCCTTATTATCACCTGTTCGGCAGTGAGGAAATGTCTCAACGTTCAGGCGTTATCCAGCAGCGCATGCCTCAGGCTTACGTGATGGTTAACCCGGCCGATGCCGCCGCGCTTGGCGTCAATCAGGGCACGCAGGTTGAATTTACCTGCGATGGCCAGACCCTGACGCTGCCGGTTCGCCTCAGCGATACCCTCGAAAAAGGACAAGTAGGTCTGCCGCTGGGCTTGCCGGGAATTTCTCCGGTGCTGGTGGGCGCTATGGTTGAGAATCTGCGGGAGGCAACCCGATGAGTTGGTTTACACCGGAAGTTATCGACACCATTATCGCGGTAGTTAAAGCGGTGGTGATCCTGTTGGTGGTGGTGACCGTCGGCGCATTTATGAGCTTCGCCGAGCGCCGCCTGCTGGGCCTGTTCCAGAACCGATACGGACCCAACCGCGTCGGCTGGGGCGGCTCGCTGCAGTTAGCCGCCGACATGATCAAAATGTTCTTTAAAGAAGACTGGGCACCGAAGTTCTCTGACCGCGCCATTTTTACCCTGGCGCCGATGATTGCTTTTAGCTCGATGCTGATGGCGTTTGCGATCGTGCCGGTTTCACCGACCTGGTACGCCGCTAACCTCAACATCGGCATCCTGTTCTTCCTGATGATGGCGGGTTTGACGGTCTACGCCGTGCTGTTTGCCGGTTGGTCGAGCAACAACAAATACTCGTTGCTGGGTGCGATGCGCGCCTCGGCGCAAACGCTGAGCTACGAAGTGTTCCTCGGCCTGTCGCTGATGGGCGTAGTTGCGCAGGCCGGGTCGTTCAATCTGCAAGATATCGTGCGTTCACAGGAACATCTGTGGAACATCATCCCGCAGTTCTTCGGCTTCCTGACCTTTGCGATAGCCGGTATCGCGGTCTGTCACCGTCATCCGTTTGACCAGCCTGAAGCAGAGCAGGAGCTGGCCGATGGTTACCACATTGAATATTCCGGGATGAAATTCGGCCTGTTCTTCGTCGGTGAATACATCGGTATCGTGACCGTTTCTGCGCTGATCGTCACGCTGTTCTTCGGCGGTTGGCAGGGTCCGTTCCTGCCGCCGTTTATCTGGTTTGCGTTGAAAACCGCGTTCTTCATGGTGATGTTCATTTTGCTCCGTGCCGCCTTGCCTCGTCCTCGTTACGATCAGGTGATGTCATTTGGCTGGCGTATTTGCCTGCCGCTGACCTTGCTGAATCTGTTGGCAACCGCTGCGGTCATTTTGTACAACGCACATTAATTTAGGGGTGATTGAACCATGACATTGAAAGAACTGGTGGTTGGTTTCGGCACCCAGGTTCGCAGTTTGTGGCTGATAGGCCTGCATGCCTTCGCCAAACGTGAAACCTTGATGTACCCGGAAGAACCCGTATACCTGCCGCCGCGCTACCGTGGTCGCATTGTTTTAACGCGTGACCCCGACGGAGAAGAGCGCTGCGTAGCCTGTAACCTGTGCGCGGTAGCCTGTCCGGTAGGCTGTATTTCGCTACAGAAAGCCGAGATGAAAGACGGTCGTTGGTATCCGGAATTCTTCCGCATCAACTTCTCTCGCTGCATCTTTTGTGGACTGTGCGAAGAGGCCTGCCCGACGACGGCCATTCAGCTGACGCCGGACTTTGAGCTGGGTGAATTCAAACGCCAGGACCTGGTGTATGAAAAAGAAGATCTGTTGATATCTGGACCCGGTAAGTATCCGGAATATAACTTTTACCGGATGGCCGGTATGGCGGTAGACGGCAAAGCGAAAGGCGAAGCCGAAAACGAAGCCAAGCCGATCAACGTCAAAGGTCTGATGCCCTAAGGAGCTGCAAGCATGGAATTTGCATTTTACATTGCAGGCCTGGTAGCCGTGTTGGCGACGTTGCGCACCATCACGCACACCAACCCTGTCCACGCACTGCTCTATCTGATCATCTCGCTGTTGGCGATTGCCGCGGTGTTCTTCTCGCTGGGGGCTTATTTCGCCGCCGCGCTGGAGATCATCGTTTACGCCGGTGCCATTATGGTGCTGTTCGTCTTCGTGGTGATGATGCTCAACCTGGGCAGCGTGCAGGAGCAAGAGCGCGCCTGGCTGAAACCGTCGACCTGGATTGGCCCGTCAATTCTGTCGCTGGTGCTGCTGGGGGTAATGATTGCTTCTATTCACGGCCTGCATGACCAAAACATCAAAGGCACGATGGTTGACGCGAAAGCGGTCGGTATCGCGCTGTTTGGTCCTTACGTACTGGCGGTGGAACTGGCGTCAATGCTGTTGCTCGCGGGTCTGGTGGTGGCGTTCCACATCGGACGTGAACACAAGCCGGGCGAAGTGCTCGGCAACGCATCCGCTGCGCCAGCCAAAGAGATGGCAAAAAGAAAATCGGAGGAGAGAGCATGATCCCTCTACAGCATGGGCTGATCCTGGCCGCAATCCTGTTCGTGTTGGGCCTGACCGGGTTAATGGTACGTCGTAACCTGTTGTTTATGTTGATCAGCCTCGAAGTGATGATCAACGCGGCGGCGCTGGCCTTTATCGTGGCCGGCAGCTATTGGGGACAGGCAGACGGGCAGGTGATGTATATCCTGGCGATCAGCCTGGCGGCAGCGGAAGCCAGTATCGGTTTGGCCTTACTGCTGCAACTCTATCGTCGTCGTCATACCCTGAATATCGACACTGTCAGTGAGATGCGCGGATGAATCTATTATATTTAACGGTACTGTTTCCGCTAATCGGCTTCCTGTTATTGGCCTTTTCTCGCGGACGCTGGTCAGAAAACACCTCGGCTGCGGTTGGCGTCGGGTCGATTGGGCTGGCAGCATTAGTCACCCTTTGGGTGGGCGTTCATTTCCTGCATTTGCGCGAGGTTGCCGGTCTCACGGCCTATAACCAGAATCTGTGGAACTGGATGCGGGTGGGCGATTTCAATATCTCCGCCACGCTGTCTCTGGACGGTTTGTCGATGACCATGCTGTCGGTGGTCACCGGCGTCGGCTTCCTGATCCACATGTTCGCCTCCTGGTACATGCGCGGTGAGGAGGGCTATTCACGCTTCTTCGCCTACACCAACCTGTTTATCGCCAGCATGGTGATCCTGGTACTGGCAGACAACCTGTTGCTGATGTATCTCGGTTGGGAAGGGGTCGGGCTGTGTAGTTATCTGCTGATTGGTTTCTACTACACCCATCCGGAAAATGGCGCGGCGGCGATGAAAGCCTTTATCGTTACCCGCGTCGGTGACGTGTTCCTGGCCTTTGCCCTGTTTATCCTTTATCACCAGCTGGGTACGCTGAACATTCGTGAGCTGATGATCCTGGCGCCGCAGAAGCTGGCGGTTGGCGATACGGCGATTACCTGGGCGACGCTGATGCTGCTCGGTGGCGCGGTCGGTAAATCGGCGCAGCTGCCGTTGCAGACCTGGCTTGCCGATGCCATGGCCGGTCCAACGCCTGTTTCCGCGCTGATCCACGCCGCTACCATGGTCACCGCCGGTGTCTATCTGATCGCCCGTACTCACGGTCTGTTCCTGATGGCGCCGGAGATCCTGCATCTGGTGGGGATTATTGGGGCGGTAACGCTGGTGCTGGCAGGTTTCGCGGCGCTGGTGCAAACCGACATCAAACGCGTGCTCGCCTACTCGACCATGAGTCAGATTGGTTATATGTTCCTGGCACTGGGCGTTCACGCCTGGGACGCGGCTATCTTCCACCTGATGACCCATGCGTTCTTCAAGGCGCTGCTGTTCCTGTCCTCCGGTTCGGTGATCCTCGCCTGCCACCACGAGCAAAACATCTTCAAAATGGGCGGCCTGCGTAAATCGATCCCTCTGGTTTATGTCTGCTTCCTGGTAGGCGGCGCGGCGTTGTCGGCCTTGCCCATCATCACCGCGGGCTTCTTCAGTAAGGACGAAATCCTGTCCGGCGCACTGGCCAACGGCAATTACAACCTGCTGCTTGCCGGTCTGGTGGGGGCGTTTATGACCTCGCTGTACACCTTCCGCATGATCTTTATCGTCTTCCATGGCGAAGAGAAAATTAAGGCCCATGCCGGTAAGGGTATCACCCACCACCTGCCTCTGCTGGTTCTGCTGGTCCTGTCTACCTTCATTGGCGCGATGATCGTTCCGCCGCTGCAGGGCGTGTTGCCGGGCACCACCGAACTGCCTCACGGTATGGTGTTAAAGCTTGAAATCACTTCGGGCGTCGTGGCTATCGTCGGCATCCTGCTGGCGGCAGCGCTGTATCTTGGCAAGCGCACGCTGGTTAACAGCATTGCGAAAAGCGCACCGGGACGCTTCTTTACCACCTGGTGGTTCCACGCCTGGGGCTTTGACTGGCTGTATGACATGATTTTCGTGAAACCTTATCTGGGTGTTGCGAAACTCTTGCGACGCGATCCGCTGAACTCATTGATGAATATTCCTGCATTGTTCTCTCGTCTGGGCAATCGTGGGCTGACTGTGAGTGAAAACGGGCAGACGCGTTGGTACGTTGCGTCAATGGGATTGGGTGCAGTCGTCGTTTTAGCGCTGTTGCTGGCGATTTGAAACATTGTAAAAACATAGGGACCTATACGCCATGCTATTACCTTGGCTAATTTTTATCCCCTTTATTGGCGGGCTGCTGTGTTGGCAGACTGAGCGCTTCGGCAGCAAAGTACCGCGCTGGATAGCTCTGATCGCGATGGGGTTGACCTTGGCACTTTCCCTGCAACTGTGGTTGCAGGGTGGGTATTCATTAACAGAGCCTAAGGGCATTCCGCAGTGGCAGTCCGAGTTTTCGGTGCCGTGGATCCCGCGCTTTGGCATTAGTTTCCATCTGGCGTTGGACGGTCTTTCGCTGCTGATGGTGGTGCTGACCGGCCTGCTGGGCCTGCTGGCTATCCTCTGTTCGTGGCGTGAAATCCAGAAGTATCAGGGATTCTTCCACCTCAACCTGTTGTGGATCCTCGGTGGCGTAATCGGCGTGTTCCTGTCGATCGACATGTTCCTGTTCTTCTTCTTCTGGGAAATGATGCTGGTGCCGATGTACTTCCTGATTGCGCTTTGGGGTCATAAAGCGTCTGACGGTAAAACGCGTATCAGCGCCGCAACCAAGTTCTTCATCTATACCCAGTCCAGCGGGCTGGTGATGCTGATTGCTATCCTGGGGCTGGTGTTTGTGCACTACAACGCCACCGGCGTGTGGACCTTCAGCTACGAGCAGTTGCTGAAGACGCCGATGTCGCACAACGTCGAATACCTGCTGATGCTGGGCTTCTTTATCGCCTTCGCGGTAAAAATGCCAGTTGTGCCGCTGCACGGCTGGTTGCCGGATGCCCACAGTCAGGCGCCGACCGCCGGTTCCGTTGACCTGGCGGGTATCTTGCTGAAAACGGCGGCCTACGGGATGCTGCGTTTCGCCTTGCCGCTGTTCCCACAGGCCTCACACGAGTTTGCGCCGATCGCGATGTGGCTGGGTGTTATTGGTATCTTCTACGGTGCCTGGATGGCGTTCTCACAAACCGACATCAAGCGCCTGATTGCCTACACCAGCGTGTCACACATGGGCTTCGTGCTGATTGCCATCTACACCGGTAGCCAGCTGGCTTATCAGGGTGCGGTGATCCAGATGATCGCTCACGGTCTTTCTGCCGCCGGGATGTTCATCATCTGCGGTCAGATTTACGAACGACTGCACACCCGTGATATGCGCCTGATGGGCGGCCTGTGGGGACGCATTAAATACCTGCCTGCGCTGTCGCTATTCTTTGCGGTAGCCACGCTGGGGATGCCCGGGACCGGTAACTTCGTCGGCGAATTCATGATCCTGTTCGGCAGCTTCCCGATTGTGCCGACCATTACGGTGATTTCGACCTTCGGGCTGGTGTTTGCCTCGGTTTATTCGCTGGTTATGATGCAGCGTGCGTACTACGGCGCGCCTAAGTCGGACCAACCTCTGCAAGGGATGACGGCGCGCGAGCTGTCAATCATCCTGCTGCTGGTGGTGTTGCTGGTGCTGCTCGGGGTTTATCCGCAGCCGATCCTCGATACCTCAAGCGCGGCGATGAGCAATATTCAGCACTGGTTCGGGTCATCAGTTTCATCAATTTCAACGACAAGGCCGTAATTCGCCATGACATTTACTCCTCAAAATCTGATCGCACTGTTACCACTGTTGATCGTCGGATTGACGGTGGTCGTGGTGATGCTGTCCATAGCGTGGCGACGCGACCATTTTGTTAATGCCACCCTGACCGTTATCGGTTTGAACCTGGCGCTGTTGTCGCTGTATTTCGTCGGTCACGCGGGGGCGCAGGACGTCACGCCGCTGTTGCGTGTCGACGGCTATTCGATGTTCTACATCGGGCTGGTGCTGTTGGCCAGTCTGGCAACCACCACCTTTGCCTATCCGTGGCTTGAAGGCTATCCGGACAACCGCGAAGAGTTTTACCTGCTGGTGTTGATCGCGGCAATGGGCGGCATTCTGCTGGCCTGCACTAACCATCTGGCCTCAATGTTCCTCGGAATCGAACTGATTTCGCTGCCGTTGTTTGGCCTGGTGGGCTACGCGTATCGCCAGAAGCGTTCGCTGGAAGCCAGCATCAAGTATATGCTGCTGTCTGCCGCCGCCTCGTCATTCCTGCTGTTTGGTATGGCGCTGCTGTACGCGGAATCCGGTGATCTGACCTTTGCCGCCCTGGGCAAAAACCTCAGCGACGTGGCTATCCATCAGCCGCTGGTGCTGGCGGGTCTCGGTCTGATGATCGTTGGCCTGGGCTTCAAGCTGTCGCTGGTGCCTTTCCACCTGTGGACGCCGGACGTTTACCAGGGCGCACCGGCACCGGTCTCAACCTTCCTGGCCACCGCCAGCAAGATTGCTATCTTTGCCGTGGTCATGCGCCTGTTCCTCTACGCGCCGGTTGCCAATAGTGAAGCCATTCGCGTCGTGCTGGGCGTTATCGCCTTCTGCTCGATCCTGTTTGGTAACATCATGGCCATCAGCCAGAGCAACATCAAACGCCTGCTGGGCTACTCCTCAATCGCGCATCTCGGCTATCTGCTGGTCGCGCTGATTGCGGTGCAGACCCATCAGCTGTCGATGGAAACCGTGGGGGTTTACCTGGCGGGTTACCTGTTCAGCAGCCTCGGTGCCTTCGGCGTGGTTAGCCTGATGTCCAGCCCTTATAGCGGGCCGGATGCAGAATCGCTGTTCTCCTATCGCGGACTGTTCTGGCACAAGCCTATCCTGTCTGCGGTGATGACCGTGATGATGCTGTCACTGGCCGGTATCCCAATGACGCTGGGCTTTATCGGTAAGTTCTACGTGCTGGCTACCGGCGTTACCGCACACCTGTGGTGGTTGACCGGTGCCGTGGTCGTAGGCAGTGCGATTGGTCTTTACTATTATTTGCGCGTCACGGTCAGCCTGTACCTGAATGCGCCGGATAAGCTGGTTCGCGACACGCCAAATAACTGGGCGTTTACCGCCGGTGGCGTAGTGGTACTTATCTCCGCCATACTGGTATTGGCGCTGGGTATTTATCCACAGCCGCTGATCTCGCTGGTGCAGCTGGCTCAGCCGCTGCTGTAATCCCCATTAAGCTTTGAAAACCGCGCATTGATGAGGCGCGGTTTTTTTTTGCCCGCGCGGTGATGATCCCGTTATGGGGTCGGAAGGTTCTTAAAAGCCAAGCAGTTAGCGTATTTAACACCCTTCAATGACGCAGGTAGCCAAAAATAGGCTAGGGTTATAAGGACCCCATCATAAGGAGAATAGAATGGCTAACCAATTTGAACCCCAGCAAACCACGCTCGATGACGATCTTAGAATGCTCAGTGAAACGCTGGAAGAGGTGCTTAAATCTTCTGGTGATAAAGCGGATGAGAAATACGTTGAAATAAAGAAGCGAGCCGAACAGGCGCTGAATGACGTGCAGTCGCGTCTGAGCTCGGCGACAGATTCTTACTGTGCCAAGGCAAAAACCGTGGTTCGTCAGGCCGATACCTATGTTCACGACAAACCGTGGCACGGCGTAGGCGTTGGTGCTGCGGTGGGCCTGGTGGTTGGGCTGCTGCTGCGTCGATAACTGCGTCTATCCTCAGCCGAGGATGGCTTAATATCGCGGACTTTACCCGAGATATCGCAGACAATAACCGAGACGGCTCGCGCTGGCTCGGTTTTTTTATGCCGAGTTTTTTGCCGCCGCGATGATGGTTAATATTGTGTTACCTAAAATAAAGTAGCAGGCTAAGGAAAGTGTGAAAGCCATCACATTGAGTAATGATAAAGATAGGTTAACTGGAGAGAAATAAAATCAGGAGTTAACAGCATGTCTTCGATTAACGTTCAGGGTGGCAACCGGCAGGGCACGGCAAAAAACATCTTCCGCGTCGCCAGCGGTAACTTCCTCGAAATGTATGATTTCATGGTTTTTGGCTACTACGCCAACGCTATCGCCCACACCTTCTTCCCCAACTCTAATCCGTTTGCCTCGCTGATGCTGACGCTAATGACCTTCGGTGCCGGTTTCCTGATGCGCCCGCTCGGCGCGATGGTGCTGGGGGCCTACATCGACCATCACGGTCGTCGCAAAGGCCTGTTGATCACCCTTGGACTGATGGCCTTCGGTACGCTGACTATCGCCTGCGTACCCGGTTACCAGAGCATTGGCGTCGCGGCGCCGATCCTGATCCTGCTGGGCCGCCTGTTGCAGGGTTTCTCCGCTGGGGTAGAGCTGGGCGGCGTCTCGGTTTATCTGTCCGAGATCGCGCCAAAAGGCAAAAAGGGCTTCTTTGTCAGCTGGCAGTCCGCCAGCCAGCAGGTGGCGGTGGTATTCGCCGCCTTACTGGGCGTGCTGCTTAATCACCTGCTCGGTAACAGCGTGATGAATGAGTGGGGCTGGCGTATTCCGTTCGCCATCGGTTGCCTGATTGTGCCATTCCTGTTCTGGATCCGCCGCATGATGGAGGAGACCGAGGCCTTCCAACAGCGTAAACACCACCCTTCAATGGGCGAGATTGCCCGCTCCGTGGCCGCCAACTGGCAGATAGTGCTGGTCGGCATGCTGATGGTAGTGACTACCACCGTATCCTTCTGACATGATCACCGCCTTTACCCCGACCTACGGCAAAAACGTGCTGCAACTCTCCGAGCAGCAAAGTTTTATCGTCACGCTGTGCGTGGGGATTTCCAATCTGTTCTGGCTGCCGATCATGGGCGCGTTTTCAGATAAGGTGGGCCGCCGACCGCTGCTGCTGACCTTCAGCGCGCTGATATTATTGACCTCTTATCCGGCACTCAACTGGCTGGTGGGCGCGCCGAGCTTTGCACGCCTGCTGGAGGTCGAACTGTGGCTATCGTTTATGTATGCCAGTTACAACTCGGCGATGGTGGTGGCGTTAACCGAACTGATGCCGCCGGAGGTGCGTGCCACCGGTTTCTCGATGGCGTACAGCCTGGCGACGGCGATTTTTGGCGGTTTTACACCGGCGATTTCGAGCTATCTTATTCACGTCACCGGTAATAAAGCCATGCCGGGCGTGTGGCTGGCGGTCTCGGCGGCCTGTGGCCTGCTGGCATTAATCGTGCTGCCACTGATCACCCGACAGCGCGCCTATCAGCAAAGCATGGTGAACAGCGCAGGTTGAATAGAGTCGCTAAAAATCGGCCCCGCCCGGGTAATCATCGCCGGAGTGGGGTTTTTTTATGCCTGATTTCCCGGCCCGCCACCCCAGTGGTTATTGTTCAAGTTGTCAAACGGCAGGCCAAAAGAAAATATTTTTAAGCATTTGGATTAAATACTCTGCCAGCGAATTGTTTTAGACTGCCACGAGCACCACCTCAACTAGTTTATGATAATTCAGGATAAAAGATGAAAAAGACACTCGTAGCCTGCTCGGCAGCCGCCTTGCTAATGACCACCGTTTCCGCTCACGCCGTTGACGTTAGTGCCCAGGTTGGCGAACATTACCGTAACGTGGGTGTTGGTTTAGGCACCACCACACCAGGCTTGGCACTGAGCGGCCAATGGACCGATCGCGACCACCGCGGTGACGTCGCCGGCGTTGGCCTGGGTTATAACATCGAACTCGGCCCGGCTCTGGCGACGGTTGGCGGTAAGCTGCTGTATGTTAATCCGAACCACGGCAAAGAGGGGTATGCGGTTCCGGTTGGCGGCGGTTTGCAGTTCCCGGTAAACCACTACGTCAGCCTGTATGGCGAAGGCTATTTCGCCCCTAACGTCAGCTCAAGCCACATCAAGAACTACAAAGAAGCCAGCGCCGGCGTTCGCTTCACCCCTATTAGTCTGGTGAGCATTGACGTAGGCTATCGCTATGAGGAAATGGCCGGTAAAGGCTACCGTCCTAACGAGAAGCTGGCCGATGGCATGTACATCGGTGGCGCAGTTAACTTTTAAAGCGATGTAATTAAAGCGATATAATTAAGGAGAGGGTAATGCTTAGGGTTGAGATGCTTAGCACCGGCGAAGAAGTCCTGCACGGGCAGATCGTCGATTCAAACGCCGCCTGGCTGGCAACCTATCTGTTTGATCGGGGGTTGCCGATGACCAGCCGTGAAACCGTGGGTGACAGCTTCGACGAGCTGGTCTCGGTCATTATCGAGCGTAGCCATATTGCCGACGTGCTGATCGTTAACGGCGGCCTCGGGCCGACCAGCGACGATCTTAGCGCCGAGGCGGCGGCCAAGGCCTGCGGCGTTGAGTTAGTCGAAGATGCGGGCTGGATTGCCAACATCGAAGCATTCTTTGCCAAACGCGGCAGGCCCATGGCGGCATCCAACCGTAAACAGGCGCAAATTCCGGCCAATGCCGAGGTGATCGACAACCCGGTCGGCACCGCCTGTGGCTTTACCCTCACACTTAATCGCTGCCGGCTGTTCTTTACACCCGGTGTGCCTTCGGAATTTAAAGTGATGGTCGAACAGCAGATCGTTCCGCGTCTGCATCGCGATCATCCGGCATTAGAAGCTCCGCTGTGCCTGCGTTTAACCACTTTTGGACGCGGCGAGAGCGACCTTGCCAGCGAGCTAGATATCTTAGCGCTGCCGCAGGGCGTGGCGATAGGTTACCGCTCTTCATCGCCGATTATCGAGCTAAAGCTCACCGGACCTCGCAGCCAGGAAACGGCCATGCGTGAAGTCTGGGAGCGGGTGCGCGAAGTGGCCGGTGAAAGCACTATTTTTGAAGGATTTGGCAGCCTGCCGTCGCGGCTGGCCGAACGCCTGCTCGAGCAGAATTTGCGTCTGGCAATCAGTGAAGGCTTTACCGGCGGGTTGCTCAACTGGCGGATGCAGAACGGCGCCGTGCCGTTGAGCCAGGGTGAACTGTTGCCTAATGACCTGGTTGACGAGTCCTTGTCAGCATTGCTGGCGCGAGCCCAGCAACGGGCAGAAAGCAGCGGCGCGCAGTTAGCGTTAGCGGTGGGCAACATCGTTGAGGATCGCTTAAGCCTGGCGCTGCATACGCCGGGTGGTACCCGCGGGATGACCATTAAGTACAGCGCAGACCGTCACGGACAGGAGCTGCGCCAGGAAACTATCGCGATGGTGGCAATGGATATGCTGCGCCGTTACCTGAACGAATGGCCGGTGGTCGCAGATTACCCGTGGCTGACGGTGGTTGAAAAAGTCTAAGATTTGAGTCGCTGCTCCCCCATCCCGTCCTTCCCCCGAATGGTGGTTATGAGTCCAACATTCGGGGTTCACTCCATGGCGGGGGAAGGAGTGTTGATCCCCTCCCCCAATTTTTTTTGGGGGAGGGCTAGGGTGGGGGAGCAGGCGCCTCAATAGCCAAAATGAGGGTTACAGCGATAACTCGATATCTTCGGTCGGCAGGCAGCAGCACGGCAGAATGTCGCCGTCGTGGATAAAGGCCAGTGGCTTTTGAGTATAAATCACTTCACCTTTAACCAGACGCATACGACAAGAGCCGCAATATCCTTCGCGGCACTGGTATTCAACCACCAACTGATGCTGCTCAAACAATTCCAGCAAATTATTTTGCCCGTCTTTACAGACCAGCGTTTTGCCGTGATCGTGCAGTTTGATGGTTTTCTGGCTCATCAATTAGAACTCAAAATCACTCAGATCGTCGGCGTTCATCTCTGAATCAATCTGACCGACCAGGTAAGAGCTGACTTCGACTTCCTGTGGCGCAACCTGCACGTTATCGGAGACTAACCAGGCGTTGATCCACGGGATCGGGTTAGTGCGCGTCTTGAACGGCGCGGTCAGGCCCACGGCCTGCATGCGGATGTTGGTGATGTATTCGATATACTGGCAAAGAATGTCTTTGTTCAGACCGATCATCGAACCGTCGCGGAACAGGTATTCAGCCCAGTCTTTTTCCTGCTCGGCCGCCAGCACGAAGAGGTCATAGCACTCTTTCTCGCACTCTTTGGCAATTTCGGCCATTTCCGGATCGTCCACGCCGCTGCGCAGCAGGTTCAGCGCATGCTGAGTGCCGGTCAGGTGCAGGGCTTCATCGCGGGCGATCATCTTGATGATCTTGGCATTGCCTTCCATCAGTTCGCGCTCGGCGAAAGCGAAGGAGCAGGCAAAGCTGACGTAGAAGCGCACGGCTTCCAGCGCGTTGACGCTCATCAGGCAGATATACAGCTTTTTCTTCAGCTCGTGCAGGTCAACGACCACGGTTTTACCGTTGACCTGGTGCGTGCCGACGCCCAGCAGATGATAGTAGCTGGTCATCTCGATCAGTGAATCGTAGTAGCCAGAAATGTCTTTCGCGCGCTTGAGGATCTCTTCATTGGTGACGATGTCATCGAAAACCAGGCCCGGATCGTTAACGATATTACGAATAATATGGGTATAAGAACGCGAGTGGATGGTCTCAGAGAACGCCCAGGTCTCAACCCAGGTTTCGAGCTCCGGAATAGAGATCAGCGGCAGCAGAGCCACGTTAGGGCTACGGCCCTGAATCGAGTCCAGCAGCGTCTGATACTTCAGGTTGCTGAGGAAGATGTGCTTCTCGTGCTCCGGCAGGCCCTGAAAGTCGATGCGGTCGCGGGCAACGTCAATCTCTTCCGGACGCCAGAAGAAAGACAGCTGCTTTTCGATCAGCTTCTCAAAGATTTCATATTTCTGCTGGTCGAAGCGGGCAACGTTAACCGACTGGCCAAAGAACATCGGTTCCAGCAGCTGGTCATTTTTAGTTTGGGAAAAAGTGGTATATGCCATAACGTCCTCTAAAAACCGGTGCCTGAAATCGTCAGGCACCGGTAAAGCAATTAAATCTTACAGGCGCCGCTTTCGCAGTCGTCTACTTCGGCTTTCATGTCTTCCTGAACATCGTCCGCGCCGTCGCGGGTGTTCTGGTAGTACAGGGTTTTTACGCCGTACTTATAGGCCGTCAGCAAGTCTTTCAGCAGCTGTTTCATCGGCACTTTACTGTTAGGGAAGCGCGATGGGTCATAGTTGGTGTTCGACGAAATGGCCTGATCGATAAACTTCTGCATCAGGCCAACCAGGTGCAGGTAACCGTCGTTGTTCGGCATCTCCCACAGCAGTTCATACTGGTCTTTCAGGCGCTCATACTCAGGCACCACTTGACGCAGAATGCCGTCTTTGGACGCTTTGATGCTGACGTGACCGCGCGGCGGTTCAATGCCGTTGGTGGCGTTTGAAATCTGTGAAGAGGTTTCAGACGGCATCAGCGCAGACAGCGTGGAGTTACGCAGACCGTGCTCCAGAATGCTGGCGCGCAGCGCTTCCCAGTCGTAGTGCAGCGGCTCGTCGCACAGGGTATCGAGATCCTTTTTATAGGTATCGATCGGCAGAATGCCCTGTGAATAGGTCGTTTCTTTGAACCACGGGCAGGCACCTTGCTCGCGCGCCAGTTCGTTGGAGGCCTTCAGCAGGTAATACTGAATCGCTTCGAACGCGCGGTGGGTCAGGCCATTGGCGCTGCCGTCGCTGTAACGTACGCCGTTCTTCGCCAGATAATAAGCATAGTTGATCACGCCGATACCCAGAGTACGACGCCCCATCGCACCGCGCTTGGCGGCCAGAATTGGGTAATCCTGATAGTCCAGCAGCGCGTCGAGTGCGCGCACGGCCAGCGTCGCCAGCTCTTCCAGATCGTCGAGGCTGTCAATCGCACCGAGGTTAAACGCCGACAGCGTACAGAGTGCAATCTCGCCTTCTTCGTCATTGACGTCGTTCAGCGGCTTGGTTGGCAGGGCGATTTCCAGGCACAGGTTGGACTGGCGCACCGGTGCGATAGCCGGATCAAACGGGCTATGGGTGTTGCAGTGGTCAACGTGCTGGATGTAGATACGGCCGGTAGAGGCGCGTTCCTGCATCATCAGTGAGAACAGCTCAACCGCTTTAACTTTCTGCTTGCGGATGCTGTCGTCCTGCTCGTATTGCGTATACAGACGCTCGAACTCGTCCTGGTCGGCGAAGAACGCATCGTACAGGCCAGGCACGTCGGACGGGCTAAACAGCGTGATATCGCCGCCTTTGACCAGGCGCTGATACATCAGCTTGTTGATCTGCACGCCGTAATCCATGTGACGAACGCGGTTGCCTTCAACGCCGCGGTTGTTTTTTAACACCAGCAGGCTTTCAACTTCCAGATGCCACATCGGGTAGAACAGGGTCGCTGCACCGCCGCGCACGCCGCCCTGAGAGCAGGATTTCACCGCCGTCTGGAAGTGCTTGTAGAAAGGAATACAGCCGGTGTGGAACGCTTCACCCTGGCGGATCGGGCTACCCAGCGCACGAATGCGGCCAGCGTTGATGCCGATACCGGCACGCTGTGAAACGTATTTCACAATCGCGCTTGAGGTGGCGTTGATGGAGTCCAGGCTGTCGCCACACTCGATCAGTACGCAAGAGCTGAACTGGCGCGTCGGGGTACGCACGCCGGACATGATTGGCGTAGGCAATGAGATCTTGAAGGTCGACACCGCGTCGTAGAAGCGCTTGATGTAGTCGAGACGGGTCTCACGCGGATAACCGGAGAACAGGCAGGCGGCGACCAGGATGTACAGGAACTGGGCGCTCTCATAAATTTCGCCACTGACGCGGTTCTGCACCAGATATTTGCCTTCGAGCTGTTTAACCGCCGCGTAGGAGAAGCTCATGTCACGCCAGTGATCGATAAAACTGTTCATCTGCTCGAACTCTTCAACCGTGTAGTCTTCCAGCAGATGTTTGTCGTATTTACCCATATCGACCATTTTGGTCACGTGGTCGAACAGGGCCGGTGGCTCGAACTGGTCGTAAGCTTTTTTACGCAGGTGGAAAATCGCCAGGCGCGCGGCCAGGTATTGATAATCCGGCGCGTCTTTGGAGATCAGATCGGCGGCCGCTTTAATGATCGTTTCATGAATGTCGGCGGTTTTGATCCCATCGTAGAACTGAATGTGGGAACGCAACTCTACTTGAGAAACTGATACGTTTTCGAGACCTTCTGCCGCCCAATCGATCACACGGTGAATTTTATCAAGATCGATGCGCTCTTTGCGGCCATCACGTTTAGTAACAAGTAGACTCTGATTCATGCGGGATTATACCTTTAAGGTTTATAAAGTTACTGACGACAAAGCGCGAAAAAGCTTAACCGAGCACTGCGGCCCTGGCTAACCTTAGTGTGCTGTTCAGCACATAAACACTACATATTGTGGGTTTGATATTCTCAGGCGTCAAGATAGTGTTCAACCCACACTTTTGCAAGGGATGAAAAAGCCCAGTCTGTGGATAAGTTTGGGGAGAAAAAAGTTGGTTGTCGCGGGAGCGCCCGTAGCCGTTGGGCTTCAAGAACTGTCAATATCTGAGATACGATTTTCTTATATTTTTCGAAAAGGTGATCGACTGCCGGTTTATTAAACGTTAGAAAAAAACGCTATATTGCCGCAGAAAACTATTCTAAAAAATCATGTTGCGGGTGAAGACGCCTCAACGCGCTAAAAACTAAGCTTTTATCATAAATACTGACCGGCTAAAACCCCGTTTAGGCTGATTTAGCCGGTCAGAAGGGCGCGCAGGGGTTGACTAATGCCTAGCTTGCGGCAGATTCCTGCGATTGGGTGTGCAGCATATAGTTGACGTCAACGTTGCTACCCAGTTTGAAATGATCGCTAAGCGGATTGTAATGCAGGCCGATAATATTGCGCTCGTACAGCGGCGTGCGGTCAACCCATGAGAGCAGCTCGGAAGGCTTGATAAACTTCTTGATGTCGTGGGTGCCCTTGGGAACCATCTTCAGCACGTACTCCGCGCCGAATACCGCCATCAGCCAGGCTTTATTATTGCGGTTGATGGTCGAGAAGAATACGTGACCGCCGGGCTTGACCAGTCGCGCGCAGGCCGCAACCACCGAGGCCGGGTCGGGAACGTGCTCGAGCATCTCCATACAGGTCACCACATCGTACTGCTGGGGATGGGCATCGGCGTGCGCTTCAACCGTTTCCTGCACGTAGGTGACCTTGGCGCCGCTTTCCAGCGCGTGCAGCCGAGCAACCTGTAACGGCTCGGCGCCCATGTCCAGACCGGTAACCTGGGCACCGGCGACCGCCATGCTTTCACTCAGGATGCCGCCGCCGCAGCCGACGTCGAGCACGGTCTTGTCGAACAGCCCGTTGGCACGTTCAAGAATGTAGTTCAGGCGCAGCGGGTTGATGCGGTGCAGCGGTTTGAACTCGCCTTCCAGATCCCACCAGCGCGAGGCGACGGCCTCAAACTTGGCGATTTCAGACTGATCCACGTTTTGGCGATCGACGCTGTGCGCGATGCTGTTTTGTTGTTTGCTGTTCGGTGTCGTTGTCATTGGGCCGATAAACTCCTTATGCCTTGTGCAGCCGATTATACATATTCCCGCGGCCGAGAGTCAGCGCTTTGTCTTTTGCGCAAGTTTTATACAAAAGCTGTGGGTCAAACGCGCAAGTTGCGCAACGGATTGAAACAGGCTGAATAATAGTGCACTTCGGGGTGCGGTTGTTTCCCACGAATCCCAGCTTTGTGGTATAGTTTTACACCTTTGCCTATCTAGGCAGCGGCCATGAATAATCAGTAGAGGGATAGCAGCTCCATGAGCGACCTTGCCAGAGAAATCACACCGATAAACATCGAAGAAGAGCTTAAAAACTCTTATTTGGATTATGCGATGTCCGTTATCGTCGGACGTGCGCTGCCAGATGTGCGCGATGGTTTAAAACCGGTGCACCGCCGCGTACTTTACGCCATGAATGTTCTGGGTAACGACTGGAACAAAGCCTATAAGAAATCGGCCCGCGTGGTCGGTGACGTTATCGGTAAATATCACCCGCACGGTGATACCGCGGTTTATGACACCATCGTTCGTATGGCTCAGCCATTCTCCCTGCGCTATATGCTGGTAGACGGACAGGGTAACTTCGGTTCGGTTGACGGCGACTCCGCCGCGGCCATGCGTTATACCGAAATCCGCATGTCAAAAATTGCCCACGAACTGTTGGCTGACCTTGAGAAAGAAACCGTCGACTTCGTGCCCAACTATGACGGCACCGAGCAGATCCCTGCGGTAATGCCTACCCGTATCCCTAACCTGCTGGTCAACGGCTCATCGGGTATCGCCGTCGGTATGGCTACCAACATTCCGCCACATAACCTCACCGAGGTTATCAACGGTTGTCTGGCGTATATCGAAGACGAAAACATCAGCATCGAAGGGCTGATGGAACATATTCCAGGTCCTGACTTCCCAACGGCAGCCATCATTAACGGCCGTCGTGGCATTGAAGAAGCTTATCGCACCGGTCGCGGTAAAATTCTGCTCCGTGCACGTGCCGAAGTAGAAGCCGATGCGAAAACCGGTCGCGAAACTATCATCGTTCACGAGATCCCCTATCAGGTGAACAAAGCGCGTTTGATCGAAAAGATCGCCGAGCTGGTAAAAGAAAAACGCCTTGAAGGCATCAGCGCCCTGCGCGATGAGTCTGATAAAGACGGCATGCGTATTGTGATTGAAATCAAACGTGATGCCGTGGGTGAAGTGGTTCTAAACAACCTCTACTCCCTGACGCAGTTGCAGACTACGTTTGGTATCAACATGGTGGCACTGCATCAGGGTCAACCTAAAATTCTTGGCCTGAAAGACATCCTGTCCGCGTTCGTGCGCCACCGCCGCGAAGTGGTAACGCGTCGTACTATTTTTGAACTGCGTAAAGCTCGCGACCGTGCGCACATCCTTGAAGCGTTGGCGATTGCTCTGGCAAACATCGACCCTATCATTGAGCTGATCCGCGCGGCGGCAACGCCTGGAGAAGCGAAAGCGGGCCTGGTCGCCCGGTCATGGGAACTGGGTAACGTTTCTGCGATGCTCGCCAGCGCCGGTGACGACGCCGCGCGCCCAGAGTGGCTCGAGAAGCAGTTTGGTATTCACGACGGTCAATACTTCCTGACCGAACAGCAGGCGCAAGCCATTTTGGATCTGCGTTTGCAGAAACTGACCGGCCTTGAGCATGAAAAACTGCTGGATGAATATAAAGAGCTGCTGACTCAAATTGCCGAGCTGATGTTCATTTTGGAAAACCCGGATCGTCTGATGGAAGTCATTCGTGAAGAACTGGAAGCGATTCGTGACCAGTTTAGCGATCCGCGCCGCACCGAAATTACCGCCAATACCTCCGATATCAACATCGAAGATCTGATCAATCAGGAAGACGTGGTGGTTACGTTGTCGCATCAGGGCTACGTCAAGTACCAGCCTCTGACCGACTACGAGGCGCAGCGTCGCGGCGGTAAAGGCAAGTCAGCGGCACGTATTAAAGAAGAAGACTTTATCGATCGCCTGTTGGTTGCCAACACGCACGATACCATCCTGATGTTCTCCAGCCGCGGACGTCTGTACTGGATGAAAGTTTACCAGCTGCCGGAAGCGAGTCGCGGTGCCCGTGGGCGTCCGATTATCAACCTGCTGCCGCTGGAACCGAACGAACGTATTACCGCGATCCTGCCGGTGCGTGAATACGAAGAAGGGCGTCACGTCTTTATGGCCACCGCCAGCGGTACGGTGAAGAAAACCGCATTAACCGATTTCAGCCGTCCGCGCAGTGCTGGCATTATCGCCATTAACCTCAACGAGGGTGATGAGCTGATTGGTGTTGACCTGACCGATGGCAGCAATGAAGTGATGCTGTTCTCTGCGGCCGGTAAAGTGGTGCGCTTCTCCGAACAGGCCGTGCGTTCAATGGGCCGTACGGCGACCGGCGTACGCGGTATTCGCCTGGGTGAGCGCGACAGCGTCGTGTCGTTGATTATTCCTCGCGGCGACGGGGCCATCCTGACCGTTACCGAGAACGGTTTCGGTAAGCGTACCGAGTCGGGCGAATACCCAACGAAATCTCGTGCTACGCAGGGCGTTATCTCGATCAAGGTGAGTGAGCGTAATGGTCCGGTAGTAGGCGCAATCCAGGTAGACGACGCCGACCAGATCATGATGATCACCGATGCCGGTACGCTGGTGCGTACTCGCGTGTCCGAAGTCAGCAAGGTGGGCCGTAACACCCAGGGTGTGACGCTTATCCGTACCGCTGATGACGAGCATGTCGTGGGTCTGCAACGGGTTGCCGAGCCGGTAGAAGATGAAGAGCTTGACGGTGTAGCAACGGTTGAAGGTGAACTGGAAGCCGCGCAGGAAAGCGAAGCACCGGAAGATATCGACGCGGAAGATGACGAGCAGCCATCTGAAGACGAATAAAATCAATTTCTACGTAAAGTAATAGGAGGGCATAATTTGGCAACTTATTATGCCCTTTTCGTTTATTGGATAGGGTAGCCGCTTGAAGTATTTAACTTCGTTCCGAACCACATTACGAATTTCCCGTTATCTGTTCAGGGTACTGGCTATTATGCTTTGGTCGCTTGGCGCATTGCTGACGACTTTCTACGTGCTCAACATCTTCCACAATAAAGAGTCCGAGATCCGCGAAGAGGATAACCTCAACTACAATCAGGCTCAGGCTTACATAAAAAATACCGCCGAGATTGTGCGTAGCGTCAGGTCGATAGCCGAAAAGCGGCTTAGCGACTCGTTAAACGGTCTGGACATTATCAACGGGGTATTGAGTACCAAAAATGTCGATCCGACCTACCATGCGCTGTTCCCCGAATCCAACTGTTCCACGCTGACCGACAGCAACCGCAATGCCCTGACCTCGCTGGGCAACATGATCCATTATTGGAAAGACAACTTCTCGGATGACTATTCGCTGCGGCGGGTATTTTATATCGGCGGTGATAACCTTTGCCTGGTCGATTTTGGCGTAGTCGATAATGTGCCGTCAATCCAACGAGATAGCGTGCTCAAATCGCTGCATGACCGCATTGTGAAATACCGCAACGGTAAAAGTCAGGATAAGCAAAAGAGCCTTTACTGGGTTCAGCCAGGCAATAATAAAGATCAGGGCAGCCTGTTTGCGCTGACGCCGATTTACATCGGCAACAAGCTTGAGGCCATCATGGGCATTCAGCAGAGTCTGCGTCTGGAGGATCTGACCACCACCAATTCTGCCCACGCCGGTGTTACCCTGCTCGACGCCGACGATATGCCGCAGCTCAGCTTCTTCGAGGGCGACCGCTATACCTCGATCCTCGACGGTTATCCTTCCGGCCAAAGCTATTTTGGCTACATGAACGGCTTTAACGATTTGATCTACAAGCGTCCGCTGCCGCCTGCCGGTATGAGCGTGGTCTACTCGCTGCCGTTTAAGACGGTGATCGAGCGTTTTAAAATTCTTATCCTTAATGCGGTGCTGCTCAACCTTTTATCCGCGCTGGTGCTGTTCGTGCTGGCATGGCTATTTGAGCGCAAGATGTTCCTGCCCGCCGAAGATAACGCCTTCCGCCTGGAGGAGCACGAGCAGTTCAACCACAAGATTGTTGCCTCGGCACCGGTCGGGATTTCGATTCTGCGTATCAGCGATGGCGTGAATATTTTGAGTAACGAGCTGGCGCATAACTACATCAGCATGCTGACTCATGAAGACCGGCAGCGCATCACGCGCATCATCTGCGATCAGCAAACGCGCTTCGTCGACATTATCACCCGCGATAATAACAACATTCAGCTCAGCTTTGTGCATTCCCGCTACCGTAATGAGGACGTTGCTATCTGCGTGCTGATTGACGTCAGTTCGCGGGTGAAGATGGAAGAGTCGCTGCAGGAAATGGCTAACGCCGCCGAGCAGGCCAGCCAGTCGAAATCGATGTTCCTGGCGACGGTCAGCCACGAACTGCGTACGCCGCTGTACGGCATTATCGGCAACCTCGACCTGCTGCAAACTCAGGGGCTGCCGCAGGGCGTTGACCGCCTGGTCACGGCGATGAACAACTCCTCGGCGCTGCTGTTGAAGATTATCAGCGACATCCTCGACTTCTCTAAAATTGAGTCCGAGCAGCTTAAAATCGAACCGCAGGAGTTCTCCTGTCGCGAGGTCATTACCCACATTGCCGGTAACTATTTGCCGCTGGTGGTGAAAAAGCATCTCGGGCTTTACTGCTTTATCGAGCACAACGTGCCGGAAATATTTGTGGGCGATCCGGTGCGCCTACAGCAGGTGCTCTCCAACATTCTCAATAATGCGATTAAATTCACCGATACCGGCTGTATCGTGCTTCACGCGCGCACCTGCGGAAACTATCTCGAGTTTATGATCCGCGACACCGGCGTCGGTATTCCGCAGAAAGAGATCACCCGACTGTTCGATCCGTTCTTCCAGGTGGGTAGCGGCGTGCAGCATCATTTCCAGGGCACCGGTCTCGGACTGGCTATCTGTGAAAAACTGATCAATCTGATGGACGGCGACATTTCTGTCGACTCCGAGCCGGGACTGGGCAGCGCCTTTACCGTGCGCTTGCCGGTGTATGGCGAGCTGCATCCTGCGCCAGCGTCTTCGCCGCTGTGGGCCGGCAAGCGGCTGTGGGTTAATATCCGCAACGGTTATCTGGAGAATTATCTGATGCAGCTGCTGCATCATCACGGCGCGGACGTTCAGCGCTGGAGACCGGAGGACGAGAGCCAGGCCGAGGACGTGCTGATCACCGATACGCCGATGATCCATCACGGATCCCTGTGCGCACAAATCGAATTTTCTATCGATCATATTGGCCAGCCGCAGGAAAGCAGCCCGGGCTATTGGGTGCACAGCACCTCCACGCCGCTGGAAATTACCCGGCTGCTAAACCGCATTTATCATCTGAAAACCGGCAGCGAAAATAGTCTGGCGCTGCCAGAGGCGGTGGATGCGCAGGACAACGCCGATATCACGCTGCTGGTGGTGGATGACCACCCAATCAACCGCCGGCTGCTGGCCGATCAGCTGGGTTCGATGGGGTATATTGTGGTGACCGCCAATGACGGTCTCGACGCGCTCGAGGCGATGAAAGTTCATCCGATCGACATTGTGCTTAGCGACGTTAACATGCCAAACCTTGACGGTTACGGCCTGACCAAGCGTCTTCGCGAATTGGAGTTCATGCTGCCGGTGATCGGCGTAACGGCCAATGCGCTGGCCGAGCAGAAGCAGCTTTGCCTGCAGGCGGGAATGGACAACTGTCTTTCCAAGCCGGTCACCCTCGACCAGTTGCGTAAAACGCTGGGCTTCTACAGCCACCAGGTGCGACGAAAGCGCGGCAATAAATAGCGGTTAAACAAAGGCATAACCCAGGTTATGCCTGAGTCATAACAACAAGGTTTTTAAATTTCCCCATTAAAATCAATGGAATGAATCGGATCCGTGTTTTGATATGACTGGCCATCAAACCGCACATCAGAATATTTTCTGAAAGAATCAGCCTTCTCCTGATTGTAAGATTGGCAAAAAAAACTTGTTTTATGTGGAAAAGCATGGTTATTTGGCCCCAATGATGGGCACAATCAATTCCAGATCACTGATTTTTAATTCACCCACATCTCTCTTAATTCCCCATTTGCTGTTGTATTAACCCCACGGGCAAGCCAGTGTGGTGCATGGCGGCTGCATGCTGGCCGTTAGCAAAAATCTATAGTTCGCTCTGACGTATCGGCCGCTCGGTACAAATATGTTTAACCAACTCTGACATTACTTCAGATTTCGTACATTCGCCTGCGAGGCCTCACCGTGCATTTTTGACGGTGAAATTTCGCGTTTCCGTTAAATGAGTTTTTCAGTCAGCGATAAATCATCGTTGGCTTAATTATCAATGCACTTTAAGCCACTTTATTAAGCCACTTAATATTGCGTTCCGCAGTGTTTGTTTTACAGAGGGAAAATGTAGACCAGAGAAGTACCTATAAAAGCGTAGTAATAAAGTTACATTCAATTTTAATTAATAAATGGAGTTAAATATGGAAATGCAATCCTCAACATCTATCGATAATCAATACTCAGATCAAATTCAGCTTACTGTCACCGAACAAAGCTCTACTATTCTAGCGCAGGCTCAGGGAGATGCCGTAAGCGCATTAAAATCAGAGGGTCGCTGGTTTTATCACAGCAATTTTCAACCGACTGGCCGCTATGCCTCGAGAGGAACCGTACTGACGGTAACAGTATCACCCTCAGTGCCTGGCCTTGACATTGTGATAGGGCAATACGGAGAATATGCTCATTTGAATAATGGGGAAGCGATATCACCGAAAATAATCGCGCTTAATACCGGGGTAAACAGAATTATTGCTCCCGTAGACGGCATGATTTATATCCAGAACAGAATATCTGATTCCGCAGCGCAGGTCGAAATTAATGGCGGGCAACCGATACCGACATATATTAAAGGGGTGACCAACAGTATTGAATTTTACTGGCAATTAATCGCCTGGAAAACGGCTCCTTTCATTGAACTTGTTGGTGAATATGTTCTGGCGAATTTTCAATTCGCGATGGCCACGCAGGCTCTTTATTCAACCCCCACCGATCTTGATCGCAGGATCGCCATGATGGACGACGTTCTGGCACAGACGAATGCGCTTTATGGACTCTCCCGCAATGCTACCGGCGCTGCCCATAAATCTTCGCACCGAATCTATATTACCAATCCCGATACCGGGGGCGGTTATGCGTCAGCGACAAACCATCGTATTACCTTCCAAAACAGTACCGGTGCGGGTAAAGACCTGCTGGTAGGCCCAGAAGATGATCAATGGGGTCTCTATCACGAGGTTGGCCATACTTACCAGATGAGTGAGTTTCGCTGGAGTGGCCTGACTGAGGTGACGGTCAATATTTCTGCCTTGGCCGTGCAGGAAGCCATGGGTTATGGTAATCGGCTCGACACTCCTGCGATCCGCTCGGCGTTTCAAACTTATCGTGCTAAGCCGATTGCCCAGCGTAGCTATGATGACATTTCCGACTTATTTCTCAAAGTGTTGATGTTCGATCAGCTGCGTCGCGGTTTTGGCCCCCATTTTTATGCTCAGCTTGCACAAACATTTCGTCTGGAAAACGCGTTGGGTATACCCGAACCGGAGGGGGAACTGGCGGTTCAACAGCACTTCATGATCACCGCAGCAAGCGTGACCGATCGAAATCTAACGCCATTCTTTGAAGAATGGGGGATGCCGATTAACGCTGCCACCCGTACAGAACTTGCCAGGTTCCCCGCGCTTAAGGCAGCACTCTGGAACAACATCGACCGCCCAACCGACGTTATTGAGAGGGAACTTGATCCACTCAAGATCCCCGGCACCTTACTCATGCCTGCTGACGGGGTCTCGTTTGATAAAAACCATATTCCCACATACCGTGGTACTGGCACGCCCGGCGCCACAATCATTATTGAGCAAGGGGCCATCAGCGGCGCCTGGAATCAGGTGGGGACAACAACAGTTAAGCATACGGGTCACTGGCACTTCATTGGTCAGAAAATGCCCGCCGGCGAACGCGAGGCAAGGGCAACGCAAAGTAATGGCGGGACCGGTTTTGCCAGAAACCGCTTCACGGTTACCGAAGGAATTGAGTCCCCTGTAGCATTGATATCTCCCGCCGGCGGTAGCACGTTTGACACCAATCATAGACCTACCTATAGCGGCACGGGAATACCCGGTTCAATGGTCGTCATCCAGCAGGGAATCCTCAGTGGCACCTGGGAACACGTGGCGAATATGATAGTCGACACCAACGGCAACTGGTCCTATACGGGTCAGCCATTGTCCGTCGGTGAGCGGGAAGCACGGGCAGTACAGAGCAGCGATGATAGCGTTTCTCAGAGGCATGCTTTTACCGTCAAGGAGGCGGTTGCGATCCCGGTGACATTAACCTCTCCTGCCGAAGGGGCGTCGTTTGATATAAATTATGGGCCAACCTATCGTGGCAGAGGCACGCCCGGAGTCACCGTCACTATCGAGGAGGGAGCAGTCAATGGCAGATGGTATAAAGTGGGGACAACTACAGTGAACACTTCCGGTGACTGGTCCTTAATAGGTCAGGCACTGCCCGTGGGCGAGCGAGAAGCGCGGGCATTACAGAGCAGCGATGATAGCGTTTCTCAGAGAAATGCTTTCACCGTTACGCAGAGAGTTGTGATCCCAGTGTCATTGACACTCCCTGCCGAAGGGGAGGAATTTGATACCCTTCATACGCCTACCTATAGTGGCAAGGGCATGCCCGGTGAAACAGTCACCATCGAGCAGGGGGAAATCAAAGGCGGGTGGTATAACGTGGGAGAGGCTGTGGTGAATACCAACGGAGACTGGTCATTCATCGGTCAGGTGCTGTCCGCCGGCAAGCGGGAAGCGCGGGCCATACAAAGCAGCGATGAGAGCGTTTCTCAGAGGCATGCTTTCACGGTCACGGTCACGGAGGCGGTTGCAATCCCGGTGACATTAACCTCTCCAGCTGAGGGGGCTTTGTTTGATATAAATCATCGGCCAAGCTACCGTGGCAAAGGATCGCCCGGTGCAACAATAACGCTTGAGCAGGGGACGATCAGCGGGGCCTGGCATGGAATAGGAGAAACCCTTGTCGATAGCCGAGGCGACTGGTGCTACAAGGGGCGAAGACTTGCTGCGGACCAACGGGAAGTGCGCGCAACACAAAGTGATGGGGGGACGGGCCTGGTGATAAACCGCTTCACCGTCGCGCAAGAAGTTAAGATCCCTGTAACCTTAACCACTCCCGCCGCGGGCTCTTCGTATAATACAAATCAAATGCCTACCTATAGCGGTAGAGGAACACCCGGAGCCACAGTCACTATCGAGCAAGGGTTAATCGGTGAAGCCTGGAATGATGTGGGAGAGGCACTGGTGGATACTAATGGCAATTGGTCCTTTACGGGGCGCAAACTTTCCGCCGGTGAACGAGAGGCACGGGCATCACAGAGCAGCGACGGCAGCCTTTCTCAACGGAATACGTTTACCGTTATAGAAGCGGCTGAAATGTAAGAAATAACGGCGTGGTAACCGCGGTTCATAAAATGAACGACGGTCACTTAAGCGATAAAAAAACCCCACCAGAAAGATGGGGTTCATCAACAATCTATGGCACAGCTCAGGTTGTGCCTATTTGCTTTTTACCCAACGCTATCGAGCAATTTAGCCTCGGTCTACCGGCGTAGAACTCACCGAAGAGAGATAGTTGAGCAGGGCGATATCGTTCTCAACGCCCAGTTTCATCATCGCTGACTTCTTCTGGCTGCTGATGGTCTTGATGCTGCGGTTCAGCTTGCGGGCAATCTCGGTGACCAGGAAACCTTCGGCGAACAGGCGCAATACTTCACTTTCTTTCGGCGACAGGCGTTTGTCACCGTAGCCGTTGGCACTGATTTTTTCCAGCAGCTTGGCGACGCTGTCAGGGGTGAACTTCTTGCCCTTTTGCAACGCGGCGAGCGCTTTTGGCAAATCGGTTGGCGCACCCTGTTTCAGGACGATGCCTTCGATGTCCAGGTCCAGCACCGAGCTAAGGATGGCCGGATTATTGTTCATGGTCAGAACGATAATTGACAGCTGTGGATAGTGGCGCTTGATGTATTTGATTAGCGTAATGCCGTCACCGTATTTG
Source organism: uncultured Gammaproteobacteria bacterium (assembly GCA_963742005.1). Taxonomy (GTDB): domain Bacteria; phylum Pseudomonadota; class Gammaproteobacteria; order Enterobacterales; family Enterobacteriaceae; genus Rouxiella. The sequence goes on along the minus strand of CAVUKG010000011.1, from coordinate 215,127 downwards.
TCACCTGGCATAGACAGGTCGGTGATCAGCACGTGTGCGTCAAGCTTGCTGAGGTTATTGATCAGCGCGGTTGAGTCCTCGAACTCGCCCACGACGTTAACCCACTCAATTTGTTCAAGAGACTTACGGATACCGAATAAGACGATAGGATGGTCATCGGCAATAATTACGTTCATATTGTTCATGTGATTAGCTACCTTGCTGCAGCAGTCTGGAGACAAAAGAATCAATCTGATTAATATTGTCTGAGATCATCAACACTTCACCTTCGGCGAGATGCTGTTCTAATTTTTCACACAACTGCTTACCCGGCGTCAGGTTAAGCATGGCGAACACTCCCTTGAGCCGATGGGCGGTCTGGGAAAGCGATGTAAAATCACGACGTTGATTTTCATTATACAGTTTCTCTAAATCTTCCGGTACTGTATCGACGAAAAGCGGGTAATAGTCGCTGGCGAGCAGTTGTTTAACATAGGCGTCGATCTCGTCTTCGCCGTTACCGGAATGGGGATTACTATTGGCTGAATTCTCAAGGCTGTTGGGATCGGAGAAGGTGGTATTCTGCTCCGCTTCTTCCAACAATTGCTGTTCAATCAACTGTAATGTTGCATCAATCAGAGCGCTGCCTATATTGTAATTGACGCGAATATAGCGTTTCTCTAGTTTCTGAAAGCCCAATTCATCGCTGGTCAGCAGCAGCGTGTAGCTGTCACTGTTTTGCGCATTATCGGTCAATAAGACGTCATAGCTGCGCGTCGGCTGCCGCTCATCGGCGACGATGCAAATCGCCCCGTAGGCGCTCATCACCCGAGTAACAATGCCGCGAACTTCGTCAGCGGTGATATCCAACAGCACGGTCACATCATCCAGCAGGCCTTCATCGGCCGCCTCGGCTTCGGTATCTACCGCTTCCAGCGTTTGCCTGATCCGCACCGTATAACGGGTGCCGATATCAATCTTGCTGCGGATCTCCAACTGTCCGCCGAGCTTTTTGCACAGCTGGTTGCACAGATAAAAATTCAATCCTGAACCGTGATTAAAGCGGTCAACCAGCGTCTGGCTGAGGAAAGGATAGTTAAGATTGCTCAACTCATCTTTTGATAAGCCACTGCCGGTGTCGGTAATATGGAAAACCAGCTGATCGGGATGTTCGGGATCCTGCTCGCTGGTCAGCGTAATTTTGCCGAGTGAGGTGGCGACAATCGCATAATCGAGCAGCAGCGAGAGGATCTTTTTCACCGCCAGCGCATCACCCAGATAATGCTCCTGCGGGTTAATTTCGAAATGATTGAGCAGCACCAGGCCTTTCTGATTGATTTTAGGCAATGCTTCTAACAACAGTTCATCGGTCAGCGCGGCCAGCGAATAGCGCTGCGAGGCCGGCTGCCAGTCCTGAGTCTCAAGACGCGTGAGCAGGGTGATGTTATCCACCAGCGTCAACGCGTCCCGGGAGCCGGTAAGCAGCGTTTGCTCGAGCTTGTAGCGCTCGTCTGGATGACCCGTTGCGCTAAGTTTCTCGGCCTGGGCGTTCAGCTCAATCAGCGGCTGATGCAGCTCGATGCCTAAATTATGCAGCATCAGCTTGCGCGCCTGAATATTTCTCTCATGCTCGCGGCGTGCCTGCTGCAGCGTCTTATTGACCATCGCTTCTTTGTCCTGATCGTGCATCAGGAACAGGTACGTCTCCGGCGCTATCTGGCTGCGCACCATTCTTATCTCATAGACTTCATTATTGACCGTTGCCTGAATTACGCCGTGATGTTCCTCGGCCATATTGGCAATCTTGTCCAGACTCAGATGCGGCAATAGCTGCTCGGCAATCTTGTTGCTCACCACCACGCTATGGCTATTGAAGTTATAGATCAGCAAGCCTACGGAAAGATTAGAAATAATTTCTTGATTCAGCGCCTGCTGCATGTGCAACTGCTGCGCTAAATTCTCGCTAGGACGGATAAACCGGTGGCGAATAAGATAGATGCCTGCCATCGCCATGCCGATGAGCAGTAGATTTATCAGGATCAGCCAGAAATTGTTGTGCACCAGGTCGACGATCAGCGCAATAAGTGGAATTCGATAGGTTAGGTTAAGCGGCGAATTGCTCAGCGGCGAGGTCAGATAAATCGACCAGTCCTTGAGGGTGATGGTGCTGCCGGCGTTGGGATCCTGCGGCGCATCGCCTTCATTGACCGTGTCATTGTTGCTGGTCAGCTGGAAGTTGTCGCGCGCCATACTTAGCGGGATCATATCGCTCATCGGCAGATCAAAGGCGATCACCGTCGCCAGATTACCCGGATTATTAAAGGTGGTGCGCAGCGAGAAGAAGGAGTCGCTGCCGTTATGCGATTTACGCAGGGTAGAGTAGCTCTCGCGCTCGTCGAGCGTATTGGCCTGTTGCAGCATTTCTGCACGACGGGCCTGTAAGCCGGCATAGAAATAGTTTTCTTTCAGCCGCGAGTCCTGCTGCTGCAGCGGCTGAGTAGTGACCATCATCAGGCTATTGTCTTGCCCGTTGAGATAATAGAGGGTGTAAGGCTGGGTTTTAGCACCCCATTGGTCATCAAGGAAGTTAGAAATCTTCAGCGTTAAATCCAGCGTCGCCGCGTCGTGAACGCCGTAGATCACCGCGTCGGTTTTTTTGCGCGGTTTATTAATATAAAACATGTCCTGACGCAGTTTAACTTCGCCGACGTTAGGAGGAATTTGCGCCAGCTGCTGGCCGGTAAAATTATCGTAAATTTGATAGGTCAGATAGCGATAATGGTCGATGCGCTTTTGCAGACGATCGGCGGTGTACTGCGTGGTGTGCAGCCGGTCATTCAAATAGGCGGCGGTGTAGTTATAGCCGTAAAGGCCGAGGCCGACGATTAACAGCAGGATGAAGACCCAAAAAGATCGCGTAATATTGGTCGAATTCAGCGATAAATATTTACTTGGCATGGTGGAGAGGCTTTTCCTTGATTAGCGCGTGACGGCGCGGGCGCTGGCGGTAACCAGCAGCATCAGCGCGGCAACGAAACTCAATGCAATCGACAAACTGCTTACCTGGGCAACAAAACCGACCAGCGCCGGACCGGCTAAAATCCCGGCGTAACCCAAGGTGGTTACCGACGAGATTGCCAGATTGGCGGGCATGGTTTTCTGATTACCGGCGGCGCTAAACATAATCGGCACCAGATTTGAGGCGCCAAAACCGACCATAACAAAACCCACGGCTACAGCATAGAGACTATCGACGCCCACGGAAAGCAGCAGTCCGAGACAGGCGGCGAGGCTGCCGAACAATAACACCTTAAAACGACCAAAATAGTTAACCACTTTATCACCGCACAGCCGGCCAATCGTCATCGCGATGGCAAACAGCGTATAGCCCATGCCGGCATGGTGTGCGCTGACCCCGCGTTCGCTGGTCAGGAACAGCGCGCTCCAGTCGAGCATCGCACCCTCGGTCATAAACATCACAAAGCACAGCAGGCCGAGGAAAATCACCCAGCCTCGTGGCAGCACCAGCATGGGATCGCCCTGTTTGCTTTTAGTATCCCGCCACAGGTGTTTACTCACCGCCGTTAACGCCACCAGCACCAGCGCGACTACCGCCGCGCTGGCAATCAGCGGCGTGAGGCTGAGTGACAGCAGTCCGCTCACCGCCAGAGCGCCCAAAATGCAGCCAATGCTAAAGAAACCGTGAAAACCGGACATCATTGACCGACCGCTGGCCTTTTCAACCACCACCGCGTGTACGTTCATCGCAACGTCAACCATGCCCATCGCCGCCCCGAACAGCAGCAGCGCTAGCGCCATGCCAATGGGGGTGTTCATCACGGTAAGCAGCGGCAGACCGAGACACAACAGCAGCAGGGCAACAATAATGACCGCCTTGCAGCCGAGTTTACCGGTCAGCATGCCGGTCAGCGGCATCGAGAAGGTTGACCCTGCGCCGATGCACAGCAATAGCAGGCCAAGCGTGCCGTCGCTGATATCGAGGCGCGTTTTAACGAACGGCACCAGCGGTGCCCACGCCGACATGGCAAAGCCTGACAGCAAAAAGATAATGCGCGTCGCCATCTGCTGAGCTCGGCCGGGACCGGCGGCTATGGAGAGGGGTATTGTCGATTCGGCTGGCATGTGGTCGTCAATCCTTGGTTTTGTAATACGAGAAATCCGTTTGCAGGATAAGACCGATCTTTGTCGATAACCGGCCATCTTTCCAATAAAAAAAGCCAGTTTTCGTTAAAACTGGCCGCATATTTTAACAGAGTATGCCAGTGAATGTTATTTCCTGTGGTCTTAATCTTGCTGCTGTGACGCCAGCTGTTCTTCTGGCAGCGTCGGTGCCGAGCTTTGACGGTAGGGCGCGGTAAAATCTGCGCCTTCGACTTTGCGTTTGTCCTGCCACAGGCTCATGCGCGCGCGCAGCGATCCCTCTAGCTGCGTCAGCGCATGGCGGGCAACGTCGGACTCAGGGTTTAATTCCAGCACGAAATTCATCAGCTGCCAGGCGATGAATTTATTCTTTTTGACGCCGACGCCCTGCATGTAGGCCATACCGAGCGTGTAGGCGGCTTCAAAGCGTTCGGCGTGATCGACCTGAGCCAATATGGCTGGCAGCTCAACCTCTGCCGCCTGGCGTTTATCCGCCTCAGATCCCAGGTCTAGCGCACAGCTGGCGCGCCAGTAGTCGGCAGACGGGTGACCGGCATCGGTGGCACGCTGATACCACTGCATGGCCTGCTGATAATCGACTTCGCCACCGAGGCCTTCACGCAGGGCGTTGGCACTGCTGAACATCGCCGGGACCAAACCCGATCGCGCAGCGCTCAGCACGCAGTCCAGGGCGTTGCTGTCGTTGTGCAGGTCCTGCGGCACGTCCTGATGCCAGGCATTGCGATAGAAGAAAAATAGCTCATAGCTGTGCATCGCGCTGCCGCGACGCGCCATCTCTGTCATGAGATAATGCGCCGCCTCAATGTCATCGTGAATAGCCATGTCGTGGGCCAGCACCAGCAGGTCTTTACTCACAGAGTCGGTGGACTGCCGCTGCTTCATGAGTGCCCAGGAACGGTCCATTAATCCGCTACTCAACGCGGGATCGCACGGCAGCCCATACAGTCCTTGATAGACCGCCGCTGCGGCAAAGGCGGTCAGCATAGGATCATCGGCGCGATTAATCGCCCGAATAAGCAGCGAGGTCAGTACGGAAAGTCCCTGCGGTTGTACATTAGCCACCGCTTGTTCGTTAGCCACCGCTTGTTCGTTAGCCACCGATTGTTCGTTAGCCACCGCTTGTTCGTTAGCCACCGCTTGTTCGTTAGCGAAGACCTGTTCGTTAGCTAACACTTGTTCGTAAGCTAACACCTGTTCATTAGCTAACACCGCTCGGGAGATAAACAGCGCGGCGAACCTGCCGGGCATGGCGTCGGGGGCTACCGCGAACAGCTCGGCATAAAGCTGTAGTCCGGCAGCGTCGTCGTCCTGCCAATAGGCAACGCAGGTTCCGGCCGCATCTAGCAAAGCAATGCGCGTCGACGGCTCCAGCGGCTGTGCTAATAATGTTGCCAGGCGCAGCTGTAACTGCTCGGCACGCGTAGATTCTCGGTCGGCAATTTCCCCGGCCAACGCGTCAAGCAGGGCGTTGGCACGAAACTGGTTGCGCTCGGCGTCGCTAAATTCGGCACACAGTGGGCCTTCGATAATCCGATTTTGCTGCTCCTCGCCGCCGCCCCAATAGCTCGAATGAAATAGCAGGTAAGACTCCATGCTGCCCACGTCACTGTGGCGCACCGACATCGCCATGCGCAGCCAGTAATCTAGCGCATCTTCGCCATCGCGGCGGGTGTGTTGCAGCGGTGAGGGAAGCTGCTGCGGCCAATGTGTCGCCGGAGCAACGCCTAACGGATAGAGATACGCCGCGCCCTGATGCCAAACCGGGCTGTCCTGAATATTGAACTGTTCGTGCAGCGGCTTCGGCGCCTGGCCGTTAAACAGCGCGCGCAACCAGTAAGGCTCGCCAAATCCGCCAGCCAGATTCATCAAGTGTCTAAAGGCGTGGGTAGGGCGCGGGTGACAGACGATAGCGTTTAAGAAAGAGAGCACCGCGTAATCGCAACACAGCTGAGCGCCCAGCCATTGTGAATCTTCCACCTCGTGTTCCGGCCCGTTGCCCCGACGAATTACCCAGGCTTGCTCGTGCCAGAACATCCCCATCAAACAATGGACGTGATAGCTGGTGGGGCACTGCTGCGCCCAGTCACTCAGAATTTCAAGCCGCTGTTGGGGCGTCTCGTCTTTAGAAAACAGCGTGTCGGGGTGCATGACTAAGCCATAAGCGTTGCCCGTTTCAGTCTGGTTTTGCCAACCGCGCATTTGTGACAACAGCCACTCGTCGAGTTTAAGAAAACGGCGGGTAGCCAAAAGCATTTGAGCCTTGGCGATGTTGTCTTGCTTGTCCGGTTGTTGCATGCGATTCCTTGTGACCTGATCAATAGCAGAAATGTGCCAGTGTAGCGATCCTCTAAGCCCGCTACAGCGAGATTGCTCTTATAGTAACGGAATCTGCGGCGACCTTCTTGGTTTACTGAGATTGAAAATGCTGAAAATAGCCCGCTATGAAGGTCTCATTATTGATGCCCTCATGGGGTAATAACGGACCTCAGGGGTGTTCGGAATTAGGCATGAGCTGAGGGGGTAACCTTTTTTTAACTCGTGGATTTGAATACTGACTATTAATAAACTCTTATAATAACTAAGGTTTTATTTTTTTAATTGCCAGGTAAATCCATAAATAAACGAGTTAATTTGAGAGGAAAAATAATTAATTTTAAGGAATTACTTGCAGAAATAAAATGAAGATAGGTGATAAGGTGAATAATCACGGCAGTCAATTACCGCACAAAAGGCCAAAAAAAACCGGCCAAAAGGCCGGCTGTTGTATCCAAAAAAAGGGAATAATGAAAGTAATAAATAACAAATAATGATGATAGCGGGGAAGATTATAGAGCAATGCCTATAACCCTACTTATCACTTAGTGCGCTTTGTATGGTTTTTATCTGTATGATTTTAAAAGTAAATCTAATGATTTAACCTTATGTGCTGTATTTTGTATTATTAATGCTGATAAAAAGTTCCCTAAAAAACAATTTTTGTTACATTTACTTGTTAATGAGAAACACTATCACTAATTTAGTATCATTTTCTTAATGGATTAATATATCTAAATCCTGAAAATAGGCCTGAGCGTCGAGCACAACATTTTTTAAACATTCATAACGCATAAAACCAACAACGGCGGCTCGACACCGATAACCTATAATGAGGGTAGATATGAAACTTCGCGTTCTTTCACTGATGATCCCAGCGGTATTATTTGCGGGCTCGGCGAGTGCGGCCGAGATTTACAATAAAGACGGCAATATATTAGATCTGAACGGCAAAGTTGACGCTGAACATTACTTCTCAAAAAATGACGGCGTTGATGGCGATCAGTCCTATTTGCGTTTTGGTTTTGATGGCCAGACCAAGATCAGTGACCAACTTACCGGTTACGGCCAGTGGGAGTATCAGGCAGCGCTGAACAGCGCCGAAGAAGAGGGCACGGCCAATAGCTACACCCGCGTGGGCTTCGCGGGTCTGAAATTCGGCAACTGGGGCTCATTGGACTACGGTCGTAACTACGGCGTACTTTATGATATCGGTTCATGGACCGACGTCTTGCCTGAGTTCGGGGGTGATACTTACACCCCTGACAACTTCATGGAACAGCGCGGCAATGACCTGCTGACTTACCGTGCCAGTGATTTCTTTGGCCTGATTAAAGGCCTGAATATTGCCCTGCAGTATCAGGGGAAAAACGATAATCCAGGCGGCGAATCATCAGGTCGTTCCGCTCAGGCCTCAAACGGCGACGGCTACGGCATGTCCGCCATCTATGATTTGGGCATGGGGCTTAGCGTAGCGGGTGCTTACACCAGCTCAAACCGCACCAGCGATCAAAATGAACTGGAGTACGGTCGCGCTAACCGCGCCAAGGCTGCGAGCATGGGTCTGAAATATGACGCCAACAACGTTTATCTGGCAGCCATGTTTACCCATACTAAAGATCTGACTCGCATTGGCGATGATTCCGACGATATCGACGGTTTTGCCAACAAAGCCAACAACTTTGAAGCCGTTGCCCAGTACCAGTTTGACAACGGTCTGCGTCCTTCACTGGCGTTCCTGCAGTCACGCGGTAAAGGTATCAACAGCTATACCGGTGAAAACGGCAACTACGGGACTCAGAATATTGAAAAATATATCGATATCGGTACCTATTATTACTTTAACAAAAACATGTCGACCTTTATCGACTACAAGCTTAATTTAATGAAGACCAACGATTTTACAGACGCCACCGGTATCAATACCAAAGACGTTGTGGCAGTTGGTCTGATTTACCAGTTCTAAGTATTGCTCGTGATATTTTTAGTTTAAAGACGTAGACACGAAAACGCAGCTTATGGCTGCGTTTTTTTTCGCTCAGCGTTTGATCATCACTGACCCATCAGGGCGCTTAACATCTGCTGTAATAGCTGCGTTGCCCGCAGCGGATCATTTTCCATTTGGGCTTTTACAATTGCGCCATCTATCAACAAAGCAATGCCCTCCGCTAACTGTTTTTTATCGGAAAACGGCTCTAAATATTGCGCAATCACCTCAGTCATTTCTTTCTTGTGGTCCACGGAAATTTTGAGCACCTCGGGAAGGGCGTCGCCATATTCCATGCTGCTATTGATGAAGGCACAGCCGCGAAAATCCTCACTGACAAACCACTGGTTTAACGTCGCGGCCAAGGCCTGCGCAAGGGGGAGTCCTGAGAGGGAAAAGTTAGCTAATGTATCACTAAACCAGGTTATCCAATGGCGGTGACGATAGTCTAGAAACGCCAAAATCAGCACGTCCTTGCCTGGATAATGGCGATAAAACGTCACCTTGGTGACAGCCGCCTGTTTAATGATGGTATCGATACCGGTGGCACGTATGCCGTTGCGATAAAACAAATCATGTGCGGTACGCAATATGCGCTCACGCGCTGCCAGCGCAGCAAAGGCGGAAGGAGTATTCATAAGACATCCTGTATACCAAGCGTCCGGTCAACGTTTTTGTTGATCGAGACAATTGTACGTAGACAAGTCTGTCTACATCGGCTAGTGTGACAAATGTAGACAGAGTTGTCTACATGAGATTCCTACAGGTGTTGATAAACGTGAGCTCCTCCTATAACTGTATAAACGTGAGGCTAAAATGTCTGACAACGTTAGCTTAAATGTAAAAAAACCGCTTCCACCTTTTACCCGTGCAAGCGCTATCGAAAAAGTTCGACTGGCCGAGGATGCGTGGAACAGCCGCGATCCCCAGCGCGTTAGCCAGGTCTATTCCACCGATACGCAATGGCGTAATCGCAGTGAATTCGTCATGGGTCAGTCGGGCGTAGTGGAATTCTTACAGCGTAAATGGGCCAAAGAGCTAGATTATCGGCTGATTAAAGAACTGTGGGCGTTTGAGGGGGAGCGAATAGCGGTGCGCTTTGCCTACGAATGGCACGACGACTCGGGCAACTGGTTTCGCAGTTTTGGCAACGAGAACTGGGCCTTTAATGCCCAAGGATTGATGTACCAGCGCCACGCCTGCATCAATGATTTGCCTATCAACGCCGCAGATCGCAAATTCCACTGGCCGCTGGGGCGTAGACCCGACGATCATCCGGGCCTTAGCGAGTTTGGTTTTTAATCAGGCGGATTTTTGTTGGATCATGTGCAGCGGTGGGGCAACCTCAAGTTTAGTATCGGGGTTTTGGCGAAACTCGTGCGGAGTAATATTAAAGCGCTTGCGAAACATGTAGGTAAAGTGCGACTGCGAGCCAAAACCAAAATCCATTGCGATATCAAAGATCGACGAATCGCTGCTGCTCAATTGATAGACCGCGCTGGCCAGACGACGCTCGCGAATGTACTTGCCAAGGGAAATGCCTGTCGACTCTTTGAAGAGTTTTTGCATATGCCAAAGTGAGTAGCCAGAATACTCTGCCAGCTCCTCAAGATGGATCACTCGTCCCAAATGGCCTTCAATCCATTTGCTGAGTGCATAAACGACAGTAAGGTGGATATCTTGTGCCATAGCCTGTCAGTAATTAGTTTCGATAAGATGATTATACACAAATTCGCGGACGAGTCGGGTTCGACGAAGCAGGAATGGCGCATGCAAAGGGCGGTGCAATTTTCAGCCACCCGAAATGGTGGCTAAAAATCAATGACCTGAGTCTAACGAAGCAGTATCCAGTGGATAATCCGGGCAATGATATCATCCAGAACTACAATACCGACAAGGATGGCGATCACCATTAGAATAAAGCGTTTTCCGGTGGGCAAAATACCCTCTCCTTGTTCTAAAAACCTTATTGAGCGCCTTTTTCCTTCAGCTTCACTGCCTTGCTCACGGAAACCACCGTGGTTGGTGGCGTTTCAGGCACCAGCGCATCAGGAGGAATATTCATGTGGTTGAGCACCTGGCCCATAATTTCGCCAAAGATCGGGCCAGCAACCGAACCACCAAAGTGTCTGCCGGCCTGTGGGTTGTTGACCATCACCACCAGCGCCACGCGAGGATTACTCGCCGGTGCCACCCCGGCCGTATAGTTAATATAACCGCCGTCGTATTTGCCGCTTGGCCCCATTTTCTCTGCAGTACCGGTTTTTATCGCCAGGCGATAGCCCGGCACGGCGGCGCTTAATCCCGAACCGCCGGGCAGTGCATCACTTTCCATCATGTGGACCACGGTTTCAACCACGCCTTTGTCCATAACCCGCGTGCCGAGCACCGGTGGCGTCACTTTAGTGATTGAAAGAGGGCGGTAAATACCAAACGAACCGATAGTGGCGTATTCACGGGCAATTTGCAGCGGCGTAACGCGCAGTCCATAGCCAAAGGCGAAGGTAGCGCGTTCGATATCGGCCCAGCGATCGCGATGCAGCGGGAAGTAACCGCCACTCTCTCCGCCAATGCCCAGATCGGTCGCTTTACCCAATCCAAACGCGCGATATTGATCGACTAACACCTGAGCAGGCATCGCTAGCGCAATGTGTGATACGCCGATGTCACTCGATTTTTGCAGCACGCCGGTGATGGTCAGCGCAGATTCGTGACCTACGTCGCGGATCAGGTGGCCATTGACCGTGTACGGGCGGGTATCGAGCACCGTGTCTGGCCTGATAATGCGATGCGCAAGACCCGCCATGACCACCAGCGGCTTAACCGTGGAGCCGGGTTCGAAACTGTCGCTGATGGCCACGTTACGCATATCTTTAGCGTCGGTGCCGGCATAATTATTCGGGTTAAAGGAAGGGTAGGAGGCCATACCCAAGATTTCACCGGTATTGACGTCAACCATCACCGCGGCGCCAGAGTCTGCCTGATTAAGCATCACGCCTTTGCGCAGCGCGGCGTAGACCGTGTACTGAATATAGCTGTCGATACTCAGATTAACCGTTGGCGGCTGCTGCGGCGGAACGTCTTTCAATATGCCAATGATATTGCCCTGACCGTCCTGGCGATACTCGCGCATGCCGGACTTGCCTTCCAGCAGGGAGTTAAAGCCTTTCTCAATCCCGGTTAACCCCTCGTTGTCGGTACCCACCACGCCAACCAAGTTAGAGGCCGCCTCACTCATCGGATAATAGCGGCTGTCATCGTGCTGCAGAATAATTCCGCCGAGATGAAGCTCACCAATGTCTTTTGCAATACCCTGCTCGACTTTGCGACCCAGGAAGACGAAGCGACGTTTAGGATCGCTGGTAATAGTTTGCTGTAGCTGTGAGAGCGGCATATCCAGAGCCGAAGCCAGATACTGCCATTTAGGACTGTTTAAGTCGCTGTGCAGCTGTTCGATACGGAAAGGATCGGCGATAACGTCTTTTGAGGCCACGCTGAGTGCCAGCGGGTGACCGTTGCGATCGACGATGGTGCCGCGGTCGGCTGGAATAATCTGCGTACGTAACGAGCGTTGATCGGCCTGACGCTCAAGCATTGGCCGGTTGAGCAGCTGTAAATAGCCGACTCGACCCAGCAGCAGGCCCATGCATAGGACGATCCCCAGGCAAATCAACGCGAAACGTTTAGAATAAAAATGAGGCTGGGCGCTGGTTTTCTTGGGATTTGGCATCGATTACTTCGCAAAGTCGTTAAAATATTTTATCTTATTTGGCTATCTTATAATAAGCCATCGCAGTGACATGTTTATTTTAGTTGCGCTTTGTAAGTAAATAAGAACAAATTACTCGAAGGACAGCCATTCGTCGGCTTCATCGAACATCTCTTCAAGCATCTGATTCAGCTGCGACTTTTCTTGCTTGCTCACCCCAAAAGTGCTGAGACCGTTGGCCTGCATCGCTTTAACTTTTATTTCAGCCTGCGGAAACAGTCGATGGACCCGTTTGGTTAACTCAAGGGTAATTTTTTCACCGGCATCAGGGATTGCTGCCACGTTTCTTTTGTCATAACTTAATTCAACCCGCATAGCCTGCTCTCTGTTGTTTACGGTATTTTTGCTGGATAAATATACAGTGAAATAGGCGAGGGGCCAAGCGATATTTCGATAAAAATCAGGAGTCGTGACGTTTGGTGAAAAGGGCGATTAGCCGCCACAGGCCCATGACCATGAAACCGAGCACGGCGCCATAGATGCCTAACTGAGTGACGGTGCCTGCAAGACCCAACTGGGGCGGCATTTCGCCCGAGAGGCTGCCGTCAGGGAGCGTATGTCGTTCGGGAAACGCCAAAAAGTAGATAAAGGAAACGCTGCCTAATCCCAGCAGGAAACTGCAAAGCAGCCAATAGACCTTCTTCATTCCCCGGGCGCGTACCGCAATGCTGGCCGCCGTTCCAAACAGGATAACGATAAAAATAATCGCCAGGATAAGCATTACAACATCTTGTTTCATGAACTCTGTGTCCTCTTGCGCCAGCCACTCCTAGCATCATTGCCTAAAGGGATACTAATCTCCTGACCCTTGTGAGGCAATGGTTAAACCAGAGAACTCTTATTGTTACATCAACTTATTAAGCATAAGGTAGAAGGACAATGACGAAAAGGAGAGCACTATGGGATTTTGGAGAATCATACTTACCATTCTTATTCCACCGCTGGGTGTCCTCATCGGCAATGGTTTTGGATGGGCATTTATTATTAATATCATTCTGACTATTTGCGGCTATTTCCCTGGCCTGATCCACGGCTTTTGGGTACAGACTAAAAAGTCATAACCTCCGTTATGAAATAAGCCCCGCAGTGCTAAGCGCTGCGGGGCTTTTCTATACATAAAGATGCTGTTTGCCGATCAGGGGTTTATCGACCATTGAATCAACAGGTCACTAAATCAATAAACCGTTTTAATGAACGCCAGCAGGTCACTATTCAACTGATCCTGGTGAGTAGCGGCAAAACCGTGTGGGCCATTTTCATAGGTTTTGAGCTCCGAATTGGCAATGATTTTTGCCGCCAGTTTACCGGTGGCTTCAAAGGGAACAATTTGGTCGGCGGTGCCGTGAATAATCAGCGTCGGGACATCTACCTTGGCCAGGTCGCCACGAAAATCCGTGGTCTGGAAAGCCGTCACACAATCGATAGTGCCCTTTAGCGAGGCCAGCAGCGCGATATTCAGCGTCTGCGTCAACACGCCGTCTGAAACCGTTTGTCCCTTATTCAGCCCGTAGAATGGCGTTGCAAAATCGCTGATAAACTGCGCGCGGTCTTTGCGTAGGCCGTCTCTGATACCCTCAAAAACTGAGCCTTCGACGCCCTCAGGGTGATCGGCCGTTTTACCAAAAATAGGCGTGACTGCACCGAGCAGAACTAACGCACTAACGCGGTCGGTACCGTAATTACCGATATAGCGTGACACATCGCCGCCGCCCATCGAGAAGCCCACCAGGGTAATATCGTGCAGGTCGAGATGTTCAATCAGGCCATGGATATCGGCAGCAAAGGTGTCGTAATCATAACCCGTCCACGGCTGCCCGGAGCGACCGAAACCTCGGCGGTCGAAGGCGATAGCGCGATAACCGCGCTCCGCCAGGAAATTGAGTTGACTGTCCCACATATCGGCATCAAGCGGCCAGCCGTGGCTGAACAAAATCGGTTTACCGCTGCCCCAATCTTTGTAGTAAATGCTGGTACCATCTTGCGTTTTAAATGTGCTCATGAGGTTCCCTTATTTATTCACTGTTGGATTCGTTGATTGACATGTTTGTCGTCTGGCAATGACCTTAACTCACGGAATTAAATAAAGATAAGGCAAGATTTTGAGCAAGTTGTTGAACAAATTTATCAAAAAGCCGCCATTTTCTTAAGGCATCCTAGAACCTGGAAGTAGAATTATAGACCGGCATTTCGCCGCCGTTTGCAATGTTGCTGTTCAATTTTTAAACCTTTGATGGCAATACTCGTTGAGCATCGATGAGTCGGATTATTTTTTGCCATTAAAAGCTTTGGATTCAGATTAGGATGGATTTAATGGTTGATATTTGAGAAATTAATTGCGAAATCATCTTTAATACGATGTCTTTTAACCCTACAGAGGATGTATATGCGTTGGAATTTAAAAGGAGCGGTCGGTGTAGGACAGCCCAATTATCACGACGATGTCATAAAGGTTCAAATGTTGCTTAATCGCGCAGCTAACGAGCATCATCAGCAGCATCTCAAGGAAGACGGTTTTTTTGGTCCTCAGACGCAGGCACGCATTGCCGAGTTCCAGAAGGAATGCCTGCACTTCAAACATACTGATGCTATCGTCAACCGACAAGGCCCGACCCTGCAAGGCCTCAAGCACTCTTCAGGTTTACACGGTAGTTCTTCACATGTTTCAACTGCAGGCTCTGCAGCACAAACAATTGTTCCAAATAGCGCAGCCGCACATTTACTGCTTAAGCAGGCTACGGCCAAACCCGGCGGGAAAAAATTAGCCTGGATAAAACGAGCACTGCCCGCTGCCATTAACGTCAAAGCTCGCTGGGGCGTACCCATAGCCGTCACGCTTGCCCAAGGTGCCCTTGAGTCAAGTTGGGGAACCAACGCCCCTGGAAATATTTACTTTGGCGTTAAGGGTAATGCCAGCACAGGCAAGACGCTAGCTGTAGCAACCCATGAGGATTATGGAAAAGGGTTAGTGGCCATTAAAGACAATTTCCGCGCCTATGATACTTTGGAACAGTCAGCCGATGATTATGGGCAATTTTTGGCGCATAACAAACGATACCGGGGAGCTTTTGCTTTCAGAAACGACCCCGAGAAATTTATTCATATGGTGGTTCTTGCTGGCTACGCCACGGATAAGGATTACGAGAGTAAAATTTTAAGTATTATTCGATTTAATGGCTTTAAAGATTACGATCAAGCCCACTGAGTGTAAAAAATATATTATTTTCAATGTACTAGAGAAAGCTTATCCTAAAATGAAAACGACATTATCTTTCAAGCTTGTTATGGTTAGCCTACTCGCGTTGGCCTCCTCACCGGCCTTGGCGGCAAAGAGCCATCAGGCCAGCGTTATCGCTCAAGTTAAGCAAACGGCAGAGCAAGAGAAGCTGATCGCCTCCCCGGCGTGTACCGATTACCTCTATACCGCGAACGCCGAGCAGGGAATGGACCGAGTGAATGTAATGGAAAAACACGGTAGTCATTGCGGTGGCGATCCGCAGGTCCAACATCGGTTATTTAGCGTTTATGTTGACCAGCAAACGCACCAAATGCTTAGCGATGTCGCAGACCCCACAGACGGTACACTGTCTCTGTTATCCCCGCCGTAATTCTCGTCTATCAATCTGGCTTTCATGATAATTACAGTGAAGGCCTTGATTGATATTCTAAACACCTTATCCGAGTTATACGCTTAATATTCAAAGTGTATGATCCTGTCCTACAGAACAAGTATTGTTATGTTCAATAAAATTCACCAGGTGTAATATGCATAGATATTCACCCTGTGACCCTTTAGCGCACTTATAGTCCCGCCAAAATGCAATTCTATTCAACTGATGAATGTTATAAGCATCAGGTTTAACAATGTATTGCTCAAAAGATTTTTTCTATTTTACAAAACAATAAAATATTTTTTACTTGTTGTATTTAAAGGGTTTAAAGATATAAGTGTCTTTAGCTAAATAGAGCGAGTTGGCAGGGTGGCTAATTTTTCCCTATGCTTAATATTCGGTCGTTTATTATTTTATTCATTTTTCAGGGAGCATTATGTTGTTAATGCCTAAAAATGACGCTGTAAAGGAATTTGAGCTTTCCCAAACTTTTATCCTATTTCTGGTCTCGATAGCGGGTCTTACCGATGCAGCATTTTATCTGCACAGTAAAGATTTGCTTGGGGTTTATTTTACCGGTGACACCTCTAAGTTGGCGCAATTTCTACAGAAAGGTGATTTACAAAAGAGTTTTCCGCTCGTTGGGGTGATTGTTACCTTTCTGGCCAGCACTACCTTGGCTGCCTGGTTGGGAAATTTGCTAAAAAAGCGCAGAGCATTGCCGCTACTGCTGATTGTGGCAGGGTTAATTTTTGCGGCCTGGCCAGCTAGCGCCCCTGATTATCCTTACTCGGCTGTTCTGCTATTAGTGATGGCGATGGGGGTTCTTAATCAAGTCGGTAGCCAAGAGCCCGGCGTCACTTTTATCACCGGCACGTTGGTCAAACTTGGGCGTGCATTGGCCAAGGGGGACTTACGACAGGGGCTACCCCTCGCCCTACGCTGGTTAGTGTGGTTTGCCGCGGCGCTGGTGGGTGCCTGGATAGAAAGTACCTCTCCAGATTATACCTTACTGCTCATTGCCCTGTGGGCGCTGTTACTGACCGTCGTAAGCCCATTTTTTGAGAAAACGAAGCAATAACTCGTCATTAGTTTCAATAATGATATGGAGGAAATTATGTCAGATAAGCCACAAGCAAGATTTTCGAATAATGGCCCTGGAACCCCTACTGGACCGAAGTTACCCGTTGCTGCCAAAAATATTGCTCCTCGACCTATCGATGTTGGCGGAGTAGATCAGGGGCGCGTGACCTTTGAAAACTGGAAGGGGGACGCCGATCGTCCTGAGCCTGAGCCGCCGGCAATCCTCCCTCCCGAAAAGCGTCTGGGCATCGCCATTGTCGGGTTAGGCCGCCTTACGCTTAACCAGATCCTGCCCGCGATGCGTCAGAGCCTTTACGCAAGACCGGTAGCTCTCGTTTCGGACCGCGCGGAAAAAGCCCAGGCCGTAGCTAAGCAATACGGTATCAGCGAGTCTGCTGTTTATCGTTACGATGAGATTGCTCGTCTGGCAGATAATGAAGAGATCGATGCCGTTTATATCGTAACGCCTAACGGCAGGCACCTCGATCACGTGTTAGCTGCCGCCAAAGCAGGAAAGCACATTTTATGTGAAAAACCGATGGCGAATAACTCCGCAGAGGCGCGAGAAATGATCCAAGCCTGTAAACAGGCCGGGGTGAAGCTGATGATTGCCTATCGCTGCCAATATGAACTATTTAACGTTGAGGCAGCCCGCTTGACACAGTCCGGAGAGTTGGGCCGTCCACGTATTATTCATGCAACCAATACGCAAGTTCAGGGGCCGGGCGATCAGTGGCGTATGAAGGCCGAATTGGCCGGTGGTGGGGCATTACCTGATATCGGCCTATATTGCCTCAACGGGGTCAGAACCATGCTGGGTGAGGATCCTATCGAAGTTTATGCGCAAATTATCAACCCCGAAGGTGATGAGCGCTACGCTGAGGTTGAAGAAACCATGTCCTTTACTCTACGTTTCCAGTCCGGGGTGATTGCCAACTGTGTGACCAGTTACGGGGCGCATGAATGCAAAGATATGGAGATACGATTGGAGGAAGGCTCAGTTGCGCTTGAGAATGCCTTCGCCTATCAGGGGCAGCGGCTGTATGTCTCTCAGCGTCATGGAGCAGGAGAACAGGTGAATGAAATTCGTCTTTCACCTAAAAATCAGTTTACGTTGGAGATCGATCATTTTGCTAATGGCGTCCTCAACGACCAAGTCTTCAATGCCCCAGGCGAGGAAGGGCTGCAGGATCACCTGTTAATGGAGGCAATTTACAAATCGGCGCGTGAAGGGGTGCCGGTTAAAATTGAGCATACTTCGATCCATTCACCGGTCCCCATTCGCGATCGATAATAATTATTTCTGCAATAAAAATGTCATCACCCGGTGCTAGCGTTAAGCGCAATTAGACTAATCTTCTGATAATAAGGGAAAGTTATGAAAATTCGCTTAACGCTGGTTGCCGCCGCGCTGATGCTTGCCCAGCAGGCGCAGGCCGTTTCTTTACCGCAGGCCGCTGCCGTGGCCAACAGCACGTCTTTTACCTCCACCAGCCAGCCTTACGATGAGCTTCAGGCGCACGAGTTACAGGCTGAAATCAACAGCCTCAAGGGCAGTGAGTCAGTTTTAAAGCGAGAACAGTTGGAGAAGGCCAAGCAGACTGATACGCAGGCTGACAAAGCCTGGTTGAAGGCCAGCGCGTATGATTTTCAAACCAAGGCTAATCAGAAGGCGGGGATCGAACTCTTGTCGAGCTTTAGCCAACTACCCGACTCAATTCTGCAAGCCAGCCTGCAAAGCGTGACCGATATTAATCGCGATGCGCTGCAGGGCACGCGTCAAAAAGCCCTGGCCGATGCCGAAGGGCAGAACTATCTCTACTTCCTGGCCGATGCTCTGGGACCTCGCCTCGGCAAAGCTTTTCTGATCGCCTATGACAAGGGTGAAATCGGCAAGGCTGCGGCATTAATTAAAGCCAGCGAAGTCAGCACCAGCGCGGCGAAAAAACATTTTAACTATTCTCGCCCGTTCCTGATTAAGGGCAACACTATACACCTGGTGCCCGATGACACGGTGGTTAAAGACCATCAGCCCTACACCGCAGACGGTGGCTCGTTCCCTAGCGGGCACACCAATACCGGCTACACCGATGCATTATTATTGGCGCAGATGCTGCCTGAGCGTTACGACTCTCTGGTAGAGCGCGGTGCGCGCTATGGTTACTCGCGTATCGTGCTGGGCGTGCATTACCCGCTGGATATCATCGGTTCAAGAATGATTGCCCAGCGCAACGTGGCTAACTACCTCAATGATCCGCGCTATCAGGCGCTGTTTAAACAGGCTAGCGATCAGCTGCGCACCGCGCTGGAAAAAGAGTGTGGCACTTCATTAGCCGAGTGCGCCAAAACGGCGGGCAAAGATGACCCGTATCGTTCCCAAGACATGAAGCCATTCTATCAGTTTACGATGAATTACAATCTGCCGAAGCTGGCGGGAAAATCCTCTCCACTGGTGGTGCCTCCCGGAGCCGAAGTCCTGCTGAAAACGGCATTGCCTAATCTTTCTGCCGCACAGCGTCGTCAATTAATGGTGAGAACTGCGTCTGCGGCCGGTTATCCGCTTTCTGGTTCAACGCCTGAACAGGCGTTCTGGCAGCGCCTGGATCTGCCGGCGGCCTATGCTTTGGCGAAAACCGGCAAGGCACGCTGAGCCCTCATCAGGCGACAGTCTTCCTGACCGGTAAATTATTTCTATCGCAAGTTGTACAAAACGCCATTTGTTGTATAACTTTTAAGCATGGTGTCGAACCCTGCGTCGCAAATGGTGCCTAAACCGCCTCTGCCAGTGTGATGAAATCCCGCTTGCGGGGGCGTTGATCCCTGTCTCTTTACCCATGCGGACGTTTTCTGTCTCTTTTTCGCGCCATATTTGCCCCTGCTATCCGCCAGGGGCTTTTTAGTTCGC
This sequence comes from uncultured Gammaproteobacteria bacterium, assembly GCA_963742005.1. Taxonomy (GTDB): domain Bacteria; phylum Pseudomonadota; class Gammaproteobacteria; order Enterobacterales; family Enterobacteriaceae; genus Rouxiella. The sequence continues at coordinate 195,301 of CAVUKG010000011.1, read as the reverse complement.
TTTATCAAACGATCGGCTATCGACTCATCGTCCAAGGAATAACAAAAATGGAAAACCCAACCCTGTTGCAGTTTTTTCACTGGTATTACCCCGATGGCGGCAAACTTTGGCCTGAAGTTGCCGAGAAAGCGGAGTGGCTAGCCTCGATAGGCATCACTATGGTGTGGCTTCCTCCCGCCAGCAAAGGGGCTGCGGGCGGCTATTCGGTCGGTTATGACACTTACGATCTGTTCGATCTGGGCGAGTTCGATCAGAAGGGCAGCGTGGCGACTAAATATGGCGATAAGGCTCAGCTAATTGCCGCAGTCGAAAAACTGCGTACACACAACGTTGGCGTACTGCTCGACGTCGTGCTGAACCATAAAATGGGCGCAGATGAGAAGGAGCGTGTGCAGGTTAATCGGGTTTCTGAGCAGAACCGCGAGGAAATCGAGGAACAGGTCATCGAGGCCGATGCGTGGACGCGTTTTACCTTTGGCGGCCGACAGGGGCAGTTTTCAGAGTTTGTTTGGGACTATCACTGTTTCAGTGGCGTGGATCATATTGAAAATCCAGATGAAAATGGCGTTTTCAAGATTGTTAACGACTACACTGCCGAGGGTTGGAACACCGAAGTTGACGACGAATTTGGCAACTTTGATTACCTGATGGGCGCGAACATCGACTTTCGTAACAACGCTGTCAGAGAAGAGCTGAAATACTGGGCCAGGTGGGTCATGGAGCAGGTGCCCTGTACCGGTTTTCGCCTCGATGCAGTAAAGCACATTCCCGCATGGTTTTATAAAGAGTGGATCGACAGTATTCAGGACGCCGCCGAACAGCCGATGTATATCGTCGCCGAATACTGGTCGTTTGAGACCGACAAGCTGCAACAATACATCGATCAGGTTGAAGGCAAAACCATGCTGTTCGACGCACCTTTGCTGTTGAATTTCCACCATGCGTCATTAGATGGCAAGGATTTCGATTTAAGGACGCTGTTCGACGGCTCGCTGGTGCAGGTTGACCCTTGGCATGCGGTAACCATCGTGGCGAACCATGACACCCAGCCACTGCAATCCCTGGAAATACCGGTAGAACCGTGGTTTAAGCCGTTGGCCTATGCCCTGATACTGCTGCGTGAGCAGGGCGTACCGGCGGTATTCTATCCTGACCTGTTCGGCGCCCAGTACGAAGATACCGGGGATGACGGCAATACTCACCAGATTGAGCTAGGCAGGGTTAACGAGCTGGAAAGCCTGATTGCCGCTCGCCGGGATTACGCCTGGGGGATCCAGACCGATTACTTCGACGATGCAAACTGCATTGCCTTTACGCGCAGCGGCACGGCCGAAAAGCCGGGTTGTGTGGTGGTGTTGTCAAATCACGAGCAGGGCAGCAAACAGATTATTCTGGGTGAGCCCTTTGCCAACAGCCATTGGAAAGACATTACCGGAAACCAGGAAGCGCCAGTGGAATGCAATGGTGAAGGCGCCGGCAACTTTATCTGCAACGCCGGCAGTGTAAGCGTTTGGGTTAAACAGTAAGCCTGGTTTAATGGCGCAGTTTATTCACTGCGCCATGCTATTTACAGCGCCATGCTATTTACAGCGCCGTGCAATTAACCACGACATGCTTTAACTACGCCATGCAACTAAGCGCGATATGCTTTAGCTATGCCATGCAGTTAACCGCGATATGCTGTTAACTATCCAAAATTATTAACTATCCACAATGCGTTTTAAAGTGACGCCTGGGCAACTGACTCACTCCACTAACGTGGAGCGGGCTATCGCCACTCAGGCAGCCGCACCTTTAGGCGCCGTTGCCTTTTGATTAGCCCACAGGCTTGCAATCCACTGCACGCCCTTAGCGCTAAAACGTGCCTGGGTAAAAGCATGCTGATTCTCGCCCACGCCCGAGCGCAGCGTAAAATATCCGGCATCAATATAGTGCTGGTGAGGGGTTAACACGCCGCTGGCACGGTACATAATGTTGCGCTCAAGCAAAAACTGCCGAAACGCCTGCTCTTTTACCTTGAGCATTTTGCACAGCTGGCGAAAGCCCTGTGACTCTTGTACCTGGACATAGTGGTCAAAAAACTCTGCTTTTGCCGCAGTAAGCGCAAGCTGCTTTTCTGCGGCCTGTCGTTGTTCAAACTGCTCGGCCCAGGCGCGTGCCGCCGCTGCGGGATCGGTAAAGTCTGGCAGGTGAACGCATTTTTCACGCTCTTGCCAACGGTCCAGCGCCTCTGCAGTAAAGCCGGGCGAAAGGCGCGCCACGGTGAGCAGTGAGTCCCGCTTGTTTAGACAAAACTCCTGACGCATCTCTCCCTCACGCTCATATAACCCTACGGCTAGAGGTTGTGAGAGGCGCTGAGTTGTCTCAAGACTTTTAATAAAACGCTTAACTTCACCGTGGGTAATACCGATCATCTGTGCGATTTCACGACTGCTCATCATTACCGATGGCTGCAGCGAACTCAGCTTGCTGGTCGAAATCATCATAGGTTTCTCCCCGATTATCTGTGCTAACTGGCTTAACTAACCGTAAAACTCATCTCTGCCCTAACGTATTGGCTGTCAACTTAAGGCTAAGCGTGGAGGTTTTTGTACGCCTGGGTAGTAGAAATATTATACAAACAACTGTGTTAATATCCAGTGCTTTTTGGGGTTTGATGTAATAGATTGGGGTAATTGAGGCGAATTTTGTCGACAATGGGGCGGAATAAATAGCGTATTAACTGCTAAAACAATAGGCAACTTATTACCGATAACCGGTGATAAACAGATTATAACAGCAATAATTGCTAACTTTGCACGGCCACAAACTTGTGCCAGTAGTAATCGAAATGGTAAAATAGTCCTGCATCCAGCTTACCAAAAAGGAGGATGGCTTTTGTGTAGAGATAAAACTGCTGATCGGGACGAAATTCACGCAGTCATAGGTGCAGTTGTATCATTGCTTCTTGAGGCAGGAAAGCCCTTACACATGCATGAAATTACTGCCCAATTAAAGCGGCAGGCCGAAGAGGCTTCTGATAAAGCATTGAGGAAAATCTGCTTGCGTGCCGTGCGCCTTATTGCAGACAAAATGAATTAACTCCCGCAGCGATAAGCCCCAGGTCGATAAAAAACTCTAAACTCTAAAATCAAAAAGACCGCCTTATAGGCGGCCTTAAAATTTTATGGCATGCATGCCGATGTGACGGCTAAATATTGGGATCGTCTGGAGTCAGGCTGACCACCAGCTCAAGGGTTTTACGCAAAACGTCCTGCTGCAATTCGCCAGTGGCGTATTCAATTTGAGAAATCAGATGCAGAATAATGGCTTTTTTAGTTATAGCGCCTTGTTGTGCGGTAATGCTGCGGATCACTGCGCCCAATAGCTCAGTCTCGCTTGCATAGTGATCGCCTGCGCTTGCGAAATATTCGAAAATTTCACTTTCATCTGATCGCTGCTGCATCTGCTGCGTCCTCTGCGGGCCAAATAGCCCGTGTAAAGTTAAATGCTACGTTAAAATAAATCAGTGTTTCTTCTTGTCGTCAGAAGGACCTTCAGAAGAGAAAATATGCCCAACGTTGTCGCTGCCCCGTACTTTGAATGTTGTACTTTGACGGGCTGCGGTCGCACTGTTGCGCACTTCAGCAATCGCTAATTCGCAGGCGCGCTTTCTCGATTCGTGTGTTTCATCTGCGGCCATAGCCTGCAGTTGAGTGACCAGCGCGGCCGTGGATACTGGGCCTCCGCCATGCAGCATGGCAAGCACGGCCTTACCCATCATGATATCAATTAGTTTTTCGTCTTCGTTTCTGTTCATATCAGCTTCTCAGAATTCAGTTGCCTACCGGTGTGAATCGGAATAGGCGGATAGCAGGCCCGTTCAAGGAGCGGCGGGGCCGTATCCAGCAGAGATAATACCCTATTGGATAAAGTCTGTCCGTTTTGGCTTAATAAGTCAGAGTCTAAAACGTGTACATTATGATGAGAACGTGGATGTTTCAAAAGGGTAAACAGTCGACGCGTCTCAGGCATCACGCTCAAGCACTAAGCCAATAAGCTCCTGATAATGCTTTACTTCCTCAGCATTACCGGCAGTTTTAACACGGCGTAGCAGTGCAGAACACAGTGCTTTACGGTTGAGGTTTTTACCGGTCTGCAGTATTTCAACCACGATTTGACCCATAGTTTCGCCCTGTGTAAGGACTGTTGGGTTGCCCAAAAATTGGACATCGCTTAATTGTGATTTACCGTATTCATTCTGACGCATAAGGGTTCCTTAGGCTATGTCTGATTAAAAAACAGTCGTCTACAATTGTTAGAAGTTATACAGCATTATCTTTTCTGTACAGTTATTCTAATTATCAAAAAGTTTATTTTTGTGCAAAAAGTGCTACATTAACTTAATTAGACATTTATGAAACATACTGGGAAACAGAATTGACACGATAAGAGGGTAGGGGTTCAAAATCAGTATTGATAACTCAATGATTTTATTTATGAAACTGACCGCAGTCGCGGCCAGTATTGGCGCAGTGCCAGAACCTTTACCTATCAATCTTCAATGGCGCGCAGCGACTCGAATCGAATAACATCAGCAGACATGCCGCCTGCATCGCCCATCAGCGCAGAGTCTAGCCAGCCGGCTCTTTCCGGCGCCAAACTTCCCAGACTCAGGAAACCTCTTAGCCAGCGGCATACTTCATGCATTAGCAGCAGCCTGGCTTCATCGATTTCGGTTTCGGCCATCGATTTCAACTTTCTTAGCAACGAAGCTACGGTCACTTCTTCCCTGTTGAAGATAAGGTTCATTGCCGCCTCGCCTATTAGAGCATTGCCCTTTGCTTCATCAGAAATAAACACGTGTACCTCCCAACTCATTTTCAAAATTGCAGTACCACATCCAAATCACACTACAGTTGTGTGACACACATCTTTATCTTAGTCGGTCTTGGCAAGAAACCAAAATTTAGACCGCTAATGAATAAATAAACTTTGTGTCGATCGTCGTAAAAAACGTCGGTGTAAAACGGTCTCATTGCCATTTCTACGCCAGAATCGAGGGAAAAGGGCAGCGCGTTATCTATCCTGTATTTTTTGTTCATCCAGGTGGTCGGTTTTCGCAGCGGGGAAAGCCCGATAGGCTTTCCCCGTCCAGGCAGCTAGTTTAGACCAGTGAGCCCGGATTTTTGACGTAACGTTCGATAATAGCGCGGGCCGTGCGGATGGTCAGTGCGCCAATAGTGATGGTTGGGTTATAACCGGCGTTATTAGGGAAAGACGAAGCGCCGGTGACAAACAGGTTATGTGCATCCCAATGTTGCTGATAGCGGTTGAGGACCGACGTTTTAGGATCGAGACCCATTACCGCGCCGCCCATGGTATGGGAGCTGTCAAACGGACGATACGGCGAATAATGATCGTCAGCAAAGTTCAGTGCGCGAATGTTTTTGCCTCCCACAGCTTCTGCAATCTCACGACAGCGGTCGCGAATATAGGCCCCGGAGCGGCGATCGTTCAGGTTATAGTCGTAAGTCATACGCAATAGCGGCTGACCGTGGCGATCTTTATAAGTCGGGTCGAGGTCGAGGAACTGATCGCGATGCGAATAACTGGTGCCCTGACCCTGCACCATCGCCCAGTTTTGATAGCCTTCCTGGAAATCTTTTTTCCAACTCGAGCCCCACTGACGATGCCCCTGTGGGATCTGATCTGACAGGCTGATCGGCAGCCCGGTATTGGAAAGTGCCTGAATGCCCGCACCGCCAATAAAGCCCAGACCGGTATGGTCAAAGTTGTCGCCGTTGAAATCATCGATCTGGGTGGCCAATGCCCCGGTGTTCATAAACGGGTTGAAGAATTCATTTTCTAAATTCAGGAACGCATACGACAGGGTTTGGAAGTTGAATGCGCGGCCTAGCGTGCCTTCACCGGTTTTAGGATCGTACATTTTGCCGAATTTAGACAGCATCAGCAGCCGCACGTTATCGAGCTGATAGGCCGAGATCACCACGATGTCCGCTGGCTGAAATCCGTAGTTGCCGTCAGAATCGATAAAGGTGGCGCCGGATGCCGTTTTGCCGTCCGCGCTCTTTTCGACCCGTAATACTTCACACTCTGTAAGCATGGTGAAGTTTTTGCGCTGCATTAATGCCGGCATTACACAGGCGTTGGGCGATGATTTAGACCAGTTGCCGCAGCCATAAAGCTGGCAGTAACCGCAGTAAGTGCAGGGGGCGAGTTCAATATCCAAGGCGTTTTTATAGGCTGCACCGATAGTTCCGGCCGGCACGGGGAAGGGGTGATAGCCCATGGCGGTCGTTTTTTCGGCAAAAATATCATTCCAGCGTGAACGCACCAGCGACGGAGTCGGGTAATGATCGCTGCGGCTGCCTTCGAAGGGGTTTCCGCCGGGTTGTTTAACGCCGTTAACCACGCCCGCCGTGCCGGAGGTGCCGGCTATTTTTTCGAAACGATCGTAAAAAGGCTCGAGTTCATCGTAGGAAACGCCAAAATCTTGCACAATCAGCCCGTCTACCAGCTGTTTTTTACCATAACGCTGATCTACGTGGCTCGCAACGGCGAGATCATAGGGCAGAAAACGCCATGAGGCCGCGGCCCAGTGGGTTCCTGCGCCGCCAACGTTCATGCCTAACGTCCAGTTATTCCATTCGCGCCCGGGTAATGCGGTTTGATTAATATTGTTACGGAAAGTGTAAGTTTCCACCGACGCGGGTTGCAGGATCTCTTTGCGAACCGAATACCGGAGTTCATCGGGATCGGTGGTGGTCGGAAAATCGGCGCTGGTCTCACGCCATGCACCGCGTTCAATAGCCACCACATTCAGTCCCGCTCGGGTTAGCTCTTCGGCCATTACCGAGCCAGACCAGCCGAGGCCGACGATCACTACATCTGCTTTAGGTCTTTTATATTCCATGCTCATATTCCAAAATAAAAGGATAATTAAATATCAAATCATGATCAGACTAATTGGCTCTAACTCGACCCTTTTACCTTTAATATTTATATAATCTCGGTAATCGTATCGCGCGCCAGGGAAACCGATCATTTTCCAGCCCACCATATTTTGATTGCCACCATAAACCGGGTCAGCCAGGAAGCCTTCTTTTACATTGGTCAACATCACGCTAAACAGTTTATTGCCATTAAACACGCCGTAATCGAAGCTGCCAGCCTCCATTTTTTCCAGGTAATTGTCCTTTTCTTCATCACTCAGTTCTAAAAAAGTCTTGCCGGTGGTTTTTTGGCAATGGGTGTCCATCGCTGCCAGTCCCTTACGGTAGATTTCTGCAGGCGTAATAATGTCTTGTACCCCTTGTTCCGGCGTACCGTTGACCAGCGGGCCTAGCTTGTAGCGGTTTTGTGCCGACCCATAGGGTCCAATCAACTGATGGTCAGTAAAGGTCACACAACCGGCCTGAGAAGCGCTGACGGACAGCTCGTCGGCTGGGATTAATCGGTCATAAACCGCCTTCAGAAGTTCGGCCTCGTGAGGGGTAAAATAAACCAGTTTGCTAGCATTGATGACCTGCGGTAATCGGCCCTGAGGCGAGGCCCATTGTTGACCCCCGGTAAACACTTTTACTGCGGCCCCTGCGGGTCTAAATACGGAGGCGACGGTGGCGCTGGCAATCAATACCAGCCCGCCTTTGAGCACTTTTCTACGATTCACATTGATTCCTCAAATTGAAACAAAGGACAGGGAAGGGAGTTTAATGAATTGTTAAATTCATGAGTTATTATGTGGATATTGATGGTTAAATTTTATTTGGTTGTAGCAATTTGTGTGCTTTTAGCATTTTAAGCCACAATAAGGTGAAAGTTTATCGCCAGGGGATTTTTACTTATGCAGTCATTAAAATGTCAAATCACAGGTTGATGTAATTACATCAAATAGGCCTTAATTTTAGGATAAAATGCTCTATATCTAAAAAGTTAAAATAGAGCATATTCTGTTCTTAATTCATCAGTGTGAGCTAGCAAATAATGATGAACGGTTAATTTAGGTTAAGTGCTAGCAAAATCCAAAAAAATTTTTAATTTATAAGAAAAGTCCGCAATTGGTATTTTAATCATAAAAAACATATATTTATGAGCGTGTCAATCTGTCCTCGTGCTGCACCTGTCAGTTTTTTGATCAAAATAATTGTACAGTAAAGCTAAATTTGTATAGTTTTAGCGGCGTTGTTTGAGGGTATCTGCAAGGTAAGCTAAATATCCTACTGCCTTTTGCTGTTCATTAGAAAGGAATCTGCTGCTCCCATTTATCATGAATCGGGAGCGAAACTCGTTAAGGCACGTAATTGCGCTTTAACAGCAAAGAAACACCATTGTTTAACAAATAATGCGTGAATTCTTTGAATGGAAAACACCAAAACAGTAAATATAAAAAGCCAGCAAATAAATATTAAATCTGCAGAGGAGTTCCCTTTGCATGAGGGTTTTTTGTGTGGATGGCAAATAAAATATTTAACAAGTTGCAAATGTTAACGAGCAAACAATTAACCATCGTGACTATAACTCAACTTATTGTCAGGGTGTTTTAAATAAAAGAAAGCTGAGTTTAGAACTTAGTCTTTATTAGTTAATTAAGAGCCTTAACTGGCCAGGTATTAGATTAAGAAATATCTGATTACGACTCTTAGAGTTTAATTTCCATCCCAGGGCTACATATGAACGTTACGAACGTTTTAAAATTAAGTTTGTTTTCACTTGCGTTAGTGTCAAAAGGTTTGTTAGCGCAGACGCCTGCTACAGAATCCGTCTGTAATAACCAAGGCCCCCAGTCCGACGCTTCGCAGGTCATTTCCTGCTATCGCCAGCATTTGGCCCAACAGCCGCTGGATTATTGGTTCGTCGACAACAGAGAAGCCCCCCGCGAGTACCGTTATTTACTGAACGGCGTTTTGCCTGCTCGCTTTCATATTGATCCGTCCAAGCCACCGGTGCAGGTCAACATGTACAAATTAAATTCGCAATCCTGGTCTCCCGCCGGGCTGGTTACGCCGCAAAAATGGACCCATAACGTGGATATTTATATTCCTCGTGATGTCAAAGGGACCACCGCGCTGCTGGCGATTGACATGACGCCGGATGTGATGATCGATATTGCCCAGTCTACCGGCACTATCGTGGTTTCTCTGGATAATATCCCCGCCGTTGGCCTCATTTATCAGGATGATAAGACGCCTCGTATCGAAGACGATAGCATCGGGCGCAGTTTTGAGCTGTTTATGCAAGACCCTGCTCAGAGACAAGAACTCCCGCTGCACGTTCCGATGGCCGCAGCGATTTCCCAGACCATCAGGCTGGCCCAAAAGGAGCTGAAGCCGTGGCACGTGGATAAATTTATCGTCAGCGGCGCATCAAAACGCGGTTGGGCGAGCTGGTTGGCCGGGGTTTCCGATCCTTCCGTGGTCGCTATCGTGCCTTTCGTGGCGGACGTGCTGAATACCAAAGACGTTATCAAGCACATGTATCAGACCTATGGCGGAAATTGGCCGATTGCCTTTAAGCCTTATTACGATCATCACGTCGATACCGATGTTGAGAAACCGGCATTCGAAAAACTGATGAAAATTGAAGATCCGCTGCAATATCTCAACAGCGGTGAGGCATCACGACTGGCCATCCCGAAATATATTGTTAATGCCAGCGGTGACGACTTCTTCCCGGCGGATGATTCACATTACTATTACGATCAATTGCCTGGTGAGAAATCAATGCGCGTTGCGCCTAACAGCGACCACGTTGGCATTGCTAATTTCATGCAAAGCTCGCTGATACCGTTCGTGACTCGTTTCCAGAATCATCAAGCGCTGCCGGTAGTGACTGTCGGCAAAGCCGATGTCGCTAATCCACAGCAGCGTCTGGTGACCTTCTCTGAGAAGCCGGTGAAAGTCTTGCAATGGACGGCGATTAACACCGCTTCCCGAGATTTCCGTTATAACTGCGGTATTCGTTACACCTCCGCACCGCTGACGGTAACCTCTGGCAACGCGGTTAATCTGTCACTCGACTACAGTGGTGCCGGCTGGCAGGCAAGATTTATTGAAGCGACCTTCGCAGACGGCTACGTTGCCACCACGCAGGTTTACATCACGCCAGATGCCAAATATCCGCAAACGGCACCAGCGTCGACCGGCGCTAGCTGCCAGACATTGCCTGGTCGTCTTAAGATTGACTAATTTGCTTAATAGATTACGTGATTGAGCGAGTGTGAGTATCCGGGAACTGGACGTGGCTTCGGCAAGGCAGGAAGACATTGGACAGGTTCCGGAAATTAATAGGGTCGGTTAGACCCTATTCTTTTTTTGACCCCGCAGCCTGCTGCGTGCGTCAAGGAGGGGGAATGAATTGGGGGATTAGAACTCGCTCTTAAGTACCAGAAGTATCAATTTTTCAAAGTGTTGTATATCTTCGGCACTGGCTGCCAGCTCAATACGTTCTACTAGCTTTTTACACATCCCTTTACGATCAAGATTCTCACCGGCACGCAGAATTTCAACCACTATCTGTCCCATCGTCTCGTCTTGTGACAGGGCAGGAACGTTGTTGATCAGGAAAAGCGCGTCGCTCATCCTGGATTTCAAAAATTCGTTCTGATGCATTGGGGGTTCCTTGTCCAGGGTTTGAGATGAAAAAATCAACTGCGTGAATGCAAACTTATACAAATTACTTTTCTTGTACAAGTATCATAACCCTCTGTATCATCATTTTTGTGGAAAAATGTGCTACTGGTTCAGTTTAACTAAAACAGTATACGCACAATATTCATTTTTCCGCTTAGCTTAAATTTTTTGCTCCCGCGATGTTGAACCGCACACCGATCGGGACTAATAAATATTTTCCCCGGACCGCAACCTTTACAATTTCGCCAGCGAACCTAAGGTTAAGGTCATCAGGCGACATCGCCTGCCTCACAATGGAGAAATGATAATGCGCATGAAAAACACCCTTAGCTCGCTGGCAATTGCGGCCGTTCTAGGTCTTAGTTTGCCGGTAACTTCCGCGTTTGCTGCATTGCAAGTGGGCCAAACTGCGCCTGATTTCCAGCTTAAAGCCGCTCTGGCCGGTAAGCCGACGACCTTCTCGCTAGACAGCGCGCTTAAAAAAGGCCCGGTCGTCCTGTACTTCTTCCCGGTTGCCTTCAGCGCCGGTTGTACGCTTGAGGCGCATGATTTTGCCGAAGCGACTGACGAATTCAAAAAACAGGGTGCCACGGTGATTGGCGTAACCGCCGGCAACGTTGACCAGATTGCTAAATTCTCCGAATTGGAATGCCGTAACAAATTTACCGTAGCGGCCGATCCTGGCGCTAAAGTGGCGGCTGAATACAAGAACACCATGCAGGCTAAAGGCACTACCCTTTCCGATCGCACCTCTTATGTGATTGCGCCTGATGGCAAAATTCTGCTCAGCTACACCGATAAGAACCCGGACGCACATATCCAAAAAGCGCTGGATGCAGTGAAAAAATACCGTCAGGCCAATCCGGCTTAACCTACTGATTAAAAAGGTTCAATATGCTGACAGCCATCGCCGCCGCCTTCCTGGGTGGGATTATTCTCAATCTGATGCCGTGCGTGTTTCCGGTGATTTCACTCAAGGCGTTAAGCCTGATCCGTCATCACGATAAACCTGCTCAGGCCAGAGCCGAGGGTCTGGCGTTTCTGTTTGGCGTGGTAGTCACTATGTTTCTACTCGCGGGTGTGCTGCTGTTGGCACGCTCGGGCGGCGCAGCAGTCGGCTGGGGTTTCCAACTCCAGTCACCGCTGGTGATCGCGGTGCTGATCCTGGTGATGCTGGCATCGGCGCTGAACCTTTTTGGTTTATATGAGATTGGACTTTCGGTGCAGAAAGTGGGCAGTGTGGGTGGCGATCGCGGCGGCCTGACCGGTTCGGCGCTGACCGGCGCCTTGGCAATCATTGTTGCAACGCCTTGCAGTGCGCCGTTTATGGCCAGCGCGGTCGGGTATGCATTAACCCAGCCACCGGTGATTAGCCTGATTATCTTCATCTCGCTGGCGGTAGGTTTTGCTGCTCCCTTCACCCTGATTTCATTTTTCCCGGTGCTGGCGCGCGTTTTACCGGCCCCCGGCGCCTGGATGGTGACGCTAAAACACGGTCTGGCGTTTCCTATGTTGGGTGCCGTCGCCTGGCTGATTTGGGTACTTGAGCGGCAGGGCGGATCGCTTGCCCTTGCGGCCATTCTGGCCTGCTGTATCCTGCTCAGCTTTGCCGCCTGGCTGTACGGTATGGCGCAAAAACGGCGTATGATGGGCAGACGTCACTGGGCATTGCATCTCGCGACGCTGGTGTTCGCGCTATTAGTCGTGCCACCGTTGATCAATCTTAAAGCTACCGCCGGTGGTTCAGACGCCGCCGAGGCTGCAACCGCCGCCGCGGCAGTCGCCTGGTCACCGCAAAATGTTGATGCCATTAAAGGGCAGGGCAAGCCAATCTTCGTCGACTTTACCGCGTCCTGGTGTATTACCTGTCAGGTAAACGAGCGCACCTCACTGTCAACGCAGGCGGTAAAATCGGCGATGGCACGCACCAACACCATTTATATGATTGCGGATTCAACCAAGTACAATCCTGATGTCGAACAGGCGTTGAGTGATTTTGGCCGTGGAGGATTACCGCTGTACGTGGTGTACCCTGCCGACGGCGGAAAACCGCTGGTACTGCCACAGGTCCTGACGCCGGGAATTGTTATTAGCGCATTAGACAAGGCCTCTGAACCTGAGAAAAAAACGTGAAGAGATTGATTAATAAATCCTATTACAACGCGACAGGCCGATAAATTGCGTGCAAAGCGATGTGTAGGTTTATCAGGATAGGCGATGAAGGAAACTGATGCCCGCGCGTTGCAATGGCCGGCACTAATGGCCCGCGCGCAGGCAGGCGATAGAAATGCCTATAACCAACTGCTAAAAGCGATGGTACCCGCCATCCGCGTTTTCGTGCGCAAAAAAATCCGTGATGAGCTGTTGGTAGAGGACGTCGTTCAGGAGACGTTGATCGCCATTCATCGCGTTCGTCATACCTACGATCCCGAACGGCCGATTTTACCCTGGGTCGCAGCCATTACTTCGGCGCGGGCGATTGATGCGTTACGCCAAAGCGGGCGCAGGCAAGAGGTTCAGGACGAGGACGCCGTGTTTAATTATCCCGCTGAACATAGCGGTGCCGAGCAGGATTTACAGGATGAATTAAGCGGTTACCTGGGGATCTTGCCGCCGCGCCAGCGTGAGATGGTGGAGTTCGTGCACCTGCGCGAAAAGAGCCTGGTGCAGGTTGCCGATGAAAACAATCTTTCCGTCTCGGCGGTAAAATCATTATTGCATCGTGCAATGCATAGCCTGCGTAAATACGGGAGGGGTAATCATGAGAAGCCATGAGCCACTAATTGATAAACTCAGTGGATCGGCCCGGCCGGTGAAACGCACCTGGCCGACGCGCTGGCGCGTGACCGCCTGGACTATAGCGGTGCTGCCCTGCGGCATGCTGACCAGCTGGGGATTACACAATAAATTTACTGACTGGTCAAAGCCCGACTCTTTGCTGGCAATGCTGTCGCTGCTACTGGCTTTTATTATCGGCGCTATCGCGATTGCCGCGGCCTTTAATCTAAGCATCGCCGGGCGGCAGCCGATGCGGTTGAAGTGGGCGGCAATGCTCGCCGTCGTCTGGCTGGCAATTAACCTGCTAAATACCTCTTTTTCTAGCGATAACGCGGGGATAGGCAAGTTCGGCGAAGGGCTGCACTGCTATCTGTTTATGCTCTCGGCCAGCCTGCCGATGATAGTGATTTCGATCGCGGGTCTGTATCGCACCCGCTCTCTTTACCCGGCACAGAGTCTGGCGCTGGCCGGGTGTGGCATTGCCTTTATGTCATCTATGCTGCTGTCGATGTGTCACGATACGCACCTGCACAGCCTGGATTTTGCAATGCATCTGGCGGCAGGCGTTACCATCGTAGTTATTACCGTGCTTTCCGGGCGTCGTTGGGTCAGATTGGCTTAGCTAACTGCTCAATCAGTCGCTGGGCCGTCGCGGCGGAAGAACCCGGATTCTGGCCCGTAATTAACAGGCCATCGCTCACCACGTAAGCGCTCCAGTCATCCCCTTTGGAGTAAATTCCGCCCAGTTTTTTCAACTCATCCTCAACCAGGAAAGGCACCACCTGGGTCAATTGCACGCCTTCCTCTTCCGAGTTGGTAAACCCAGTCACTTTCTTGCCTGCCACTAAAGGCTGGCCGTTAGCCGCCTTAACGTGACGCAGCACGCCGGGTGCATGACAGACCAGCGCCACCGGTTTTTCTGCACTGATGAAAGATTCAATCAGTGAGATCGAGTGCTTATCCTCTGCCAGATCCCACAGCGGCCCGTGACCACCAGGGTAGAACACTGCGTCGAAGTCGCCCTGAGAAATGCTGTCCAGGCGCAGCGTGGTGGCGAGCTGCGCGGTGGCGGCGGCATCGGCCTCAAAGCGGTGAGTTAACGCGGTCTGGAACATCGGCTCATTGCTCTTCGGATCCAGCGGTGGATTGCCGCCTTTGGGGGAAGCCAGCGTAATATCCGCGCCCGCATCCTGGAAAGCGTAGTAAGGTGCCGCCAGTTCTTCGAGCCAGAAGCCGGTTTTCTTGCCAGTGTTGCCCAGTTGGTCGTGTGAGGTGAGAACCATAAGAATTTTCATTGTTAATTCCTTAATATATTTAAGAAGTTATCTGACGCTGGGGATTGCCTACCGTCAGCCGACAGTTCGGGGAAACGCCTTCATTTTGGACAAACTCATCATCTGCCTTAATGACATATTTCGGAAATTTATTTATATTATTTCAGATATTCATAGAGGAAATATCTGGATGAAATACGATCTGAATCTGCTGCCTGTTTTGGTCGCGCTGATGGAGGAACGTAACGTCACTCGCGCCGCTGAACGATTAGGCATGACGCAACCCGCGCTTTCTAATGCGCTCAATCGTCTGCGCGATACGCTACATGACCCTTTGTTTATCCGTGAACGCTACGGCATGCGTCCGACACAGATGGCCGAGGAGCTGGTGCCGGTGATCAGGACCGCGCTGGCCAGCCTTGATGATGTGATCCAAGGCCAGCAGGATTTCGATCCTTCACAAACCACGCGGCTGTTTACCCTTGCGCCGAACAGCTATGTCGAGTTTGTGCTGATGCCTGCACTGGTGGCGCGACTCCGCGAGGCTGCGCCGGGGATCCGCGTACGACTGATGCCCTTTGGCAACGACCTGATTGAAACCGGCGTTATTTCCGGCACCACCGATATGGTGTTGGGCAGGATAGTCGATGCGCCGAATAATATGGTGGTGCAGCATTTGATGCAGGAAGGACTGGAGTGCGTGGTGCGCGCTGATCATCCCGAAATTGGCGAGGGTTTAACGCCCGAACAGTATGAGCGAGTTAAACATGTCAACGTGCTGCCTCCCGGACGCATGCGCGCCGGGCTTTATCAGGCGCTGGAACAGCAGGGATTAAAACGCCAGGTCGCAGTTTCGGTCACCCATTTCTTAGCCGTTCCGGAAATGATTGCCGTTACGGATTATTGCGCCACGCTGCCGGGGTTAATTTGCCGACATCTGGCCAAAGACTCGAGACTCAAGGTGATCCCCGCCCCGGTCAATCTCGGCACCTTTCCGGTCGAAATGGGCTGGCACGTTCGCTATCGTCACGACCCGGCGCATCGCTGGCTGCGCGCCTTGATTAGCGAACTGGCAACTGAGCTGTTGGCGGGGAGTCAGCGAACGGCGTAAACGCGGTTTAGTGGGAAGAGACAAACGCCGAGGCGGCATGAGCCGGGGGCAGTGCAAAATTTTCTCGCATGCGGCGAGTCTCTTCGGCGGGCGGTAAGCCAAATAACCGTTTGAATTCTCGATTGAATTGCGAAGGGCTTTCATAGCCCACCGATTGACTGGCGACCGCCGCCGTAATGCCTTGGCGAACCATCATTAACCGCGCCTGATGTAAACGTGTCGATTTAAGATATTGCATCGGCGAGGTCTGGGTTATCGCCTTGAAGTGGCTGTGAAACGTCGGCACGCTCATGCCTGCCTCCTCGGCCAGCTGGGTTAAATCCAGGCGCGTGGCATAGGTGGCATGGATACGACGCAGCGCTTTACCAATCTTGCCAAATTGCCCCTGCATCGCCAGCGCGGCGCGCATCGCATTGCCCTGTGCGCCGGAGAGAATGCGGTAATACATTTCGCGTACCAGGGCAGGCCCCAATATTGCCGCATCCAGCGGATCCGCCATCACGTCGAGGAAATGAAGGACTGATAATTGCAACGCCGAGTCCATCGGGCTGGACATCATGCTTTCAGGCGATCCGTCAGGCTGGGCAACCCCGTGCCGCTCCATTTCAATCAACAAATCGGCCGCTAATTGAAAATCCAGATGCAAATAAATCGCCAGTAACGGGCTCTCGGCTGACGCATCGGTTTCCATCACAAACGGCACCGGCACCGAGACCGCCAGATAATGCTGCCGATCGTAAACGTAGGTCTTATCGCCGAAGTATCCGCGTTTACAACCCTGACAGACAATGACAATGCCGGGATCGTAAAGTACTGGCGTGCGGGCCAGTGGGCGATTAGAACGCAGGAAGCGCACGTCGGGTAAGGCGCTCAGGTTATACCCCTCGTTAGGCGCCAGCGTCAAAAGACGTTCAGCCAGGCTTGATGTCGCGTCATCAGCAGGGCTGGTGACAATTTTATTGTGGTCCACGGCCGCTCGCCTCATAGTTTTAGGCAATAAAAAGAGAATATCGGGTCTAAAAAACGCTCATTCAAGAGAATAGTATGCATACATCTCTTAACGAACGGGAGTTTTTATGACTGTTTCTAAAACTATTTTAATCACCGGCGTCAGCAGCGGCTTTGGACGCGCTCTGGCAGAGGAGGCCTTACGGAGCGGCCATCGGGTCGTGGGAACGGTGCGCAGTGACGCGGCCGTGGCCACCTTTGAAGCACGGGATCCGGCGCGAGCCTTTGCGCGCATTCTCGATGTCACCGATTTTGCCGCTATCGATCGGCTGATTGCCGAGATTGAAACCTCTGTCGGGCCGATTGACGTGGTGGTGAATAATGCCGGCTACGGCCACGAAGGGGTGATGGAAGAGTCGCCGCTGGAGGAGATGAGGCAGCAGTTTGAGGTCAACGTTTTCGGTGCAGTGGCGATGATCAAGGCGGTGTTACCGTTTATGCGCCAACGGCGCCGCGGGCATATCCTCAATATCACCTCAATGGGCGGCTATATCACCATGCCGGGTATCACCTATTACTGTGGCAGCAAGTTCGCCCTGGAGGGTATTTCGGAAGCGTTAGGGAAAGAGCTTAAACCTTTTAATATTGCCGTCACCGCCGTGGCACCGGGTTCGTTTCGAACCGATTGGGCAGGGCGATCGATGGTCAGGACGCCGCGAAAAATCGCTGATTACGATCCATTGTTCGATCCTATCCGCCAAGCGCGGGAAGAGAAGAGCGGCAAGCAGCTCGGTGATCCGCTAAAAGCGGCGCGGGCAATGCTGGTGGCCATTGAAAGCGACGCACCTCCGGCCCATTTGCTGTTGGGCAGCGATGCGCTGGGTCTGGTGCGCGACAAGCTTAACGCTTTGGCATTGGAAATGGCCGATTGGGAGGCAGTAACGCGATCGACTGACGGACAGGGCTGATGACAATTGCGCGCGAGGATCGGCGATCTTTTGTTGGGCACGGCTAGTACAGCCAGAATTTATTGCCTAATATCGAGAGCTGCCAACGAATCGCGCCGCCGCGCGCATGACCTCAGGGAATAGATTGAATGACCTTTAAGATCGAACTTTTGGTGCTGAATGCTTTAACCGAAGAACATCAGGCTGATTTGTCTCAGGCCTGCCACACCACCTTTGCCACAACGCCCGAAGCGCGCGACGCAATCGTTAAACAACAGGGCGCGCAGTTTACTGCGGTGCTGACCATTGGCCTGTTGGGGTTAACGCGCGAAGAAATGCTGTCGATGCCGAATCTTAAGCTGATCTGCTGCATGGGCGCGGGCTACGAGGGAATTGACCTCGAGGCCGCGCGGGCTTTTGGCATCACCGTGGTTAACGGTCGCGGTACCAACGATAACTGTGCGGCCGATCATGCGATGGGGTTGGTTATTGCGACGATGCGTAATTTCCGCCGGCTCGATAGGCTATGTCGTGACGGCGTTTGGCGCACCTCTATTGCCCAGCCGACTAATATTTCCGGCAAGCGCATGGGCATTTTTGGCATGGGCATGATTGGCGAAAAAATTGCCAAGCGCGCGGCGGCCTTCGACATGGAAATCGGTTATCACAACCGCAGCCCTAAGGCCGGATCACCTCACGCCTATTTTGACAGCCTGCAGCAGTTGGCCGAGTGGTGCGATGTCTTAGTTTGCGCCGCACCCGGGGGAAGCGAGACAAAACACAGTATTGACTCGGCGGTGCTGTCCAGGCTGGGGCCAAAAGGTTATTTGATTAATATCGGGCGCGGAAGTCTGATAGAAACTAACCTGCTTGCTGAGGCATTGCGCAACGGCACCATCGCCGGTGCCGGGATTGACGTGTATGAGACCGAGCCGGCGCGCCCCGAGGCGTTGCTCGAGCTCGACAATCTGCTGATTACCCCGCATCTCGCCGGATGGTCCCCGGAAGCCACTCAGGCACAGCTGGAACTGGTATTGGCTAACCTTGATGGCTACTTCTCCGGTAAGGGCGCGATCACCCCGCTGTGACCTTGCGTCAATAGCGTTTACCCCAACCCGGGTCGGTTGGGGTTAAGCGCAGGATTATTCCACCACAGTGACCTGGCTACGCCGCTTTCTTTCTCTTAGAAATGCCCGTACCAACCCCAGCCATAGCAGGCCACAGGCAAGATTAATCAGGCTGAAACGCCCACTGCCGCCGCTGAAGTAGGCGGCCTTCGACGCCTCAATACCCAGCGCAAACACCACAATGGTGAGCATCCCCACCATCGCCGCTACGCGTCCTTTACCGGCGCTGCTGGAAAATAGCGTCAGCCGATAAAGCCCGGCATTAATCAGCCCGGTTCCGAAGCCGTAAATGCTTAATCCGGCGGTAAGCCACAGGTAGCTGTCAGTATTGACGGCCGTGGCGATCGCGGCAATGGCTAAGCCAAGGACAATCGGCCACGCCCCCAGCTTAAGCGGTTGCTCGATCGGCAGGCGGCTGGCGAGGCGGCCCAGAGTCAGGTTTCCGGCAATCATGGCCACAAATACCGGTATCTGCAGCAGCGCATAATCCATTTTACTCAGCCCTAAGTCATGGATAAGGATCACCGGTGAGAGGGCAACCCAGGCCAGGCAAGGAATAGTTCCGATGCCAATGGCCAGCGAACCGCTCATCACCTGTCGATCCTTGAGCAGGGCGTAATAGCCCTTAGCCAACGATTTCAGCGAGACGGAGGCGTTTCTATCGCCCGACGTTTCTGGCATATAGCGCCACAGTCCCACCAGCGCTAACGCCGTAACGCCGCCAAATACCCAGAACATGGTGCGCCAGCCGCTGAAAGACAGAAACGCTGCCCCGGCGATCGGCCCAGCCAGGGGTGCCAACAGCGACACGTTGGCCATCAGCGCCATAATTTTCACGCTAAGCGATTCTTCGAAGGCTTCCTGAATAGCGGCATAGCCCACCGCGCCGATAAAGCACAGGCTGATCCCCTGGAGAAAACGCATTAACACGAACTGTTCAATACTTTGCACCCAGTGGGTCGCAAAACAGGTGAGCATAAAAAAGCTCACACCGGCGAGCATCACCGGCCGGCGACCCAGTTTGTCGGAAAGGGGGCCCAGCAGCCATTGCAGCATAATTCCCCCCATCAGATAGGCGCTGAGCGAGGCGGAGACCCATTCCGGTCCGACGTGAAACTCGCTGGTGACCAGCAGCATGCCCGGCTGGATCATGTCATGGGCGATATAGGTGGCAAACTCAAACAGCACCAGCGACAGCGGGAAAATCAAATGTCGACGGGTTAGGTTCGACGCGGGGACAAAAAGTGACATTGCAAATCCTTTCCCAAAGAATGATAAAAGGCGCGGTCACCGAAGCGACCGCGCCAATCTGTTCAGTTTTATGCTGAGCAGTTAAAAACGTTTACCGCCATTTAGCAATCGGGTTAACCAGCGTACCGGCGAATTTCAGGTTTTCAGCCGGATCGGACAGGTTAATCATCTGCTGATTATTGGCTAATTGCAGACGGTTCAAACAGGAGCGGGTGAACTCCGGTGCGAACATATCGTAACGGGCAAACTTGCTGGCGAACTGCGGATGCGCCTGCTGATATTCTTTTACGCAGTTTGCTACCGCCTGCCAGAACTGCTCTTCAGGCAGCGTCGCCGACTGGTGCAGAATGGCGCTGATAAAGCGGAAAATGCAGTCAAAGACATCGGTAAAGACTGACAGCAGTTTCAGGTTATCCGGCACGTCGACCGCCAGGCGCTGCACTTTTTCCGGCAATACCGCATCGGGATCCATCACGGCGATCTCTTCACCGATATCTTTCATATAGGCGCTCACCGGGACATTGTTTTCCAGCAGCAGGATCAGGTTTTCACCGTGCGGCATAAACACCAGGTCATGCTGGTAAAAGCAGTGCAGCAGCGGGCTGAGATAACAGGTCAGGTAACGCTCGATCCACTGCTGCGCGTCTAGACCAGAATCGGCAATCAGCGCCGGTAACAGCGCCTGCTGATGGTGGTCAACGTGCAGCAATGACGCCATGGTCATCAGGCGCTGGTTGGGTTTTAGGTCCACTACCGGGTTATCTCGCCACAGCGCAGCGAACATTTTTTTATAGGCTGAATCGCCCTGGATAGCTTTTTCATAGTAGCGGTTGTGATAACCCACCGCTGCCACCTCGCGCAGGATGCGGAAGTTGCAGCGCTGTAGCCAGTCATCTTTTTTAACCAGCTCGTCGAGCCATTGGTTAATTGCCGGCGTGGTGGCCATATAATAAGGCGACAGGCCGCGCATAAAGCCCATATTCAGCACCGAAAGCGCCGTTTTAACATAGCGCTTTTTCGGCTGGCTGCGGTTGAAAAAGGTGCGGATCGACTGCTGCGCCTGATACTGATCGTCGCCGGTGCCGAGATAAACAATATCTTTATTAGCGATATCAGCCGCAAACACCGTCAGCAGCTTATTTTGCCACTGCCACGGATGAACCGGCATAAACAGGTAGTCATCGGTAAGCAGCCCCTGCTCAAGCAGCAACGCGTTAAAATGGTCAACGGTCGGTTGGCCCAACTCGTCACACATCAGTTGATCATATTCCAGGTCGCTGAGGCTGGAGAAATGAGCATTGCGTAAATGAACGGCGACCCAGACCAGGTTGATCGGCGTCGCGGCCTCTGGAGCATAAGCCAGATAATCGCGGGCGTCGAAGCCAATACGGCCATTGTTGGCCACAAAGCACGGATGTCCTTCCGTCATAGAGGATTCAACGGTCTGGAAATCTGCCTTGACCAGCGCCTGGCTGTCTGGATTATTCTTCTGCAACTTGAATACGCTGCTGCACAGCGTGCTGCTGATCTCTTCCATATAGGTCGCCAATAGCGCCTGCGGAATGCCAACCTGTTGGTTAAATTCGACAATGAACTGTAAAGCATCCAGCGTTAGCGAATGGCCGTTTTCCTGTTTGACCAGTGAACTGGCGTCAATCTCCCAGTGATCCAGCGCCAGGCGTTGGGCCTTGAATTGATAAACGGCCTCTCCGCCCGGCACAGCAAGGGAGTAGAAATCGTGGCCAGATTGGGTTGGGGTAACGATCTTCTCGTGAGCGAATTCTGCAATCGCTTTGCGGATCAGCAAGCGGTTAGCCTGTGCCCAGTTATCACCCGAGAGGTGGGTTCCGGTCAGTAAAGGCGTAGTATTATTCATATTCAGCGATTCCTTCGTTAATGCTTGTTGATAATCTTCACGCTGGCAGAAGGCCAGCCAGGCGGTTTTGTGCCCCATATCAATGGTGTTTTGATAGCGGAAACCCGCACGCTTGTTCAGCGGATGAATTTTGTTATTACGCACGTCCGGCTCGACTACTACCCGGCGCACCCGTGGCTGGCTAAACATGTAGTCCATTACCACGGTGAACACCTGCCAGCTGAACTGCTTGACCGGTTTGCTGGCTGGAGCGATCAGAATGTGCATGCCGTAATCGTCAGGCAGTGCGGCGTAGAACTTACCGACCTCGTCCTCGCTGGCCCGGTAAAACTCCATCAGAAATACCGGTTGCTCGTCGCAGCAGCCGATCAAGACCGCCTGTGAGTTTTTCGCCGTCAGCTGCTGATAAAAGGCGGCAACCTGCTCGAGGCTGTCATGTTGCATCCCCCAGAAACGGGCATAGTCGCGGGTGACCCAGCTGTGGATCAGCGGCGCGTCCTCTGCACGCATTGGGCGCAGAGTGAAATTACCCGCCGGGCGAGAAACGCTAAAAATAGAAGACATATCAGCGCTCCGACTGTGAAGGAAAGGTCTGGAAGGCAATCTGACGCTCGATCGGATACACCTCCCGGCCGGTCAGTTCGCGCAGCAACACGGAATTGCGGTAGCAGGCCATCCCCAGATCCGGAGTGACAAAGCCGTGGGTGTGCAGCTCGGCGTTTTGCACGAACACCTGATTGTGATAATCGATGCTGTAATTGCGCTGCACGTCATAGCGGCCTTTTTCATCCCAGCGCAGGCGGTGGGTGATCCCTTCGATAAACATCGGCGGTCGATATTGATAGCCGGTCGCCATCACGAGCCCTTCGCTGCGGCGGGTAAAGGCGCGGTCCTGCTCCTGCTGATGCAGCGACAGTTCGAACTCACCCTCAGGCAACCATTTCATATCGGTCAACTCAGAGTGAGTGAACAGGTTAACGTCCAGCTTGCCATCCAGTTCCTTGACGTACATCAGGTCATAAATGTCATTGATCAGACTGCTGTTGATGCCTTTATAAAGATTTTTATGGCGCGCATTCAGCTCATCGCGTTTGGCAGCTGGCAGCTGGTGGAAATAATCCACCCACTCCGGCGAGGTCATTTCCAGCGTCAGCTTGGAATACTCAAGCGGATAAAAGCGCGGAGCGCGGGTCACCCAGTTCAGCTGATAACCAAAGCGGTCGATATCCGACAGCAGATCGTAATAGATCTCCGCCGCACTCTGTCCGCTGCCCAACACGGTGATCGATTTTTTCTGCTGCAGCTTTTGTTTGTTGACCAGATATTCACTGGAGTGGGTGATGCGCTCGCGATGTGGGCGACTGCAGGCCGGCATCCAGGCGGCCGGGCCGGTGCCTAAAATGAGATGACGCCCCAGCCATTCCTGTATTCTACCGTTAACGGTATCCACGGCGCGCACGCGATAGCACTGCAAGGTTTCATCGTAATTGACGTATTCGACGCGGGTATTCCAGCGCAGATTGCTCAATTGGGAGCAGGCCCACTGACAGTACTGGTTGTACTCTTTGCGCATCAGGAAGAAGTCTTCGCGGATGTAAAAAGAGTACAGTTTGCCTTTATGCTTCATGTAGTTAAGCAGGCTGTAAGGGCTGGTCGGATCGGCCAGCGTCACCAGATCGGCCATAAATGGCGTCTGCAGGTGTGCGCTTTCCAGCATCATGCCGGTGTGCCAGTCGAAGCCGGGATTCTGATCGAGAAACACGCCGCTCAGGCCTTCCACCGGCTCGCTCAGGCAGGCCAGGCCCAGATTGAAGGGGCCAATACCAATACCGATAAAATCATAGATAGTGTTATTCATGTCGGAGTTCTCACTGGTTAGCCGCGTTAAGCGCAGAGTCACGCACTCGTTCACGGCCGTAATGCACAATCAGAGCAATGACATCTTCAACGTCAGCCGCCGTGGTGGTTGGGTTGAGGAAGGTAAATTTCAGATACTGGCGACCGTTGACCTTGGTGCCGGCAATGACCGCATTGCCCGAGCGGAACAACGCCTTGCGAATATTGGCGTTAATGTCATCGACCTGAGTGTCGTTCATGCCTGCACGCGGCAGGTAACGGAAAATCTGCGTCGTGAGTTCGGGCGCGTGCAGTACCTCAATCGCCGGATGCGCCTTCAGCAACTGATGGGCCGTCTGCGTCAACGCGATGATGCTATCAAAGGCCTCGCCCAACGCCACTGGGCCCATAACACGCAGGGTGAGCCACATTTTCAATGCATCAAAACGGCGGGTGGTCTGGATACTTTTATTGACCAGATTGGGTGTCCCTTCCTGCTGCGCGCTAAGCGGGTTGAGATAATCCGCATGGTGAGTGACGTGGCTCAGATTGTGCTTTTCACGCACGAAGAAGGCGCCGCAGCTTACGGTCTGGAAAAATGATTTGTGATAATCCACGGTGACCGAGTCGGCTTTTTCAATGCCGGCAAGGCGCTGGCGGTGATTTTCCGAGACCAGCAGTCCGCAGCCGTAGGCCGCATCGACGTGCATCCACAGGCCATAGTGCTGGCAAAGTGTCGAGATATCCTGCAACGGATCGATGCTGCCAAAATCCGTGGTGCCGCTGGTGGCCACGACAGCAATCGGGATCAGCCCTTCGTGAAGGCAGCATTGGATTTCTTGTTCTAGCTTGTTGGCATCCATGCGGTAATGCTCGTCGTAATCTACCGCGATCACCGCGTCGTAACCGAGCCCCAGAATGGCCATCGATTTCTGAATGCTGAAATGGCTAAGTTTGGAGGTGAAGACGCGCCATTTTGCGGCATCCTGCGGCAATCCACGATGCTTGATGAGATGCCCCGGATGATGAGCCGCACACCAGCTATCACGCGCCAGTAGCATTGCCATCAGGTTAGATTGCGTGCCGCCGCTGGTAAAAATCCCGTCAGAAGTGGCGGGCAAGCCGATACGGCTAAGGGTCCAGTCAATCACCTTTTGCTCGATCAGCGTGCCACCGGCGCTCTGATCCCAGGTATCTACCGAACTGTTGACGGCGGCCATGATCTGCTCGGCCAGCAGGGAAGGGAGCACCACCGGGCAGTTGAGGTGGGCGACGTATTTAGGATGGTGAAACCAGACGGCGTCGCGCAGGTACAGGTCTTTTAACTCATCAAGCGCGTCTTCGTTGTTGCCTAAAGGCTGATTGAGATCGACCTGGTTGAATTTAGGCGCAAGCTCATGGGGAAGGATGCCGCTGAACGGTTTTTCAACGTTTTTAATGGTGTGGGTCATCAGCGCCAGCGCATCTTGCGTTTGCTGGCTCCAGGCAGAAAGCTGGCGATCGTTGAAAATATAATCCTGAGAACCGGCCGCGCTTTGGCTTGGCTCCAGCTGAGTTGACGAACGTAAGGCCATATCCTTTTCCTTTATTTGAGACGTACAAAGCCCTGCCGCCATGTGAAAATGACAGCGTTAAACCCCTGACGGAAGATCGATAGTTCAGCGTGACTAATATTTTTACGGGGAGGTAAATACCTCATAAATCCGGGTCACTAAGCTTTTAGCGGGTTAAAACTATAAACACTCCTTCCTGTATGGTTTTTCAATATCATAAGAGTCGATGATATTGAGAATGTGATTATAAATAACAATCATTATCATTCAATAGGATTTATGGAAAATTTCACCATAAGTTTTATTAATGTTTGATGTGTGATTTAGATCACGCCGTTGGGTTAAGGTGTTTGAATTGAGCTCAAGATTTAGTTATGAGAGGAAAATTACGTTGCAATAGGTGGGTTTAGCGGGCTTCGGAAAGTGAAACGGAAGGGTATGCACCCAGGCTGATCATGAGCCGTCCCCATTGTGTTCCGTGGAAGGCTTAGGCATATCAAAAAGGCAGTGTTAGAAACGTATGCCTATGAGCCTACCTAAATCAGGTGGATTTCACAGTATCAATCAGGATTTACTCGACAATAGAAAAAAGCAGGTTTAAACAACACGCTGTTTTTTTTATGGTTTTCTCTGGACGTCACCAGATAAAACGTAGGGATAAGTTGGTCGGCATGAGAGGATTCGAACCTCCGACCCCGGACACCCCATGACCGTGCGCTACCAGGCTGCGCTACATGCCGACGCTGTGTAAACACTTTACTGATACTAATAAAGAAATCAATCGGCTAGCAGATTGAATGGTTTATTTTTAAGCAATTAGTTAGCCACAAAGCGTTTTTGATCGGTTAAGACCTGCAGCAATAACCCCAATTCTGGCTTCTGATCGCGCAGTTCCTCACCCTGGCTATCATAGGCGCGATAGTTGCCGTCGTGATCCAGTTTTATGCTCTGCGTCGGCGTAGTGATCATCAGCACGCCATCGCTGCCTCTGCTGGTCACCCAGTTGTTATTTCTACGCGCGGCAAACAGGTCTTCACCCTGCGAATAGTCAGAAGGCGCGGTGCTGACGTGCAGCAGGCGCTGCATCAGCGTGGTCATCACGTCTTCGTGGTTGGTTAACTTATTCACAGTCTGCGCAGGCGTTCCCGGCCAGTGGATCACCAGCGGGACCTGTACCAGCTGTTGGTTCATCTGATTCTGCGATGCGTTGAGTGCTACACCTTTAGAGGCGGTGATCACCACCACGGTGTTATTCAGCATGCCCCTGTCCTGCAGGCTTTTCAGCACCTCAGCAATCTGGTTGTCAACCTCAGCGGCGCTTTGCTGATAACGGCGATCGATAACTGCCGCAGAGGGCCGCTTACCGTCTTTCAGCGCTGCGGTCACCTCTGAGGTGCCATTGAAATTCAAGTAAGAGAACCACGGGCGAGGGCCTCGCGCATTCAGCCACTGCAGCCATTGCTGGGTGGTTTGCTGATCGCTTTGTCGTGCGGCACTCGGCAGCGAGAAGTCTGAAAGCAGCGCCTGACGGTACAGCGGGCTGTTAAAGCCGTTGGAGGCAAACAGGCCAAACTCATAGTTTTGCTGGGCGAGGGCGGTCATTAGCGCAGAGGGCTTGCGAGAACTAATGATCCCTTCCAGATAGCTCGGAGAAATACCGTAGAACAGGCCAAACAGGCCGCTATCGACGTGATCACCTGAGCTAAAATGATGGCTGAAATTGATATTCTTGCTGGCGAACTGTTTGAGCTGCGGCATGTTTTTCGCTGTCAGATCGGCATTCAGGCCGTCGACCACAATCATCAGCAGGTTTAGATTGCTGCCCTTGTCGCGGAAACTAATCGCATTCAGCGGGTATTCCACCGAGATAGCATCGGGATTGCCCTGTTCAACCAGACGTTGTTGATACGCCTGGGCATCCAGCAGCCCGTGTTTTTCGAGGAATTTGCGCGCGGTCATGGGATATGACAGCGGCAGGTTGGCGCGCTGCATAGTAATCGGGCGATAGAAGTTAGCGTCGGCCCAGATATACATCAGGTGCGAGGCAAAGAAGCAGCAGATAAACAGGCCAACCAACGGCTTGGCAAAACTGCGTCGATTCAGACTGCGTAACTTCTGCCAGGCCCAGGTGCCAAACAGCATCTCGACCAGGAATATCACCGGCACGGCGATAAACATCAGCTGCCAGTCGCGTGCCAGATCCGCCTGCCCGGGGTTTACCACCAATTCCCAGACCACGGGATTAATATGCAGATGGAAACGGGTAAAGACTTCGGTGTCCACCAGCAGCAGCGTTAGGCCGGCGGTGGCAAGAATAGCGGAAAGGAATCTCAGCAGTCGCTGCGACATCACCACAAAGGTCAGTGGGAAGATGATGAGCAGGTAAACGGCGAATCCAACAAAGCTGAAATGACCCAGCCAACTGACCAGCGCATAGATCCTGCCTTCAAGAGAGGAGGGCCAGTCAGAAACAAATAGATAACGGCTACCGAGTCCCAGACTAAGCAGAATATTAAACAGGGCGAACCAGTGCCCCCAGCTAACCATCTGGGATACTTTTTCGCGATAGCGTTGGCTATTTGTCACCATAAAATGATTTGGCTGAATGATAAATTAATGGGCTTTATCTTCTCTTATAGATGCCTGCAGGGCATCGGCGAACGAACGTCCCAGAGCTTTACGCTGAGCAGGTGCAACGCTGGTATTGATTAGGTTAGTCACCATATTGCCCAACACCATCAGAGAAAGGTCGGTGGGTGCGCGATGTTTTTCCAGAACGACGGCTAACTCAGACAGCAGTTGCTCAACTTGTTCGTCACTGTAGCGAGATGATTGTGGCATAGATTAATGTGCTCAAAGCTTTACAAAGTCCAATATCTTAACGTATCACGCGGTGAGTTTCCGCATTTTTATAATGTTAATAAAGCATGGATATTGCCTAAGGGTGTTAGCAGAGATTTCAACGCGGCGGGTAAACGCTTGCAGACGTCACGCTTCGGTGTTGGAATACGCGGCGCAGGGAAACCCCCTAAACGAACAGGAGAAAGTCACATGAGTCTGGATATCGAGCAGATCGCTCTGCACCAGTTGAACAAACGCGACGAGCAAACGCTGGATGTTGTGCTGCGCGATAGCCTGTTAACCCCCAATGCGGCGGTTGAAGAGATGATGGCCGAGCTGCATCGGGTCTACAGCGCCAAGAGCAAGGCCTACGGCCTGTTTAGCGCAGAAAGTGAGTTAGCGACCGCGTTACGCCACTGCCGCAGGGGCGATGAGGATTTTCTGGGCTTCACTCGCGCCGCTACCGGCCGCCTGCGTGATGAGTTATCCCGCTATCCGTTTGCCGAAGGCGGCGTGGTCCTGTTCTGCCATTACCGTTTTTTGGCGGTGGAATATTTGCTGGTGGCGGTGCTGACTAGCCGCAGCAGCATGCGCGTTAACGAACAGCTCGACGTGAGCAGCATTCATTATCTGGATATTAATCATGCGGATATTGTTGCGCGTATCGATTTAACCGAATGGGAAACTAATCCAGAATCGACGCGTTATCTGACCTTCCTGAAAGGCCGAGTTGGCCGCAAGGTTTCTGATTTCTTTATGGACTTCCTCGGTGCGGCCGAAGGTCTGGATACCAAGGCGCAAAACCGTGGTCTGCTGCAGGCGGTTGACGATTACTGTGCCGAGGCGCAGCTCGATAAAAACGAACGTCAGAACTATCGCCAGCAGGTTTATACCTACTGCAAGGATCAGCTGCAGGCGGGTGAGGAGATTGAACTGCAGGAGCTGGCGCAGGAGCTTCCGCCGCTGGGTGATAAAGACTTTAAACAGTTTTCCAGCGATCAGGGCTACCAGCTGGAGGAGAGTTTCCCGGCCGACCGCAGTACGCTGCGTCAGTTAACCAAGTTTGCCGGCAGCGGCGGTGGCCTGAGCATCAATTTCGACGCGTTGCTGATGGGAGAGCGTATTTTCTGGGATCCGGCCACCGATACGTTGACCATCAAAGGCACGCCGCCAAACCTGCGCGACCAGCTACAGCGCCGTTCAGGCAGCGGTAACGGCTAAGGTTAAGTGAATTTCAGGCAATAAAAAACGCCGCATTGAGCGGCGTTTTTTATTGTTCTCGCTTAGGCGTCCCTATGCGCATCAACTCAGTTTGCGATTAAACGCGAACGAAGTCGATGTGAGCCAGTTTTGGCTTGAACGGGTGACGCTGTACAGATTGAACTTTAACTTTGGTTTCTTTACCGCCGATAACCAGAGTAATTACATCGCTGTAAAATTCCGCTTTCAGTTCCTGGTTCTTAACAGAGTCATGGTCCAACTCGATAGCAACAGGTTCAGCAGAGCCACCGTAAACGATAGCTGGGAATTTGTTTGCTGCGCGCAGGCGGCGGCTCGCACCCTTACCCTGCGCAGTACGTACTTCTGCATTAATAGTAGTCATGATTTTTCTCTTACAAAGAAAATTACTGTTACAGGCGACCCAGCAACAGGTGATCGATCTTCGCTCCGCACATGGCGAAAGCGGGCGGTATGTTACCGAAGTATCGCCTGCACGGCAAACGATTAATCCCTGAAAGTGGAGTAAACCTCAGCCGCGAAGCTCATAAGCGCGCCTAAAGCGGCCCTGGTAATCGAAGATTTTCTCGCGGATCTGCCAAAAGCGGCCTTTCATGCGCGCGACGACAAAATCGGGGTGCCGCAGCAGCGACTGCTGGGCGATGATATCGGCAGCGCGGGTCCATTTAAGTTCAACGCCGGGCGCACGCTGGTGTGGGCGCATAAAGCTGTGCATAAAGGCGGTGCGCTGGGCCGGGGTCTGAAGGCGGTAACGTTCGCTGGCGCTGGCACCGTCCTCATCGTAATAGGTGATTTTCAGCCATTCGCCTTTATCGTCCTGACCGCTTTCCAGATTCATTCCTCCGCAGCGCAGCACCAGCGCGTCTTTCAGCTTTTGCGCCGCCTTGAGCATGTCATCAGGGTCAACTAGCACCTGCTGACACTGGTGGCAGCGCCTGGCCGCGATGTCATTTTCAGCGCCGCAGTGCGGACAGCTTTTAAAGCGGAAGCGGAAATCGCACTGCTCGCGCTGGTCTTCGTCATCTTCCAGCACGCCCTGGCAGCGGCGGCCAAAGTGCTCAATGACCGTGCCGTCGGCGGTGGTCTTGCCCCAAAAAATATTGGCGAAACCGCAGGCCGGACAGAACACCTGCACCGGCTTATTGTCGCTGCCGGGTTTGTGACTGCCCACTTCGGGGGTAAACAGGTCGTGCGGGTTGCCTGCATAGTCGAGGATCAGGCAGTCGGTTTTATCCGGGGCCAGTCGCAGGCCGCGGCCAACAATCTGCTGGTAAAGGCTGACAGACTCGGTTGGGCGTAAAATAGCAATCAGATCAACGTGTGGGGCGTCAAAACCGGTGGTCAGTACCGAGACGTTGACCAGATAACGCAGCCGCTGCTGTTTAAAATCGTTAATCAAGTGGTCGCGATCCTGCGCCGAGGTCTTAGCGCTGACCAGCGCCGCCTCGCCTGCGGGCAGCAGTTTGAACACTTCACCGGCGTGCTCTATCGTGGAGCAGAAAATCATTATACCTTTACGGTCTTTAGCAAAGTCGATGATTTGATTGACGATATGGGGAGTAATTCGCGCCTGTTGACGCAGCTCGTTGTTCAGATCCGCCTCGGCGAACAGCCCGCCGCTGTTGGGCTGCAGGCGGCTGAAATCGTACTGCACCACCGGCATATCCAGGCGTTCAGGCGGCACCAAAAACTGATGCTTAATCATGTAGCGCAGCGGCAGCTCATAGATACAGTCGCGGAACAGGCTTTTTTCATCGCCGCGCACCATACCCTGATAGTGATATTGGTAAATCCAGCCTTTGCCGAGGCGATAGGGCGTCGCCGTCAGCCCCAGCAGCCGCAGGCGCGGATTCTGCGTACGCAGATGGGCGATTATTTGCTGATACTGACTGTTATCGTCGTCGCTGATGCGGTGGCATTCGTCGATAATCAGCAGTGAAAAGGCACTGTCAAACTTATCGAGGTTGGGCGCCACCGATTGCACGCTGCCGAACACCACTTTGCCCTGGCTCTGCTTGATATTAAGTCCGGCGGCAAAAATATCGGCCTGTAAACCGTATGACAAATATTTGCCGTGGTTTTGCGCCACCAGCTCTTTAACGTGGGCCAGGACCAGCACTCGTCCACGCGCCACCCTTGCCAGCTCGGCAATCACCAGGCTTTTACCCGCGCCGGTGGGCAATACGATCGCCGCCGGATCGTCGCGTTGGCGAAAATGCTGCAACGTGGCGTCTACGGCTTCTTGCTGATAGGGGCGGAGTGTAAAGGGGAGTGCTTGCATGACGGACCCGAGCTTGCCTGTCGATACTGACAGTTAAAAAATATAGCTTATCAGTATGCCCACTTTTGTTGTCCAAGGCGAACATGAGCGAGGTCACGCAGCGTGAAAATTTAGTCTGCTAACTTTTACAGATTGAGGCGACAATGCGTTATAATGCCCGCTCTCAACGGCGGGCCGACTGCCGACCTAAATTCATTAAACAGTAACCTTACACCCTGCGGTTGCGCGTCATGCAACGGCGGGGTGTTGTGTTTTGTTAAAGTGCGAGCAATTTCCGCTCGCCACGAAAGGCGAAGTAGATTCAATGCGATTGGACAAGTTTTTATCACAACAGTTAGGCGTAAGCCGTGCGCTGGTAGCGCGCGAACTGCGTGCAAAGCGCGTTACCGTAGACGGCGAAGTGGTCAAGAGTGGTTCGTTAAAATTGACTCCGGAAATGTCGGTTGAATTTGACGGCAACGTGCTGGAGCAGATCACCGGTTTTCGTTATTTCATGTTGAACAAACCGCAGGGCTACGTTTGCTCGACCGACGATCCGGATCATCCTACCGTGCTGTATTTCCTCGAAGAGCCGGTGGCTTATAAGTTGCACGCCGCGGGCCGCCTGGATATTGACACCACCGGTCTGGTGCTGATGACCGATGACGGACAGTGGTCGCACCGTATCACCTCACCAAAACACCATTGCGAAAAAACCTATCTGGTTACGCTTGAGCTGCCGCTGGCGGCAGATACCGCCGAGCAGTTCACCGCAGGCGTTCAGCTTCACAACGAAGACTCGCTGACCAAGCCTGCGCTGCTCGAGCAGGTGAGCGAACACGTGGTGCGTTTGACGATCAGCGAAGGCCGTTACCACCAGGTGAAACGCATGTTTGCCGCCGTGGGCAACCGCGTGGTCGAGCTGCATCGTGAACGCATTGGCGAGATCGTGATGGATGAAGATCTCGAACTGGGCGAATATCGTCCGCTGACCGAAGAAGAAATCGCTTCAATCGTGGTCCCACGCTAGTTTTCACTACTTAACAGGAGCGGTAAAAAGTGCAAGAACCCCGGACATCCCACTTAGGCCTGATCCTTATCCTGGGACTGTTATCGATGTTGATGCCGTTGGCAATTGACATGTATCTGCCGAGTATGCCGATGATTGCCCTGGAATTTGGTGTTCCGGCGGGCAGAGTACAGATGACGCTGAGTGCCTACGTGCTGGGTTTTGCTATTGGGCAGCTTTTTTATGGTCCGATGGCCGACAGCCTGGGACGCAAACCGGTTATTTTCTGGGGCGTTCTGGTGTTTGCCGTGGCGGCGGCGGCCTGCGCGCTGTCAGAGTCGGTCGATCAGCTGGTTAATATGCGCTTTTTACACGGTCTGGCGGCGGCGGCGAGCAGCGTGGTGATCAACGCCCTGATGCGCGATATGTTCACCAAAGACGAGTTCTCGCGCATGATGTCTTTTGTGGTGCTGGTAATGACCGTCGCGCCTCTGCTGGCACCGATGCTGGGCGGAGCACTCATGCTGTGGTTCAGCTGGCACGCAATTTTCTGGGCCATGGCGATTGCCGCCCTGATTGCCGCCGTGCTGGTGGCGGTATTTATCAAAGAAACGCTGCCCAAAGAGCGAAGGCAACGCTTTCATATGCGCACTAGCCTGGGCAACTTTGCCTCGCTGTTTCGCCACAAGCGCGTGCTGAGCTACATGCTGGCCAGCGGCTTTTCCTTTGCCGGGATGTTTTCATTCCTCAGCGCCGGTCCTTTTGTTTATATCCAGCTTAACGGCGTTTCACCGCAGAATTTTGGCTTTTACTTTGCCTTAAACGTGGTGTTTCTGGTGGTGCTGACCTTTATCAACAGTCGCAACGTGC
Source organism: uncultured Gammaproteobacteria bacterium (assembly GCA_963742005.1). Classification (GTDB taxonomy): domain Bacteria; phylum Pseudomonadota; class Gammaproteobacteria; order Enterobacterales; family Enterobacteriaceae; genus Rouxiella. The sequence continues at coordinate 161,750 of CAVUKG010000011.1, read as the reverse complement.
GCCGACTGGGCGCGGTAAAAATGTTCCGTCTTGGGCTGATGATTCAGTTGGCAATGGGGCTGTGGCTGCTGGTAGTGCTGACCTTTGGGCTGGGCTTCTGGGCGCTGGTGCTTGGTGTCGCGGGTTATGTCGGCTGTATTGCGATGGTGACATCCAATGCGATGGCGGTGGTGATGGACGATTTCCCACACATGGCAGGCACGGCGGCGTCATTGGCGGGAACGATTCGTTTTGGCACTGGCGCGCTGGTCGGCACGCTGTTGTCGATGTTCCCGGCCCACAGCGCCTGGCCGATGGTCGGCTCGATGGCGTTCTGCATTATTGCCTCCGTTGCGCTGTACTTGTATGCCAGCAGGCCAGCCAAGGTGACAGTAGAAACGGCGGCATAAAAAAGCTCGTTGGTGACCTCTTGCTCCGCACGGCGGAGGAAGAGGTCGAAGAATGTTATGCGGTGACGCGCTGTGGTTTATATTTAGCTCGCATTACCGCGTAGTGTTCCGCCAGGGCGATAGCTTTTGCGCCCGGCACCAGTGCGATATCGCAGGCTTTCGGCAACAGCGCGGTAACCATGGCGGCAATCAGTAACGAGCCACCTAGCGCATAGATGGCCGTGCTCTGGCCATAAAGGCTAACCAACACCCCCACCAGATAAGGGCCACAGAAGCCGCCCAGATTACCCAAGCCGTTAATCACGCCTCGCGCGCTGCCTGCCACTTCGGGAGTGGTAACCTTGCCGGGTATGGTCCAGAAACCGCTGGTTGCGGCCTGCAGGAAGAAACCGGCGCAAACCAGGAAGCAGTAAGAGGCGACGATGTTGCTTTTGAAGGTCACCGATAACGCCAGGCTGGCAGCAAATCCCAACAGCGGCAGAATAATATACAGTCTGCGTTTACCGGTTTTATCCGACAGCACGGAAAACGCCAGAATACCCAGCATGGTGCCGATATACGGGATAATCGCCAGCAGACCAACCTTGCTCATGTCTCCGCCTGTCAGGCCCTTAAGGATGGTCGGCAACCATAGGGTATAGCCGTAAATCCCGGTTTGATAAAAGAAGTTAATTATTACCAGCTTAACAATCGATGGATTACGGAACACCTCTTTCAGCGGCGCATTCTCTACCGGAGCCAGCTGTTTCAGCGCGTCACGCTCGCGGGTCAGTTCGGTGATGAGATAGTTACGTTCGCGATCCGACAACCATTTGGCCTCTTCGGGACGGTCGCTAATGGTAAACCACCAGAACAGCATCACGACCACCGACAGCATACCCTCGATGATAAACAACCAGCGCCAGTCGAGTGCATCCAGAATATAACCCGACAGCGGGGCGGTGATCATGCCGCCAATCGGGGCAAACATCAGCACGTAAGCATTGGCCCGACCGCGTTCGGCATCGGGGAACCAGTTGCTGACCATGGTTAGCACCACCGGCAGCATCCCACCCTCGGCGACACCCAGAGCAAAGCGCAGGAACAACAACTGATATTGGTTAGTCACAAAGCCGGTCAGAATGGAAATCACCGCCCAGGCAATCAGCGAGCAGGCGATGAATTTTCTACCGCTGCCGTGCACCGCAATGCTGCCTCCCGGAACCTGTAAAAACAGGTAACCGATAAAGAAAATACCCGCCGCTAAACCGGCCATGGTAGAAGTAATTCCTAACGCGCTGTCCATGCCGCCCGGCATGGCAAAGCTGATATTGACCCGATCCATGAATGAAATAATGCAGGCGATGAGTATTGGCGTAATAACGCGCAGCCAGCGGGCCTTAGGTATTTTTTTATCCATGGGTACACCTCATTTATTCACAGAAACATTCCATCAAGGGGAATGAATTAATACGCGAATTCGGTTGGTAGTTGAAATAAGGCATTGTGATAAATGGTCTTATTAACCTGATCCGACGATGCCTTAATAAAAGCATTTCTACCAAGATAATGTGTGACTTATGTCACGTTAGGTCATGTTAAAAAAGGATGTTACTGGTAACGTGATCGCTGCCCCAGGAACTCAGGGGGCTATTTTTAAGGGGGAATATTAGATTGTACCGCCGAGAGAAATACGATAGTGCAGGTCAACTCTTTCAATTGTAGGGATTTTATTGATTTTTTTCAGCATGATTTCAGCCGCGGCTTTGCCTATTTCGAAGCGCGGAGTCATTACGGTTGCCAGGGCTGGCGTGGTGGCAAAACCAATATCCAGGCCGTGAAAGCCGGATATTGCCATCTGCTGCGGAACCTGAATTCCCAGTCTGAGACATTCCTGTAACACCCCGACGGCAATATCATCGTTGGTGCACAGAACGGCATCAATCAGCGGATTTAGCTGTCGCGCCATAGTTAACATTCCGGCACCAATAGACACCGAGGAAATTTTATTTGGCGTAATGTGTTGCGGCACGAGGTTATTGTTTTCCATCGCATTACGGTATCCCTCGAAGCGTTTTATATCGCGAGGGTCAGACATCGAACCGAAATAAACTACGTGCTTTTTACCGCTGGCAATTAACGTCATCGCCATATCAAATCCGGCTTGAAAATTATCAAAACCTACCGCGATGCGCCCGTGTGAATCATCGAGATCCATCACCTGAGCAATGGGAATTTCGGCAGCATTGAGATATTTATCGGCTTTTAGAGTGTGTACCGAGTCGGTGAGGATCAGGCCCGCCAGGCGATAGGTCAGCAAATTTATGATGTGTTCTTCTTCACGCTCTTTGCTGTAATCATAGTTAACCACCAGCGTTTGATAACCCTGTTCTGCGGTTACTGATTCAATACCGGCCAGCAAATCGGAGAAAATCTGGTTGTTAAAAGAGGGGACGAGAATGCCTATCTTTTTGCTTTGGTTCTGTTTTTCTATTTCCTCCAGCGGGAATCCCACTTCCTGCATCACCTTGGTAATGCGTTCACGGGTTTCGGGAGAGACTTTTTCAGGCGTGCGTAGAAATCGGCTGACGGTCATCTTGGTGACGTCGGCGAGTAACGCGATATCTTGCAGTGTGACGCGCTGATTTCTCATCCGAAAGCCCTGCTGGCGCCGCTGTGGGTAACATAAGTGGCGGGGAAAATGATACTAGCGATGTTACCAAAATGCTTGCCGCTAGACAACGCAAGAGAGGGGTCTAAAAAACTTTTACTTTCATGACGATGACACATTTTGTTGCCGATAACGCCCGCGCCTGAGTGGCAAAATTCCCGTTAGGCGATCGTTAACCAATGACCCCGATCACGCTTGCGGTAACAGAGTTTATTAACACCCATAAAAGTGATCTACATCACAGTTTATTGGGCGCTAAACCGCTTTTATTGATGAACATCACTTTATTCATTTGCTCGTGGCTCACACGAACTCTATTCATTTGTAACGTCAGGAAAATCGCAATGACTAATTTATTTTCGCTAGATAACAAAAAAATCCTGGTTACCGGTTCTTCACGCGGACTGGGTTTCCTGCTTGCAAAAGGGCTGGCCGAAAACGGTGCCGAGATTATTATCAACAGCACCACTCAGGAATCGGCCACCAAGGCCGCCGAGGCGCTGCGCGAAGCGGGGTTTATCGCTCACGCGGTGGCGTTTGATGTCACCCAAAGCGAGGCGGTTAATCAGGCGATCGACAAGATTGAAAAGGACATCGGGCCGATCGACGTGCTGGTCAACAATGCCGGCATTCAGCGTCGCCACAAGTTTACTGAATTCCCGGAAAAAGACTGGGATGACATCGTGGCGGTGAACCAGAAGTCGGTGTTCCTGGTTTCTCAGGCGGTGGCGCGTTACATGGTTAAACGCCAGCGCGGCAAAATTATCAACATCGGCTCGATTCAGAGCGAGCTGGGACGCGACACCATTACCCCTTACGCCGCTTCCAAGGGTGCAGTGAAAATGCTGACCCGCGGCATGTGTGTCGAACTGGCGCGCTATAATATTCAGGTCAACGGCATCGCGCCAGGCTATTTCAAAACCGATATGACGCAGGCGCTGGTGGATAACAAAGAGTTTTCCGAATGGCTGTGTAAGAGAACGCCAGCCGCTCGCTGGGGTAATCCGGAAGAGCTGGTCGGCGGTGCGGTTTACCTCTCCTCGCGCGCCTCGGATTTCGTTAACGGCCAGTTGCTGTTTATCGATGGCGGGATGATGGCGGCGGTCTAATTGGCCTTTGCCTCCTATCAGCAGAATTGGAAGCCCTATGAGCAAAACTGACAAAAAAATTGCGCTAATTACCGGTGCCGGCAGCGGTATCGGACTAAGCGCTGCCAAGGCATTGGTTGCCAGCGGTTTTTTGGTAATTTTGACCGGCCGCAATCTGGACAAGCTGCAACATGCCGCTGCACAGTTCGAGCCCGATCAGGTTCATGCACTAACGGTGGATGTGACCAACCCAGGCTCGGTGGCCGCGCTGTTTGCAACCGTGCAGGAAACCTTTGGTCGTCTGGACGTGTTATTTAACAATGCCGGAACCAATGTTAAGGAGCAGCCGATCGAAGATCAACCTTATGAAGACTGGCTCTCGGTGATTAATACCAATCTGAATGGCGCATTTTTGTGTACCCAGGCGGCGGTCAGGCTGATGAAACAGCAAACGCCGATCGGTGGCAGGATCATCAATAATGGGTCGATTTCGGCCCATACGCCGCGACCGTATTCCTCCGCCTATACCGCCAGCAAGCACGCGATTACCGGCCTGACCAAGAGCACTTCGCTCGACGGTCGGCAGTATAATATTGCCTGCGGTCAAATTGATGTGGGTAATGCCGCTACCGATATGGGTAATAAGGCATTAGGCGGCAGACTGCAGGCTAACTTTGAGCTGCAGCCTGAACCGGTAATGCCGGCGGATAAGGTCGGTGAAGCGGTGGCGTTTATGGCCAATCAGCCCGACGGGACCAATATCCTCAGCCTGACGGTGATGGCGACCGCGATGCCGTTCGTGGGGCGTGGATAACTTTTTTATTGGTAACCTTTTAATTAACAAGATTTTTCTTGATAAAAAAAGGAGAGCGCCCCCCGGCACTCTCCTTTTGTTTTTCTCACCCGCCAGCTATTAACCTGCGCGAGTTTTACGTCTTCTGAATAACCAGAAGATAATGGCCAGCACGATAACCACGCCTACAATCATCGCCGGAGCCATATAGGGTTGCAGCTTGGCCAGCAGGGTCACTGGGCCGCCGCCGCGCAGCACGGCGACGTCCTGAGGGGTAACCTGAATTGCCGGGTTGCCGTAGTTAGTTAGCACGTAGTTAGAGATGTCGGCAATCTGCGCATCCGTTAACTGACCGACGTAAGAACCTTCGCCAAACTTAGGCATCAGCACGTGTTCATTGCCGACCGTGCGATCGACGCCGTACAGGATAGCCGAGATCAGGTTAGAGGCGTTGGTCATACCGGTCGCGGTGTTGTTATACAGCGAGGGATAGGCCTGATTCTTACTGCCGCCGCCGTCTGGCTGGTGACAGCTTGCACAGTAGCCGCTGAACAACGCCGCGCCGCCAATAATGGTGTGATTAGCGTTCGACGGATGCGCACCGCGCAGGCCGACCTCAACGTTGACGCCTTTCGGACCAAAGCTGTCCGCCGCCTGCTGATCACCCGGGTTACGTACCGGAGTACTGTTTTTCAGGTAAACCGCGATAGCATTCAGATCAGAATCTGGCAGGTATTGCAGACTGTTCTGTACCGCCTCAGCCATCGGGCCAGCGGCCTGATTTTTGCCGACCGCACGACCGGTTTTCATGTATTCCACCAGCTGTGCCTGCGACCAGTTGCCAATCCCGCTAACCGGGTCGGAGCTGATGTTCGGCGCATACCAGGGACCGACCATGCCACCGCCCAGTGGTTTGCTGGTCACTTCACCCATCATCAGGTTACGCGGCGTATGGCAGGTATCACAGTGGCCCGCGCCGTTAACCAGATACGCGCCACGGTTCCATTCTGCGCTTTTGCTGGCGTCCGGTTTAAAGGCGGAACTGTCGAGATACATCATGTTCCAACCGGCCATCGCAATACGCATATTGAACGGGAAGGGCAGCGCCGTTGGCTTGGTGGGCTGCTCTACCGGTTGCACGCCGAGCTGGAAGTAGGCATACATCGCCTGAATATCTTCGTCGCTCATGTGGCTGTAAGAGGTGTAAGGCATCGCCGGGTAGAGGTTTTCACCATCCGGGCGAACCCCTTCACGCACCGCACGGGTAAACTGCTGCAGGGTATAGTTGCCGATACCATACGGCTTCGACGGCGTAATATTGGTGGTGTAAATGGTGCCCATCGGCGAATGGATCGCATAGTCACCGGCGAAAGGCTTACCGCCCTCGGGATTGGTATGACACGCCTGACAATCGGCGGCGGTAGCCACCATCTTACCCTTGGCAATCAGGTCAATTTGGCTGTCCTGCGCCGATGCCAGCGTGGCGAAGCCGCCCAATACTGCGCCGAGTAATCCTAAACTCAGAAGTTTTTTCATGCCTGACCTGCCAGAGATTTAGCCATATCATCAGCCGCTTTCAACGCCAGCGCCGCCATTGTCAAGGTACTGTTCACCACGCTGGAGGACGGAATTGCACCGCCGCCCGGCAACCACAGGTTAGGGTGGTCATGGGTGCGGCAGTTGCCGTCAACGACCGAGTCTTTTGGATCGTTGCCCATAATCGTGCCGCCCATGATGTGGTTATTGGCGTTCAGGCTGGTGGTGATGTTGAAATCTTGCGCCATAAACAGCTTGCCAATCGCTTCCAGCTGCTTGTGCGCCGCCACCGCGCCGTCGCGCACGTAATCGCCCACGTCGTAGTGAATGTCCGGGCATGGCAGGCCGTGCGGATCTTTGCGCGTGGTGCTCAGCGTCAGGCGGTTGTTAGGATCAGGAAGTGGCTCAAGGCTGATCGACAGATCCACGCCGTAGATTGAGCGACGACGAATTTCAGCGTCCAACTCTTCGCCAACCAGGCCCATTTCCAGCGCTTTATTGGTGGCCGGAATAACCTGGCTGATGTTGTTGACGATCATCTTGTTAGCAGAATATTTGCTGCGGAAATCGCCATCGCGCGGGCCGACCAGGCAGCTGCTCTGCGCCGGGCCACGACCAATCCACAGCGGTTCTGAGGCAATAAAGGTACAGTGGAAACCGGAGTGGTCCATCATGTTACGGCCCACGTGATCGGAAGAGTTGGCGATGCCGTTCGGGTTCTTCTCGTTGGCGGCAATCAGCAGCAGGCGCGGAGTTTCGATCCCGTTACAGGCCAGCACGAAGATTTTACCGCTGGCCTTGTGCGACTGCTTTTTATTGTCCAGCCAGTGCACGGCGGTAACTTTGTTGCTGTCATCGGTATCAATCTTGTACACCACCGACTCGGCCAGCACCACGGCGCCTTTGTTTTCTGCGCGCTCGACGTGGCTGATGCCGTTATACATAGCGCCAATCGGGCAAATAGGCTGGCAGTTGTTGTTGCCGCAGCAGGTAGGACGACCGTTCCACGGGCGGGTACTGCGGCCCTGCGGGATAGGCACTGATTTAAAGCCGTGCGGGTTAACTATTTCTGCGAAACGGGTATCGCCGTAGGCGTAAGGCACCTGTTCCATCGGGTAGGGCTTGCTGCGCTCGGAAGGGGATTGTAGCTCGGGATCGCTCGGACCGGCCACGCCAATCTCTTCTTCTGCGCGGCAGTAGTAAGGTTCCAGTTCGTCGTAGGAAATAGGCCAGTCGCGACCGATGCCGTACAGCGTTTTCATTTTGAAATCGTTTGGCAGGTGACGCCAGCACGAGGCCGCCCAGTGCCAGGTGGTGCCACCCACGGTACGCAGATAACCCTGCTGGAAGCTGCTGGCGCTAGGACCGGTCAGATTGACATAGTTATTTTTGGGGAAATACAGCGGTGCCGGAGCCAGCTCTGACTGCGGGTACAGCCCCTGGAAGTCAGAACCTGCGCGGTTAGCAAAGGGCATATTGCGCCAGTTCTCTACCGCCTGGGCGCGCTCGATGCGCAAACCGGCCTCAAGAACCAGGACAGAATGCCCCAGGCTGACCATTTGGTCGGCAATCATGCCGCCGACAATCCCTGAACCGACAATGATCACATCCGCAGACGCATCGCCGTCTGCAGTAAAAGTAGGTTTGTTCATCATGCTTTACTCGCGTTAACTGAATCTGGCGTCGCCTTCAGGCGCTCTTCTTTCATATATTCCGGCATTGGCGCGGCGGGAGGCGCGGCGGTAAACCACAGCGGGCCGTTGCCGCAATAGGTCGGCACAATCAGGCCATCGCTCACCGGGCGATACATCAGCGCATCTTTATAGGCAATTAAAATGGAATCGGTACCATTCTTCACAGTGCCGGTATACCAACCGGTAATGATGCTGGTCAGTACCTCGCCCAAACCATTCTGCCTGGCCAGTTCCTGAAACTGTTTAGCGCGCATGTTGGGCTGGAGCAGGGCGTAAAGCTTCGAGACCTGAGCAGAAAATTGCGCATTGCCGTGATAAAACGCGTTGAAGATTTGCGCCGACATGCCAGGACTCAGATCCTGGTGCTCGGTAATCGCCTGCGAAACAATAAAGAATTGAGTAAAGATAACCGGCGCGCCGGTAGCGGTTGCAGTTTCTGCCTGGGTGAGGAAGGGAAAACCAAGCAGTGTTGCAGCCACCACGGCCGAGCCGACGCCTTTTAACATATCGCGGCGACTGAAACCGGTACCATTTTCCTGGGTGCCTGTATCAAAAAGTAGACGATTTTTGTCCATCTTAATTCTCTTTAGATCGGGGGAGTGAGCCAGTAATAGGCTTAAAGTTATTATTATTTTGTTTTTTATTACAGAAGCTGAGGCCTCTTTACGGAGGTTCGGCGCCTCTTGGATAGGGTAATCCAGTAAAAAACGTGTGGATGATAATGGCAGGAATGCAAAAAAGCGCTAACAAATCGTGCTAAAAAACTAACATCCTGTTTTCATTTGAAGTGGCATTAACAACCTTGCAACAGGCGGTAGTCGATAAAACCCTAAATGTCCAAGCTGTTACGAACCTTATGGTTCATTACTTATTAACCAAATGTTTCATGATTAACTAATTGTTTTTAATGAATTAAATTTATTTTTATCGGGGTCTTTGTTTATTATTTGTGACATTTTAGCGTCTAAAAGGTAACGCTGATGATTGAAATTGGTTGAGAAATGATTCAGAAAGGGTTACAAATGAGCCGAAGTGAGAGATGGCTCCCATTTATAAAGTATAGCGTTCAAAAAAACGTCACAACGGGCCATTTCTGTACTTAAATAGTTAATAGTATGTGAACAATTGGTTTGTTTTTAACTATTTTGCAAGCATTAGCGCCGCGAGTGCGTTATAACTTGGTTCATGCGTTGCAGTTTTGTGAATTTTTTGTTGAATGCTTTTTTGGGGGTACCGTGAACAGTAATCATTTTTCGGTGGTACATCGGTTACCACAAAACTATCGCTGGCTGTCGGGCTTTGCCGGTAGCAAAGTAGAGGCCATTCTGCTGCCTGCAGACGAAGCCGATAATAATCTTATTGGCCTTAAATTGCTTAGCCCGGAAGGCGACAGCGCGCGCCAGGTGTTACAGGGCCTTAACCTTTCCCTGCGCGAAATTCAGGTTGAAAGTAATATCATCGAATGCGAGGGTGAGCTTTGCCTGTTCGTGAAGCGTGACGATGAAAGCGCCACCATGTGCCGTTTAAAAAATATCGGCACCGCCATTGCCGAATCCGTCTCAGTCTCCGCTATCTATCCCTTCTGACGGCCACTATTACCCCTCTAACCGCTGCTGGCTAACGTGGCTGAACGTCACTGACCTCGGCTAACGCCAACAACTGCTGTGTATAAGGCTGCTCCGGCCGGGTAAACAGCTTCTCGCACTCTCCCTGCTCGATAACCTGGCCACTCTTTAGCACCACGACCTGATGACAAAGGCTTCTCACCACCTGCAAATCATGGCTGATAAACAGGTATGACAGGCCGTAGCGCTGCTGCAGATGGTGTAACAACTCGAGAATTTGCGCCTGCACCGATTTGTCCAGCGACGAGGTCGGTTCATCCAGTATCACCAGTTCGGGCTGCAAAATCAGCGCTCTGGCAATCGCAATACGCTGACGCTGTCCGCCGGAGAACTCGGTAGGGTAACGATAGCGAGTTTGCGGATCGAGCCCAACCTCGCGCATGGCATCAATCACTCGCTGCTCGCGCTGCTGTTCGTTCAGGCGTTTATGCACCTGTAACCCCTCGGCGATAATCTGCATCACGTTGAGTCGCGGATTGAGCGCCGAATAAGGGTCCTGAAACACTACCTGAATGCGGCTGCGGAACGGCAGCATCGCTCGGCGGTTAAGATGTTGCAGTGGTTGACCGTCAAATTCGATGCTGCCCTGTGAGCGCAACAATCGCAGCAGCGCCAGCCCGCTGGTACTTTTACCTGACCCCGATTCGCCCACCAGTCCGAGGCTTTCTCCCCGGCGCAGGGTAAAGCTGAGACCCTGTAACGCCATCTTGGTGCTGACCGTTCGGCGCAGCAGGCCACGGCGGACGGGGAAGCCGACGCTGAGGCCTTCTACTCGCAGCAGCACCGGGCTACCGGCCGCGACCGGTCTTGGGCTGCCCTTGGGCTCGGCCTGTAACAGCTTTCGCGTGTAGGGGTGTTGCGGCGCGTTAAACAGCATCTCGCGAGAGCCGTACTCCACCAGACGTCCGGACTTCATCACCGCGACGTTGTCAGCAATCGAGCGCACGATGCGCAGGTTATGGGTGATAAACAGCATCGTCATGCCCAGCTCTCGCTTAAGTTCGTGCAGCAGGGCGAGGATTTGCGCCTGCACCGAGACGTCGAGCGCAGTGGTGGGCTCGTCGGCAATCAGCAGGCTGGGCTGGGTGAGGATCGCCATCGCAATCATTACTCGCTGGCGTTCCCCGCCGGAAAGCTGATGCGGGAAATCACCGAGCCGAGAGGCGGCCTGGGCAATACCCACGCGGTCCAGGGTCTGGATAATCTCTTTGCGCGCGGCGTCGCGACGCATGCCCCGATGCAGCGATAGCACCTCCGCCAGCTGTTTTTCAATATTGTGTAGCGGGTTCAGGGACACCATCGGCTCCTGAAATATCATCGCAATACGGTCACCGCGGATCTTGCGCAGCTCGGGCTCGCTGGCGTGTAACAGGCTTTGCCCCTGATAAACAATATCCCCCTTGGGATACACGACCGACTGCGTGCGCAGCAGGCGCAGAATCGACAGCGCGGTCACGCTTTTACCGGAGCCGGACTCGCCTACCAGCGCCAGGGTTTCCCCTGCCGACAGCGACAGCGATAAGTCGCTGACCACGGTCGCAAGCTGTCCCTCCTGGCGGAAGGCGATGTCCAGATTTTCGATGCTGAGCAGGGGCGATGGAGGCATATTATGGCAATCCTAACGTGACTGGCTGGGATCAAAAGCGTCGCGCACCGCTTCACCGATAAAAATAAGCAGCGACAGCAGGACGGCCAGCACCATAAAGGCGCTGATCCCCAGCCACGGAGCCTGAAGATTATTCTTGCCTTCCAGCAGCAGTGCGCCGAGTGAAGGCGAACCAATGGGCAGACCAAAGCCGAGAAAGTCGAGCGAGGCCAGGGTGGTGATCGAGCCGCACAGAATAAACGGCATAAAGGTCAGCGTCGCCACCGTGGCGTTGGGCAGCATGTGCCGCAGCATGATGGTGGTGTCGGCGACGCCCATTGCCTGCGCTGCGCGAACGTAGTCGAAGTTGCGCGTGCGTAAAAACTCGGCCCGCACCACGCCCACTAGTATCATCCAGCCTGACAGCACGCTTATCAGCAGCAGCCACCAGAAGTTCGGTTGCACCACGCTGGACAATAAAATGATCAGAAACAGCGTCGGCATACCGGCCCAGACCTCGATAAAGCGCTGTCCCCAGAGATCAACTCTGCCGCCATAATAGCCCTGGGTCGCGCCGACGACGATGCCGATCAGCGAAGACAGCAGGGTTAGCATCACCCCAAAGAACAGCGAGATGCGCAGGCCGTAGAGAATTTCGGCCAGCACGTCATGGCCGCTGCTGTCGGTGCCTAACAGGTTGTGGCGCGAGGGGGGAGAAGGAAACGGCTGCTGGGTGGCAAAGTTAATCGAGTTATAGCTCTGCTTTAGCGGTGCCCATAGCACCCAGCCGCGGCTTTGCAGCTGGTTAACCACGAACGGATCCTGATAGTCGGTGGCGGTTTGCAGCTCGCCGCCAAAGGTAGCTTCCGCATAATTAAACATAAACGGCAGGTAGAAATGCCCCTGATAGCGCACCAGCAGCGGTTTTTCATTGGCGATCACGTTCGATAACAACGCCAGCACCAGCAGCAGGGCAAAAATCCACAGCGACCAGAATCCGCGTCGGTTCTGCCGAAAACGCCGCCAGCGGGCGCGATTAATCGGGCTGAGTTTCACTGTTGGCGGCCCTCGAAGTCAATGCGTGGGTCAACCAGCGTGTAGGTGATATCGCTGACGATGTTCAGCAGCAGGCCGATGAGGGTGAAAATATACAGCGTGCCGAACATCAGCGGATAGTCGCGCTGTAGCGTGGCGTTGTAGCCCAGCAGCCCGAGGCCGTGCAACGAAAACATCACCTCTATCAGCAGCGATCCGGTAAAAAACATGCTGATAAAGGTCGCCGGGAAGCCGGCAATCACCAGCAGCATGGCGTTGCGAAAAACGTGACGATAAAGGATTTTTTTTTCGTCGAGGCCCTTGGCGCGCGCGGTGATCACATACTGTTTCTGCACTTCATCGAGAAATGAGTTTTTAGTCAGCATGGTCAGCGTGGCAAAGCCGCCGATCACCGTCGCCAAAACCGGCAGCGTAATGTGCCACAGGTAGTCGGTTATTTTTCCGTACCACGGCAGCGAGTCGAAATTAGGCGAGGTCAGGCCGCGCAGTGGGAACCAGTCGAGATAGTTACCGCCGGTAAATAATACGATCAGCAGGATAGCGAATAAAAACGACGGCACCGCGTAACCGATAATCACCACCGAGCTGCTCCAGGTATCAAAGGCGCTGCCGTTTTTCACCGCCTTGCGGATGCCCAGCGGGATCGACACCAGATAAATAATCAGCGTGCTCCACAGCCCAAGGCTGATAGACACCGGTAGGCTGGACTTCACCAGCTGCATTACGCTAGCGCCCTGAAACAGGCTATTGCCAAAATCGAAGCGTGCATACTGCCACAGCATGTCGAAATAACGCTGGTGCAGGGGTTTATCAAAACCAAAGCGTCGGGTAATTTCGGCGATGACTTCGGGGTCAAGGCCGCGCGCACCGCGATAGTTACCGTCGCCGACCTGGCCGACACCGGCCACCGCGTGACCGTTGCCGCTGGCCGCGCTGCCGCCCGGCAACCCGCTGCCCTGGCCCATTTCGATCGCCGCGATGGCCTGATCGACCGGCCCACCGGGGGCAATCTGCACGATAAAAAAATTGATGGTAATAATCGCCAGCAGCGTGGGGATCACCAGCAGAAGTCGACGAAGCAAATAGGCGGTCACAATCGTCTCCTTATTTTTTAGCAGCGGCGAGTCGCGCGGCTTTATTCATATCGAACCACCAGGTATCAAGGTCTAACGAATAAGGGGGGCGAATTTCAGGCATCGAGAACTTGTCCCAGTAGGCATAACGATCGCGATTGGAGTACCAAAGCGGGATCATGTACTGGTGCCAGGTCAGGACCCGGTCGAGGGCGCGTCCCAGCGATAGCAGGGCCGCAGGCTGGCCCTGATGCGCCATAATCTGATCGGTCAGGGTATCGATGGCCGGGTCAGACACGCCGGGCGCATTGTAGGTCGAGTTGAGGTATTTCGAATTCCACATAATTTGCAAATCGGTGCCGGGGTAGGGCATAGCGCGATACAGCGTCGGGATCATGTCATAGTCACGGCTGCGCAAGCGGCTGACAAACTGCGAGTTATCCACCTGGCGAATGCTCATGGTAATGCCCAGGCGCTGCAAATTATGTTGGAACGGCAGCACGTACTGGGAGTTGGCGCTGCTCGGCAAGAGCAGTTCAAAGTTAAACGCTTTGCCGGTTTTATCGTTTACCAACTGCTGATTTTTCACCGTCCATCCCGCCTGTTTGAGCAGGGCAGTGGCTTTGAGCAGGTTTGGCCGATCGTTACCGCTGCCGTCGGAACGCGGCGGCTGGTAAAGCTGACTAAAGACTTCGTCCGGGATTTTTCCCTTAAGCGGTGCCAGGTAGGCCAGTTCCGCGGCATCGGGATAGTGGCTGGCCGCATATTCTGTATTTTGGAAATAGCTGTTAGTGCGCTGATAGGCGCCGTAATAGAGCGCCTTGTTCATCCAGTCGAAATCGAAGGCCAGCGTCAACGCCTCGCGCACCCGGCGATCGGCAAAAATTGGCCGTTGGATATTAAACGCCAGCCAACGCGCATCCTGCGCCGCCTTATTCTCGTCGTCCTGCTTGATGATTAGCCCGCGGGTAAAGTTAGCTCCCTGATACTGGGTCGCCCAGTTCTTTGGCGAGGATTCGCTGCGAAAATCGTAGGCTGCGGATTTAAACGCCTCCAGCGCCACGTTGTCGTCAAGATAGTAGTCATAGCGGATAGTATCGAAATTATAGCGTCCGCGGTTCACCGGCAAATTGGCGGCCCAGTAGTTGGTCACGCGCGAGTAGGTGACATACTGGCCCAGCTTATAGTCGGAGATACGGTAAGGCCCATTACCCAGCGGGGGCGTAGACAAAGGTTCATTGAACTTTCGATGCTGCCAGAACTTTTCGGATATCACCGGCAGGCCCAGCAGGCCGAGCATTTGCTCTTTACTGGGGGTGGGGAACTCGAACCGCACCGTGAGCTGCGAAATAGCTTTGACCACCACGCCTTTGTAGACCACCCGAAACTGCGGTACGCCCTCGGTCATAAACTTCTTGAAGGTAAAGGCCACGTCGTTGGCGGTGATCGGGCTGCCGTCGTGAAAAACGGCGCGCGGATTAATGTCCACCTCGACCCATCTAAACTGGCTGTCGTAGCGTGCCGAATCGGCGATAAGCGGATAATAGCTGCCGATTTCATCCTCGGAGGGGGTAAACAGGCTGTCGTACAGCGTGTCGCTGCGGATAGCCGCATTGCCGCGTGAGGCGAAACGGTTAAAGTTATCAAAGGTGCCGATGGCTGAAAGCGTGATGCTGCCGCCCTTGGGCGCGGCCGGATTGACGTAGTCAAAGTGGGTGAAGTTATACAGATACTGGGGATCGCCGAGGATCGCGAAGGCATAGCCGTCTTCTATTGTGTCGGCGTGGGCGAAAAAGCCAATCAGCGACAGTAACAGGGCGGTGAGTGCGCGCGAAAACATCCTGAAAGTTAACTCCTGGTTCGGTATCGCTGGGCGGGTATAGGTCAATAATAGATTGAAAATCTTTAAATAACCATTTTCGTCGTCTCGTTATTAGGACAGCGGAAGGGTAAAACAATTCAGGCGGGAATGATGGTTTGCTGAGGAAGAGAGGGGCAATAAAAAAAGACCCTGTTGAGAGGGTCTTTTTCTATTCGCTTAGCTGAGGCAGGTGCCACTTGGCTACAGCAAAGGATCGCTTGGCTTGGACAACAGGGCTGGGTCGTTTTGCTGCTATTGCAGCATCGCGGTAGTCAGGTTCCCGTTACCGGTATTCGGCATTGCACCAGGCAATACGCGTCTTGCTTCACGATAATGTTGGGTCCAGTAAGCTTCAGTCAGGTTAGAAATCATTACGCCGCTGCTGGTGGAAGCATGAACGAACTGATTATTACCCAGATAGATACCTACGTGACGTCCGGTAGAGCCTGCATGGAACAACACCAGGTCGCCAACTCGCAGCTTGTTACGCTGGATCTTCTTACCCATATCTTCCTGTTCATAGGTTGAACGAGGGAGGTCCATGCCAAATTGTTCGCGGAATGTTAACTGTACGAAGGCCGAGCAATCGATACCACGCTTGCTGTCACCCCCTAACCGATAACGAACGCCTTTCCAGTCGGCATATTGATCCATGATTTTGGATTTAACATCGACGTTACGAACCATTGCTTCGAATTCATCCTGAGAGGCTTGAAGTAAAAGACCGTCTTTGTCTTTAACTGCATGCATCTCAGTTTGTGCGCTTTCTGTGTTCGAAGAATGTGTTGCACTACACGCGGAGAGAACAATTGCCGCGCCAATTGCGGGTATTATCCGCAAGATATATCTCAGAAACGGTTGAGACTTGACCATGTATGTTGTTTTCCCTTGCTGTCCTTAACGAAGCCGAAAGTTCGTTATCAAATTGCCAAAAACCAAGCGACATTATCTGTTGCGTTCAGCTTAGGCAAAGGCTTAGCCAGGAAATTGTGTAGTACAGCACACTATTAATTGGAATCGGACCATTTATGCCACATTTCTGTGCAACGTGGTCGAGATTACCGTAATGATTTAGGGAAAGCGAGAGGTTTTAACGCTTTTTTAATAAGAATTTCCGATGTAAGGCAATGTAACTATTAATGTAAAAAGCGCTGATTGAGATTTGCGCTGCTTTGGCTTAAAAGCGCAGCAGAGTGCGGCCTGCGAGCAATTTCCCGCTTTCGCCTATTTACATTAGCAACAAATAAAAGGGCCCGAAAACATGACAATATGTCTCGGGCCATAATAAAAAGCTATGCATAAGAAAATAAGGATTATCTTAAAGAAAGTTTAATTAACCTTTTTCTTTGGCAATTTTTTATCTAACCAATTCACTAAAATGTCGCTAGCCGGCGTCATTAACCACCAGCTTGTGCCAACTAAAACGACCGACAACGATCCGACCATAATATCGGTAAACCAGTGGGCGCCGATCATCAGGCGCGGCATCGAGAAAACGACGGTAATTAAGACGGCGATGGCAAAAGCGCGCAGGCCGAGATAACGAAGCATAAAGACGCTGAACACCATTAGCATCATGCCGTGATCGCCCGGGAAGCTATCGCCGGAAGAGTCTTTGGTTGGAATGCCGGTCAGTTCGCTGACGCGATTAACGTGCGGGAAGCTCAGCGACGGGCTTTTATGTGCCACCGGTAGCTGATGGCCCAATTGGTTTAACACCACGGCGGTCAGCAGCATGACGATACCCACCATGATCATCCCTCGGCGGCCGCTGGCGTCTTTTTTCACATAATAGGAGAGATACAGCAGGCCCATCGCCAGCAGCGAGCAAGCGTCGAAGGCGCGATTGTTAGTGATGGCCACCAGGTGCAGGAAGGTTTCATGGGTCGCCAGGCGGCGATTAAAGAAGAAGAAGACCGATCGGTCGATAGGTGCCCAAAAACCG
Organism: uncultured Gammaproteobacteria bacterium; assembly: GCA_963742005.1. Classification (GTDB taxonomy): domain Bacteria; phylum Pseudomonadota; class Gammaproteobacteria; order Enterobacterales; family Enterobacteriaceae; genus Rouxiella. The sequence continues at coordinate 144,455 of CAVUKG010000011.1, read as the reverse complement.
TGGTTCGCGGGCAGGTAGTAAGACAGAAACAGCGCAATTCCTAAAACGTTGAGCAGCAGGATCGCGGGTAGGTTGCGACGAAACATAGAAAAAAATCCGTATTGATTGAATGTAGAATCTTAACAACCAAATACGGTAAGCCTGCTAACTTAAACGTACCTTCAACAAAATGGCCTGTAGCGCGTTCCAGTCGCACGGATTGCGTGATATGAGCTCAATCCTGCTGTCTACCGGCGCGGCGCCCAGAGTGTCAATATGCAGGTCATTTCCCTGACGGTTAACGCGTAAAGTGCCTTCTCTTATGCGCACTACCGCTTTCACGCGATCTACCGGCGCCTGTCTGGCCCAGTCGAGGACCCCGGCGGTGTCAAACACGGTGTCGGCATCGAAAATCCAACCACAGCTCGAGTATTCACCGGCCTCGTTAAGCGCACGCCGCCAGCGCTGTTGACTCGGCAGGCTCAGCGCCGCCAGACCCTGTTTTGCCGCGTGAGCGTGATGGTGCCTGCCGTCAGGCAACGCACGCTGATTTTTTCGCGCTTCATCGAGTAGAGCAGCGCTAATTTGCCCCTGCGACACCCGTTCAATGCGCAGGTCCGAGTCTTGACGCGCAATCCACTCCGCTAACTGCCTGTGGTCACTTTCAGCATAGGTATCAATTTTATTAACGATAACAATGTCTGCCGCAGCCAGCTGATCGCGAAAGTTTTCATTATTTACCGTTCTTTCATCGCTGAGCATGCGGGCATCGAGCAGGCACAGGCTGGCATTTAGCGTCAGCCAGGAGTGATAGACTTCTGAGGTCAGCAGCGAGAGTATTTGTTTAGGATGACCCAAACCGGTCGGCTCAATCAGCAAACGATCCGGCCTGGCTTTCTGCAGCAGCATGTTGAGGCCAACCTGCATCGGCAATCCGTTGACACAGCACATGCAGCCGCCGGGGATCTCTTTTAGCACCGCACCGCTGTCTGCCAGCAGCGCGCCATCAATACCCACCTCGCCAAACTCGTTGACCAGCACCGCCCATTTTTCGTTTTCCGGTTTTTGCGCCAGCAGGTGACGGATGGTCGTAGTTTTGCCGCTGCCGAGAAAGCCGGTGATTAGATTGGTTTTAGTCACGTCTAACTCCTTTTAATAGCCTGTGATGAGCCCTATTAACGTCTGAATACCGGGTCTATAATTGAAATATCTGCCATAAGATGACGTGATGCCGGGGAAAATCCAGTGAACTACCGGCAAAAAAAAGAGCGCCGCGGCGCTCAATTACGCATAAAGGCAAACGTTTATGCACGGCCCATATAGCGATGTTCGGCAATATGAATCTGAATTTTGTCGCCGCTGCTCAGATATTCTGGTACCTGGATCACTAGACCGGTGCTCAAGGTCGCCGGCTTGTTGCGGGCACTGGCGGAGGCGCCTTTAATACCCGGAGCCGTTTCAATGATTTCCAGATCGACAGTTTGCGGCATTTCGAGCGCCAGCAGCTGGGTTTCGAGCAGCAGAACCTGCATCCCCGCCAGACCGCCTTCCGGAATAAACAGCAGCTCTTCTTCGATCTGCGATTTGTTAAAGGTGTAAGGGGTGAAATCTTCGTCGTCCATGAAGATATATTCGTCACCGTCGACGTAGGAGAAGTTCACTTTACGGCGAGTCAGGGTCACGGTATCGATGATGTCATCACCCTTGAAACGCTCTTCAACCTTCATGCCGGTACGCACGTCGGAAAAGCGCATTTTATACAGAGTGCTTGCGCCGCGCGCGCTTGGACTCTGGACATCGATATCTTTAACCAGCAGCAATTTTCCGTCGTAATTTACAACGAAGCCGCGTTTAATTTCATTAGCACGTGCCATAAAAATAACCTGTTTGCAAAAAGTTTGGATAATGGGCGACACGTTACTCGTGAGCGTGATTTCAGGCAAGTAGCAAGCATAAAAAGAGTGATGAAAGGGTCGCTGTAGGGTGATTTCAGCGATTTTTCTGGTGAGATTTTCATCGCGCTGCTATTGTCTGCGGATCTTGGGGCCTGTCGCCCCATCTGCCCATTAATCGCAGCCCAGAGGGGAGCTACCGATGGACTGTCGTACTGACTGTGGTGCCTGCTGTATTGCGCCGTCAATCTCAAGCCCGATCCCTGGCATGCCCAATGGCAAACCTGCCAATACCCGCTGCGTTCAGCTAGCAGATAATAATCTATGCCTGATTTTTAACTCGCCGCTGCGGCCAACAGTTTGCGCTGGCCTGCAGGCCAGCGCGGACATGTGCTTTAGCCACCGGGATGACGCGATGATTTATCTGCTCAGGCTGGAAGCCGACACCGCGCCTTAAAAACAACACCAAATTCAAGAAGATTGAATCTGAGTTTTATTTATGCACTTCAGTCGGTTGCTCCCCCATCCCGGCCTTCCCCCGCATAGCGGAGGAAGGGGCTAAAAGCCGAGTGCTCCCCCATCTCGGCCTTCCCCCGCATAGCGGAGGAAGGGGCTAAAAGCCGAGTGCTCCCCCATCTCGGCCTTCCCCCGCATAGCTGGAGGAAGGGGCTAAAAGCCGCGTGCTCCCCCATCCCGGGGTTCACTCCAGCATAGCGGAGGAAGGGGCTAAAAGCCGAGTGCTCCCCCATCCCGGCCTTCCCCCGCATAGCGGAGGAAGGGGCTAAAAGCCGAGTCCTTAGTGCGTCGCTATTTTCGCGCGTCTAACAGCTGCTGCGCATTTTCCGTAGTGACCGTGGTCCAGGGGATAAAGTAGTGCTTCTGGGTGCCGCCGTCCCACTGCAGATCTTTAGCATACTGTTGCCAGATAGCAGACTGCGGCTGGTAACTGTCGCCTTTCACCGCGCGCATCGCTACGTCGATTGAGCCCTGCATCTGCGCTTTTGCATCTTGCAAAATAGACACCATTTCTCCAGCCTGAACCGCGTGGATCGCGTCAGAGACGCCGTCGACTCCCGCAATAGCAAAGTCTTTCACATTCAGGCCCGCGCCTTTAATCGCCTCAATCGCACCCAGCGCCATTTCATCGTTTTGACCAATCACGCCGTTGATTTTACCCCGGTGTTTTTGCAGCCAGTTTTCCATTAGCGGCTGCGCCTCCGCCCGCGACCAGTTAGCGGTTTTGCGCTCTAACACGGTCACCTGGCCTGGGCCACATTCTGCGATAGCTTTGTCATTACCTTTGCCGCGCTGTATTTCGCCACTGCCGCCTTTCGGCCCTTCAAGGATAACCACGTTCACCTTATGCGTCTTACAGTCGAGCCTGTCCAGCACCGATTTGGCCTCCAGATAACCGCCCAACTCATCGTTTGAGACTACCTCAGACGTCATATCATTAGTATTTAAACGGGCGTTGGTCACCACCACCGGAATTTTGGCCTCGTTAGCGTTAGTGACGATATCGATGTTGGCCTCAAAATCCAGCGGGTTGACGATAATCGCATCGGTCTTGGTTTGGATAGCGGTGGCGGCCTGATCGTTCTGCACCGAGGCATCATAGCGCCCATCATAGAAGGTCAACACCGCCTCACCGCTCTTAACCGCCGGGTGCTCTTTGGCGTATCTTTCCATTAGTTGCACAAATTCGGCTTTATTCCCGTACATCAGAACCGCAATTTTCACCGGTGCTGCCTGTGCCACGGCCGTGCTGGCGATCATTATTGCCGAGGCGAGCAATGCCATTTTTCTTATTTTCATTATTATCTCCAGGTAGGGTACTTTTAGGTTTATTACTCGCGCTGTTGTTTGCGCGAGGGGTCGAGCAAGACGGCTACCACAATCAGCGCGCCCTTAATGATCTGCTGGTAATACGACTGCACGCCGAGCAGGTCGAGTCCGTTATTCATCACGCCAATAATCAGTACGCCAAAGAAGGTGCCAACCATAGTGCCCACGCCTCCCGCCATGCTGGTGCCGCCGATCACTACGGCGGCAATCGCGTCCAGCTCATAGCCTGCTCCGGCATTGGTCTGCGCCGAGCCGGTGCGGGCGGCAAGGATCAGCCCGGCGATACCCGCCAGAGCACCACAGAGGGTGTAAACCAGCACCTTAATGCGGATAACGTTGATGCCCGAGGTGTGGGCGCTTTTGGGATTGCCCCCCACGGCATAGATGTAGCGACCGAAGATGGTCTTATTCAGCAGTATCCAGGCGAGCCCAAACAGGACAACAAAGAGGATTACCGGCACCGGGACGCTGGCAATGTAGCCGTTACCCAGCCAGCGGAAATCGCTGTTTAGCTGCGAAACGGGGTTACCGTCGGTGGTCAGCAGGGTCAAACCGCGCGCCGCCGAGAGCATTCCCATGGTGACAATAAAAGGTTGCAGGCGATAACGCGCGAGCACCGTGCCGTTGATCAGCCCGCAGACAATGCCAATGCCCAAGGCCACGATCATCGGCACCATGACCGCGGTAGCGGTACTGCCGATCGCCAGCCCCGCATTGTTAGTGGCAAACCGCGCGGCAACGATGCCGCTGAGCGCGAGCACCGATCCCACCGACAGATCGACTCCGGCGGTAATAATGACGAAGGTCATGCCGATCGCCAGGATGCCGTTGATCGATACCTGTCGAAGCACGATCAGCATATTTTCATTACTGAGGAAATAGTTGCTGCTCCAGGAGCCGCGGGCAACCTGATACTCGCCGGTCAGTGCCACAATCAGGCACAGAACGAAGAAGGCCACGATGATGCCGTATTTGTTCATCCGCCGCCGGTTGCGGTTTAAAAATGAAATCTTGGGTGTTAAAGATTGTGTTGTACTCATTGCTTTGATCTCCCCGTTAAACCGCTAACTTCATCAGTTCTGCCTGAGTTGCACTCGCCGCCGCCAGCTCTCCGGCCAGTCGACCGTTGCGAAACACCAGGATCCGATCACTCATACCAATAATTTCATTCAGCTCAGACGACACCATGATGATCCCCTTATTTTGCAGGGCGAATTCCGACATAAAGCGATAGATCTCTTTCTTGGCGCCGACGTCGATGCCGCGCGTGGGCTCGTCCAGCAGCAGGACCTGCGGCTCGAGCAGCGCCCAGCGTCCGAGCACCACCTTCTGCTGATTACCGCCGCTGAGGTTACCCACCGGATGTTCACCGTCCGGCGTTTTGACGTTGAAGCGTTTGATCATCTCGCGGGTGCGCGCCCGTTCACGCCCGTTATTGATAAAACCGGCGCGGCTTATGGCGGCAAAGGAGGAGATGTTGACGTTCTCATTGACCGAACGACACAGCACCAGGCCGGTCTGTTTACGATCCTCAGTGACATAGGCCAACCCGCAGCGGATAGCGTCTTTTGGCGAGTGGCGAGCGAGGGTTTTATCTCCCACGCGCAGGGTGCCGCTGTCGGCGTGCTGAATGCCAAATAACAGGTCAAGAAACTCGGTGCGTCCGGAGCCGATCAGGCCATAAATACCCAAGATTTCGCCGCGTTTGAGGTGCAGGCTGATGTCCTTGACGGTATTGCGCCAGCTGAGGTTTTGTACCTCCATCATGACTTCTTCGCCGGGCTGATTAAATTTGGCGAATTCGCTGTCGCACTCGCCGCCAATAATGTGTTCAATCAGCTGCTCGCGGGTAATGTCGGCAATATAGCCCTCGCTGATATAGGCACCGTCGCGGAAGATGGTATAGCTGTCGGCAATTTGAAAAATCTCCGACAGGCGGTGCGAGACATAAATAATGCCTTTACCTTTCTCCGCCAGACGCTTGATAGTCTGAAAGATTTTCTGCGCATCCTCTTCGCCAATCGCCGACGTCGGTTCATCCATAATGATGATGTCGGCGTTGGCGTGTGACAGCGCTTTAGCTATTTCCACTAACTGCTGCTCGGCGACGCTCAGATTGCGCATTTTCTCCGTCGCTTCAATGTGAAAATCAAGATCCTGCAACAGCCGGGTAGTGCGCTGATTGAGGGCGGTGAAGTTGATAAAGCCCAGGCGTCGCGGTTCGCGGCCGAGCCAAATATTCTCCGCGACGGTAAGGTCCGGGATAGCGCTCAATTCCTGCTGCACGATGGCAATACCGGCTTTCAACGCCTCGCTCGGGTGATGAAATTCACACCTTTCACCGTTGATAAAGATCTCGCCACCGTCTGGCTTGATAAAGCCCATCAGGATGCTGAGAAAGGTTGATTTCCCGGCACCGTTGCCGCCACACAGGGCATCGATCGACCCGCGGCGCAGGCAAAACTCGGCATTTTTTAGCGCCACGACGGGGCCGAAGGATTTCTTGATCCCCGTCACCTCGAGCAAATAGGTGGCCTGTGGGGCGTGCTGTGGGTGGCTCATAGTGGCACCTGCGGATAAGTTTGCTGAAGGCGTTGCAGATAACGCTGATACAGTTGCTGGTACTGCGCCCGCCGAGCGGCGTCTGGCTGAGTGTGAGTCGCGGGATCCAATGACACAAAGCGCTGACAGAGTTCGGCGAGCAGCGCGTTGCTATCCTGATGGGGATTTTCCGCCAGCGCGCTGGCCCAGATAGCCTGAATCGCTGCACCAAGGGCCGCCGTTTCCTGAATGCTAAGGCAGACCACCGCGCAGCCCATAACGTCGGCAACAATCTGCCGCCAGCGCGCGCTGCGCGATCCTCCACCGGTTAGACGGATCTCACGGATCTCGATCCCCTGCCGGCGAAACAGCTCGATGGCGTAACGCAGCCCGTAGGTGGCGCTTTCTACCGCCGCCAGACACAGATTGGCGCGGGTGAAATTATTACTGTCGAGGTTATGCAGGCTGGCGCGAGCGTGCGGCAGCTCCGGTACCCGTTCGCCGTTGAAGAACGGCAGCATTTCTACCCCACCCGCGCCGGGTGACGCCTGCGTCAGCAGGTGGTTGAATCCGTCAATGTCCTCCTCTAACAGCGTTTGTACCGACCTGGTGGCCGAGGTGACATTCATGGTGCAGATCAGCGGCAGCCAGCCGTTGTTGCTGGAGCAGAATCCGGCAATCATTGCCGATGATGCCTCGACAGGTTCGGCCGCCCAGGTAAACAGCGTTCCCGAGGTGCCCAGACTCATGGTGACGATCCCGGGAGCGATATTGCCGGAGCCGATGGCTGCCATCATGTTGTCGCCACCGCCGCTAGAGACGCGGGTTGTCACGGATAAGCCCAGTATGGCCGCTGCCTTCGGACGCAGCGTGCCGATATAGCTTTCGGCATTTTTCAACTGAGGAAGGGCGTTCCATAACCGACCGCTGTCGTCGATCAACTCAACGGTCTTACGGTCCCATTCACGCAGGCGTACGTTGAGCAGGCCGGTGCCTGAGGCGTCGCCGTATTCGGTAACCCGTTCACCGGTTAGCCAATAGTTCAGGTAATCATGGGGCAGCAGCACGGTGTGCAGGCGCTCCCACAGCTGCGGATGATGGGCCTTAAACCAGATGATTTTTGAAGCAGTATAGCCGGTGGCAACCGACAGGCCGAGCTGGTCGAGTGACCCTTCGACGCCGCCTAACTGCTGCAACAGGGCATCGTTTTCTGCGGCAGTCTCCGTATCGCACCACAGTTTGACGCTGTGCAGCACCTGACCCTGTTCATCTAGCGGCACAAAACCGTGCTGCTGGCCAGAGACCCCCAATCCCACAATCTTGCGTGCATCGATACCCGCCTGAGAGACTGCCTGCTGAAAGGCCGCAACCAGCGCCTCAATCCACCACTCGGCCAGCTGTTCACGACGCCCGTTGGAGTCGCTAATCAGCCGATGAGCGGCGTTTCCCTCACCGAGGATCGTGCCCCGAGTGCTGTCGACAATCAGCACTTTGGTACCTTGAGTCCCGCAGTCAATACCCGCATAGAGCATCATACTTCACTCCATTTCCAGCATGATCTTGATGTCGGCGGCGTGTCCTGCCGCGGCGCGATCGAATGCGGCAACGCTGTCGGCGAACTTGTAGGTCTGGCTGATTAACGGCTGAACGCGGAGCTTACCGCTGCTGAGCAGGCGCAGGGTGCGCGGGTACATGTTGGCGTAGCGGAATATCGTCTTGAAGGTGATTTCTTTCGCCTGTGCGGCCACGATATCCATCGGCGCGACGTCGATGGGCATGCCAATAAGCACGGCCGTGGCACCGGGCGCGGTGTGGGTCGCCAACGTGGTAATTGCCGCTTTTGCGCCGCTGCACTCAAAGACCACGTCCACGCCGTTTCCGCTGGTCAGCCTGCACACCGCATCTGCCAAATTGCCACTCTTGATATTGACCGCGTGCAGGCCTTCATAGTTGGCCGCTACCGCCAGCTTCTCGTCAAACAGATCGCAAATAATCACGTCTGAACAACCGCCGGCCAGCGCTGCCAGCGCGGTGACCACGCCAATCGGGCCAGCGCCTATTACCAGGGCGATATCACCCGGCTTGATACCGGCCTTGGTCGCGGCGTGCATACCGATAGCCAGCGGTTCGACCATCGCGCCCTCGGCGAAGCTGACATTGTCCGGCAGCTTGAAGGTGAAGGCGGCAGGGTGAATAACCGTCTCGCGCAGGCAGCCATGCACCGGTGGCGTGGCCCAAAAACGCACCGCAGGATCGAGGTTATAGATGCCCGCGCGAGTTTGGGCAGAGTTGAGATTCGGGATCCCCGGTTCCATACATACTCGGTCGCCAACGTTGAGATGATTCACTTCGCTGCCCACGGCGAGTACCACGCCCGAGGCCTCGTGACCCAGCACCATCGGCGCTTCAACCACGAAAGGGCCAATTCGACCATGCTGATAGTAGTGCACATCACTGCCGCAGATGCCCACCGAGTGAATTTTTATCTGTACATCGTTGTTGCCCAAAACCTCATCAAACTGCCGATCTTCAATCGCAATTGAACCGGCCTGCGCCAAAACTAATGCTTTCATGTAAACCGCTCCGAAGTCATTTTTATGGTATCGATATCATTTAGTGCCGCAATCCTGAATCAAAGCGCGGCGTAAAACTGTGATGCCGGTTAAATTTATGCGTATAGAGTGGGGCGATCGATCCGACAGGAGGTTTATTAGCGACGGCGATCACGGAATCGGCGGGGGTGCAGCAGGTTAAATGATATCGATACCGTTAACTATAAGGAGGCAACCATGACCACAGCAGCAGAACACGCCGTACAGCGCACCCTGGATTTTCTGCAGGGGGCCGCGATTGTCTTAACGGAAGAGGAGAGGCAACGCATTGAAATAGCGACCTTTGGCCTGGCTGATTATCCGCTGTCAGGCCTGCAGCTGCTAACCTATGTCAACTCTCCGCGCTACTGTGCCAAGGAGTTAGTGCTGTTCCCGCGCCAAACCTGTCCGGAGCATCTACACCCGCCGTTTGCCGGCACGCCGGGGAAACAGGAGACCTTTCGCTGTCGCTGGGGCGAGGTCTATCTGTTTGTCGATGACCCGCAGTTGACCCACAATGAGGCGAGTGGAACGGCGAGGTGCAGGGTCCCCGAGGGAGGCGAAGAATATTACACCTGCCAGCGCTATGTGCTATTGCGCCCCGGTGAGCAATACACCATCGCGCCCAACACCCGTCACTGGTTTCAGGCGGGTGAACGCGGGGCGGTAGTCTCTGAATTTTCTTCGGAAAGTCGGGACGAGCTGGATATTTTCACCGATCCGCGGATCAATCGTTTAGAGGGAATAAACAGTGTTAGCATCGGGGGCGCAAATCTGTCATGATTCTTAAATGATACAAAATGATTGCATGAACTGAGGAGCAGCACTTGGCAGTGGGGCGTGGAAAAAAGGCAACGCTGGCAAGCGTTGCTGCACAGGCAAATGTCAGTAAGATTACCGCCTCGCGGGCGTTCTCACAGCCGGACAAGGTTCATCCCGACACGCTGCAACGCATTCGTGAAACCGCAGATCGGTTAGGCTATGTGGTTAACGCCGCCGCGCGTAATCTGCGGGCCAAAAATAGCAAGACCATTGGTATTGTCAATCCGGATATGGCCAATCCGTTCTTTGGCGGTCTGACGCGACTGATGACCTTAGAGGCGCAGAAGATCGGCTACGATACGCTGGTGTTCGATTCCTACGAGTCGCAGGAAACCGAAAATCGCATTATCGATAAACTGATTGGCTATAACGTCGACGCCATTATCCTGTCGGCTATCTCCAACGATCATCACTACCATCCCGATTATCTTAACCGCCTTGAAACGCTCAATATTCCGATTGTGCTGGTGGATCGCGAGCTCGATTCCAGCCACTGTAGCGGGGTCTACATCGATAATCTGGACTGTGGACTGCAGGCCGGTCGCTGGTTGTTAGAACAGCAGGCACAGCGTGTGGTGGTAGTGTCTGGACCCGAAAACTCTAACGTCGCACGCGAAAGGGTAATGGGACTGCAGGCGGCATTACAGGGAAAAGTGGCTTCGTTAGAGGTGCTGCACGCGGATTTCTTTATGGATGAAGCCTGGCAAGAGACCCGCAGCTGGCTGGCCAGTAATCCGGCACCGGACTACTTTGTCGGCTGTAATAACCAGATTTCGTTGGGAATTATCAAAGCCTGTATCGAACACTCGCTGGATCTGAAGACCCGAGTGTCGCTGTTTAGCATCGATGAGGTGGCTCATTGCGGAATTTATGGCTTCCACTTCCCGTGTATCGCTCATGATTTGCAGGAGATAGCCTGGCAGGCGCTCAATCTCGCCGTTCGCCGGGTCACGGATAACGACAGCAAACCCGGTAAAGTCATCGTGCGCGGGAAGGTGATCCCCTAAACCTTTTTGTCAGGCCGCAGCAGTCGGCCGCTCATTAATTCGCCATACTTCTACGACCGCTACCTCTAGCGGTGTCAGCCAAACTTCAGCTTTTTTCTGCATTTCTTAAACGCGTGAAATTAAAAAACCAAAAATGTGCGTAGCATCATAAAAATGCAACGCCAAAACACGCAATGCTTGCAAAATAAGCGGTGCAGAATGAGACTCATTGAAACGTTTCAGCGTCTTTCGATTATTAAATTTAATCTAACGGCGCTCCTTTTTCCCCAGTATAGCTGAAACGATTCAAGTTCGGCACGAGAGGAGAATTATGTTCGAGTTGTCACAGCAAGACATTCACCTGGGCGCAGCCGCAGGGTCTAAACAGGACGCAATTCGCCAGGTCGCCGCCGCGCTGACCGCCGCGGGTCGCGTTAGCGAAGGTTATGTCGACGGTATGCTGGCCCGAGAGCTGCAAACCACTACCTATTTGGGTAACGGCATTGCTATCCCACACGGCACTACCGACACCCGCGAGCTGGTCCTCAATACCGGCGTGCAGGTGTTTCAGTTCCCGCAGGGGATTGAGTGGGGGACGATCAAAAAGCCTTCGTGGTGATCGGCATTGCCGCACGCTCCGATGAACACCTTGCACTGCTTCGCCAGCTCACGCACGTCCTCAGCGACGACAGCGTGGCCGAACGGCTCGCTGAAACAGACTCCGCCGAAGAGCTACGCAGCCTGCTGATGGGCGAAAAGAATGCCGCCGAATTCCTTTTCGACACACAGCTGATCTCCGTTGACGTTGCCGCCGATAGCCTGATCACCCTGCAGGCGCTTAACGCCGGGCGTTTACAGCAGATCGGCGCGGTAGATACCTCATTCGTCAGCGAAGCCATCAGCAGTACACCGCTGAATCTCGGCCAGGGTATCTGGTTGAGCGACGCGGTTAACGGCAATTTGAACAGCGCCGCTACCCTGAGCCGTCCGCTGAGCGCCTTTGAGCACCAGGGCGAAAAAGTGGCGCTGCTGCTGACCGTGGCCGCCGCTGACGATAAGCCTATCGAACTGCTGGGCTACCTCGGTGAGCTGCTGCGAGCCGGTAAGGCCGAGCGCCTGCTGAGCGCCGATGCGGTGGGTGTGCTGGCATTGCTGACCAGCGAAGTCGAAGAACAAAGTGAAGTGCTGAGCGCAGAATACGTGATCCGCAACGAGCACGGCCTGCACGCGCGTCCTGGCACTGCGCTAGTCAACTGCATCAAGAAATTCAACAGCGAAATCACGGTGACTAACCTGGACGGCAGCGGTAAACCGGCCAACGGCCGCAGCCTGATGAAAGTCGTGGCGCTGGGCGTCAAAAAAGGTCATCACCTGCGCTTCACCGCCAGCGGTGAAGATGCGGAAGTCGCATTGAAATCCATCGGTGATGCTATTGCCGAAGGCTTAGGGGAGGGCGCATGAGTCGTCGAGTTGCCACTATCACCTTAAATCCGGCCTACGATCTGGTCGGTTTTTGCCCGGAAATTGAACGTGGCGAAGTCAATCTGGTGCAGACCGCTGGCCTGCACGCCGCGGGTAAAGGGATTAACGTCGCCAAGGTGCTTAAAGACCTGGGCATCGATGTCACCGTCGGCGGTTTTCTAGGTAAAGAGAACCAGGACGGCTTTCAGCACCTGTTCAGCAGCCTGGGCATCGCCAATCGTTTTCAGGTGGTCGAAGGCCGTACCCGTATCAACGTCAAGCTGACGGAGAAAGACGGTGAAGTCAGCGATTTTAACTTCTCGGGTTTCGAGGTCACGCCGCAGGACTGGGAGCGTTTTGTTAATGATTCCCTGAGCTGGTTGGGGCAGTTTGACATGGTCGCGGTGTGCGGCAGCCTGCCGGCGGGGGTCGATCCTCAGGCGTTTACCGATTGGATGACCCGCCTTCGCAGCCAGTGTCCGTGCATTATTTTCGACAGCAGCCGCGAGGCGCTGGTCGCCGGTCTGAAAGCCGCGCCGTGGTTGGTAAAACCTAACCGTCGCGAGCTGGAAATCTGGGCCGGCCGCAAGTTTAACGATTTAAGCGACGTGGTTGACGCGGCTCATGCCCTGCGTGACCAGGGCATTGCTCACGTCGTGATTTCTCTGGGCGCCGAGGGCGCACTGTGGGTAAACGCATCGGGCGCGTGGATTGCCAAGCCACCGGCGTGTGAAGTGGTAAGTACCGTTGGCGCCGGCGACTCGATGGTCGGTGGCCTGATTTACGGTTTACTGATGCGTGAATCAAGCGAGCACACGCTGCGTCTGGCCACCGCCGTCGCCGCGCTGGCCGTAAGTCAAAGCAACGTCGGTGTCAAAGATCGCCCGCAGTTAGCGGCGATGATGGCCCGTGTTGATCTGAAACCCTTTAATTGACAGCAGGAGAGCAAGAATGAAAACGCTGCTGATAGTAGACAAAGCGATTGGACAGGCGAGTGCGCAGATTGCAAGAGACATGCTTGCGGCTGCGGCAGCCAAGGCGGGCCATCCGCAGGTAAACGCCGCCGCCGAGGCTGAGCTCGTTTTAGCCGTTGGCGATGCGCTGCCTGTGGACGCCGCGCTGAGCGGTAAAAATATTTATCTGGGTTCGCTGGCCGATGCGGTACGTGCGCCGGAGGCCTTTGTACAGCGGGCGATCGCCGAGGCCAAGCCTTATCAGGCACCGGCCGCTTCCTTAGCCAAGGCCGCCACTGCGGCTCCGGCCGCGGCGGGTCCTAAGCGCATTGTGGCGATCACCGCCTGTCCAACCGGCGTGGCGCACACCTTTATGGCGGCCGAAGCCATCGAAACCGAGGCCAAGAAACGCGGCTGGTGGGTGAAGGTTGAAACGCGAGGCTCCGTGGGTGCCGGTAATGCCATTACCGCAGAAGAAGTGGCCGCGGCCGACCTGGTCATCGTGGCCGCTGACATTGAGGTCGATCTGGAGAAGTTTGCCGGCAAGCAGATGTATCGCACCTCGACCGGTCTGGCATTGAAAAAGACCAAACAAGAGTTGGACAAGGCGCTGGTCGAGGCCGAACTGTTTGAGCCTAAAAAGCAGGGTCAGGGATCGGCGAGCAAGAAAAACGAAGTGGGCGGTGGGCCTTATCGTCACCTGTTGACCGGCGTGTCTTACATGCTGCCGATGGTGGTCGCCGGGGGGCTGTGTATCGCGCTGTCGTTTATCTTCGGTATCAAGGCCTTTGAAGTGAAGGGCACGCTGGCCGCAGCGCTGATGCAGATTGGCGGCGCTTCGGCGTTCGCGCTGATGGTGCCGGTCTTGGCGGGCTTCATTGCCTTCTCGATTGCCGACCGCCCGGGCCTGACGCCGGGCCTGATTGGCGGCATGTTAGCGGTGAGCACCGGTGCCGGTTTTATCGGCGGTATCATTGCCGGTTTCCTGGCTGGCTACGTGGCGAAATTTATCAGCAACAAGCTGCGCCTGCCGCAGAGTATGGAAGCGCTGAAGCCGATACTCATTATTCCGCTGATTGCCAGCCTGGTCACCGGTCTGGTCATGATTTACGTCGTCGGTACGCCGGTGGCCAAGATCATGCTCGGCCTGACCGCCTGGCTGCAGTCGCTGGGAACCGCCAATGCGGTACTGCTGGGCGCTATCGTCGGTGCGATGATGTGTACCGACATGGGTGGGCCGGTTAACAAGGCGGCCTATGCGTTTGGCGTCGCGCTACTGAGCTCATCCGTTTATGCGCCGATGGCGGCAATCATGGCTGCGGGCATGGTTCCTCCGCTGGCGATGGGGCTGGCCACGCTGCTGGCGCGCCACAAGTTTGAGCAGAGTGAACGTGAAGGCGGTAAAGCGGCGCTGGTGCTGGGCCTGTGCTTTATCTCCGAAGGGGCGATACCCTTCGCCGCCCGTGACCCAATGCGCGTTATCCCTTGCTGTATCGCAGGCGGCGCGTTGACCGGTGCGCTTTCAATGGCTTTTGGTGCCAAGCTGATGGCACCGCACGGCGGGCTGTTCGTGCTGCTGATCCCAGGTGCCATCACCCCGGTGCTGCTGTATCTGGTGGCGATTATTGCCGGTACGGTATTGGCCGGCGTGTCTTACGCTATCCTTAAACGTTCGGACGCTGCCGTCGCCGCCAAAGTGGTTGCCAACGGGTAATCGGTAAGGCATTTACAGTAAAGAGTTAACGCTAAGCGCTGCCATCGGGTGGCGCTTTTTATTTATAGTGACGTAACTAAATTAATTGAACTCTATTTATTTTAACTGCGTCTAATGGCGCTAAATATTCGCCATAATAAAAATACTCAAACCTTTACAATACTTTTAATAATTAGGCTAATTGTTATGTTTAGTCATATATACTTATTAAACAGAAGTTAACTAAGGGGGCGATCATGTTGAAAATGTTGATAAAAAGGAAGGGGCGCAGAACGCACACCGAAGATCGCTACCTGGCTCTGGTACTGGCTACCACCGCGGGGATCCTTAATGCTATGGCATTAGGGGCGTTTGGTTTTTTTCCTTCACATATGTCAGGAAATACCTCTCAGCTTTCCTCAGAAGTCTCAAATACCGATTTGAGTGACGTGCTATTGCTGTCGGCAATAATTGGCGCGTTTGTCATCGGTTCGACCACCTCACGAATGATTGCGATTAGTGGAATTAAAAATAATATCCGCACCATATTTGGCCTGATACTGTTAATGGAAGGGATCATGCTGATCCTCACCTCGCTGTTTGAAATCCTCTTCTTCTCGCTTAAAAACAATCACGAAATTATCGTCTTTCTGAGTTTCTTGATGGGCATTCACAATTCTACCTCCACCCAGCTGTCGAACGGCCGCGTTCGCTCGACCCACATTACCGGCACCCTGACCGACGTCGGCATCTCTTTTGGCTCGGTGATCGCGGCGATGGTCAGACGCGATCCTTCCAAAGACATAGCCGCCCAGCGTAGCCAGTTTATTACTCACTCGGTGACGATTATGTCGTTTTTGATTGGCGGTATCACCGGCCTGCTGTTGTATAAGCAGTTTGGTTTTAACTCGATGACCGCGGTGGGGATATTTATTGTGCTGGTGGCGCTTAGCTCGATTAGCACCACCGTCTGGCGAGCCAAGAAGCGCGGGGTCAGGCTCAGCCTGCTGAGGCTCAACCGCTCGGGCGGCTAGAGATAAAAAAACGTCCGCGCCTAAGCGCCCAGACGTTTTTTATTTAATGATTAACGGCGCTTTTTGAAATTAGGCCGCGGCCTCGTCGCGATCGGCCTTTTGCTCGGACTTCAACCAGGCGATCTCGTCGATCCAGATATCAGGATTGACCGTTTCAAGGATCATCGGAATGCCGTCGAAACGCGGGTCGCGCATGATGTAGCTGAAAGCGGTTTTGCCGATATTGCCCTCGCCCAGACTGTTGTGGCGGTCCACGCGGCTGTTGAATTCACTTTTGGCATCGTTGAGATGCATACCGCGCAGGTATTCGAATCCTACTATCTCGGCAAAGTGTTTAAAGGTTTGTTCGCAGGTTGCCTCGGTGCGCAAATCATAGCCCGCAGCAAAGGCGTGGCAGGTATCGATACACACGCCGACGCGGCTTTTATCCTCTACGCCGTCAATAATGGCGGCCAGGTGCTCAAAGCGGAATCCCAGATTACTGCCCTGACCGGCGGTATTTTCGATCACCGCCGTCACACCCTCGGTCTTATCCAGGGCAATGTTGATGGATTCGGCAATCTTGGCCAGGCATTTATCTTCGTCTATCTGCATCAGATGGCTGCCGGGATGAAAGTTCAGCAGCGTCAGGCCCAGCTGTTCGCAGCGCTGCAGCTCATCGATAAACGCCTCGCGGGACTTCTCCAACGCCTCTTCAACCGGATGGCCGAGATTAATCAGGTAGCTGTCGTGCGGCAGGATCTGGTGACTGCCGTAACCGTATTTTTGGCAGGCCGCTTTAAAACGCTCAATGACATCTTCTGCCAGGGGAGCCGCGCGCCATTGGCGTTGGTTCTTGGTAAATAGCGCAAATGCGGTCGCTTCCAGCTCATATGCTCGCAGGACTGCCTGATCGACGCCGCCTGCTGCACTGACGTGTGCCCCAACAAATTTCATATTACCCCCGGTGGTTATCGCTGTTTTTCCGAATAATAGCTGCTTTATCCACGGGGTGGCAGGCAATAAATGTTAAAAATACCCAGCGTCGCGTATTGAAGGCTGACTTACAGCAGCCGGTATACCAGCTGATTAATGCCTGCGCCGCCGACCATCAGCCAGGCAAAGAGCAGCGCGGCCAACAGCAGCGGTTTTAATCCCGCGATGCGTAAGGCGCTGAAATGGGTGGTTAATCCCAGCGCGGCCATCGCCATCGCCAGCAGGATGGTGTCTAGCGTTAACAGGGTATGCACCCACTGTGTCGGGAGTGGGGCGAAGCTGTTAACGCCCGCCGCAACGATAAACCCCAGCGCGAACCACGGGATCGTTATGCCTGACCGCCGACCGGCATCGGTTGCTTTCCGCGACCGACCACGGCTCGTCCAGACGCTCAGCAGCAACAGAAACGGAGCCAGCATCATTACGCGGATCATCTTGGCGATCACCGCTGCGTTTTCCGCCTCAGGCGACACGCCGTGGCCGGCGGCCACCGCCTGCGCGACCTCATGCAGGGTCGATCCGGTAAAAATGCCAAAGCGTGTCGCGGTGATCTCTACCAGGTGATAGTGCAGGTTTAGCTGCCACAGCCAGGGATAGAGGAAGGTGGCGACAGTGCCGAAGATGACCACGGTAGCCACCGCCACGGTGACTTTTTCGGCATCGGCCTTCAACACCGGTCCGGTAGCCATCACCGCTGCGGCCCCACAAATACTGCTGCCCGCGCCGATCAGCATCGTAGTCTGGCTGTCGAGACCGAACAGGCGCTTACCCAGCCAGCAGGCGAGTAAAAAGGTGCTGCTGAGGGTCAGAAAATCGACGGCTATACCGGATGCGCCGACGTCGGCTACCTGCGTAAACGTTAGCCTGAAGCCGTAGAGAATAATGCCCAGACGCAGCAGCTTTTGCTTCGCCAGGTTAACGCCTAATTCACACTGCGGGCGGGCCAGAGGGTAAACGGTGTTGCCTACAATCATGCCGACAATGATGGCCAGCGTGAGCGCGCTTAGCCCCAGCGAACTGAATAAATCAAATTTGGCTAACCACAAAACCAGGGCCGTTATCGCTCCAGTGAGAACTAAACCCGGTAAAAGACGTCCAAAGTAAGAGGTCGTCCGGTTTGCGAGAACAAATTTTGTCTTGTGCTGGGCCCGATGCTGCTCGGGTAGGACATGGCTCATGGTGTGATCCTGCTGTTTTGCCTTAAAAACAGCATATTCAGTCACGGTATAAATGTGAAATTGATTATAATCCTATAACCAATCTAAAAAACTGGTATATGATCGTCAGGCCCGCCGCCGATGGCGAGTGCGGATGGCGCTATACTCAATAGTAAGAACTAAAGCGGGAGGAGCGGATTCGACCAAGGGGCGCAGATGAGACGCTGGGCACTTATTTATTCATGAATCAATTAAGTTATCCGCCAGCGCCTGGGACGGGTAACCGATATCGAGACTCTATGCATATTACACTGCGTCAACTGGAAGTTTTCTCCGAGGTGCTGAAAAGTGGCTCAACCACCCAGGCCTCCGTCGTTCTGTCTCTGTCGCAATCGGCGGTCAGCGCAGCGCTGGCAGACATAGAAGGGCAGTTGGGGGTAAAACTGTTTGACCGCGTGGGTAAACGTTTGGTGATTAACGAACACGGACGCCTGCTCTATCCCAAGGCGCTGGCGCTGCTTGAACAGGCCAGCGAAATCGAACGGTTGTTCAGCCATGACAGCGGCTCGCTGAAAATTGGCGCCAGCAGCACCATCGGCAATTACATGCTGCCCGCAATGATTGCCGGTTATCGACTCGACTTTCCCGATACCCCACTCGAACTCAACGTCGGCAATACCGACGATGTGATCAATGCCGTAGCCGATTTCCGCGTTGACCTGGGGTTAATAGAGGGCCCGTGCCGCATGCCGGAGCTGGTCACCCAACCGTGGCTCGACGATGAGCTGGTGGTCTTCGCCGCGCCGGACAATCCGCTGGTCGGCAGGCCGGTGACGCTGGCGATGCTCACCGAGGCGCCGTGGATCCTGCGCGAGCGCGGTTCCGGCACCCGCGAGGTGTTAGATCATCAGCTACTGTCGCAGCTCGGCGACTTTAATCTGGTGATGGAGCTGGGTAACTCCGAAGCGATCAAACACGCGGTGCGCCACGGTATCGGTATCAGCTGTCTTTCACGGCGGGTGATTGCCGAGCAGCTGCTGAGCGGATCGCTGGTGGAAATCAGGTTGCCTCTGCCGCCGCTGGTGCGCAAACTGTATCTGATCCACCATCGGCAAAAACACATCTCCAACGCGCTGTCGCGTTTTCTGACCTATTGCAAAGAGCTTACCTGAGACAGCTCGCAATATTTATCCTGCTGCAGCGGTGCCGTTGATGCCGTTGCAGTCGCCATGTCATTGGGTCTGCTAATAATCCCCCGCCTATCATGAAGCATTCTTATGTCCTCCTGTTCGTGCTACTCAGCTCGGCGGTTTTTGTTACAATCCGCGGCTAAAATTTCTAACGACCAGCAGATATAGGGCAAAAATGGCTCAAAAGCATACAAAAAATCAGCAGGTAGCGGCTACGCCTACACTGCGACGAGAGCTGAAAGCGCGTCACTTAACCATGATTGCCATTGGTGGGTCTATTGGAACCGGCCTTTTTGTCGCTTCCGGTGCAACGGTTTCACAGGCAGGCCCGGGTGGGGCACTGCTTTCCTACGCCTTAATCGGTTTGATGGTCTACTTCCTGATGACCAGCCTTGGCGAACTGGCTGCCTACATGCCGGTCGCCGGTTCCTTCTCCACCTACGGTGCGAAATACGTAGAGGAAGGCTTCGGCTTCGCGCTGGGCTGGAACTACTGGTACAACTGGGCGGTCACCATTGCCGTCGAGCTGGTCGCCTCGCAGCTGGTGATGAACTACTGGTTCCCCCACACGCCGGGCTGGATCTGGAGTGCGCTGTTCCTCGGCGTAATTTTCCTGCTTAACTACATCTCGGTTCGCGGCTTTGGCGAAGCGGAATACTGGTTCTCACTGATCAAGGTATTGACCGTTATCGTCTTTATCGTGGTCGGCGTGCTGATGATCCTCGGTATCATGAAGGGCGGCGAACACGCGGGCTGGCACAACTGGACCATTGGCGATGCGCCGTTTGCCGGTGGCTTTGCCTCAATGATTGGCGTCGCGATGATAGCCGGATTCTCCTTCCAGGGCACCGAGCTTATCGGCGTGGCGGCGGGCGAGTCTGAAGATCCAGGCAAAAATATTCCCCGCGCGGTGCGTCAGGTATTTTGGCGTATTCTGCTGTTTTACGTGCTGGCAATCCTGGTTATCAGCCTGATTATCCCTTATACCGATCCAAGCCTGCTGCGCAATGACGTCAAAGATATTGGCGTGAGTCCGTTTACGCTGGTGTTCCGCAATGCCGGTCTGCTGTCGGCGGCGGCGGTGATGAATGCGGTTATCTTGACTGCCGTGCTGTCTGCCGGTAACTCGGGCATGTATGCCTCTACCCGCATGCTGTACAACCTGGCCAGCGAAGGCAAAGCGCCGCGCATGTTCGCCAAACTGTCGAAAGGCGGCGTGCCGCGCAATGCGCTGTATGCCACCACGGTCATTGCCGCGCTGTGCTTCTTTAGCTCAATGTACGGCAATCAGTCGGTTTACATGTGGTTGCTGAACACCTCGGGAATGACCGGCTTCATCGCCTGGCTGGGTATTGCCATCAGCCATTATCGTTTCCGTCGTGGCTACGTGGCGCAGGGGCGCGACCTCAACGTGTTGCCGTATAAGTCAGGTTTGTTCCCGCTGGGGCCAATTTTCGCCTTTGTGTTGTGTCTGATCATTACTCTGGGCCAGAACTATCAGGCCTTTTTGGCGGATAAGATCGATTGGACCGGCGTGGCGGCGACCTATATTGGCATTCCGCTGTTCCTGCTAATCTGGTTCGGCTATAAGCTGGCGAAAGGCACTAAGTTCATCAAGTATCAGGAGATGGAATTCCCTGAGGTTGAGAACAAACAATAAGCTATTCGTCCCCGCTATAAATTTCCCCCGCCCCGCGCGGGGGAAAACCTCTGTTTACACACGCTTTGTTACCCCTTGGGCGCCACATTTACCTTTTTTGGTTAAGCCATTCACCGCAGGGCAGGGTATGCTGTATTGATAATACTTATCGTTTATATTACTGTTACTGGCCGAACTTAGGCTTTTTAGTCATACCGTGCCAAGCGAGAAATAAGTGTAATCATGAGTGCTACAACCGATCCTCTTTTCAATTCAGCCAAGCAGCAGAGTGAAGCAGGCCACGATGGCAGCGTGATGGGCCGCTATAACACCATCCTGCGCCGCCGACTTTCCCTGATGCTGGTATTGGTCATTGCCATTTTTGCTTCCTTAGTGCTTGATTTCATGATGGGTCCCGCAGGCCTGTCGTTGGACACGCTGTGGCAAACTATTTTCCACGCCCAGGCCGCCGATGCCGGAACCCGCGTTATCGTCTGGGATATCCGCATGCCGTATGCGCTGATGGCGGTGGTGGTCGGCATGTCGCTGGGCCTGGCCGGTGCCGAGATGCAGACCATCCTTAATAACCCGCTGGCGAGTCCGTTTACCCTTGGTGTGTCCTCGGCCGCCGCATTCGGTGCCGCGCTGGCTATCGTATTAAATATCGGGATTCCCGGCATTCCGGATCAGTGGTTTATCTCCGCTAATGCCTTTATTTTCGCCCTGCTGGCGGCGCTGATGCTCGACGGCGTGACCCGCTGGACGCAGGTTGCCAGCTCTGGCGTGGTGCTGTTTGGCATCGCGCTGGTCTTTACCTTTAACGCGCTGGTGTCGCTGATGCAGTTCATTGCCTCCGAAGACACCTTACAGGGCCTGGTATTCTGGACAATGGGCAGTCTGTCGCGCGCCAACTGGGTAAAACTGGCGGTAATGGCCGGTGCCTTGGTGGTTTTACTGCCGCTGTCGATGAAAAGCTCCTGGAAACTCACCGCGCTGCGTCTGGGTGAGGACCGCGCCGTGAGTTTCGGTATCGACGTGCGTCGCCTGCGCCTCGCCACGCTGCTGCGTATCAGTATATTGTCGGCGCTGGCCGTGGCCTTTGTTGGCCCGATTGGCTTTATCGGGCTGGTCGCTCCGCACATCTCGCGCCTGATGTTTGGCGAAGATCACCGTTTCTATTTACCCGCCAGTGCGCTGATTGGCGGCCTGGTGCTGTCGCTGGCGTCCGTTGCCTCTAAAAATCTGGTGCCGGGGGTGATTATTCCGGTCGGCATCGTGACCTCTCTGGTGGGCGTGCCGTTCTTCCTGAGCATTATTCTGCGCCATAGGGGATCGGTATGAGTCTACCGATCGCAAAACAGGCGGTTAACGTGCTGAGTGGCGTTCAGGGATTGCAAATTCGCGATTTTACCGCCGGTTATCCCAAGCGGGCGGTGATCCGTGATTTACAAGTGCCCAAGCTGCCGCGCGGTGAAATTACCGTGCTGCTGGGGCCCAACGGCAGCGGCAAGTCAACGCTGCTGCGCGCCCTGGCCGGATTGAACAAGGCCGAGGGTGAGATGGTCCTCGACGGCCATGACCTGATGAAAATGCCGTTTGCCAAGCGTGCCGAGCAGGTGGTTTACCTGCCGCAGTCGCTGCCTGCCGGTGTGCATTTACACGTGCTGGAGTCGATTATCGTTGCCCAGCGCGCCTCGGGTGGCCATGCCCATCAGGCGCAAACCACCGAAAAAGTTATGCAGCTGCTGCGCCTGCTGGGCATAGAGCATCTGGCGCTGCGTTATCTGGACCAGCTTTCCGGCGGCCAGAAACAGCTGGTCGGCCTGGCGCAGTCGCTGATCCGCCAGCCCTCGCTGCTGCTGCTCGATGAGCCGCTGAGCGCACTGGACCTTAACTATCAGTTTCACGTGATGGACCTGGTGCGTCGTGAGACCCGCAAGCGCAACATTATTACCGTCGTCGTGGTGCACGATATCAATATCGCCCTGCGTCACGGCGATAACGTGCTGATGCTGAAAGACGGCCAGCTGATCGCCGACGGCAAGCCGGAAGCGGTGATTACCGCCGAGAGCCTGGCCAAGGTCTATGGCGTCAGGGGACGAATTGAGCGCTGCTCGCAGGGCACGCCGCAGATCCTGATCGATGGTTTGGTGCAGACGCCGACTATCTGATAGCCGCTGTTGACCCAAAAAAGCCGTCCCGCCGATCCGCTGGACGGCTTTTTTATGCTTTCTTATTTGACTGTCGTTATTAATCGTCGTTATTAACTGCCGTTTCTGCTGTTATTTTTGACAAGCTTTTCTGCTTATCTTTTTTGTATGTAGGTCAGCGCCAGCGCCACGGCCAGCACTAACCCTTTGATAATATCCATCGCATAGTAGGGCACCGACATCATAACCAGGCCGTTTTGCAACACGCCGAGGATCACCGCGCCCAGTAGCGTACCCAGCGCGTTAGGCTTGCCCGAACCGGCCAGCGAGAAACCAATATACGCCGCGGCCACCGCGTCCATCAGATAACCGCCACCGGCGTTAACCTGCGAAGAACCGATGCGCGAGGCCAGCAGGATCCCGCCCGCGCCCGCCAATACCGAGGACAGCAGATAGGCAATCACCCGATAGCGCGCGGTGCGAATACCGGCCAGGCGCGCGGCCAGCGGGTTACCGCCTATCGCATACATCCGGCGGCCGTGCTTGGTCAGCGACATAAACAGCTGCACGGCAACGGTAACCACCAGCATCACCACCACAATTACCGGCACCTGACCGAGCAGGTTAAACACCGGCGGCACCGTGCCGGTGGCCATATCGCCGCTGGGCATCAGCATGTTTTCAGTAATCGAGCCACCGAAGCTGTAGGTCATCGCCGCGCCCTGAATAACAAACAGGCTGGCAAGCGTGGCCAGCATGTCAGGAATTTTCAGGATCACAATCAGAAAGGCGTTAAACAGGCCGACCAGCAGGCACAGGGCCAACGTAATGGCGATAGCCTCCACGGTGCCGAAGCCGTGCCAAACGAACATCGAGATAACGAGCGCGTTAGCCAGCGAGGCGGTCGATCCGACCGACAGGTCAAAGCCGCCTACCGACAACGACAGCGAGACGCCGATCGCAATCACCGTCACGATCGCAATCGAGCGCAGAATGTTGATGATATTCGACATCTCGAGAAAATTGCCTGAGGCGGTGCCGAACAGCGCAATCAGCGCCACTACGGTGAGCAACATCCCCCATTTATAGAGAAATTCAAAAATATGATGACGCCACGGTTGGGGAGCGTTCAGGGGCAATTCTTTGCTCACGCGGGAGTTCCTCCGGTTGAATAATCTAAAAGGGTCTGCTCATCAATATTGGCGGCATCCAGCTCGGCGACAATGCGGCCGTCCCAGAGCACTAAAATTCGGTCACACAGGCCGACCAGCTCGGCGAATTCGCCCGAGGCATAAATAACGCCTTTCCCCTGCTGTGCCAGTCCGTCGATCAGCCGGAACACGTCCTGCTTGGCGCGAATATCCACGCCCTTGGTCGGCTCGTCAAAAATTAGTACCTGGCTATTGCTGCGCAGCCATTTGCCGATGGCCACCTTCTGCTGATTGCCGCCGGACAGGCGGGCGAGCTTTTGCAACGGCCCCGAGGTGCGGATCCCCAGGCGGCTGATAATTTCTTTTGCCCAGCTCAGTGCGGCGCGGCGGTTAAAAATGCTCAGCGTCGAAAAACTGTTGTCGGCCGCCGCACTGAGGTTCATCGGGATGTCTTCATCGATGAATATCCCCTCCTTACGGCGCTCCTCCGGCACCAGCGCCAGCCCTTGCTCGACCGACAGATAAGGCTCACGCGGCCGCCACGGTTTACCGTTCAGCTCGCCTTGGTCTACACGACTGGGCGAAGCACCAAATAGCGCCTTGCACAGCTCGGTTTTACCCGCACCGGCCAGCCCGGCAATGCCGAGGATCTCGCCGCGATGCAGCGTCAGGCTGATATCACGCAGCTTGTCTTTGTCATGCAGGCCGGTAATTTTCAGCAGCGTTTCACCGCCGTGCGGCGGACGACGCGGGGGATAAATATCATTGATCTGATGACCAATCATCTTCTCGATGATCTGCTCGTTGCTCAGGCCCTGCATGCTGTCGTCGCTGACCAGACGGCCGTCGCGCAGTACGGTCATGCGGTCGCAGATATTGCGCAGCTCGTGGATGCGGTGCGAGATAAACACCACCGCCATACCGGCATCGCGCAGGCGACGAACCAGTGCAAACAGGCGCTCACTCTCGACGTTGTCCAGCGGGGCGGTCGGCTCATCTAGGATCAGGAAGCGGCACTGGTGCGATAGCGCTCGCGCCAGCAAAATCAGCTGTTTCTCTGCCAGCGTGCAGTCCTCGATACGCTGACGCAGATTGATATTCAGCCCCAACTGCTCGGTCAGCGCTTGCGCCCGCTGGTAAAGCCTGGGCCAGTTCAGCAGATGGCCCGGCTCTGAAAGACCGTC
The DNA here is from genome assembly GCA_963742005.1 of uncultured Gammaproteobacteria bacterium. Lineage (GTDB taxonomy): Bacteria > Pseudomonadota > Gammaproteobacteria > Enterobacterales > Enterobacteriaceae > Rouxiella. Next base: position 119,212 of record CAVUKG010000011.1, on the reverse strand, counting down.
GAGCATGATATTTTCGGCGACGTTGAGGGTGGGGATTAGCGCAACGTCAACTTCCTGCTGCACCAGATGAATCCCCCGTTCCCGTGCCTGATGCGGCTGGGAAATTATCGCCTCTTTTCCATCAATAGTGATGTGGCCGCTGTAGTGATCGTAGGCACCGGAGAGCACCGCCATCAGCGTAGATTTACCGGCCCCGTTAGCGCCGACCAGTGCGTGGATCGCGCCGCCCTGCAGCGTAAAATCAACCTGATGCAGAGCTGAGAACCCGCCAAAGGAGATTGAGATATTACGCATCTCTAAGCGCGAGGTTTGCGGTGATGAACTCACGATGCGAGCAGCCTTTTGGTCAGGAGTGGGGGAATTGATGAAGTAGCGTTGTCACGAAACGATCGCTAAAAATAAGGCACAAATTTGTATCACAGGCAGGGTTTATAGCAACAAACTTAATGATATAAGCTGGAAGGAAAAGGAATTAACCGACCTTTAAAGCCGCGGCGGCGCGGCATGCCTGCCCGGCCGCCGTTGCCGGAGGGGATTAGCTGTCGTTCTGCAGCAGGTCGTGGCGGGTGCGGCAGGCGCCAATAAAAGCGTCGAACAGCTGCTTCGACACCGGATCGGTCAGGCTGTGCCATTCCGGATGCCACTGCACGCCGAGCGCGAACGGGTGATGGCGTACGCTGACCGCCTCGACCAGATTATCCGGCGCGATGGCTTCCACATTTAACGCCGAGCTGAGCCGTTTGGCCCCCTGACCGTGCAACGAATTGACCTCAAAACGGGTGTATTCCGGCAACAGTTCGGCCAACAGTCCGCCGGCCTGAATGTCGACCGGGTGCACCAAATCGTACTGGTTGTCGTGCGGCAGCGCGGTGTCTTCGCGGTGATCCATATAGCCCGGCTGTTCGTGCACCTTGCGATACAGCGCACCGCCGGTGGCGACTACCAGTTCCTGCATGCCGCGACAGGCGGCAAACAGCGGGATGCGTTTCTCCAGCGTAGCCTTAATCAGCGCAATGCTGAGCCTGTCGCGTCCCGGATCGGCCAACTCTTCAACCCCTTCTTCTCCGTACCAATGGGGCTCGACGTTGCTCGGACTGCCGGTAAGGAAAATACCGTCGAGACGAGCGAGAATACTGTCGATGGCCCCCTCGCGCGAGGCCAGTTCGTGAGGCAGGGCCACCGGTAAGCCGTTGGCGTTGAAGATGGCGTCGAGATATTTCTCATGCACCGTCAGCGCAGGATTTTCATCAATAATGTTCTCACACATCACCACGCCAATAATCGGCCGATAGGTGGAGGGAGTATGATCCTGCGCCTGGAATAAGTCTGAAGTGGAAGATTTATTGTCCATTTTACCGCCTCGTTGAGTTGATTAAAATGATGACAGCCCTCCCATTGTTCTGCGCTAGTTCAACAAAAGTGACTTCAAATAGCTGATATGTCGTCTGAACTGCTCAACAGTTTTTAAAGCAGATTTAACAATCTATCAGTCCGTTGCTGCTTTTTCAAACTAAGCAGCTAGTCGAGTGTAGCGCCTGCCGCGCCCTGGCAGGAGGCATCGGCTTTTTAAAATGAAAGTTTCGGAAACTTCCTGATAGTCTATATTTATAGAGTATTTACACTTATATCAGCAGTTTTCACCTCATTTTTATCTTCTTTTGGGCACCATCAATCACGGGAATTCGGCAATTGAATAGAGCAAATTAACGTTGGCGCGCCTTACCATGAGGGTAATGCGGGAGACGCCAGCCAAAGGATAACGGCGGAAATATCTATGCAAGCAATCGATCTGATGACCAATAACCTCGAAGTTGACAGCTTCGCTATCCCCGGCGAGGAAGAGCGAAGTAGCGCGTTCCAGGACGAAGTGTCTAATTACCTGGAGCGTCACCCACTGACCCAGCATGTTGATGTCCTCCTGACAGATTTAAACGGCAGTTTTCGCGGTAAACGGATCCCTCTTTCAGCCTTGCGCAAAATCGAAAAAGGCTGCTATTTCCCCGCCTCGGTCTTCGCAATGGATATTTTAGGCAGCGTGGTTGAAGAAGCCGGCCTCGGTCAGGAATTAGGCGAGCCTGACAGAATCTGCCTGCCCGTTCCCGGTACCCTAACCCCGTCCGCCGCCGATCCTGAAAATATTGCCCAACTGTTGCTGACCATGCTTGACGAAGATGGCACTCCCTTTGACGTTGAACCCCGCAACGTGCTGAATCATATCTGGCAGACGTTGCGTCAGCGGGGCCTGTTCCCGGTGATAGCGGTAGAGTTGGAGTTTTATCTGCTCGACAGGCAGCGTGATGCCGATGGCGCGCTTCAACCGCCGTGCACGCCGGGAACCCAGGAGCGAAACATTCAGAATCAGGTTTATTCGCTCGATAACCTCGACCATTTTTCTGAGGTGCTTAGCGATATTGACCGACTGGCGCATTTGCAGGGATTACCGGCCGACGGTGCCGTGGCGGAATCCTCGCCGGGTCAGTTTGAGATTAACCTGCATCACACCGACAATATTCTTAGCGCCTGCGATCACGCGTTGACGCTGAAAAGGCTGGTGCGCCTGGTGGCAGAGAATCACCAGATGGATGCCACTTTTATGGCCAAGCCGTACGACGACTATGCGGGCAGCGGCATGCACATTCACGTCAGCATGCTCGATGACAACGGTAAAAACCTGTTCTCGGACGAGCAGGGTGAAGACTCCACGCTGATGAAAAGGGCGCTGGCGGGCATGATTGCCATGATGCCCGCCTCGATGGCGGTATTGGCACCGAATATCAACGCCTACCGCCGCTTCCAGCCGGGCATGTACGTGCCGACTCAGGCGTCATGGGGCCATAACAACCGCACCGTTGCCCTGCGCGTGCCGTGCAGCGATGCCAAAAATCACCGCGTCGAATACCGCGTTGCCGGTGCCGATGCTAACCCTTATCTGGTAGTGGCCACCGTCTTGGCCGGTATCCTGTTTGGGCTGGACAATATCTTACCGCTCCCCGAACCGGTCACCGGCAACGGGTTGGAGCAGGAAGGGATCCCGTTACCCATCCGTCAAAGCGACGCGCTTTACCAGTTTGACCAGAAAACCGAGCTGAAAAATTACCTTGGCCAACGCTTTAGCCACGTGTACCACAGCTGCAAATCGGACGAGCTGTTGCAGTTTGAGCGTCGAGTCACCGAAACCGAGATCGACTGGATGCTGAGAAATGCCTGATTTTATCTGATGAATTTATGAGTAAAACCTGAGTTTATCGGCGGGCGGTACGGAAAACGGGCCTGAGTTTTTTTGCAGCAGCGTCGCAGGCGCCCTGGGGAGCGGCACCTGGCCTGAGGCGCGCCGCCTCTCAATAAAATCTCAAAAAGAAATTTGTAACTTTAGCCCGCAAAATCTTGTCATCGGCCGCCAATTTAGGGCAAAATAGCGTTCATGCAAAATAACCGACGCCTTAAACGCGCCGGTTATTTTTTTTGCATGGGCTTTTAAACTAATTCAACAGAGGCCGGACCCAGATCCGGATAGATAACCAGATTTCGTGTGCGATCCCCAATTAATAACGATCGCCACTATGAGGAATAGTAAGATGGGGCAATTTTTCAAACCTGTACCAATACCTTGCGGTGTTGCTTCCCTCCGCGTGCCACAGTCGGCCGCCTTTGCGTCAATCACCTGCGACGTGAAGCTGAATCCCCCATTTTACTCATCGAGTCATCTCGAACGAAGTTTTCCCAGTACCTTGCTGAATTCGGCCGTAGCACGCCAGAACCATGCAGGTCAGGGGAGGCTCGCCCATGTCGCTTAATACCGCTACTTTAGCCGCTGTACCTCGCGTCAAGCTTCGTCGCACCCTGACTCTGGTTCAGGTGGTGATGATGGGTCTCGCCTATCTGCAGCCAATGACCATTTTTGATACCTTCGGTATCGTGACCAGCATGACCGACGGTCACGTGGCGACGGCGTACCTGTTCGCCCTGGTAGCCGTGCTGTTTACCGCGGTAAGCTACGGCAAACTGGTGAAGCGTTTCCCTTCGGCGGGTTCTGCCTATACCTACGCGCAAAAGGCCATTAGCCCGCATATTGGCTTTATGGTTGGCTGGTCTTCGCTGCTCGATTACCTGTTCATGCCAATGATCAACATCCTGCTGGCAAAAATCTATCTTGAGGCTATCTTCCCCAGCTTCCCTTCATGGATTTGGGTGGTGGCGCTGGTCGGTCTGATGACCGCCTTCAACCTGCGCGGCATCAAGTCGGTGGCTAATATCAACAGCGTAGTGGTAGTGATCCAGGTTGCTATCATGGGGCTGATTGTGGCGCTGCTGATTTATGGCGTGTTCCATGCCCAAGGCGGCGCGGCGCTGGTCAGTGCCAAACCGTTCTGGTCTGAAAACGCGCATACCGTGCCGATGATCACCGGCGCGACGATACTGTGCTTCTCGTTCCTCGGCTTTGACGGCATCAGCTCAATGTCTGAAGAAACCCCGAATGCCGATAAGGTCATTCCGAAGGCGATCTTCCTGACCGCGCTGATTGGCGGCATCATCTTCGTGGTGGTGTCTTACTTCCTGCAGCTGTATTTCCCTGACGTCTCGCGCTTCCACGATCCGGACGCCACTCAGCCAGAGATCATGCTGTTTGTAGGCGGTAAAGTGTTCCAGTTCGTGATCCTGTGCTTCTCCTGCGTGACCGTGTTGGCCTCGGGCATGGCGGCGCACGCCGGCGTTTCGCGCCTGCTGTACGTGATGGGTCGCGATGGCGTGTTCCCGGAAAAATTGTTCGGTTTCGTGCATCCCCAGTGGCGCACCCCGGCGTTTAACGTGATCCTGGTCGGCATCGTTGCGCTGTCGGCTATCAGTTTCGACCTGGTGACCGCGACTGCGCTGATTAACTTTGGTGCGCTGGTGGCATTTACCTTCGTTAACCTGTCGGTGATTTCACAGTTCTATATCCGTGAAAAACGCAACCGCACGCTGAGCGACCACATTCATTACCTGATCCTGCCAGTAATCGGCGCGCTGACCGTGGGTGCGCTGTGGCTGAACCTGGAAGCCAGTTCGATGACGCTGGGTCTGGTATGGGCGGCTATCGGTCTGGCTTACCTGGCCTTCATCACTCGCCGCTTCCGTGTGCCACCGCCGCAGATGAGCGAAGAAATTATCTAATCCGCAGGCTGTTAATGTGGAGACTAAAAAGGACCCGAAAGGGTCCTTTTTTATCGTGGAGACTGCGGGCGGCGGCTATCCCACCAGCTTCTTGCCGTAGTCGAACAGCGCTTTCAGCAGCGCGGTCTTCTCCGCGTCCTCTTCGTGCATGTTGTACAGCGCCTCCAGCTGGAGCACGTAATCCTGAACTTTTTCCGTGCTGATTGCCTCATGACGATGAAGCGTCCAGCGACGCTGCTCGGCATCGGTCAGCGTCTGCGGATAGTTGCGCGCGCGGAAGCGGAACAGCAGCTCTTCAAGACGAGAGTCCTGGAATTTCAGGTCCAGCGCGGGCAGGTTTTCGGCAGCGGTTTGCTGAATAATGCGCATCGTCGCGCGATCCGCATCGCCAAAGAAACCGTTATACAACTGAGCGTCGACGTTGTCCGAGGGGGTAAAAGGCTCCGCTTCGGCAAATAGCGCCACGACTTTCTCTCGCACCTGGCTATTTTGGCGCAGCAGCTGCAAGTTTTGCAGACAGCGTTCGCGATCAATGTCCAGACGCGCGGCGTTTTCGGGCAGCAGCGTCTTGGCCGGTGCCAGAACCGGGCACTTGTTAATGTGCAACAGCTTGATCGGCAGTGGCGACTGACCGGGCAGCAAATCACTGCGGCGGCTGTAAAGCCGTTCGCGCATCTGCTCAGCATCGAGCTCCAGCAGCGGGGCCATATCCCCGGCCAAATCACAGACGATCACCGCATTTTTGTTTTCTGGATGCCAGGCGAGAGGCGAGACCCAGCTAGTGTTACCGCGCGCCGCGCCGAACATGCCAGAGACGTGCACCAGCGGCGTCATCGCCGGGATGTCGATTAGCGCGTTGATTTTATGCTTGCTGCGATGCTCAAGCAGGTAATCGAACAGCCGCGGCTGAGCCTTTTTCACTAGTCTAGCCATCGCAATGGTCGCGTGAACGTCGGACATCGCGTCGTGGGCGTTTTCATGCGCTACGCCGTTGGCCTTGGTTAAATGCTCCAGCCGGAAGCTGGGGAAGCCGTCTTCATTCTCCGGCCAGTTAATCCCGTCCGGGCGCAGGGCATAACAGGCGCGCATCACGTCGAGCAGGTCCCAGCGCGAGTTGCCATTTTGCCAGCTGTAGGCATAAGGATCGTAGAAGTTGCGATAGAAAATATTGCGGCTCACTTCGTCGTCGAAGCGGATATTGTTATAGCCCACAATGCAGGTGCCCGGTACGCTAAACGCCTGATGGATCTGCGCCGCAAAGTCTACCTCGCTCAGGCCTTTCGACAGCGCCAGCTGCGGGGTAATGCCGGTGATCATCACGGCTTCGGGCTGGGGCAGGTAGTCGTCGGCAGGGCGGCAGTAGATGACCAGCGGCTCTTCGATAATGTTGAAATCAGCGTCGGTGCGCACGCCGGCAAACTGCGCGGGACGGTCCAGCGCCGGGTTGGTCCCGAAGGTCTCATAATCGTGGAAGTAGAAAGTGGGCTGAACGCTTTTATCTCGCATTGCGGGTTAAGGCCTTAATCTGGTTATTTTTTTTCTCTTGAAAACTGCCCCTAATCTTAAGCAACATGGGGGCGATAATCCCGTGCGCGTAAAAGGTGACATGCTAAGAGTAAGGATATCATCTCTTGGCGCAATGGCCTTGAGTTTTGATTTTTGCTGGAGTGGAATTGAACTTAAGGTTTCCCCGAAGCGGGGACTAGATTCAAATGTAAAGTTTTTGAGATAATCGATCAACAGGCGTTGACGTAAACTAAAGCGCTGCGCATACGGCCAAACGGCATAAATAGGCGTGCTGCCGTCGACGATTTGATCGCTGAGTAGGGTGTGAAGTTTACCGGTATCGAGATGTTCCTGAATTGAAACGGTCGGTAAGTAGGCTATCGCCAGCCTCTAGCAGGTGCTGCATTGGCGGCCGTAGGATTATTGATTGCTGTCCAAATGGGCCTTACGCATCGGCATGCTGTCGACGGTAGAAAGCAGGGTCTCTAAACTGAGCGGTGTTTGCTGACGCAGTTTCATGCCGCCGTCTTTACCCACCAGCACAACCTCAAAACCTTGCGGGTTGAGCTGCGAGCGGAGTTGGCCGTTTGACGTCGGAGAGGTATCACTCAGCACTACAATATCGCGGTCGGCTAACTCAGCTTTGGACTTTTCTAACATCGACATCTGTTGCACATAGTCAGCATCGGTCTCGGAAGGGGCAAAGATGACCAGCGGGCGAGAGTGCCACTTATAGAGGTTCAGGTTAGCGGTTTCGGGCGTTAACGATCGAAATAGTGGTCCGTCCGCCGCCTGAGAAACGCCGCATATCAGCGATAATGCCATCGTCAGCAGGCATGAACCCAAGGCACCAGTAACAGTAAACCGACGAACGGCGTGGGATCGGACCGATAAGATTGGCTGGATGTGCAGCATGGCGTTTATCCTTCTGCCCTAAAGGCAGGTTGGCTGAAATAATGAACCGCCCTAAAACGAGAAAACTGAGCGGGGGATATATATAGGATAGCCCAGTACATCCATCCCGGCCGTGCTTGCAGACCTTCTGGCTGCGGTTAATCTACGGCGTTATGCCCTTTTAAACATAGGATCGACGTGTATGCGCCGGGGAAAACGCCTACCCATGCCAGCGCTGAATATGTCAATCGTCCAGACCTCGATGAGGTTCCCGCAGGCCTGAAATATATTAATTTTGCCGAATGAGATCGTGCACGTTATCACCTTAGCGATGATGATGTGAAAAAATCGGGTTAATAAATAATATCTGCATTGAGGGGTTAATTTTCTAAAGTTGTTAATAATCCCGTCAAAGCCCTAAGGCATATTTAATACAAAGCCCTCCTCAAAACCCGTGCGTTCATTTGAGGGTGAATGAATAATACCGTGCTGCAGCATGCCCTCTAATGCAATATTAATTTCAATTTTACACCACTCGGCCGGTAACCAATTAATGAAGCAAATGCGGCCGTGGCGGTTTTTGAATTTTTCAAAGCAAAAGTCGATAATAGCCTGTTGTTGCGGAGTTAAAATCATAAAAACCTCAGTCAATAATCCGCGTGGCCGTGAGGGCGACGCGGGGATTTTGAAAAATAAAATCTTATTTCTCAAAGAGAATTAATGAATGGCGATGTTGCCTAACTTACAAACGGGTATGTAGAGGGAACCCTCAATCCACGTCTCGTTATTACAATGACTGAATTTACCCTCAAAGAAATCTACAGCTCCGGTTATAGATGCATCGATATCGGGTATCAGATTATAATAAACATAACTTCTAAAAAATAAAAATGCGTCCATCTTGCCGCTAAAGGGAAATGTTAAACAATCCACAGCCTCTTCTGTTTCTTTCAATTCAGGACTGTCATGAACCAATAGACTTAGCTCTTGTAAAACCAAGTGGCTGCGAAGGTCCTCACGAACGATAGCCACAATCATCGTAAACTGAGTCATGTCCCCGTGTTGACTGAAGAATTCACTTAGCGGTGCACGCCAATGCTCTCGTGAGAAGTTAATATTAATTAATTCCTCTATATTCATCCTAACCGCTATTTTAGTTTGAGCTACGGGCATTTTACGCGTGGTCAAAAAATATTGATTGCTAAAGGTGAACGGATAATGGATTAGCCTTTGGAATCCTTTGAAATGTATGTGCTCATGTTTGCTGTAAACGGCCGGAGTGATCCCAAAGTGATTTTTGAATACTCGGGTAAAAGCCTGTTGAGAATCGAACCCTGAAAGTAAAAATATCTCTGTGATGCTCAAACTGCTGAAACGCAGCGCAAGGGCAGCACGCGTAATACGCCTATTAAGGATGTACTTGCCTAAGGTAATACCCATTTTAGATTTAAACAGTCGCTGTAAGTACCACTTTCCATAACCGGCCTTATTGGCAATTTCAGTCAAGCTAAGAGGTGTTTCAAGATTGTTTTCAATCCAAACGCATAAATCTGAGTAAAATTCATCGTGAAGCATAGTGTGTTAACCCACCTACGTAGCGGTAGGCTTAATATTACATTTTCGATAATAATGGTTTTCGTTCGCTGATAAGGCTAATGCCTGAATTCAACCTGCCGTTAGTTCTTTGAGTATTCTGCGTAACCAGCGGTGCGCCTCATCGTATTCAAGTCTGGGGTGCCATGCCTGAACAATCATCACGTTAGATATAGGAACGGGAAGGGTAAAATGCCGCAGCTTGAGGCCAAGCTGTTCGATATTTTCGAGCATCGCCGTGGGCATAACCGGAAGAATAAGATCTGACTTCCCCAAGGCAAATAGCGCGGTATGGAACGTCGGGGTTATATAGGTCACTCTTCTGGTCAGGCATATGTCCGCCAGCGCGACGTCGATCGGGCCTTTCGATAGCCCGCGGCGAGACACGCTGATTTGATCATAAGAAACAAAATTTTCCGGCGTGATCTCGGCGTCAAAAATAGGGTGATCTTCACGGGCGATGCCTACAAAGGAGCTGCTAAACAGGTTTTGCACCTTAATATCCGCGCCAAATTTACGCGAAGAGCTAATCACCAAATCGATGCTGCCCGCGTTTAACGGATCGTTATCCAGGTCACTTTCCGGAACAAAGCGCAGTACCGAATTAGGCGAATGCTGTTTGATTATTTCAGCTAGCTTGACGCCATAGGCACCGATAAACAGGTCGTTAGCACGAATGCTGAACGTCCTGCTCATCGCGCTTAAATCAAACCCGCGTATTTGTGAGAAAAATGCCTGGCTTAGTTCCACAATGCCCCGCACCTGATCCTGGATCTGCAGGGCTTTGGGCGTTGGGATCATGCTATGCTGCGAACGTACCAGAATAGGATCTTCAACCACCAAGCGTATCCGTGCCAGCGTTCGGCTCATTGCTGGCGCACTCATATTCATGCGGTATGCGGCGCCGGCGACGGAGCATTCTTCAATCAAAAAATGCAGTGCAACCAGCAGATTAAGATCTATGCTTTTCATGGTTGAAAAATATCCAATTCAATAAACGGTGATAGGAGTAGGTAGCCGACTTTTATTCCGGCGATTCACTTCTAGCGAACTTCAATAAGCACGGGGCAGTGGGCATTCTCTAACACCACGTGCGCAACGGAATTGCCCACCAGGCGATCGAAGGTTGTCATGTGATGATGCCCCATGATAATCAGATCGCAGTGATTTTCTTGCGCATACTTTGGGATAGCAGTCTCAGGAATACCCTTAACCAGCGCCGAAATACAGGTAAAATTATGCGTTAATAAATATTCGTTTGCCTGAGCCAGAATATTTTCAACCCGCGTTTGTTCCTGGTCAGCCGCCGGGGATGCATCTTTATCCCCCTGAGTCAGGGCAGTGTACTCTTCTGAGATAACGCAGACTAAATGGATGCGCGTTGAATCAGCGGCTACCCTGGTGACCAATTGTAGAACTTTTTGGCACTGTGCTGTGCCATTTATTGCCACTAATATCCGACTAAACATGCTAATTCCCACTCGATAAATACCAGACCTAATAAGATTTCATCGCGCCATGCAATGGTCCACATGGCGCGTAATCTTATTAGCCTTTATGGCTTGCGGAGGTTGTAGGCGCTTTTGCCTCTGCTCCCTGTTGCCAGCCGCCGCCCAGTGCCTGGTAAAGGTTAACCAACGTCAGAGAAACCTGCGCCGTGCTTTGGATAAGCGCGGCCTGATTAGCCAACAGGGCGTTTTGCACGGTTAAGACATTGACGAAGTCCACCGAGCCCTGTTTGTACTGATCTTCGGCACTGGCCAACGCGCTTTCACTGTCTTGAACCGCGTTTTCAAGGCTCTGATGACGACGCTGCTCGGCCTGATAGCCGCTGAGATCGTTATCCACTTCATGCCATGCTGCCAGTACGGTGCGCTGATAGGCAATAGCGGCCTCTTGCTGGCGACTTTCGCTAAGCTTCAAGGCACCTTTCAGACGACCTCCTTCGAACAGCGGCAGGTTGATCCCCGGACCAAAGGCAAAGCTGTGGCTTGCCCAGCCGCCCATATTAGACAGCTGCATGGCCTGGAAGCCGACGTCACCCGACAGCGTAATGCTCGGGTAGAAGTTGGCCTTGGCAATACCGATAGCTGCGGTAGCCGCGTGTAGGCTGGCCTCGGCGCGGCGAATGTCTGGACGACGCTGTGCCAGTTCGCTCGGCATACCCACCGGAACGTTCGCCGGTCCGGCTGGAATATCCTTAATGGTGCTAAGCTCGGCGTTAAGGGCTCCAGGCTCGCGACCAATCAGGAAGCTCAGTGCGTTGATCAGCACGCTTTCCTGCTGCTCCAGCGGCGGCAATCGAGCCTCAATAGACTCCACTAGAGAAGATTCCTGTGAAACCTCAAGATTTGTCGCTACGCCCTGGTTCATTCTTTCTTGTGTTAATTGAAGACTGTGTTTAGCAATATCCAGGTTCTGCTGGGTGATCTTGAGACTATTCTGCGTCCCCCTAAGCTCGATATAGTCACGCGCGGTCTCTGACAGAATCGACACCAGCGCCGCGTGCTGATCTTCCTCTGAGATCTCAACGTTAGCATTGGCCACCTCGACCGAGCGTCTCACCCGGCCCCAAAGATCGAGTTCCCAGCTGGCATTCAGGCCACTATCCCACACGCTGTAGTCACTCTTACCGTCATGACCCGAGATATCGGTTAGCCCCTGTGAAGAGTTACGCGCGTAGCTGTAACCCCCGGTCGCGCCCAGGCTTGGCATTTGATCGGCCGTCACGGTAGATCTTACCGCAAAGCTCTGTTCGACGTGGGTCGCCGCCTCTTTGAGATCCAGGTTATTGGCCTGGGCCTGTTTCAACAGCGCCGACAGCTGCGGATCGCCGAAGGAGGTCCACCACTGGGTATCGATATCACCGGCGACGGCCCGGCTTTGGGTCGCCGCGGCGTTGTGCTGGCCCCACTGCGTGGGCAGGCTTGGGGTGGGTGCATGAAAATCCGGTCCGACCGTACAGCCGCTTAATCCTGCGAGGCTGCATGCGCTAATTGCGACAGCAAGAATACTCGGTTTCATAACGGACTCACCTTGCCATTCTTGTTATCAGTATTAATGCTGGCCTCTACCGACATGCCAACGCGCAGCTGTGAAACCATCGGCTGTTGGCTATCGAGGATAATTTTAACCGGGATGCGCTGTACCACCTTGGTGAAATTGCCGGTCGCGTTATCAGGAGCAATAGCGGCAAACGTTACGCCGGTCGCCGGGGCGATACTCTGCACGTGACCCTGGAAGGTAACGCCAGGGAAGGTATCGACGGACACGCTAGCAGACTGTCCTGGATGAACCTGAGTCAGCTGGCTTTCCTGGAAATTGGCAACAATGTAGGACTGAGTCAGGGGGACAACCGCCATCAACAGATCGCCTGGCTTAACGTAGGCACCAACGCGCACGCTTCTACGACCGACGGTGCCATCGAATGGCGCAATCAGGGTAGTGTAAGAAAGATCCAGGTTGGCACGTTGTTGCATAGCCTGTGCATGCAGCACCTGGGCTAACGCTGCCTCACGTTGTGCGGTAATGACGTTTAGCTGATCGGTAACCGCTTTGATGGCTGCACGATGTTCGGCTTCTTTAGCCAGCGCAGTCTGCAAACGGCTTTGAGACAGCTGGTAGTTCTGCAACGTACCGGCACCCTGTTTGGCCAGATTCTGATAACGTGCCAGTTCCTGCCTGGAAAATGCAACCTGGGAGATATCACCGTCTACGATAGACTTGGCCTGTAAAATTAACGCCTGTTGGCGCACCAGCGCGGCGCTTGCATCGTCCGCATTAGCGTGGGCGATCGCTACTGCCGCATTAGCCGCTGCAAGGTTTGCCTCGTAGTCTTTAGCATCAATGCGTGCCAATACCTGACCGGCTTTAACCTGTTGGTTATCCTGCACCAGGATTTGCTCAACAAAACCTGAGATCTTGGGGGCGACCAGGGTGAAGTCGGCGTTGATATAAGCATCATTGGTGGTTTGTACTGAACTTGCTCCGAAAATCCAACGTCCAAGGATAAACATAACAATAACAAATACGGCAATTGCCACAATCCAGAGCGGTTTTTTTATAGGTGTTGTTTGACTCATTTTTTCAATTTCCAATTATTCAAGAGACGGCACGGGGTGGGAAAATTCGTGTTGGCATAATAGGGATAAGCAGGATCATCAGCACAGCAACGCCACCCATATAGAGATACAAATCGGATGAGGTGAGCACGATAGCCTGCTGATGCAGGCGCTCAGCCATTTCGGCTGGGGTCGATCCCATGCTGCTTAAGGGATTATTGCCATATTGATCGACTAAAACGGTCGAGTGAAAATGTTCGCGATGGACGTTTACTGTTTCGAGGAAGCTTCCCGCAGCGACGGCAGCAAAGCCTTTAACCGTGTTGAACCACGCCGATGCGAATGGGCCATCGGTCGGTGCTAAACCGCCGGTTGCGAACATCAGCAGGGGAATAACCGCCATCGGTTGACCGACAACCTGAATCATCTGCATCAGAAAGAAGTCGTCGCGATCCCAAACCTGAGTCAGGTGTGAACCCATAAAGCAGGCGACGCCCAGCAGGGCAAGCCCGATCCCCAGCACGACGCGGCAGTCAACGAAGCGGTTGTTCATCACGGCGACAACTAATGGCAGGGCAATCAGCTGCGGCACGGCGACCCAAAGCATCACTGGCGCGGTTTGCAGAGGTCGATACCCCTGAATCTCCGCCAGGAAGTTTGACGGAATAATAATCACCCCCAGCAGCACGAACAGCACGCCACCGAGTACGATAAGCGCGAAGGACAGATTGCGTCTTTCCAGCATCTGAACGTTGAAGAACGGCAAAGGCTGGAACCATTCATTGATAATAAACAGGACAAACATTAATACGCCGCCGCCAATCAGGAAGCGGATCAGCTGATCGTCAAACCAGTTAAGGCGTTGGCCCTGCTCCAGGCCTAGCACAATCATGATCAGCGCTGGCATACCCAATAGCAGTCCGCGCCAGTTAAAGTTTTTAAGGCGTTCTAGCTTCATCGGGTCCTGCGGTAATCCCCAGGCGACGAAGGCCATTGCGGTCAGGGACCACGGGAGGATCTGCCAGAATGCAAACTTCCAGCCCAGATACTCGACGCTCCACGCGGCCAGCGGCAGGCCAAAACTCGGCCCAAAGGTCGCAGTCAGCGCATAGCCGCCCAGTCCGTAAAGCTTGATGCCGGGCGGTAAGAAGCGTAATGCTACCGACATTAACAGCGGAGGCAGTGCGCCACCGGCAAAACCCTGAAAAATTCGCAGGATAACCATCGAGGTATAGTTAGGGGCAAACGGGCTGAGGATCCCCAGAACGCTAAACAGCCCAATAGCGATTAGCGCAAAACGACGCAGCGTGAACGTCCCTGCGCACCAGGGAGCGAAAGCCATTGCCGAGACCGAGGTGGCAGAATAGATAGCTAAAAGCCAAGAGGCCTGATCGTAACTAAAGCCCATCGCGCCGCGAATATCCGGCATGGCGAACTTGGTCACGTTCTCGTTAAAGCCTGAAACCAGCACCGCCAGCAGAACACCGACGAGCCCGGTAGCAATGCGGATGCCAAATGCAGACGGCGCGGCTGGCGCAGCGGGCGCAGTCGTAGGTGGTGCAGAAACTATTTTTTCATTAATAGGCGGGATAAAAACACTCACAACATCGTCCCGTTAATAGATTGTAAATTTTTAGTTATTAATTGATACATTTCAAAATACTCTGGCGTGTGAAGGGCGCAGAGCTTAAGGAATTGTGTAGAGGTATAGAAGTGACATTTCGATATCTTCGAAATGCAAAAAATGGAATTTAGGATAGGCTTGTTTGATGTTGATCAATTTAATCGATAAACAATACCTAAATATAATCAAAAATTTAACGCTATCTCAACATTATATTACATGGAAATTTAAAAGTTGAACTGTACTGTCCAGTCCATTAATGTGTCTTCAACGCTTCACTTAACTCGACTGGAGGTAGCATGAAATACAATTTGCTTGGTAATAGCGGTTTGCTGGTCTCAGAACTCAGTTTTGGTACTGCCACTTTTGGCGGCGGGAACGAGTTTTTTAAAGCCTGGGGCGCGACTGACGTTGAAGAGGCCAAATCGCTGCTTGACCTGTGCATCGATAAAGGCGTCAACCTGGTTGACTCCTCAGATGCCTATTCCGGCGGTAAAGCGGAGGAGATCCTCGGGCAGGCCGTCGCGGGAAACCGCAATAATTTGCTGATTTCAACTAAAGCATCATTCCGCACCGGTGAAGGCATTAACGATATCGGCAGCTCGCGCTATCACCTGATCCAGGCCTGTGAAGCTTCGCTGCGTCGTCTAAAAACCGATCATATTGATATCTGGCAGATGCACTCTTTTGATGCCAGAACCCCGATAGAAGAAACGGTACGCGCGTTGGAAGATCTGGTGACCTCCGGCAAGGTGCGCTACGTCGGCTGCTCTAACTTCTCCGGCTGGCAGCTAATGAAGTCCCTGTCTATTGCAGAACGTCACGGCTGGTCAAAATACGTTGCTCATCAGGCCTATTATTCTCTGCTTGGCCGCGAATACGAGTGGGAACTGATGCCGCTAGCGCTGGAGGAGAATATTGGCACCATCGTCTGGAGCCCGCTGGCGGGAGGGCGGTTGAGTGGCAAGGTCAGTAGAAGTAAAGTTGCCCCCGAAGGCAGTCGCTCTGCCACGCTCAAGCCTTACGGCCACAGCCTGCCTGAATCACAGTTCTTTGATGTGATTGACGAGCTCGAGGCTATCGCCAATGAAACGGGTAAAAGCGTTTCCCAGGTTGCCCTGCGTTGGGTGCTACAGCGACCTACGGTAGCGAGCGTCATTATTGGCGCACGCAACGCCGAGCAGTTGGCGCAAAATCTGGAGTCCTCAGATTTTGAACTCAGCGTGGCGCAAATTGACAGGCTGAATACCGTCAGTAATAAGGATCGCGTCTACCCTTATTGGCATCAGCAAATGACCTATGCTGAACGCAATCCTAAAATCTAATGCATAAATTATTGGCCACCCCGAGTGGCCATATAGCCGGGCGATAGGGAATAGTCATCGCCGTTGCCTGGTCTGTTTTAGTCGGGGCTGATGCCTGTAGCAATAGCGTTTTCGATTATTTACCCCGTGTTTATTAATGATAACTCTCTGTTCTTAATAACTTTATTACTCTTCTAATCTGTCACATTCTATTTGTTAACGCAGTCACATTATAAATGGAAATCATACCTTATGAGCTGAAACCCGCTGTGCAGCGCGCAGGTGGCCAGTTAACCTTGGGTGATAACTTCTGCACGCCTGTACAAATAGGGAAATCATCATGACCAATCAGCTTCCAGAACCCTGCTATGACATAGCGCATCTGGGCCACGTCGAAATGTACACTGACAAATTTGAAGAAAGCCTCGACTTTTTTGTCAATGTGTACGGCCTTACCGTGTCGGACCAGGATGAGGATCATGCCTGGCTGCGAGCCTGGGATGACTATGAGTTTCACACCCTAAAGCTTACCCGCCATCACACGACCGGCGTTGGCCACATCGCCTATCGCGCTTCGTCGGAGGCCGCGCTGCTGCGCCGCGTCGCGGTCATTGAAGCCAGCGACTACGAGGTTATTGGCTGGGTAGAGGACGATCGCGGACACGGCCGGGCATTCCGCTTCAGCGATCCTTTTGGTCACATTTTTGAAATTTATTACGACACCGTGCGCTATGAGGCGGTAGGCAATGAGCGTCCTGCGCTTAAAAACCTCGCACAGCGCTTTCACGCTCGTGGTGCCTCGCCTCGCCGTTTAGATCACCTTAATCTATTGGCCTCAGACGTCAGCGAATTTAAAAGATTTATGGAAACCTGCCTCGGGTCACGCGTGACTGAGATGATCCAGCTGGACAACGGTCGGATCGGCGGCTGCTGGTTTACCATTAATAATAAAACCTATGATTTGGCATGCACCGAAGAGCACGCCGGTGGCAGCGCGCGCCTGCATCATGTGACCTATGCTACGGACACCCGGGAAGACATTCTCCGCGCCGCGGATATCTTCCTGGAAAATGGCGTGCACATTGAGACCGGCCCGCACAAACACGCTATTCAAGGCACCTTCTTCCTCTATGTCTGGGAACCGGCGGGCAACCGCGTTGAGCTGGCTAACTCGGGCGCGCGATTGATCCTGGCACCGGATTGGCAAACCGTGGTGTGGACCGAGTCTGAGCGCAAGAAAGGGCAGGCGTGGGGGCTGAAAACTATTGAAACCTTCCATACCCACGGCACGCCGCCGCTGCCGAAACAGCTAAAAGAGTAAGTGCTCTTCTTGACGGAGGTCGGAGTCAGCCCAGATTGTTAATCAGACAGCGGCGAGCGAATCAGGGGATTGAATCAAAAGCTTACGCGGCTTGGCTTTTCAATCCCTTAGGGTATTAATTATCACTGATAGCGCAGGGCATCGATAACGATGCGCATCGCTTTTGATGCCTGACGGCGGTTGGAATAGAATAGGTGTAATCCTTCGCAGTAGGGCGTCCACTCCTCGAGGATAATCGCCAATTTACCCTGTTTCACGTAGTCTTCAATCAGGTCTTCTGGAACCTGCGCGATGCCGTAACCATCGACCGCCGCATCTACCACCTGGACTACGGTGTTGAAAATAACCTGTCCATCCACCCGCGCCCTTATCTCTTTACCGTCCCTTTTAAACTCCCAGACGTAAAAACCGCCGTGAGTCGGCAGCCGCAGGTTAATACAGCGGTGCTTTGCCAACTGATAAGGTGTTTCAGGAACGCCGTGGGCGCGCAAATATTCCGGCGCAGCCACGGCCACAAAGCGAATATCGGGGCCAATGCGCACCGATATCATGCCGTTGGTCACCTGTTCGCCCAGCCTGACGCCCGCGTCAAAGCGGTTAGCGACGATATCGGTTAAGCCATAATCGTTGATCATCTCCACAATGATTTCAGGATATTCTTTAAGCACTTTCGACAACCTGGGCCATAAAACGGTCTGAATCGAGTAGTCGGTGGCTGAAATCCTGATGGTTCCGGCCGGTTTATCCAGCGTATCGCCAATTGAGGCGATTTCGCTGCTAATCTCCTCAAAACGCGGCGCCAGGTTATCCAGCAATCGCTGACCTACCTCGGTTGGCGATACGCTGCGGGTAGTGCGAGTCAGTAAACGAACCCCCAAACTTGATTCGAGACCACGGATAGTGTGGCTTAGCGCCGACTGCGAGACGCCAAGCTGCGCGGCGGCGCGGGTGAAGCTTTTTTCCCGAGCGACGGTAACAAATGCGACGTAGTCGTTCAGGTTATCCCGTGATTTCATTCAGTTCCTTCAAGCTTGGTATTCCGTGGCTGATAGCAATAATTATAGCGAGTTGTTGCCGCGAGACTCAAAAACCTGTTTAAACACCGGCAGTGCGGAAAACACGTTCGGCCAGCCAGCATAGAAGGCTAACTGGGTCAGTGCCTCACCCGCCTGGGATGACGTGAGCCCGTTATCCATCGCTTTGTTTAAATGGAAAACAACTTGTGCGACCTGACCGTTTGCAACCAATGCGCTAACCGTCACCAGGCTGCGATCGCGTGGCACCAGGTCGGGGCGCAGCCACAAATCGTTAAACAGCGCATCGGTAGTGAATTTCACCACACTGGGCGAAACCGCCTCGAATTGGCTGCTGACATGGCGTGCGCGCTGCTCTTCTGCCTGTGGATTAATCGGTAAAGGGATCACATCGCTTCCCGGCAGGGTCGAGATATCAATGCCCCGTGCCTGAAAGACCCGCTCGGCGTTTCGTGCCGCCTCAGTCGCGTTGCCCCAGCCTGAATAGAAGGCTAAATGCGTAATAATCTCAGCTATTTCAGCGGGTTTTACTCCATTATCCAGAGCCAGGTTTATCTGCCCCACCTGTTCAGCATGGTGGTGACGGGAGATAATCACCGCCAGCGTGACAACGCTTCTGTCGCGCAGAGAAAGCTCGGTCCTGTTCCATACATCCGCTAATAGGATATTTTCGGTATACATCGCTAGCGACGGTAATCTTAATGCGTTAACGGATAAATCCTGGTTCGACGGGGCGTTTTTCATAATGTGCACCGGGTTAATCAATCAAGATCTCAATATTACCCGCCTGGTTTAAGAAAATTAATGAATCAATATTGCATAGACCTATGAATTAATTTCATTAATTCGGCGATCTGCAACGGAATATCGCGATCGCTAAGCCGTTTTTTTAATGAATTATGCTCATAAATCTATTCACGATTAGCTATTTATCAATCAATCATCAGCTGCCACTATTTATGCAGCAAATTTACTAGCCGCGGCTGGATGACAATCTGTTTTGCGGGTCATCAGCGGGCCGACTTTTTATTAAGATGTTGAGAGGAAAGATAATGAACTATAGGAACCTGGGCCGCAGCGGTCTGAAAGTTTCCCCATTGTGTTTGGGGGCCATGATGTTTGGCGGCGAGACCGATTTTGAAACCTCGAAACGCATTATTAGTCGGGCGGCCGAGCAGGGGATTAACTTCATTGATACCGCCGATGTTTATCATGCCGGTAAATCAGAAGAAGTGGTCGGTAAAGCGGTAGCCGAAAATCGCGATCATTGGGTTATTGCCACCAAGTTTGGCTTTCCTTTCGCCGCTGGCCCTAATCAGGTTGGCCAGTCGAGGAAGTGGATCCGTCAGAGCGTAGAGGCCAGCCTGAAAAGATTGGGCACCGATTATATTGACGTGCTGTATTTCCACCGTGCACTGCTGGATCTGCCGTTGGAAGAGGGGGTGCGTTCGATGGGTGAGCTGATTAACCAAGGCAAAATCCGCTATTACGGCGTATCGAATTTCTCCGGCTGGCGTGTTGCCGAAATGTGCCGTATCGCCGACCAGCTGGGCGTTGAGCGCCCGGTAGTCAGTGAACCGCTGTATAACATCGTGGACCGCAAAGCCGAAGTGGAGCAAATCCCTTCCGCTGCTCACTACGGGTTGGGCGTGGTGCCTTACAGCCCGTTGGCTCGCGGCGTGCTGACCGGTAAATATAACGCTGAAACCGCACCTCCTGCCGACAGCCGCGCGGGCCGAGGCGATGTGCGTATCCAACAGACCGAATGGCGTCAGGAGTCCCTCGCTATTTCGCAGAAAATTGCCGCCTATGCCGCCGAGCGTGGCACTGACTCTGTCGCCTTCGCTATCGCTTGGGTATTGAATAACCGAAATATTTCCTCGGCGATTGTCGGTCCCCGCACCGAGGCTCACTGGGATAGCTATGTGCAAAGCCTGGCGCTAACGCTCACCCAGGAAGATGAGGAGTTTGTTAACGCTTTAGTCGCGCCAGGCCACGCCTCGACGCACGGCTACACCGATCCCGGCTATCCGGTTGAAGGCCGTAAGCCGCTATAGAGGCACGATCTGCGGAATTTACATTATCCGCAATGTTCATCATCTCGCCAAAAGGCGACAGCGCGCGCCAAGCCTGACTGTCCTAAAATCCGCCCTTGAGTGATGAGTGGCGGATTTTTATCGCCAGCGGCCTGCGACAGGTCTGAGAGTCAAGAAAGGATTAAATCCACCCTCGGGGCTTTTCTGCCTGACTTGGCGAATGCTATTCTCTGAGATATTAATTTCGCAGGGATTTCTCAGGGGATAGCATGCTAAATAAACCATTATTCTTAATGATTGTATTAAGTTTTTTACCGTTGGCCGCGTCCTCCGCGCAGACTCTCAACTGCGCGGTAACGCACAATAGCGAAGATGCCAACGGCAGTGCTCACTCGGAACAGATCAGCAAAAACGCCGTTTTGATTGATAACGGCAACACTTTTAGCGCGTCTCCCGAAGGCGGCGTGCAGCAAACCAGTCCGCCCCTTAAAGCCTCGGCAACCCCCGACGGCGGACAAATCTTCACCGCAAAAACCTTTGATGGCATGATATTCGCCAAAATCGACGGCAGCTATGTGATAAGAAACGCGAGTGAAGGGTACGTCTATTCTGACTGCAAGCCGTCAAACTAGGCTCGTGCAGGTGTTAGCCCCCATGCTATGAGCCACGCCGAAGGCTGTTGTACTCATATAGTCCAAAAAGCTTGGTTTTATTTGATAAAAGCGGGGTGATCGGCCATGGCAACTCGGATAACATATAACAATAATTTTATCCGGGTTGAAGCAGGCGGTACCGGTTGTGCGTTTAGACAAGAAAATATCTTCGCTAGATAATCTCATTTACAGCAATTATCGCGTCACTCACGGGCTGCGCATGGGGCTGGCGTTTGTTCTCACCTTTATATTCGTTCGCCTGACGCATCTTCCCGAGGCGACCTGGCCGCTGATCACGCTGGTGGTGGTGATGGGGCCGATCTCGTTTTGGGGCAACGTGGTGCAACGCGTTTCCGAAAGGATTATTGGCACCGTCGGCGGTTCAATTGCTGGAATGGTCGCGCTCTGGCTTGAGCTGTACTCGCTGCCGGCGATGCTGGTTTGGTGCGGGCTTACGGTGTTTGCCAGCGGTTATCTGGCGCTGGGTCGGCGTGCCTATGCCGGGCTGCTACTGGGCGTGACGCTGGCGGTTATCATCGGTGCCGGTCCGGGAGATTTTTATACCGCGCTGTGGCGCAGCGGCGACGTGTTGATTGGTTCGTTGCTGGCGCTGCTGTTTTCCAGTATTTATCCGCAGCGGGCCTTTATTCACTGGCGCATGCAGATGTCAGATTACCTGATGTCGCTGAACCGCCTGCACAGCGCCTGGCTATCGCCCAATATGCTCGAGCGCCCACGCCTGCAAAACAAGCTTAAGCTGGCCATGTCGCAGATGATTAAAATGCGTGCGCTGCACGCCGCGTCGAGCAAAGAGTCGCACATCCCTCGCGAAGTTTTCGATGCCACTCAAACGCTGTGCCGCAACCTGCTTTGTACCCTCGAGCTGCTGGCCGACGCCTATTGGAGTTCGCGCGAAAGCCATTTCATTATGCTTAACGCCCGCACGCTGCGCCACACTCAGCGCTCGATACTGGACTGTCTGGAAAAACTTAGCCTGCTTATGCGCAATGGTTCGATTGGCGATGAGCTGATGATCAGTAATCAGCTGGCCGAGTCTGCTCAAGAGTTAGCGGAGCTGATGCAATCGATGAATCGCGGCAAGCATAACGAAGCGCAGATTTATGGTTACGTCTGGCTCAGTATACAGGTTACCGATCAGCTGAAATCTTTGGGTGATTTGATTACTCTGGCGATGGATAAGCAAGAGCCGGTTATGGTCGCGCAGTCCGAATCCTGATAGTCTGTTGACTATTGCGGGCAGCGAGTCAGTGAATTTTTGTAACTTAATCGAAGGTGTAAAAATGGATAATACTATTAAGCCAAGTTTCCAGGATGTTCTGGAGTTTGTACGCATTTTCCGTCGTAAAAACAAACTTCAGCGTGAAATTGTCGATAACGAAAAGAAAATCCGCGATAACCAAAAACGTGTTTTGCTACTCGATAACCTCAGCGACTATATCAAGCCGGGCATGAGCATTGACGACGTGCAGGGCATCATTGCCAACATGCGTGGCGACTACGAAGATCGCGTTGATGACTACATCATCAAGAACGCTGACCTGTCGAAAGAACGTCGTGAGATGTCAAAAACCTTGAAGGCTATGGGCGAAATCAAGGCCAACGAAACGAAAGCTAACGAAACTAAATAACCTCACGTTTTGCCGCCGCAAGTCTCCCCCTCATCGGGGGAGATATCACTGGCCATCATGCCTCCTCGCTGAACAGCGCCTGTTATCAATCAATAGCTTCCTTTATCAATCAATATCATCCGCTATCAATCAATATCATCTGCTATCAATCAATATCATCCGCTATCAATCAATATCATCCGCTATCAATCAATATCTTCGGTTATTAATCAATATCTTCTATTGTCAATCAATAGCTTCCGCCATCAATCAATACCGTCCGCTACCCGTTAACCGCTGCCGCCGCGGCGTCGCGTCGCACCTTGCTGAGCCAGGTATCAAGCAGCGCCTGACGGCCGGCCCACAGCGATTCGGCTTTCTCGACGCTGACCGTTTCAAAACCAATAATATCGCCGGGCTTTGCCTGGCCCAGCCTGGCTAAATCGGCGCGGATCACCGTGGCGATTTTCGGGTAACCGCCGGTAGTCTGCCGATCGTTCATGGCAATAATCGGTTCCCGCTGCCCGGGATCTGAATGCTGCCGCGTGAAATACCGTCGGATACGATATTAAAACCCTTAGTGTGGACGATAGGATTGCCGGAGAGCCGATAACCCATGCGATCGCTTTGCTCGCTGACCCGATAGGCATTGGTTAAAAATTGGCTAATGGCGGTGTGATCAAAATGGTCGTCCTGCGGGCCGAGAACCACGCGGATCGGGCGTCGCTCGCGCTGCGGCATCAGCCGCTGTTCGGCAACGCCGCGCACCCCGATCACGGCAGATGAACCGGCAGATACTGGCATCCAGTAGCCTTTTTTCCCCCGATGAGAGCCGGTATTGAGCGGCAACCAGTCACCTTTTTGCAGCGGTCGGCCGCTAAATCCGCCGAGTCCTGCCCGCATTAGCGTAGACACGCTGCCCATTACCGGCTTGACCTTAAATCCTCCGCCCACCGCCAGATAACCGCGTGCGCCGCTCAGGGTACGAGTAATGCGCAGCGTATGGCCGGGCAGCAGCGAGCAGTCGGTGGTGGATTTAGCCTCAACGCCGTCGATGTCAGCGCCATATCGCCGGTGACCGCAAAGCTGCACGGCCGGCTGCCGGTCAGGCGCAGCGTGGCACCGGTTAAGGTAAATTCTAGTGCGCCGACGTTGGCGTCATTGCCGACCAGCGCATTGGCAATAGCGAAGCTCATCTCGTCCATCGCGCCAGAGGGAGGCACGCCGAAGTCTTCGAAGCCAAAGCGACCCGCGTCTTGCAGCGTGGTGTACAAGCCGGGAGATAACACTTCAAAACCATCGATCATTGCCAGCTCCACTCGGGTAAAAAGTCGGCTTTTGCCGCCAGGTGGTGATACTGCGCCGCCTCGATGGGGGTAAATTTTACCCGATCGCCAGCGCTGAACAGGAAAGGCTCGGGGCGTTCGGGCGCGAAGCTGCGCACCGGCGTGCGGCCGATCAGGTGCCAGCCGCTCGGGGCTTCAACCGAGCCCACCGCCGTCTGCATGCCGCCGATACTGATGCTGCCCGCGGGCACTTTAAGCCGCGGTGACTCGCGACGCGAGGTGTGCAGCAGCGGATCGAGCCCGCCGAGGTAGGCAAAGCCGGGCATAAAACCAATCATGTAAACGCGATAGGACGCGGCGGCGTGTCGTTCGACAACCTCCTGCTCGCTCAGCCCGTGTGTCTGCGCCAACCAGGCGAGATCCACCCCCTGTTCGCCGCCGTAACTCACCGGAATGGTCCAGACTTTTACCCGTTCACTGCCGCTATCGGGCTGCGAAAGCAGCTCGGTGAGCGTCGCTACCAGCCTGGCCTGGCGGGTTTTTGTCGAATCATAGCCGACCGTCAATGCGCGATAGGTGGGTACCAACGACGTCACGCCCGGCACCTCGGCCTGGCGCACGCGGGCGGCCAGCGCGGTAACGCGGCTGTTAATCTTCTCATCAATTACTTCACCGAAATCGACGTAAACCGCCTGATCGGCAATCGGTAGGATCCGCCACGGGGCAGAATTTTTGCTCACTGATTATTCCTCTGCGGTAAAGCCGCCGCCGCGAACGCCATGCTTCGGCGCCGGGGCGTGGGTTAATGCCTGCTGTTGCTTTTAAGGGGCACATGCTTTTAAATTAATCAAACGGTGGAATACTTTTGGCATACCACTGGTGTGCTGTCAATACACCGTTTAAAAGTGGCCGTGGTCTTGCATAGTTTTGCTTTAACGCATCTGCATGCGCACCGATCGCGGTCATCGAAGGTAAAACCTATTAGGATAGGCAAAAACGGTGCCAATCATTTATTCAGCGGGAGAAAGAAGATGTTGATCGACCTGAACAGCGATATGGGTGAGAGCTTTGGTGCCTGGAAAATGGGCGAAGACGAGGAGATGCTGAGCATTGTGACCTCGGCGAATATTGCCTGCGGTTTTCACGCCGGCGATCCCGACGTGATGTTCAACACGCTGAGCGCTGCCAGGGCCAACGGCGTCGGTGCCGGCGCGCATCCGAGCTTTCTGGATATTCAGGGATTCGGCCGTCGGCAGATCCTGGGAGAAACCCCGGCACAGATCCAACGGCAGATTATCTATCAGATTGGCGCATTGAAGGCGCTGTCCACAAGCCTGGGGTTGCCGCTGCAACACGTGAAAACTCACGGTGCGATGGGCAACATGGCGGCGGAAGATCCCGAGCTGGCGATGGCGGTGGCGCGGGCCATTCAGCTTGTCGATCCGGACTTGATCATGGTGGTCATGCCTGGAATGGAAACGGAGAAGGCGGCGGAAAAAGTTGGCCTGCGAATGGTGCGTGAAATTTATGCCGACAGGGCTTATACCGAGGCCGGTACGCTGGTGTCGCGCAAGCTGCCGGGCGCAGTGATCCACGATGCGCAGCAGGCCGCCACGCGGGTGATGCAGATGTTAGAGAGCGGGGCGATCCTCACCCTTGACGGTAAGAAATTGCCGACGCGCATTGACAGTATTTGCGTGCACGGCGATACGCCGGGGGCGGTTGAAATGGCGCGCCAGCTGCGATCGCTACTGGAAAGCAACGGGCTAACGCTGGCACCGATGGCGAGAGTGATCGCCTGATTGTCGTCGAGGGCCATTCGCCGCAAGCTAAACGAGATAAAGCTGCCGCACGGGCTTACGCGGCAGGCTTATAGAGGCCCATAGTTAGCGGCGTCGCCGTTCCCAAATTTGCGGATTGATCATCGATGTTGGACTGCGGTCGTTTAGCACCTCGAGCACGCCGCTGACCGCCGCGCTGGCCATACGGATCAGCGCCTGTTCCGCCGAAGCGGCGGAGTGCGGCGTCAACACCACGTTGGGCAACTGCGTCAGCGGGCTTGAGGCGGGCAGTGGTTCAACCGCAAACACGTCCAGACCGGCCCCGGCGATTTCACCGTTCCGCAGGGCGCTAATTAGCGCCGCTTCATCGACCAGTGCGCCACGGCTGGTGTTAATCAGATAAGCCGAATTCTTCATTAACCTAAGCTGCGCCGCGCCGATTAAATGTTGGGTCTCCGGCAGCGAGGGCGCATGCAGCGAAACGATGTCGCTGCTGGCCAACAGGCTGGGCAAGTCCTCTGCTTTTTCCAACCCTGACGCCGCCAGCTCCTCGGCGCTGCGGCGGGTCAAGACCTGCACGCGCATGCCTATCGCCTGTGCCATCTGCGCGGTGAGTTGGCCGATAGCGCCGTAACCGACCACGCCCAGAGTGGCGCCAAACAGCTCGCTCAAACCGCCCTTAAAGCGAAAAGAAAATTCCCCTTTGCGCACCGCCTGATCCGACTCCGCTATCCGCTTGGTTAAGGCAAACATCAGCCCCAGCGCGTGCTCTGCCACTGAGCGATTATTCGCGCCCGGGGTATTAAATACCGCGATGCCTAGCTCGTTGGCTCCCGCTAAATCGATGCCGTCAATGCCAACGCCGTGGACCGCAATTGCTCGCAGAGCAGGCAATTGCACCATCCTGGTGCGCGAAAATTGACCGCTGCGGTAAATGGCGGCTACCACCTGATCGACCGGTGCGCTGGCACAGGCCGCCTCGCCAACCAACGGTTCAATGCCGTTATCCCTAAGTTGCTGTAGGCCTTTCTGGTGGATTGGCTGCGGGATCAGACAAAATTTGTTCATTTTTTCACTCTTTTTTAATGGATGAAGTGCGCTTGGCATTTTAATTGCATTTCTTGTGTATACCAAAGGAATTCCAATGTGGGTTTCCACAAAAATAGCAGCAGTTATTTTGTATAGCGAGAGGAATTGTATGACCGCCAGAAACGACTCATCTCTGTCCGACTTTGTATTGGACGCCGCGCACGGGACCGCTGTAGCGTTACAGAAAGGTCAGGTGTTGAGCATTACCAATCTCCAGGGAAATCAAGTTGTTGATGCTTGGGCTGTGATGCAGTCTGACCCGTTTGAGTACTCCTCAATGGAGCACACTCGTTCTAAAAACAGCAATCTGTTCTATGAGCTGGGCATGCCGGTGGTGAGTATTTACCGCCGCCCGATGTTCACCCTGGTTGGCGACACGACGCCGGGCCGCCACGATACTTTACTGTGCCCGTGCAATGCCGCGATCTATCGCGAGCTGGGCTGTACCGAGTATCACCGCAGCTGTACCGATAACTTTCACCAGGCGTTGGCAGAAAAATCCATTGAACTGCCGTTCACGCCCGCCTCGTTAAACCTTTTTATGAACGTGCCGATTAGCGAGGCCGGTGAGTTGGATCGCGTTCCTCCGCGTTCGGTAGCGGGCGACGTGCTGCAGCTGCGCGCCGAGGCTGACATCTATGTGGTGCTTTCGGCCTGCCCGCAGGACATCACCCCCATCAATGGCGCATCCCGCCAGCCGGCGGATATAGGTTTGAGAGTCTCAAACGACAATGCGAAAAGCGTGCCGGAGGAGGCCCAATGAGCGAAACATCTACCCCACTGTTAACTATCAAAGAATTAAATAAGAGCTATGGCGACCTGCACGTGCTCAAAAACGTCGCTCTCGACGTGCACAAAGGCGAAGTGGTGTCGATTATCGGCGCCAGCGGTTCGGGTAAGAGTACCTTCCTGCGCTGCCTCAACGTGATGGAAATGCCGCAAAGCGGTTTTATGAATTTTGACGAATTCGCCTTCGATTTTCGCGACGGCGCGCGCGCCCAGCCGACGGAGGAACAGCTGCGACTGCTGCGCGCCCGCATCGGTATGGTGTTCCAGAGTTATAACCTGTGGCCGCACATGACGGTGTTGGAAAACGTTATCGAAGCCCCGCTGCGGGTGAAAAAAATGTCCCGCAAGCTGGCAGTCGAACTGGCAGAGAGCCTGCTCAGCCGCGTTGGGTTGTTTGAAAAACGCCATCAGTATCCGGCCAAGCTCTCAGGCGGACAGCAGCAGCGCGTGGCGATTGCCCGTGCGCTGGCGATGAAACCGCAGCTGATGCTGTTTGATGAAGTCACCTCGGCGCTGGATCCGGAGCTGGTGGGCGAGGTGCTGTCGTTGATGGCCTCGCTGGCCGACGACGGCATGACCATGCTGTTGGTTACGCATGAAATTGCCTTCGCCCGCGACGTTTCTTCCCGCGTGGTGTTTTTCGATCAGGGCGTAATGGCCGAAGACGGCCCGCCGAGTCAGGTGCTGCATAACCCGGAAAGCCCGCGTTTGCGCCAGTTCCTGAGCCGTATTTTGCATGAAGACTTTACCGGTAAGCAGAGGACTCAGCCATGAACCAACTTTGGGACGACATCAACACTTACGGCATGGGATTCCTTGAAGCCTCATGGACCGTACTGCTGATCACTATTTGCACCATCATCCTGAGCTGGGTGTTCGGTTTTATGGCGGTCAGTGCCAAAACCTCGAACGTGAAATTTTTTCGCGGCATCGGCCGTTTCTACATCTGGTTTATTCGCGGCACGCCGGCATTGATTCAGGTGTTTGTGGTCTATTTCGGCTTTCCGCAGATTGGCATCCACCTGTCGCCGTTTGTCGCTGGGGTATTGGCGCTGGCCATGAACAGCGGGGCCTACGTGGCCGAGATTATCCGCTCCGGCCTGAAAGCAATCCCGCGCAGCCAGGTGGAATCGGCGTCGGCGTTGGGCATGAGCAAGGGTGAGATTATGCGGCGTATCGTCCTGCCACAGGTGTTTCGCATCGTGCTGCCTCCGCTGACCAATGAGGCCATTTCGACGCTAAAAAACACCTCACTGCTGTCAACCATCACCGTGGTCGACATCACGCTGTATGCGCAAACCATTATTTCCGCCACTTTCCGGCCGTTCCAGTTTTATATCGCTGCGGCGCTGATTTATCTGGTGATGACCACCATGCTGACCGAGCTTTCCGCCTGGCTTGAGCGTCGTCAGGCACGCTTTAGCTGATTATTAAGAGGTTTTTATGAGCGTTTTACCGACTGATTCACTGGAAACTCCACGCTTTTGCGGCGTGCCGACCTTTATGCGTCTGCCGATGGCGACCGATCTCAGCCAGCTTGATGCGGCGATTATCGGCCTGCCTTCAGACTCGGGCGCGCCGTTTCGCACCGGCGCCCGTTTCGGGCCTAATGCGGTGAGGGCGATGTCGATCATGCTGCGTCCGATTAACCCGTATCGTAATGATATCAACGTGTTCGATACCCTGCGCTGTGCCGATGCGGGCGATGCTGCAGTGGTGCCGGGCTATGAAGAAGAGTGCCTCGAGCGTATTGAACAAGCGGTGTATGCCCTTTCAAGCGCGGGCGTTGTGCCGTGCGGTATTGGTGGCGACCACTCGATTACCCTGGCCGAGCTGCGCGCGGTGGCGAAGGTCCACGGCCCGGTGGCGCTGGTGCAGTTCGATTCGCACAGCGATACCTGGGACAAATATTTTGCCGACAAACGTTACAGCGCGGGCACGCCTTTTCGCCGTGCGGTAGAAGAAAACATTGTCGACCCTTCACACTCTATTCAGGTCGGGCTGCGCGGCTCGCTGTTCCGCACCTCGGATATTACCCAATCCATCGATCTCGGCTATGAGGTGTTTACCACCGATCAGATGTTTGATCTGGGGATCAAAGAGATGGCGCAGCGTATCGCCGAACGCACCGCGGGTCGGCCAACTTTTATTACCTTCGATATGGATTTTGTCGATCCCGCTTTCGCTCCCGGTGTGCAAACCCCGGAGGCCGGTGGGCCAAGTTCGCGCGAGGCGCTTCAGCTGCTGCGTGCGTTAAAGGGCATCAACATGGTGGGCTGTGACGTGACTGAAATCAGCCCGATGTACGACGGACCGGGGCAAATTACCTCATTGCTCGGTGCGACGGTAATGGCCGAGCTGTTAGCATTGCTGGCCAGTGAACGCGCGGCATAAGCGCGGCATTTGACGTTAGTTTTGAAAAAGTTTTACGACACCGGGTTTTCTTTTTTCAACTTACTTGAGAGTGACATTATGAAAATTAAGCATTTTCTAAGCATTGCCACCGTTCTCGCCGCGATGACTGCGCCGTTCTTCGCCAACGCGGCCGATACCACCGGTTCGCTCGAACTGCTGACGCCGGGTAAACTTTCCGTGGCTACCGAAGGCACCGATCCTCCTTTCAGCATGCGCAGCGCCAACGGCCAGCTCGACGGTCTGGAAATTCGCGTAATGAAAGAGGTCGCGCGCCGCCTGCACCTTGAATACACCCCGGTTATCACTAAATGGGACTCTATTCTGGTCGGCCTGCAGGCTAACCAGTTTGATATGAGCAGCGCCGCGATGGACATCACTCCCGCGCGCCAGAAGGCTATCGTGTTCTCCGACGGCTGGATTGAGTCAGGCGGTCGCATCATTATTCCAAAGAACTCCGACATAAAATCGGCGAAAGACCTGAAAGGCAAACGTATTGGCGCACAGGTTTCTTCTACCTATGCCCAGTTGGCGGTCGATCACGGCGCGACGTTGAAAAACTATATCGACGTTACCGCCGCGGTGCAGGACCTGGCCAACGGCAACATCGACGGCGTGATCAACGACTCGATCGGTAACGCCTATCTGATTAAGGATATGCACCTGCCACTGACGCAAACTCCTGACTACGTTAGCGTTATTCAGAAAGGTTTCGCCTTCAAAAAAGGCAAGCCGAATCTGGTCGCGGCGGTAAACAAGGCGTTGGCGGATATGAAGGCCGATGGCACCTATGCTAAACTCGTGACCCCAATTGTGGGCTTCGATCCGGCACCGAAAGATCCGGTACGCACGCTTCCTCAGTAAACTGTGTCACGCCCGTTATCGGACACGGCCCGGCTGCGCGCACTGGTGATCGGGCGTAACCGGGCGTGAATCAAAGTAGGGCAGACTCCCGTGTCTGCCTTTTTTATCAGTCTTGTTAATGTGAAATAACACCATGGATTCCATCAAAAGTACCTCTGATTTGATTGGTGAGCGCGAGCAGAATCTCAGCAGTAAGGCCTATGAGGTGCTGCTGAATATGCTGATTAACCGGGAGTTGCCGGTTAATACCGTGCTGCAGGAGCGGCGGCTGGCAGAGCTGCTGAATATTTCACGTACGCCAGTACGCGATGCGCTTAATCGTTTGGAAAACGAAGGTTTTATCATTCGCACCGGCGGCCGTACTCCGGTAGTTAAAGAGTTTTCAATTCGTGAACTGGTAGAAACGCTGCACGTTAGGCGCACGCTGGAGTCAGAGGCGGCGAGTCTGGCTGCCGGGCGCGTGCCGTTGGCTGAGCTAGACGCTATTGAGGCCGGGATCCGCAAGCTGTTGGCCGATGAAAGCCCGAGTCCGCAGGAGGACTGGGAAATCGACAGTCGCCTGCACACCGCGCTGGCCCAGTACAGCGGCAATCTGCTGCTAATGCAGTATATTGAGAGCCTGCGTTTGAAAACGCGGATGTTTAACCTGCGTCAGGTGCCGGAGCGCTTTATCAGCGGTCATCACGAACATCTGGAGATTATCGCCGCTCTGCGCGACGGTAATGCCGACGCCGCGCGAGCCGCTGCCGCAACGCATATTGATAATGTTAAAGAGAGCATCGTTCGTCGACTCAGCCAGTTGTGATCCCGCCAGGTTACGGCCGATCGCCCGCGCTGCGCATCTTCAACGCTGCGCCGAGTACCCGCACGGCGGCGGCAAAGTCGTCTAACGCCATGCTCTCATCGGGATTATGGCTACCGTTAGCGTTACGCACGAACAGCATTGCGCTAGGGACACCCTGAGAGGCAAACAGCGCGGCATCGTGACCGGCACCGCTTTGCAGCGTCATCGACGGAATAGCCTGCCGGCAGGCGGCGTGCTGCAGTAAGGTGATTAGTGTCTCATCCATCACCCCCGGCGCGCTGCGTGTCTGTGCCCCCAGGTTAAAGGTCACGCCGTGGCGGGCAGCGATAGCGATGATGCGCTGCTGCAAACGTTGGTCAATCAGCGCCAGCGTTTCAAGACTGCGCGAACGAAAATCGACACAGAAATTCACTTCTCCGCTGACTTTACTAAAATCAGCCTGCAGAGCGTCGGTTGAAAATTGACCGCTGGTCACGGTGAGCTGGTGTCCCTGCTGCTCAAGCTCGGTCCAATCCTGATACAGCCCGGTGACCAGCTCTGCCGCCGCCAATACCGCGTCTTGCCGATGCAGGCGCGGCGTCGCGCCCGAATGCGCATACTGCCCGCGGACGCTGGCCTGACGATAGCGCAGGCTACCGCAAATCCCGCTGACAATGCCCAAGGGTTGTTCGGCATCTTCAAGGATTGGGCCTTGTTCAATATGTAATTCTATAAAACAGTCCAGGTTAGTGGCCGAGAGGTGCGCTGGCCCATTAATTAACCTTTCAGCGTTGCCACCGAGCGTGCTTAAGTGTTCGGCCAACGTGCGCTGATTGTCGAAACGCCTTACGTCGAGGGCCTCGGCGGGCAGTAAACCAAAGGCCGCCTTGCTGCCCAAATACGACAGCGGAAACCAGGCGCTTTCTTCGGCGCGGACGGCCATGACCGTCACGCTAATTTCTGGCTGATAACCGGCTTTGCGCCATCCGGCAAGCACCGCAATGCCCGCCAATACCCCTGCCGCGCCGTCATAGTTACCGCCGCGCGGCACCGAGTCGAGATGTGAGCCGGTGACGACCCGTGGGGCGAGCCTGTCGCGGCCCGGCAGAGTCATATACAAATTGAGTGCCGCATCGCGACTCACTTCTAGCCCCAGAGTTTCAGCGGTTTGCGCCAGCAGGTCGTGCGCCCGCTGTTCGCCGATTCCGTAGGTGTCGCGGGTAATGCCCACGCCGTCAAAGCTCATCACTCTGAGCTGTTCAAACAGCTCGGCGGCCAGTGTTAAATCGGGTTCGATAAGCGTGGCGCTCAAACCAGCGCCTCGCAGGCCTTGACCATCAGCTCACAGGCGCGGTTAACGTCTTCATCGGCAATGCTGTAGGCCAGACGGAAGTAGGGTGCCATACCAAAGGCGGTGCCGGGAACCACGGCCACGCCGGCCTGTTCGAGGAAGTATTCGGCGACGTCGAGATCGGAACCCAGCGACTTGCCCGTCGGCGTGGTTTTACCTAACAGCTTCTCGCAGCCGACAAACAGATAGAAGGCCGACGGCGGGGTATCAACCCACAGGTCCGGCGAGCGGCGTAAGATCTCCAGCGCGCTGTCGCGACGGATCTTCAGGAGATCGCACCATTCTTTTAGCAGGTGTTGTGGTCCTTCCAGCGCGGCAATTGCCGCGGCCTGAGCGATGGCATTCGGGCACGAGGTACTCTGCGATTGCAGCATCGCCAGCGCGCCGATCAACCACTCTGGGCCAGCGGCAAAGCCGAGACGCCAGCCGGTCATGGCATAGGTTTTGGACACACCGTTAACGGTCAGCGTGCGATCGGCCATCTCTGGCACCGCGCTGGCAAAGGAGACAAACTGGCCTTCATAAACGATGTGCTCATAGATATCGTCCGACATCACCAGCACGCGAGGGAAATCGACCAACACCTCGGCCAGCGCCCGCAGCTCGCGCGCAGAATAGAGCGCACCGCTAGGATTGCCCGGTGAGTTGAGTAATAACCAGCGAGTATTGGCAGTCAGGGCTGCACGAAGGCTGGCGGGCGTGAGCTTAAAGCCCTCGTCTACCGCCGGAACGATGGCAACCGGCTCGGCACCGGTCAGGCGGATCATATCCGGATAAGAGACCCAATAGGGCGCGTTGAGAATGACTTCATCACCGGCATCTAGCGTAGCCAGAAAGGCGTTGAAGATAATCTGCTTCGCGCCGGTGCTGGCAATAATCTGTTTAGTCGAATAATCAAGCTGATTGTCACGTTTGAACTTGCTAACGATCGCCGCCTTTAGCTCGGCGGTGCCGCCGACGTCCGTATAGCGCGTCTGGCCTGCGTGCATGGCGGTGATCGCGCCATCCTGAATATGCTGCGGCGTGTCGAAATCAAGCTCGCCGGAACTCATGTTAATGATGTCGCGACCCTCGGATGCCAGACGACGTGCCAGTTGAGAAATGACCAGTGTTACGGAGGGTTTAACCGCAGCCAGGCGGCTAGCCAGTTTTCTTTCGGGATGCGCAGAGTTCATCAGAGTCTCATGGGGTTACGATTAACGGCTATGTGGCAATTTTTACCCACAAAAACGGTGATGAAAAGCGAATAAAATTTGTATCGAGCTCAAAAATCTTTGATGAATGGAGGCGTAGGACCTAATGTCAAGGTTGTGTGCTGCGCACACGGCCTAAGGTCAAGGTTATGTGCTGCGCACACGGCCTAAGGTCAAGGTTATGTGCTGCGCACGGCATGCGCTGCGCTTACTGGGCTGCGGCCCAGACCGCCCAAAGGGTATTCCAAGGCAAATACCCTCTGGACTCCCGTGCCTTTGCCCTCGCGACGCGATTGGTGCAAAAGAAATAGATCGTTTCAGTCAGTGCCGCGCGTGGCGTTGGCCACGGCCCTGCGGGCTGCCTTCCCTCGGTCGGGAGCCAAAGCGTCTCCCTTTCCCTCGCTCAGCGTAGGCCTGAGGCCGCCAATATTGGCTTAACAAGCAAAACCGGCAACTCTGCGGCGGTCAAGGGCCGATCCCTCCACGGATAATTTTTAGGTTTGTTCGGTGTTTAGATGTAAATTTATCAACAAAATTCAGAATATTACACGACACCTATCGGCCCCTTCCTCCGCGTGCGGGGGAAGGCTGGGATGGGGGAGCAATCAACTGAAATATAAAAATTTTTCCCCTGACTCCGAGTCGCCAGTTCCCCCTCCCTAACCCTCCCCAACGCCGTGGGTGAGGGGACAATTTCAGTAATTTCAGTCAATTAGGCGACGCTGAACGGCCCCTTCCTCCGCGTGCGGGGGAAGGCTGGGATGTGGGAGCAATCAACTGAAATATAAAAATTTTTCCCCTGATTCGGAGTCGCCAGTTCCCCCTCCCTAACCCTCCACAATGCCGTGGGTGAGGGGATAAATTCATTAATTTCAGATAATTAGATGATGCTAGAAGGAAGGGCTTTTGACCTCAGCCTAAGTTGCCGGTTTTTCCGTAGATGCCCAGATTGGCGGCCTCAGGGCGGCGCTGAGTGAGGGAGAAAGACGCTTTTGGCTTTCGAGCGAATGAGGGGACCGCGCAGCGGCGCGACCTACGCCACACATCAAGGCTACTGAAACAAACTCATCGACTGGTGAATGGCATATAAACGACACCAAAAAGGGCGCGGAGATGCAAGAGGGCTCGCCCTGGAGACCTCTTGCCCGGTTCCGGCGCTGCCGGTTAGATGCTCGTTGAAGCCATCGAACCGGAAAAACTGCTCGGAGCTTAAAAAGCTGTGCGCAGCATAAACCGTTTCTTGCTCGGTCTAGCATAACAAACCGCTTATAGCTCGCGCAGCGGTTGGCCGGCAATAAACGCCTGAATATCTTCGATCGCTTCATTAAAGTAGATGCGGTAATTGTCATCGGTCACATAGCCTAAATGTGGCGTTGCCAATACGTTGGGCAGATGGCGATAAGGATGATTGTCCGGCAGCGGCTCTTGATCAAACACATCGAGACCGGCGCCGGCAATTTGACGCCGGTTTAGCGCCTCGAGTAGCGCAGTCTGGTCTACCAGCCCCGAGCGCGAGGTGTTGATCAAAAAAGCGCTGGGTTTCATCTCGGCCAAGTCCTGGGCGCTAATGATCCCGCGACTGCGATCGCCGAGTACCAGATGCAGTGAGACAAAATCGCTGGTTTGCAGCAGCGCCTGCTTTGACGCCGCCCGCTCTACTTGAAATTCCGCTGCGCGTTCGGCGGTGAGATTTGGGCTCCAGGCTATCACCCGCATGCCAAATGCCTGTGCGATAGTCGCTACTCGCTGGCCTATTTTCCCTAAACCGATCAGCCCCAGCGTTTTACCCCTTAGGCCGATGCCCAAGGTGCTTTGCCACGGCCCGCTGTTGCGAATGGAGCGGTTTTCGACCGCAAGATGCCGCGCCAGCCCCAAAATCAGCGCCCAGGTTAGCTCAACCGGCGCATCGGAACCGCTGCCCGTACCGCACACCGTCACGCCTTGCGCTTTCGCCGCAGCCAGGTCTATCGACGCGTTACGCATGCCTGAGGTGATCAGCAATTTCAGATTTGGCAGGCGGCTCAGCAGCTGGGCATTGATCGGCGTGCGCTCACGCATGATCACCACAATCTCGGCCTCGATCAGCGCCTCAACCAGGCGATCCGGGTCCAGTAGCGGGTTGTGCAGCGCGGTAAGGTCGACCTCTGACGCCAGAACCGACCAGTCGGCCTGTGAAAGGGCGACGTTTTGATAATCATCGAGAATAATGCAGCGCAAAGTCATAGCGTGTTCCCTGAGTATAAGACCCGTCGGCGGTAAAATAAGTGCTACTAAAGTTATAGCAGCGGGCTTTCGGGCCTGCCTCAAACTATTTTATGCTCGCGGGAACACCCAAAGATCCTTTTGTGGCAACGTCAGGCGGCAGAGTGCCGAGGCCCTGAGGTCGTTGCCGTAGGCGCGGATCACAAAGTCATCGGCCTGGGTGCGGAACAGATATTCCCACCGGTCGCCCAAATACATGCTGGTCAGCAGCGCCAACTCTATTTGATTATCCTCCTGCTGTTCGGCCAGCCGCACCCGTTCCACGCGGATCACCGCCGTGCCCTCCGATCCCGCCTGCACGCCTTGGCCAGCCTGGCCCCAGAGTAACCAGTCCTTGCCCTCGATCCGTGCCATACCGTCTTTGACTTCGGTGACCTTACCGTGCAGACGATTGTTACTGCCCATAAATTCGGCGGTAAACAGGGTGGACGGTGAGCCGTACATCTCCTGCGGCGTGCCCTGTTGCTCGATTTTTCCGTTGTTGAGTAACAGGATGCGGTCCGAAATCGCCATCGCCTCATTTTGATCGTGGGTTACCATTAGCGCCGAAAGGCCCAGCTTGATAATCAGCTCGCGCAGAAAAACCCGCGCCTCTTCGCGCAGCTTGGCGTCGAGGTTGGACAGCGGTTCATCCAGCAGGATCACCGGCGGGTTATACACCAGCGCCCGACCTATGGCTACGCGCTGCTGCTGCCCCCCCGACAGCTGATGCGGATGGCGATTGCCTAATTGCCCAAGCCCCAGCTGGTCTAACACCTCCTGCACTCGCTGCTTAGTCTCGGCAGTGGGGGTTTTACGTAATTTCAGCGGATAGGCGACGTTGTCAAACACCGTTTTATGCGGCCACAGGGCATAGGACTGAAAGACCAGCCCCAGATTACGCTCCTCGGCGGGGATCTCACGGCGTGAGCTCCCGTCATAGACGGTATGTTGGCCGATGATGATTTTACCCTGGGTCGGTTTTTCCAGCCCGGCAACCGCGCGCAGCAGCGTGGTTTTTCCGCTGCCGGAAGGCCCCAGCAGGGACACGACTTCACCGCGCTTGAGGTCCATCGATACGCCCTTCAGTACCGGATTGTCGCCGTAGGTTAAATGCAGGTTATCGACCGTTAGTTCAATCATGTAATTTGACTCCAAAGCGTAGGGCAATTCCCAGACCGAGTACCACCAATAGAATGTTGATAAACGACAGTGCGGCGACGATGTCTATCGCGCCCGCCGCCCACAGCGACACCAGCATCGATCCGATAGTCTCCGTTCCCGGCGACAGCAGATACACCCCAGTGGAGTATTCACGTTCGAAAATCAGAAACATCAGCAGCCATGAGCCGATCAGCCCATAGCGAGAGAGCGGAATAGTGACGTGGCGGGTTATCTGCCCGCGCGTGGCCCCAGTGCTGCGCGCCGCCTCTTCCAGCTCGGGGGCGACCTGGAGCAGGGTTGACGAGATCAGCCGCAGGCCATAGGCCATCCACACCACGGTGTAAGCCAGCCAGACACTAAAGATGGTGCTGCGCAGCGAACGGAGCCACACGATGAAGTGCTCACGCAGCCAGTCGGCCATCGGCAGGGCGGACAGCATGCCGTCCTTAAGCGATCGATCGAGCCACATCGGCACGAATAGAAAGACCCATAAAAAGGCCAACCCGGCCAGCAGGCCCGGCACCGCGCGTGGCACCAGTACGCTGTAGTCGAGAAAGCGCGTGGCGCTGTCGGGTTTGCGGTGCATGGCGATGCCGATAAACAGGTAACACACCACCGCCAAAGCGCCGCCGATCACCCCAATGGCCATTGAGTTAACGATTGCCCGCAGCAGGTTTGGCTGCTGCCAGATAGTGCGAAAAGTATTGAGCGATAGCTCATCCCACACCGACACCCCGACGCCCCAGTTGGAGATAAAGGCGCGCAGCACCACGCCGACCAGCGGAACGCCGATGGTGACGGTTAGCCAGAATATGACTACTGCGCCCGCCACCCAGCGCCACTTGCCTAACGGCAGGGCGCGGGCCTGCGAGGCC
Source organism: uncultured Gammaproteobacteria bacterium (assembly GCA_963742005.1). Lineage (GTDB taxonomy): Bacteria > Pseudomonadota > Gammaproteobacteria > Enterobacterales > Enterobacteriaceae > Rouxiella. The sequence goes on along the minus strand of CAVUKG010000011.1, from coordinate 80,578 downwards.
TTGCCCTTCATGGTGACAAAGCGGTTGGCGGTGCGCATTAATCGGCGTTGCAGCATCACTAGCGGAATGGTGATACAGATAAGCACCACCGCCACCGCGGCCATCAGGTGATAGGAAGGGGTGCCCAATTTATTGGTCAGCTGATAGAGATAGGTAGCCAGTACCAGGTTACCCTCGGGATCGCCCAGCACCAGCATCAGGCCAAACACCTCTAGCCCGAGAAAGAACAGCAGCACGCAGGCATAGAGAATTGACGGGCGCACCATCGGCAGGCTCACCGCGGTCATCACCTGCAACGGAGAGGCACCCGCTATTCTTGCGGCTTCTTCAACGTCCGATCCCACGCTGCGCAGGGCCGAGGAAATATACAAATAGGCATGCGGCACGTGCGTTAATCCGGCAATCACCACAATGCTCGACATGGCGTAAATATTCCACGGCACGAAGCCCAACAGTGATTCGGCCCACAGCGAGAAGAAGCCGACCGGCCCGGCGGCCACCACGTAGCCAAACCCCAGCACCATCGGCGAAACGAAAATCGGCACCAGGATCAGCGGCTCGATAAATCGCCGCCCCGGAAGGTCGGTTCTGACCATCAGGAAGGCGAGGATCCCGCCCAGCGGTATCGCGATTACCACCAGTCCAAAGGCCAGAATAAAACCGCTTTTCAGTGCCTTGTAGAAATCTGGATCGGTAAAGATAAAGGCGAACGACTCGAGGCTGAACGCCTTGGCAGGCGAAAAAAACGGCGCTGAAAGGAAACTCTGGATCACAATAAACGCCAGGGGAACGTAAATTGCCAGCGCAGTAATGAGTACCACGACGCCGCGCGGCAGGCTTTGCCACTTCCGGGAAAAACTGCTCATACTCAACCCCTGGTTCTTGACGCCGCAGCCTCGTTGCCGGGGCTACGGCAGACTGACCGCGACTATTTCGCCGCGGCGGCGCGCCACTGTTTGATGTAGTCGAGGCGTTTTTTCTGCTGTAAATACTCCAGCAGCGTTTCGTCGACCGGGATCGGTTTTAAGGCGTTTCCCAGCATCTTGGTCATGCCGTCAATGTCGTTTTTGCCTTCGATATCGTTGCGTATAGACGGAATATCGGCCTGGTTCGCCAAGATACTCTGGCCTTTTTCAGACAGCACATAGTCGAGCCACAGCTTGGCGGCGTTGCCGTTAGCGGTGTCTTTAGTGATAAAACTGACCCGCGAGAGCACCAGCGTGTAGTCCTTGGGATAGGCAATGCCCAGTGTCGGATCGGTCTTGGCCCGCGCCTCGGCATAGGAACCGAGGATATTGAAACCAATCAGATTTTCACCCGAGGACACTCTTTCCATCATCGTGCCGGTCGAGGACTGCACCGTAAGCCCGCCCTTGGCAACGTCGGCTAAGCGTTTGAAATAGTCGGGATCGGCCTTGAAATCCTGCACCGACAGCATAAAGCCGAGGCCGGATTTTTCGATATCATAGGTGGTGACTTTCTTTTTGAATTTATCGGTTTGGCTGGCGATAAGTTTGGCCAGCGCCTCGTGGGAATCGGGGACATCGGCAGCGGGGATCAGCCGTTTGTTATAGATAAACACCACTGGTTCATAGGTGGTGCCGTAGGCTTTGTTTTTCCATACCGCCCATTTCGGCAGTTGGCCCTGCTCCGCAGAGACATACTCCGCGGCGTAATCGGTCGCCAGTTTTAATGCGGTATCCATCGAGGAGCTCCACACCACGTCACCGCTGGTGCCTCCGGCCGCCTGTTCGCTGATGTAGCGGTTGTACAGCTCGGTGCTGTTCATGTCGTTATATTCAACTTTAATGCCAGGATAGGTGCTCTCGAAGCCCTGAATCAGCGGGCCAGCCGCCTTGGTATCGGTGGTGGAGTAGACCACGACCTTGCCTTCTTTTTTAGCCGCGTCTAGCGTCTTTTGATAATCGGCAGGATAGCCCTTAGGAAAATCGGCTACGGCAGGTGCTGAGATAATGACGGCGAATGCGAGCAGGGAGATCTTGAATTTATTTAACATAATTGCCAACCCTTAGTAACATATAGTTATAAAGTGTAACTTATAGTGTATGTGTACTCAGGCGCAATCGGGTGGATGGCTTATCTTCCGGTTTTGTGAGGCGGCACAGTTTTTCTATCGCAATAACTTATCGGCAATAGCGGAACCTGTACTGACTCAGGCGGCAATAAAAAAGCCGGCTCATCGCTGAACCGGCTTTTGAATTCTTAACAACTTTACATACTGAGGAAGGTATTAGAAGTTGTAGTAGAACGAAGCGAAAGTCTCGTCATCCTGGCCCGGTGAGGTCGCAATAGTGCGCTCAATGTACAGGGAGATACGGTGGTTAAAGTCAAACGCCGTACCCAGGTAGATGTGGTTAGACTCATAGCTTTCGCCACCGGTCAGCTTAAGCGTATCTGCTGCCACGTATGGCTGGATAGACTTGAACCAAGGTTGGTTAAAGGTAAAGGTGTAACCCGCGAACGCTTCCAGACCATAGCCGCTGCCCGCAAAGAAGTCTCTTTGATTAACGTTGTCTCGGTGGCTAGGAATGTAGTTGGAGTAGTAGTTAGCCGTACCCACCAGATACCAGCTGCCTGGCTGCCAGGTCAACGCGGTAGCGGTAGTCTGCTGGTGATATCTCTTCTGCTCGCTAGCATTGGTGCTTTGCTTAACCTGAGCATCGGTGTTGGTGAACACGCCACTCCAGGTCAGAGTAGGGGTGATCGCATAGTCAACACCGATACCTTCGCCGCCTGTACGACGGTAGTCCAGTGAGCTGGTTGCCGCAGTCTGGGTATACGGCAGCATGTAGTGCAATTCAAGGGTTAACTTGCCCCAGGTATTTTTGTACTTGAAGGTGTCATACGGACGGTTACCGCCGTCGAAGTCACCTGCCACGCCTACGCCTTCACCGGCTGCCTGGCCATCGTTGTCCCATACGTCACTTTTTGAACCGACGATGTCGTAGTAAACGCCGTATTGTTTACCGAAGGTGAAAGTACCGTAACGATCGTCTTTGAAACCGTAATAGAGTTTACGTTTCTTCAGCTCGTCGGTGCCTTTGGTATAACCGGAGTCAATACCCAGCACGTGATACATGTTCACGCCGAGTTCGTACATGCCGATGATCGAGGTGTGGCTGTCGAGGGCATAATCACCGCTGAAGCGGAAACGAGTACCGCCGTCGTGGCCGCTAGATGCGCCGTGGGATTTGTTCTCGGTATTCTGCCATTCGAACTCTGGACGAATACTACCGCCTACCTGGATGCTGAGTGGAGCCAGCAATGAGTCACTGGTCTTATTTTTATCTAAAATAGTTATTTCAGCCTGAGCGCTTGCTGAAATCACCGATAATATTACTCCGCCTAAGATTACCGGCCGTTTTAAATTACGCATTGTTCCCTGTCTCCAATCATTAAATGTTTTTATTTTTTTGAAATATTCAGTAGCACCGCGGATAAATTTTTAACATGACAAAGTTTGAGGGGAAAGCATTAAGTGTGAAGACGGTCACGGCGGGAGTGAAACGGAATGGCAATTTTTTGCCTAAATATGTTTTTAATTGTAAGTATCAGAAACCTTTAAATTCAAAAAAGGCATTTTAGGCTAAATATGCTTGTTTTTTGCCCAAAGTGGTCAGTCGAATAAGTTCATTTTTGACACATTTAATTACAATCTTAGTGGCAGGAAATGCGTAAATTCAATAATCCACATTGTTCACTATTAAGAGGCGAATAATCAATTATAGACGCTCTTTTAATCGGTGGGTAATAAATGAGCTAAAAAAGTGTAGTCATTACAACAACTTTGATGCACCTGACTTAAACATGCCCCAAAGATATGATGGGGCTATATAATATAAGTTTTAATTATGAGCAATTCGGTCTTTAATTGCTCATGGCTTATTCAATCGGGACTAAATACTGGCAGCTAAAATATTCAACATCGATTTTATCGAAAACAGGGGTGTGAATTTCGATGTCATAGCCCTTACGGCGCATTAAGTTTTTTTCCGGCAAGTCTTTCAGATATATTTTTGAGACAAAATCTTTGAAGCCACTCACGTCACCGTTGAAGGTGAAGCGCGCGTAGCGTCCAGCATCAATGTTGATCTTTTCACTCTCTGGTGAGAATGTGCGGTCAACATCCGGTTCAAGTGCCACGGTATAGCCCACTTTGTAATGAGAGTCCGCTTCGCTGTAGCGCGAGTAATCAACCAGGCCATAAAAGCGTGCCGGCGCGACGGGCAGTGACGACAGCCGGTGACTAATTGTCTTGGTGCGAAACTCATGGGAGAAACACTCGCCGTTCTCCACCGAGCATTGGGTCAAATAGGGGTGCCCGCTCAGCGCCAGCGGTTCCAGGTCAACGATGTTCAATTCGGTGCTGGGCTGCTCGGTATAATAGAAAGGCGGCAGCAGGCCGTGCATGTCGAAATATTCGGCTCTTCTATAGGCGTGCGGCGTTAAGGTAAAGTTCTGGCGAAACGCGCGGGTGAAGGTTTGTTGAGAATCAAACCCGTACTGCATCGCGATTTCATAAATATCTTTTTTAGTCAGGCGTAACAGCAGTGCTGTTTTAGACAGGCGGCGGCGGCGGCAATATTCGCCCAATGCCGTACCGGTGGCTTTTTTAAATACCCGCTGTAAATGCCATTTAGAATATCCGACGCGCTTTGAAATATTGTCCAGGCTTAGGTCGCCTTCGAGATTTGCCTCTATCCAATACACTAGCTCGTGAACAATATTATCTCTTAAGCTCTGGACTTCCTTCATAACGACCCCTGAATAGACTGCAAAATTTCGATGAAAATCACTATGACGATTAAAGTAATGCGCCAATTATTGCGTTTTGACGATCGGTGGCGGGGATTGTAAGAGGGATAAGTTAACAAGTATTAACATATTGTGGGGTAAGCCCCCTTGGTAACATGGATTTACTTTTTACGGCTTGCTGGCAGCGGCGGCCAGGTCGTGGGCTAGTTTTCGGGGATAAAGGGACAATAAAAAGCCCGCCGGTGAAAAAACCTGCGGGCTGAATGTGTCGGTGTTCATTGAGTCGCCGAATACGCTAACTCAATCACATCTTGAGCCTTACTTATAGGCTTTGGCTACGGCCTCGAAATTTGGGCCATGCTCTCTTGCTGAAATGATCACGTAGTACTTAGCGCCTTTCTCGTCGGCCAATTTTGATAATTTGGCGTGAAGGTCCGACGGTGAACTGATTTGGCCGTTAGAGCTGCTGACGTTGATGTTACCAAGGGAAGTCAGTTTGAAATGTTTGGCTTCCTGAGCTGAAATATTATCGGCAGAGAAAGCAGAATAAGAGGTAGCCAGTAAGACTGCGGTTAATAACAACTTTTTCATAAAAACCCCTGTGATTGAGCGCGAATGGTAAGGATATTTTGCCGGCTAAAAATTGCACCGTTTTTACATCGTTAAACGTAATCTAACAAATTGAATTATGCAAACTAACACTCACACATTGAGCAAAACTTTTTGTCATTTTGAGGCATTGGACAACTTTTATATTTTTTAAGCAAAATTTGGCCATATTCCCGCCACTCGCCTGCCGACTGCGGTTGTTTGCTTGTAAAACATTTGTTAACGACTTATATAGTGTGATGAAGGAATTCGCTTTGCATTGGCAGGTTTGCTTCTGATTACTGCTTTGGGCAGATAAGTTTGCGCCGCTGTTGCAGAGGGGGTTCGAATGGGTGGTTATACAGGTCACTTTAATGAGGTTTTTATGATAAAAATAAATTTTAGCCGTACCTTACTGGTTCAGGCTTTGAAGGTTTCGACTATTTCACTATTGCTAGGTGTCAATATGTCTCATGCTGCAGAAAGTGTTCCTCTCGCTCCGCTGGCCAAAAATCTTCCCGAGCAAACTTTCCTGGTCGGAAGCTGGACCGGAGAGACCAAGGGCGAAGGGGTGCAAAAACCCGTTTACCCAAGTCAGGGTATTTATAGCGTGCGCTTAAACGCGGATGGCACCTTACGCCCATTGAGCGTGCTGAAAATTTCTAACCCGTCGTGGATTGTTTACAGTCACGATCACAAATATGCCTATACCACCAATGAAGACGATGCGGGATCGGTCAGCGCATTGAAGGTTGATAGCGACGGTAAACTGCATATTATTAATCAGGTCGAGAGCCTGGGCCAGCAGCCAACCCACGCAACGATTACCCATGACGGCAAGTATTTATTGGCCGCTAACTACTCTGTGGCACCGAATCACGCCGGTTTCAGCGTGTTCCCTATTCACGGCGATGGCTCGTTGGGTAAGGCAATCCAGCACGTTCCGTTTAACGACGGATCTCACGTCGTTGCCGACAGGCAGGATAGCGGCCATGCGCACTCGGTAAACCTCACCCCCGATGGCAAGACACTGTTTGTGGCAGACCTGGGTGCCGATACCATTCATGCCTTTAGCTACCACGCCGACAAGAAAGAGCCGTTTACCGCCGAACCGGCCAATGATTTGCACTTCAAACCGGGCGAGGGTCCGCGTCATATGACCTTCTCGGCCGATGGCAAGTTTGCTTATGCCAGCACCGAGATGTCTGCTCAGGTGCACGTTTACGCCAATAAGGACGATAAGCTGACTGAGATACAGGTGATTAACCTGACAGAAAGCCGCGATCCTAACGACAAAGGCGGGGCGGGGATCCTCTTCAGCCCAGACGGCAAGTTCCTTTACGTGGGCAATCGCCGCCGTAGCAATGAGATTGTGGTCTACAAGGCCGATGCCAGCACCGGTAAGCTTAGCCTGAGCAATCATTTTTCCGCAGGCGGCATTGAACCTCGCGCCTTTGCCTTTGATAAAACGGGTCAATACCTGCTGGTGGCCAACGTTTTCTCCAATAACATCGTTGAATTGCATCGTGATGCCGCTACCGGTGCGCTGACCGCCACCGGCGTGACCTTGCAGATTGGTACCCCGACCGATATTAAATTCCTGCCTTAATCCTGGGATTAACTCCCTAATTTGCGATTAACATAACAGCGCCGCCCTCGATCCCTCGGGGCGGCCCTAAAGCAGATATTTGTTAAACCAATTAACGGTGCGGCCCCAGGCCAGGTCCGCCGCCGCTTTGTCATAGCGCGGGGTCGAATCGTTGTGGAAACCGTGATTCGCCCCTTTATAGACGTAGCCCTGGTAGGTTTTCCCCGCTGCTTTCAGTTCGGCCTCGTAGGCCGGCCAGCCCTCAGTAATCCCCTTATCCAGTTCGGCATAGTGTAAAAGCAGAGGGGCGCGAATGCGTGGCACGTCTTCGGCTTTAGGCTGTCGGCCATAGAAAGGCACGGCGGCAGCCAGCTCGGGAAAAGCCACCGCTGCGGCATTGGCGACGCCGCCGCCGTAGCAAAAACCGGTGATGCCAACCTTTCCCGTGGTTTGCGGGTGGTGCATCATAAAATCGACGGCGGCAAAAAAGTCGTTCATCAGCCTGGTCGGATCGACCTGTTGCTGCAATTCTTTGCCTTTTTCATCATTGCCCGGATAGCCACCCACCGAGCTTAAACCATCGGGCGCGAGCGCGATAAATCCGGCTTTCGCCACCCGGCGTGCCACGTCTTCGATATACGGATTCAAGCCACGATTTTCATGCACCACCACTACCGCCGGCGTTTTGCCATTCGCGCCCGCCGGTTTCACCTGATAAGCCCTGACTTCTCCGTTGCCATCGGGAGAAGGGTAATGAATATATTCGGGCACGATCGCCGGATCGGTAAATTCGACCTGCTGCGCCAGCGCGTAATTTGGGCTCATATAGCTCAGCAGCGTCATACCCGCCATGCCGCCGATAGTGTATTTCGCCGCCATCGTAAGAAATTCGCGTTTGGTTATCTTGCCGTGGGCGTAATAATCGTAGAGCTCGAGCAGTTCAGGGGGGAAATCTTTGGCTGTCAGACGTGTCATGGCAACTCCCGATAGAGAGAAAAAAGACCCAGCTAAAGAATAGCCTCTGCCACCAATTTCGGTGCCGGATTAGCGATTGCAGCGATCATAAAAACCCGTGCTCAATGCCTGTCACGGGCTTGCTAATCTATCGATTTAGTTATCTACCAGATGGCTAGTTATTATTAGTGGGTTTTTGGATCCTCTCTAACGTTGAGATATCAAGCGTTTGCCTGGCATGCCAAAGATCGTAGTCATTCTGCAGCGCTAACCAGAGTTTTTCCGAGCTGCCGATAACCACTGAAAGGCGAATGGCCATTTCAGGGGAGATATCCGATTTTCCTACCATGACTCGTTGCAGGGTGGAGGGTGCAACACCCAGCCTGCGCGCTAATTCTCGGGCGCTAAGCTTTAATGCCTCCATCGCCTCCTTAACCAAAAGGCCTGGATGGGGGGGAGTATGCATGCTAGCCATCAGTGGTAATCCTCGTAGTTAACGATATAGACATCTCCTAGCACAAATTCAAAGGTGATTCGCCAGTTACCCGTACCTGTAGACGAGTAGAAATTTTCATTACTTGCCTGGAATCAATTCCTGCAGTGGAACCGGTCTCGAAAAATCTTTTAAGGCCTTTATGTTTGAAGTTTTTAATCATTTCACATAATCCCTTATGTGCAGAATAAAGAACGTGCAGAGTAAAGAACGTGTAGAGTAAAAAGCGTACAAAGTAGAAACAGTATAGTTTCGTGTTGCGCAATACGCAACACTTTGCAGCGATCATAAAAACCCGCGCAGTGAAAAAATGCCTGTATCACCGGTTAACGTTCCTTGGTTAAAGGCCCCCTTAGTTACCGCTCTATATATGCATAAAGGATATATATATCTAGATAATGACATTATAAAGGCATATGTGCGTGGGTATACTGCGGAGATCCCGGCGCTATTGCCGGTATTTGACTATCACTAACCCACCGACTGATTCTGATTATGAAGGGTTCACCGATGCGCACATTGCTCAAAAAAACCAAAACAAACGTTAATCGCGCTTTCTTGCTGGCGGCCACCACCGCGGTCTTGATAACCAGCGCGGCTTTAGCCCCATTGTCCGTGGCTCAAGCCGCCGATAAGACCTCAATTAAAGTCGGCATTATGAGCGGTGAAGACGAAGACGTATGGCGTGAAGTGGTGAAGCAGGCGGCGGCTCACGGTTTGTCCGTAACGGCGGTGGTATTTAATGATTACAACCAGCCCAACGAGGCATTGCAGGAAAAAGAGATTGATGCCAACGCCTTCCAGCATCAACCATTTTTAAATAACCAAATCAAGGTCAACCATTATGACATCGTGCGCGTCGGCGACACGGCAGTGTGGCCGATCGGTTTATATTCTAAAAAAGTGAAGTCGGCGAAAGAGTTTAAAGACGGCGCGGTGATTGGCGTGCCAAACGATCCGTCTAACGAAGCGCGCGGCCTGGTGCTGCTGCAAGACCAGGGGCTAATCAAGCTTAAAGCCGGTGCCGGCATTGCTGCAACTACCGCAGACATCGTCTCCAACCCGCTGCATCTGAAAATTAAAGAGCTGGATTCCGGCATTATTGGCCGTTCGGTCCCCGATCTTGATGCCGCCGTGGTCAACACCGACTGGGCGCTGAAAAGTGGCCTGACCGATGCCGATCGCATCGCGCAGGAGCCCATCAAGAACAACCCCTACACCAACTTTATTGCGGTAAGAAAAGAAAACGTTAATGCGCCGTGGGTCAAAACGCTGGTCGCCGCCTATCAGAATCAGGCGGTTAAAGCCGTGTTTAACAAAGTCTATAAAGGCACCGGCGTCACCACCTGGTAAAGATTTATTGGTCGCTAAGCGTCCAGAGTCGTAAGGAATTTATCTATGTCAGTAATCTCTGAGTCCGAGGCGCGTTTTACTTCCAGCCTGCCCGAGGAAAAAAATGCCAAACGGGCCCGCTCCAGCAGGTCGGAGGATGAGGCGCGCGACGGTTCCTCCGGTGGCGGCGAGGAGGTCGTGCGCCTGCATCGGGTAAATCGACGCTTTGGCGCAACCCAGGCACTCAAGGATGTGTCATTAACGGTCAAACGAGGCGAGATCCTCGGCATCATCGGCCGCAGCGGCGCGGGGAAATCTACGCTGATCCGCTGCCTTAACGGGCTTGAGCGGCCCGATGATGGCATTATCGAAATTGAAGGCAATCCAATCACCGGTCTGGGCGAAAAAGCCTTGCAGTCGCTGCGCAGCCGGGTCGGCATGGTGTTTCAGCATTTCAATCTGCTGTCGGCTAAAACCGTCGAGCAGAACGTCGCGCTGCCGCTGAAAATAGCCGGTTTCGACAAGCACAAACGCAAGGCTCGGGTCGATGAGTTACTGAAGCTGGTAGGACTGGCGGACAAGGCCGGGCAGTATCCGGCCTCGTTATCCGGGGGGCAGAAGCAGCGCGTCGGTATTGCCCGCGCACTGGCGGCCAATCCGGCGCTGTTGCTGTGTGACGAGGCAACCTCAGCGCTGGATCCGGAAACGACCCGTTCAATTCTTACGCTGTTGCAGTCGCTTAATCAGCAACTCGGCATCACTATTTTACTGATCACCCACGAAATGGAGGTGATCAAGAAGGTGGCCCATCGCGTGGCGGTGCTTAACGGCGGTGAAATCATCGAGCAGGGCCCGGTGTGGCAGGTGTTTGCCCATCCGCAGGCAGAACTGACCAGAACGCTGCTCAGCGGACTGTTGCCGCAGTTGCCGGAGAACCTGGCCGAGCGGCTGTCGCAGACTCGCGCAGGTGAGGCAATTTACAGCGTGCATTACGCCTCTCAGGACCAGAACGGGCAGGACCGTAAGGGCGAGATCCTGACCCTGATGGCCGCCGAACTGGCCGGTCAATTTCGCCTGATTCAGGGCGGCGTCGACCATATTCAGCATTACGCGGTAGTGCGTTTTTTCTTCGCGGTGCCGGCGGACAACGCCGACGCCGAGCGGGTTATTTTATACTGGCTGCAACAGCAGCGGGCAGAAGTGGAGTTAGTGGGCTATGTCACCAGTCATGCTTGATTTACTGATCAATGCTATCGAGGATACGCTGTTAATGACGGCGATTTCAGGCCTGTTTTCGCTGGTTGCCGGCCTGCCGCTGGGCCTTATTCTTGTGATGACCAGCCCGGGCGGCATCGCGGAAAATCGTTGGATCAACCGCTCATTGGGATTGGTGATTAACGGCTTCCGTTCACTGCCGTTTATTATCCTGCTGGTGGCGCTAATACCGGTGACGCGCTTTATCATCGGCACCTCGCTCGGCGTCTGGGCCGCGATGGTTCCGCTTTCTATTACCGCCACGCCGTATTTTGCCCGCGTGGCCGAAGTCTCGTTGCGCGATGTCGATCGCGGGTTAATCGACGCGGTGCGCGCCATGGGTGCCAGCAAACTGCGGATTGTCTGGGACGTGCTGATCCCCGAAGCGCTGCCGGGTATTTTGTCCGGTTTCGTGGTCACGCTGGTGGCGCTGATTGGCGCGTCGGCGATGGCCGGGGCTATCGGTGCCGGTGGCCTGGGGGATCTGGCGATCCGTTACGGCTATCAACGCTTTGATACCCAAGTCATGATTGAGGTGATCGTGGTGTTGATTGTGATGGTGTGTGGCATTCAGTGGATAGGTGACCGCATCGTTGCCAGGGTTGATAAACGCCACGCCTGATAGCGGCGGTCTAGCCGTCTATGATAATATTTAATTATAAAAAACGAGGCAGCTAAAGCGACGCTAAATAATGAAAACTAACCACGATCTCGCCGTCATGCACTGGGGCACTTACCGGGTCAAAACCGCCGAGGGGGCGATCACCGCCATTGAACCGGTAGAGTGGGACCGCAATCCCTCGCTGATTGGACAATCTCTGGTTGATGGCGTCGGCGGTCCGAGCCGCATTCGCCGTCCGTCGGTTCGCCTCGGCTACCTCAAGCACGGTCGCGACTCTCGCCACGGCCGCGGTAAAGAGCCGTTCGTTGAAGTTAGCTGGGAAACGGCGCTGGCGCTGGTGGCCGACGAGCTGAGTCGGGTTAAAAAAACCTACGGCAATCAGGCGTTTTACGCCGGATCCTACGGCTGGTCGAGCGCCGGTCGTTTTCATCATGCCCAAAGCCAGCTGCATCGCTTTTTTAACCAGCTTGGCGGCTATACCGGCAGCACCAATACCTACAGCCTGGCGGCGGCCGAGCGCCTGCTGCCGCACATTATTGGCGACCTCGACGTGCTGCAAAAACAGCATACTCACTGGGCATCGCTGGCCGATCACTGCGAGATGTTCGTGGCATTTGGCGGCCTGCCGCTGCGCAATGCGCAGGTTAACGGCGGCGGAGCCAACGACCACTCTTTGAAACACTGGCTCAGCCAGATGCAGGCCAATGGCACCCACTTTATCAACGTTAGCCCGGTTAAAAATGATCTCTCCGGCGTGACTAACGCGCAATGGCTGTCGCTGAAACCCGGCAGCGATACGGCACTGCTGCTGGCGTTAAGCCAGGTGCTCATCGAGGAGTCATTGTACAACGCCGAATTTGTGGCCTCGCACACCGTGGGTTTCGACACCTACAAAAACTATCTGCTGGGTCAGAAAGACGGGATCGCCAAAACGCCTGAATGGGCGGCGACGTTGACCGGCATTGATGCCGATGAGATCCGCCAGCTTGCGCGGCAGATGAGCGCTAAGCGCACCATGATTAACATTGCCTGGTCGCTCCAGCGCGCGCGGCAGGGAGAACAGACCTTTTGGGCCACGGTGGCACTGGCGGCGCTGATCGGCCAAATCGGCACGCCGGGCGGTGGCTTGGGCTTTGCCTATGCGTCGACCAACCTGGCGGGTGCCGATCGCCGCACCTTCTCTGGCCCGCGATTCCCCGCCGGTCAGAACGCCGTGAGCGATAAAATCCCGGTAGCGCGACTCTCTGACATGCTGCTTAATCCGGGCGGTGATTATCAGTTTGACGGTAAAGACTGCCAGTATCCCGATATTCGCGTGGTGTACTGGGCGGGCGGTAACGCCTTCCATCATCATCAGGATCTGAACCGCCTGGTCGAGGCCTGGCGTCAGCCCGACACGGTGGTGGTGCACGAGCAGTTTTGGACCTCGCAGGCGAAATTTGCCGATATCGTGTTTCCGGCTACCACCTCGCTGGAACGCGAGGATATCGGCAGTTCGAGCAATGACGGCTTTATGATTGCCATGCGCCAGCACATTGCGCCGCAAAACGAAGCGCGCGATGATTATGCGATCTTCGCTGCACTGGCCGAGCGAATGGGCTTTGGTGCAGGCTTCACCGAAGGACGCGACGCGGCCGCATGGATCCGTCATATGTATGAGGGGTCTATGTCACGAGCCCAGGCCGACGGCATCGAGCTGCCTGGCTTTGACCAATTCTGGGAGCAGGGCAAGCTGGAATATGCGCGCCCCGACGAGCCGCAAATTTTCCTTAAGGCCTTCCGTGAAAACCCCGAGCTGTCGCCGCTGGCTACGCCGTCGGGCAAAATTGAGCTGTTCTCGCAGACGGTGGCCGACTTTGGTTATCAGGAGTGTCCGGGCCATCCATTCTGGTATCAGGCCGAAGAACTCGCGCAGCGCGAAAGGTCTTCACGCTGGCCGCTGCACCTGCTGTCTAGCCAGCCGCGCACTCGTCTGCACAGCCAGTACGATCACGGCAGCGTCAGTCGCAGCACCAAGGTGCAACATCGTGAACCGCTGTGGCTGCATCCGCAGGACGCCGCTGCCCGTGGCATAACCGAGGGCAGCGTGGTTAAGGTGTTTAACGATCGCGGTGCTATTCTGGCAGGCGTGCATTTGAGCGAGGATATTCGGCCGGGGGTGGTGCAGATGTCGACCGGAGCCTGGTATGACCCACAGGATCCGTCAACGCCGGGTTCGCTGGACAAGCACGGAAATCCAAACGTGTTGACCGAGGACATTGGCAGTTCGAGACTGGGGCAGGGATGCAGTGCGCAGAGCTGCTGGATTGAGATTGCGCCCTGGCGTGAGCCATTGCCGGAGGTGACCGCCTTCCAGCCGCCGCAGTTTGTGCCGTATCCAGCGTAAGCCTGACGTCGGTAAGTTGAAAAGTAAAAAGCTAAAAATTAACAAGCTGAAAACTAATAAGCCTGCCTCGCGGCAGGCTTATTTTTTGCTATTAACAGCGAACTCTAGACTCGATAATAATTAGAAATCGTAGGTCACACGCAGGCTGTTGACGTCGCCCAGTTTATCGGAGGAGTTAATCAGCTGGTGTTCGTAGTTCACGCTAAAGTTATAAGCCAGTTTGAACTGCACACCGACGCCATTATCGGTGCGCGAGTAATCGCGGCCAGAGGTATATTTCAGGTAATCGCCCATCACATAAGGCTTAACGCTCTTAAGTGCAACGGTATTAACCGGAATAGTATAGCTGGCGAAGTATTCGACACCGTAGGCATTGCCGGCAAAGTAATTGCGCGCGTCGGTATTTTTATTGGTCAGGAAGTTATGGTAATAACCGGCACCGGCGGAGAGGTTCCAACGGCCAGGCGTCCAGGTTAATGCCGATCCGACAATACTCTGGTTATATTTCTTACCGTCTCCGGCTCGACGATCGGTCACTTCGGCCTTGGTGTAGTTATAGGCGCTGCCCAGGCTTAAATTATCGGTGATGTGCCAGTTGCTGCCGACAGAACCGCCGCCTTTACGCTTATAGGCGATGTTGTTGCTGGTGCTTGGAACATAGTAGTGGGTGTCGGCAAACAGCGCGGCGGCGTAGAGATCGACCGGACCGGCGGCCACTTTGTATTTCAGCATTTTACGTGAACGATAGGAACCGTCATAGTCGCCGTTAATACCGTTACCCGGCGCCTGCGCGTTCATGTCGTTGTTCCAGTTATCGGTTTTCGCACCGACCACGTCGTAATAAATACTGTTCTGTTGACCGAAGGTCAGCGTGCCGTAGGTATCACTTTTGAAACCGGTGTACAGCTGGCGACGGGTGGTGTCATGTGCGCCATCGGCATAGTGTTTATTCCAGCTAAATACTTTGGGGAAGTTCACGCCCAGCTCGTAATAGCCTATCCAATGTACGTCATCGAACAGGAAATAGTCTGCGGTAAAGCGGAAACGAGAACCAGCGTCATAGCCGTTATGCTTGTATGAGCCTTTATCCGATTTTCCTGAAGAGTTGGCAACCTGCGGACGGATACTTCCCCCCACCTGGAAATTAAGTCGGCTTAATAAATCGTCAGGTTGAGGATCCTGTTTGATTAAGGTAATTTCTGCCTGTGCTGCGAAAGAGGCGCTGCCTAATAACAAGCCAGCGGCGACAATGTGTGAAACCCTGTTTAATTTAAATCTCATAATAACTCCGGGCGCCAATATGTCTTGGCTACCTAATTAGTTCCCAGCGGTCAACCGATGGATTAATGTTTATTGATGATGGTCTAATCTAATCGCGAGGAGTTATTATTATTAAGCATATTATTATTGCTTTTATAATGATGTTGTACCTCACGATGAGCGGAGTACTTTTTAACATGACAGTTCCGTGATGCTTAATAAATTAATATGCATAATTTATATAAAATTCATTTTAAGGGCACGGGGGGTTAAAAAAGAGTGAAAAATAGGCAGGAAAGGGGCGAGAAACCACGGGGATAAAAAATTGAATTACGATGAACGCCGGTGAACTCGATGAGCGCCGGCGTCGATAAGCTAATTTATGACTTTTTCCAGTTTGCCAGATTCTTGACCGGCTTTCTGACGTAGGGACTGGCTTTGATCAGCGCAAACAGGATCCGGTTGAACAGCGTGCCGACCTTATCCATTGGTCGCGCGACGTCCAGGAACAACACGGCGCGCATCTGGTCGGTGTTGTTAAGCACTTCATGCTCGTAGGAGTCATCGAACAGCAGCACTTTACCCTCTTCCCAATGCAGGATCTGGTCATCGACGCGGATCCACAGCTTTTCTTTTTCTTCAGGCACGACCAGACCGAGGTGAACGCGTACGACGGCTCGGGTCGGGCCCTTGTGTGGAACGATGTGATAATTCGGGCTCAGGATCGAGAACATTGCGGTATACATGCCCGGGATAGCGCTGATAGCCTCGGTGGTTCGCGGGCAGATCGCGCAGTTTTGCTCAATTTTTTCGCCGTAAACGTACATCCCGAAGGTTTTCCAGTTATCTCCCTTAGAAATTTTCTTTTGATCGGGGGAGATCTGGTGGAAGGAAGGGATATCTTCCGGGTGCTTCATCAGATGTTCGAGTTCGGCACGAATGGCCGGGTACGCATCCTCAAGACCTTTAACCCACGAAAATTCTTCATTATTAATTTTTGGGGTAGTGGGGATCAGCGAGTGGCGCGCCTGGAAACGTCCGTTCCAGCGTAATAAATGCTTAGCGGCTTTCTTAGGCAACCGCTTCCAGAGAGGGCGCGATTTTGGCTTAGTGTCTTGAATGTCTTGTTGCATGGTGAGATTTACTCCCTGTTCGATAACTTCACTCTTACGCTGCGTACGGAAAATGAAAAAAGAGAGGCATGCGGCGCTTAGCTCAGAATTTTCACTATAGGAATGACCCTCTTGCACTCATATAGTAAATATCTACCCATTTTAGTAATGAGTTTTTTATCGATCAACGTCCTAAAATGCTTAGTTTGGCCTCCGTTGATGTTGGAAGCACTAAATGTACAATCGTAGGATGGCTGGAGGGCAAAAAAAAAGCCACCGCGACGGGTGGCTTTGAGAGAGTAGCAAGCTCGATATTTCACAATTTTAGAGCGCGGCCCTAATCATAGTTCTCGCCGTATAGCCCGATCAGTCGACGAACAACGCCGTTGGTCCAACCGAAGCCGTCCTGCAGCGGGTACTCGCCGCCGCCGCCGCCCTGTGAGGTATCACCAAAGATGTGATATTTTTCAATCAGTTTGTGGTGCTGCTGATAAAAGGTGTTCACCGTCTTCAGCCAGCTGCGGGCAATTTCATCACCCAGCGCGTCGTTGCCGTACTGTTTAAAGCCCTGAATAGCCATCCACTGCAGCGGTGCCCAACCGTTGGGTTTGTCCCACTGCTCGCCAGTATCGTACTCGGTGGCCATAATACCGCCCGGCGTTAGCAGGCGTTTGCGCACCGCCTCGGCCACGCGATCCGCCTGATTATGCGTCGCCATGCCGACATACAGCGGCACCACGCTGGCGGCAGAAAACAGGCCAAACTGCTGGCGATGCCAGTCGAAGTCGCGGAAGCAGCCCTGATCGTCATCCCACAGGTAGTTATTCATCGCCCTGCGGCGATCTTCGGCTTTCTGGCGGAACAGCGCCTGCGTTTCTTTCTCGTCTTTTAAGATTGAAATATTGGCAATTACGCTCTCCAGCTTAAACAGGAAGGCGTTGAGATCGACCGGAATATATTTGGTGGTGCGGATGCTTGCCAGGCGATCGGCATCGCGCAGCCAGCGTGAGGAATAATCCCAGCCCGATTCGGCCCCGGCACGCAGGTCGCGATAAACCTCATTGGCCGGTCGGCTCGAGTGCTTGGCAGTTTCAACATCCTCGCGCCATGACTCATCGCGCGGCGTATCCCTGTCATCCCAGTAGCGATTGAGCAGGCTACCGTCGGGCATTCTCACCGCGTGGCGATAGGCCTGATTGGGGGCCAGAGATTCTGCACCGTCCATCCAGAATTGATATTCTTTTTTCAGGTGATCCAGATAACGGCGCGCACCACGAATGCCGTCCTCCTCGAACAGTTCGACCATTAGTGCAAACACCGGCGGCTGCGAACGGCTGAGATAATAGGTGCGGTTGCCGTTCGGAATATGACCATAGATTTCAGTCAGCCAGGCGAAGTTATCGGCCATGGTGCGCAGCAAATCGTGACGGCCGCTCTCGGCCAGGCCGAGCATCGAGAAATAGGAGTCCCAATAGTAGGTCTCGCTGAAACGGCCACCGGGGACGATGTAAGCCTGCGGCAGCGTCAGCAAGGATGACCACGGAATATGATGTTCCGGCTCGCGCGTCAGCACTGGCCAAAGATTGTCGATGTGCTCTTTAAGCGTGTCTCCCGGATTTGAGACGTAATCGCTGCCGTAATCTTTCGGCATCCAGAAGTGTTTTTCGACAAACTTCTTCAGGTCGAACTGCGGATGTTTATTGATTTTGCGATAGCGAATCAAAATGTCTAACGGATCCATTTTGGGCGGGCAGTCGGGAAACGTTTTGCTGTCTTTAAAAATACGCGCTGTCTGCACGTTCTCGAAAAGTTCCAAATAACGGTCGGCGGGCGTCAGCGCATCCGACTGCGGCAACCCTTCGATCATCTCCGGCTCTGGCTCGGCGTCCATCATTTTTTCTAAGGTTAGTTCGAGCGGCTCAAGCGGGTACTCGTTATTCTTTTCGAGTTCGAAATCTACTTCTTCAACAGTCTGTAATTTAGAGTTGTGCATCTGCTACAACCTCTTCATTGCGTCCAAATTTACGGGATGTATTCCGTGCTTATCTTGTATAAGTGTAGACATCTGCCTGCTTATCAAGCGTAAAAGCGTGCGCGTCATCACACTCTCATCGGGCAGTGGCGAGCCTGATAATCCCTAACTTACTCATTATGCTGCTAAATAAAGCACGGCTCGCGGGCGGCCAAGGGTCTGAATTTGGCGTGATTTGTTTGAAACTATTTATGGATCGCCCCGATTTGGGGCTGATTTGGCCATAAAGTCGCCAGAAGGTCAGGAAACCGCGCCCTCTGCCCGGACGTCCTGGCCGTGGCGGTGAGCGGGGATTGCCTGCAAGTCTTGCAGATAGCTTTTGCTCCACTGCGCAATATCATTTTTCGCAGCAGCGTCATCATCTCGTTGTAACGCTCGATGCGCTCTGCCAACGAGCATATTTAGCGCCTGATCCGGCGCGGCGGCGGCCTCGTCACGGTCATAGGGATTGACGATTAAAAGCGTCCGGTCATCTCATTAGCGGCACCGGCGAAGCGGGAAAGCACCACACGCCGGGATCTAATGGATTCTGCGCCGCAACGTACTCTTTGGCAACCAGGTTCATTCCGTCGCGCAGTGGGGTGACCAGGCCGACGTCGGTCAGACGGAACAGTTTCATCAGCAGGCGGCGATCAAAATGCTGGTTAAGATAGAAAAGCGGCGTGCTGTTCAACGAACCGTATTTACCATTGATGCGGCCGACCTCCATTTCCAACTGGTGGCGAAGGTCTTGATAAGCCAGCACATCGCCGCGCGACGTCGGGGCAATCTGCGAGTAGCGCACGTTGCCGCGATGCTGTGGGAAGTTTTCGAGCAGTGCTTCAAAGGCCAGGAAACGCTCGGGTAGCCCTTTGGTATAATCCAGTCGTTCGCAGGAGATAATATTTTGTACGTCACCGAGATCTTTTTTCATCGCAGCCATTTTGGGCGGCAGCGGGCCTTCGGCCATCTCTTTGATACTGTCTGGCGCGATGCCTATCGGATAAACCGCGGTTTTAAAGGTGTTGCCGAAGGCGCGGTGGGTGTTCTCGTCGATTTCTTCTAACAGGCCCTGCTGCCTGAGATTGTCAACGAAGGCCACGCGATCGGCCTCGGTCTGGAATCCGAGCAGGTCATATTCGCACATCATTTTCAGCAGTTCCTGATGCGTCGGCAGCGAATTAAACACCTCCGGCGTCGGGAACGGGATGTGCAGGAAGAAACCGGTGCGATTTGTTAACGCCTATCTTGCGCAGTGAGGCGGCAAACGGCAGCAGGTGATAGTCGTGGATCCACAGTACGTCGTCTTCTTTGACCAGCGGTTTTAGACGCCTGGCCATCAGATCGTTGACCTGACAGTAAACTTCCCAGGCTTCGCGCTGAAAATCGACCAGGTCAATACGATAGTGGAAGGCCGGCCACAGCACGGCGTTGGAATACTGACAGTAGTAAAGGTCGTAATCATTTTGATTCAGCGGCATCGACGCGTAGGTAATACCGTCATGCTCCACCACCGAGAGATCGTCCTCTTCTTCACCGGAAATTTCGCTGATGTCACCGTTCCAGCCAAACCATGAGCCCACCGGTGGTTTTCAATGCGTCCAGCACGCCGACGGCAAGCCCGCCCGCGCTGGCTTTCGAATTATCAGGAATGGCAATACGGTTAGATACTACGACTAAACGACTCATAACCTTAACCCCTTAACTTCGCTATTTTGTTTTAATTGTTTGAGTATTTTTTCAAGCCAGCGGTAAACGTCGTCGACCTGGTTCAGGTGATAGCGGGCATGTCCCGCGCCGTCACCCACTTTGATCGAAAGACCCTCCACGGCATTAACCGCCAGAAATCCCTTTTCGTCGGTCAGATCGTCGCCAACAAACACCGGGGTTCTTCCGGCGAACGGCGGCTGTTGCATAAAGGTCTGAATGGCCGCGCCCTTATCGGTCCCATGCGGCTTAATCTCCACCACGCATTTGCCCGGCTGAAGGGTCAGTTCGGGGAAGCGCGCCACCGCCGCCTCGGCCAGTTCCAGTACCTGCTGTTCAAACGCCATGGCCTGACGATAGTGCAGGGCAAAAGCCATGCCTTTGTCCTCCAGCAGCGTGCCGGGCAGGGTGGACATAGTGGCTTCCAGCATCTGTTGCAGCGGTCGGGCTGTCTCGTCCGCCAGCGCAACCCGATGCAGGCTGCCGTTGGCATCGCGCAGCTCGGCACCGTGTACCCCGGCTAGCGGCAGCCTCAGAGGCGCGGCCAACGGGTCTAGCTGGGTCACCGGGCGACCGGAAACCAGCGCAACGGCACCGTTGCAGGCCTCTGATAACTTCTGCAGGTTGGCGATAACGTTTGGCGGGATAAAAACGGCGTCTGGATTTTGCTGTATCTCGGCCAGCGTGCCATCGACATCAAAAAAGAAGGCGTACTGGCGATCGTCCAGCAGCGCAGGGGGCGGTAAATCTGTAGAATTTTCTGTCACTACGGTACTCAAAATAATTCTCCTGTCTGGTCTTTCATTTAAGAAAGTTTTGCCTTTCGCTAAAGAAACGTGCTGTCTCAAACGGATATAGGCATACGGCGATTAGGCAGGATCGAACAAATTAATTTGGCTTAATTTGTTAAAGGTGCGCTCTGCAAAAAAATAATAAACCCTGAACCAAAAAGTAAGACTTTGATAACGTTAAAAACAATGGCGGATTATTACTATGCCTTACCTAAAGTGTATAGATTTGCTGATAGCACATTTTTCCAAAATAACCGACTTTTATGTCAAGGTTCACCTTTCAAACAAAATTCATTACCACTTATAACATTACACGGTTAGATTATTAATCAATGGCCAGTAATCGCTATTTACACGGGTCATTTAATCGACTCTTTATTAATCCGGCTCGGCTTAATTAATTACAGGAGTTTATTACCGTGACTGTTATCAAATCTTCAGCGCTAAATAACCGCCGTGGAGCAGACGTGCTGCTCGAAACGCTGCACAGCGAAGGCGTCGAGTATATCTTCGGCAATCCAGGCACCACCGAGTTACCGCTGATGGATGCGCTGTTGCGTAATCCATCTTTGAAGTACGTGCTCTGCTCTACAGGAGGCCAGCGCGGTGGCCATGGCCGATGGTTATGCTCAGGCGTCGGGTAAGCCGGGATTCCTCAATTTGCACACCGCTGGCGGCCTCGGTCACGGGATGGGGAACTTACTGAATGCCAAGGTTTCACAGACCCCTTTGGTGGTTACCGCCGGACAGCAGGACACGCGTCATGCGATAAGCGACCCGCTGCTGTATGACGATCTGGTCAGCATCGCCTCGCCGGCGGTGAAATGGGCGCACGACGTTGCCAACGCCTTGCAGCTGCCGATTTTGCTGCGCCGCGCTTTTCACGACGCTAACGCCGCGCCCAGCGGGCCGGTGTTTCTCTCACTGTCTATGGACATCATGGATCAGCTGAGCGACGTCAGCATCGGTGAGCGTTCGGAGATTGACCGGCGGGCGATCGGTGGCTCGCTGCCGCGGCTGGCCGAGCTGCTGGCACAGTGCACGCCGGGCAAGCTGGCGATTATTGCCGGGGATGAAATCCACACCAGCCGCGCAACCGCAAAGACCATTAAGGTGGCCGAGCTGCTCGGCGCGCACGTTTATGGCTCCTCCTGGCCTTCGCGTATCCCTTATCCTACTTCGCACGCCCTGTGGCGCGGCAACATGCCCACCACCGCGACCGGCATTGCCAAAATCCTTGACCACTATGAGGCTATTTTCGCCCTCGGCGGCAAGTCGTTGATCACCATTTTGTACAGCGAAGGCTCGGCGGTGCCTGAGAGCTGTGCGGTGTATCAGCTCTCGGCCGACGTCAATGATCTGGGGCGCTCTTATGCCACTCGGCTTTCAATTGTTGGCGATATCCAGGCCTCGTTACAGGCTTTTCTGCCGCTGCTGGAGCAGGCAACGGCGGCCCGGCGCGAGGGCTATGCCGCGCTGCTGGCGACGGCGGCCGACGAGCGCAAAACTGCGCGCGAACGGCTTGAAAAAAGCGTGGCCGAAAAATTCAGCCAGCCGGTGATTGCGCCGCTGGTGGCCGCCCATGAGGTGGTGCGGGCGATAGGACCCGACGTGACTATCGTCGATGAGGCGCTGTGCGTATCGCCGCTGATGCGACAGTTCATTACCAGCCATAATTCCGGGCACTATGCATTTATGCGCGGCGGGGCACTGGGTTGGGGGATGCCCGCGGCGGTAGGTTACTCACTGGGACTCGGCAAGCAGCCGGTAGTGTGTCTGGTGGGCGACGGCGCGGCGATGTACTCCCCGCAGGCGATGTGGACCGCGGCCCATCTTGATCTACCCATCACCTACGTGGTGATGAACAATCAGGAATACAACATTCTGAAAAGTTTCATGCGCAGCCAGGCGCATTACTCGTCGGCACAAAGCGACACCTTTATCGCGATGGATATCGTTAACCCGACGGTCGATTACCTGGCACTCGCCCGGTCGATGGGATTACCCGGGCAGCGGATCAATTCGCCCACAGGACATCGCTCCGGCCATTGAGGCGGCGATTGCCAGCGGCAGGCCGAACCTGATCGAGGTGATGGTCAGCGCGGGGTTCGCCGCGCGATGCCTAAACGGCAACACCTCGGTAGGTAATTGGTATCGATATTGCATCTTATCCTTAAATGAAGGTTGCGATGTCTATCCTGCCGGGAGAGGTTATGAACTTAAACACGTATAAATATTTCAATGAGGTAGCGGCGACTGGCTCGATACGCCGCGCCGCCGACCGGTTGCACGTTGCGCCCTCGGCCATCAGTCGGCAGATAGCATTATTGGAACACAGCCTGGGCACGCCGCTGCTTGAAAGAAGCAACACCGGTATCCAGCTTACCGCCGCAGGCATGATGCTCGAGCGCTATACCATCAAAATGTGCCGCGATCTGGACCGTATCCATGAGTCGATAAAAAATTTAAAAGGGCTTCGCCAGGGCGAGGTGAAAATCTGGGGATCCAGGCGCTGGTTCAGGCGGTTTTGCCGCGCATCATCACTGAATTTAATGAACATTATCCCGCCATCCAGTTCTCAATTAATTCTGAATCCTCGGATCGCACCCTTGAAGCAATCGCTCGCGATGAAATTGACATCGGTATTGTGTTTCATATTGGCGACCGCCCCAGCATTGAAGTGGTTAAAAGCTATTCTGCACCAATCCAGTGCCTGTTACCGCCTAAGCACCCGCTTGCTCAACGTCAGTCGCTGACCATGGAGGACATATGCGCTCACCCGATTGCCCTGCCAGTCTCCAGTTTTGGCCTACGCCAGACCTTCGATAAGGTCATCCGCAGTCTGCATCTCAACCCGCAATCGATAGTGAACAGCAATAATCTGGAGCTGACCAAGGCGATGGCGATTGCCGGTCGAACTCTGACAATTGGGCCGAAACTAATTGCCCTCAGGGAGATTGAACAGGGCCTGCTTTGCGCCATCCCGATTGAAAACGAGGCCATGCAGTCGGCCAAGATTGAAATCTGCGTGCATCGCGACCGCACCCTGTCGCCCGCCGCCCAGCAGTTTCTTAAACAAATTTGCAAAGAGTTCGACTAACGAGCTTAGTTCGCTAACACCCTCCGCTCCCTCTTTCCGCCTACCCTGTACTAAAACCGGCAACGCGGCGTGCGCCAGACGGTATTACTGGCGGCGCGGATCGGCATGATATCTATAAAGGCATCGCTTAATTGCTACCCCTGACACGGTCAGGAAGCCTGCTATGAGGATAGAGAAATGCCGAGCGTCATGACTAACGGAATTCGCACCCACTATGAGATCCACGGAGCCGGGCCAGCGCTGATTTTTGTTTCCGGACTGGGGGGAACCGCGGCCTACTGGCGACCGCAGATCGAGGCTTTTAGCCGCGAATATACCGTTGTGACCTATGACCAACGCGGGGCGGGCAGTTGGATCGATCCACCTGGACCTTACAGCGTCGAGACGCTGGTCGATGACCTGCAATCGCTGATCGAGGAACTGCAACTGGCGCGCCCGACGTTAATCGGTCACTCCACCGGTGGTGCGATCGCTCAGCTGCTTGCGGCGCGCGAGCCTGACCTGCTTGCCGCTATGGTGCAGTACGCCAGCTGGGCCAGGTCGGATACCCACTTCAACTGGTGTTTTCGCATGCGCAAGGCGTTACTGATCGGCAGCACCGGTAGAAGAATACGTGCACGGCAGCGCGCTGTTTCTGTATCCACCGGATCACCTGCGCGCCCACGGTGAAAGCCTGTCACCGGCGCTGCTGGCCTCGGCGGCCAAGTTCCCCGCGCGTGAGGTGGTGCTGAGTCGTATCGACGCCATTATGGCCCATGATGCCAGCGCGGTTCTGGCGGCAATAAAAACGCCGACGCTGGTGCTGTGCGCTCAGGACGACATCCTCACTCCGCCTTACCAGTCACGCATTCTGGCCGAGGCTATTGCTCACGCCGAACTAAAAATTGTGCCCCACGGCGGACACAGTTTTTCTGAAAGCGAAACCGAACTGTTTAATCACATCACGCTCGACTTTGTGGCCAAGATCCACGCGTCGGCTAAGCGTTCTCAGGAGCCTTCATCATGAGCACTGACCATCGAAACGTAGAGTTTGGCGTATTTTTACCGGTGGGCAACGGCGGTTGGATCACCTCCACCACCAGCCCGCAGCTTCCGGCTACCTATGACTACAACAAGCGGGTGGCGGTGCTTGCCGAAGAGCTGGGCTTCGATTTTGCGCTATCGATGGCGAAATGGCGCGGCTATGGCGGCCCTTCAAAGCACTGGGACGTGACGCTGGAAAGCCTGACCACCATGGCGGGTATCGCCGAGGCTACCCGCCGCATCGGCGTCTGGGGCACCGTTCACACCATGGTATTTCACCCGGCGGTAATCGCCAAAATGAGCGCCGTGCTGGACCAGATATCCAGGGGGCGCTTCGCTATTAACATTGTTTCAGGCTCTAATCCGACCGATCAGGGACAAATGGGCCTGTGGATGGATTTGGATCACGGCGAGCGCTATGAGTTAGCCGCCGAATGGCTGACCGTGCTGAAACGCCTGTGGACCGAAGACCGGGTCGATCACCAGGGCAAGCACTATCAGCTGACCGACTGCATGTCGAATCCCAAGCCGGTCTCTCCACCCCCGATCATCTGTGCGGGCGCGTCCGATCGCGGCTTTTTGTTTACCATAGAGCACTGCACCGGCAGCTTTATGCTCGGCTCGGACCACGACGATTTTATTAAAACCGGCCTGCGCGCCAAAGAGCTGGCAGCCCAGCAGGGCAAGCCCGACTTTAAAACCTACGGCCTGTTTACCATCGTGCCGGGGGCCACCGACGCCGAGGCGCGTGAGCGCGTAGCGCTTTACGATGCTGGCGTCGACACCATCGCGCTGGATAACCAGACCCGCGAATACTCCGGCGACAAAAGCTTCAAACAGAACACCATGGCGCAGCGCTTTGTTTCGCAGGGCGAGCAGCGCAATTCGATGACGCGTGCCGCGCTGGTCGGTTCCCCCGAGACTATTGGCAACAAGCTGGCGGCGATCGTCAAGGGCGCAAAACTGGACGGCGTTACGGTGATCGTGCCTGACTTTATCGATGACCTGCGCACCGTCGGCACCGAGGTATTGGAAGTACTGGAACACCACGGCGTGCACACCAACGCGCGTGAGTACCAAAAATCACTGAAAAGCTAACCGATCCACCGTGTTGAAACGCAATTAACGTAGCCCGTTGATCTATCATCTTCCCGCACTAAGCGGATTGTCAGGAGTAGAGCTTTGAAAATGAAAATGATGTTAGCTATCGCCGTTTCAGCAGCCATTGGTTGCAGTGCCGTTGCGCATGCTGCCGACAGTCAACCGCGCGTGGCCGCGTTGTTCACCCAGACCGTTACTCAGGGCTCCTGGGACATGGCGGGCTATAAGGCTTTTCAATCAATGGCAACGCAGGAGGGCTTTGCCCCCAGCTATCTCGAACATACCACTTACGAAGCCGCACCGTCGGTGCTGCGTCAGCTGGCCTCCGACGGCGTTAAACTGATTATTGCTCACTCATCGGGATACTCGGCGGCGATTAAAGAAGTGGCGCCCTCATTCCCCAATACCCAGTTCGTGCTTTATTCCTACGAGGGATCGACCTCGAACCTGCCCAACTACTCTGCGTGGTCGGTGGACTGGGACGAGTACGGTTTTGTGCTGGGCGTGTTAGCCGCAGAGGCCAGTAAGGCCGGCCATATCGCGGTGATCAGCGGAGAACCTATTCCTTCCACAGAGCGCACCGTTGCGTTTATCAAGAAAGGTGCGGCCTTCGTAAACCCGAAAATTCAGGTCGACTCAGCCTATGTCGGATCGTTTACCGACGTGGCGCGTGCTAAGGAAATCGCCACCGGAACCATCGCGCGCGGGGCCGATTTTATCATACCGGCATCGGATACCGCCGATGCCGGTATTCAGCAGGCGGCGGATGAGGGCGGGGTGCTGACTATCGGCTCTTACACCGATCAGTCTAAAGACTTCCCGAATTCGGTCATGACCTCGACGGTGATGAATTTCAATAAATCCTATGCGGATATCGGTAAGCACTACGCCGATCATCAGCTGGGTAACCGCATTATTACCGAAAACCTGGCCACGGACGGCTGGACGCTCTCAACGCCTTTTGCTCATGTCAGCCAAGACGTGCAGACCAGGGTATTTGCGATCATCGCTGAGATCAAATCCGGCAAGATCAAAATCGAAGGATAAGCATAATGTCTAGCCCGATCATCGAACTCGATCATCTATCGAAGCGCTATCCCAACGGTTTTCTCGCGCTTGAAAAAGTGTGTATGTCGTTTTATCCACGGGAGATCCACGCACTTCTGGGCGAGAACGGCGCGGGTAAGTCGACGCTGATGAACATTCTTTACGGCGTGCACGAGCCGAGCGAGGGCGGCGTGCTGATCAACGGCCGACAGGTGATCCATCGCCAGCCGGCCGACGCTATCGCCAACGGTATCGGCATGGTCCACCAGCACTTCAAGCTGGTGGCCTCGTTTACCGTTGCAGAGAATCTAGCGCTGGTGGCGCGCGGAGAACGACAAAAAGCCTTTCGACGCCTGGCCGGCGTGCGGGCGTTTATTCAGCAGTATGGCATGACGTTGGATGCCGAGGCGGTGGTCGGCACGCTGCCGCTGGCGTTACAACAGCGCGTCGAAATCCTCAAAGCGCTGGTTAATGATACCCGCGTGCTGCTGCTGGATGAGCCGTCGACTATTTTGACGCCCGCGGAAATTGCCGCGCTGTATGACACCCTGCGGCGCATTGCCGAAAAGGGCACGGCGGTGGCGGTGGTCACGCATAAAGTGGATGAGGTACTGGCTAATGCCGACCGTTATACCATCCTGCGGCGGGGCAAAACCAACGGCAGCGGGCTGACCGCAGGCGTTACCGCCGAGCAGTTGGTAGAGATGATTGTCGGTCGCGCGGTGGCGATGGGCACGCGCCTGGGCCTGCCTCGCCGCGCCGGTGAGGTGCAGCTGAGCATCAAGGCAGTCAATCTGCGTCCGGCTAGCGGCTCGCCGGGCTTGCACGATATCAGCCTGGTCTTGCGCCGGCAGGAGGTAATCGGCATTGCCGGTGTAGAAGGTAATGGTCAGAGCGAGCTGTTTGAGCTTTTGGCCGCCCAACGTCAGCCAGACAGCGGGGAAATCGCTCGCGCGGGTCCGCAGGTTAGCGTGGCGCTGGTGCCGCAGGATCGCCATCACGAAGGGTTATCGCTGGATCTGCCGGTGTCCCATAACCTGCTTTACCCGAAGATTATGCAGGGCGAATTCAGCCGCATGGGCATGCTCGATCACCCGGCGATTGCCCGCCGGGCGCAGCAAATGATTGCCGAATCCGACATTCGCACCTATTCACCCGGCACACCGGCGCGGTCGCTGTCGGGCGGTAATCAGCAGAAGATCGTGGTGGCCCGCGCGATGGCCGAGTCGGCCTCTATCGTGGTGGTCTATCAGCCCACGCGCGGGCTGGATATGGCGGCGGCGGAGGCGGTGCTCTCTCGGTTGGCCGAGGCGGCGGACGACGGCACCACGGTGCTGATTATCTCTTCGAGCATTGAGGAGCTAATTCGCATTGCCGACCGCATCGTGGTGATGAACGGCGGCAGGATCACCGGTGAGGTCAGCGGGAATGACATGACTATCGAGAAAATTGGCTCGCTGATGACGCTCGGTCAGGGCGCGCAGTCGCACGCAACGGGGAATGAACATGTCTGAATCGATTAAACCACTGGCAGACAGCGGAGCGTCGTTACGCCGCTTGCTGAGCAGGCTAGGCGCCGCCAGTTCGCTGTGGGTCACGCTCGGCGCCTTCGTCGGATCGCTGATTTTGGGACTCGCGCTGATCGCCGCAATGGGCGTGCCGCTGCACTCCGCCGCCAGCGTGGCCTTTGAGGGGGCGTTTGGCAACGTTCGTGCCCTGTCAGATACGCTGGTATTTATGACCCCGAGGCTGCTGGTTGCGCTCGGCGCGCTGGTCGCCATTCGTGGCGGAATGTTTAATCTCGGCGGCGAGGGGCAGCTGCAAATGGGGGCCATCGGGGCCATGTTGCCGTTTTTGGCGTTCGGCAATCTCGGCCACGCGCTGCTGCCGCTGTCAATCATCAGCGGTGCGCTGTGCGGTGCGGTGTGGGGCGTTATTCCGGCTGTGCTGAAGCTCTGGCGCGGTATCGATGAGATTATCGTCACGCTGATGATGAATTTTATCGCCATCTATTTCCTGAAATATCTGGTGCAGGGTCCGATGCGCCCGGCGGGATCTGAATTTCAACATGTCGGCGCAGCTGCCGCCGGAGGGCATTTTCCACACCGTCATTGCCGGCACGCGGCTGCACGCCGGGGTGTTTTTGGCGCTGTTAATCGCCGTCGCCGTCTGGGTGATGCTACAACATACTGCCTTTGGTTTGAAGCTGCGCGCCAGCGGGCAGAGCCCGCGTTTCGTCAAGATGCAGGGACAGTCCGCGGCGAAGAATATCCTCTCGAGCATGGCGCTGTCGGGGGCGATTGGTGGCCTGGCCGGCACGTTCGAAGTGCTCGGCGTGCAGTATCGGCTGATTGAGGGCTTCTCATCGGGGTTAGGCTTTGAAGGGCTGGCGGTGTCGTTTCTGGCCGGGCTTGAGCCTTTGGGTGCGGTGATCGTCTCGGTATATTTCGGGGCCATTAACAGCGCCGCGCTGGCGTTACAAAGCACCTTCTCTATTCCCGCAGCCCTGGCCGACGTGCTCAGCGGGCTGCCAATCCTGCTGCTGGCCGTCATCAGCGGCATCATGATGCTCAAGGGGAGGCCGGTATGGACTTCAACGCTTTAACGCTGGCGCTGTTTCTCGCCGGAGGATTACGACTCTGCGTACCGGTGCTGCTTGCCGCGCTGGGTGAAACTGTGTCCGAACGGGCGGGGGTGTTTACTATCGGGCTTGAGGGGCTGATGCTGTTTGGTTCCGCCTCCTCGGCGCTGGGGCTGGCCTACAGCGGTTCTCCGGCGCTGGCCTTGCTTTTCGGCATGCTGGGCGGGCTGGCCGCCGCCGCCGTGCTGGCGCTGGGTACGGTACTGGCGCGGGCCAATCAGATCGTGATGGGCATCGGATTTAATATTTTTGCCGTCGGTACCACTTCGCTGATCCGACAGCTGCTGCTGGCCAATGCGCCACCCGCCGGTTCGATCCGCTCCGTATCAATGCTCAAGCTGCCGTGGTTGTCGGATATTCCGGTGCTGGGCCGGGCGCTATTTTCACAAAGCCCGGTTTTCTATGCGGCGGTGGGGATTACCGTCGCGCTGTGGCTGATGTTTCGTTTTAGCCGTTTGGGTCTGCTGGTGCGCTCCGTCGGCGAAAATGCGCTGGCAACCGATGCGGCAGGCCACTCGGTGCTGCGACTGCGCTTTAGCGCGGCGCTGTTTACCGGGCTGCTGGCGGGGCTGGGCGGGGCGTATCTGTGTATTGTCGCCTCGGGGGGGATTTTCATCGACAACATGACCTCAGGGCGTGGGTATCTGGCCATCGCCGTGACCCTCTTTGCCCGTTGGAAACCGCTCCGCGTGCTGCTGGTGGCGATCGTGCTCGGCCTGCTCGAGGCCTTGCAGTTTCAGGGCCAGTATTTGGGCATCAACATAGCCCCTTCTTTACTGATGGCGATGCCGTTTGTGGTCGCGCTTATTGCCTGGATCATGCTCGGTCGGGCGGGGGCCGCGCCGGGCGATTTAGGCCGTCCTTTCCTGCGTGGCTCGGGACGTTAACTTCTTAAATCATGAGCTAAGGCTCAACACTGGAGAATGATCATGAATCAGGCAATCAATCCCGAAGGGTGGATTATAGGTAAAACGGCCACCGGGCTGAACCATTTGAACTGGGGTATTAAAGCCGGTAATCACGTTTACGTGGCGGGCATGTTGTCCACCGATCCGATCGACGGCAGCCTGGTGGGAGAGGGCGATATTGAAATACAAACCCGCCGGGTGTTAGACAGCATCAAAGTGGTGCTCGAAGCGGCGGGCAGCAGCATGGCAGACGTGGCGATGAATCAGATTTTCCTGCGTAATCTTGAGGATTACCATAAATTCAATGAGATCTATGTCAGCTATTTTCCACAGCTGCTGCCCGCTCGTTTCTGCGTCAAGCTGGAAATGGTGCGGCCCGAGTTTCTGGTCGAAATCGCCAGCACGGCGGTTATTTCGGGCGAAGACGGGCAGGTTCGCGCCTAGTGCCGCTTATATCAGCGCGGTCGCTTATTATGGCCGCTTTAGACAGAGATTTAGCGATGACAGATTCGAGTAAAAGCGCCGCCGCCGGGGCGTTAGCCCCGGCCGATGAGGCAAGACTGATTGCCGATGCCTATCGCAACGGGATGCGCATGCTGGCGGCGGGAGTATGTTTGATTACCGCTAACCGCCACGGTGAGCCGGGGGGCATGATCGCCACGGCGGTGACCTCGGTCAGCGCCGAGCCGCCAACGCTGCTGATTTGCGTCAATCGCTCGGCATCGATGTTTGCGATGATTCAGGAGAGCGGGAGTTTCTGCGTCAACGTGTTGGGTCAGGACGCCGTCTCGCTGGTGGATATTTTCAGCAGTTCGGCCCGTCGCGCCGAGCGCTTTCAGACCGGTAACTGGTTGACGTCGGCCAACGGGTCGCCGCTGTGCGCCGAGGCGCTGGTATCGTTTGAGTGTCGGCTAGAGAAGGTGGTGGACTGGCACAGCCACGGGATTTTTTTAGGCGTGGTGACCGGCGTTCTGCATCCGCGTGTCGATGCCGCACCGCTGCTCTATATGGACCGCCGCTTTCACTACCTCAGTGAGATTTCAGCGGCAAAAGCCTGATGCAGCAGAGCCGCGATAGCCGATCCAATTCCTATCGCGGCAGCATAATGATCACTTCTATTTCCAACATCAGTTCGGGCTCGGCCAACGCGGAAATCTGGAATAGCGTGCTGGCGGGCAACTCAAGACCGGCAAAAAACTGCTCGCGTAGCGGATGAATTTCCGCCACAAGCGCCAGGTCGGTGACATAGGTGGTGGTCTTAACGATGGTGTCGCGGCTCACCCCTAATCCGGCGAGTAGCCTGTCGATATTGGCATAGACCTGTTCAACCTGTTTCTTCATATCGCCAACGCCCACCACCGCCCCCTGTTCATCCCACGCGACCTGGCCGGTGGGAAATACCGGCGTGCCGGGTCTGACTTTAACGTGGTTGTAATAGCTGCGGGTTTTAAGGCCTGGAGGATTGATAACGCTCATAAATTTCCTTGAGAATACTAAGTGAAGTATCCCCGAGCCTATCATCATGAACTTTTGTTGAATACGCCGTTTTCGGCTACGCCGCGTTGTCGGATTAGCAACGCGGCGTAGCCGCTGATTAGCCAGTCAGATCCCGAGCCGAGGCGTAGCATGGCCCGTCACTGCGCTCTTTTGCCATCACTCGTGTAATCAGTGACTCAGCCTCAATGCCGTGTCCGAGCAGATTGCGTCGTGCCTTGTCGATAATAAGCTCATCCGCGATGGGCCGTTCGGCGCTGCCCAACGGCTTGTAGCGTTCCTGCTCCGCGCTGCGGCCGTCGAGATGCGTGACTACCACGCGTGCGCCGGGTTGGCGCGCCGGGCCATTCATACGTAAGGTAAATTCGGGGTCGAGCACGGCGGTGACTTTATCCGCCACTCGCTGTAAAAGCGGGCTCTGCATACTCTGTCGGGTATACCATTCGGCACCGGGCGGCAGGCCAGCCGCCACTGCCGCGAGGGTCCAGGGCAGGCTAAACTGCGCATCGGTGACCGTCAGCGGCCGATAATCCATCATATCGTTAACGATCCGCGGGAAGGTATGGACCTCGACGCGTTCAATATCCTCCGCCCGCCAGCCGGTCTGCCTCATCAGGCTCTCCATCGCCTCCAGCGCGCAGGCCAACCAGCGGCAGGCGGGATAAATTTTAAAGCTGCCATAGTTGGCGTACCAGTGACTGCCGAGATCGCGGGTCAGTATCGCCGGCTCGAAGCGATCGGAGCCGATCATCCGCCAAAAACCGCGATCGCCGTCGAGCACGTCGAGACTGCCGCCAATTCCCTGCTGTGCCATAATCACCGCCTGCACGGCGGCCTGCGCCGCCGGGGCCACGGCGTCTTTTAGCGACAACAGCGGCCGCTGCTGCCAGTTATACTGATGCAGGCTGGGCAAAGGCGTCAACGCGGCGGCCAAACCCACGGCGTTGTGCAGCTGCTGCGCATCTAGCCCCAGTAAACGACCGGCCACCAACGCCGCGCCTATCGACTGATGCTGCGCCACGCCGTAGACCTGATCAAAACGCTCGGCCGAGGGCTGGATAGCGTGGATCAGTCGGTTGTTAAGCTCGAAACCCACGGTCAGCGCGTCGATCAGTTGCTGATGGCTCACCGGCGTCGTGCTCAGGTCGAGCGCCACCAGCGCGGCGGCGACCAGCGTGGCACCCGGATGACCGAGTCCCTTGCCGTCGATTTCAACGCCGTCATCGTGATCCAGACCGTTGATCACCGCCGCGTTGCAGAACGCCGCCGCCAGCGGGCTGAAACCCGAATGGCCGAAAACGCCACAGTTGGCGCTGCCGCCAAACAGCCGGGCGGCGCGGATCGCCGGTTCGCTGACCGGATGTTGACTGGCCGCCCAGCCGCAGGCGAGGGCGTCCAGCAGATGCAATTGCACCTTGTGGCGAACCGCATCAGGGATTGCCTGTGCGGTGAGAGTGCAGGCAAAATCGACCCACTGGCGGGTGGCGGTGATGGTCATAATGTTCAACGTTTAAAGTAGCGGCTGCGAATGCGGCGTTCGGCATAGCTTGCCAGCAGCGACAGCGGCAGAATGGTGATGACGAAAAATACCGCCACAAAGGTTAGCGTTTCCAGCGGTCGGAAGGTCGCAGTGCTCAGGCGCTGTGCCTGATAGAGCACCTCGCCGGTGGCCACATAGCTCGCCAGCACCGAGTTCTTGATCGACATCACGCACTGGCTAACGAACGCCGGCAGGATGCGTAGAAAAGCCACCGGCCCGGTAATGCGCACCAGCACCTTCAGCGGCGACATGCCCACCGAAAGGCCGGCCTCAACTAGCCCGTGGTCCACCGACTGCAGGCCGGAACGGAATATCTCGGCGAAAAAAACGCTACCATACAGCGCAATTGCCAGCACGCAGGTCAGATAGGCTGACATCGTCAGTCCGAATAGGATCGGCAGGCAGTAGAACGCCCAGACAATCAGCACCAGCGGAGGAATCGATCGCACTACTTCGATCAGCGCCTGAGTCGGCAGGCGGATCCAGGCTTTTGACGATCCGCGCAGCGGGGCGAGCAGCCCACCGCCGACGATACTCAGGATAATCGAGGCGAAAACGATTTTGAAGGTGGTGAAAATACCGTCGAGCAAAATGGCGCGGTACTGCCACAGGATCGAGAAGTCCCAGTGATAAGCCGGCATCAGGTGAGATCCTCAGCCGTCACGCCCGACAGCGCCATAAAATGGCGTATCGGATCGCTATCAGCCCGCGACCAGATTTCCTGCGGCGTGGCTTCGGCCAGCAGTTTACCCTGGTCCATCAGCAGCAGGCGGCTGCAAACCTGCAGGGCAAAGCGCATTTCGTGCGTCACCACCATCATGGTGGTGCCCGCGCGGGCTAACTCGGAGATAACCGCCAGCACTTCGCCGACGGATTCAGGGTCTAAAGCGGAGGTCGGTTCATCAAACAGGATCACTCGCGGCTCCATCGCCAGCGCGCGAGCGATAGACACCCGCTGCTGCTGGCCACCGGAAAGCTGCACTGGAAAGTCGGCCGCTTTCTCCGCCAGGCCCATGCGCGCAAGCAGCGTCATGGCTTTCGCCGTGGCGTCTTTGCGCGACACGCCCAGTACCTGCACTGGACCCTCGATCACGTTGTCCAGCACGCTGCGATGCGGCCACAGGTTAAAGTGCTGGAACACCATTGCCATCGAGGCGCGTTGGCGGGCCAGGATACGGCGTTTAACCGGTTTGCGATCCGCGCCGCTAAAGCCTACCTGTTCATCACCTAGCCAGATGTGCCCGCTGTCGGGCGTTTCTAGCATATTCAGGCAGCGCAGCAGGGTGGATTTCCCCGCGCCGCTGCGCCCTATGATACCAATCACCTCCGCAGGTCGAACCTCGAAGGAGACGTTATCGATGATTTTACTGCCCGAAAACGATTTGCACAGCGCATCTATTTTCAGCAGCGGTGATGAAGCGGGTAAGCTCATTAAGGTTGATTCGCCGGATGAGTATATTTATGCCAGATACTTTTCAGCGTGCCGTCTTTGTCCAACTGCTCCAGTCGGCCGTTCAGCCACGCCTGCAACTCTGGGCGATTCTGACGCAGGCCAATGTTGGTCGCCTGCTCCTTGACCGGCTGCGGGATCACCATCGTGCCCTGATGACGCTTTTGAATATACTGCGACATCTGGATATCGTTGGTGACAATCGCATCGGCGCGGCCGCTTTCCATCTGTAATTGCATATTGTCGCTGTCGGGAACGATAATCCACTGCGCCTTATCTACCAGCGGTTGCAACAGCGTGACCGCCGCAGAGCCGTCAATCGCGGCCAGCTTAGTTTGTGGATTATTGATCGTTGCCCAACTTTGATACTTTTTAGTGTCTTTTTCCAGCGTCAGGATCCCCATTTGGTGGGAACCCATCGGACGGGTAAAGTCGGCGGCTTTCGCTCTTTCAGGCGTTTTATTAAAGCCACCCAGAATATCGAAACGATTAGACTGGAGTCCGGCAACGGCAGTGCCCCACTGGGTGTCGACGTATTCAATTTTTATGTCGGTATTTTTGAATATCGCCTGCACCACGTCGGGCACCAGACCGGTCCACTGGTTAGTGAGCAGATCTTTTTGATACCACGGTGGCGCGTTGACCGCACCGACGCGGATCACATGATCCGGTAAAATCGTATTAATATTCTCCGCGGCCTGAGCCGGGGCTTGCGTAAGAAAAATCCCTGGTATCAGCAATAAGGCTGACATCAAACGTGATGTGAAAGATTTCATTTTATGCCCTTAAATGAATATAGTTGTCAAGTTTATAACTCTGAGTGTATGCATTCCAAATGCAAAATTAGCATATCGTTATATGGATAATAACTATGACTCCCAAGCAATTAGAAGTTTTTATTAACGTCGTACAGCTCGGATCGGTCACGGCGGCGGCGCAACAGCTGGCGATGTCACAGCCTTCGGTAAGTAAAAGCCTGGCACTGATTGAACAGCAAATCGGCTTC
This sequence comes from uncultured Gammaproteobacteria bacterium, assembly GCA_963742005.1. Classification (GTDB taxonomy): domain Bacteria; phylum Pseudomonadota; class Gammaproteobacteria; order Enterobacterales; family Enterobacteriaceae; genus Rouxiella. The sequence goes on along the minus strand of CAVUKG010000011.1, from coordinate 44,394 downwards.
AGCTTGTTTGAACGTCACAAGGGCAAAATGCAGCCGACGCCCGAGGCCAGCGAGCTGTATAAAGAGGCGCTGCGCGTGCATCAAGATCGCCTGCGTTTCGAGCGTTTTATCGACCATATTCGCCAGTATCGCGTCGGAAAACTGAGAGTTTGCGCCACGCCTGCGCTGGCGCTGAATATTCTGCCTCAGGCGGTGGCGCGCTTTCGCCAGACCTTCCCGGACTATGGCATAGTGGCCGATATGTGCCTGAATAATGAGATTGAAGAGTCGGTCGACGCGGGGCGCTACGATCTCGGTTTTATGGTCAAGCCGGGCCATGCGATGGGGGAAAATAGCCCCGCTATCAGCCGCGGAGAAATGGTCTGCGTGGTGGCCGAGCGGCATCCCCTGGCGCAGCAGCTTGAGGTGCACTGGCAGGATATCGCGCCCTGCGAGCTGGTGTTTATTACCACCGATGCGCGGCTGGTGGCGATGATTGGCGAGGTGGTGCCGGAGTTTCGCCAGCGACAGGTCGCGGCGATAGAAACCAATCGCTATAGCATGGCCATCAACCTGGCCAGGCATAATCACGGCGTAACCATCGTAGACCGCTTCTCGCTGCAGGGTTGTGATACTGCCGGATTGGTGGTGCTGCCTTTTCGCCCGGCGCTGCAGGTCTCAGTGGTGGCGGTCTCAGACGGTCACAGCGTGATGTCCCAGCCGGGAGAAGAGTTTGTCAGGGTCATGACCGAGCTAATGGCTGAGACGTCGGAGGTGTAGAGTCTGGGGGGATTGATGGGCTATTTAAGGAAATATTGGTTTTTCAACTTGTATTTAATTTTATTAAATTTAAATGATTAAGTGATTATCAGCCCTCAGGTAACAGCGGTCGTAAATCCCGGTTGTGCGATAATAGCGCGTGTACCCTACTCGTGTTCACCTTAATATTTTTGGGGTTAAATTTTAATAATTTTCCTTAAGTAAATTAATTCAGCTGCTATGCTGGTAAAGGTTTTCTTCATTTAAAAGGATAAAAGATGAAATTATCAGCAGCGAAAGGTTGGGTTAACACGGGCTATAATGTCGGATCTATGAGTGGCCTTTACGTCAATATTCATTCCACCGGTTTCTGGTGTTGTCGCAATGATAATGTGCCCTATGGGACACGAGACGCAGGCGGCAGAGGTCGGTCAGGGCAAAGTAATCTGGTCAGTGTCGAGGGCGATGAGCGCTATCCCTACCTGGGACCCGGTGCGAGAATGGGGCAACTGATTGGTAAATTTCAGGAGTCGGGGGAGATATTTGTAGTCAATGAAAACAAATCCATTGTTATCCAAAGTGTTCCTGCAGGCCTGCCTTTATTTTTACGCATTAATTTCCCTACCTTAAGTGACTGTTCGGGTGAAATTGATATTCAATTTAGCACCAGCGATGGCATCCTGGATAAGCCTCCTGCCGAATATTACGATCGTATTGCCCAACGTTGGATAAAGTCTTAAGCGTTTGCGATGAAAGTTAGAACTTTTAAAGCGGCATGCCGGGGTAGTATTAGTTTGGTATGCCGTTTTCAGAGGATAAATCATAGAAATCTAGCTAAAACACAATCTTTGCCTTGGGCTGCTGAGTGTCAGGAGCTGCGATTGGAATTTCTATTCGGCAAACCTCAGCAGTGCTTCACCATCAAGTCTATAGCGTACCCACTCGGACTGCGGTAATGCGCCAATGCTTAGGTAAAAATCAATCGCCGGCTGGTTCCAGTCCAGCACGCTCCACTCGAGGCGGCCGCATTGGCGTGTCACGGCGTATTGCGCGATTTTTTTGAGCAACAATCTTCCCGCACCTTGGCCACGATAATCAGGAGAAACGTACAAATCTTCCATATAAATACCGTTGCGTCCAAGCCAGGTCGAATAGCTAGTGAAGAAAACGGCATAGCCAATGGTTTTACCTTCAGTCTCACAGATCAACGCTTCGGTTTTACTGTCAGCAGCAAAAAGCGTCTGGCGGATCTCATCCGCTGTGGTGACTACCTGTTCTGGGGCTTTTTCATACACCGCTAACTCATAGATCATATTGTAAATTGCGGTTGCATCTTCCGGGCGGGCCTGGCGAGTGGTGATTTTCATGCGTTTTCCTGTCATTTCCGAATAGGGTAGAGATTGATGGCGTTAAGCATAAAGGTTATTGTCAGCAGAATTAAGTGCAATGAAATCACTAAATGATGAATATTATGCATCCGGCGCTAAGACGCCTTGATTTAAACCTTCTGCCGGTTTTTGACGCGATTTATCGTCATTCTTCCGTGCGCCTGGCGGCGGATGAACTGGCGATGAGCACCTCGGCGCTAAGCCATGCGCTGTCGCGCTTACGTATCACTCTTAATGACCCGTTATTTTACCGCCAAGGCCACCGCATGTGCCCCAGCGTGTATGCCGCCCAGCTCGCACCCTCTATTGCTTCGGCACTTAAATTCCTCAATCAAGAGCTGACGCCGCAAGCGGAGTTTGCAGCCTCGAGCAGTACAGAGCGATTACAGATCGCGATTACCGATTTTACCGCGTTATGCATTTTTCCTCCCCTGATGCACAGACTTCAGTATGAAGCGCCCAACTTGCGCCTTGAGTTATGCTATCTGCCGCACAGCCCGGCACTAACGGAACTGCTGGCAGGTGACGTGGATCTGGCACTGGGGTTCAGCAGCTCGGACGACATTCGGCATCCGGAGTTGGAAGAGATCAGTGGGTTCGAGGACGAGTATGTCGTGATAAGCAATGCTAGCCGCACGCGGCTGACGCTGGAGGATTATCTCGCTGCCCGACACCTTGTTGTGACACCCTGGAATGAGAAGCAGGGGGTGGTGGATTTACACCTCGAGCAAATGGGATATACGCGGCAGATAGCCATAAAAACGCCGTCCATGCTGAGTGCGCCGTTTATGGTGGCGGAAAGCGACCTACTGATGGCGATCCCTCGTTTTGCCGCTGAGCAGCTGATGGCGGCGACGAATATCAAGATTTTTTCCTTACCGTTCACCATACAACCGTTTGAAGTGAAGATTTATTCACATAAAAAAAGCGGGCAGCGGGGCGCAACTAACTGGCTGAAGGCGCAGCTGCAAATGCTGGCAAAAGAGGTTAATGCGGGGCGGTGAGTGCGTAGAGCGCATCGCAGCCTGAGGAAGATGATCTGAGCTGTTTGGTGCCAGGAGCAGACTTTACTGAGAACCTGCTAAGTTAACCTATGGGAGGCAGATTGCTTATGACTATGATGAGGGAGATAACTTCCTCGTTGAGCGGTATAACCCATTTTTACTGCAATAAGAGTCGTGCCGGGTTGATCATAGGGTCTAAAGTGCATTTCCCCGAGCCCTTCATCGCTCATCTCGAACTAAAATCCAGGAAATTTATGCGCCCACAAGAATTCGGTGCATGATCGTTCGATAATCGATATTTTAGGTAATAATAAACGTCTTTCCACCCCGGATAGGCAAGCTATGCTTCGTTCGGTCTGAGGATCCAAACATGACCCCCTTTCATCAACTTAATGCCGTGAGCCTGCGTGGCCAGCCCATCTCTATGGCCGACTACGCTGGCAAGCTGGTTCTGGTGGTGAATACCGCCAGCCATTGTGGATTCACACCACAGTACGCAGGCCTTGAGGCGCTCTACAAGAAGTACGCCGCCCAGGGCTTGATGATACTGGGTTTCCCCTGCAATCAGTTTGGTAAGCAGGAGCCCGGCGGTGCCGACGAAATCGCGCAGACCTGTCACATCAACTACGGAGTGAGTTTCCCGATGTTCAAGAAAGTTGAGGTCAACGGCGCCGCTACGCACCCGCTGTTTCGTTATCTGAAGGATGAATTGCCCGGCGTGCTGGGCGGGCGGATCAAATGGAACTTCACTAAGTTTCTGATCGGGCGCGACGGCAAACCGCTCAAGCGTTTTGCCCCAATTGCCACCCCGAAGAAAATGGAAGCCGCAATCCTTGCAGCACTTTAAGGGTTATCTACCCAACAACTTTGCCGATATGATTGAAAACAATGAAACTTCCTGATCTAAACTTGATCATTGCGCTCGACGCTTTGCTGGATGAAGGCTCGGTCATCGGCGCGGCAAGACGAATGAACCTCAGCCCACCCGCGATGAGCCGCACCCTGACGCGCATCCGCGAGCAGTTGGGTGATCCAATACTGGTCAAAGCTGGCCGTAACATGGTGCCTACGCCACGTGCACTGGCGCTGCGAGAGGATGTACATCAGGCGATGGAAAATGCCATTCGCCTGTTACAGCCGGGATCGGAGGTTGACCTGCCGTCGCTTGAAAGGACGTTTTCCCTGCAAGCCAACGACGTATTTATCAGCGCCTATGGTGGCGTGTTGCTTAATCGCCTGCGTCAGGAAGCGCCAAACGTCAGGCTGCGTTTTATGCCGGAAAGCGCGGGTGATGAAGACAGTCTGCGCGATGGCAAAGTGGATCTCTATATCAATGCCCAGCGGCCGCTCGGCGATGATATTCACGTCCAATCCCTTTTCTCTACGCGTTTTATGGGGCTGGCACGCGAAGACCATCCCATCTTCGGCCAGGAAATCACCGCCGAACGTTTTGCCTCATACGAACAGATCAGCGTCTCGCGTCGCGGGCGGGCCAGGGGGCCAATCGACACCTGTCTGGCCGAGCTGGGACTGGCCAGGACCATCTCGCTGGTAGTCCCGACCTTTCACTCTGGCGTGTTTTCATTGGGCAACTCAGATCTGATCTTACCGCTGCCGGAACACGTGGTATCGGCAGTAAAATCAATGGGGATTAAAACGCGCGCTTTTAAGTTACCGGTCACGCTTGAGACCATCTCCATTATTCAGGCCTGGCATCCGCGATTTCACCACGATGCCGCCCACAGCTGGTTCCGCCGAATTATTCATGGCCTGTGTCGATAAGTGCGTCTGACACACTCCTCCACTGCATTCTTGTCAATTCCGCAATTTCTCTCACCTTTCTAGACTTGTCCTCCCAACTTTCATGTGAGGACAAATCATGCACACCCTTGCGCAACCCAAAGTCAAACCGCCAGCCGGAGCTTTTGATCTGCGCATCATGACCGGCCTGATTGGCATCTTGCTTGCCTCTTTAGTCGCTGGATTAAACGAGCACGTGACCGATATAGCCATGAGCGACATTCGCGGTGCGATGGCCATCAGCCACGACGAAGGCAGCTGGCTCACCACGCTGTACGAAGCGGCACAGGTTGCGGCCATGGCTTTTGCCCCCTGGTTTGCGGCAACGCTGTCATTGCGACGCTTTACCCTTGGCGCAACCAGCGCTTTTATGCTGTTTGGCGTACTTTGCCCTCTGGCACCCAACCTGCAAGCGTTGTATCTGTTACGCACTTTGCAGGGCCTGTTTGGCGGCTGTTTACCGCCGATGTTAATGAGCGCGGCTCTGCGTTTTTTGCCTCCCAGCATCAAGCTTTACGGTCTGGGGGCCTATGCACTTACCGCGACATTTGGGCCCAATCTGGGGACGCCGTTAGCGGCATTTTGGACGGAATTTGTGGGATGGCGCCTGGTATTCTGGCAAATCGTGCCGATCTGTCTGCTGGCGATGCTCACCATTGCATGGGGCATTCCACAGGATCCTTTAAAGCTGGAACGTTTTGCGCAGTTTAACTGGCGGGGAATATTGCTCGGCTTCCCGGCGATAACCTCTCTGGTGATCGTTCTGGAACAGGGGGCGCGTTTAGGTTGGGTAGATTCTCTTTTTATTGTACGAATGCTGCTGCTGGGAACGGTGAGCCTGACGCTTTTTATGGTCAATGAGTGGTTCCATCCTGTGCCCTTTTTCAAAGTTCAGCAGCTAGCAAACAGAAATTTGACCTTTTCACTGATTGTTCTGGGCGGCGTACTGGTGATCCTGGTTGCTGTACCGGGGATCCCGGCGAACTACCTCGCTGAGGTACAGGGCTATCGACCGCTGCAAACGGTGCCGCTGGCGCTGTACGTTGCATTAGGGCAGTTGGCCGCGCTGCCGCTGGTTTCCGCCCTGTGTAATGTCAAACGGGTTGACTGTCGGTGGGTGTTGGCCTGCGGATTGGGGATGATTGCCGCCACCTGTTATCTCGGCAGCGCCATGACCTCTGAATGGATCCGCAGCAACTTCTACGGGCTGCAAATGCTGCAAATTCTGGCCCAGCCAATGGCGGTCATACCGCTGTTAATGCTAGCGACCCAAGGACTGTCGCCAATAGAGGGGCCGTTTGCATCGGCTTGGTTTAATACCGTTAAAGGCATGGCCGCGGTGGTCGGTACCGGCGTGCTGGAAGGGGTTACCCAAGCCCGTGAGCACTTTCATTCGAATGTGCTGGTCGATCAACTTGGTAACCACCCAGGCTCCTATTCCATTATCACCCCCGGTCGCGAAAGCCTGGCCTTACTAGCACAGCAAATTCACCTGCAATCGTTAGTACTGGCGTCTGCCGACGTTTACCGGCTGATGGTGTTATTGACCGCTGCGCTGATCATTTTCATCCCCCTCATGGCTACGCGCATTTATCCGCCACGCGCTGTCTCAAATTCTTAAGGCCCAAAAAATGTTAAATCGAAAAGTTACCTCGTGGATTGCAGGATCGGTGCTATTGCTGGCCGTTGCCTGGCTCTGCTGGTGGCTGCAATCATCCGCTGCGGACCAAACCACCAACGACGCCTTTGTCAATGCCGATTACACGCTGATTGCACCGCGGATCACCGGCCAGATTGTTAACGTCAGCGTTGAGGATAATCAGTTTGTGCATCAAGGGCAGACTCTGGTGGACATTGACGACCGCGACCTGCGTGCGGCCTTGAATGCCGCGCAAGCTAATCTGCTGGTGCAGCAGGCCGCTGTGGATAACGCGGCTGCCAGCCTGACCCAGCAGCAATCGATAATCGGCCAGGCCGCCGCCACGCTAGACGCCAGTCAGGCAAATTATGTGTTCGCTAAGGCGGATTTGGAGCGCTATATCGACTTGGCTGCGCAAGGGGCGGGCAGTAGGCAAAATGCCCAGCTTGCGCGATCGCGTATCGATACTTCACAGGCAAACGTGGCTCGTGACCGGGCATCCCTCAAGGCTGCCAAGGAAAAAATCGCTATTCTGCTGGCCGAGCGCGAGCGTGCGGCGGGTGAGTTACAACGGGCCAAGGCCACGCTTGAAACCGCCGAGCTAAATTTGTCTTACACCAAAATTGTCGCACCGATTGCTGGCTGGGTCGGGCAACGGGTGGCGCGACAGGGGGCGTATGTTACCGCAGGGAGTCCTCTGCTAGCGCTGGTACCGCTAAAACAGGCCTACGTGATTGGCAATTTTCAGGAGACGCAGCTTGAGCACGTTCGTAAAGGGCAGCCGGTGGATATTCACGTCGACAGTTTTGGCGGTGCCACGCTGCACGGCGTGGTCGATAGCTTTGCCCCGGCCACCGGCTTGACCTTTGCGCCCATCGCCCCAGACAACGCGACCGGCAATTTTACCAAAGTGGTACAGCGAATACCGGTCAAAATTGTGCTTGATGCCAGGCAGCCGCGAGTGGATCGTTTATTGGTTGGGATGGCGGTTGAGGCAACGATTCATACCCGACCTGCGGCAGGAGACAGGCCATGAGAGGGGTTTATTTAGCGCTTGGCGCTACCTTGCTGAGTGGCTGCATGCTGGGGCCTAATTTTGTCGCTTCCGACGTGAAAGCACCCAAGAGTTGGCGGCAAAGTCAGGCCACCAGCCGTACCGTCAACCAAAGCATCGACCCCGAGTGGTGGAGCATTTTCCACGACCCGACTCTCACAGAGTTAATCAGCCGCGCATCGGCTGCAAATTTTGACCTGCGTGTTGCAAGCACTCGCGTGGCGCAGGCGCGGGCCGAACGGCAGATTATTGGCGGCGACAGCTTACCCGCGGTCAACGGCTCATCGTCTTACCAGCGAGCGCGCAACAGCGCTAAGGGGTTGCAGGATAACTCAGGATTTGACGGCAAAAAGGCCTTTAGCGTTTGGCAGGCCGATGCGGATGTGTCCTGGGAATTGGACCTGTGGGGGCGAGTACGACGAGAGCTTGAGTCGGCCGATGCCAACGTTGACGCTCATACCGATCTGCTGCGTGGCGTACTGTTAAGCGTGCAGGCCGAGACTGCGGGTGACTATATTCAGCTGCGGGCCGTGCAGGCACGGCGGGCTACCGCCGAGCAAAATCTTGCCGTCGCTGAACATAGTCTGAAACTGACCTCAGTTCGCATGACCGACGGCGTTGCCACGCAGTTGGAGGTCGCCGAGGCACTGGCGCAGGTCGCCTCGGTGCAGGCCAGATTACCGATTCTGCAACAGCAGCAGTCGCACCTGATTAATGCCCTGGGTTACCTGCTTGCCCAGCAGCCGGGCACACTGAACGCCGAGCTGGAAAAGCCCCAGTCTCTGCCTGTAACCCCGGCACAGGTGCCGGTCGGTCTGCCGTCGGAACTGGCCCGCCGGCGGCCAGATATCCGGGCCGCAGAGGCGCGGCTGCATGCGGCCACCGCCGAGATTGGGGTGGCGAAGGCGGATTTTTATCCCACTATTACCCTGTCGGGCAATATCGGTCTACAGGCAATGCAGTTTAGTCAGTTGGGGAGCTGGGGTTCACATCTCTACAATTTTGGTCCCAGCCTGAACCTGCCCATTTTTGAAGGAGGGCGGCTAAAAGGCCAGTTGGCACTGAAAGAGGCTCAGCAGCAGCAAGCCGCCATTCAATTCCAGCAAACTGTGCTGAAAGCCTGGCATGAAGTCGATGATGCGATGGTGGATTACGAGACCTATCAGCAGCAAAGAGAGAGGCTTAAGGTGGCTGTAGATAACTCGCAGGTAGCCCTGAATAACGCACAGCGGCAGTACGTGGCGGGCGCGACCGACTTCCTTAACGTACTGACGGTACAGAGAACATTGCTGGACGCTCAACAGGCGCTAGTGATAAGCGACGAAAACGTTTCCCTTTCACTGGTGCAACTCTACAAGGCGTTGGGCGGCGGGTGGCAACAGGTTTATCCATTGGCTCAAGCAAAACGTTAGGCGAAAAACCAGCCCTATGCAGAGGGCTGGAACTTTGCCTTGATGACAACATTAGATGCATGGGGCAGGGCTTCGCCACTGAATTTTCTCAGCACGCCGTAAGGTATTGCTTCAGTGAATCAGAGCTAAATAATTTCTTCAGGTGATGATCATCCGGCTTCCTAATACTGCGCCCGCATACACGGCAATAGCGACAATACTAACGCATGTTCAACAGGTTATAGGGCGTGCTGATCGGCCGCTGCCAAGATAATGAGTCTCAAGAACGATAATATTTTCAGCCGCCGCCGGGTTTCGAGATTCAAACCAGCACGCCGCCGCCGTCAACTACCACGTTCTGACCCGTGACAAAGGTGTTGTTCATTAAATATAGATAAGCTTGAGCAATCTCGTCGGCTTCGCCCACGCGTCCGACCAGCAACGCTGAACCGGCCTGTTGATACATCGCTTCTCGATCGCTCTCCGCAATGCTTGACCACAGCGGGGTGCGAACAAATCCTGGGCTAACAATATTGACGCGCAGTGGCGCAAGTTCGACCGCCAGTGCGCGGGTCAAGCCTTCCATCGCGCTGCAAATGCTGGCCACAATGCTCAAACCTTTGGGTGCGCGCGCGCTGGCGATGCCGCTAGTCAGCACGATTGAACCCCCTGGCCGTAGAGAGGGCAGGGCAGCCTTAACGGTAGCGATCGCACCAAACACTCGGACGTCGAACGCGCTGCGGATGTCGGTTATCGCAAGATCGTCGAGATTACCAAACAGCAGGCTTTCGCCAGCCGTATAAACCAGATGATCGAAATCCCCCGCCTGTGCAAATAACTGCCCGGTCGACTCGGCGTTATTCACGTCAACCACAAAGCCGGTTGCTCCCGATCCTAATGCGGAGACCGCCGCGTCGACTTTCTCACGCTTTGAAGATGACAGCACGACTTCGGCCCCTTCTGCCAATGCGGCGCGTGCCGTGGCAAAACCAATCCCGGATGTTCCACCCAAGATGACGACCTTCTTATTTTGCAGACTCATAGCAGTTCACTCCCCATAGCGCTCCAGATGGCGTAGGGCCATTCTGATTGCATCACAGATTTTGATAAACTATGATTATTTTATTACATTCATAACCAGAGCTTGCGAATGGACCGTTTCGTTAGCATGTCGATCTTTACCCGCGTCGTCGAACGCGGCAGTTTTGTTGCGGCGGCGGAAGGCAGCGGCATGACCGCGACCATGGTCGGTAATCACATCCGTGCGCTTGAAGACCGGCTCGGCGCGCGTTTGCTGAATCGCACCACACGTCAACAAAGCCTGACCGATACCGGGCGAGATTACTACCAACAGTGCGTCAGTATTTTAGCTCAGGTTAGGGCGGCAGAGGGCGAGGCTCGCGATGTGCGTGAACGGCCACGCGGTCGGCTGCGGGTGAGCGCACCGGTGATGTATGGCACGATGAAGCTGGTGCCTGCAATAGGCGAGTATTTGCAGGCCAATCCAGAAGTGCAGGTGGAGTTGGCTTTGACCGATCGATTTGTCGATCTTGCCGATGAAGGCTTTGAGGCAGCAATTCGTATCGGCGAACTTGCCGATTCAAACCTGATAGCCCGCTCGATGGGCCGTTCGTCGCTGGTGGCCTGCGCATCGCCTGCCTATCTTGCCCAGCATGGAACCCCCAACACGCCTCAGGATCTGGAACAACATCAGTGTATTGCAATCGGTTTTGTCAGCGGCTTGCAGCGTGACTGGCGCTTCACCCTCGCGGACAATTCGCAACAGATCGTCCGCGTACCTGGCCGACTGGACATCAGCGGCAGCGGTATTGCGCTGCGTGAAGCGGCCCTCGCGGGCTTAGGCATTATTTTCCAACCGGAGATGATAGTCGAACAAGACATTGCGGCGGGACGATTAATCAGGCTATTTCCCGAGTTACCCTCGCCGTCAAATCCCGTTCATCTGCTGTATTTACCCGAGCGTAAACTGACCGCCAAGCTGACCAGCTTTATCAACTTTATGACTGAACACTTTGGTCGGGAAGACAAATAAATATGGCAGGATAGCGCGGAGGGGGGACGTAAAAGGAATTTACTCAGTCCGGTCGTGGATTAGCACTGTCTGACGGGGGTTAAGCTTGCTAAAACCGGACTGAGTTGATTACAAATTTCTACTATTGAGCGAGGTTATTTGCCCAACAGTTCGTTGCGAACGATCGCTGCACCTGCGCTCAACGCAGTCAGCTTGCCGCTGGCGACCGCACGCGGCAGCGGAGTCATGCCACAGTTGGTGCTTGGGTAGAGCTTGTCGGCATCAACAAACTGCAACGCTTTGCGCAACGTTGCGGCCACTTCTTCCGGGGTTTCGATAGTGTTAGTCGCCACGTCAATCGCGCCCACCATCACTTTTTTACCGCGGATCAGTTCAATAAGATCCATCGGCACGCGTGAGTTTTGACACTCCAGTGAGATGATATCGATCTTGGAGCTCTGCAGTTTAGGGAAGAACTCTTCGTATTGACGCCACTCGTTGCCCAGCGTTTTTTTCCAATCGGTGTTGGCTTTGATGCCGTAACCGTAGCAAATATGCACCGCGGTTTCACACTTAAGGCCTTCCACTGCGCGCTCTAACGCGGCGATGCCCCAATCATTCACCTCATCGAAAAATACGTTAAATGCAGGCTCATCAAATTGGATGATATCGACACCGGCAGCCTCTAACTCTTTCGCTTCCTGGTTGAGGATTTTAGCGAATTCCCAGGCCAGTTTCTCGCGACTTTTGTAGTGGCTATCGTACAGCGTATCGATCATGGTCATCGGGCCCGGCAGAGCCCATTTAATCGGCTGCGTGGTTAACTGACGTAAAAACTTGGCATCGTCTACAAACACGGCTTTTTCGCGACTCACTTCGCCCACAACCGTCGGTACGCTCGCATCATAGCGATTGCGGATTCTGACCGTCTCACGTTTTTCAAAATCAACACCGGTAAGGTGCTCGATAAAGGTGGTAACAAAATGCTGACGCGTCTGCTCACCGTCGCCCACGATGTCAATTCCTGCCCGTAGCTGATCGGCCAGGGTCAAGCGCAGCGCATCATGTTTACCGTCAATCAATTCCTGATCCTGCAGCTTCCAGGGCGACCACAGGACCTCTGGTTGAGCAAGCCAGGAAGGCTTAGGCAAACTGCCGGCCGTTGAAGTAGGTAATAAAATTTTCATAATAGATGACCTTAGTGTTTTTGGTTAATCAAAGACCGTAATTAGCAGACCATTGTTCAAGCAGTGTTTTATAAGGTTTTATGAACTGCTGTTCAGTAAACTTTCCTTGTTCAATAGCCAACTGACTGCGTTCTTCTCGATCATAAACAATTTCAGTTAACGTATGATCCTGGTTATTCAAACTCGGTTGATAATCTTTTCCAGCGACAGAATTAGCATTGTAGATCTCAGGACGATAAATTCTCTGGAACGTCTCCATCGTGCTGATGGTTCCGATAAGCTCAAGATCGCTATAATCGCTGATTAAATCGCCAGAGAAATAAAAGGCCAGCGGAGCCACGCTATTTTCAGGCATGAAGTAGCGAGCCTGTAAGCCCATTTTATTGAAATATTGGTCGGTCAACGAAAGCTCGTCTTGCTGATATTCGGTGCCTAATACCGGATGCTGATAACCGGTCTGATGGTAGACGTTTTTACTGGAAACACTCAGACAGATAACAGGAGGTTTTTTAAAGTTTGCTTTGTAAGTATCTGAATTAATGAATGATTTAAAGATATTTCCATGCAGATTGCCAAAATCATCTGGGATGCTGAATTGGGCTTGATTCTTATTATGCTCTGACAAGACCACGCTAAAATCATAATCGCGCACGTAGGAAGAGAAATTATTGCCGACAATACCTTCAATGCGCTGCTGGGTTTTTTTATCAACAATATTAGGTTTCAATATTTCAATGACCGGGAAGGTATTTTTATTGCCTTCGACAGCAATGTTCATCTCAACAGAAATGATTTCGAGTTCGACAGAATAACGATCTCCTGCGTCATTATCGTCAGACGCCAGAGAGTTGAAACGACCGTCAATCATCGCCAAAGCGTTGCGCAAGTTCTCCTGGCGTCTGCTGCCTCGTGCCAAATTAGCAAAGTTGGTGGTTATGCGCGTATTTTCAGACGGATTATAATTCTCGTCGAAAGAAATACTTTTAACGGCAAAGGTAAATTCATTATTCATGGCGATCTGTCATCCTAATTTCTGATATGAAACCTGAATTTACTTCTTGCTTTTTCAAGATTTCCCAAATTTTTTGGTATTCTTATTCAGAAGTTTTCATATGGTATAGAGTTAATAATAATCCGTATTTTATGCCAGAGTCGCTGACTGAATAAAAGTGATTAAAATTCACAACAACATGAGGGATTTTCATGATCAGCGGTGCGTTAAGGTGATGCGAGGAGGGTAGAGGCTGTGGAAGCGTGGCAAGCGCCTGAAAAGCCAGCGGCGGCGCTTGCTGAGTTGGTAACGAGTAAAGACCAAATCGGCAAAACGCTACCCACTAACCTACCCTTTGTAATCTATCAGGCGATAGGAATCAAGGGCGGCGGAGCGGCAATGTGGCATAAGTCTCCGGCAAATTTCACCCGCCAGGGCGATATTTCAGACTGACCTATTGCTGAGCGGCAGTATGACGAAAACGTGGGTGAAGCATTATCATCAGCCAAGCGGTCATCGCTAAACTCACCGCTCCGGCCCATAGCATGGCGAGTGAAAATCCGCTGGCAAAGGCCACATGGGCCATTTCTTCAAGGCTTGAAAGAGGCAAATTGCTCTCGATATTAAAGCGATGATCGATGATCACCGATCTCGCCATCTCAAACGCCTGAGTCACATTATTAGCGCTGAGTTGTTCACCCAATTGACTCACCGCTCTGAGGCTCATCAAAGTGCCTAAAAGGGCGATGCCTAGTGTCATACCGGTTTGTCGCATAGCGTTCATCAGCGCCGACGCCATGCCTGAGCGGTGAGCGGGTACGCTGCGCATTACCAGAGTACTGGTTGCTGGCAGTCCTAATCCCATCCCTGCGCCAAGCAAGGCTAAAAATACTGCGGTATTGAGATAGGAGCTTGTGGCATCCAATTGGGCTAAAAGCAGCAGCCCGACGCCGACCAAAGCGTAACCGATGATGGCGAGCGTATTAACGCTAAATCTTGCCGATAATTTTCCAAAACACCAGGCCATAATGGCCATTGCGATAAATTCCGGTGCCATCCGCCATCCCGTTTCTAAGGCACTCCAGCCTTGCGCCTGCTGCAAAAATAGCGAGACAAAAAAGACGCTACTGTATGAAGAGAAACCCAATACTGCAGACGCCAGGTTATATCTCATGAAATCCGGCAGGCGAAATAGTCCAAGCGGCAGCAGAGGGCGGCTGACTTTTGTCTCGACCCAGATGAAAACAATAAAAAGAACTACGGCAGCGGCTAAGGACCCTGCGGCCAAGGGATCACGCCACCCGTACTGCCCGGCCGCGATTAAGCCAAAGGTCAGCAAACCTAACCACAGGATATTCAGTGCCTGACCAATGGGATCGAGTGCGGCATGTTCGGGATGAGAGGTTTCACTCAGCCCCCAGGCCCCCAATACACAGGCGATAATGCCAATGGGGATATTGATCAGGAAGATGCTAGGCCATCCTGAAGTATGAACTAAAATGCCGCCCAGAATAGGGCCTAAAACCAGAGAAAGCGCGCTTACTGATGACCAGATGGCAATGACTCGGATACGCTGCCGTTCCTCAGGAAAGGCATGAGTTATCAATGAAAGCGCGCCAGGGATCACCGCCGCGCCGGCGATCCCCTGAATAACTCTTCCGGTTAATAATCCTGAAAGGCTGCCGGCAAAGGCACAAACAACCGAACCCACCGTGAATAGCACTACTCCGCTTAGCCAGACTCGCTTGCGACCAAACCTGTCGCCCAGTGGACCTGAAGAGAGGATCAGCGCGGACAGGCAAAGCGCATATGCATCCACCACCCATTGCAGGCCCGACATATTGGTATCCAGCGCTTCAAGCAGGGTAGGCAATGCCACATTGACAATGCTGATGTCCAACGTAGCCATAAAGGTGCCCAGGCAGATAGCAATAACCAGGGAAACACGGCGTAAATGGTGCATGGTCGCTCCTCGCTAAAAAAGTGGATGCTAATAGGAATTATTCTCACTATAGATTATGACTGACCGTCGGTCAATGGCTGTGGTGCTCAGTCAACTCAGTTGATAGGTTGACTGGTCAATCGGCGTAGCATTCGCTAGGATATTGATTAAATGGAAAGTGGGGTAAAGATGAAAACACCAGAGCAGAGTAAACACTCACGGCCTCGGACCAAGCCAGCAGAAGTTCGCTTAGATGAACTGATGGACGCTGCGCAACGGTTATTTATCGAGAAAGGATTTAGCTCCACCACGATCAGTGACATTGTTTATGAAGCTCAAGTGGCAAAAGGCACCTTTTATCACTATTTCCCTTCTAAAAATGAAATGCTTTATGCCCTGCGTGTAAGGTTTACTCAGCAGTTTATTGCCAAAATTCAGCACGGTGTTGACAGATGTGCGCCTGACGACAGCGTTGCAAGACTGAGCGCCTGGTGTAACGCCGGCGTCGCTGCCTATCTGGAAGGCATGGAGCTTCACGATGCCCTCTATCATGACCATCATTATCATACCCGCGGTAATGAGGATCGCGATGCTGTCCTCGAACAAATACAGTCTATTCTCGAAGACGGGATCGCGGCGGGATCATGGAACCTTGAGAATCCACGCCTGACCGCCATTGTTATGTATCACGGTATGCACGGTGCTGTGGATAATGCCGTGGTGGCTGAGGAAAATAATAATCCTTCGTTAGGCAATCAGCTTACCCATGAGTTTCTGCGCCTCTTAGGAGGCCGATAATCTGATTATTTGATGGCTAAAATACTGTTGCATCCCTTAAAGCCATTATCGCGAGTCGCGTAGGGGGCCGAATTGGGTGGCGGAAATGTCAAATAGCAAAAAGCCCGCGCAAGTTTCCTTGTGCGGGCTTCTTTAAATATGGCTCCTCTGACTGGACTTGAACCAGTGACATACGGATTAACAGTCCGCCGTTCTACCGACTGAACTACAGAGGAATCGTGTGAACGAGGCGAATATTAATGGCAGTCGGGCAGCATGTCAAAGGGATAAACCTAAAACTGTTTTGTTTGCTGATATAATAGCCATATCATTGATATTTAGGGTGAAATTGATTGCTAATTAGCCGTTTGCCGCCGCATTTTGTAATGACAGTTTTACCGTTTTATATGATTTTTCTCGGCAAACCTTGCCGTCATCCATTACCAGCGTGATTTCACCCTGCCAAAACTCGGCGAGAAACACGTCATAAATATCTTTGATCTCTAACGCCTCAATTTTTAGTCTCAGCCACTCTTCGTCTTTACCAATCGCCTCCAGTTCAGAATGGCGAATGCGGCCGTCTTTCACCAGGATCACCGACGGCAGTTCAGCCCCTTCACAGATGGCGGTGATCTGACCGCCGGGTTCAATCTGCGCGTATTTCAGATTCTGAAAGGAGTGGATGCCCTGAGCGTGCAGCTGCGAAGCGACATTGATAATATCGATCTTATTCCTGCGTTTAAGGATGTTTTTCATGATGAATTTGCCGTCTTTAACGATCGGGATCGGGTTGCCGATGGCAAAAGAACGAAAGATAAAGAAGTGTTTACTGATTAAATTTAGCAATGAAATCAGCATCACGCCGATCACCAGCACGATGATGTACTGATACAGCGGAATGGCGTCGTTATAAATTACCCCACCAATGATCCCACCAAGCACGAAGTTGCCAATGAAGTCCACCGGCGTCAGTTGCGTAAGCTGAGTCTTACCCGAAAAGTTCAAATGAGAAATGACGATCAAAAACCCAAGCACAAATTTCGCCAAGACTAAGAGGTAATACTCCATTAATTTTACGCTCCGAAATAAAGAAACTATACCATAGTTATCAATTGGTTTAACGCATTCACCGATAAAGGAGAGCACATGTCCTATCGCTCCGGTCTCGATCGAAGAACGTTACTTAAACTCGGCGCCGCGTTAGGTGCAGGAATGGCGGTCAACGCCAGAGCTGAAAACGGCCGTTCTGCGCCAATGTCCGACAGCCGTTCAACGCCGATACTGATCCGCAATGCCAGCCTCATCACCTTGGATCCTCAGCTTGGCGATATCCCCGAAGGCGACGTTTTACTGCGCGATGGGGTGATTGTTTCAGTGGGAAAAAACATCGTGGCTGCGGGTGCGACGGTGATCGAGGGTAAGGGCATGATCCTGATCCCCGGCCTGATCGACGCCCACTGGCATATGTGGAACAGCTTTCTGCGCAACAGCGCGCCGTCTGAGCCGGGAGAAACCTTCTTTAAGTCTCAGCTCAAAGCCAGTGCGCGCTTTACGCCCGAACTCTCTGCCCTCAGCGTGCAGTTGGCGCTAGCGGAGGCCGTAAACGCCGGTATCACCAGCGTTAATAACTGGGCGCACAATATTCGCAGCCCGGCCTTTGCCGACGCGGAGCTGCGGGCGTTGCAAAGCAGCGGGCTGCGTGCGCGTTTTTGGTATGGCTATCCTCAAGATCTCCCGGCCACGGCGGCGATGGATTTCAACGATATCGAACGCGTGCAGCGGCGACTGTTGTCTGGAGCTTCTCGACGCCTGAGCCTCGGGCTGGCGATCCGCGGCCCTGAGCGCACCGGGCCGAAGATATGGCAGCAGGAGTTCGCCTTTGCCAAGCAACAGCAGTTGCCGATTTCAACCCATATTGCGGTGACTCAGGAGATGCAGAACAAGAAGGCCATCCAGCAGCTAGCGGATAAGGATCTGCTTAACCCTTCGGTGCAACTGGTGCACGCTACTCACGCCGATGCACAGGATATCAGCGCGATTAAACGCGGCGGAGCCTCGGTGTGTTTTACGCCGTTGAGCGAGATGCGCGTCGGTTATGGTTTAGCGCCGGTGGTCGAGATGCATCAGGCCAAGGTTCCGCTGAGTTTAGGCATCGACACGCTGGTGCTGAGCGGTAATGCCAATCCGTTTATGGTGATGCAAACTACCCTAAATTTAGCGACCGGCAGCAGTGGCAATGAGCTGGCATTGACCGCCCGCGACGTGCTGCATTTGGCCACGCAGGGTGGGGCAAATGCCATGGGGATCGGCGAATTAGTGGGCTCGATTACGCCCGGCAAGCGAGCCGACTTAGTGCTGATCGACGCCCGCCGACTGGGCCTGTTGCCGCTGATCGATCCCGTTGCTACGGTGGTGCAATCCACGACGCCTGCGGATGTCGATACGGTGATCGCCGACGGCCGAATCATCAAGCAGGCGGGCAGGCTGGTGGCTGTCGATGTTATCGCGCTAGCGGCTGAAGCCGCAAAAGGGGCTAAGAACGTTTTGGGGTGAGCGGGGGCCGGATGAGATGTTTTTAATCAATTAGGTCTGTGATCCTATTGCGCATGCTGAGCGCAATTCCTTCCAATACTGATTACTTATAAGATGGTTTATTGCATATATCGACCTGATTAAATATCCCCGCAAAGCGAAGGCTTAACTCTATGATGCAGTTTTCAAATGGTTTTTTATTAAGTCTTTCGCTATGTCTCGATATCGGCATTGCCAATATCGCCATGATCACGCTGGCCATGCAACGTGGATATTTTCACGGCTTCTGGCTGGGAATTGGCACCTGCGTGGGCGATCTAGCCTATGCACTAATGGCATTGGCTGGCATGGCGGTACTGCTGCAATATGAAAGCGTACGCTGGGTGTTATGGCTAGGCGGCGGGGCAATGCTGCTGGGGTTCGCAGGCAAAATGCTGATTGCCGCCTTTCAGCGATCGGCAGAGTTTACTCTTAACGCAAGCCATCAATATCGTTCGCTGCTGCGCGAGTTTGCACGAGGAGTCTTGCTTGCTATGTCCTCTCCCAGCGCTATCCTGTGGTTTGCCACAGTGGGGGGCGCGCTGATTTCGCGCATGGGGCAGCACAGCGTAACGGCGTCATCCTGGTTTTTAGCAGGCTTTTTTGTGGCGGGCATTTTCTGGACATGCGTGCTGTGTTTAGTGGGAAGCTTTGGTGGCAGATTGCTGGGCCATCGTCTGCTTAAATATTCCTACCTGGCATCAGCGCTGATATTCAGCTACTTTGCCCTGTATGTCATTGTGTCAGGTTATCGCGAATTTATCGTCACCTGAGCTCGTTTACGCAGTGACTTGCGAAGCGTAATGCTGGGGCGTGGTGCCCATCACCTTGCGGAAAGCGTTGATAAAATGGCTTTGGTCGTAAAATCCCAATCCAATGGCCGCATCGAGAGGATGAACATTCTGGCGTAACAAGTCGCGAGCCTGTTGCAGACGCAGCTGCATGTGATATTGCAAAGGCGCCATACCCAGGTAGCGGGTAAAGTAGCGTACCAGGTGGTATTTACTCAAACCCGCTACCTGCGCGAGCAGCGCTAAATCTGGTTTCACGCTGATATGCTCACGTAAATATTCGACAACCACATTAATCCTCTGCCGATCATTTGCCGGCAGCACGGCAGGCGTTTCCAAAAGCTCAGCGCAAAGAAATATCAACTCCTGCTCCTGATCGCTCTGCCAATCATGGCAAGCTGAGGTCGCAAAACGGCATAATGCAGTAAACAGGCATGCATTATCGATGATACCCTCCCGTAGCATCGGCACTCGCTGATCCTCTTCATCTGCCAGCGTTTTCATCACTGACTTGGGTAGATGCACGCTCACAAATTCAACGGGCTGACTGTCAAAGCGCGACGCCTGAATAGTGCCAGGATTATATAAAGTCACCTGACCCCGCTTAACGTATTGTGTTTTTCCCGCTAGCCATATCTCCTCAACGCCCATCAGGTTTGCACTAATGACATATTCATCATGAAGATGTTTTGGATAGCCAGAATTACTGGCTTTCACGCGTGAGCACTCTATTCCATTGCGGCTAAACCATTCTGCAGAATGTAACGGCAAGCTATCCAACCTTATATAAAATATTGGGTGATAATTAATCTTTGCATAGAACCACTTGCGGGGCATTTTTTCAATTCGGCGGTTCCCCGCAAGGCGACAGCGTTAACTATATTCAATCACGTTGAATCCTTCGTCCAGGCCGGGTGCCGAGAAATAGCGTGTGATGAGCTCGAACTGTTTATCCGTGGCCGAGAAATCGTGTGCACCTGCGGCGTTGCGGGCGCGTAAACGCGCCTTACACACCTCGTCAGACACCTTGAGATAATGCAGACGATGATCGGCCCCTGACTCGGTGACGATCTCCCTCATCCAGTCTCGGTTGGCCCGCGTATTGGCCGGGAAGTCCAAAACCACTGAAATACCGCTCTTAAGTAACCAAACCAGGTGCGGTTTCATCGCATTTCTGAGCTTTGAGGCGCACTGCACGTAATCCGCGACGGTCTGCATTTGATCGGCATATAGCGCCGCCAGCCATTGGTCCTCGCTGATGATGATGACCTTAGGTGATGCCGTTAATTTTGCTGATAAAGTAGATTTGCCTGATGCGATTTTTCCACACAGAAGATGGAGTATCGATTTTTCTGCGGCAGCGGTATTCATAATGACCTCACTGGATTGTTACCGGTAAGGCCCGCCTTACCGGCGGGAAAATGACAAACGCCATCCCACCTAGATAGGTAAGGTGATAATAATTGGAAAGTGAGAAGGCGCCGAACGGGATTTTTTCATCACATAAAGCTAACAGGTGATGGCGGAGAAATCACACAATTTTCAGCGAAATTGCCGGTGATTTTATATGAAAAATCTTCTTAATAACGCAAAGTTGCGCCACTGCACTCCCTCACTGGGGCTAACCGCAGGCCGAGGGTAGCGTTATCTAACAACACAGGTACTGGCTGAGAGTCGCAAAACCGGCAAGCAAGACATTAGTTGTTACACAACTTTTTCACCGGTGATAGGCAATCTTTATGACGACCAAAATTTGGATTTCTCACTTTTAATCTTAACGTCAGCGTTATAACTAAATGTAATTACATGCATTTTCTTAATTATATCAAAAATTACCCCCGTTCAAAAAACGAACCTAATAGTTCATCTTTTATTAACAAGCCATTATTGATAAAAACAACTGATTAACATTATTGGCGGGTATGGGTTAATTCAATATAATCATTGGGGTTATTAAACCCCGTTGCTGATGCTCGCCCGCGACGCAAAATTCGAACTATTTTTCGATTATTTCAGGCAAACAACAAATTCAGGAATGTGAAATGATTGACCTACCTAAGCGTCTTACGCGCAGGCGCCTATTGCAAGGAATGGGGGTGCTGGCAGCCACCACGCTGATCCCGACGGGAATTTTTCCGGCATATGCGTCATCGGCAATAAGTCATGATTTTATAACCGTATCCATTTTTCTAACCGGGCGTGAAAAGCTGTCATCCGACTATAGCACCGCGCTTTATTCCGCATTATCCCAATATGACCAGACTGTGCCAACTAAGCTTTCGCGCCTGCGCGCTTACATCGACGCCCACTCAATCAAGGCGGCTGATTTAAAAGCCAGGCTGGGCGCTGATCCTGCGGCTGCTGACCTGGTGGCACTGCCCGCACTGCTGCTAACCGGATGGTATCTCGGCATTGTGGGGTCTGGAGACCGCGCCGTCTGCATTGCCTATGTCGATGCATTGGCCAATAAAGAAGTCGCCGACGTGCTGAGACCGCCGAGTTATGCCTATGGCGCCTACGGCAGTTGGGCAACAAAACCGGTTTGATTTAAACGGCCCACCTTTCATTTTCAATTCGACTTATTCATAAGAAGTGATAAAAAATGTCTGACACTATAACTACCGATGTATTGGTCATTGGTTCTGGCGTGGTCGGTGCGCTCGCGGCGCGTAAACTGGCTTTGGCGGGCCGTCAGGTACTGATGCTTGAGGCAGGTCCACGAATACAGCGCGATGATATCGTTACTAATTTTAGGCACTCGGCGCGTAAAGACGATTTAATTGCGCCTTATCCCAATTCCCTTATCGCCCCTTTTCCTGATTATAAGCCAGAAGACAATGGCTACCTCGATCAGACCGGGCCAAACCCTTATAAACCGGAATATATCCGCGTGGTGGGAGGGACCAGTTGGCACTGGGCCGCACAGGCATGGCGTTTGGTGCCGAATGATTTCCGGCTCAAATCCCAGTATGGAGTTGGGCGCGATTGGCCTATTAGCTATGCCGATCTCGAACCTTACTATTACGAAGCCGAGCTGCTGTGGGGTGTTTCCGGCCCCGCCGAGATGGCCAAATATTCGCCGCGTAATGAGGCTTTTCCTCTTCCCCCAGTGACCAAGTCGTATCTGGAACAGCGAGTGACTGAACGACTTGCGCCTAAGTATGAGCTACTAACCAACACCACGGGTCGTAATTCGCTGCCTTATGATGGCCGCCCTCAGTGCTGTGGAAACAACAACTGCATGCCTATCTGCCCAATTGACGCCCAGTACCACGGTGGAATTGCAGCAGATGCGGCTGAAAAGGCGGGCGTTAAACTGATCCCGCAGGCGGTGGTTTACAAGTTAGAGCAAGACGGCCACGGAAAAATCACTGCGGCACACTATTACGACTGGAATAAAGTCTCGCACCGCGTTGAGGCCCAAGTGTTCGTGATGGCCGCCAATGCTATCGAAACGCCAAAAATTTTGTTCCTGTCGGCCGATGCAAAAAATCCGCACGGACTGTGTAATAACTACGACCAGCTCGGACGAAATCTGATGGATCACCCGTCTAACTCTGCCACTTTTTATGTCGATGAACCGCTGTGGCCCGGCCGTGGCCCGATGAGCCCTTCGTCAATTCAGCAATTGCGCGATGGCGATTTCCGCTCTGAGTCGGCCGCCTTCCGCATAGACTTTTCTAACTCATCGCGCGTTGCTGGCGTCACTGCCAACGCCATAAAAGAAGGGCTGACCGGGCAGGATCTCGAGCAGGCGATCCGCTTTCGTTCATCCCACGAGCTCAGCATTAAAAACGTGCTGGAGCAGCTGCCGGACCCGAACAACAGAACGATGCTCAGCTCACGTAAGAAAGACGCGCTGGGGTTGCCTACGCCTTCGTTTTCCTACTCTTACGATCAGTATGTCGAAAAAGGAATGCAGCATTCACTCAGCGTCTATGCCGATATCGCGAAGATGTTAGGCGCCACGGACGTGCGTTATTCCGCGCCCGGCGTTTACAGTAATAATCAGCATATTACCGGCACTCTGGCGATGGGTCTTGATGAAAAAACCTCGGTCACTGACCACGTGGGCAAGGCCTGGGAATATGACAACCTTTACATGGTGTCGACGGGCGTCATGCCAACGGTGGCGACAGCAAACTCAACGCTCACCGCCTGTGCTTTGGGTCTTCGCACTGCCGATGCCATTCTTGGCAAAATTTAAGGAGAGTTACTATGAAAACGTTGCTTTCGTTAAAGATTGCAGGGGTTGTGAGCGGGTTGTTATTGAGCGTCTCCGCGCTGGCTCAGCCAAGTGATAGCCAGTCGCTGATTGCCAAAGGTCAGTATCTGGCGGTTGCCGGGGACTGTGGCGCTTGTCATACCTCCCCCGGTGGCAAAGCGTTCGCCGGTGGTCTGGCGATTAAGACGCCGATTGGCGAAATATTCTCTACCAATATCACCCCTTCTAAAACGGCTGGGATTGGCAATTATACGCTTGAGGAGTTTGATAACGCGGTGCGCAAAGGGGTGCGCAAGGACGGGGGAAATCTCTATCCGGCAATGCCTTATACCTCCTATTCCAGGATTAGCGATGACGACATGAAGGCGCTGTATGCCTATTTCATGCAGGGTGTGCAGCCTGTCGACGTCAAGGGACCTGAAACCGCGCTTCCTTTCCCCTTTAATATTCGCTTATCGATGGCGGGTTGGAATTTAATCTTTGCCCGAGGAAAACCTTTTACCGCGGACAGCACGCAATCTCCTGAGTGGAACCGTGGAGCTTACCTGGCCGAGGGGCTGGCACACTGTTCAACCTGCCATACGCCCAGAAATGCGCTGATGGCCGAAGAGTCGGGTAATTCGCTGGCCGGAGCGTCGTTGGGAACGTGGTTTGCGCCGAACATCACTTCCGATCCGCATGCGGGTATTGGCCGATGGACACAACAGGATTTGGTGGCCTATCTGGCGACGGGGCGTGCTGAAAATGGCTCTCAGGCCGGAGGGCCGATGCTTGAAGCCATTGATAAAAGCTTTAGTAAACTGTCACCGGAAGACTTAAAGGCTATTGCGACTTACATTCAGAGCGTACCGGCGCGTAGCATTAATGCGACGTCGGAAAAACTGACGGCTGCGGCACCCGAAATTTCCGATATTTCCATTATTAATGGAACCGCGCCAGAGGGGGCACAGCTTTATGCTGCGCACTGCTCCACCTGCCATCAGGCTTCGGGAGAGGGCGGTAATGGCCTGCCAGCGCTTTACAATAATGCGGCGCTGAGACGTCCGGTTGCCGACAATGCGGTCATGGCGGTATTAGAAGGGCTGGCACCTTCGAAAGGGCAGGTCATGCCCGCATTCGGCGATAAGCTGAATGACCAGCAGGCGGCAGCGTTAGTTAACTATTTGTTCACCACCTACGGTGACCCTAAAGTGCAAACCACGCCGGAGCGGGTAAAAACACTGCGTCAGGGAGGCGAACCCTCACCGCTGCTGGCGATAGCCAAAGGCGGTATGATCGCCGTGGTTCTGCTGGTGCTGATTATCGTCTGGCTAGTGGGTAGAGCACGGAAAAAACGTAGATAAAAGCACTGGATAAATGCGCTGAAGAGTAAAGTCCGGGTCGAGAGGCCCGGACTTTTTTAAGGGAACATTGCTGAAAGTAACTGACAAATCTACTTAATTTTACCACGAACTCTTCGCTCAATAATCTGCCCTTGCGCATCGAAATACCGATTCAGCCATATCTCGTGGGCCTTCATTCCTATTGCCTCCGCGATAAGTAACTCACCCTTAGGCCATGGCCGAGTTAATGCATTTGCCAGAGTTGATGAGCTAAGACCCGCCGCGCGTGACACGGCGGCTAGCGTAGTCCGACGCTTGTGGAGGGCGGCAATGATGTCGGCAGAATGCCAGTCGCCCTTAATTTGATTTTTTTCAATGTCCATGATATTTCCTTTTTTAGAGTTAAACATTACTTCCCTCAGTAAATTTTAACTTCATTTGAGGTTAAAAAACAATCAAAAATAAAGTTTAAATTTATTAGGGAGAGAATTAATTTAAGAAGGGGGCTAGCATGAACGGAGATAATCAGCCTATATCAAGCAACGTAATAGGCAACTCTATGATTGGTAAACGCTTAAGATTAGCCCGAGTGAATGTTGGTTTGAAACAGGTTGAGCTCGGCTGCCTCGCAGGTTTAGATGAGGAAACCGCAAGTTCCCGCGTGAGCCAGTATGAAAGAGAAGTTAGTGCGCCGGATTTCGGTTTGGTCTGCCGCTTCGCAGCGGTGCTGGACGTTCCCGAGGCGTATTTTTATGCCGTTGATGAAGATCTCGCGACTTTAATTTTGCAGTATCACCGTTATAAGAAAAATAACCCTAATTCTACACTGATCATTACTCCTCACTAAGGCTGAATAGCGAACACCCAAAGAATATCAGCGCCTGCGGAAACCATTATCCTAAACGGGGAAGGGAGACGAAAATAAGGCAGCAAAACAGGGTTCTCGCGGCGTGATGTGCTGATGATGGCCGCAAGAATGTCAAACATGGTTTAATTCAGCACGCAATAACATTTCAAACGCATTTCGCCCGTGATGAGGGTCTATTCTACTATTTTTAATAAAGTAATTTTGTACCGGCAGTAACTCGCTAAATCTATACCCCCTAATATTACCCGTTCTTTTGAATTGCTCAAAAAAGCCAGCAGGCATCAGCGAGACACCGGCTCCGGCACTTACACACCCAAGAATTGTTCCGTAACTTGCAATGCTGATAATATTGGCCACGACCTGATGCTGATTTACCCAATGCTCCAGGGCTTGTCGGTAAGGACACCCGAGTGGCCAAAGATAAACGCATTTACCCTTCAGATCTGGAGGACAAGATATCTTTCCCATAACAGGAGAGGCAATCAATACCAGTGATTCTTTGTGAGCATTCACATAAGTGATATCCGGATGTTCATCTTTTGTCGCGATAACAGCGCAATCGAGTTTGTGTGCGGCGACATCACTGACTAACCGTTTCCATGTCCCTGTGCTGAACTGCACCTGGACTGCAGGATAGTTCTGATGAAATTTTGAGAGAACCCTGGGTAGTCTTCCCGTTGCAGCAGATTTAATAGCCCCGATCCGCAAGATCCCTCTGGGTTCTTTGATGGCATATTCGGGGTGGGCAGCGGGAGTCTTTTACTGTTTGCCTTTGTTAAATACTTTGGCTTTGATTTTCTGAATGCTTCTGCATCAGCAAAATTAATTAATCTCGGAACTTTTACTGCCGCCCTGCTTTTTTTTGCACCCTCGGGCAATGTACTGTGGGTAATCGGAGGCATAGTCGGCGTTTGTAATATTGCCGGGGCTATCACAGGCGTATTTTTAGCCTTGCGCTATGGCAGTGGGCTTATCAGAGTTTTTTTTCTGATACTTTTGCTATTTCTCATCGGTCGGATGGGGATTTCAATTTTTTGAGTCAGTTTAAGAAAAGTTTTCAGGCTGGACAGTTTTATAAATTGAATTCATTAAAGCAATATATAAAGCAGAGTCTGATTCACTCCCCGGATAATTGTGTATTACAACTCTACCTACCCCTCATACTTCCAGCACGATAAACACTTTGATGAACAGCGGTTGTGCCGCTGAAAAAGTCACCCTTCCACAAGAAGCAGATTATCGTTGCTCTAAAGCAAGCTGAGATGGGCACGTCCGTATCGGATGTCTGACGCAAGCAGGGTCCTTACCAACGATTCGATACTACTTACTGAGCGTTGTATCTAATCCTGGGGGCAGGTCACAGCGAGATTCTGAGTTTTCGTGAAAGCTCTCACATATTTGAACACAAATCAATCAGGGGACTTGCGGCTTTTTTCTGCCAATGATAGTAATGCACTTCTTCACAAAATAAAGTGAAGAAGGAAAGTACATCACGAATCGGTTTATAAAGGACACCCCATGTCAGAACTCAAATTTGCCACACGTCTAAACTCTTTTGCCTCGGGGGCTCATATTTACTGGCCGGAACAGAAAGGTAAACCTTCAGTGCTGCAAATGATCGAACGTGCAGCTACGGTTAAAGGATTGACTCACCTGGACCTGAATTACCCGCAGCACATGACCGGCGATATCACCACGATGCGTCAGAAAATTGAAGAGGTCGGATTAGCGGTTAACGGGATGCAAATGCGCTGGGATGCTCCAGAATTTAAAATCGGCGCATATACCCACCCGGACCCGAAAATCCGTCGTCAGGCAATCGAATTAACTAAACGCGGGATTGACGCTGGCCGTGAGTTTGGTGCCAGCATTATGACGCTGTGGATGGGGCAGGACGGTTTTGATTACTGCTTCCAGGCCGACTATAAAAAAATCTGGGAAGACGCGGTCAGCGCTGTGCGTGAAGTGGCGGAATACGCTCCGGATATCGACGTTAGCATTGAATACAAACCTAACGAACCCCGCGCTTACAGCATTTTTCCAAATGCCACTACCTGTCTGCTGGCAGTTGAAGAAGCCGGTTGCAAGAACTTAGGTATCACACT
Source organism: uncultured Gammaproteobacteria bacterium (assembly GCA_963742005.1). Taxonomy (GTDB): domain Bacteria; phylum Pseudomonadota; class Gammaproteobacteria; order Enterobacterales; family Enterobacteriaceae; genus Rouxiella. The sequence continues at coordinate 16,569 of CAVUKG010000011.1, read as the reverse complement.
GGATTTCGCGCATGTACTGTTTGCCAACGAAGTACCGGCGTTTGCCGCGGCAATGGTAGCCCGCCGCTCGCGCTTGCTGGGGCTTGATCTCAATGACGGCTGGGGTAAACGCGACGACGGTCTGATGGTCGGCTCCGTCAACCCGCGTGCCACATTGGAATTCCTGTTGCAGATGAAACGCGACGGCTATAAAGGCGCGTATTACTTCGACACCTTCCCGGACGCCAGCGGATTGGATCCAGTACGTGAAGCTGAAACCAATATCGCTACCGTGATCCGTTTACTCAAACTTTGCGAAAAACTCGAGAATAACCCGGCGCTGAATGAAGCCATCAGCAGGCAGGACGCCGTAGCCTCACAGCAGATCGTCAACGACGTGATGTTGGCGCAGTAAAGCGACCCGCCACAGCGCGTGTCGCTGAGACAACCATAAAAATAACAATCGAAGGCCAGATGATGAAAAAACTCTTACTGTCTGTACTCACCTCTACACTGCTTTGCACCAGCGTTTATGCCGCCGATCTGCCGCCGTTGCAGTCTGATACCGAACCGGATCGCACCGACTGGACGCAGCTCTCCACCAAATATGGTCCGCTGCCGGCAGTGGATAAATCGCTGAAAATCGGTGGCGTATCCAAGACGCTGACCAATGAATACTGGCGCTCTCTTGGCCAGGGTTATAAGTCTTTCGGGGATAAACACGGTATCACCGTGGAATATCAGGCTGCGGCTAACGAAGACGATCAGCTCGGTCAACTTTCTATTGCTGAAACCCTGATTTCACAAGGGTTCAACGGCCTGCTGGTGTCTCCGCAAACTGACGCTAACCTGCAACCGGCGTACGAGTCGGCCAAAAGCAAAGGCATTGCCGTAGTCAACGTCAATGACGCCGTGATGCCAAACGCTGCGCATTACGTCGGTAACGTGCAGAAAGATAACGGCGTGCGGGTGGCAAACTGGTTTATCAAACAACATCCTGAGGGCGGCAAAGTGGCGGTGATTGAAGGCCAGCCGGGAGTTTACGCTGCCGCTCAGCGTACCAAAGGTTTTAAAGAAACGATTCAGACCAGCGGGAAATTCACCGTGGTGGCTAGCGTACCGGCTAACTGGAGCCGTGAAAATGCCTATAACGCCGCCGCCACTATCTTACAGCAACATCCTGATCTGATTGGATTCTATGCCAACAACGACGGCATGGCACTTGGCGTGGTAGAAGCCGTGGCCGCTGCCGGAAAATCCAAACAGGTGGCGGTATTTGGCACCGATGGGATTTCCGATGCCTACGCTTCCATCAAACGTGGTGAGCTGACCGGCACGGTGGACAGTTTCCCGGTACTGACGGGTGAAGTGGCAATGGATGTGGTGGTGCGCCTGATTGGTGGACAGAAAATTTCACGCGTGGTTTCCACTCCGCAGGCGCTAATTACCAAAGATAATGCCGATGCGTTCTCCACTAAAGATAATGCCAAACTGCGCCAGCTGCTGGCTCAGCAACAATAAGTCAGTCAGATGTCTGAAAACGGGTCGGGAGAGTTTATGGAACAGTACAGTTTGACGATGCGCGGCATCTGCAAAAGTTACAGTGGCGTTGCCGCAGTTCAGGGCGTTGATTTTTCGGTGAGGCCGGGAGAAGTGCACGCACTGATTGGTGAAAACGGCGCAGGAAAATCGACGTTGCTGAATATTTTGTCCGGCGTGCGTGCGGCCGATTCCGGTGAAATTCTGGTGCAAGGGCAGATTATTCAGATGAAAAATCCGCTGTCTGCACGGCATGCCGGTATCGCAATGATCCACCAGGAGTTGCAGCACGTTCCTGAACTCTCCGTGGCCCAGAATATGTTTCTTGGCCGCCCGTTAACCCTATTCAAAGGGCTGTTTGTCGATAAAAAAGCCCAGTACAAACGGGCGGTGGCGATCCTGCGTCGCCTGGATCCCACCATCGATCCTCACGAGCCGATCAAAAATCTGAAAGTGTCGCAGCAGCAGATCGTCGAAATCGCCCGCGCCTTACTGGATGAAGCGAAAATCATTGCGATGGATGAACCGACTTCCAGCCTGACACCAACCGAATTTGAGCGTTTGGCAGAACTGATCTCAGATCTTAAATCGATGAATGTGTCACTGATATATGTCTCGCACAAAATGAACGAGATTTTTAAAGTCTGCGACCGTGCGACCATTTTACGTGACGGTAAACAGGTCGGCGTGGTGAACATTTGCGATGAAACCGAAGAAACCATTGTGACAAAAATGGTCGGGCGCAAAATCGAAAAAGTTCACCATCAGTCTTATATCACTGAAAGAGAGGTGTTGCGCGTCGAAGGCCTGAGCCGCGATAAAGCGGTACAGTCCGCGACCTTCAACGTCCGGGCCGGTGAAGTGTTGGGAATTGCCGGTCTTGTCGGATCCGGGCGTACAGAGTTGCTCAAGCTTATCGCCGGTATTGATGCCAAAACCGCTGGCAGCATCGAGGTCGAAGGCGTGGCGGTGAAAAATCACAATGTCAATTCTGCCATTCGTGCGGGGATTGGTCTGGTGCCGGAAGATCGTAAAAAAGAAGGCATTATCAAAGAGCGCTCCGTCAAAATGAACATGGCGTTGCCGTCGTTAGGCAGATTTACCCGCTGCGGTATGCTCAAGCGTAATCAGTTGAATAAAACCGCACTGGAAGTCATGAGCGATTTGCGGTTGCGTCCGCTAAACATTGAAAAACCGATCGGAACGCTGAGCGGCGGTAACCAGCAAAAAGTGATTATTGGTCGCTGGGTCGCTGCAGATAATAAAGTCTTTCTTTTTGACGAGCCAACCCGGGGAATTGATATCGGTGCAAAGTCTGAAATTTATAACCTGATAGAAAAACTGGCACAGCAGGGGAAAGCCATTGTGGTGGTTTCCTCGGAGATGCCGGAAATAATTCGTATTTCAGACAGAATATTGGTGATGCGTGAAGGGAAAATTACCAAAGAACTTAACGGCGATAATATTACCGAAGAAAATATTGCCCGTTATGCAATTAATGATGTGAATTAAGCAGTTCGACACTTTATTTCTCCGATACCTACTAAGATCAAGGCCATTATTATGACGATTCAAAGTAATGTTCAGCCGAAGGTTTTACCTTCGGCATTATTCAAGTTCAACGTCCGCGATGCCGGTACGCTGATCGGCTTAGTGATTATTGTGATCACCTTCTCTTTTTTATCGCCGGTGTTTTTTACCGTACCTAATTTACTTAATATTTTGCAGCAGTCATCCATTAACGGCATTATTGCACTGGGGATGACGCTGGTGATTATTTCCGGCGGTATCGATCTCTCCGTCGGGCCGACCGCAGCGTTGTCGGCGGTGCTTGGCGCCACGCTGATGGTTTCTGGCGTACCGGTTCCACTGGCGATTATGGCCACGCTGGGTGTCGGCGCTTTGTGTGGTGTGTTCAGCGGCATGCTGGTGGCTTATGCCGGTTTACAGCCGTTTATCGTGACCCTCGGTGGCCTGTCGCTGTTTCGCGCACTGGCGCTGATTTTCACCAACGGCAACCCGATTTTCGGTATTCCGATGGAGTTTCGAACTGTCATTAACAGCACGATATTTGGGGTTCCGGCACCCATTGTCATTGTTATCGTCATCGCCGCAATTCTCTGGACAGTGATGAACAAAACGCCGCTGGGAGAATATATTCTGGCGGTGGGCGGCAACGAAGAAGCTGCGCGCGTGGCCGGGGTTCCGGTTAAAAGAACCAAGGTCACGGTGTTTGTTATATCCGGTGTGCTGGCTTCTTTAGCCTCGCTGATTTTGATTGGCCGCCTGGGTGCCGCTGAACCGACAATGGGGAATTTATGGGAGCTTGATGCCATTGCCGCCGCCGCCATTGGCGGAGCTTCGCTGATGGGCGGTAAAGGCAGTGTGATCGGTACCCTGATTGGCGCGGTCATTTTAGGCTCATTACGTAATGGCCTGACACTTCTGAATATTCAGGCGTTTTATCAATTGCTTGCTACGGGCCTTATTATTATCATAGCGATGTTGATTGATAGAGCGACACGAGGCAAGTAATGAATCAAGATCCGCGAGCCATTGGTGCTCAAATTCGTATGAAATTGCCACATCTGACGCCGCTGGAAAGAAAAGTCGTCGAAGCGATTACGTCAAAAAATGATTTTTCTGAGCAAACTTCATTGAAAGAAATTGCGCTGGAAAATAATGTTTCTGAGGCGATGATCGTTAAATTAACGAAGAAACTAAACTTTTCCGGATTTAGAAATTTCAGAAGTAGTTTAATTAACTACAACTACTCTGAAGTGGCAAACTTACATACGGAAATTGAGCCGGGAGACTCGTCGGAGCAATTACTTGAAAAAGTATTCCGGACGTCAATGCAGGCAATTGAAGAAACATTATCAATTGTCGATATTTCGGAATTTAACCGCGCGGCTGACATTTTATTCAAGGCCAGGCACATCGATTTATATGCCGTCGGCGGTTCTGCTGCCGTCGCCAGAGATTTGTCACATAAATTGCTGAAAATCGGCATTAAAACGGCGGTCTACGATGATGCCCATATCATGCTGATGTCAGCGGCGGTTTTATCGGACGATGATGCAGTAGTCGCGATCAGCCATTCCGGCGCCACCCGCGCGGTGAATGACCCGATTAAGCTTGCCGCACGTAACGGTGCCAAAGTGATCGCCATTACCAATTACGCCGAGTCGCCTATTGCGCGTAATGCGCATGTGGTTCTCAATTCAACCTCTCAGGGATCGCACTTGCTTGGGGAAAATGCCGCGTCACGTATCGCCCAGCTTAATATTCTGGATGCACTATTCGTGGCGATTGCACAGAAGGATCTGAAAAGGGCAGAAAAGAACCTGATGAAAACCCAGCAGGCGGTTCAGGACCTTCGGGAATACTAAAATGGGTAAAGTTTTAGTCACAGGCAGCCTTCATTACGACATCGTGATCCACGCAGATCACCGGCCGGAAAAAGGCGAAACAGTGATTGGCAGCGGCTGTTCATACACCTTCGGCGGCAAAGGCGGTAATCAGGCTATCGCGGCGGCAAAAGCCGGTGCCGAGGTCAGTTTTGCCGGCACCGTCGGCGCGGATCCGCAGGGAGAATTCCTTCGCGGTGTGCTAAATGAAAACGCTGTCGATAGCCGTTTTGTGGCGGTTAATGACAGTGTGCCCTCAGGCATGAGCGTTGCGCTGATGGACGCCGAAGGGGATTACGGCGCAGTGGTGGTCTCCAACGCCAATAACCTCATCGACGTTGCGCAGTTTGCTGATGATGCCCTGTGGCAGCAAGTCGAAATATTGTTGCTGCAAAATGAGGTGCCGGAAGCGGTCAATCTGGCGGCAGCTAAACAGGCTAAACAGCTGGGGATCCGCGTTTGTCTCAACGCTGCACCGGCGAGGCCTCTGTGCTCTGAGATGCAGGCCGCTGTCGATCTGCTGGTGGTAAACGGTGTTGAAGCCCGTGATTTGAGCGGTAATCCGGTCAATGATTTATCCGATGCTTGCATGGCGGCGCAATTACTAAGCCAGCAATATCCTGCGGTTATCGTAACAGCGGGTGAACACGGCGTCGCCTGGTGCGAAGCAGGTGGACACAGCCAGTCGATACCCGCCGAAAAAGTGATACTGGTCAGCACCCACGGTGCCGGTGACTGCTTTATGGGCACGCTGTGTACCTCACTCCTGCAAGGGGAAACGCTGGCCAAGGCTATCGCAAAAGCTAACCGCGCAGCGGCGGAACACGTTTCTCGTAAACGGTAACGGGGTAAGTTCGCCCCCTCTGGCAGAGGCAAAAAGACCCAAAAGCAAAAAGCCCGCTTAAGTTTCCTTAAGCGGGCTTCTCTAAATATGGCTCCTCTGACTGGACTTGAACCAGTGACATACGGATTAACAGTCCGCCGTTCTACCGACTGAACTACAGAGGAATCGTGTGAACGGGGCGAATATTAACGGGGGCAGCCCGGCTTGTCAAAGCCCTTTCTTCATAATGCTGTCTGAGTGTTGAAGAAATCGGCAAATGCCCCAGTTTTAAAGAAAAATTGTACAAAAATGTCCCGTTAGTGCTTATTCCTGAATGCGTTTTGCCCAGGAGGCAATCTCGTCGCCGCTGCCAATATCGGCCTGCACCAGCCCGTTGACTAAAAAGGTCGGCGAAACGTGAATGCCGTTTTGGCGCGAGTATTTGCTGTGCCATTTAATGACGTTTTGCAGTTCGGGACGGGCGAAGGCTGCGCGAGCGTCAACGCCGCTGTATTGTTCTAAACGATTGAGGATATCGTTCGGCGTGGCGTCCATGTTCGGGCCGGAAGCATGGTCGGTAAACTCAAACTCTTCGCGATGGTCGGCCACCGCCTGCAATACCGCCTTGGCGGCTTTTTTACCCTCTGGCAGGGTCGAGGCGGCAAGGATGTAGCGCACTATTACACCGGAATACATGTGCCACGGCTGCGATTGCAGATGAATCTTTAACGTCAGGTTGTCTTCGCCCAGTAGATCCAGCAGCGCATCGAATTTGTTAAAAGCTCGCACCGAGAACGGACAGGTGGGTTCAAGAAACACTTCGAAGACATTTTTTCCATGTCCCCAGACCAGCGGATCGGCGTGTAGCGGAGTGTTGGCAGTCATAATCAATTCCCTTAAGTAATAATTGTTAACCTAAGCCGTCGGGCAACTCGCTGAGCCAGGCTCGAGCCGCGGCGTGCGAATAAACCACCGCTTTAGGTTAACAAAGATTTTAACTTCCTGCCGCTCAGGCGATGTTATCCAGAGCGCGCTGGGCCAGTGCGGTAAAATAGGCCACGGCGGGTTCGATAATGGCCTCGTCAGGGTCGAAAGAGGGATGATGCAGGCCGAACTTGCTGGCGCTGCCGATACTGACAAACGCCCCGGGCACCTTTTGCAGGTAAAAAGCAAAGTCTTCGCCGCCCATCTGCGGTGTCGCGACCTCGGTGGTGTAGCCGCTGTCTTTGGCAACGGCAAGCGCAAACTCTGCCCAGGCGGGAGTATTAACCAACGCCGGTGGGCCAGGCTGCCAGTTCAGGGTGGCTTTTGCGCCAAAGCCGCCGGCAATGCCGTCAATCAGCGAACGAATGCGATCGGGAATGGCTTGGCGGATCGCGTCATTATGGGTGCGCACCGTGCCTTCCAACTCCACGGTTTGCGGCAGCACGTTCCAGGTATTACCTGCGGTAAAGCGCGTCACGCTGACCACCACCGACTCCTGAGAGCTGTAAATACGGCTGGCCAGCGTCTGTAGTGTAGTGATGATTTGACTGCCGATCACCACCGAATCAATGCCCTCATGTGGGCGAGCCGCGTGGGCGCCTTTACCGTTGATATTAATGCTAAAGCGGTCGACGTTCGCGTAGAACGCGCCGCCGCGAGTCACCAGCTTGCCCAGTGGCAAATCTGGAGCATTGTGCATGCCAAAGATTGCCTGCACGCCCTCGAGCGCACCGGCATCAATCAGCTGCTGCGCGCCGTTAAAAGTCTCCTCGGCCGGTTGAAACAGAATGCGCACCCGTCCCTTGAGCGTTTTCTCAATCGCCTTTAAACGGTAAGCCACGCCGAGCATCACCGAAGTGTGCAGGTCATGGCCGCAGGCGTGCATCACGCCGCTGTTCTTTGAGGCGTAAGGCAGGTTAGTGGCCTCCTCGATCGGCAGCGCATCGATGTCGGCACGCAGGGCAATCAGGGGTTCGCCCTGGCCAATCTCGACGATTACGCCGGTTTTAAGCGCAAAGGGTAGAATGCGGATATCGGCCTGTTGCAGCCAGGCGGTGATGCGTTCGGTGGTGGCAAACTCGTGATTTGACAGTTCCGGGCTCTGGTGCAGCTCGCGGCGCCAGGTGACCAGCTGGTCGATTAATGTGTCTGTCATGACATCCTCGTCGGTAAAAACTAAATACTGCATCATCCAAAGATGTCGACGAAGCGTGAACCAACCATTTGCGCTAAGCTTTGCCGAAAAATAGCTATGCCTATTGCCAGATTTTTCATTCTCTTGCCCAGATTTGTTGTTTTACTCCCCGCCGATGTTTCGTCACTATCGCTGATAAAGGAATGGAGAACCTTGCTTCGTTCTATTGCCAGAGGGGAGGAAACTCATGAGCGACAATTTTGCTGCGCAGCTTGTTAACTGGCGCAGGACCCTGCACACCTGGCCTGAGCTGTCGAATCAGGAACAGGCCACCACCGCGCGGGTCCGCAAGTGGCTGGAAGATGCAGGGATCCGCATTCTGAACTATCCGCTTCAAACCGGCGTGGTGGCTGAAATAGGCCGGGGTGAATCGTTAATCGCTCTGCGTGCCGACATCGATGCGCTGCCCATTCACGAGCAAACTCAGTTACCTTACGCCTCGCAGAATGCCGGAGTAATGCACGCCTGCGGTCATGATATTCATACCTCAGTGATCCTCGGCGCGGCGCTAAAACTCAAGGCGCGAGAGAGTAAGCTGCCGGGCAGAGTGCGTTTATTCTTTCAGCCGGGTGAAGAGAACTGCACTGGCGCGAAACAGTTTATCAAAGCCGGTGCGCTAGAAGGCGTGCAGGCAATTTTTGGCATGCACAACGAGCCGGGCCTGCCGGTGGGCACCTTTGCCACCCGAGGCGGCGCGTTCTATGCTAATGCCGATCGCTTTATTATTAATATTCAGGGTAAGGGTGCACACGCGGCGCATCCTGAGCAGGGGATCGACACTATCGTTCTCACCAGCCAGGTGATCCAGGCCTTGCAGGCGCTGACCAGCCGCAGCTTCAATACCCTCGACAGCCTGGTGCTGTCAGTTACACGTATCGATGCCGGTAAAACCTGGAACGTATTGCCTGAGAAGGTGATGTTTGGCGGCACGCTGCGCACCCACGATGTACAGGTGCGCGAGCAGGTGCAAAAGCGGGTGATCCATCTGGTGAACAGCCTGGTAGAGGCCAGCGGCGGCACGGCCGAAGTGAGCTGGACCGCCGGTCCACCGGTGTTGGTTAACGATGAAAACTGGGCGCGCGTCGCGTCGGCGGTGGCGAAAGACAGCGGTTACCGCGTGCGTACCGCAGATCTACATCTCGGCGGTGAGGACTTTGCTATCTATCTGCAAAACGTACCGGGCGCTTTTGTCAGCATCGGCAGCGCCAGCGAATTCGGACTGCACCATGAAGGCTTCAACCCTGATGAAGCGCTGTTGGCTCCGGCGGCAGAGTACTTCAGCCAACTTGCCGAGCGAGCCCTGACGCTGTTGAATGAAAAAACGCTGGAACCCAGCACGCTTTAAACCAGCTCGCCTTAAGTGAAATAAAACACCTTATCACCCTCAGGCTCGGTTCTGAGGGTTTGCACCTGCAATGTGAAGCAATGCGATTTTTGTGTGCATCTCGCCCCGCGTTACCTAACTTGTTCCCCTAAGTCTCACTCCAGGCAATCTCCTCACCCTGATTGATGAATGATTTTTTACTGATTTCTTAACGTCTTACCCCTGATTTTATCCCTATCTCTTTTGTGGGATTGATATTGGCACAGCTGTTGCTTTGTTAATCGACTAACAAGGTCGGTTAGTTTGATAACAAAACAACAGGGGCTTATGGCTGAAAATCTGGATGTGATCGCGCAAATTCAAGGCTCCTTTGCCGGACAGACGCCGACCGGCAAGCGTATCGCCGGTTATCTGCTGGCGAATCTGGCGCAGATCCCTTTCGAGACCGCCGACAGCATCGCGCGCAGCGCCGCCACCAGCGGGATTTCCGTTGGCCGCTACCTGCGCAGCCTGGGCTATCGCAACCTTGACGATTTCAAGCAGACCCTGCGTCAGCAAAGCAGCGGCACGCTTTATCAGCCGTGGGTGGTGACCGATCGCCTCGGTGCTTATCGCCAACGCAGCAAACGACCACAGCAGGAAAAATTTCAGCAGGGCCTAACGCTGGAGCTGGAGGCCATCGAGCACGTTTACCAGCTGGCGCAGAGTGACAGTTTTGCCCGCATCAGCCGCGGGCTAGCGGAGGCCGACGCGGTATTTATTCTGGGTATCCAGTCGGTGCGCGGCATTGCCAACGCCTTCTACAGCAATCTGGAATATCTGCGGCCGCAGGTGTATTTCGCCGATGGGCAATCGGGGACCTACGTCGAGTCGCTGAACTCCGAATTTGCCGCGCCGTATTTGATCGTCAGCGACACCCGCGCCTATTCGGTTACTGCGCAGAAATATTGCAAGGCCGCCTGCGACCGTGGGCTAAGAGTCGGCTTAATCACCGATATCTACTGTCCGTGGGCGCACGATTATCCGGTCGATCTGCTGCAAATAAAGACCGATACCGGTCAGTTTTGGGACTCGATGGCGCCGCTGAGCTGCCTGTTTAACCTGCTGTGCTCGGCGGTGCTTGAGCTGCGCGGCGATGAGGTCGAACAGCGGTTGGCGACCAATCGGCTCCTGCAAAAAGAGTTTGGGCAATTTGAATCCTGATCCACATCACCTTACAGCGATAACGTTATTTCACAGGGGCAGTAGAAAATCATTATGAAACAAAAAGATATCACGCTGGTGGACATCACCACGCTGTTACCCGAGGCGGTCATTGATATGAAATACGCCACTGCCGACAACCTGACCGGACATGTCGTGTACTGCGAGAACCGCTGCCTGCTGCATCCCGACGCGGCCACGGCGCTGGTGCGCTGTTTCGAGGTCGCCAGGCTGGCCGGGTTTACCCTCAAAATATTCGATGCCTACCGCCCGAAGCAGGCGCAAAAGGTCTTCTGGGCGGTATTACCCAATGCGGACTACGTGGCGGATATCAGCATCGGATCGCACCACAGCCGGGGCGTGGCGGTCGATCTGACGCTGCTGGACGAGCAGGGTAGCGAACTGGATATGGGGGCCGGTTTCGATGAAATGAACGAGCGCTCGCATCCGTTTTATCCGCACCTGCCTGTCGACATTCAGCGCAACCGCCTGCTGCTCAACGCGGTGATGGCCGCCGGTGGCTTTATCGGCATGCCGACCGAGTGGTGGCACTTCGAGCTGCCGGATTCGATTTCCTATCCGCTGCTGGACGATATTTTTGACTGTTATCCATCAAAACACCTTGCCTGATGCTTGGCATTTTCATCGTTGCTCATTTTAGATACCAGGAGTTTGCAGATGTCGATTACTACAGGAAACACCGTTAAAAAATCATTATTTAATAAGGCATTATCCCAAAAAACGATAGTCGCGGGTGCGGTCGTGCTGGCGCTGTCGGGCCTCAGCCTGTCGGCGCAGGCCGCGGTGCCGAAGGACATGCTGGTGATTGGCAAGGCGGCGGATCCGCAGACGCTGGACCCGGCCGTGACCATTGATAACAACGACTGGACGGTGACCTATCCGGCCTATCAGCGCCTGGTCGGTTACAAGACCGAAGGCGGCAAAGGATCGACCCAGGTTGAGGGCGACCTGGCCGCAAGCTGGGTTGCTTCAGCGGATCAGCTGGTATGGACCTTTAAGCTTAAACCCGACGCCAAGTTTGACGATGGCACGGCGGTGAATGCCGAGGCGGTTAAATGGTCATTCGACCGACTGATGAGAATCGCTCAGGGTCCGTCGGAAGCGTTCCCGAAAGATATGCAAGTTAGCGTAGTCGACCCATTAACGGTACGTTTTACTCTGAAAACGCCGTTTGCCCCATTCCTCTATACCCTGGCTAACGACGGGGCTGGGATTGTTAATCCGGCGATTGGCAAGGCGAACCCGACCGACGACGGTAAAGCCTGGTTATCGACCCACACCGCCGGTTCAGGTCCTTACAAGTTAGATCGCTGGCAGAAAGGGCAGCAGCTGGTGCTGGTGCCTAACGCTTATTACAGCGGGCCTAAACCGGCGTTTAAGCGCGTCACGGTGAAGATCATTGGTGAAAGTTCCAGCCGCCGTTTGCAGCTGTCGCGCGGCGATCTGGACATTGCCGACTCACTGCCAATTGACCAGCTGGCCGCGTTGAAGCAGGAAAATAAGGTCGCGGTTAACGAGTATCCGTCGCTGCGAGTGACCTATCTGTATCTCAATAACGCTAAAGGCGCGCTGAGCAATGTCGATCTGCGTCGCGCGGTGTCTTATGCCGTCGACTATCAGGGCATGGTGAAGGGCATTCTGGGCGGCAACGCCAAGCAGATGCGCGGGCCGATCCCCGACGGCATGTGGGGCTACGATCCTACCGCGATGCAATACAACACCGACATGAGCAAGGCCAAGGCGGATTTAGCCAAAGTCAAACCGCAGCCGGGCACGCTGGATCTGCTGTATTCCGACGGCGACCCGAACTGGGAGCCGATTGCGCTTTCCGTGCAGGCTAGCCTGGCGACCGCGGGGGTGAAGGTCAAGCTTGAGAAGTTGGCTAACGCCACCATGCGTGACCGTATCGGCCAGGGTGACTACGACATCTCTATCGGTAACTGGAGCCCAGATTTCGCCGACCCGTACATGTTTATGAACTACTGGTTCGAGTCGGACAAACAAGGCCTGCCGGGCAACCGCTCGTTCTACTCCAATTTGCAGGTCGATGATTTACTGAAGAAAGCCGTCTCGGTGACCGATCAGAAGCAGCGCACTGACTATTACCAGCAGGCGCAGAAAATCGTTATCGATCAGGCGGCCTACGTGTATTTGTTCCAGAAAAACTATCAGGTAGCGATGAACAAAGACCTTAAAGGCTTTGTTTTTAACCCGATGCTGGAACAGGTATTCAACGTGGCGCAGATGAGCAAGCAGTAGGTTGCGGACGTTGGGTTAAGTGGGTTACGGCATCGGGGCTGCGGTCTCGGTGCCTTTGCAGGGGAACGTTATGACTTTTTGGACCATTATTCGCCAGCGCTGCTGGGGGCTGGTTTTAGTAATGGCCGGGGTGTGCGTCATTACTTTTATCATCTCGCACATTATTCCCGGCGATCCGGCGAGGCTGCTGGCGGGCGATCGGGCGAGCAATGAAATGGTGCTAAACATGCGCCATCAGCTGGGGCTGGATCGGCCGTTGTATGTCCAGTTTTACCGCTACGTGATGGATTTGCTGCACGGCAATTTGGGTACATCAATTCGCACGGCAGGCCGGTATTAGAAGACCTGCGGGCCTTTTTCCCCGCCACGCTGGAGCTGGCAATCAGCGCACTGCTGCTGGCCATTGTATTGGGCGTGCCGCTGGGCGTGCTCCGGCGGTGTATCGCAACAAACTGCCCGATATTTTGGTGCGTATGATGTCGGTGATCGGTATCTCGACGCCGGCATTCTGGCTCGGGCTGGGGGTGATTATTCTGTTCTACGGTCATCTTAATATGCTGCCCGGCGGCGGACGGCTCGATGACTGGATGGATCCGCCGACGCACATCACCGGCTTTTATGTCCTCGATTCGCTGTTGACCCGCAACTGGGACGCGCTGTGGAACAGCCTGCAGCACCTGTTAATGCCCGCGCTGACGCTGGCGTTCGTGCATATGGGGATCGTCGCACGACAAATCCGTTCGGCGATGCTCGAGCAAATGGGCGAGGACTATATTCGCACCGCGCGGGCCAACGGGATTCGCACTGGCAGGTCATTTTATGTCACGCGCTGCCGAACGCGCTTATCCCGTCGGTCACGGTGTTGGGGCCGGCGCTGGGCGATTTACTGTACGGCGCGGTATTAACCGAGACGGTGTTTGCCTGGCCTGGCATGGGCGCTTACGTGGTCAGCTCAATTCAGGCGCTGGATTTCCCGGCGGTGATGGGCTTCGCGGTGGTAGTGTCCTTCGCCTACGTGCTGGTGAACCTGTTGGTGGATTTACTCTACGTGTGGATCGACCCGCGTATTGGCAGAGTGGGGTAAGCGATGTCTTTGATTGAACCGGGCGGCGACAGCAGTCGCGCCGATATTGTCCCGCCGGAGGTCAAACCGCGCTTTGCCTCGTGGCGTAAAACGGCCCATCAGCTGGGCGCAGTCCGCTGACCGTGCTGGGCCTGGCGGTGATGCTGATGGCGGTATTTTTAATGATCTTCTCGCCGTGGCTGGTGCCGCACGACCCCAACGCGATTGACCTCACTGCGCGCTTACAGGCGCCGTCGGCGCCGCACTGGTTTGGCACCGACGAGGTGGGTCGCGACCTGTTCAGCCGAGTGTTGTTCGGCAGCCAGCAGTCGGTAGCCGCCGGACTGTCGGTAGTGATCCTCGCCGGCAGCGTCGGCGCACTGCTCGGCTGTCTCTCGGGCATGATGGGCGGCCGGGTCGACGCGCTATTGATGCGCAGCATGGACATTATGCTCTCTGTGCCCGCGCTGGTGGTGATTATGGCTCTGGCCGCGGCGCTGGCCGAGCCTCTTTAACGCCATGCTGGCGATCGCGATCGTGCGCATCCCCTTTTACGTGCGGCTGGCGCGCGGGCAGGCGCTGGTGCTCCGCCATATGGCGTATATGCAGGCTACCCGCATCTTTGGCGCCTCGGGCTGGCATCTGATTACCTGGCATGTGCTGCGCAACGTCTTGCCGCCGCTGATGGTGCAGGCGACCCTGGATATTGGAGGGTCGATCCTGATGGCTTCCACGCTGGGCTTTATTGGCCTGGGCGCACAGCAGCCGACGGCCGAATGGGGTGCGATGGTCTCCGACGGCCGCAATTTCATCCTGGACCAATGGTGGTATTCCGCCTTTCCCGGCATGGCAATCCTGTTTACCGCGACCGGCTTTAACCTTTTCGGCGACGGTCTGCGCGACTTGCTCGATCCGAGAAGAAGAGGGCGCTGATAATGGCAGAAATGTTTGTAGCCGCCAGCGAGCGGCCGGTGCTGGAGATTGATCTCCTGCGCCTGGTTTTTCCGATCTACGGCGCAGAAATCAGCCGCTGAACGACGTTTCGATCCGCGTTAACGCCGGGGAGATTGTCGGCATGGTCGGCGAATCGGGTTCCGGCAAGTCCGTAACCTCTCTGATGGCGATGGGCCTCCTGCCCGAGGACAGTTTCAGTATCAGGTCGGTACCCTAAGCCTTCTGGGAACCGACGTTGTGAGGGCCAGCGAAAAGGAAATGGTCAGCTCCGCGGTCGCGCGTCGCGATGATTTTTCAGGAGCCGTTGACGGCGCTGAACCCGACCCGGAGGATAGGACGGCAGATGTGGAAGTGATCCGGCTGCATCAAGAAATCCGCCGCCAGGCGGCAATCAAGAAGGCGATCCGGCTGCTCGGGATATGCACATCGGCGACCCCGAACAGGTGATTGGACGCTATCCGTTTGAACTCTCCGGCGGCATGCGCCAGCGTGTGCTGATCGGGCTCGCATTTTCCTGCGAGCCGGAGCTGATCATTGCTGACGAGCCGACCACCGCGCTTGACGTCACCGTCCAGCGTCAGGTGTTGCGGTTGTTAAACGGCCAGGCTAAATCCAGCGGCACCGCGGTGCTGTTTATCACTCACGATATGGCGGTGGTCGCGCAGCTGTGCGATCGGGTGTACGTGATGTACGCCGGACACGTGATTGAAAGCGGCAACACCGATGAGGTGATTACCTCTCCGGCGCATCCTTACTCTATTGGCTTACTGCAGGCGGCACCCGAGAACGGCGAGCCGCGCAGCCTGCTGAAAGCCATTCCTGGCACGGTGCCTAATCTGGCCCAAACTGCCTGCCGGCTGCGCCTTTCGCGGACGCTGTCGCTACGGCGATGCGCAGTGTGCCCAGTCACCGCCGCTGGCCGGGCTCGAGACTCACAGCCAGCAGCAGGTCGCCTGTTGGCATCCGCAGCGCACGGCCTCCACGGTCGATGAGGAGCAACGCTAATGAATCAGGATGCACTGATTGAATTGCAGGATATTCGGGTGCGTTTTCCCGCGAAATATGACTGGCTTGGCAAGCCGAAAGGCTTTGTTCACGCGCTTAATGGGCTGGATTTAAACATCATGCGCGGCGAAACGTTAGGCATCGTCGGCGAGTCGGGCTGCGGTAAAAGCACGCTGGCGCAGCTGCTGATGGGCTTGCAAAAACCCAGCAGCGGCCAGCTGTTGCGCGCCAGATCCGACGGCTCATGGTTTGGTTCCGGCATGCAGATGGTGTTTCAGGACCCGCAGTCCTCACTTGATCCGCGACTGCCGGTGTGGCGGATTTCATTACCGAGCCGGTGTACGTGCAGAAGCATAATCCGGTGAGCGAGCGGCGCAGGCAGGCCGAAGAGCTGGCGGAGCTGGTGGGGATCCGTAAAGAGTATCTCGATCGCCTGCCGCCCTACGATTTTTTTCCGTCCTAGGCAATTTTCAGTTTTCGCCAGCGTTTGATATCCATCGCCCGCGCCGCTGTCTTCAGAGCCGGATATCATCGTTCTGGATGAACCCACCTCGGCGTTGGATATCTCGGTGCAGGCGCAGATCCTCAACCTGTTGGTGGAGCTACAGCGCCAGCGTAACCTGGCTTTCAGTTCACACAACGTTTCCGTGGTTCGCCATATGAGCGATCGGGTGGCGGTAATGTATTTGGGGCAAATCGTCGAAGCCTGGGTCCGGCAGAGAAAGTGCTAACCCGACCGCAGCATCCTTATACCAAGCTGCTGCTCGATTCGGTACCGCAGGCCGGACGCGCGCTGGACGAGGGGCAGGA
>CAVUKG010000010.1:0-185645 GCA_963742005.1 uncultured Gammaproteobacteria bacterium | reverse complement strand
ATACTATCACTGACAATAAAGCGATGCATCTGTTTAAGACATAAAACCCCTATAAAAATTGTGTTTTTATCGAATAAGCAATGACGTGACAGCCATTTATTGGCTTGAGGAAGCAAAAAAATCACCATGATGATTGATCAGATTTAACAGGAAGTCGCCGAGAACCCGATCCTTCTTTATATGAAAGGCTCTCCAAAACTGCCAAGCTGCGGTTTCTCTGCTCAGGCCGTGCAGGCACTTTCCGCCTGCGGCGAGCGTTTTGCCTACGTTGATATTTTGCTGAATCCGGATATTCGCGCCGAGATGCCAAAATTTGCTAACTGGCCGACCTTCCCGCAGCTGTGGGTTGACGGTGAGCTGGTAGGCGGTTGTGATATCGTGATTGAAATGTATCAGCGCGGTGAACTGCAACAGCTGATCAAAGAAACGGCTGAAAAGCACAAATCTCAGGAAGAACAGCCGAGTAACTCGCCTGCAGGCTTGCCCGCTAGCGGTATTTGTCGGGCGGCGTTGAGGCGGTAAATAATAGAACAAGAGCGGCTACGAGAGCCGCTCTTTTTTTTGCCTTTCACTCAGCAAGTTGTGCGATCAAGCTTATTCTGCGGCTTGTTGTTCATCTTCGGCGATCGGCAATGGCCAGCCACCCAGACGCTTCCAGTGATTAACCAGTTCACAGAACAGATGCGCGGTTTGCTCGGTGTCGTAGAGTGCCGAGTGCGCCTGGGCGCTGTCAAATACCATACCCGCGCTGATACAGGCTTTCGCCAACACCGTTTGCCCCAGCACCAGCCCGCTCAGCGCGGCGGTATCGAAAGTAGCAAAAGGGTGGAACGGGTTGCGCTTGAGGCCCGCGCGTTCTGCCGCGGCCATCAGGAAGCTGTGGTCGAAATTGGCATTGTGCGCCACGATTATCGCCCGGTTGCAATCCTGCTCTTTCATTCCCTTGCGGATCGCCTTAAAGATGGCGTGCAGGGCGTCATATTCGCTCACGGCGCCGCGCAGGGGATTGGTCGGATCGATGCCGTTAAAAGCCAGCGCTTCCGGATGCAGGACAGATCCCTCAAACGGCTCTACGTGGAAATGCAGCGTTTCATCGTTTTGCAGCCAGCCATCTTCATCCATTTTCAATGTCACGGCTGCGATTTCAAGCAGGGCATCGGTCTGGGCATTAAATCCGGCGGTTTCAACATCAATTACCACCGGGTAAAACCCACGGAAACGACCTTTTAGGGCGTTGTTAATGTCACTTTTGTCAGCCATTAGTATCTTATCTTTAAACGAATTCAGCGCGCATTATGGCAAATTTTCTGGCCAGATGCAGGAAGGGAGTGTGAAATGAAAAAAGGGCGCAACCTTCGCGCCCCTAAAACACTGCCCCAGGTGGGATTAGTTTCCCAGACCCTGGCCAGCGTGTTTGGATTCGATTAGCTCGATTTTATAACCGTCCGGATCTTCAACGAAAGCGATGATCGGCGCTGCCGCCTTTGACCGGGCCCGCTTCGCGCACTACGTTGCCACCGGCTTGACGAATATCTTCGCAAGTTTGCGCAACGTCATCGACGCCCAGCGCCAGGTGACCAAACGCGCTACCGTGATCGTAGCTCTCGACGCCGTAGTTATAGGTCAGTTCGATGACGGCGCCCTCGCTTTCGTCTTCGTAACCGACAAAGGCCAGATCGTATTTGTACTCGGTATTTTTGCTGGTACGCAGCACTCGCATGCCCAGAACTTCGGTATAAAATTTAATTGAGCGCTGCATGTCGCCAACGCGGATCATGGTATGGAGTAAACGCATAATTCCCTCTGATTGCCAGTTAACTACTGTTGCATGTTAAATACTATCTAAAAGTAGACTAACCTAATGCAGCCGTTTTGTCTGTAATAGACGCCACGACTGCACAGTCTGTAAACACTGGCCGGCTTACAGCGTCCTCTTTGCTTCAGGCTTACAGCGTTGGGTAATCGGTGTAACCCTTAGCGCCGCCGCCGTAGAAAGTTTCCGGCTGCGGTTCGTTCAGAGGCGCATCTTTCTGCAAACGCTCAACCAAGTCCGGGTTGGCAATGTAGCTGCGGCCAAAGGCCACGGCGTCGATGAAGCCTTTCTCAATCAACTCTTCACCTTTTTCCGCGGTGTAACCCCCGGCGCCGATAATCACCCCTTTATAGTGCTCGCGGATCGTCTTGCGGAAGGCTTCGCTGTAAGGCTTGCCGCCGGCCCAGTCTGGCTCGGAGATGTGCAGGAAAGCCAGGTTACGCTTGTTCAATTCAGTCAGTAGGTATACCGCTGCCGCTTCCTGATCTTCACCGTTATCGAGGCCGTTGAACGGACCCAGCGGTGAAATGCGGATGCCCACGCGCTCGGCGCCGATTTCTGCCACGGTGGCATCAACCACTTCCAGCGTCAGGCGGGTACGATTTTCCACGCTACCACCGTACTGATCTTCGCGGTGATTAGAGGCCGGAGAAATAAACTGGTGCAGCAGATAACCGTGCGCGCCGTGCAGCTCGATATAGTCGAAACCGGCCTCTACGGCGTTGGCGGCGGCCAGGCTGAAGTCGTTAACAATACCGGCAATTTCGCCGGTTTCCAGCGCGCGCGGGGTTGAAACGTCTTCACGGATGGCGTTGCCGTTTTCATCACGCAGGCTGGTGCGAGTACCGGCATGGATAGCAGAAGGGGCAACCGGCGGCTGATTATCAGGCTGGACGCTGGTATGAGAAATACGTCCGGTGTGCCACAGCTGCACGGCGATATGGCCCTGTTTAGCATGGACGCCGGCAACAATTTTTTTCCAGGCGGCGGTTTGCTCTGGGGTATGCAGACCCGGCGCACCGGCATAGCCTTTGGCCTGGAAAGAAACCTGGGTCGCTTCGGTAATAAGCAGGCCCGAGCTGTGGCGCTGGGCATAGTATTCAGCCATCAGCGGAGTAGGAATATCGCCAGGTTCGATGCTGCGCAGGCGGGTCAACGGAGCCATAAAGACGCGATTCGGTAAGGTTTTATTACCTACTACGATAGGCGTAAAAAGTTTAGACATAGTCGATGATCCCTAATGATTAATGAAAAAGACGCTCGTCAAAAGCTGTCACCACGGTAATAGACCGATCAGTCTAGGTCAACCGGGCCAGCGAGCCGACAGCTCATTCTGCTTAGTTAAGCTACGGCCTCGGCGGTTTTTTGGTATAAAATATAGTCAGAATTTGGCGATAGAGGGTAAATTACCCGTTTAACCTGGAGTTGGCGTGGCTGAGCAGCTTGAGTTTTTTGACATTCCCAGCCCGTGTCGAGGCGTCTGTGAATCGGGCCCGAACGGCTACTGTCGCGGTTGTTTTCGCAGCCGCGAGGAGCGCTTTGGCTGGATGACGATGAGCGACGTTGAAAAACGTCGCGTCCTCCACCTGTGCCACGGGCGTTTCATGCGTTTGAAGCGTGCGACCGCCGCCCTCGACGATCCCGCTCCCGAGCAGCCCTCGCTGTTTTAATCTCAGGCCGGTTTACCGTCCGCTGGAGTCGGAACGGGGGCCGGGTCTTCAATATTTATCGCCGACTGTAGCTGTGATAGCGAGCAGTAAAGTCGCCAGATAACCCCCGCGAGCTCACGAGCCGATTCATCGGGATGATGCGATAGCGCCTCGCTGATACGCTGCAATTCTGTCAGGCTGGCTTCAAGCTTGGGATGGCTGACGCCGCGCTCGGTCATGATCCCTTTCAGATAATGAATGCAGACATCGCGCACTTTCGACAGCGGATTTGAGCGCGATTCCCATTGCCGCAGCTGCCAGACAATATGGCTACAGTTCAGCAATACCACTCCCCAGCGCAGCAGCCAGTTGCGCGAGATCTGATCCTTACTCTGATTGAGCAGATTGATCCGATAGTAAATCAGTGATTCAAACTGCAGGTGTGAAAGCTGCGGCCTGCGGCTGAGCTGGTCGATAAAATCGCGCCGCAGCGCGCGTATCTGGCGGCGGCTTTTGCGGCTGTCGGAGCTGGGGCGTAATACCTGAAAGAACAAACCCGCCAGCATAACGCCGGCAATCTTGCCCAATCCGTCGTTGAAAAAAGACTGGTAGTCATAGCTTGGCGGGTTGGTCACCGCCAAAAAAGATCCGCTAAAGACGATTAGCTGCCCCCAAAGTGCGGCGTAGCGCTTGTATTGCAGTTTAGAGAGCTGCATGGTGCACAGCAGTGGCAACAAAAACGAACAGAACAGCCAGAAGTCGTTGATTTGCACCATAATGCCAAACTTAATAATAAAGCAGCCGACGAATAGCCAAATCAGTGACTTGGTTAGCAACGTCACGCTATTGATTGGAGAAGCGGTAGACGAATAAAGCACGCAGCCGATCGCCGCTAAAGTGACACCCGCCGCGCCGGAATCCCATTGCGTGTTTATCCAGTACGCACAGGCGGTCACAATACATAAAAAGGTGCGCAAACCGCTGTAGGCGGCCTCGGTGTTGTCGGCATGGCGGGTCAGTCGGCTGACGCGCGGGGCTTCAATCTTATCGGCAGCGACCAGGTTGGCGTTCTCAACCTTGTGCAGCAGCCGCTCATTGCGCAGGTAAAGCCAGCAAAAATCGCGCAGCCGTAGCCAAAAAGCGTGCTGCCGATAGTGGGTTGAATCGACCGGTTTAAGCTGCAGCAGCGTTTTTGCCAGCCGGTATTTGTTTATTTCAGGATCGCGTAGCTGCTCCAGCAGGGTGACCAGCAGTGCGTTAAGATCCTCGGGCGGATTGGGCCAGTTGAGCATCATTCTGCGCAGGCTGGAAATATAGCTGGTCAGCTGTAACTGCTGATGCAATAGATAGTTCAGCAGGTTGTTTTGCTGTCGCAGGCGATAATGGCTCCAGAAGGCCTGGATACGCAGCAGGTTCAGGGTCAGGATTTGATTGATCACTCCCTCATGGGATACGCGGATCTGGTTAGTCACTTCGCTGCGCCACAGCAGCTGAGCGTGTTCTAGCAATTGGTTGTGCATCTTGCGCAGCGAGGTGAGCAGGGCATCGCCGTCGGAGGTGCTGGGCAACACCATCATCATAAATGCACCGCACAAAATCCCGGTAATCACCTCGCACACTCTGGCCTGCGCGATATCGAAGATATTGGTGGTATCGGTGACGTTAACCGTAGAGAAAACGATAATCGCCGCCGTGTATCCGGCCAGCGCAAAGGCATAGGAAACGTTGTTTTGATACAGATTGGAGGCGTAGGTGCACACCCCGAGCCAGGAGGCGATAGCCAGCGTAAACAGCCAGGGATCGTTCAGAGTTTGCCCGGCAATCAGCACCGCCACGCAGGCGCCGAGCAGGCTGCCAAACACTCGGCCGATGCTTTTACTGATCACCCCGCCGACGGTGGGGAAGCTTACCACCGCCGCCGAGGTCAGGGCCCAATAAGGCTCATCCAACTCCAGCACGAAGGCAATCCACAGTGCCAGGATCATGGCGATAGAATTTCGCAGCGCGTAACGCCACTGTGGCGCGGTCGATTTACCCCACAGCGTGTTTTTCCATTCCAGCCACGAAAGATTCACACGCTGTCCTTAATAATGGATCGAGATAGTGCAGGTTGTCCCGGCTACCAGCACCAGATTCTCCGGCACGTTTTCAATCCTTACCCTCACCGGAACGCGCTGCGCCAGTCTGACCCACGGCACGTTGGGTTTCACGTCGAGCAGCAGGCCGGTCGAGCTTTCGACGCTCTGGTCGTAAATTGCTCGACCGATGCTTTCAACCTGACCTTTGAGCGGGATGTTGCCGTCATACAGCACAATATCGGCCTGATTGCCGATCTTGATATGTTTGAGCTTGGTTTCTTCAAAATAGCCCAACACGTAGTAGGAGTGCGCATCGACCAGCGCCACCAAAGGCGTGCCACTGGTAGCATAGTTGCCCTTGCGCGCCGACAGGTTGGTGATGTAGCCATCGGTTGGGGCAAAGATTTTAGTCTTGCTCAGATTCCAGCGCGCCTGTTCCAGCGTCGCCTGATTGGCCTCGAGCGTCGCCTTCATGGATTTGGCCTCGAGATTGGCCTGGTCCAGGGACTCGGAGGAGATCACCTCACGCCCCAGTCTCTGTCTGCGCTCCGCCTCATGGTTGGCTTTTTCGAGGTCGGCCTGTGCCTTGTCGACCGAGGCCTGAGCGTTGTCGACCGCTATCTGAAACGGCACCGGATCCAAGGTAAACAATACCTCACCGGTATGGACATATTGGTTATCATGGACGGTAATATCGGTGATCCTGCCTGACACCTCCGGCGTTATATCGACTAATTCGGCTCTCACTTTACCGTCGCGGGTCCACGGCGACTGCATATAATAGTTCCACATCCACCAGCCCGCACATATTGCGATTGCCAGCACCGCTAAGGTTGAAAAATATTTAAGTGTTTTAAATTTCATCTTTTTTACTCATTAACGATTAGCAGTAATGCAGCACATATGCTTATGACAAATAAAGATAAATCCATTAGGGTCGGGTGCCAGACCTCACCCGAATAGATCCAGTCACGTAAAAGGCGATGAATAATCAGCCAAATCAGCAGTCCAAGTAAAAATGCTTTGAAGATCGGAGGAAAATAAAGGGAGGCGCCCAGCACAAGATCTGG
The DNA here is from genome assembly GCA_963742005.1 of uncultured Gammaproteobacteria bacterium. Lineage (GTDB taxonomy): Bacteria > Pseudomonadota > Gammaproteobacteria > Enterobacterales > Enterobacteriaceae > Rouxiella. The sequence goes on along the minus strand of CAVUKG010000010.1, from coordinate 179,035 downwards.
GAGAAAAGGACCAGAATGGAACATTTGGGCAATCACAATATTAATCTCTGCATCCGGTTGTGTTATAAATAATTGGGCTTCTGGGTGCGTTTTTGCATTTAGGGCACAAGTCTCAGGTTAATTGTATTCGAGCTGACGCGTTTAGAATGATAATTTTACGATTAAATTCATGAGAACTAGGCTAAACTCTGGGGAGTTATCTTAGCATGCTAATTATAAGGAGAGTGCATTGGAATCGAACCTAGGGTCAGATCTCGCACGATTGGTACGCGTTTGGCGTGCGTTAATCGACGATCGTCTTAAACCACTGGAGCTGACGCAAACTCATTGGGTAACGTTGCATAACATTAATATGTTGCCGCCTGAGCAGTCTCAGATACAGCTTGCAAAAGCTATCGGTATTGAGCAACCCTCCCTGGTCAGAACGCTGGATCAGCTAGAGGAAAAGAAGTTGATTACCCGCCAGACCTGCGCCAGCGATCGCCGCGCGAAGCGCATTAAGCTGACAGAAGAGGCCGCACCGATCATTAATCAGATGGAAACCGTGATTGATGACACCCGACAGGAAATCCTCTCGGGCATGTCGCCCAACGATATTACTCTGCTGTTAGAAATGTTGGCCAGGCTAGAAAAGAACATCGCTTCACTACAAAACAAACCTTAAGAGCCGTTGGTATTACTTATTGTTGTTGCCAGGAAAAGAAAAATCGGAACCCTGCAGGCAGGGATTCCGATTTTTTATGTCCGCAGTCGGATAGGTATCAGGCGCCCGGAGAGACGGTGATAGTGCTACCGCTGCTCGCCAGACTGACGCGTTGTCCGACATAGAATTTAGCGTTGCCGTCGACTTTCTGCACCACCTGGATGGTGTTGCCATCGTCTTTACGGATTTGCAGCTGAACGCCGTTGGCCTTATTCATGCCGTTGGTCAGTGCGTTACCGGCCAGTCCACCCGCGACTGCACCCCCCGCGGTTGCCAGGCTGCGACCCGCGCCGCGACCGATAGTATTACCCAGGAAACCACCCAGCACCGCACCGCCGATTGAGCCGATAACATTGTTGCCATCGTCACCCTGGATCTGCACCGGGCGCACGGAGACCAGAGTCCCGTAGGTCACATATTGGACCTGCTTGGCCTGCGAGGAGGAATAAACATCGCCTGACAGCGAGTCATTAACGCAGCCTGCCAGAGTAGAACCCATCATTGCGACGAGGAGAATACGTTTAATCATAAATAGCTCCTGTAAGTTAACGTCGTTGCCTTCGCGATTCGACGCTCGAATTCGAGACACAGTTCAACATCATTGTGGGAAGTGTCAGCTACTATCTTAGCTTAAACTGTTCATTATCTTATCCATACGCTTATCAACTATTAATAAACGGCGGTTTAATTTCCTAAGATTAGCAAAAAAAAATCATTTTGGATGATATCGTAGTGCTATGGTGATCTGGGAATAAAAACACACCCGGCCTGAGAGGGCACTGGCCTGATAAAAGACAAACTAAAACATGGTGTTGGCTGGATAATTCTGTTTTTATTTAGCTCATTCGTTTCTGCATTCACCACGGAGTTCAAAAAATGCGTTCAATCAAATCAGGCCGCTACATCGGCGTGATGTCGGGTACCAGTCTCGATGGAGTAGACGTTGTTTTAGCGGCAATCGACGATCGGATGGTGGCGCAGCAGGCGAGTTATCTGCACCCCATTCCTCCGGCCATCAGGCAGGCGGTGCTGGGAATGTGTCAGGGACAGGCGGTAACCCTGTCGCAGGTGGGTGAGCTGGACGCACAGCTAGGTAATCTGTTTGCCGAGGCGGTGCTCGGACTGCTTGAGAAAGCCGGCATTGCGGCGGAGGAAGTTACCGCCATCGGCTGCCACGGGCAAACGGTATGGCATCAACCGAAGGGCGATACCCCTTTCACCATGCAGCTAGGTGACAATAATCGTATTGCGGCCATGACCGGCATCACCACCATCGGTGATTTCCGCCGTCGCGATATGGCCTGGGGTGGGCAGGGTGCACCGCTGGTGCCGGCCTTTCATCAGGCATTGCTGGCACACCCAACCGAACAGCGGATGATCCTCAATATTGGCGGCATCGCCAATCTTTCGTTGCTACTGCCCGGCCAGCCGATCCGCGGCTATGACACCGGCCCAGGCAATATGCTGATGGACGCCTGGATTGCCCAGCAGCAGGGTCTCTCCTATGATAAAGACGCCCAATTTGCCTGTCAGGGCCACGTTGATCTGACTCTGCTACAGCACATGCTGTCTGACCCTTACTTTTCCGAGCCCGCCCCGAAAAGCACCGGCCGCGAATATTTCAATGTTGCCTGGCTGGAACAGCAGCTTGCGAGCGTACAGCCGCTGCCGCCGGAAGACGTGCAGGCGACGCTGGCCGAACTCACCGCCACCACTATTGCCGATCAGGTTCAACTCGCGGGCGGCTGTGACCGTTTATTGGTCTGCGGCGGTGGTGCCCGTAATCCGCTAGTGATGGCGCGCCTGTCAGCTATGCTAGCCGGTACCGAAGTTAGCACTACCGACGCCTTCGGCGTTAGCGGCGATGATATGGAAGCGCTGGCCTTTGCCTGGCTGGCGTTTCGTACTCTGTCCGGGCAGCCCGGCAACCTGCCATCGGTAACCGGTGCCAGTCGTGAAACGGTACTTGGGGCGATTTACCCGGTCTTTTCAACCATCGATCCGCTATAGGTTAATACTCTGCGCCATTAACCTACCGAGTAAATTGAGACACGAGGAAGAAAACCATGAAGAAAGCGATCGCTGCGCTGGCAGGCATTGCGCTGTCGGGCTGTAGTCTGGTCAGCTCTCCGCCCACCGAGTCTGTTAACACTCGGCTGCATTACCAGTGCGGCACCACACCGCTCAACGTGACGCTCATCAAACCGGCGCATCAGGTTGATCTGATCCTCGACGGCATTGAGCTGCATTTGCCGCAGGTTGTCGCCGCCTCGGGCACGAAATACAGCGATGGCCGCTATACCTTCTGGTCCAAGGGGAGTGCGGCTCTCGTGCAGCGCGGCGACGACGTCATCATCGACGACTGCGTCCTATCTCCTTCGTACTAGACCCTATAGCTTCGTTGCTTCGTTCGTTCGCCCTGGCCACTTACCAATGTAAGCTCCCAGGGATTCTCTTACTCTGCGCCTTGCTCTAGCGCCTATTACTTTTAAGATATTCTCTGGTGTCTCTTTCTTTGATTTGCAATCATTGTGAATTGAGTGAGTCTGGCGCAAAATAAGGGCATCTTTCACATAAACTATGTTGGTCCTACATGGCTGAAAATAATGAGTTTGATGTTGCAGACCTGCGTCGTGAGTATATCCGTGGCGGGCTGCGTCGTAAGGATCTGAGCGCAGAGCCGCTGCCGCTGTTTGAACAGTGGCTTAAGCAGGCGTGCGATGCGAAGTTGCCGGATCCGACCGCAATGTGTGTCGCGACGGTAGACGCAAACGGTCAGCCGTTCCAGCGTATCGTGCTGTTGAAACACTATGATGAAAAAGGCCTGGTGTTCTTTACCAACCTCGGCAGCCGCAAGGCCCAGCAGCTGGCGGTCAACCCGCGCATTAGCCTGCTGTTCCCGTGGCACATGCTCGATCGTCAGGTGATTGTGCTGGGCCAGGCTGAACGCCTGCCGACGCTCGACGTAATGAAGTATTTCACCAGTCGTCCCAAAGACAGCCAGATCGGCGCCTGGGTTTCCCACCAGTCTACGCGCATCTCGACGCGCGGTGTCCTCGAAAGCAAGTTCCTCGAACTGAAACAGAAGTTCAGCCAGGGCGACGTCCCGCTGCCGAGCTTCTGGGGTGGTTTTCGCGTTAAGTTCGACTCGATGGAGTTCTGGCAAGGGGGCGAAAATCGCCTGCACGACCGCTTCATCTATGAGCGTGAAACCTCAACTGAAGAGGATCCGACGACAACTGGTTGGAAAATCGACCGTCTGGCGCCCTAAGCCGTTAAAAGTTGTCTGAAAACCTAGCGCTTGCATCGCGAGCGCTTTATTCTATGCAATCACTGATTTCGCAGGCGCGTTGACGAGGGTGTCGACGGGTTTTTTGCATGAATAATCCCGATAAACTATTTTCCAGAATTGATGGAGTTTTTGATGGCCAGCAGCAACTTGATTCAACAATTGCAGGAGCGGGGGCTTATTGCCCAGGTTACGGACGAAAAAGCGTTAGCAGAGCGACTGGCGCAAGGGCCAATTGCACTGTATTGCGGTTTCGATCCTACCGCCGACAGCCTGCACTTGGGCCATCTGGTGCCGCTGCTGTGCCTGAAACGCTTTCAATTGCACGGCCACAAACCGGTAGCGCTGGTGGGTGGGGCGACCGGTTTGATTGGCGACCCTAGCTTCAAGGCCGCGGAGCGTAAGCTGAACACTAACGAAACCGTTAACGAGTGGGTTGAGAAAATCCGTACTCAAGTTTCGCCGTTCCTGGACTTCAACTGCGGCGACAATAGCGCCATCACCGCCAACAACTATGACTGGTTTGGCGGCATGAACGTGCTGACCTTCCTGCGTGATATCGGCAAACACTTCTCTGTTAACCAGATGATTAACAAGGAAGCGGTCAAGCAGCGCCTCAATCGCGACGACAGCGGCATCTCGTTCACCGAATTCTCTTACAACCTGTTGCAGGGTTACGATTTCTCATCCCTGTACGGCCTGCATCAGGTGGAGCTGCAAATCGGCGGTTCTGACCAGTGGGGCAACATCACCTCCGGTATCGACCTGACGCGTCGCCTGCACCAGAAACAGGTGTTCGGTCTGACCGTGCCGCTAATCACCAAGGCCGACGGCACCAAGTTTGGTAAAACCGAAGGCGGCGCAGTGTGGTTGGATCCGAAAAAGACCAGCCCGTACAAGTTCTACCAGTTCTGGATCAACACTGCAGACGCCGACGTTTACCGCTTCCTGAAATTCTTCACCTTTATGAGCCTTGAGGAGATCAATGCTTTAGAAGCCGAAGACCAGGCCAACGGCAAACCGCGTGCCCAGGGCGTATTGGCCGAGCTGGTGACCGGTATGGTGCACGGTGAAGAGGGTCTGGCAGCGGCGCGTCGTATCACGGCTAGCCTGTTCTCCGGCGCGCTGAGCGAGATGACCGAGGCCGACTTTGCCCAATTGGCACAGGACGGTATGCCGACCATCGAGCTGGAAGGCGAGGTCGATCTGCAACAGGCGCTGGTTAACGCCGAGTTGGAACCTTCTCGCGGCCGCGCACGCACCGCGATCTCTTCCAATGCGGTGTTGGTGAACGGCGAGAAACAGGCCGATCCTGAATACGTTTTCAGCGACAGCGACCGCCTGTTTGGCCGCTATACCCTGCTGCGTCGCGGCAAGAAAAGCTACTGCCTGGCAGTGTGGAAATAATCTAAACCTGCCAACGGGTGCGGCTAATTCGCCGCCCGTTGGCTAATTTACTTACCCGTTGCGCCATCGCTCTGATGACGTCAGCATCGGACCTCGCATGAAAAATATTCTCTCGATTCAATCCCACACCGTTTTTGGTCACGCGGGCAACAGCGCCTCGGAATTTCCTATGCGTCGCATGGGGGCAAACGTTTGGCCATTGAATACCGTACAGTTTTCTAACCATACGCAGTACGGACGCTGGACCGGCTGTGTGATGCCCGCCAGCCATCTAACCGATATTGCGCGCGGTATTGCCGAAATCGATCGTCTTAAAGACTGCGATGCAGTGCTCAGCGGCTATATTGGCTCGGCGGAGCAGGGCGAACATATTCTGCAAATTGTCAGCCAGGTGAAAGCCGCCAATCCCAACGCCTGGTATTTTTGCGATCCGGTGATGGGCCATCCCGAGAAGGGCTGCATTGTGGCTCCGGGCGTAGCGGAGTTTCACAGTAAGCAGGCGCTGATTAATTGCGATATCATTGCTCCTAACCTGCTGGAGTTAGAGATCCTGTCCGGCCACACGGTCAATAACGTCGAGGAGTCGGTTGCGGCCGCGCGGGAGCTTATCGCCAAGGGGCCAAAAGTGGTGCTCATTAAGCACCTGAGCCGCGCCGGTTATCACAGCGATCGTTTTGAAATGCTGCTGGTGACCGTCGATGAGGCGTGGCACATTCATCGTCCGCTGGTGGATTTCGGTGTGCGACAGCCGGTTGGCGTGGGTGATTTAACCAGCGGGCTGTTGCTGGTGGACCTGTTAAAGGGCGAGACACTCGATAAAGCCCTGGAACACGTCACGGCGGCGGTGTACGAAGTGATGCTGGCGACGCATGCGATGGGCGAGTATGAGTTGCAGGTGGTGGCGGCGCAGGATCAGCTGGTGAAACCTAATCAGCGTTTCCCCGCGGTTAAGCTGTAATTCCCACTGGAGTCAGGCAGCCCTCGAATTTTTTATCCTGTGTGCCGTAAAACCTCGGCCTTCAGGCCGGGGATATAAGGCACGGTTTTCCACCTAACCTGGTGTTTGCTGTTGCTCAATGTATTGCCGGATGATGGATATTGGCGCACCGCCGCAGCTACTGGTAAAGTAGCTCGGAGTCCACAGAACCCCTTTGTAGTAGTACCGAGCAGCAATATCTGGGCGATCACGGCGAAGTCATCGACTGGATACCCCTTTGAGGCTGTTGACCAAACTGGATATCGCCAGCTTGGGCGGATAGTTGACCAGTAAGTGAACGTGATCACTCTCGCCATCCATCTCAACCAGTTCAACATCAAAATCTGCGCACACGCTGGCAAAGTAGCTGCGTAGCTTCTCTATAGCATCCTGATCGAAGACTTTGCGTCGATACTTAGCAACAAATACCAAGTGAACATGCATCAGGAAAGTGCAATGTCTCCCTCGACGAATATCAATTTCTTTTGTCATAGGCCAAGAGTATAATTTTCCTCATGAAACGACGGCAAGCCATTAAATTTCAGTTACGGCCCAATGGACAGCAAGAGCGCGATATGCGGCGCTTCGCTGGGGCGTGTCGTTTTGTGTTCAATAAATCATTAGCATTGCAGAATGAAAACCATGAAGCAGGGAACAAATATATTGCCTATGTAAAAATGGCCGCACGACTGGTTGCATGGAAAACAACACCTGAAACTCAGTGGCTGAAAGAAACACCGTCTCAGTCCTTACAACATGCGTTAAAAGACCTTGAACGTGCCTATAAAAATTTTTTCCAGAAACGTGCTTCATTCCCCCGGTTTAAAAAACGAGGGCAAAGCGATTCATTCCGCTACCCGCAAGGCGTGAAACTCGATCAGGAAAACAGCCGTATATCGTTGCCAAAACTGGGCTGGATAAGCTACCGCAATAGCCGTCAGGTCGTTGGTGAGGTTAAAAACGTCACCGTCAGCCAGTTATGCGGCAAGTGGTATGCCAGCATTCAGACTGAATATGAAGTCACTGAACCTGTGCACTCATCAGTCTCAATGGTTGGCCTTGATGCGGGAGTGGCACAGCTCGCTACGCTATCAGATGGAACGGTTTTTGAACCGGTAAACAGTTTTAAATCCAATCAGAAGAGACTCGCCAGACTCCAGCGTAAAATGAGTCGAAAGGTGAAGTTCAGCAACAACTGGAAAAAGGCCAAATGGCAAGTACAACACCTCCATTGCCGAATCGGTAACATCCGGCGCGACTACCTTCATAAAGTCACCACGACAATCAGCAAAAACCACGCCATGATCGTCATTGAAGACCTGAAGGTTACCCACATGTCAAAGTCAGCGGCGGGTACGGCAAGTCAACCAGGGCGCAACGTCCGAGCTAAGTCAGGCTTAAACGGTTCGATATTGGATCAGGGTTGGTACGAACTTCGCCGACAGCTTGAGTACAAACAGCTTTGGCGGGGCGGTCAGGTGTTGGCAATCAATCCAGCCTACACCAGTCAAAAATGCGCGTGCTGTGGTCATACAGCGAAAGAAAACCGGCCGTCACAAAGTCAGTTCGAATGTCTGGCGTGTGGATACAGTGAGAACGCTGATATAAACGGCGCTCGTAACATTTTAGCGGCGGGGCACGCCGTATTAGCCTGTGGAGAGAGGGCAGCTTTAGGCCGCTCGATGAAGCAGGAACCCACCGAGGTGAGTCAGGCTTCGGTCTGAACGCTGTAGGGATCCTCGCCCTTTAGGGCGGGGAGGATGTCAACCGTGGGGAAGCGTTCACTGTGTGCTTCCCCCGTTATAAACTGGCTTTACGACGACGATTTCAACCCTTCGGCGATCAGCGCCGCCTCGACAGCCGGTCGTGATGCGACTCTGTCGTAATATCCGCTTAGCTGCGGGTATTTTCCAAGATCAAACTTCAGGGCTTTCGCCCAGTTCAGCATGGTAAACAGGTAAGCATCGACCACGCTGAAGCGCTGTCCGAGAACAAACGACTGATCTTTTAATACATCGTCAAGATAGGCGAATTTTTTGCTCATCGCCTCGCGTTGCAGGGTTTTATATTCTTCGGGGATTTTAGGGTTAAACAGCGGACTCAGGCCTCGATGAAGCTCGGTGGCAGTATAATTTAGCCATTCCAGTGCGTGATAGCGCGCCAGGCTCCCCGCTTCGGGCAACAGCAGGCGATCGGGTTTCTGATCGGCAATGTACTGCACAATTACCGCGCCCTCGGTCAGGACCGTACCATCGTCCAAAATCAACGTCGGCACCTGCCCCTTGGGGTTAAACTGGTAAAGACTTTCACCCTGTTCGCTTCTTTTGGTGACTAAATCGACCTTGGAAAGGGTGAAGTCCACACCGGCTTCGCGCAAAACAATGTGCGGAGAGAGTGAACAGGCACCGGCTTTATAATAAAGTTTCATACAAACTCCAGCTAATAAGTTGGCCCTTTGCCCGCAGCGGACGGTGGGATTTTGATGAAATTAACAATAAAATAGGGCAGCTGTTCACATTATAATCTATCTGCTGAAGGTATTGAGATAATCCTTAATCGCTTGTTCTACTTCGACCGGAGCTGGCAGCAGCGGCGCACGAACTTCATTTTGCATCCTGCCATCGAGCGACAGCGCATACTTGATGGCGGCCGGATTAGGTGCAGCAAACATCAGGCGGATAAGCGGCATTAGCTGATAAAAATTCGCGCGCGCGGCCGCTAAATCCCCTTCACTGACCTGCTTGACCAACTGCACAAAGCGGTGCGGGAAGAGGTGCGCCGAGGCGGTGATAGCGCCGGTTCCACCCAAACACAATGTGGTCAGGATCTGGCCGTCTTCACCCGACATCACGTCGAGTTCGCCATCGGCAATTAGCGCCAGCGTCAGATCGTTGCTGCCGCCACAGTCTTTAACCGCCACAATGCGCGGATGCTTGGCCAGTCGACGCAGAGTCTCGAGCTCGAGATGAATACCGCTGCGATAAGGCACGTTGTAAACCACGATCGGCACGTTGGAGTTATCGGCCAGTTCGGTGAACCACACTTCAAGCGCGGCCTGAGAAGGGCGGATGTAGTAAGGGGCCGGCAGTAGGATACCGGCAATCGGGCGTTCGGTGATCGCCTTTTGCATCGCCAACACGCTCGGCATATGGGTGCCGGAAAGGCCCATCATGACCTTATCGCCGGGAACAACGGCCAGCACTGCGTCGAGCACCTGTAGCTGTTCTTCCTCACTCAGCATCGGCGCTTCGCCGGTGGTGCCGCACACCACCACGCCGCTAACGCCCTGTTTCATTACGTAATGACACAGCTCGGTAAGAGCAGGAAAATCAATTTCACCCTGACTAAACGGCGTAACCAGTGGAACCCAAATACCAGAAAATGTAGACATTATTCACACGCATGACCCAGCGGTCATCCAATCAAAAGTGTAGGGAAGGCGTAAAACCTGTTCATTATTAGCCTTTATTCAGCTTAGGTTTAGTCTGCGATAAAAAACTGACGGCGGCTAATGGAATGATTTAATAAGGCCGCGGGCATTATTGGTGTGGCTAATGATGATGCTTTTAGCATCATTTTTGGCGGCTTATTCTATGCGGGAAGCGTTGAAACGTGAATTATGCCTGCGCCCTGGGTGAGTTGAGGGGGAGCGGTGCAGCAATCAGGGCTAGATCACGGCAGCGGCGGAGCTGGCGGAGTCGGTGGCACCGGAGGTTTGTCGTGTTTTTCGCGATATTCACGGCGGTAGCTGCGCGATTTGCTGCGGCCTTCAAGCCACAGATAGGTACAAACCAGACAAACGGCAGCGGAGAAGATCAGGTTACGCATGTCTCGGTCATAGAAAAACACCAGCACGCAGTCTAGCGCCGCAACAATGGCAAACCATTTATGCATGTGGGAAATCTTGCGCGTCTCGGCGTTTAGGCGTTTTAACTGACGTCCTTCATCCAGGACTTTACGTTTTTCCATGGTGGCTTTCCTGGTGAACGATTGAAAAAGGGGGAGCCACTGGCTCCCCCTTAGCTTATAAATGTCTAAACGATTAGACTAGTTCAATTACGTCGAATTTTGCTTCGGCGCTAACGTCAGCATCGTAATCAACGCCCTGCAGACCGAAACCGAACAGGCGCAGGAATTCGTCTTTGTAACCCTGATAGTCGGTCAGTTGATAGATGTTGTCATCATTGAGCTGTGACCAGATCACGCCGCAGGTCTTCTGCACTTCATCACGCAGTTCCCAGTCATCCAGACGCAGACGGTTTTTATCGTCGGTCTCAGGCACGGAGCCATTGTAAAGCTTGGTGGCGAACAGGCGTTGGATCTGCTCGATAGTGCCTTCATGGATACCCTGCTCTTTCATGATTTTGAAGGAGATAGAGATATACAGTGGCATCACCGGGATCGCAGCTGACGCCTGAGTTACTACGGATTTCAGCACGGCAACGTTGGCCGAGCCGCCCTTGGCTTTCAGCTTAGTGTCGATAGCCTGTGCTGCGCGATCGAGGTCTTCTTTCGCCTTGCCCAGCGTACCGTGCCAGTAGATTGGCCAGGTCAGCTCGGTACCGATGTAAGAATAGGCAACGGATTTAGCGTTGTCTGCCAGCACGCCAGCGTCGGCGAGGGCGTTCATCCACAGTTCCCAGTCCTGGCCGCCCATCACCTGGATGGTATCGGCAATTTCCTGCTCGTTGGCAGGTTCAACAACGGCGGTCACCAGTTTGTCTTTGTTAGTGTCCAGCGCGGTTGATTCATACGGTTCGCCAATAGGCTTCAGCGCAGAACGTACCAGCTCGCCTGAGTCAGGCAGTTTACGTACCGGCGAAGCCAGTGAGTAAACCACCAGGTCGATTTGACCCAGATCTTCTTTGATCAGTTTAATAACGGTATCGCGGCATTCGTTAGAGAATGCATCACCGTTAATGCTTTTTGAATACAAGCCTTCTTCTTTGGCGGCTTTATCGAAAGCGGCTGAGTTGTACCAACCGGCTGAACCCGTTTTGCTTTCGCTGCCCGGCTTTTCGAAGAACACCCCAATGGTGGCAGCATCTGCACCAAACGCGGCGTTAATTCTTGAGGCAAGCCCATAACCAGTGGAGGCACCAATGACCAGGACGCGTTTTGGTCCGTCTTTCAGTTTGCCTTGCGCTTTCACGTATGCAATTTGCTCACGCACGTTGGCTTCACAGCCGATTGGGTGAGTGGTCGTACAGATAAATCCACGAATTTTAGGTTTGATAATCATGACAAGGCTTATCTTGTTGGTTATTAATGGACGGTAATACTACCTTATTTTCTCGACAAGCTTAAGACTCTGCTTTTGTATCAGAGCAAAATGTCGAGATTAAATTATAGCTAAGCATTACAGAAGGGGAGAGAGAGGAGAATAATTAAACACTTCGGTAGCAGGCACGGCCATTATTGACCGTGCCTGCGCGTCTTGCCCAGCCGTTTGACTCACGCCGGGAAAGCGTTATTTAACCATTACGACTGAGAAGACAGCACGCGTTCGGCCGATTTTTTCTCATCGCCCGGGCGTTCCAGCGTCATGCGATTAAGTTTTGAGGCGGTTAACAGCATCAGAATCGCGATCACGCCGGTGGCGGCACCGATCTGCAGGAACACGTGGCTATAAATAGCCAGCGAGGCGTGCGCATCGTTGATGTTAGCCGGCACGGCGGTCATCACTGCTACTTTACCGGCAATAATCGCCGCCGCTGCGGTGGTCAAATACCATGAGCCCATGATAAAGCCCATCAGACGTTGCGGCACTAGCTGGGCCACCATGGCCAAGCCCAGACCGGAGATCATCAGTTCGCCAATACTCTGCAGCGCATAGCTCAGGACCAGCCAGTTAACCGAAACGATACCGGCATCATTAGCAAAGGTGGCGCCCCACGGCAGCACCAGGAAGGCCAGTGAACACAGCACCATGCCAATCGCAAACTTGTGCGGCATCGGCATGCTTTTACCCAGCTTGGCGTAGATAGCGGCCAGGATTGGGCTAGCCAACATAATCCAGAACGGGTTTAGCGCCTGATACTGCTCAGGTTGGAAATCCATCCCCAGCAGGTGGTTGTTAACGTTATGAATCGCAAAAAAGTTCAGCGAGGTTGGCATCTGGCTGTACAGCACGAAGAACACAATTGCTTCCAGCATCAGAATAAACGCAACTATCATTTTGCGACGCGCCAGGCCGCGCAGGGCGAAGGTCTCTTTACCGAAGATGCAGACGATACCGATAGAAACCACTAACAGCGCCCAGCGAGCAATCGCCTGGTTGTGCAGCAGGAAGCTCGACACTGCGATCAGCGCAGCCACGCCGACGATAACCATCAGCAGTTTGCCGTAGTTCAGCGGTTGGAAGTCCGGCTTGGAGCCGTGATTTTTAACCCAGCGACGGCAGAAGATGAAGTTCACCAGAGTGATCAGCATACCCACCACGCTCAGCGAGAATGCCACGCCCCAACCGTACTTGGCGGCCAAATAAGGCGTTGCCAGCATTGAGAAGAACGAGCCAATGTTCACCGACATATAGTACATGGTGAAGGCGCCATCGAGACGCGGGTCGTCTTTTTCGTAACAGGTAGAAAGCAAAGAGGATGGATTTGCCTTAAACAAGCCACTGCCGACGGCGATGGTCGCCATGCCCATGTAAACCCAGAAAATATCATGGCCGGAGTAGGCAACCTGCGCATAGCCCAGCGCCAGTACGATGGCACCGAGCACGATCACGCGCTTGGAGCCGAGTACTTTATCCCCCAGCCAGCCGCCGATGGCCACAAAGCCGTACACCAGGGCGCTAAAGGAGGAGAACAGGGTGATAGAGCTGGCTTCGCTCAGGCCAAGCATCTTGACCAGGTAGACCGCCATGATCCCTTGCAGGCCGTAGTAACCAAATCTCTCCCATAATTCGATGGAGAAAATAAGATAGAACGCCCGAGGCTGTTTAAAAGCGTTCATGCTGACGCTTTCGTTAGTTGGTGTTGAGTTTGTTTTTGACACTAAGACCTCTGTTTAATTCTGCCTATCCGAGGACAAGTAGCACATAAGTCGCGCAATCGCGCTCTTTGCATAGTTATTAGGATGTACAACGGCAAGTAATGTTCACTATCTTTAACATTGAGGCAAGCCGTTTGTTATATTTCGTTACAGTTATCCTAAAGGTTGTGGTTAAACCTTAATCAAACTGTTATGCAGAATTAATAATTAGGTTTAATTAGATTGTTGAATTTTTATTCTGACCAGTTATTGAGCGCTTTCTCTGCGGTTAAATACCCTCTGGCGATGCTCATTATCAGAATGATGAGGCGTTATTATAGGAATTGGCTGAGAGTAAATTCTGCATTACGCTTTTTTAACAGAATTTTGTAAATGAGTAACTCGGCGAGTTTTGCAAGGCTTTTCTGCGGGACGATTGTAATGTGATATTCATCACTGTTTAACACTAAATTTTAGATAGGAATTAACTCTAGAACCAGAACAGGCGGTAAGAGTTAGCAGGGATGGCCAGCAAAGCGTCACCGCGAGGTGGTTTACCCTGCGATGAGCTTTTTGACGATGGCTTATGCCAGACGAGATTGACCCAGGGTTTGAATCAGGCGATTTAACCAGTTAAACAATGCGCTGCTCAGTAGAATGTCGACAATTTGCTCATGTTGATAGCCGGCATCGACCAAAGGCTGTAGCGCGGCGGCGTCAAATTTTTCTGGTGACTGGGTCAACGTCTGCACCACCTTGACCAACGGTTCAACCGAATTGACCGTTGAGTTAGTAGCCTGCAGGTCATCAAACAGCCGATCGATATGGTTCGATTCACCGCCGGCCTCGAGATAATAGCGTCCGTGGATCCCGGCACAGAACAGGCAACCGTTGATACGCGAGGTGGCGGCAGCGGCCCACTCTTTGAGCGAGGATTTTTCATCGCCGGGCTGCTGCATAACGTGGGTGGTGACCGCCGACAGGGCTTCAAGCGTCACCGAGTCCTGCGCCAGCAGGCGGTAAAAAGACGACTCGCGCGCGTCAGGCGCGCAGAAGTCCAGCACGTCAAGCTGCTGCTGGCTGGCCTGCTTCAAATCCACCTCGGGCAACAGAGATTGCCAGCGGCGCAGTTCGAGCGTAAAGCCGCGTTGGTTGCTTGCCTCCGCGCGGGGAAAGCCGGGTAAGACCGTGGCCGGGCGGCCTGCCAGCGCGTTAATAACCGCCAGCAAGCGTGCCTGAAAACTCACAAAACCGATCAGCTGAGTAAACAGCACAATGTCCTGTGTGCTCAGGCCTACGTCGCCAAGCTGGGTTAGCATCGAAGGGTTAATAAGCGTCGGCTGGGTGGCCAGCAAACGGGCATACTGGGCTAGGTGGGTCTGGCGGATGTTACTTTCACGCGAAGCGTCAGGGCAGTTAAGCGGGGCAAGGCGCGCCGCATAGTGGCTGCAAAGCGGCTGGATACCGGTAACCTGCGCCACGGTCAGCGCGCTGCTCAGGCGGTCGTACAGCGACAGCGTCTGCTGGCGTGAAGTGGCAACGCTTTGTGGAAACAGCTGCTTATAGCAGGTCTGTGCCGCAAACAGCAAACCGTTGCGTTGGGTTATCAGGCGGCGTAATGAAGGCTCTATCTTTTGTTCAAGTCCCAAAAGAAAACTGTCAGTGTCGTTAGTTTGACAGGGATCCAGTGGGGTATGCCGCGGTTGGCTGGTCTGGGTTTCGTGATACCAACCATCGATTGCGGCCCGGCGCTGTTGTTCCATGATCGAGTCCTTTGCGAGGGGCATTTTCAGAGTCTATCGTTGCCGATCGCTCACGCCAGATAAAATACTGTTAAGTGATAATTAATAGCTAAAAGGAATAGTAAGATTAAAAAAATGATTATAAATGGATAAGGCAGGCGCATGATGAACATCGCCGAGTGGGGCAGGCGGATCGACCCGCAGGTCAAATCCGCCTTTTATTATCCGCTGATCAAGGTATCAGGATTATCAGGCGATCAGGGTTTCAGGCATTTTTAACGTCGCGGCGGCCCGCATCGGCGCTCAATGACTCGCCAAAGTGGCTGGATACCAGCCGCTTGGTCAGATCGTGCTGCGGAGCGGCCAGCACCTCGGCGGTACTGCCGCGCTCGACCACCTCACCGTGGTGCATGACCAATACCTGATCGCTGATGTGTTTCATCATCCCCAGATGTTGGGTGACATAGATATAGGCAATGCCATGTTTTTCCTGCAATTCTAACATCATGTTGATGATCTGTGCCCGCATCGACATGTCTAGCGAGGCCAGCGCCTCGTCGGCGACGATCACCTTGGGTTGCAGGATCAACGCGCGTGCAAGGGCGACGCGCTGCACCTGACCCGAGGCCAGCATGTGGGGATAATAGTTGGCATGATCCGGCAACAGGCCAACCTGACGCAGGGTCTGATTAATGCGGATTTCTCGCTCGGGGGCCTCCATCGAACTGGTTAAGCGCAGCGGCGCCTCGAGGATCCGCCCAATACGCTGGCGCGGGTTGAGTGAGGTGGTAGGATCCTGAAAAATCATGCGGATCAGCTGGCTACGCTGGCGATAGTCGCCAAAGCGCAGACCCTGTTCGTCGATCAGGATTTCACCGCCCGTAGGCTCGATCATGCCGGCCAACATTTTCGCCAGCGTCGATTTTCCTGAGCCGTTTTCACCAATGATCGCCAGCGTCTGCCGCGATTTCAGGGTGAAGTTAACCGGCTTTACCGCCTGCAAATTCATCTTGCGAAACAGGCCGGTACGGTAGCGGAAAGTTTTGCACAGGTCTCTGACTTCAAGCAGCGTCTCGGCCATCATTGCTCCTCGGTGTTCAGTGGAAAGTGGCAGGCAAAGGCGTGAGTCTTGGCCAGACGCAGGCGCGGCGTTTCAATGCATTTTTTCTGCGCGTAAGGGCAGCGCGGGCCTAAACGACAGCCGATCGGCAGATGCTCCAGTGACGGAATGGCACCGGGCAGGGTGTTGAGACGGCTTTTGTGCGGCAGTGAACGACCGAAGTCCGGCATCGCACGGATCAGGGCCTGGGTGTAAGGGTGATGCGGCGCGGCCAGCAGGTCTTCTACCAGTGCGCTTTCCACCGTCTGCCCGCAGTACAGCACGTTGACTCGATTAGCCCACTTGCTCATCATCTGCAAATCATGGCTAATCAGCAAAATAGTCGTGCCATTGTTTTGGTTAAGGCGGGCCAGCAGGCGAAAAATCTGCGCCTGGGTGGTCGGCTCCATCGCGTTCGTCGGCTCATCGGCAATCAGCAGGCGCGGCTGGTTGGCCAGCGCGATGGCAATCATCACCTTCTGGCACTCGCCCTCGGTGAGCTCATAGGGGAAGCTGGCCATGATATCTTTATGATCTTTAATCCCGACGCGGTGCAGCAGCTCGATAGCCCGACGTTTACGCCAGCCGAAGCGCTGATACCAAAGGCCTTTATAGGTCCAGCCGGGGATCGCCTGTATCAGCTGCTTGCCAATGTTTTCAGAGGGATCCAGGCAAGATTGCGGTTCCTGAAAAATCATCGAAATATTATGGCCGATCAGCTTGCGGCGTTCGCGGGGGCTGAGCTGAAGCAGGTCGATGTCGTCGAAACGCATGCGGTCGGCGGTGACGCGCCAGTTATCCTTAGTCACTCCGCAAATAGCTTTGGCGATCAGGCTCTTGCCCGATCCAGACTCACCGACCAGCCCGCGAACCTCACCGGCGGTCAGCGTCATGCTCACCCGGTCAACGGCTTTAACCGGGCCGTCGGAGGTCATAAATTCTATGGTTAGATTGCGAATATCCAGTAATGGCATTATTTCACCCCGGCAATAATCGCGCGACGCACGCCGTCGCCCAGCAGGTTGATCAGCAATACGCTAATGAGAATGGCGGCTCCGGGTAACATTACGGTCCAGGGCGCGACATACACCAGCTCCAGCGAATCACCGAGCATCGCCCCCCATTCTGGCGAGGGCAGCTGGGCGCCAAGGTTGAGGAAGCCGAGCGCGGCAATATCCATAATTGCCATCGACAGGCCGCGAGTAAACTCCGTTGCCAATACGACAATGATATTAGGGAATATTGCGTAGCGCAGAATTTGCAGCGTAGTGGCACCGTCCAGCCGCACCGCCACCACGTACTCTTTTTCCATTTCATCATGCACCGCCACGTAGAGCGTTCGCGCCATACGCGGCAGCAGTGCCATCCACACCGCCAGATAGGCGTGATCGAGCTTCGGCCCAATAAACGCCACCACCACGATCGCCAACAATAGCGAGGGGATTGACAGTAGGGTATCCAGAATATGATTCAGCACCGCCGAACGCAGGCCGCGCGTAATGCCGGCCAGCACGCCGATAATCAGGGCACAGAACGCTGCCGCAAGGGTCACCAGGATGGCACCGCCAATCGTCGGCGCCGCGCCGCTTAGAATACGGCTCAGCAAATCACGACCTAAATCGTCAGTGCCTAAAAAGAATGACACATCGCCGTAGCGCGACCAGGAAGGCGGCAACAGCTGGAAACCTAAAAATTGTTGGTCGAGCTGATAAGGCGCCAACAGGCTGCCAAAAATGCATAAAAAAATCAGCGCCAGCACGCCGTACAAGCCGATCATCGACAGGCTGTCACGGTAAAATATACGCCAGGTATAACGCAGTGGGCTGGCCACCTGTTTTTCGCGATAGACGTTATCTAAGGGCATACCATTCCTTATGCTTCAGCGGATTTAGCAGCGCACCTAAAATATCCGCTAGCACGTTGACCAGAATAACCAGTGAGCCGACCACCATCACGCCCGCAGAAATCGCGGCGTAGTCCTGCTGGCGAACGGCATTGACCATCCAACGGCCCAGTCCCGGCCAGTTAAACACCACCTCGGTAATCATCGCCAGCGTCAACATGGTTGAAAACTGCAAACCGAGCTGGGGAATGATCGGCGGTAGCGCGTTGTGCAGCACGTGACGGCGTATAATCGAGAAGCGCGACAGGCCGCGGGTTGCCGCCGCCTTGACGTAGTTTTTCGACAACGCCTCATCGGTGCTGATACGCATCAGGCGGATAACCTCGGTGGTTGGCGCGACCGCCAGTGCGGCAATCGGCAGGATCATGTGTTTCACCGCGCTAACTATCATCTCATGGCGATAGGGCGAGTGGGACAGCCAGGCATCAATCAGCGCAAAGCCGGTCACCGGTTTGAGTTGATACAGCAGATCGATACGCCCGGACACCGGCAGCCAGCCGAGTTGCAGTGAGAAGAACAGCATCAGCAGCAGCGCCAGCCAGAAAATGGGAATCGAAAAGCCGAGCAGCGCCAGCGTGCTGATGGCCAGATCTGGCCATTTACCGCGCATCGCACCGGCGGTCAGACCCAGCGGGATCCCTACTAACAGCGCCAGGAAGAATGCCAGAATGCACAGCTCCATGGTGGCCGGAAATACGCTCATCAGTTGGCCGCTAATCGGCTCACCGTTGATGGTCGAAACGCCAAAATCCAGCTGACACATGCCCACAAAGAAGAAGCGATAGGCGTCCCACAGCGATGCGCCCTGCAGTGGAGCATGGGGAGTAAAATAGCTCAGGCTGAACGCCACCAGGCTAAGCAGAAATAGCGTGATGATAAACAGCAGCAGGCGGCGCAAAATGAAGATAATCACGGCTTTTCTTCTCCTGCCTGAACGGGGAGGTTGGCGTCATTGTTCATACTAGATGACGCGTCACGAAATACGCCGGCAAACGACGAATTGCCAAACGGGCTTAGTACTAGCCCCTTGATATCATAGCGATAAGCCTGGAGGCGCAGCGATGAGGCCAGCGGCAGCACCGGCAGCTGTTGCTCGAGAATAGACTGGGCCTGCTGGTAGTAATCTATTCGCTGCGACAGCTGCTGTGACAGCAAGGCCTGATGCAACAGACCATCGAACGCTGGGTTACACCAGTGAGCATAGTTGGTCTGCGAATGAATTGCCGCGCAGCTCAGCACCGGTCGGAAGAAGCTGTCCGGGTCGTTGCTGTCGGTGGACCAGCCTGAAAGCGTCAGGTCGTGGTTCATTTCCATCAGCCGCGCCTCCTGAAAACGGCCTTCCACCGGCACGATGATCACTCTGATGCCGATCTGCGCCAGATCGGCCTGGATCAGCTCGGCGGTTTTTAACGGGCTAGGGTTATAAGACTGCGAAACGATCGGCACCCACAGGTGCAGCACCAGATCCTTTTTCCCCAAGCTCTCAAGGATTTGTCGCGCCTTGGCGGGATTGTATTGCGTCACCTTGGCATTGCTGTCATAGGCCCACGAGGCGCGAGGCAGCACCGACGCTGCCGTCTCCGCCGTGCCGTAATAAATAGACTGCATCAGGCGTTGATTGTTGATAGCCAGCGCAACGGCTTCCCGCACGCGGACGTCGTCCAACGGCGGCTTGCTGGTGTTGAAAGCCAGATAGGCGACGTTCATTCCAGGGCGCAGCGTCAGGCGCAGACGCGGGTCATCGCGCAGGATCGATAGTTGACTGGCCGCTGGATAAGCCAACACGTCGCATTCGCCCGTCAGCAGTTTAGACAGGCGACCGGTGCCGCCGACGCCCATATCAATCACCACCTGCTGCATGCGCGGCACGCCTTTCCAGTAGTCGCCGTTGCGCGCCAGGCGCACGTATTGTCCGGCGCGGAAATCGGCCAGCTGGAAGGGGCCCGTCCCCACGGGTAGGCGATCGATCTGCTCTTCTTTGCCGCTTTTTTGCAGCCTGTCGGCGTATTCGGCCGACAGCACCGGCGCATAGTGGGTCGCCAGATGCCAAAGGAACGAGGCGTCGGGATTATTTAATTTAAATTCAACGGTGTAGTCGTCTATTTTCTTGACGCTCTTCACCGTTTTAGAAAACTGTAGGCTGTCGAAGTAGGGATAATCGCTGCCGTTTACCCCGTGATAGTGGTTGTTTTCATCAATAATACGTTCGGTGCTGAACACCACGTCATCGGCGTTCATCATCCGCGTTGGCTTGAACCAGGGCGTGGTTTGAAACGGGACGTCCTTACGCAGGTGAAAACGGTAGGTCGCACCGTTATCCAGCACTTCCCAGCTTTGCGCCAATTGAGGGATCAGGCGATAGGTGTAAGGGTCAACGTCCAGCAGGCGATCGTAAAGCTGGGCGGCTAAGGTATCGATAATCAGCCCGCTGCTGGCCTTTTGCGGATTAAAGGTATTGACCATCCCGTTGACGCAATAGACAAAGCCGCTCTGGCGTATGTCACTTTTGGGCGCGGGTGCGGGCGGCTGCTTTTGGCTGACCGGATGTGCAGCAGGCAGCACTTCCGCCCATGCATTAGCGGCAAAATAGCACGACGCGAGGCCGATAAGAATGAGCATCCGATGGGTTAAACGACGCATAAGGGCTTCAAATGTAAGTAAGCAATTCGCTAAGTGTACCGCACTCTGCCTGCCACCCAAACCATTGCGTAAAACTAATCCTCGAGGCTTTCCTGTGCATTGACCTGCATGCCGTGCTTCTTGAGTATTCCTCTTAGCTGATGATAAGTCAGCCCCAAAAGGTCGGCCGCCCGGCGCTGATTAAACTTTGCCTGCGCTAAGGCCTTTTCTATTAATGATTTTTCCACCTCGCTCAACCAGCTTTTAGCGTCCAGCGGCAGGGCGGGCATCGTCAGCAGGTTTTCGGCCGACTCGGATTTTGCCGTGAGCGGAGTGAAGCGGCGGCTAAACGGATTGAGGACAATATTATCCAGCGCCAGCTCGCTGGTGCCGTGGCGATACATCGAACGCTCAACCACGTTTTTTAGCTCTCTGACATTCCCCGGCCAGCCGTATTCGAGCAGCGTCTGCCTGGCCTGAGGAGTAAAACCGGGAAACAGCGGCAGTGACAGTTCGCGGCACATCTGAATGGCAAAATGCTCGGCCAGAAGCATGATGTCTTGCTGACGTTCACGCAGCGGGGGGAGCTGGACGACGTCAAACGCCAGCCTGTCCAGCAGGTCGGCACGAAATTTTCCGGCCGCGGCCAGCGCAGGGAGATCGTCGTTGGTGGCACAGACCAGGCGGACGTCAACCTGCAACGGCTGGCTGCCACCGACTCGTTCCAAATGGCCGTATTCAATTACTCGCAGCAGTTTCTCCTGCACCAGCATTGGCGCGGTGGCTAATTCATCCAGAAACAGCGTACCACCGTCGGCGCGCTCGAAGCGTCCAAAATGGCGTTTTTGCGCACCGGTAAACGCGCCCGCCTCGTGGCCAAACAGTTCGGAGTCCAGCAGGCTTTCATTCAGCGCGGCGCAGTTGAGGGAAATAAACGGCCCCTGCCAGCGCTCGGAGAGATAGTGTAAACGGTGAGCGATCAGTTCCTTGCCGGTTCCGCGCTCGCCGGTCACTAATACCGGCTTATTCAGGCGGGCAAGTTGCGAGACCTGTTCCAAAACCTCGATAAATGAATTGGCTTCGCCGAGCAGATTGTCGATAGTGGCTGTCATGGTGAAATTTACCAACCCTTAGTTAAAATAATCACGGTTAACATAAGCCTAGCAGATACGTAGAAAATAAAATTGTTTTTATTCAGTAAGATAAAAATGTCTTCAACTTGGCATGACTCTTGTAATAGCTACTAATGTAAAAGCCAATAACGTAAAAGCCACTCACCTAATAGCGGCTCGTATGATGGCTAATGCAGCAACGGTGACGTGAATAGTTTCGTCACTGCAATTTTTAAAGAGGAACGCTGACTATGGGTATTTTTTCTCGTTTTGCCGATATCGTAAACGCCAACATCAATAATCTGCTCGATAAAGCCGAAGATCCGCAGAAGTTAGTGCGTTTGATGATCCAAGAAATGGAAGACACGCTGGTTGAAGTCCGTTCAACTTCTGCCCGGGCGCTGGCTGAGAAAAAACAGCTTAATCGCCGCATCGAGCAGGGTGAAACCCAGCAGGCCGAATGGCAGGAAAAAGCCGAACTGGCGCTGCGTAAAGACAAAGACGATCTGGCCCGTGCGGCGCTGATCGAAAAACAAAAGCTGGCCGAGCTGGTGGCAACGCTTAAAAAAGAAGTCGCTACCGTGCAGGAAACCCTGGACCGTATGAAGTCAGAAATAGGCGAACTGGAAAGCAAGCTCACCGAGACTCGCGCTCGCCAGCAGGCCTTAACGCTGCGTCACCAGGCGGCTTCTTCCTCTCGTGACGTCCGTCGCCAGCTCGACAGTGGTAAAATCGATGAGGCGATGGCGCGTTTCGAGCATTTTGAACGTCGCATTGACAGCATGGAGGCCGAGGCCGAATCCATGAGCATCGGCAAGAAGAAATCGCTGGACCAGCAGTTTGCCGATCTCAAGGCCGATGACGAAATCAGCGCGCAGATTGACGCGTTGAAAGCCAAGATGCAGGTTAGCAAGGACGCGTAATGGTCCGCAGTAAGCTGTCCGCAATAATACTAAAGGAGTAGACATGAGCGTTCTTTTTTTAGCCATCCCACTGACAATATTTGTGTTATTTGTCGCGCCGATTTGGCTGTGGCTACATTACAGCAGTCGCTCGCAGAGCGGCAGCCAGCTTAGCCAAAACGAGTATCAGAATTTGCAGCAGCTGACCGGTGAGGCGCAGCGCATGCGTGAAAGGATCCTGGCGCTGGAAGAGATCCTCGATGCCGAGCATCCTGGCTGGAGACAATCATAATGAACGGTGCAATGTCAGACAAAAAGCTATATCGCGTACCTGAAGAAGGCGTGCTTAAAGGGGTGTGCGCCGGACTGGCGCATTATCTTGGCGTACCGGTAAAACTGCTGCGCGTGATCGTGGTGCTGTCGATGTTCTTCGGCCTGTTTATGTTCACACTAGTCGCCTATTTCCTGCTGGCCTGGCTACTCGAACCGGTACCGCCGCAGCGCTTTGCAGGCGAAGACGCGCCGTCTTCTCACCAACTATTGTCACAGGCCGACCGCGAGTTGCGGGCTAGCGAACAACGTCTGCGCCAGCTTGAACGTTACGTGACGTCAGAAACTTTTGGCGTTCGCAGTCGTTTTCGCGACCTTTAAGATAGTCTTAATAAATTAATGTCACGCTGGATTCAGGAGGACAGTTTATGCGCTATGCAGCAGCCGTTACATCATCGGCAAAAAGTGGCCTGTTGAAGAAGGCCTTTAAATTTATCATTATGCTGGTGCTGACCTTTGCCCCGGCGGGCGTTGCTGCCAAAGTACTGGGCGTGCTTGGGCGTGGACCGCTGCGCTATGTGTTGGCGCTGGTGTTGGAGCCGCTCTTTAGACGGATTTTAACCGCGCTGTTTGGGCGCTATGCCAGGGAGAGCAATGAAAAGATTCCAAAATGAATTCAACTCAATGGTCAACCGTGGGTTAGACCGCCATTTACGTCTCGCCGTGACCGGCCTTAGCCGCAGCGGCAAAACGGCCTTTATCACCTCGTTGGTCAATCAACTCCTTCACGTTCACAGCGGCGCACGCCTGCCGCTGTTTTCTGCCGCGCGAGAAGAGCGCCTGTTGGGGATCAAGCGCGTTCCGCAACGCGACCTCGGCGTCTCGCGCTTCACCTATGACGAAGGCATTGCCCAGCTGTACGGCACACCACCGGCCTGGCCTACGCCCACGCGCGGCGTGAGTGAGATCCGCCTGGCGCTGCGTTTTCGTTCCAACGACTCTCTGCTGCGCCATTTTAAAGACACCTCAACGCTGTATCTGGAAATCGTCGATTATCCGGGGGAATGGCTGCTGGATTTGCCGATGCTGGAGCAGGATTACCTGAGCTGGTCGCGGCAGATGGCGGGCCTGCTGCAGGGACAGCGAGCCGAATGGGCGCAGCCGTGGTTAACCCTTTGCCGCCGCTGTGACCCGCTGGCACCGGCAGATGAAAATCTGCTCGCGGAGATAGCACAGGCCTATACCGATTATCTGCTGCGCTGCAAGGATGAAGGCCTGCACTTTATTCAGCCTGGCCGCTTTGTGCTGCCCGGCGATCTAGCGGGCGCTCCGGCATTGCAGTTTTTCCCGTGGCCGGAGCTGCTGCAATACAGTGATGCCCAGCTGGCCCAGGCCGACCGGCACAGCAATCTGGGCATGCTGCGCCAGCGCTTTAATTATTACTGTAACAGCATCGTTAAAGGCTTCTACAAAGAGCACTTCATTCGCTTCGACAGACAGATCGTGCTGGTCGATTGCCTGCAGCCTTTAAACAGCGGGCCGCAGGCGTTCAACGATATGCGTCTGGCGCTTACCCAACTGATGCAGAGTTTTCACTACGGTAAACGGACGCTATTGCGCCGCCTGTTTGCTCCGTGCATCGACAAGCTGATGTTTGCCGCTACCAAAGCTGACCATATCACCGGCGATCAGCATGCCAATCTGGTGTCCTTATTGCAGCAGCTGGTACAGGAAGCCTGGCAAAATGCCGCCTTTGAAGGGATCAGTATGGACTGTGCCGGGTTGGCTTCGGTACAGGCGACCGAGAGCGGTATCGTCGATTATCAGGGGCAGCCGATCCCGGCGGTAAAAGGTCAGCGCCTTGAGGACGGCCAGGCGTTAACTGTTTATCCCGGTGAGGTGCCTTCTCGCCTGCCGGGTAACGCTTTCTGGCAGCAGCAGGGATTTCACTTTGACGCTTTTCGCCCGCGTCAGATGAACATAGACACTCCGATGCCGCACATTCGCATGGACGCGGTGATGGAGTTTTTATTGGGAGACAAGATGCGATGAATGAGCCATTAAAACCGCGTATCAGTTTCGATACCGAGATTAAAGAAGCGCAAGATCCGCCACTGCGCGCGGCGCAAAATTTTGCCGGCGCTCAGGCCGAGAATTTTTTAGCCGTGGCCGAAGCCGACCCGCTGTTGCCGCCCGAGGGGCAGGCCGAGGCGGCGGTGAGCCGCGCGCTGAAGCCGCGCCGCAGCCTGTGGAGCAAGATGGTGCGTCTGGGGGCGCTGGTGTTTGCCGCAAGCGTCGTGGGCCAGGGCGTGCAGTGGGTACATCAGGCGTGGATCCAGCAGGATTGGATCGCACTGGGGGCCTGCACCGCCGGTGGGCTAATCGTCGTCGCCGGCGTGGGATCGGTGCTTACCGAGTGGCGACGGCTGTATCGACTGCGCCAGCGTGCGGACGAGCGCGATACCGCGACGGATTTACTGCACAGTCACGCGCTGGGGCAGGGACGGGCTTTCTGCGAAAAGCTGGCTCGGCAGGCCGGTCTGGATCAGAGCCATCCCGCGTTACAGCGTTGGCAGGCCTCGCTGCATGAGACTCACAGCGACAGAGAGGTAGTCGAGCTATATGCCCGCTTAGTGCAGCCGGTGCTGGACAGTCAGGCGCGGCGTGAGATTAGCCAGTCTGCCGCCGAGTCTGCCCTGATGATCGCCGTCAGCCCGCTGGCCTTGGTCGATATGGCGTTTATTGCCTGGCGTAATTTGCGGCTGGTGAATCGTATTGCCAACCTGTACGGCATTGAGCTGGGTTATTACAGTCGTATCCGACTCTTTCGCCTGGTGCTGCTAAACATAGCCTTTGCCGGCGCGAGCGAACTGGTGCGTGAAATTGGTATGGACTGGATATCTCAAGATTTGGCGGCCAGACTGTCTGCCCGTGCGGCACAGGGTATCGGCGCCGGTTTGCTGACCGCGCGTTTGGGGATCAAAACGATGGAGCTATGTCGGCCGTTGCCGTGGCTGGAAGGGGAAAAACCGCGGCTGGGTGATTTTCGCACCGAGCTGATAGGCAAGCTTAAAGCAACAATGAATAAAAAGGTTTAAGGGGAACTTAGTCTGGAGTTTTCGGAAAAGGGAGGAGATTTCTAAACGATGGTGGTGGGGGAAGGATGACTCGGCCTCTGGCCTCGCCCTGCGGGTCGTTGCTGCGCAACGCTGTCTCGCTTCGCTCGGCTCAAACCTTCGAGTCGAAGGTTCTCTATCCTTCCCGATCTGGATTGGTATTTTAGTGTAGAGTTTTCGGAAAAGGGAGGAGATTTCTAAACGATGGTGGTGGGGGAAGGATGACTCGGCCTGTGGCCTCGCCCTGCGGGTCGTTGCTGCGCAACGTTGTCTCGCTTCGCTCGGCTCAAACCTTCGAGTCGAAGGTTCTCTCTCCTTCCCGATCTGCATTACTATTTTAGTCTGGAGTTTTCGGAAAAGCTGAGGGTTTCTATACGATGGTGGTGGGGGAAGGATTCGAACCTTCGAAGTCGCTGACGGCAGATTTACAGTCTGCTCCCTTTGGCCGCTCGGGAACCCCACCACAAATTTCGTGGTTTACTTCTTATAAAACGATCTTACTTGTTTTAAATCAACTTACTTTTACTTCTCTCATCGCGTGGCTTGTCGCGGTAAGCGGGGCGCATCATATCAAATGAATCGCTGCTGTAAAGTCTTGAAAGTGAGAAAATAGTTCGAATGCCGATTTTTTGCACGGGCGGGCGTTTTCATAAACAAAAACGCCCGCTAATGCTTACAGAATAACCGTGCGGTTACCGTAAACAAATACGCGCTGTTGCAGCACTTTATAGATAGCACGGCTGAGGACATTTTTCTCAACGTCGCGACCGGCGCGCATCATATCGTCGGCAGTGTAGGTGTGGTCGACATTGATCACGTCTTGCATGATGATCGGGCCTTCATCCAGGCTGTCATTCACATAGTGCGCCGTGGCGCCGATGATTTTCACCCCGCGCTCATAGGCCTGATGATAAGGGCGTGCGCCAATAAACGCCGGCAGGAACGAGTGGTGAATATTGATCACCTGATGCGGATAATGCTGTACAAAGCCCGGTGTTAGCACGCGCATGTATTTTGCCAGCACCACGTAGTCAGGCTGGTATTGGTCAATCTGTTCCATCATCGCGCTGTCGTGCTGCTCGCGGGTCAAGCCTTCGTGGCTCACCAGGTGGAACGGAATATCAAAGCGCTCAACCAGCGTGCGCAGCGTGTCGTGGTTACCGATCACTGCGGCAATTTCTACGTCTAATCCGCCATAAACTGACTTCATCAGCAGGTCGCCCAGGCAGTGCGCCTCTTTAGTGACCAGGATAACGATGCGGCGGCGATCGGTGCTTTGCAGTTCACGTACCGAGCCTTTCGGCAGCGCGCTGTCGAGATCGGCCAACAGGGCGTTGTCATTGAAAATGCCTTCCAGCTCGGTACGCATGAAGAAGCGCCCGGTGCGGTGATCGACATATTCATTGTTTTGCACAATATTTAGCTCATGCTTGAAACAAATATTGGTAATATTGGCGATCAGCCCTTTGGCATCTGGGCAAATAGTGCGTAAAACTTTAGTTTGAACGTTGTGATGTGACATCTTGATCCTGTCTTCCCCGTTAACTCTTATGCGGCACGGCCTGAGCGTTGTGCAACATGAAATCTTTTTGGGGGTGCATATAAAAGTGTTTGTTAAAAATTATGGGGCGCATTATGCCGCGTTATTAGCCGCAGCACTTCTTATATTTTTTGCCGGAACCGCAGTGGCAAAGATCGTTTCTGCCAAGCTGGGGTTTGATCCCGTCGATATAATACCAGCGTTCGTTTAAACGAAGAAAGCGCGAACGTTCATGAATGCTCACCGCCTGAGGATCGCCACCGTCCTGATACTGGGCCGAGAATTCGACAAAGCCTTCGTCGGCATTTTTACCCGCCTGCGTAGCAATGACCCGCAGCCCCAGCCAAAGGGTAGAGGCGAATCCTTCTTTTAACGCATCGCGAAACGCGTCGGCCTGGCAATCGGGATGCCAGCTGGCAATCAGATAATCGGCATTTTGAGTCACGTAGGCGCTATAGCGCGAACGCATCAACGCTTCGGGAGTGGCCGCGGGGCGCACGCCGGAAATAGCCGGTTGGCAACATTGTTCAAACTCTGACTCGCTGCCGCAGGGGCATAAACTGGTCACATTAACTCCGAAAGCTGGCAGCGCGCAGTGTGCGCCATAAAATGCATGGGGCGATATGTTACCTAACAAAGTCACCGGCTGACAACGCGCAAAGCGCAGCAAATATTTCGTCATCAGGCGGAGATAGGAAAAACAATGTCACGACAGCTAAAAATTGGTCTGGCTCTGGGGTCTGGAGCCGCAAAAGGTTGGGCCCACATTGGTGTTATCAACGCACTGCATGAAATGGGAATTGAGGTCGATATTGTTGCCGGTTGTTCGGTAGGGTCACTGGTGGGGGCGGCTTATGTCAGCGGTCGGCTTCCGGCAATGGAAGGGTGGGTCAGGTCGTTTAGCTATTGGGACGTATTACGACTGATGGATTTTTCCTGGCGTCGCGGCGGGCTGCTGCGCGGTGAGCGGGTGTTTAACGCCGTATCTCAGATGCTCAGAATCGATGAATTCGAGCAGTGTCATCGCAAATTTGGCGTGGTGGCCACTAACCTGAGCACCGGCAGGGAGCTGTGGTTAACCCAGGGTAGCCTGCATCAGGCCGTTCGCGCCTCCTGCAGCATGCCCGGCCTACTAGCACCGGTATGGTTTAACGGCTATTGGCTGGTGGACGGCGCGGTGGTCAATCCGGTGCCGGTTTCACTGACCCGAGCGATGGGCGCCGACATTGTGATTGCCGTGGATTTACAGCATGACGCCCATTTAATGCAGCAAGATCTGCTGTCGGTGCAGGCTAATCCCGAGCACGCTATCGATCAGCAGGAGCTTAACTGGCGTGACAAGATTCGCCAGAAACTGGCCCGACCGGTTTTGCGCCAAACTAACCAGACGCCGACGGCAATGGAAATTATGTCCACCTCGATCCAGGTATTGGAAAATCGTTTGAAACGCTATCGCATGGCGGGCGATCCTCCCGACGTGATTATCCAACCTTACTGCCCGCAAATTTCGACTCTGGATTTTCATCGTGCCGAAGAGGCGATAGAGGCGGGAAGGTTAGCGGTCGAAAAACAGACAGATTTACTGCTTCCGTTGATTAAAAACAATCATTTCTGAACAAGTTAGCAACAAAAGGCGCTTATCTGATAATTCCGACGCGCAAAAGTGTGCGTTATAGGCCACTATTAGGAGTGAGAAATTCTGGGAGACCCTGATGGATAAGCCACTTACAAGCAAGCACATTCTGATCGTCGAAGACGAAGCCGTTTTCAGATCGGTACTCGCCAGCTATGTGAGTTCGTTAGGGGCGACAACCAGTGAGGCCGTTAACGGGCTGGAAGCTTTATCTCTGGTTGAAGACTTGCCTCCTGATTTAATCCTTTGCGATTTGGCGATGCCCGAAATGGGCGGCATCGAGTTTGTCGAAAATTTACGGCTGCAGGGCAGTAAAATCCCGATACTGGTGATTTCAGCCACCGATAAAATGACCGACGTCGCCACTATGTTGCGACTGGGCGTCGAAGACGTGCTGCTCAAACCCGTTAACGATCTCAATCGACTCAAGGATGCGTTGTTAACTACCCTGTATCCAAAACTGTTTTCCTCGCAGGCGATGGAAAAAAGCGATCTGATCCAGGACTGGGAAGCGCTTTGTCGCAATCCGCACGAAGCGGCGAGGCTGCTGCAAGAGCTGCAACCGCCGGTGCAGCAAACCCTTGCCCACTGTCGTATCAACTATCGCCAACTGACGATGGCGCAGCAACCCGGTCTGGTACTGGATATTGCCGCCTTATCCCCTAAGGATCTCGGTTTCTACTGCCTCGATGTGACACGCGCCAATGAAAATGGCGTGCTGGCAGCGTTGCTGCTGCGCGCTATCTTCAATGGTTTATTGCGTGAACATCTGAGCAACCAGAACCAGCGCCTGCCGCAAATGTCTGCCTTGCTTAAGGAGGTCAATCACCTGTTTAAACAGGCGCATTTGCAAGGGCAGTTCCCGTTGTTGATGGGCTATTACAACGCCGAGCAGAAAAATCTTATTTTGGTCTCAGCCGGCCTGCACGCCAATATCAATACCGGGACTAATCAAATACAGCTGAGTAATGGAGTACCGCTGGGCACGCTGGGGTCGTCTTACTCCAATCAGGTCAGTCAACGTTGTGAAGCCTGGCAATGTCAGGTTTGGGGCGCCGGTGGCCGTCTCAGATTAATGCTTTCTGCCGAATAAATGTGCATTCCCTCTCGAAACTCATCCCGCTCAGACTCGACTTAAATCATGTTAACTTCCAGTTTATACGGAATATTCTATAAGGGTGTTCCAGGGCTTTGCTCTTGATGGAGTAGATGTTCTACGTCACGGAGGCAAACTTAACTGTTATACTGCCGCGCAATAATATCTGCGCCTATTTTACCGTAATGGGCAAATGCGGCGCTGACGTAATACTAGGCTGTATTACGAGTTTTCAATTTTGGGAGTGGCTCATGAAAGTAACCGTTTTTGGCATTGGTTATGTAGGTCTGGTTCAAGCGGCGGTATTGGCAGAGGTTGGGCATGAGGTTTTATGCATAGACATTGAT
This sequence comes from uncultured Gammaproteobacteria bacterium, assembly GCA_963742005.1. GTDB lineage: Bacteria > Pseudomonadota > Gammaproteobacteria > Enterobacterales > Enterobacteriaceae > Rouxiella. The sequence goes on along the minus strand of CAVUKG010000010.1, from coordinate 148,303 downwards.
GCTAGTAAAGTTGAAAACTTGAAGAATGGCCAGATACCCATTTTTGAGCCTGGATTGACCCCACTGGTACAGCAAAATTATGAATCGGGTCGCCTGCAGTTCAGTACCGATGCAAAACAGGGCGTCGCCCACGCTGAGGTGCAGTTTATTGCGGTCGGTACTCCGCCAGATGAAGACGGCTCGGCCGATTTAAAATATGTTACCGCAGTGGCGCGAACTATCGCCCAATATATGACAGCGCCAAAAATCGTCATCGATAAATCCACAGTGCCGGTCGGTACTGCCGATAAAGTCCGCCAGGTAATGAGTGAAGCCCTGGCCCAGCGCGGCGAAGATATTGCCTTCAACGTTATTTCCAATCCCGAATTTTTGAAAGAGGGAGCGGCGGTTGCAGACTGTATGCGTCCGGAACGTATTGTTATCGGTACGGATAATCCGCAGGCCATTGAGCCTATTCGCGAACTTTATGAACCGTTTAACCGCAATCATGACCGTATGATTATTATGGATATTCGTAGCGCTGAGCTGACGAAATATGCGGCTAACTGTATGCTAGCGACCAAAATAAGTTTTATGAATGAAATGGCTAATCTGGCAGAAATGCTTGGCGCAGATATCGAAAAAGTCCGTCAGGGTATTGGTTCAGATTCCCGCATTGGTTATCACTTTATTTATCCAGGCTGCGGATACGGCGGCTCCTGTTTTCCAAAAGACGTGCAGGCATTGATCCGCACCGCCGAGCAAATTGGTTATCAGCCAAAACTTTTACAGGCAGTGGAGCAGGTTAATGCCCAACAGAAATATAAACTGCCCGCCTTCGTGACCCGTCATTTCGGCCAGGATTTATCGGGTAAAACTTTCGCGCTCTGGGGACTATCATTCAAGCCCAATACCGACGACATGCGTGAAGCATCAAGCCGGGTGTTAATGGAACAGCTTTGGGCAGCTGGGGCTAAAATTAAGGCCTACGATCCTGAAGCGATGAATGAAACACAGCGCGTATACGGATATCGCAACGATTTAGAACTGATGGGTACCAAAGAAGCGGCGTTGCAAGGTGCCGATGCGTTGATTATTTGTACCGAGTGGCAGAATTTTCGCGCCCCGGATTTTGATTTGATGAAAAGTTCGCTCAAGAGCCCGGTTATTTTTGATGGGCGTAATTTGTATGATCCGGAGCGGCTCGAAAAACGCGGTTTTACCTATTACGGTATTGGCCGCGGGGCTTCAGTAGATCCGGTGTTGTAAGGAGAGGGCATGAATTATTTAGTTACAGGTGCTGCGGGTTTTATCGGTTATTTTGTCAGCCAGCGACTGCTGGCTGACGGGCATCAGGTGACCGGCCTGGATAATCTTAATGATTACTATGACGTCAATTTGAAATTAGCACGTCTGGCGCTGTTGGAGGATAAACCGGGCTTTACGTTCATCAAATTGGATCTTGCGGATCGTGCAGGAATGGCTGCGCTGTTTGCAGAAAATAAATTTGATCGGGTAATACATTTAGCGGCCCAGGCGGGGGTTCGCTATTCGATAGAGAATCCGCTGGCTTATGTAGACGCAAATTTAGTCGGTTTCGCCAACGTGCTGGAAGGCTGTCGCCATAATAAGGTCAAGCACCTACTTTATGCTTCTTCAAGTTCGGTTTATGGAATGAACCGTAAGCAGCCTTTCGATACTCAGGATAATGTCGATCATCCTATCTCACTGTATGCGGCTACCAAAAAGGCCAATGAGCTGATGGCCCATACTTATTCACATCTGTATGGATTACCCACCACCGGGATGCGTTTCTTTACCGTCTACGGTCCCTGGGGGCGCCCGGACATGGCGCTGTTTAAGTTTACCAAGTCTATTCTTGCCGATCAGAGTATCGATGTTTATAACCACGGCGAAATGCGTCGTGATTTTACCTATATAGATGACGTTACCGAGTCAATCATCCGCTTGCAGAATATTATTCCTGCGCCTCAGCCACAGTGGACGGTTGAAACGGGTAACGGTTCACAAAGTTCTGCACCCTATGTGGTTTACAACATTGGCAATAATGATCCGGTTAGGCTAATGACCTACGTAGAGGCGCTTGAGAGCGCGCTGGGCGTTGAAGCGAAGAAGAACATGCTGCCGATGCAGCCGGGCGACGTGCACGAAACCAGCTCCGACAGCAGCCCGCTGTTTGAAGCCACGGGCTTCAGGCCGCAAACTCAGGTGCTGGAAGGCGTGAGGAAGTTTGTCGACTGGTATAAAGACTATTTTCAGTGCTAGATCCCGCAGGGAAGTTTATTAGCATGACATGAACCGATGAGGCTGCGTGAGGCAGCCTTTTTTATGCTTGCCTTGCGCCGATATTAAGCGTTGGTTTAGGCATGGTTTAATATTTTTCATAAAGGCTGACACAATAAAAAAACCACCGTATTAACGGTGGTTTTTGAAATCATTATCTTGAGACTGCGATACAGCCAGAAAAAGCTTACAGCAGGAAGTCGTCCAGCTGTTTGCCTTCGTCTTCGATAGCTTTCTTGATTACTGCAGGAGTACGACCCTGGCCAGTCCAAGTTTTGCTTTCGCCATTCTCGTCGATGTATTTATATTTAGCAGGACGTGCAGCACGCTTGGCTTTGCCGGTCGTTTTTGTTGCAGCAATAGTCTGCAGCAATTCATTAGGATCGATGCCGTCAGCGATCAGCATTTCACGGTATTGTTGCAGCTTGCGAGTGCGCTCTTCAATTTCAGCAGCGGCCTGAGTATCTTCTTCACGGCGCTCGTTAACAACAACTTCTAATTTCTCTAGCATTTCTTCGAGAGTTTCCAGAGTACATTCACGAGCCTGGGCGCGCAGAGTGCGGATGTTGTTCAGAATTTTTAATGCTTCGCTCATTATACAAGTCTCAATTTAAATTGGTGGGGGGCGTTTGAGTAATAATAGAATGCTCTTCTGTATTCTGCAATAGCCAAATGGTTATGTTGACGGGAATTTACCATTTATTAGCAATAATAATTCTGACATGCAGAAATATAAGCACGATTAGCGGTCTATTAATCTTACGTTTATAAGGCAAATTGATAAGCAGATTGTGCGCTGTATCGCCCATTTTTAATCAACCTGCTTTTTATAACTCTGCTAAACATGCAACAAATATCTACAGCCTGGCGGTTTAACTTACCACGGTGGGGGCAAAGATATGCCTGTCCGCTTTTAGCTATATGTGCCGGGCCTGTGGAGCATTATCTAGCGTGCTGCCGGGGTGGGGCTTATAAGACAGCATAATTAGCGAGTTGTTTAATAATTGATTTATAGGGGCTACTGACACCACGCTTATGCAGAGTTTACCGTTTGCGTAAACTAATTAGCAGCAACAGTAGTCACATTCGCTGATTGTAAGGGGCGGTAAATTTCGCGCTCGTTTAAAGTTGTGATACTTAGCACAGTAGACAGGCCTGCTGTGCCATTAGGTCCGGTCCGTGTGTTACAATTGAAAGTAAGTCGCGTTATAGGTTTCATTATACTGTGAGGTTACGAGCTCATGGCTCAGCTTTATTTTTATTATTCTGCAATGAATGCGGGAAAATCTACATCTTTGTTACAATCTTCCTATAATTATCAGGAGCGGGGAATGCGCACTCTGGTGCTAACTGCCGCCATTGATAACCGTTTTGGCTTGGGTAAGGTCAGTTCACGTATAGGATTATCTTCACCTGCGGAGCTTTATAAGTCAGATACCGACTTGCTTAGGCTAATTACTGATGAGCATCGCGGACAAACGCTGCACTGTGTGCTAATCGATGAGAGCCAATTCCTCACTCGACTGCAGGTTGAACAATTAACCGACGTAGTAGACAAACTGGATATCCCGGTGCTGTGTTATGGCCTGCGCACTGATTTTCAGGGTGAGCTGTTCAGCGGCAGTAGATACCTGCTGGCGTGGGCAGATAAGCTGGTCGAGCTTAAAACTATCTGTCACTGCGGCCGCAAGGCTAATCAGACTCTGAGACTGGATGAGCAAGGCAGGGCGCTTCACGATGGCGCACAGGTCGTAATAGGCGGCAATGAGCGTTATGTCTCGGTGTGCCGCAAGCATTATAAAGAAGCGATGGCTAGGTAAGGGCGGGCAACTAAACAGCCGGGTAATTCACCTAACGTGATCCTTATGTGAAATTTTATTTATTTAAAGCCATAACGCAGCAAATACATTAATGTATTTAATGTTTAAATCATAAAAAACCCGCCATCTGGCGGGTTTTTCGTTTTACATCGTTATTTGACTAAAGAATTCCTTAATGGCTGATTTTCACTTTTTTAATTGCCGGCGCAGGCGCAGCGGCGGCAACACGGATCAGCGGTTCTTCCCTTTCATCGATCACATTTATCGGCAACTCTTCGCTAAATTTATTACCGTAATAGCTGGCCAGTAATATCTGTTTAAGCTCCGAAATTAACGGATATCGCGGATTGGCACCGGTACACTGGTCGTCAAAAGCGTCTTCCGAGAGTTTGTCGACTTTTGCCAGAAAGTCCACTTCCTGCACGCCAGCTTCGCGTATCGAGGTCGGGATACCCAGCTCTGTTTTAATATCATCTAACCAAATAAGCAGTTTCTCGATTTTCTGTCCCGTACGGTCTCCCGGGGCGCTCAGGCCTAAATGATCGGCGATCTCTGCATAACGGCGGCGAGCCTGTGGGCGGTCGTACTGGCTAAAGGCCGTTTGCTTAGTGGGATTGTCGTTCGCATTGTAGCGAATGACGTTTGAAATTAGCATCGCATTGGCAAGGCCGTGCGGAATGTGGAACTCAGAACCCAACTTGTGCGCCATTGAATGACAGACGCCGAGAAAGGCGTTGGCAAAAGCGATACCGGCGATGGTGGCGGCATTGTGCACGCGTTCACGCGCCAGCGGATTTTTTGCGCCTTCTTTATAGCTGGCTGGCAGGAATTGTTTTAACAGTTTCAATGCCTGTAGTGCCTGACCGTCGGAGAACTCGTTAGCCAGCACTGAGACATAGGCTTCCAGGGCGTGGGTCACGGCGTCAAGGCCGCCAAAGGCGCACAGCGATTTCGGCATATCCATCACCAGATCTGCGTCGACAATGGCGACATCTGGGGTCAGCGCATAGTCTGCGAGTGGATACTTTTGTCCGGTCGCGTCGTCGGTTACCACCGCAAACGGCGTCACTTCCGAACCGGTGCCCGAGGTGGTGGTGATGGCGATCATTTTCGCTTTCACCCCCATTTTAGGGAACCTGTAGATACGCTTGCGAATATCCATAAAGCGCAACGCCAGGTCTTCGAAATGGGTTTGCGGATGTTCGTATAGCACCCACATGATTTTGGCGGCGTCCATTGGTGAACCTCCACCCAGCGCGATAATGACGTCTGGCCTAAAGGAGCTCATCTGTTCAGCCCCTTTACGCACGATGCTCAGCGTCGGATCGGCTTCAACCTCAAAGAACACTTGCGTTTCGATACCGTGGCTTTTGAGGACGCGAGTTACCCGGTCGGCATAACCGTTGTTGAACAGGTAGCGGTCGGTGACGATAAAGGCGCGTTTTGCCCCATCGGTCGCCACTTCTTCGAGCGCGATCGGCAGCGAGCCGCGGCGAAAATAGATAGATTTTGGCAGCTTATGCCACAGCATATTTTCAGCTCTCTTAGCGACCGTTTTGTTGTTGAGCAGGTGTTTTGGGCCAACGTTTTCAGAAATAGAATTACCGCCCCATGAACCACAGCCTAAGGTCAGAGAAGGGGCCAGCTTGAAGTTGTACAAATCGCCGATGCCGCCCTGCGACGCTGGAGTGTTAATCAGGATGCGTGCGGTTTTCATTTTTTCCCCAAAGTAGCGTATGCGCTCTGGCTGATTATCCTGATCGGTATAGAGGCAGGAGGTGTGGCCAATGCCGCCCATGGTGACCAGTTTCTCGGCTTTATCTACCGCGTCTGCGAAGTCTTTAGCGCGATACAGCGCCAGCGTGGGTGAAAGTTTTTCGTGAGCAAACGGCTCGGATTCATCGACTTTTATCACTTCACCGATTAATACTTTAGTGTTGGCGGGAACCGTAATCCCGGCCATCGCGGCAATTTTGGCCGCCGGTTGGCCCACGATATCGGCATTTAACCCGCCATTTTTAACAATGATATCCTGCACGGCTTTCAACTCTTTGCCCGCCAGCAGATAGCCACCGTGTGTTTTGAAACGTTCCCTCACCGTTTCATAGGCAGAATCGACCACAATGACCGACTGTTCTGAGGCGCAGATAACGCCGTTATCGAAAGTTTTCGACATCAATATAGAGGCGACTACCCGTTTTATATCGGCAGTCTCATCGACCACCACTGGCGTATTACCCGCGCCGACGCCAATGGCCGGTTTGCCAGAGCTGTAGGCCGCCTTGACCATGCCTGGGCCGCCGGTGGCAAGGATCAGGTTGATATCCGGGTGATGCATCAGTTCGTTAGACAGCGGCACGCTGGGGGCGTCAATCCAGCCAATAATATCTTTAGGCGCACCCGCTTTCACCGCGGCCTGCAGCACGATATTGGCCGCGGCGATCGTCGCTCTGGCCGCGCGCGGGTGCGGTGAGAAAATAATCGCATTGCGGGTTTTTAAGCTGATCAGCGCTTTGAAAATGGCGGTAGAGGTGGGGTTGGTGGTGGGCACGATACCGCAGATGATACCGATCGGTTCCGCAATGGTCAGGGTGCCGTAGGTGGGGTCTTCGGCAATAACGCCGCAGGTTTTCTCATCTTTATAAGCATTGAAGATGTATTCGGAGGCGAAGTGATTTTTGATAACTTTATCTTCAACGATACCCATCCCAGACTCCTCAACGGCGAGTTTAGCTAACGGGATGCGTGCATCGGCGGCCGCAAGTGCGGCAGCGCGAAAGATTTTATCAACCTGTGATTGTGTGAACTCTGCATATTCACGTTGCGCTTTTTTTACACGAGCAACCAGTTCGTTTAGTTCAGCGACGTTGGTGACAGCCATGGTGTTCTCCTTAGATTGTTAAACTTTTATAAAATCTGGGCAGGTTCCAGCTATCGTTACAGCTCGAAAGGGCTGCAACCTGAAGTAAAGGGAGAGGTAATCAGCCGCTTGCCGTGGCTGGGTGCCTATGTTGTTTAACCGCAATGGGCTCTTGGGATCCGCAGGATAATCGTTGTCAAAACTGACGCAGCCCCAATTTTCATACTGTCAAACCTTGCGGCAACTTTCTCTGCTATAGAACTAGCTTACTCGCTATTGATCAGGCCCAGAATGATCGAGATCAACAGAAATCGTTGAGCTGACACCATTCAGCTAGTGGAATGTTAGTTTATTTTGTAAAAAACGATCTTTGTATGACGCGAGGTTGCAGGGGATTTTATCGATACCGGAGAGGGATTTTTTGTAGTTTAATTTACCGCCTGAGTCGTTAAATCTAGTTGATTGTGCTGAATATCTTCATGGCGCGAATGTGGCAATTACAGTACATTAGCGGCCATAAATAACTTCACTCTCTATCCTTATGCGGAGCAATGCGTGAGCCAGACAATTTTGGATTTTTCAGGTTATATCAAGTTCTTTGTGGGCCTGTTTGCGTTGGTCAACCCGGTGGGGATATTGCCGGTATTTATTAGCATGACCAGCTATCAGGCGGCCGCGGGGCGAAATAAAACCAACACCACCGCTAACCTGTCGGTAGCGATTATCCTCTGTACCTCGCTGTTTCTGGGGGATGGGATCCTGCACCTGTTTGGCATTTCGATAGACTCTTTCCGCATTGCCGGCGGCATGCTGGTGGTGACCATTGCGATGTCGATGATCAGCGGCAAGCTGGGTGAAGACAAGCAAAACAAGCAGGAAAAATCAGAGACGGCAATTCGAGAAAACGTCGGCGTCGTGCCGCTGGCATTGCCGCTGATGGCCGGCCCGGGCGCAATAAGCTCAACCATTGTCTGGAGTACGCGTTACCACAGCTGGGCTAACCTGTTTGGTTTTACATTGGCGATTATTCTGTTTGCCTTCTGCTGCTGGTTACTGTTCCGCGCTGCGCCACTGGTGATGAAACTTCTTGGCCAAACCGGGATTAACGTCATTACTCGTATCATGGGTCTACTGCTTATGGCGTTGGGTATCGAGTTTATCGTCACCGGCCTAAAAGCGACCTTTCCCGGCCTGTTGTAATATCGACTCTCTGCCACCCGCGGACTCGTTGGCGCAGAAATATAATTAAGCAGGAGCGATCACACTTCTGCTTATTATTACTAAAATTAATATCCCGCCGCCTTATAATAGTGCATCTAATGTATCTAAAATGAGCTATTGCACCCTAATATGGCATAAAGCCGTATTCTGTCTCCTATTGTCGATCAACTCCCTATTTATACTACTCTTCTACGCTATTTCTCACGATTTTTCTCACTTTTACTGCCCGTTTTGATGTTTAAACCATCACATCATTCTATAGCTCTTGTACATGTCGTTTCGAGATGTTATTAGTGTTTATCGGACAAATAACAGGGGTTTATTCTTAAAAGTAACCTTATGTTAACGGAATCTGTTTGCATCAATAATGACCGAAAATGTCACTCGTTTAGTATTATATGATTATAATAATTAATTAAAAAACAAGTGGTTATGCTAATTGCATTGCATTTAACTTTACGGGTCAGGCAACCGCTGGATGCCGATAAACGCGGATCAGTTAACATTTTAGTAAAGTTTATTCGCGCAGCTTTCTCGGTTCTGATAATTTTCAGCAACAATTTCTAATTGAAAAAAGTTCATCCTTTTAGCGAATTGAGAACGGATCTTGCAAAGCTTTTCCAACTAAGTGCTTAAGAATGGCCTATTTCATTTTTTCGGGGCAGAAAAGGTTAATTAAGGCAGCTAATCTTCGCGATACCAGGCTGGCCTGCATTCATTATTTTTAGGCACTAACAGGCAGTAAACGCGACACCAGAGGTAATGCAGTAAGGGGGTCAATCCGGTAGTAAAGACAGCATATTTGACGTTTCACGGCCGGCAATTCGTTCCTGCTTGCCAAGAAACTAAACCCGGTATGGGTTGGCTTTTTCAAGCAAATAATAACAATTTGGAGTTGATAGTAATGACCAACATCACAAAAAAACACCTACTCGCCGCCGGTATCCTGGCAGCAGTAGGCGCAGTTTCATCCTTCAACACCTTGGCCGCCGTGGTTCCGGCCGGCGTCCAACTGGCAGCAAAGCAAGAGCTGGTGCGTAACAACGGTGCCGAAGTTCAATCGTTAGACCCGCACAAAGTTGAAGGCGTTCCGGAATCCAACGTGATCCGTGACCTGCTTGAAGGCTTAACCGACACTTCGCCGAAAGACGGTAGCGTTATCCCTGGCGTAGCCGAAAGCTGGGAAAACAAAGACTTTACGGTCTGGACCTTCCACCTGCGCAAAGATGCCAAATGGTCAAACGGCCAGCCGGTGACCGCCGCCGATTTCGTTTACAGCTGGCAACGCCTGGCTGATCCAAAAACCGCCTCGCCGTATGAGAGCTACCTGCAATACGGCCACGTGGTGAATATCGATGATATTATTGCCGGTAAAAAAAGCCCGGACACGCTGGGCGTGAAGGCTCTCGACGACCATACGCTGCAGGTCACCCTGAGCGAGCCGGTGCCGTACTTTGTTAAAATGCTGTCGCACACCGCCCTTAAGCCGGTTTATAAGCCCGCGGTGGAGAAATTTGGCGACAAGTGGACCCAGCCTGAGAACTACGTCAGCAACGGCGCGTTCAAACTGAAAACCTGGACCGTCAACGAACGTATTGTGTTGGTTCGTAACCCGGAATACTGGGATAACGCTAAAACCGTGCTCAACCAGGTGACCTTCCTGCCTATCTCTTCGGAAGTCTCTGACGTTAACCGCTACCGCAGCGGCGAAATCGATATGACCTATAATAATCTGCCGATTGAGCTGTTCCAGATGCTGAAAAAAGACAGCCCGAAAGAGCTGCACGCCGACCCTTATCTGTGTACTTACTACTATGAAATTAATAACCAGAAAGCGCCGTTCACCGATAACCGCGTGCGTACCGCGCTGAAACTGGGTCTGGATCGCGACATCATCGTTGATAAGGTGAAGGCCCAGGGCGATATTCCGGCCTACGGCATTACCCCTCCTTACACCGATGGGACTTTTGGCAAACTGACACCGCCGGCCTGGTTTAAAGAAACTCAGGAACAGCGTAACGTCGAAGCCAAAAAACTGTTGGCCGAAGCGGGCTATAGCGCGAGCAAACCGCTGAACTTTAGCCTGTTGTATAACTCTTCCGATCTGCACAAGAAGCTGGCTATTGCCGCTGCCGCTATCTGGAAGAAAAACCTCGGTGTCAACGTCACCCTTGTGAATCAAGAGTGGAAGACCTTCCTTGAGAGCCGCCATGATGGCAACTATGACGTGGCGCGCGCGGGCTGGTGTTCTGACTACAACGAGCCAACCTCGTTCCTCAATATCATGCTTTCCGACAGCAGCAATAACTCCGCGCACTATAAGAGCCCGGCGTTTGACAGCATTATCGCTCAAGCCCTAAAAGCTAAAACTGACGAAGAGCGTGCCGATGAATATGAGAAGGCGGCTCAGCAATTGGATAAAGACTCGGCTATCGTGCCGCTTTACTACTATGTAAACGCCCGTATGGTTAAACAATACGTCGGCGGCTACAGCGGTAAAGACCCGCAGGATAACGTTTACGATAAAGATCTCTACATCATCAAACACTAGTCGATGAAAGAGCAGGGCGGTGACCCGCACCGTCCTGCTCGGTTTGATTGAGGCTGTAGTAACACGCTGAGCAAAGCAGGTACGAGCAATGTTAAAGTTTATTTTCCGTCGTTGTCTGGAAGCGATCCCGACGCTGTTAATTCTGATTACGATTTCATTTTTTATGATGCGTCTCGCTCCGGGTAGCCCGTTTACCGGCGAACGTAACCTTCCACCTGAAGTCATGGCTAACATTGAGGCGAAATATCACCTCAATGATCCGATGTACAAACAGTATTTCAACTATATGGACCAGCTGGCGCACGGCGATTTTGGCCCATCGTTTAAGTATAAAGACTATAGCGTCAACGATTTGGTCGCGACCGCCTTCCCGGTATCCGCGAAGCTGGGTCTGGCGGCCTTTATTTTAGCTATCGTGCTCGGCGTTTCTGCCGGTGTTATCGCCGCGCTTAACCAGAATACCAAATGGGACTATACGGTAATGGGCTTTGCCATGACCGGCGTGGTGATACCGAGCTTCGTGGTGGCCCCGCTGCTGGTGCTGATATTCTCTATCCTGCTGAAATGGCTACCCGGTGGCGGCTGGCACAACGGCGGATTTAAATACATGGTCCTGCCGATGGTGGCGTTGTCTCTGGCCTACATCGCCAGCATTGCGCGCATTATGCGTGGCTCGATGATTGAAGTGCTGCACTCCAACTTTATCCGCACCGCTCGCGCTAAAGGCCTGCCGTTGCGTAAGATCATTTTCCGCCACGCCCTGAAACCGGCCATGCTGCCGGTGATTTCTTACATGGGCCCGGCGTTCGTCGGCATCATTACCGGTTCTATGGTGGTGGAAAGCATTTACGGGTTACCGGGCATCGGTCAGCTGTTTGTTAACGGGGCACTGAACCGTGACTACTCGCTGGTGTTGAGCCTGACCATTCTGGTCGGCGCGTTAACGATTCTGTTTAACGCTATCGTTGACGTGCTGTACGCCGTTATCGATCCGAAAATCCGTTATTAAGGCTGGAGCACGCCAATGATGTTAACCAAAAAGAAAAGCAGCGAAGCGGTGGAAAACTTCACCGAGAAGCTGGAAATCGAAGGGCGCAGCCTGTGGCAAGACGCCCGCCGTCGCTTTATTCACAACCGTGCGGCAATCGTCAGCCTGGCGGTGTTATTCATCATCGCCCTGTTCGTGATTTTCGCTCCGATGCTGATGCCGTTCCGCTATGACGATACCGACTGGAATATGATGTCCGCCGCGCCCGATTGGGGATCCAGGCACTTTTTCGGCACCGACTCCTCGGGCCGCGACCTGCTGGTGCGCGTAGCGATTGGCGGACGTATTTCGCTGATGGTCGGCATCTCGGCCGCGCTGGTGGCGGTGGTATTGGGCACGCTGTACGGCTCAATCTCCGGCTATCTCGGTGGCAAAACCGACTCGGCAATGATGCGTTTTCTGGAAATCCTGAACTCCTTCCCGTTTATGTTCTTCGTTATCCTGCTGGTCACCTTCTTCGGGCAAAACATCTTCCTGATATTTGTCGCTATCGGCATGGTGTCGTGGCTGGATATGGCGCGTATCGTGCGCGGCCAGACCCTGAGCCTGAAACGCAAAGAGTTTATCGAGGCGGCGCTGGTGGGCGGAGTATCGACACGCAATATCGTACTGCGTCATATCGTGCCTAACGTGCTGGGCGTGGTGGTGGTTTATGCCTCGCTGCTGGTACCGAGCATGATCCTGTTTGAATCCTTCCTGAGCTTCCTCGGGCTTGGCACTCAAGAGCCGCTAAGCAGCTGGGGCGGCCTGTTGAGCGACGGAGCCAACTCGATGGAAGTGTCGCCGTGGCTGCTGTTCTTCCCGGCCGGCTTCCTGGTAGTCACGCTGTTTTGTTTCAACTTTATCGGCGACGGGCTGCGTGATGCGCTCGATCCGAAAGATCGTTAAGGAGTGTGAAGATGAGCACCATTGAATTTAGCAACAGCACTCCGCGGGCGATCGATAACGCCCAGTCGCCGATCCTGCTAGACGTCAAAGACCTGCGGGTTAACTTTGGCACTCCGGACGGCGACGTGACCGCCGTCAACGATCTCAACTTCGACCTGCGCGCCGGTGAAACGCTGGGTATCGTGGGCGAATCGGGTTCCGGTAAATCGCAGACCGCCTTCGCGCTGATGGGGCTGCTGGCCAGCAACGGGCGCATTGAAGGATCGGCCAAGTTTAACGGCCAGGAGATCCTTAATCTGCCACAGAAGCAGCTGAACAAGCTGCGGGCCGAGCAGATCTCGATGATTTTCCAGGATCCGATGACCTCGCTAAACCCGTATATGAAGGTCGGTGAGCAGCTGATGGAAGTGCTGATGCTGCATAAGAACATGAGCCGTTCCGAGGCGTTTGAAGGGGCGATTCGCATGCTCGACGCGGTGAAAATGCCCGAAGCGCGCAAGCGTATGAAAATGTATCCGCACGAGTTTTCCGGCGGCATGCGCCAGCGCGTAATGATTGCCATGGCGCTGCTGTGCAGTCCTAAACTGCTGATTGCCGATGAACCGACTACCGCGTTAGACGTTACCGTGCAGGCGCAGATCATGACCCTGCTTAACGATCTCAAGCGCGAATTTAACACCGCGATTATTATGATCACCCACGATCTCGGCGTCGTGGCCGGCATCTGTGACAAGGTGCTGGTGATGTACGCCGGGCGTACCATGGAATACGGACAGGCGCGCGAGGTGTTTTACCAGCCGAGCCATCCTTACTCGATTGGCCTGCTCAACGCCGTGCCGCGTCTGGATGCCGAAGGCGAATCGCTGTTGACCATCCCGGGTAATCCGCCAAACCTGCTGCGCCTGCCGAAAGGCTGTCCTTTCCAACCGCGCTGTCCGTACGCGATGGAAGTGTGTGCCAGTGCACCGCCGTTGGAACGTTTTGGTGACGGCCGACTGCGCGCCTGCTTCAAACCCGTGGAGGAGTTAGTATGAGCGAAGTAACCGGTATTTATCCTCCTAAAGCGCTGCCCGAAGCAGAGAGGAAAGTCTTACTGGAAGTGGCCGATCTCAAGGTTCATTTCGACATTAAAGACGGCAAGCAGTGGTTCTGGCAGCCGTCGAAAACCCTGAAAGCGGTCGATGGCGTGACGCTACGCCTGTATGAGGGTGAGACGCTGGGCGTAGTGGGGGAGTCGGGCTGCGGTAAGTCGACCTTTGCCCGCGCGCTGATTGGCTTGGTTAAGGCCACCGACGGAAAGGTTGCCTGGCTGGGTAAAGACTTGCTGAACATGTCGGCTGCCGAATGGCGCGATACTCGCAGCGACATACAGATGATCTTCCAGGATCCGCTGGCGTCGCTAAACCCGCGCATGAACATCGGCGAGATCATCGCCGAACCGCTGCGAACCTACTACCCTAACATGCCTAAACAGCAGGTCAGAGAGAAGGTCAAGGCGATGATGCTCAAGGTGGGCCTGTTACCTAACCTGGTTAACCGCTATCCGCACGAGTTCTCCGGCGGCCAGTGCCAGCGTATCGGGATTGCGCGCGCGCTGATCCTCGAGCCAAAGCTGGTGATTTGTGACGAGCCGGTTTCCGCGTTGGACGTGTCGATTCAGGCGCAGGTAGTCAACCTGCTGCAACAGCTGCAGCGCGAGATGGGCCTGTCACTGATCTTTATCGCTCACGATCTGGCGGTGGTTAAGCATATTTCCGACCGCGTGCTGGTGATGTATCTGGGCCACGCGGTAGAGCTGGGCACCTATGACGAGGTTTATCACAATCCCCAGCATCCCTACACTCGTGCACTGATGTCGGCGGTACCGGTGCCGGATCCGGACAAAGAGCGTAACAAGAAGATCCAACTGCTGGAAGGAGAGTTGCCTTCGCCGATCAATCCGCCATCCGGCTGCGTGTTTCGCACCCGCTGTCCGATTGCCGGGCCGGAATGCGCGAAGACTCGGCCACTGCTCGAGGGCAGTTTCCGCCATGCGGTGTCATGCCTGAAGGTCGATCCGCTGTGATTGCGCTGCGGCTTTACCCGATATTTACGACTCAATAAGTAAAAAAAAACCCCGCGACTATGGCGGGGTTTTTTTATGGTGCGAAAGAGCGTTAACGGCTTACTCTTTCCACAGGATATGGCACAGCTTGTGGTCTTTTTCGCGGCACAGCAACACGCGCGCAAAGACGTCGTTGATTGGCTCACCGTCGGCATCGGCCAGGCCAATCACTACCTCGGCGAAGAAGTCAGGATTGAGGTCAAAATCGACATGCTCTACCCAATCCTCTGCCGGATCGTACAACTCGGCACCGCCGCGCTCTTCGAACTGCAGGTTAAAAATCAGGATGTCCGCAGGATCCAGGTTATCTCCGGCCAGTTCGAGGAAGATATCGTAGGCTTGCTCAAGGGTTTCATCTTCGGTCAGGCGATTATTAAGATCCATATTCTTCTCTTTCAATAATTTGTGGTGTGACACGCGGTTTGGGTTATCAAGCACATCGGCAGACCGCCGCTCACCTGGTCTATTAAAACATTGCCGCCACCGCGATTACAATAACGGACTGAAAAAGTAGAACAGTCGTTCAACAAGGCGGTGCCAGAAGGGCCTTTTTAGCCAAACTTTCGGGTCCAGCAGGGTCGACTGGGCCAGATAATCTTCCTGCACGACCGCCAGATCGGCACCAAAGCCCGCATCGTCGATGACCAGCGTAATTTCAAAGTTAAGCCACAGGCTGCGCATGTCGAGGTTAACCGTGCCGACCAGGCTTAGCTGCCCGTCGACCAGAATGCTCTTGGTATGCAGCAATCCGCCCTCGAATTGATAAATCTTAACCCCGGCCTCCAGCAGTTCATTAAAGAACGCTCTACTAGCCCAATCTACCATCATTGAATCGTTCTTGCGCGGCACGATAATGCTAACGTCCACTCCGCGCAGTGCGGCGGTGCAAATAGCGTGCAATAGGTCGTCGCTCGGCACGAAATAAGGGGTCGTCATGACTAACTGTTCGCGGGCCGAATAAGAAGCCGTAAGCAGCGCCTGGTGGATCATATCCTCCGGGAAACCCGGCCCCGAGGCGATCACCTGGATAGTATGACCACTTTCCTGCTCGAACGGCATTTGATTGACTTCGGGCTCCGGCGGCAAAATGCGTTTACCGGTCTCGATTTCCCAGTCGCAGGAATAAACAATCCCCATGGTGGTGGCTACTGGCCCTTCCATGCGAGCCATGAGATCGACCCATTGACCTACGCCGGCATCCTGTTTGAACAGACGCGGGTCGACCATATTCATGCTGCCGGTGTAGGCAATATAGTTGTCAATCAATACCACTTTGCGATGCTGGCGCAGGTCCATACGGCGCAGGAACACGCGGAACAGGTTAACCTTCAACGCTTCTACCACCTCAATGCCGGCATTGCGCATCATCGCCGGATACGGGCTGCGGAAAAATTGCAGGCTGCCCGCCGAGTCCAGCATGAGTCGGCAGTGGACGCCGCGCCGTGAGGCGGCCATCAACGATTCGGCGACCTGATCGACCAAGCCGCCGGGTTGCCAGATGTAGAACACCATTTCGATATTGTGCCGTGCCAGCTCAATATCGCGCATCACCGCTTTCAGGGTATCGTCGCTGGTGGTCAACAACTGCAGCTGATTGCCTTTAACACCGGCTATACCCTGACGGCGTTCGCAAAGCTGGAACAGCGATTTAGCGACGTCGCTGTTTTCGGTAGCAAAAATTCGATGGCAGTCCTTGAGATCGTTCAGCCAGCGGGCGGTAGAGGGCCACATCGCCTTGGCACGTTCGGCTCGGCGTTTGCCCAGATGCAGCTCACCAAACGACAGATAGGCGATAATTCCCACCAGCGGAATGATAAATATAATCAGCAGCCATGCCATAGCCGATGGCACCGCGCGACGCTTCATTAAAATGCGTAACGTCACGCTGGCAATCAATAACCAGTAACCGAAGACTAAAAGCCAACTGATTACTGCATAAAATGTTGTCATAAGGGCGAAAAATCCTGTTCGCGAGCAATTTGGAGAGTGTACGCAGAGTGAATCAAAGGTTAAACCTTTTATATAATTTTATCTGCTGCTTCAATCAGCTAGCTCTGACTGAGTTGTAAAAAGGTGAGAAAATTCGTCTACCCTGTAATTAAGCGTAGCTAAAACTATCAGTGACATGGGCGGGATGATCTATAATGTCCCCCGTAATTTGACTCGCGGCCCTTGCTAAAGGAATATTTGTGGTATGAAACGCAGTAGGAATGAAGTAGCACGATGGCGCATGCTGCGTCAGTCTCAAAGAAGGAAGAGCCGTTGGCTTGAGGGCCAGTCGCGACGTTATCGACATATTTATCGTATTCGCGCAATACACTGCCTGCAACAACGACGCCTCAGTTTATATACGGTGATTAATGACTGGTAACCGGCAAGCGGGCGCTAGCTTTGCCATTGCCCGTCCGTTTATCAGCCATTGTCCTTCATGCGAAAAAGGGCACCACACTTTGGACAGACCAGCGTGGCGTTCTTACGCACTTTTTCGCTGATTTGCTCCGTCGATGCGTGACACTCGGGGCAATTGACCTTGGTCGTTTTACTGGTCAGAAACTTCAGTCCGTCGAAGAATGACATAATCGGCTAACCTCACAGGTAGGGGATTTCAGTCTACCACGTAAGCAATAGGTTAGCTTGGCACTTCAGAGTAAAGAAGCAGGCGCATCCTGCCTCTTTATGTTGAATATAATTTAGCAAGCTAACTCATTAAAATTAAATTGTTTTCTTGAAAGGCTTAACGGTGGTTTTTTGGTAGACGCCTGCCAGCATATAAGGGTCAACTTCGGCCCAGCTTTTCGCCGCTTCGAGACTTTCAAACTCGGCAATTACCAGCGAACCGGTCATTCCTGCATCACCCGGCTCTTCGCTATCAATAGCGGGCAGCGGGCCGCCAACCAAGACGCGGCCCTGATCCTTAAGCTTTTGCAGACGATCGATGTGTGCCGGGCGCGCGATACGCCTTTTTTCCAGAGAGTCGTGCACATCTTCCGAGTAGATCATGTAAAGCATGGGTCACCTTTTCCTTTATCTTATAATGGACGTTTACCATATCGGAACCCCGCGCGGGTGAAAAGGGCGTTGAGTGAATCAAAAGTGCAGTATTTGAGAATAGTTTTCATCTGCTTATTGAATATGATTGCTATTTGCATTTAAACTTGCGGATTCACGGGGAAACTGAATCATTATGCAGCCAACAGCGATGTCTTTAACCAATGCTATGCCGTTAAAAAAACAGTCAATAATTCGCAGAATTACCTTACCGGCCCTGATATCGATTGCGATACATGGCTCGGTCATTGCGGGTTTGCTCTACGTCACTGTCACTAATTCTGTAAAAATGCCGAAGCAGGAACCGCAGGCCATGAGCGTGACGATGGTGAATCTGCAACCCGTCACTCCGCCGCCGACGCCGCAGCCGCTGGTCCAGCAACCGCCGCAGCCGGAGCCTGAACCCGAGGTCAAGCCCGATCCGGTGGTGACCCAACCGGTGGCCATTCCCCTGCCGGAACCCAAGCCTAAGCCGAAGCCAAAACCAAAGCCGGTGAAAAAGGTGATTGAAAAACCGAAACCGCATCCGCAGCCGAGGCCGGTCGAGAAAACGCATGAAGCCGCTAAAACCGAACCCGCGCCGCTGACTACGCAACAGGCGCCGATTGCGCCGGCGCCAAAACCCGCCGCCTCTACCGCGGGCAGCAACAGTGGTCCACGCCCGCTCGACCGCACTAAGCCACAGTATCCGGCTCGCGCCTACGCACTGCGCATCGAGGGCCGCGTTAAGGTGCAGTTCGATGTCGACAGCGACGGTAGGGTAGACAACGTGCGTATTCTTTCGGCTGAGCCGCGCAACATGTTTGAGCGTGAGGTTAAAGTCGCCATGAACAAATGGCGCTACGAGCCCAAGGCGGCAAAAAATCTCACCGTGACGCTGGTCTTTAAAATGAACGGCGGCGGTGGGGTCGAGGAATAAATCGTCCGAGTCACTCGTTCGCCATTGTAAAAAGAGATAAGGCTTAGGCTTTATCTCTTTTTTTATATTTGAATTAATTGACACACTTCTAAACAGAACCCGGTTTTATTGTCTATCCTCTTAATTAGTGACGAGTATTTGTTCTTATAATATTATTTTATAAAGAATAAAAAATTGTTCATTGCCTTGTTTTTTATATAAATGACGTAGGCTGCCGCGCTTTTTGCCTACCCTTGGAGGGTCGACAAGCTGGCTGAAGTGCCACGATCGTTTCATGTCATTCATTTATAGAGGAAGTAATTATGACGCATATTGATCCGACTGTTCACCCTTCTCACGATGAGCCTACGCTAAGTGCCTATCGCTTTAATACCAAGCGTATTTCATGGGGAGCCGTGTTGGCAGGGGTTATTTTATCGATTGTGACCTATCTGCTGCTTTCTATGCTCGGCACGGCGATCGGGGCCTCAACCGTCGATCCGTTACACGAATCTAACCCGGTGAATGGGTTAGGCACAGGGGCGTTGATTTGGATGCTCGCCAACGTGCTGATTTCCTATGCCGTTGGGGGTTACGTCGCCGGACATCTGGCAAGAAGAGAAGGAGGCCTGCACGGCGTTTTATCATGGGGCGTCGTGACCCTGATTTCAGCCTATATTGTTGCAATGCTGGTCAGCAGCGCGGTGGGCGGAGCGATGAACGTGGCCGGTGAGGGGCTGAAAGCGGTGGGCAGCGGGATTGCCAGCGCGGTGCCTCAGGCGGGCAGTATGGTGAAAGATCGGCTGCAGCAGGCGAATATCAATCTGGATGATTTGCAGAATCAATTAACTACCACCCTGCGTCAGACCGGAAAGCCGGAGTTACAGCCTGAAAATCTGCAGCAACAGGTGCAGAATGCCGGCAATGGGGCAATGCAGCAGGCTGGCAGTAATCAATCGGCGGATCAGGATTTGAAACAGTGGCTCAGTGGCGTTATACAGCGCGGAGACAGTACGCTACAGGCCGCCGATCGTGACGCGCTGAAGAATATTATCAAGGCCAGAACCGGTAAATCCGATCAGGAAGCGGATCAAATCGTTGATAAAGCTCAGCAGGCTTATGCACAGGCCTATCAAAAATATCAACAGTTGAAAGCAGATGCGGAACAGAAAGCGCGTGAAGTCGCCGATAAAGCCGCGGCACAACTTTCTAAGGCCAGTTGGTTTGCTTTCGTATTACTGGTTATTGGTGGGGTGATTGCCGGCTTTGCGGGTCAGTTGGGCTTTCGTAAACAGCCTGACTATCTTGCATACGACAACCACAACCCTGCATATGACAAGCACAGCAGCCATAATCTGAAGCGCTAATCGGCAGTGGTGGATCGCTAAGAGTCATTAATCGCGATACGCGTCCTGAAAAGGGGCGCGTATCGCGTCGCTACTGAATAAGCGCTGAGGAACTTAGTGTTCTAACGTCTCACCGGACTCGACGCTGAACTGAATACGTCCTTCTGGCAAGGTACGCGATTTCCCCTCATCATCTACCGCAACGTAGGTAAACACCGCTTCGGTGGCGATGTAACGCTGACCGATAGGCTCTGAAGAGACCTTCTTGACCCACACCTCAACATTAATCGTAATTGAGCTATTGCCGGTTTTAATACAGCGTGCATAAACACACACCACGTCACCGACCGCCACCGGTTTCAGGAAGGTCATACCATCAACGCGAACGGTCACCACGCGACCGTTGGCAATTTCCTTAGCCTGAATAGCACCGCCCATGTCCATCTGTGCCATCAACCAGCCGCCGAAAATATCACCGTTTGCATTGGTGTCTTTTGGCATCGCCAGCGTGCGCAGCACCATCTCACCGTTGGGTAACTTATGTTTATCGTTCATATAGGCTTCACATTGAAAGAATTGAGAATGCATCCCCTAATTTTCAACCTGCAGAAAGTGGGCGATAGGCTCAGTGCCGACTTTATACAGGTTGAAAGCGGGTGGGGACCTTCAACTAGCTGACGTCATTACGACGACTATTTTTTTTGTTCTTTTTCTTCTTCAGGCATGTGTCTGAAGATATAAATGCCGCTTAATAGCGTGAACACCAGGGTCAGAACGGTTAGTCCAAATACCTTGAAGTTTACCCAAACGTTTTCTGGCATCCAAAATGCAACATAGATATTTGCCAGACCACAGGCCAGGAAGAAAATGGCCCAGGCCACGTTTAGTTTGCCCCAAACCGCATCCGGGAGGGTGAGCTCTTTACCCAGCATCCGCTGAATCAGCGGTTTTTTCAAAATTAGCTGACTCACCAACAACGCACCCGAGAACAGCACGTAAATGACGGTGACTTTCCATTTGATAAACAGGTCGTCATGGAAAACCAGGGTCAGGGTGCCAAAAAAGGCCACCATCACAAAGGTAATGAGCGTCATTTTTTCCACTTTGCGGTATTTGATCCAGGTAAAGATCAGTGCCAGCGCGGTGGCGGCGATTAACGCGCCCGATGCGACATAAATATCGTAGAGCTTATAAAAAACAAAAAAAACTACCAAGGGAAGAAAATCAAGGAGCTGCTTCATACTTCGTTCCATATTATAGGCAAGCCCTGACTATACCTGATCCTTTTGTGCCTTCAAGACGCCCGGCACTTTTCATCTGACACAGTAGAGCATTAGCGAATCTGGCGAGTTTGCCAGCGTTGTTAGTTAATTGAGGCGCTTGCTTGCAGTTGCTTACATTATCCCCATGGGCAAGGGGAGTGATGTGACGCGTCTTGTCTGACGGCGATATAAAAGGAAGGGGCGTCGCTGCGCCCCAATATGTCACCCTTTACGTCAATCAGCCGTGCAGTTTGCTGTAGAGGCGGAACAAGTAGATCAGCAGGAAGGCTGAGATCAGATTGCTCAGAGCGCTAAAGACCACGGCGACAGTTTGCGGCTCAAGGAACTTAAGATGGCTAACCGCCAACAGTACCAGCATTTTCGCTGCCAGCCATAGCATGATGGCCGGAACAATCAGGCGAGTGTTGGCAAAGGCCAACTGGGTACTGAGCTTGATTGACTTGAAGATGCCGACCTTTTCCGTGGCGACGATCACCGGCGCAAACGACACCGCAACGGCAATGATCAGACCCGGCACGATAAACAGCGTCAGGCCAAGCTGGACGACCAGCGTACACAGGAACATCAGCAGCAAAATACGCGGCAGAGTCGGCGCTGACGCCCCAATCGAGCGCAGCGCGCTGGTGCGAACACCGGCAGAAACCTGCTGAATAAGCGTTATCATGCCGCCGACCAGCAATACGTTGCCCACTAGCGCAGAGAACGTTGCCGCGGCTGAAACCTTGAGCAGCACCATTTGCTGGTCAGGGGTCATCGACTGGATAATTTGCTGGATACTCATGCCGGCGGTATCGGAAAGCGCATCACTGCCGCTGGTCAGCAGGCTAAGCTGATCGCTGTCCGGGGTGAAGGCGTGATTTAAAATGACGGTAATAAATGCGGTCAACAACGCCAGCAGCAAAATGCTGCCCAGTTGATTACGCAAAAAATTGAAACTGTCACGGTACAATGTACTGGCCGTGATAGGCATGAAGGCTCCTAAGGGTATCTATAATATTTTCCGAACCCGGATTGTACCCTGTAATTGCCGCTCTGGCATCCTGACAATCCGTGGAATGATGCTTCTTACGTAGTCTTACTTTTGGCGGTTATTTGCCCAGCGTCTTAACGGAGCCTTTTGGGCTTAAGCACAGGATTTTCATCCAATAGATTGCAGACAATCAGTTTTAAAAATAATTCAACTATCGAATATTTAAATGAAAAATCGCACTTTTTGCGTAAAGAGGCTTGCTTGTTGTTTTTGGTAAACCTAGGATGCAGGGAGTTTACTTACCATAGCTGCGAATATGAAAATCCTTTTAATTAGACGTGACAATATTGGGGACCTGATCCTCACGACGCCCCTTATTGCTACGCTAGCAGGGCAGAAAAATACCAGGCTTGATTTACTGGTGAACACCTATAACAAAGATGTTCTGGAGGGTAATCCGCATATTGGTCAAGTACATCTTTATTGCAAATCTCACCACCGTAAACCGGGTCAGACGCTGTTAGGGGTCTACTTTCAGCGTTTAAAAACCATATTGGCAATTCGCCTGGCGCGCTACGACGTGGCTATTGTTGGAAGCAGCGACAAACGCCCGCTGCAGTGGGCGAAAATGTCCGGAGCAAAGCGTATTATTGCCGTAGGCAACGATTCTCCAGCGCCTGAGTGTGTGACTGATACCGTGGGCAAAGTGAGCGGCCAGCACATTGTTGAGGAGCTTAACTCTCTCGCTCATCCGCTGGGTATTTACCAGCAGCCAGGCCCGCTCGAGCTGTACGTTTCAGCGCTCGAAACCGCTAAAATGGCGGAAAAGTTTGCCATCAGCCGCGATAAACCGGTCTATGGCGTGCAAATCAGCTCACGCAAGCCGCAACAGCGCTGGCAGATTGAGAAGTTTATCGAATTGATCAAACGGCTTACGGCATTAGAAGCGTGCCAGATTATTCTCTTCTGGTCGCCGGGTGCAGAGGATAACCCTGAACATCCTGGCGACGACAAAAAGGCGCAGCAAATCGTTGATGCCTGCAAAGATAGCCACCTGATTGCCCTGCCAACCCGCAGCATTCGCGAGCTGATGGCCGCCATGTCGCTATGCGACCAAATTATTACCAGCGATGGCGGCGCACTGCACATCGCGGCCGGCGTTCAAAAACCGGTGGTGGCGCTGTTTGGCAATAGCGACGCCGAATACTGGGCGCCGTGGAAGGTCCCCTGCGCGATTATCAAAGGCCCGCAAGAGGATGTCGGCAGGCTGGGCGTCGATGAGGTGTTGGCGCAATTCGTTGAACTGCGCGCCAAAGTCGTGGCGGCAGGCGACGTAAAGAGTCAGGGTGCCGCTGCCAATAACGGGATGGGCATAGCCAACGGTGGTAAACCGTAGCGAGCACGGGCTCGGTCGCAGGCTTCGTTAGTGACGCCGTGTGATCCCGATTGATCAAACTCGTGGCAGGGCGTAGGGCGATTAAGATAGATCGAGCACGACACCGACCTGCCCACTTCGCCCTCTAGCGCCACGCAGCGGGGCGAAGCGGAATTAGTGCCTTGCATGCAGCTCAGAAAGGGCGTGACCTGCTCGGTCAGAGCCTGAGGAACCGGGCCACCGGCCTCTTCAGACTCTGCCCAATAGAATGACACGCGGAAATAGGCGCAGCAGGCGCCACAGGAAATGCAGGGATTATTAATATCGCTCATCTTGAAAGCCGCCGTAAACGGAAACACAAACCACAGTGAGTTAGCCAAATACCCACCCCAGCCTCTCTGCCTGACGGCACACCGACTGCGCGTCGAGAGGATTAAAACGGGCTTTTCTTGATCTAAATCAACTCCTTTGTTTTTAATGGGTTAGATTGAATTTAACCCAGTGCAATTGTTTCAGTTTTCATATAAAAACCTGAACTCGATACGGTAATTGTTTTGCGGAGTAGGGCTAGATACCCGCGGACAGTGATAACCACAACGAGGGAATGGATAATGAAAGCAGCATATTGGGCACTGCTCGCAGCCGCCGTTTTGCCAACGGTAGCCAGTGCCAATCAGGCGGGGGACGTCATCGTTCGCGCGGGGGCCGCAAGGGTGATGCCGTCGGCAAACTCGCCGAGCGTATTGGGATCGTTAGGGTCGTTCCACGCCAGTAATGACACCCAGATGGGCCTGACGCTTGGCTATATGTGGACAGATAATTTTGGTATGGAACTGCTGGCTGCTACGCCGTTTAAGCATAAAATTGGCCTGCGCAGCACCGGTAATATCGCGTCGGTGCGCGAGTTACCCCCAACGCTGATGGCGCAATACTACTTTGGCAGTAAAGAAGACAAGCTGCGTCCTTACATCGGCGCGGGCGTTAACTATACCACCTTCTTTAATTCACACTTCAATCAAACCGGAACGGACGCTGGATTAAGCGATCTGAGCATGACTAATTCCTGGGGCGTCGCAGGGCAGGCGGGTGTGGATTACAACATTAATAACAGCTGGCTGCTGAATGCGTCAGTGTGGTGGATGGAAATCAATTCCAACGCTAAATTTAAATCCGGCACCGAGCAGCAGTCCGTGCATACCCAGCTTAATCCGTGGGTATTCATGCTGGCGGTGGGCTACCGGTTTTAACCGCCAATCCACTCTGTTAAATGAAAAAGGCGTCGTTACGACGCCTTTACCGTTGCTACACCGATCGATTACTTGATTTGAGTGTCGTTTTCTACCGAACGAACGCCGGCAACGCCGCGCGTCACGGTAACGGCTTTTTGTGCTTCAGCGGCAGAAGAAACAAATCCGCTCAGCTGTACGCGACCCTTAAAGGTCTCAACGCTGATTTCACGTGATTTGATGTTGTCATCCGCCAACAGGGCAGATTTCACTTTGGTGGTTACCACGGTGTCATCGAGATAACCGCCGGTCCCTTCCTGCTTCGGCGTTGGCGCACAGGCTGCAAGGGTGGTTACCACTACCGCTGCCATACAAATAGCCGAAAGACTTTTTAATAATTTCATCTTTTACTCTCCATGCGATGTGTTTTTCACAAGCTAAACCATTCAGCTAGCAGGCCTATCTGGCACGTTGTCTCATAACTGGCCTTTTCAGTCCAGGCACTGTTATAGCAGACAAGTACATGATTAAAAATAATAAACTATCTGCGCAGTAAGTGTGGTTCAAAAATGCGGGAAGTACAGTGTCAGAAGGTAAAAAAGTTAAACAGCTTGAAAAAATAAAGCCCCGCTCACAGTAATGGCGGGGCTTTAGGCAGCCGGTTCGGCTAAACGTGATTAGCGACGGGTGGCGGCTTTCATCTCAGTGACAAAACGTGACAGCTGGGCCAGCAGTTCGGCTGGGTCATGCTGATTATTCTCGATAATACGCACAATCGCTGAGCCAGAGATCGCCCCTGCAGCGCCGGCAGCCAGCGACTCTTTGACCTGCGAAGGTTCGGAGATACCAAAGCCCTGCAGCGGCGGCGCGGCGTGATATTCGCGCAGCTTGTCAATCAGGTGGTTCAGCGGAGTGATGGCGCGTTTCTCGGTGCCGGTCACGCCAGCACGAGACAGCAGATAAGTATAACCGCGACCGTGTGAAGCTATCTCACGCAGCAGATCGTCGCTGGCATTCGGCGGGCAGATAAAGATCGGTGCGATGCCGTGACGCAGAGCAGCCGCTCTAAACGGGGCCGACTCTTCCAATGGCACATCGGCAACCAGCACGGAGTCGACACCGACCTCAGCGCAGCGCGCATAGAAGGTATCAATGCCCTTATGGAACACCAGATTGGCGTACATCAGTAGGCCGATGGGAATGGTCGGGTGCTTTTCGCGGATCTTCTCCAGCAGGCCAAAACACTGCGTCGGCGTTACGCCCGCCGCAAAGGCGCGCAGGTTGGCGTTTTGGATTGTCGGGCCATCGGCCAGCGGATCGGAGAAAGGAATGCCCAACTCCAAGGCGTCGGCACCGGCTTCGATCAGCGTATCGATAATCGCCAATGAAAGCTCTGGATTGGGATCGCCCAGCGTTACGAAGGGAACAAACGCGCCCTCGTCACGGCTTGCCAAACGCTCGAATAGTTGTTGATAGCGTTCCATCAGATCTCTCCCCGAGCAGTTAGGATATCGTGTACGGTAAATATGTCTTTGTCGCCACGGCCAGAAAGGTTGACCACCAGGATCTGCTCTTTCTCAGGCTCCTGTTTAATCATTTTCAAGGCATAGGCCAGCGCGTGGGAGGACTCCAGCGCAGGGATAATCCCTTCATTGCGCGACAGGGCCTTAAAGGCCTCCAGCGCTTCGTCATCGGTGATCGACACGTATTCCGCGCGGCCGATGCTGTTCAGGAACGCGTGCTGTGGCCCGACGGACGGGAAGTCGAGGCCGGCAGAGATTGAATAAGATTCTTCAATCTGGCCTTCTGAGGTCTGCATCATCGGCGCCTTCATGCCGAAATAGATCCCCACCGGTGCGTGTTTTAGCGGAGCGCCGTGCTGCCCGGTTTCGATCCCCAGGCCTGCCGGTTCAACGCCAATCAGCCTGACGGACGCGTCGTCGATAAAGTCGGCAAACATGCCGATAGCGTTGGAACCGCCGCCGACGCAGGCAATCACCGCATCCGGCAGGCAGCCTTCGCGCTCTTGCATCTGCGCTTTGGTTTCTTCGCCAATCATGCGCTGGAACTCACGCACAATGGTCGGATACGGGTGTGGACCCGCCGCCGTACCCAGCATGTAGTGGGCGTTTTCGTAGCTGCCGGACCAGTCGCGCAGCGCTTCATTGCACGCGTCTTTTAGGGTCGCGGAACCGCTGTGCACCGGGATAACCTCGGCCCCCATTAAACGCATGCGGAAGACGTTAGGCGACTGACGTTCAACGTCTTTAGCCCCCATGTAGATGCGGCATTTCAGGCCGAGCAGGGCACAGGCCAGCGCCGACGCCACGCCGTGCTGACCGGCACCGGTCTCGGCAATAATTTCAGTCTTACCCATGCGCTTGGCCAGCAGTGCCTGCCCCAGCACCTGGTTAGTCTTGTGCGCGCCGCCGTGCAGCAGGTCTTCACGCTTGAGGTAGAGCTTGGTTTTGCTGCCTGCGGTCAGGTTTTTACACAGCGTCAGCGCGGTAGGACGCCCGGCGTAGTTTTTCAGCAGATCGATAAACTCTGCCTGAAACTCCGGGTCACGCTGGGCGCTGACAAAGGCTTCTTCCAACTGGGCCAGCGCGGGCATGAGAATTTGCGGCACGTACATGCCACCAAATTCGCCGAAGTAAGGATTTAATAAGGTCATTTTATCTGTTCCTTTAACACTCAATTAGTAAGCGCGCAGCGTCTGGAATACCGCGGTTAACTTGTCCGCATCTTTGATCCCCGGTTCGCGTTCAACGCCCGAGTTAAAGTCCAGTCCGGCGCAGCCAAGCTGGGCGGCCTGGACGCAGTTATCGGCACCTAATCCACCGGCTAACAGCACGTTATCCAATTTCTCACCCGCCAGCGTGCTCCAGTCAAACTGCTGGCCGGTGCCGCCTTTGCCGTTGTCCAGCACGTAGCGTTCAACGTGTAGCAGGTTACGCGCGGGGATAGACTCCTTCACGCTGAGCGCCTTCCAGATTTGGCAACCCTGCGGCAGGACTTCACGCAGATTGTTGATATAGCTCTGGTCTTCATCGCCGTGCAGCTGAACGGCAAACAGGCTCAACGCCTTGGCTTTGTCCGCTACCTCGGCCAGCTCGGCATCGCGGAACACGCCAACGTATTTCAGCGGCGCGCCGCTTTGTACCTGGCGCGCCTGGGCGCTGTCGATAAAACGTGGCGAGGCGGCCACAAAGATCAGCCCACCGTAAATTGCCCCGGCGTGATAGGCCACGTTGGCGTCCTGCGGGCGCGTCAGCCCGCAGACTTTATTTTCGCCCAGCAGCACGCGACGAACCGCGCTGGTCAAATCGGGTTCCGACATCAGCGCGCTGCCGATCAGGAAACCGTTGGCAAAGCGGCAAAGTTCGCGGATATCCGCATAGTCATTGATGCCAGACTCGCTGATCACCGTGACGCCGTGCGCCACGCGCGGTGCCAGTTCGCGGGTGCGATTCAGGTCGATAGACAGGTCGCGCAGGTCGCGATTATTAATGCCCACTACCTTGGCATTTAACGCATTGGCGCGCTCAAGCTCTTCCTCATTGCTGGCCTCGGTCAGCACGCCCATATTCAGGCTGTGGGCTACCGCCGCGAGCTGAACGTACTGCTCGTCGTTCAACACCGACAGCATCAGCAGGATGGCGTCGGCCTGATAGAAGCGCGCCAGGTGGATCTGGTCGGGATCGATAATAAAGTCTTTGCACAGCACCGGCTGGGTGACCGCCGCGCTGACCAGCGGCAGAAAGTCGAAGCTGCCCTGGAAATATTTTTCATCGGTCAGAACCGAAATCGCCGAAGCGAAATCTTTATAAACATTAGCAATTTCAACCGGATCAAAGTTTTCGCGAATGGTGCCCTTTGACGGTGACGCTTTCTTGCATTCAAGAATAAACGCGGTCCTGGCCCCTTTCAGCGCGTGATAAAAGCTGCGCTGGCTGGGTTTGATTTCGTTCTGAAAACTGGCCAGCGGTTGCTGTTCTTTTCGTGCCGCGACCCAAACTTCTTTATCGCGGACAATCTTGTGGAGCACGGTTTCCTGCTGCATCACTTATCCTCTTGCTGCCAGTGCGGTAACGCGCTCGAAGGGTTCTCCGCTGCGCATTACTGCTAAAGCTTTTTGTGCATTTTGTTTTAAATCTTCATGGCCGAACAGGCGCAGTAGCATAGCGACATTTGCGGCCACTGCCGCCTCGTGCGCGGGTTCGCCTTTACCTTGTAACAAGCGTGCCAGAATGTCACGGTTTTCTTCCGGTTCGCCGCCGAGCAGGGCGGAGAGGGGATAATTGTCTAACCCAAAGTCCTGCGGCGTCAGCTGGTAAGTGGTTATCTCGCCATTTTTTAACTCGGCCACCTGCGTCGGGGCGTGAATAGCGACCTCGTCGATGCCGCCACCGTGAACTACCGCGGCTCGCTCATAGCCGAGAGTGCGCAGCGTTTCGGCGATCGGACGAACCAGCTCCGGGCTGTAGACGCCAATCAGCGCCAGCGGCGGACGTGCCGGGTTGATTAGCGGACCCAGCACGTTAAACAGCGTGCGGGTTTTCAGCGCCTTGCGCACCGGCATCGCATGACGAAAACCGGTGTGATACTGCGGGGCGAATAAAAAGCATACGCCCAGCTCGTCCAGGGCGGCGCGAGATTTCTCCGCTGGCATATTGAGATCGATACCGAAGGCCGCCAGCAGGTCCGACGATCCTGAACGGCTCGACACGCTGCGGTTACCGTGCTTGGCCACGCGGGCGCCGCAGCATGACGCCACAAAGGCACTGGCGGTTGAAATATTGATGCTGTTGCTGCCGTCTCCTCCGGTGCCTACGATGTCGGCAAACGGATAGTCGGGGCGCGGGAACGGCTGGGCATCGGCCAACAGGGCCTGAGCCGCACCGGCAATCTCGGCCGGTTGTTCGCCGCGCACCTTCATGCTGATTAGGGCCGCTGCCAGCTGGGCCGGTTCGAGCTCGCCCTTAACGATGGCGCTAAACAGGGTCTGACTCTCTGCCTGCGTCATCGGCTTTGCGCGATAGAGG
The DNA here is from genome assembly GCA_963742005.1 of uncultured Gammaproteobacteria bacterium. Classification (GTDB taxonomy): domain Bacteria; phylum Pseudomonadota; class Gammaproteobacteria; order Enterobacterales; family Enterobacteriaceae; genus Rouxiella. The sequence goes on along the minus strand of CAVUKG010000010.1, from coordinate 118,337 downwards.
TTCTCTAAAATACCTGGGATAGTTTGCATTTCCATGAGCGCTCTCCTTATGCCAAAGCCCAGGCCAATGTCTGTTCTAACAGACGGGCACCCTGAGAGGTTAAAATAGATTCCGGGTGAAACTGGAAGCCGCAGACGCGATCTTCATCGTGACGCACGGCCATCACCATATCACCAAAGCGGGCGTTGACGGTCAGGCCTGCGGGGATATTACTGCCGACCAGCGAGTGATAACGGGCGACCGGCAGCGGGTTGTTCATTCCGGCAAACATGCCCAAATCGTCATGAGTAATCGATGACGCTTTGCCGTGGAGAATTTCACCGGCCTGGCCCACGTGACCGCCGTAGGTTTCCACTATTGCCTGATGGCCGAGGCAGATACCAATAATCGGCAGATTTCCGCGCAGACGACGCAGCAGTTCGGGCATGCATCCGGCTTCAGAAGGAGTACCCGGACCCGGCGACAGCAGCAGCACCGGTTTTTCCATCTGGCTCAGCTTGTCGATAATCACCTCAGCCGGGAGGTGGTTACGGTAAATAACCACGTTGTGGCCGCTTGAGCGCAGTTGGTCAACCAGGTTGTAGGTAAATGAGTCTACGTTGTCGATCAGTAAAATGTCGGCCATCTTAAAACACCTCTTTAACATGATGGGCTGTGGCGATGGCGCGCAGCACGGCACGGGCTTTATTGCGGGTTTCGTCGGCTTCGGCCTGCGGAACGGAGTCGAGCACCACGCCGCCACCGGCTTGCACGGTCGCGATGCCGTCTTCAACGTAGGCCGAGCGGATCACTATGCAGGTATCGAGATCGCCGTGGGCGGTGAAATAGCCTACCGCACCGCCGTAGCTGCCGCGACGCGATTGTTCCGATTCGGCAATCAGCTGCATGGCGCGCACTTTCGGTGCGCCGGTCAGCGTGCCCATATTCATCACCGCCTGATAGGCGTGTAGCACGTCGAGGTCGGCGCGCAGCGTACCGACCACGCGGGACACCAGATGCATGACCACCGAGTAGCGATCGACCTTGGTCAGGTCGGCCACGTAACGGCTGCCCGGCTCGCAGATGCGCGCCAGATCGTTACGTGCCAGGTCAACCAGCATCAGGTGCTCGGCCAGCTCCTTGTGATCGGTACGCATTTCCAGCTCAATGCGGCTGTCGAGATCGGCATCCAGCGAACCGTCGGCGCGACGTCCGCGAGGGCGAGTCCCGGCAATCGGATAAATTTCGATCTGGCGATTGGTCGCGTCATATTTCAGCGCACTCTCAGGCGATGCGCCAAACAGGGTAAAATCGTTGTCCTGCATAAAGAACATATAAGGGCTTGGGTTGCTGTTTTTCAGCGTTTCATAGGCCGCCAGCGGGGCAGGGCACGGCAGTGAGAAACGACGTGAAGGCACCACCTGGAAGATCTCGCCGATGCGGATCGCTTCTTTCATTTGCTCAACCACGCCGCCGAACTCTTCGTCGCTCTGGTTGCAGCTCAGCTTCATGTCATGCACGGTCTGATGCGGGATAGCGTGCGGTGGCATTTGCAACTGATGTTGTAGCTGCTCCAGACGTTGCACGAGACGCTGTTTCTCCTCCTGATTAGGAGTGAACAGGCTTGCCTGCAGGCGGCTGGTACGTTTCTGATGATCGAGCACCAGTAGGGTTTCTGCCAGATAGAAGCAGAAATCCGGACAGCGTTGATCGGCACGCAGCTGCGGCAGGTCTTCGAATCCCGCCACCAGGTCATAGGCAAACAGGCCACCCAGGAACATGGCTTCGCGCTCTTCCTCTGGCGATTCCACCAGGTTCAGCAGGTTGCGCAGGGCATCGAATACCGATTTTGAACGCAGGCGAGCGTCTTCGTCCTGCATAATGTCGATCTGCGGGAAGGTCAGCTCGCGGCCGTTTGGGCGAACTACGTTCTGCACGTCGGCCGGCAGCGACGCATCGAGCAGCGGCAGCAATGATGCGCCGTTGCGGGTCAGTGCCTGAATAGTCACCACGCGGCCCATTGCCGTGATGCGCAATGCGCTGTCAACGATCAGCAGGCTCTTCAGGCTCTCTTTAGTATTGATTTCAGCGCTTTCAAGCAGCAGCGTAGCGGGGCGTGCGCCGCAGAGCTGGTGGAAAATTGCGGTTGGATCACCACGGTGACTTCCTTGTGATGTCAACAATTCTAATTTATGTCGTTGATTGCTCATGATTATTCCTAAATTTTATCCACAAAAAAGCCCGCATTGTGCGGGCTTCGGGTATCTGCAGCGTCTGATGACAGCTATGCGCAATTACACCGCCCGCGTAGGGGAGGCGCGCCACCAGCTGTTAGAAGAAGTCATGTTGGTTTTCATCATCAGTCACTCTTGTAAGTTGTGCTTGCCTAAATTCGGTTGTCACGGCGTGCCGTGAACTTGTGTACTAGTTAACTAGTTCGTCGCGGTAAAGTCAACCTTCTTTTTTACATTCTTTGCGCCAGGCGGGCAATCGCATTCGCTCAGTCTTCAGGCGGCTAAAAGTCGTGCACCTGAGATAGCGGTAACTCCACGCGGCCTTACGCGTTATGATAGGCGCAGTTTTTTATAATAGGTCTCACTGTAATTATTATGACATCCAGCTTATCCGATAATCCTGCATTCACTCTCTATGACCTGCACAGCCACACCACCGCCTCTGACGGTTACCTCACGCCAGAAGCGCTGGTGGCTCGTGCGGTTGAGATGCGTGTCGGCGTATTAGCCATTACCGATCACGACACCACCGACGGATTAGCCGCCGCCGCGGCCGCAATCGAACAGCAAAATTTGCCGCTACGGTTGATCAACGGCGTTGAAATCTCCACCCAGTGGGAAAACCACGAGATCCATATCGTCGGCCTGCGTATCGATCCTCAGCATCCGGCGATGGTCGCGCTGCTGGCAAAACAGGCGCAGTTGCGCCTTGAACGAGCACAGGAAATTGGCCGTCGTCTGGCCAAGGCGCGTATCGAGGGCGCGTGGGAAGGCGCACTGCGTCACGCCAACGGTGGGGCAGTGACCCGCGCCCATTTTGCGCGCTATCTGGTTGAGATCGGTGCCGCCGATAACATTGCCAAGGTGTTTAAAAAATACCTGGCCAAGGGCAATACCGGTTACGTTCCACCGCAGTGGTGTACAATAGAAGAAGCTATTGATGTTATTCATCAATCTGGTGGACAGGCGGTCGTCGCGCATCCGGGCCGCTATGAGCTGTCGACCAAGTGGCTCAAACGGCTATTGGCCTACTTTGCCGCCCAGGGCGGTGACGCAATGGAGGTCGCGCAGTGTCAGCAGCCGCCAAACGAGCGCACTCAACACGCCGGCTTTGCCCGCGATTATAATTTACTGGCGTCACAGGGGTCAGATTTCCACCAACCCTGCTCGTGGATTGAGCTGGGACGCAGGCTGTGGTTACCGGCGAATGTTGAAGCCGTCTGGAAAGATTGGCCCAGCCCGCTGCCGCAATGACTTTGGATACTCATTTTATTGAGTTATGTGTCGCCCAGAAGTAGAGAGGATTTGTTATGAGTCAGTATTTTTATGTTCATCCCGAGAACCCGCAACCGCGCCTGATTAACCAGGCGGTAGACATGTTGCGCAAGGGGTCGGTGATCGTTTATCCCACCGACTCGGGCTATGCGCTGGGTTGCCGCCTGGAAGACAAAGGCTCGATGGAGCGTATCTGTCGTATTCGCCAGCTTGACGGCAGCCATAATTTTACTCTGGTGTGTCGTGACCTGTCGGAGCTGTCGACCTATGCCTATGTCGACAATACCGCCTTTCGGCTGATCAAAAATAACACACCGGGCAATTACACCTTTATTCTAAAGGCCACCAAAGAAGTGCCGCGTCGCCTGATGAACGATAAACGTAAAACTATCGGCCTGCGCGTGCCTTCAAACCCGATTGCCCTGGCGTTGCTGGACGTGCTGGGCGAACCGCTGATGTCAACCACGCTGATGCTGCCGGGCAATGATTTCGCCGAGGCCGATCCGGAAGAAATTAAAGACAGCATTGGCAAGCTGGTGGATTTAATCCTCGACGGCGGCTCTATCGGTCAACAGCCGACCACGGTTATTGACCTCACCGATTCAATTCCAGAAGTGATCCGCGAAGGGGCTGGCGATCCGGCCCCGTTCCGTTAATTCTCGATTATGCTGCGGGACGACAACTTCCCGCAGCCGCGATGAAATCCCCATGCCGATAGAGGCATCTTTTAGCATTAAAATCGTGTAATATGCCCGGCCACATAGCATAAAGTAGGCACAGGTACCCCACACCAATTGGTGCTACTTTGTATAAAAATGTGATATGAATTATAGGGTTATGGTTTTTTTGCCGTAACTTTCTGAAAGTAGAATAGACAATGACGCCTGTGAAGGCGACAAAAGAGGCTGCTCAATGAGCGAGAAGTTTAATTCCAGTAAGCAAAAAAACGACAAATTTTCGTCTGACAAGCCGCGCTCACAGCGCAGCGACGCCGATAAGCCACGGGGTAAAAAACCTGGCGGCGAAAAATCCCGTATCGAAACCGTTCGTGGTGGCAAGCCTGCCGCGGATAAATCAGGTGCAGACAAAGCACGCAGCGGCGGTCGTAACGACAAGCCGCGCACCGATAAGCCTCGCAGCGACAAGCCGCGTTCAGGCAAACCAACGGGCGACAAGCCGCGCAGCGCCAAGCCGCGTGCTGAATCCCTGATGGTTAAAAAAGTGAGTGAAGAAGAAGCAGAAGACGCGCCGAAATACGAAAAGCCTAAGAATGCGCTGGACGACGGTGATGGCCTGCAAAGCGAAAAATTGCAGAAAGTTCTGGCACGCGCGGGCCACGGCTCACGTCGTGAAGTTGAAGCGATGATCCAGGCTGGCCGCATCAGCGTCGACGGTAAAATCTCCACTCTTGGCGATCGCGTCGAGCTGGTGGCGGGCACTAAAATTCGTCTCGACGGTCACGTGCTGTCAATTCTTGAAGCCGAAGACACCGTGTGTCGCGTATTGGCCTACTACAAGCCAGAAGGCGAGCTGTGCACCCGTAGCGATCCGGAAGGCCGTCCTACGGTGTTCGACCGTTTGCCAAAAATGCGCGGTTCACGCTGGGTGGCCGTTGGCCGCCTCGACGTCAACACTTCAGGCTTGCTGTTGTTCACCACCGACGGTGAATTGGCTAACCGCCTGATGCACCCAAGCCGCGAAGTTGAACGCGAGTATGCGGTGCGCGTGTTTGGTCAGATCGACGATGAGAAAATCAAACTGCTAAGCCGCGGCGTTCAGCTGGAAGATGGCCCGGCCGCGTTCCGTACGATCAAGTACCAGGGCGGTGAAGGTCTGAACCAGTGGTACAACGTGACGCTGACAGAGGGGCGTAACCGTGAAGTGCGTCGTCTTTGGGAAGCGGTTGGCGTACAGGTAAGCCGCCTGATCCGCGTTCGCTACGGCGATCTTAACCTGCCTAAAGGCCTGCCTCGCGGCGGTTATAAAGAGCTGGATCTTCCAGATATCAACTACCTGCGTCAGCTGGTAGATATGACCGAAGAAACGGTGAGCAAGCTGCCGGTTGAGCGCGATCGTCGTCGTGTCAAGGCTAATCAGATCCGTCGCGCCGTTAAGCGCCATTCTCAGGTCGCGCCTGCACGTCGCAGCAGCGGTCCAGGCAAGCGTTAAGCGTATTTATTGCGCGATGAGTAAAACCGCAGCCCGAGTGTTGCGGTTTTTTTTGGCTTCTAACCGGCAGGGGTTACCAGTCGATCCCCTGTTGCGCCATGATCCCGGCGTCAAAGGCGTGCTTGACCGGGCGCAGCTCGCTCACCGTATCGGCAAGTTCGAGCAGCTCGCGATGACAGCCGCGCCCGGTGATAATCACCGTCTGGTGGGCCGGTCGGTTATTCAGCGCGTCGATCACTTCCTGCAGGTCGAGGTAGCCGAAGCTCACCATATAGGTCAGTTCGTCGAGCACCACCAGGTTGAGCGAGGCGTCGGCCAGCATGCGTTTACCGTGCTGCCAAACTGCCTGACAGGCGACCGTATCGGTCTCTTTATTCTGCGTATCCCAGGTAAAGCCGGTAGCCATCACCTGAAATTCCACGCCGTGCGGCTCGAGTAAGTTCCGCTCACCGTTGGGCCATTCGCCTTTGATAAACTGGATCACCCCCGCACGCTGGCCGTGGCCAACCGCGCGAGTCACCGTACCGAAGGCGCCGGTGGTTTTCCCTTTGCCGTTGCCGGTTAACACTATCAAAATCCCGCGGACTTCCCTGGCGGCTTCGATCCTTGCATCTACCTGCTCTTTTAGCTTCTGCTGGCGCTGTTGGTGCCGGTCTGTGGTCATTTTTTTTACTCGAATTATTCAGCTGGGCCAGCTTTGCGGCCGGGCTGGGCATCAAAACTGCTACCGGTTTTGCGGCGGCTGTCGTCACCCATCAAATATAAATACAGCGGCATAATGTCCGCAGGCGTTTTAAGCTTTTGGCTGTTTTCGTCTGGGAAGGCCGAGGCGCGCATACTGGTGCGCGTACCGCCCGGATTAATGCAGTTGACCCGTAAAGGGGTATGACGGTATTCGTCGGCCAATACCTGCATCAGCCCCTCGGTGGCGAACTTGGATACCGCGTAGGCGCCCCAGCCGCTGCGGCCTTCGCGGCCGACGCTGGAGCTGGTAAACACCAGCGACGAACTGGCAGACTTCAACAACAGCGGCAGCAGGCTTTGCGTCAGCATAAATGTCGCGTTGACGTTGACCTGCATCACGTCGTGCCAGTCCTGCAGCTTAATCTCGCTGACCGGCACAATTTCACTTAACAGCCCGGCGTTGTGCAGCACGCCGTCGAGGCGCGGCACCCATTCTGCGATGCGCTCGGCGACCTGATGACAGTCCTGCTGCGATGCGTGCAATAGGTCGACGCTAATGACCTCTGCCGGGTGCCAGCCTGAGCGGGCAATCTGCTGCTGAACGGCAAGCAGTTTACTTTCGGTGCGCCCGAGCAGGATAACCTGGGCGCCAAAGCGGGCATAGGTCAGTGCGGCTTCGCGGCCAATGCCGTCACCGGCACCGGTGACAAGGATAATACGCTGGCGGAGCAGGTCGGATTTTGGATGATAGTGCACGGAATATGTCCTCTGTTAGGGGTCGGATGCGGTGGCATGGGCCATCGACGCACCAGTACAACGCGTTTGCCGGGAGCTGGAACCTCGACCGAGACCAAACGAATTGTTGAATATGTTTTATCAAGGGATTGATAATTGCAGTTATATGCCTGAAATGGACATGACTTTCAATGATTAACCCGCGCTTGAGCAGATCATTTGTAACAAAAATGAACCTCAGGCGCACCATGTTTAGCAAAATTCACGTAATAATGAGGCCAATGCAGTGTTTATGTGCTGTCGATGGGGGACAAGCGAGACTCACCGGCAACGATTGTCTAGAATAGACCTCGTCACTTATCAGAATGTTATAAGGTGGAATTTGTGGATTTACTTTCTCTGTACGGGCTGTTCCTGGCCAAGATTGTCACCGTAGTCGTCGCGATTGGTGCACTGGCGGTACTGATCGTCGGGCTGCGGCAGCGCAAGTCGGCAAGCAAAGGCTCATTACGCCTGACCGACCTGGGTGAAGAATATCGTGAGATGCAGCGTGAAATGCGCATTGCCCGCCTGGAACCGGCAGAACAGAAGCTAAGCCTTAAGGCGTTTAAAAAAGAACAGAAAGCCGAGGCGAAAGCCAAAAAACAGCAGGCTAAACTGGGCGTGACTCACAGCAAACCCTGCCTTTATGTCATTGATTTTAAGGGCAGCATGGACGCCCATGAGGTGACCTCACTGCGTGAAGAGATCTCGGCAGTATTGGCCGTAGCCACTTCTGACGATGAGGTGCTGCTGCGCCTTGAAAGCCCGGGCGGCGTAGTTCACGGTTATGGACTGGCGGCTTCCCAGCTTGCTCGTCTGACCCAGGCCGGGGTTCGTTTAACCGTAGCGGTGGACAAGGTCGCCGCCAGCGGCGGCTACATGATGGCCTGCGTGGCCGATCGCATCGTGGCGGCGCCTTTTGCGATCATTGGATCGATTGGCGTGGTGGCGCAGATCCCGAACTTTAGTCGCCTGTTGAAAAAGAACAATATCGACGTCGAATTACACACCGCCGGTCAGTTCAAACGTACTCTGACGCTGTTTGGTGAGAACACCGATGAAGGACGTGAGAAATTCCAGGAAGACCTGAATGAAACTCACGTATTGTTTAAAGAGTTCGTTCACCAGCATCGTCCATCGCTGGACATTGATGCGGTGGCCACCGGTGAACACTGGTTTGGCTCTCAGGCGCGTGAAAAAGGCCTAATCGACGCGATCGGTACCAGCGATGATTTGCTAATTGCCGAAATGAAAAATCACGAGGTCATTTCGGTGCGTTACAGCCGCCGTAAAAAGATGATGGATCGCTTCACCGGCAGCGCGGCAGAGAGTGCCGACCGCCTGTTCCTGCGTTGGCTCCAACGCGGTGAAAAGCCCCTGTTGTAAGATATTAAAAAAGGGACTGCGGTCCCTTTTTTAATGCCTAAAATGGCACCCCCAAAAAACCGTCAGTTTAATTAACGCTCTAATTATTTCGCTTAAAATTTAAACTGAAATTCCCTGGGGTATTTATCTGAAAAAAGAGTCGAGACTACTTTAAACATATTAAAAATAGGGGCCGTTTTTACCGTCGATAATCTCCGTTTACCCACCCCCCATTCTCGATAAAAAGAGCGGCTATTTCTCTTTTGTTCTACTTCTGTTGCTTTTATCCGCGTTAGATAATGTTCATGCTGGCGAATTACTTTATTTGCTTCTATAAGTAGTGCTGCGACAAGGCCCAAAGAGACCCGTAACGATAATGTTCGGCTTGGCAGAAAGCGCGTTTACGTGCTAATTAGGTTGCGTGGCGATTTTTATCAGGTAGAGTGTGGGATTTTCTGGCGTAGGTGGAATGATTTGTTTACGCTTGCAGACTATTTGACGGCATTGTCACTGCACCTTTAGCGCCGTAGCGGATCCTAAGTGATAAAAATTTCTTAGGCTGTCCCTCTGGAGAACGGCTTGAAAAGGTGATGAAAAAAAATGGTTGATCTCCTGACTGAGTGCCGCAATATAAAAAAAGACATTAAATGTGCCGCGGCATAAACAAGACAAAATCTTCTTTCCGAGAAGAATAATTTAGGTAAAAGGTAATTATGGGCAAAGCTCTCGTAATAGTTGAGTCCCCGGCAAAAGCCAAAACGATTAATAAATATTTAGGAAATGACTACGTGGTTAAGTCCAGCGTCGGTCATATCCGCGATTTGCCAACCAGCGGATCCGCGAGTAAAAAAAGCGCAGCCTCAACCGAAGATAAAACTAAGAAAAAAGTAAAAAAGGATGAGAAAACCGCGCTGGTAAATCGCATGGGTGTCGACCCGTTCCACGGTTGGGAAGCGCAGTACGAGATATTGCCAGGTAAAGAGAAGGTGGTGGCCGAGCTTAAGGCGCTGGCCGAGAAAGCTGACCACATCTATCTCGCAACCGACCTTGACCGCGAAGGAGAGGCCATTGCCTGGCATTTGCGGGAAGTGATCGGCGGTGATGACAAACGCTTTAGCCGTGTGGTGTTTAACGAAATCACTAAAAACGCCATTCAACAGGCGTTTGAGCAGCCGGGCGAGCTGAATATTGACCGCGTTAACGCCCAGCAGGCCCGTCGTTTCATGGACCGCGTCGTCGGTTACATGGTATCGCCGCTGCTGTGGAAAAAAATCGCCCGTGGGCTGTCAGCGGGGCGCGTTCAATCCGTCGCCGTAAGACTTGTCGTTGAGCGCGAAAAAGAGATCAAGGCCTTCGTTCCCGAAGAGTATTGGGAACTGCGCGCCGACCTGCAGTCAAAAGAAAATATTGATTTGCAGATGGAGGTGACTCATCACCTCGAAAAACCGTTTAAACCGGTTAATCGTGAGCAGACTCACGCCGCGGTTGCGCTGCTTGAAAAAGCCCGCTACGACGTGGTTGATCGTGAAGATAAACCGACCAGCAGCAAGCCGGGGGCGCCTTTCATCACCTCCACTCTGCAGCAGGCGGCAAGCACGCGTCTGAGCTTCGGCGTCAAAAAAACCATGATGATGGCACAGCGTCTGTATGAAGCCGGTCACATCACCTACATGCGTACCGACTCAACCAACCTGAGCAAAGACGCGGTAGAAATGGTGCGTGGCTATATTGGTGACAACTTTGGCAAGAAATACCTGCCGAAAGACGCAAACCAGTACAGCAACAAAGAAAACTCGCAGGAGGCGCACGAAGCCATTCGTCCTTCCGACGTCAACGTCGTTTCCGAGCAGTTGAAAGACATGGAAAACGACGCGCAAAGATTGTATCAGCTAATTTGGCGTCAGTTTGTCGCCTGTCAGATGGTGCCAGCGCAGTATGACTCCACTACGCTGACGGTGAAGGCCGGTGATTACTCGCTGCGTGCCAAAGGCCGTACTCTGCGTTTTGACGGCTGGACTCACGTCATGCCGGCTCTGCGTAAGGGTGACGAAGACCGCACGCTGCCGCCGATTGAGGTCGGCACTACCTTGGCGCTGCAACAGCTGTTGCCCACTCAGCACTTTACCAAGCCGCCTGCGCGATTCAGCGAAGCGTCCCTGGTTAAAGAGCTTGAAAAACGCGGCATCGGTAGACCGTCCACCTATGCGTCGATCATTTCGACCATTCAGGATCGCGGCTATGTTCACGTCGAAAACCGTCGTTTCTACGCCGAAAAAATGGGTGAGATCGTCACCGATCGCCTGGAAGATAACTTCCGTGAGCTGATGAACTACGATTTCACCGCTCGTATGGAAGACGGTCTCGACCTGGTGGCCAATAACAAGGCCGAGTGGAAGGGGGTGCTGGACGATTTCTTCGTTCAGTTCAGCCAGCAGCTCGAAAACGCCGAAAAGGATCCGCTTGAGGGCGGTATGCGTCCGAACCAGATGGTGATGACGACCATTGAATGCCCGACCTGTGGCCGTCCGATGGGGATCCGCACCGCGACCACCGGCGTGTTCCTGGGCTGTTCCGGCTATGCGTTGCCTCCGAAAGAGCGCTGCAAAACCACCATTAACCTGGTGCCAGAATCTGAAGTGCTCAACATCCTTGAAGGGGATGATGCCGAGACCAATGCGCTGCGTGCTCGCAAACGCTGCGTCAAGTGCGGCACGGCGATGGACAGCTACCTGATCGACACGGGACGCAAGCTGCACGTCTGCGGTAATAATCCAGAGTGCGACGGGTATGAAATCGAAGAGGGCGAGTTCCGTATCAAGGGCTACGACGGTCCAATCGTCGAGTGCGACAAGTGTGGCTCCGAGATGCACCTCAAGTTAGGGCGCTTCGGCAAGTACATGGGCTGCACCAACGAGACCTGCAAAAATACCCGTAAGATCCTGCGCAATGGCGATGTCGCTCCACCGAAGGAAGATCCGGTTCCGTTACCAGAACTGCCTTGTGAAAAATCGGATGCCTATTTCGTGCTGCGCGACGGGGCTGCGGGCGTATTCCTGGCGGCCAACACGTTCCCTAAATCGCGTGAAACCCGCGCGCCGCTGGTGGAAGAGCTGCTACGATTCAAAGATCGCCTGCCTGAAAAGCTGAGCTATCTGGCCGATGCGCCGGTGGCCGATCCAGAAGGCAACAAGTCTATGGTTCGTTTCAGTCGCAAGACCAAGCAGCAGTATGTTTCTTCCGAGAAAGAAGGCAAAGCCACCGGCTGGACGGCGTTTTACGTCGACGGCAAATGGGAAGTGACTAAAAAATAACTTTTAGCCTTAGGGTGTGAAGTTAATCATATAAAACCAGCCCCGATGGCTGGTTTTTTTATTGTATTCAGTACCATCGCCGTTAGACTTTATGCCTGGTGGGCCAGAGTCTGGTCGCTGGTTAAGGTATCTTGAAATTTTTGTAAGCGGACGCGAGACAAAATTGTTTGATAAATGATACTGTTGATATATAAAATATTGTTTTTATGCATTATTAGAATTAATCGCGTCGGACAATTTTGAACACCCCTTTCTTTTTTGCCAGCAAAGAGAAGGACAGCGATCGAGCAGGGCTCAACACTAGGATGGTATAAGATATGAAATTGCAGCAACTGCGTTACATCGTAGAAGTTGTTAATCACAATCTGAACGTCTCTTCGACGGCAGAAGGCCTTTACACTTCACAGCCTGGCATCAGCAAGCAGGTACGCATGCTTGAAGATGAACTGGGGATCCAGATTTTTGCCCGCAGCGGTAAACATCTCACCCAGGTGACGCCCGCGGGTCAGGAAATTATCCGTATCGCCCGTGAAGTGCTGTCAAAAGTGGATGCGATCAAGGCCGTGGCCGGAGAACATACCTACCCAGATAAGGGGTCGCTGTACGTCGCCACAACCCACACTCAGGCGCGCTATGCGTTGCCGAATGTTATCAAGGGCTTTATCGAGCGCTATCCGCGCGTGTCTCTGCACATGCATCAGGGTTCGCCGACGCAAATAGCCGAAGCGGTGTCCAAAGGCAACGCCGACTTCGCAATTGCGACCGAAGCGCTGCATCTTTATGATGACCTGATCATGCTACCTTGCTATCACTGGAATCGCGCGGTGGTGGTGCAGCCGGATCACCCGCTGGCAGGAAAAGAAAAGGTCACCATTGAAGAGTTGGCCTCTTACCCGATTGTCACCTATACCTTCGGCTTTACCGGTCGCTCAGAGCTGGACACCGCGTTTAACCGCGCCGGTCTGACACCGCGTATCGTGTTTACCGCCACCGATGCCGACGTAATCAAAACCTATGTGCGTTTGGGTCTGGGTGTGGGGGTTATCGCCAGCATGGCGGTGGATCCAGTGCAGGACCCCGATCTGGTCACCGTCGACGCCAGCGATATCTTTACCTACAGCACCACTAAAATCGGCTTCCGCCGTAGCACCTTCCTGCGCAGCTACATGTACGATTTTATTCAACGCTTTGCGCCGCACCTGACTCGCGACGTGGTAGACAGCGCCGTTGCGCTGCGCTCCAACGAAGACATCGAAGCTTTGTTTAAAGATATCAAACTGCCACACAAGTAACATAACTGACAGGCCGCGCCCAGTGCGGCCTGCTGCATCCTCGATCTCCTACCTGATTAACACCGCCTCATCCCGCCACCCGTGCCGCGCAGCAGGTCACCCAACGGCTATACGCCGGGCTCAAACATTTTCTCAGCTTAAGGGTTGTGCGCTCACCCAGGCAGGCAAATGGAAGCGCAGCTTGCCAGTGGGCTGATTAGCACTTCGTGTTGTTATTAAAGTGTTAATTATTATTTGTGTTATCTTTAAAAGAATACCTACCTTCTGGCGGGTCTTTACCGCCAGGGGGTCTACAATGTTAAGCCGTACACCCAAAAGCGTTATTAGGAGAAGCTATGTCGTCCGATCTTCGCAAGAATAGTCAGGATAAGCTGGCAAATCTCGATAAGGAATATCACTTTTACAGCTTGCCTAAAGCTGCCGCCATTCTCGGCAATATTGACCGCCTGCCAAAATCTCTCAAGGTTTTGCTAGAAAATCTGCTGCGCAATATTGACGGAGATACCGTTACCGAAGACGATTTACAGGCCATCGTGAACTGGCAAACTAGCGGACACGCTGACCGAGAAATCGCCTATCGTCCCGCGCGCGTCCTGATGCAAGACTTTACCGGCGTGCCGGCGGTGGTCGATCTGGCGGCGATGCGTCAGGCGGTCGAGCGCCTCGGCGGTGACGTCAATCAGGTGAATCCGCTGTCGCCGGTGGACCTGGTGATTGACCACTCGGTGACAGTCGATGAGTTTGGCGACCGCGCGGCGTTTGGTGAAAACGTCAAGCTCGAGATGGAGCGTAACCACGAGCGTTATATCTTCCTGCGCTGGGGCCAGAAAGCCTTTAACCGTTTCCGCGTCGTGCCGCCGGGCACCGGTATCTGCCATCAGGTTAACCTTGAGTATCTCGGACAAACGGTCTGGCACGAGCAGCAGAACGGCGTCGAGGTGGCCTATCCGGATACGCTGGTCGGAACTGATTCGCACACCACGATGATTAACGGCCTTGGCGTACTGGGCTGGGGCTGCGGCGGTATCGAAGCCGAGGCGGCCATGCTGGGCCAGCCGGTCTCGATGCTTATCCCTGACGTGGTGGGATTCAAACTCACCGGCAAGATGGGAGAGGGTATTACCGCCACCGACCTGGTGTTGACGGTGACCCAAATGCTGCGCAAACACGGCGTGGTAGGTAAATTTGTTGAATTTTATGGCGATGGGCTGGCGGATTTACCGTTGGCCGATCGTGCGACCATCGCTAACATGTCCCCTGAATTTGGTGCCACCTGCGGCTTCTTCCCGGTCGATGAGGTGACTCTGAGCTATATGAAACTCAGCGGCCGCAGCGACGAGCAGATTGCGCTGGTGCAGGCTTACAGCATGGCGCAGGGCCTGTGGCGTGCCGAGGGTGATGAGCCGATATTTACCAGCACGCTCGAGTTGGATATGGCCACCGTGGAGTCCAGCCTGGCCGGGCCAAAACGCCCGCAGGATCGCGTCGCGCTGCCTAACGTGCCGCAGGCCTTTAAACTGGCGACCGAACTCGAGCTGGGTAATTCGAACTCGCACAGCGACAGCGTGGATTTCAACTATCAAGACCAGACGTTGCAGCTGACTACCGGCGCGGTAGTGATTGCGGCGATCACCTCCTGTACCAATACCTCGAATCCCAGCGTACTGATGGCCGCTGGCCTGCTGGCTAAGAATGCCGCCGCTCGCGGCCTGAAAAGTAAGCCGTGGGTTAAAACCTCGTTGGCACCGGGTTCAAAAGTGGTGACCGAATATCTTAATGCCGCAGGCCTGATGCCGGAGCTGGAAAAACTCGGCTTCAACCTGGTGGGCTATGGCTGTACGACCTGTATCGGTAACTCGGGCCCGCTGCCGGAACCGATCGAAACCGCCATTAAACAGGGCGACTTGACCGTCGGCGCGGTACTGTCCGGTAACCGTAATTTTGAAGGCCGCATTCACCCACTGATCAAAACCAACTGGCTGGCCTCGCCGCCGCTGGTGGTGGCCTATGCGCTGGCGGGGAACATGTCGGTTAATTTAACTCACGATCCGCTGGGTATCGGCAGCGATGGCCAACCGGTTTATCTGCGTGATATCTGGCCTTCGTCTAACGAAATTGCCAAGGCGGTTGAGCAGGTTAAGACCGAGATGTTCCACAAAGAGTACGCCGAAGTGTTCAACGGCGATCGCGACTGGCAGAACATTCAGGTAGAAGGTACGCCGACCTACGCCTGGCAGGAGGACTCTACCTACATCCGCCATCCGCCGTTCTTCAGCGATATGAAAGCCCAGCCCGATCCGGTGCAGGATATTAAGGATGCGCGTATCTTGGCGATCCTGGCCGACTCGGTCACTACCGACCATATTTCACCGGCGGGCAACATTAAAACCGACAGCCCGGCGGGTCGCTATCTCGGCGAGCACGGGGTGAAACCGGGCGACTTCAACTCCTACGGTTCCCGTCGCGGCAACCATGAGGTGATGATGCGCGGGACCTTCGCTAATATTCGTATTCGCAATGAGATGGTTCCCGGCGTTGAAGGTGGCGTGACTCGACATATTCCCTCCGGCGATCGGCTGGCGATTTACGATGCTGCCATGCGCTATCAGGCAGAGGGCGTGCCAACGGCGGTGATTGCCGGTAAAGAGTATGGTTCCGGCTCTAGCCGTGACTGGGCGGCCAAAGGCCCGAGGCTGCTCGGCGTGCGGGTGGTGATCGCCGAGTCCTTTGAACGTATTCACCGTTCAAACTTAATCGGGATGGGCATTCTGCCGCTGGAGTTTCCGCAGGGTGTCAGCCGTAAAACGCTGAACCTGAAAGGCGAGGAGACGATAAGCGTCAGCGCTATGCAGTCGTTAAAACCGGGGCAGGATGTGCCGGTGCAGATCACCTACGCCGACGGTAGCGTTAAGGTCATTAACGCCCGCAGCCGCATCGATACCGGCAACGAGCTGACCTATTTTGAAAACGGCGGCATCCTGCATTACGTGATCCGTAAAATGCTCTAATTGCCGTAAAATAAGCTATAAAAAAAAGCACCGATCTTCGGTGCTTTTTTATGTTTGCCCGGCGGAAGTCATTACTTGTCCAACAGGTGACCCATTTTTGCGGCCTTGGTGGCCAGATAGTTTTCATTTTTCGGGTTGCGGCCGACGATTAGCGGCACGCGCTCGACGATGTTGATCCCGGCTTCAGAGAGAATTTCGACCTTTTTAGGGTTGTTGGTCAGCAGTCGCACGGCCTCGACGCCCAGCAGTTTAAACATATCGGCACACAGCGTGAAGTCACGCTCATCGGCGGCAAAACCCAATTGGTGGTTAGCTTCGACGGTATCGTAGCCTTTATCCTGCAAGGCATAGGCGCGGATCTTGTTAAGCAGGCCAATATTGCGTCCTTCCTGGCGGTGATACATCAGGATCCCACGCCCCTCTTCGGCGATGTGATTCAGCGCCGCTTCGAGTTGAAAACCGCAATCACAGCGCAGGCTGAACAGCGCGTCGCCGGTCAGACACTCCGAATGTACGCGTGCGAGCACCGGCGTATCGCCGCTGATATCACCGAATACCAAGGCTAGATGATCGTGTCCGGTTGCCAATTCTTCAAAACCCACCATCAGGAAATCGCCCCAAGGTGTTGGCAGTTTGGCTTCTGCCACCCGTTTCAGCTGCATTTTACTCTCCAAAACCTACAATATATTGGTCAATTCTTGTCGCGCATCCTACGTAGAGATGAATAGGTTGACCACAAAAAAACAGCGTCACTCGACGCAAACTTCAGTCACAAGTATAACATTCATGGCTAGACTGACTGACAAACCGCTGCGTAGAATGCGCATTATACATTTCATTTTTATGAATCTTTAGATATTAAGGCCATACAATGCTTCAAATCGCTATAAGGACCTCGTGCGCCGCTATACTGCTGTTAGTGATGCCCGCCCTGGTGTGGGCGAGCGGCTGGCTGTGGTCGCCGGGCATGAGTAGCGCTATCTTACGCCCATTTTATTGGATGACCGAGACGGTTAGTGCGCCATGGGGCACATTGACCAATATCCTGCTCTGTGCCTGGTTCTTATGGTGTCTGCGCTACCGAATCAAACCTGCTATCATCTTGATTTTGTTGCTGAGTGCGACAGTACTGATCGGGCAGGGGGTGAAAAGCTACGTTAAGAAAGAGGTGCAGGAGCCGAGACCCTATGTGCAGTGGCTGGGCCAGACTCAGCAAATGGACGTTAGCGCGTTCTACCTGCAAAAAAGCAAGGCGCGCGGTCAACAGGTCAAGGACGAGTTGGCGAATGTCACGGACAACCGACTCATCCCGCACTGGCTGGGTAAAAGTTGGCAAGCGGATACCGGTTTTGCCTTCCCCTCCGGGCATACTATGTTTGCTGCCAGCTGGGCGCTGATCGCCGTCGGGCTGCTGTGGCCACGACGCCATTACAAAACCATTGCCCTGGTCATGGTGTGGGCGGTCCTGGTGATGGGCAGTCGCCTGCTGCTGGGTATGCACTGGCCAAGAGACCTGATGGCCTCGGTCGGCATTAGCTGGGTGCTTATTACCTGCGCCTGCTGGTTGGCACAAAAACTGTGTGGTCCTTTTAGTCCTCCGCCGCAGGAGCAGCAAGAGATTGAGCAACGTGAGCCAGAATGACTCGTTATGCCTTTAATTATTGCCTGCTGCCCCCATATAATTAGCCAGACTGTAGGGTTAATTATCCGCATAATCTAGCGTAAAGAAGTGGGAAAAGGGGTTTCTTTGCCTCTATCCTCATGGACTGTATGAACTTTCCGCAATCCTGGCATATTGCGGTCTGAAGGTTTCCCAGTCGCGGTGGGAAATGCTAACTTATTAGGTTAGGACCTCAGTTTTTGGCATAATTTATCCGGACTCTCCGGCATTACAGGAATGAATGTGAAATATTTGCTAATTTTTTTGTTTGTGCTGGTCATCGTTGTGATTTCTATCACCTTGGGTGCCCATAACGATCAGGTAGTA
Source organism: uncultured Gammaproteobacteria bacterium (assembly GCA_963742005.1). Classification (GTDB taxonomy): domain Bacteria; phylum Pseudomonadota; class Gammaproteobacteria; order Enterobacterales; family Enterobacteriaceae; genus Rouxiella. Next base: position 100,256 of record CAVUKG010000010.1, on the reverse strand, counting down.
ACGTTTAACTATTTACTTGCGCAAGGTGATTATCGCGTATCGACACTGCTCGCCGTGTTATTTGCTACCGGCTTTGTGTTGGGATGGATCATCTGCGGTCTGTTTTATTTACGCCTGCGCCTGTCATTGGGCCGCGCACAGCGTAAAATCAAACGTTTAGAGCAGCAGGTTGCCCCGATCACCACCGAGCCCGCTGTTGTACCGGCGACGGTCATCAAGGAATAACCTTTTATGCTAGAACTGCTGTTTCTGTTACTACCCGTTGCCGCCGCCTACGGCTGGTACATGGGTCGCAGAAGCTCTCAACAGGATAAACAGCAGAATGCTAACCGTTTATCTCGTGAATACGTGGCGGGGGTAAATTTTTTACTCTCGAATCAGCAAGATAAAGCGGTAGACCTGTTCCTCGATATGCTGAAAGAGGACAGCAATACCGTTGAGGCTCATTTAACGTTGGGCAACCTGTTTCGCTCGCGTGGCGAGGTTGATCGAGCAATTCGTATTCACCAATCATTAATGGAAAGCGCCTCGCTGACCTTTGAGCAGCGGCTGCTGGCTATTCAACAGCTGGGCCGCGACTATATGGCGGCTGGCTTTTACGATCGCGCCGAAGACATGTTTAATCAACTGGTCAATGAGGACGATTTCAAGCTGCTGGCCTTGCAACAGCTGTTAGTTATCCATCAGGCGACCAGCGATTGGCAAAATGCGATCGACGTGGCTGAAAAATTGGCCAAGCTCGGCAAAAAAGATAAGTATCAGGAAATCGCCCACTTTTATTGCGAGTTGGCGCTGCAGGCGATGGCCAATGACGATCTCGATAAGGCCACCGGGATTCTGAAAAAAGCCGCTGCGGCAGACAAGCTTTGTGCGCGCGTGTCGCTGATGCAGGGTCGAATTTTGTTAGCGCAAAATGAATACAGCAAGGCGGCCGATGTTCTGAAACGGGTACTCGAGCAAGACAAGGAAATCGTTAGCGAAACCCTGCCGATGCTGCAAGAGTGTTATCAGCACCTGGGCAACAAGCTGGAGTGGGCAGAGTTTCTGCGCCGCTGCGTGGATGAAAACACCGGCGCGACGGCGGAACTGATGCTGGCTGAAATCCTCCAGCAGGAAGAGGGGCGTGAGACTGCCCAGCTGTATATCAATCGTCAGTTACAGCGTCATCCGACCATGCGCGTGTTCCATCACCTGATGGACTACCACCTTGCGGATGCGGAAGAGGGGCGAGCCAAAGAGAGCCTGGTGCTGCTGCGCGACATGGTTGGCGAACAAATCCGCACCAAGCCGCGTTACCGCTGCCACAAGTGTGGATTTACCGCGCACTCTCTTTATTGGCACTGTCCGTCATGTCGCGCCTGGGCGACAGTAAAACCGATTCGCGGTCTTGACGGACAATAAAAGGGGGGATTGATTACTTCTTTTTACCGGTGGCTTTAGTCAAAAGCTGGCGCAGTTTCTTCAGTTCTTTCTGGGTGAGCTCAGGCTCGGTGTGTTCGCCCAGATGCTGATTATCCACGGCGATGGCGTGTTCTTCGACTTTCTCCGCTTTCTTGCTTTTCCTGTCTTCGTTGAGGACAAAGCTTTGTTCCAGACGGGCGCAGACTTCAACGCTGAGAGAGTGTTCGCCCTGCAGCGCGGCTTCTCTGATTTGTTCTTTCAGCGCTAAAGGGATCTTGATGGTTAACGTTGCTATCTCACTCATATTTAAGCTTTCCTAAGTTAAAACATCAAATTAAGCCAGCGGACGACAGCTGTCTACCTGTTCACAAAAAATTCATAAAACTGTAACAGTACTATCAACGCTTTGTCGTGAAACGAACGGCTAGGTTTTATGACCGAGGCCATGTAGAATGCGGGCGTCAGAATTTTGTCCCGCGCGCTTTACGTTTAAAACTCACAAAAGGTTGAAGAAATGAAGTCAGAAAATAACCCCCATAACAACGACTTGAAATCATCACCTATTGTAGTCGCGCTTGATTACGCCAATAAGTCAGCGGCGCTTGATTTTGTTGACCGCATTGATCCCCGCGATTGCCGACTCAAAATCGGTAAAGAGATGTTTACCCTGTTTGGGCCACAGCTGGTTAAAGACCTGCAGTCCCGTGATTTCGACGTGTTTCTCGATCTTAAATTCCACGATATTCCGAACACCGTGGCGCACGCTATCGCCGCCGCGGCCGATTTGGGTGTCTGGATGGTCAACGTGCACGCCAGCGGCGGGGCGCGGATGATGACCGCGGCTAAAAACGCGTTGCAGCCTTTCGGTAAAGATGCCCCCTTGCTGATTGCCGTTACCGTGCTCACCAGCATGGAGGCTAGCGATTTGGCGGATCTGGGGATCGCGCTCAGCCCGGCGGACTATGCCCTGCGCCTGGCGACCCTAACGCGCGACTGCGGTCTCGACGGCGTGGTCTGCTCCGCGCAGGAGGCGGTGACCTTCAAGTCCCAGCTGGGTCAGGCGTTTAAACTGGTCACGCCGGGTATCCGCCCTGCGGGCAGCGTGGCCGACGACCAGCGTCGCGTTATGACGCCGTGGGATGCACAGCAGGCCGGGGTCGATTACATGGTCATCGGTCGCCCGATCACCCAGTCCTCCGACCCGGCGCAGACGCTGCGTGATATTCGCGCTTCGCTGGCGTAGGAAAGTCTGATGAAAAATGACGACAATAGTCGCCTGGTTTACTCCACCGATAGCGGCAGAATTGAAGAACCGAAAGCCAAGGTTGAACGCCCGAAGGGCGACGGCGTGGTGCGCATTCAGCGCCAGACCAGCGGCAGGAAAGGCAAGGGCGTTTGTCTCCTTACCGGCATTAGTCTCGATGATGCTGAACTGGATAAACTGGCCGCCGAGCTGAAGAAAAAATGCGGTTGTGGTGGTTCGGTTAAAGACGGCGTGATTGAAATTCAGGGTGATAAGCGTGACTTGCTCAAACAGCTGCTGGAAGCCAAGGGAATGAAAGTTAAACTGGCGGGGGGGTAAGCGCGAGAGCTTGGCTGAAAATAATAACAATCTGCTGCGCTGTTAATGTCGCAGCAGATTGGAAATAATAATCTTTATTTATGCTGCTGCTAATTTGTTTTAGCAGCAGCGATTGCCGCAGAGAGTTAATTGTTAATATTTATCGTTTCAAACCGACAACGTTAAATTAATGACTATTACCTGACTTTGATTTTAATCTTATCGAGTTGCCTGATGGCCGACTACACCACCGACTGCAGCACCGCCCAGAGTACCCAGGGTGCTACCGTGCGTTAGCAACGAGCCGCCTATAGCACCGACGCCGGCACCGATTGCGGTATTCTGACCACGACGTGACATGTTTCCACATGCGCTAATCGACATTACAACCACAAGCACTAGCCCAACACTGGCAATACGTTTATTTAATAGCATTGTCATGCTCCTAAGAAAAGATCACATCTTCAAACATCGTTAAGTATAGCTAATAACTAGATTCCTCGCGGGATTAACATAAAATACGGGTAAAGGATTTTTCCCGACAGGTAAATAGTCTTAATTGGCATTTGATCCCAGGCACGACAGCACAATTAGCCCCTTCCATCGGCAGTTTTTTAATTGCAGCAGAACCGCACGCACTCTTTAGCTAATTTCACCATACCCGCCCAGGGTTGGTGATCCGAGAATAGAGCAAAGGGTTGATTGAGGACGAGCCGATGCTCAGGCAATTGAAACAACAGGTACTTGAGGCCAATCTGGCGCTGCCGCGCCATAATCTGGTGACCTTTACCTGGGGAAATGTCAGTGCGGTAGACCGCCAGCTGGGTTTGATGGTCATCAAGCCCTCTGGCGTGGAATATCAGCATATGACGCTCGAAGATATGGTGGTGGTCGAAATCGAAACCGGTAGAGTGGTCGAGGGCAATAAAAAACCCTCTTCCGATACCGACACTCACCGGGTGCTGTACCTTAACTTTGCCGATGTTGGCGGCATCGTTCACACCCACTCACGTCACGCGACCGTTTGGGCGCAGGCCGGATTAGATATTCCCGCCTGGGGTACCACCCACGCCGATTACTTTTATGGCGCGGTCCCCTGTACCCGTAAAATGACCAATGCCGAAATCGCGGATAACTACGAATGGCAAACCGGTGAGGTGATTGTTAAAACCTTTGCCGAACGCCGGCTTTCCCCACGGGAAATCCCCGCAGTGCTGGTGCACTCACACGGGCCATTCACCTGGGGAACAGATGCCGACAACGCGGTTCACAATGCCGTAGTGTTGGAGGAAGTCGCCTACATGGGCATCTTTTCACAGCAGCTCATGCCTCAGTTGGAGAACATGCAGCAGGCACTGCTCGATAAACACTACCTGCGCAAGCACGGCGAACACGCCTACTATGGTCAGTCCTGAACGGGACAGTCCTGATTTCGTTGTCAGTCTTAGCAGGGACATTTCCCCAGCTTGCCGGGTTCGCTGGGGAAGCGTGCATCAAGACAGTAACGATGAAATTCCTTCTCGCTCATCGGCGGCATATGCGGGTGGTGCACCCGCATATGCTGTACATAGTTAGGGTAATCTTGCACCCCAACCATCAGGCGAAAACCTTGTGCTATCCCCTTGGCGAGAAACCTCACCCACTGGCGAAAGTTCTTAGGGCGAGGCGGGCGGGGGACCCACGGCTGGCAGCGAATAATATTCATCGACCGCCTGGGCCGCATGCGATATGGCAAACCATAGTGAGAATAATTAGACATGACGCGCCTCCCGGCCAGCCAGTGGGCTGGTTTCATGCACCGTAGGTTTAGGTGATTTTAACGCTCTACGGATAACAAAGAACGCCGAAACCAGCATCGTGACCGCCACCAGCATAAAGAAGCCACACAGCACCGCGTTGATCTGATTATTGATCACAATAGTGTGCATATCGGCCAGGGTTTTTGCCGGTTTGATCAGCATATTATTGTCGATGCCCGCCGAAAACTTGTTGGCCTGAGCCAGGAAACCAATCGACGGATTGGGATGGAAAATTTTCTGCCATCCGGCGGTCATTGAGGTAATGAACAGCCATACGGTGGGCAAAATAGTGACCCAGGCATAACGCTGTTTCTTCATTTTAAACAGCACCACGGTGCCGAGGATCAGCGCCATCGATGCCAGCATCTGATTACCAATGCCAAACAGCGGCCAAAGGGTGTTAATTCCCCCTAGCGGATCGACAACGCCCTGATAAACAAAGAATCCCCAACCGGCGACCGAGACGCTGGTCCCGGCAATGGTGCCTATCCACGAACGATTATTCGCCAGAGAAGGCACCGCGACGCCCACCAGGTCCTGCACCATAAATCGACAGGCTCGGGTACCGGCATCCACGGCGGTTAGAATAAACAGCGCTTCAAACAGAATGGCAAAGTGATACCAGAAGGCCATTAGTGCGGTGCTGTTGAACACGTCGCTGATGATGTGCGCCATGCCCACGGCGAAGGTCGGCGCACCGCCAGCGCGGGAGAGAATAGTGTGTTCGCCCACGTCGCGAGCGATCACCGTTAGCATTTCAGGCGTGAGGAAGAAACCCCAACTGTTAATGGCCTCGGAGGCGCTCTCTACGGTGGTACCAATCAGCGCCGCCGGTGAGTTCATGGCAAAGTAAACGCCGGGATCGATAACCGAGGCGCAGATCAGCGCCATGATCGCCACGAACGACTCCATCAACATCGCGCCGTAGCCGATAAAGCGAATATGACTTTCTTTCTCAATCAGTTTCGGCGTCGTGCCGCTGGCTACCAGCGCATGGAAGCCGGAAATTGAACCACAGGCGATGGTAATAAACAGGAACGGGAACAGCCCGCCGGAAAATACCGGGCCGCTGCCGTCAATAAACTTGGTCACGGCGGGCATTTTCATTTCCGGCATAGCGAAAAGGATGCCAACCGCCAGTCCGAGAATGACGCCAATTTTTAGGAAAGTAGACAGATAATCGCGCGGTGCCAGCAGCAGCCACACCGGCAGTACCGAGGCAATAAACCCGTAAACTACCAGCACCCAGGTCAGCGTGGTGCCGTGCAGGGTAAACAACGGTCCCCAATAAGGATCCAGCGCCACGTTGCCACCGTAAATAATTGCCAGCATCATCAACACAAAACCAATGACCGACACTTCGGCGATTTTCCCCGGGCGCAGGAAGCGCATATAAATCCCCATAAACAGCGCAATCGGGATGGTCGCGGCAATGGTGAACAGCCCCCAAGGGCTGTCGGCCAGGGCTTTCACCACCACCAGGGCCAGCGCGGAGAGGATGATGATCATCACCCCGAGTGCGCCCAGCATGGTGACCACGCCGGCGAAGGCGCCCAGTTCCTGCTTGGCCATTTCACCCAGCGAACGGCCGTCGCGGCGGGTCGAGATAAACAGGATCAGAAAATCCTGCACCGCGCCGGCCAACATCACGCCGACCAAAATCCAGATAGTGCCGGGCAAGAAGCCCATCTGCGCTGCTAATATGGGGCCGACCAGCGGGCCAGCACCGGCGATGGCGGCAAAATGGTGGCCGAACAATACCCATTTATTGGTCGGCACATAGTCCAGACCGTCGTTTTTACGCAGCGCAGGCGTGGTACGACGGTCATCGAGGCCAAACACTTTTTCCGCAATAAACAGGCTGTAAAAACGATAGGCAATGCTGTAGCAGGCAACCGCCGCCACCACCAACCACAGTGCACTGACGTGCTCTCCGCGGCTTAAGGCAAGCATGCCGAAAGCAAAGGCTCCCACCAACGCCACCGCTAGCCAGATAACTCCGGACTTGACGTTTGTCATGTTCAAAACTCCTTCAATGTGCAACCTTTGGGTCGCTATAGTTGTTTAACGGGCAGATAGGCAAAGGGTCTTACCCTGTAGGCAAAGGTAACTTGTTGCTGACATTGAAGATTACAGCTCAAAAATCGGACTTTCACCGCCACTTGGTGGAATTGAAAATCAGATTTGTGATGCAGTGAACGATTTATAGGTCAGTGAGAGCGGGCTGGTGGGATAACGAGGCGCTCGGCGCACGGAGGGAAGGAGAATGGACATAAAAAAACCGGCCACCGGGGCCGGTCTACATAGAGGATTTACTCATCAATCAGCGACATTCAGGCGGGGAGATTAGGCCGCGGGTGTCGCCGCATCAGGTTTGTGCGCGCGGCGATGTTCGGCCATTTTTTCGGCACGTTTCTGATAATTTTCGTTAAACTGTTTTTTCTGCTCAGGCGTCAGCAGGTTATACATTTTGTTTTCAATTTTTGCACGATCCAGCATGCGGGCAGACTGCGCCTGACTGATCTGGTCGATCTCGGCTTTTACCTTGGCTTCGTCAAAGCTGTTTGCCGCGACCAGGCCGTGCAGGGTATCCATCTGCTTTTTCATGTTGCCGCGATCCTGATGGATCCCTGAGTCTTTCCACAACGCTTTAAACTGTGTGCGCTGCTGCTCGGTCAGATTAAGACCGGCAAATGGGTTGTAATGACCTGGGCCTTTATGTTCCATTTGGCCGCGTGTCTGAGCCGGTGCGCCCGTTGCTGCGCCCGTCGTCGGAGTGGTCTCTGCGGCGAAGGCAAAAGAAGCCGAGCTCAGAGCCAGAGTTGAAGCCACAACCATTGCGGTAAGTTTGCGCATTATTCAATTCCTCATTGTTCTGTTATAGCCAGATTCTGTACCAGCTAACCTTTTAGGTGCATTCAGCAGGCGGTGGCCTAACTGACTTGACGAAATACAGTCTATCGCGGGAATTGAATAGTAGTGCGAGGTACTGTAAATCTCTGAAAGTAGGCGTGTCAGAATTCACACGATCGTGGAGAAAACGTTTGGAAATCGTAAGGAATGGGCTGTGGGTGGCTGAAAAATAACATATTATTCGGATTATTCTAATGATACATCTCGGTGAGCGAAAATGACTAACCTGCCACGCTATCAGCAGCTGGCCCACACCCTGCGCCGACAAATTGAGGCTCAGGTTTGGCTGCCAGGAGAGAAATTGCCCTCTTTACGTGAGAGCTGCAGGCAGTCCGGTTTCAGTCTGATGACCGTATTGCAGGCCTACCAGCTGCTTGAGGATCAGGGGCTGCTGATTTCGCGGCCGCAGTCGGGCTATTACGTGGCGCCGGTCCAGCAAACTCCGTTACGCGGTGATCAGCGGCACGCGCTGCACGCCGCCGAGAATATCGATGTCAATGACGCCATTTTTGACATCCTGAAAGCCGGCCAGGATCCGCATATCGTGCCGTTTGGCTCGGCGTTTCCCGACCCGACGCTGTTCCCTCAACCTCAATTGGCGCGTTCGCTGGCCAACGCGGTGAGAAGGATGTCGCCCCACAGCGCCATCGCTAATCTGCCGCCGGGTAACGAAGAGCTGCGGCGGAATATTGCCCAACGCTACGCCCAGCAGGGGATCGAGGTGACCCCCGATGAAATCGTTATTACCTCGGGCGCGCTGGAGTCGCTGGGGCTAAGTCTGCAGGTGGTCACGCAGCCAGGTGATTGGGTGGCTATCGAATCGCCCGCCTTTTATGGCGTATTGCAGGCGATTGAGCGAAGAAGGCTGAAAGCCGTGGCCATTCCTATGGACCTGCAGCAGGGCATGGATTTATTCGCGCTGGAACAGGCCCTTGCCACTTATCCCATCAAGGCCTGCTGGCTGATGTCGAACTTCCAAAATCCGCTGGGCTGTACCATGAGTCTGGAAAAGAAGGCGCGGCTTGTGGAAATACTGCGTCAAAATCAGGTCGCGCTTATCGAAGATGACGTCTATTCGGAGCTCTATTTTAACGGTGAGCGGCCACCGCCGATCAAAATGTCGTCATACCGACAGGAGATTTTGCACTGCTCATCATTTTCTAAATCTCTGGCTCCCGGTTTTCGCGTTGGCTGGGTGGCCGCCGGCAATTATGCCTCGCGCATCCAGCGTCTGCAGCTGATGAGCACGCTGTCAGCCAGCGTGCCGGTGCAGCTAGCGCTGGCGGATTTTTTACATCAGGGCAGCTACGATGCGCATTTGCGTCGCCTGCGCCGCCAGCTTGAACTGCGACAAATCGCCATGCGTAATGCGATCCTCGCTTCATTTCCTGCAGAACCGTCGTCAGCCAGCCCAGCGGCGGCTATTTTTTATGGCTCACTCTGCCGGGCCAGGTGGATGCTACCCGGGTTTATCAACAGGCTCTGGCACAGGGGATCAGCGTGGCTCCGGGCACTATGTTCACCGTCGATGATCGCTTCCGCCACTGCCTGCGTCTTAACAGCTCTTTTGAATGGAATACCCGTGCGGAAAATGCGTTAAGGGTGCTGGCAACTATTGTCGATAGCGAATTTCATCGCCAACCCTAGGCTCGGGTTAAATCGAGTACTCAGCCTCACCGTTCGGTTTAGCGCAGGGGCCGAGTTGGCATCTGTTTGCTTTTTTGCTCCCCTTATTGGTGCGGCGATTGCACTGTTTTGGCGCGGATTGGGATAATTTAATAGGCTACCCTGCGCGTCAGGTCACAAAATCATAAGAATTTTATTACTGCATACTCATTCTCTGCAAAGCGCGCCAGCAAAGAGGTTTTTCATAAATATTCACTTTTTATGCAATAAAAGTGAATGCAGGTGCTGTTAACTTGTTGTTTTTACGTGGTGACTCCCTTTTTATTCACTTTTTTCGATTGCTGGCACGATGTCTGCACTCTATTATCAATCCAACAGATTTAAGGTCCTGCGAGTGTTAGCGGTAGAAAAAAATGCTGGCGACAGACTCATCAGCATTGCTCGCTGAGCGTGCAGCGACTCCTTGTAATTTAAGACTATTAATTTAAAAAGCTGATTTGCTCTCATTAATGAGGGTAGGGAGCCTGCACCCTAAATTCAGCCTCTTTGATTAATTTTAAGATTTTTAATATGGAACGCCCAATAGAGTCATGCCGCGACGGTTTCGGCAAGCGGGCGATATCGCAATCGAAAAAGATAACGAGGTTGATATGGAACAGCGTGTAACCCGCCAACAGTTTACTGACTACCTGGTCCCCGTTTATGCCCCTGCGGATTTTATTCCGGTACGCGGATCAGGTTCCTGGCTGTGGGACCAGTCTGGGAAAGACTATGTCGATTTTGCCGGAGGCATTGCCGTCAACGCGTTGGGCCATCGCCATCCCGCGCTGTTACAGGCGCTCACCGAACAGGCAGACAAGGTTTGGCACCTGGGCAACGGCTACACCAATGAGCCGGTGCTGCGCTTGGCCAAACAGCTGGTTGAGGCCACTTTTGCCGATAAGGCGTTTTTCTGTAACTCGGGGGCCGAGGCCAATGAGGCCGCGCTCAAGCTGGCTCGCCTGGTGGGCCATGCTAAAGATCCTGAGCATAAGACCGAAATCATCGCCTTCAATAACGCCTTTCACGGACGCACGCTGTTCACCGTGACCGCGGGCGGCCAGCCGAAATACTCGCAGGACTTTGCGCCTTTGCCCCCGGCCATTACTCACCTGCCGTTTAACGATCTTGCCGCGGTGGCCGCGCATATTTCTTCACGCACCTGCGCGGTGATCGTCGAACCGATGCAGGGCGAGGGCGGCGTACTGCCTGCCGATCCGGCATTCCTCGCCGGCCTGCGCGAACTTTGTTCCCAGCATGATGCGTTGCTTATCTTTGATGAGGTGCAAACGGCGTCGGCAGAACCGGCGAGTTTGTACGCCTATCAAACCTACGGCGTGGTTCCCGATATTATGACCACCGCCAAGGCGCTGGGCGGTGGCTTCCCGATTGGTGCCATGCTCACCGTTGATAACCTGGCCGCGCATTTCCAACCCGGCACTCACGGCACCACCTACGGCGGTAACCCTCTGGCTACGGCGGTTGCCGGTAAAGTCCTCGAGTTGATCAATACCCCCGAGGTGCTCGGCGGCGTGGCGCTGCGTCACCAGTGGTTTATCGAACGCCTTAAGCAAATTAATCACCAGTATCACGTGTTCTCCGAGATCCGCGGCCTGGGCCTGCTGCTCGGTGCGGTGATGCACGAGCGCTATGCCGGACAGGCCAAGCGGCTGACCCAGCTAGCCGCCGAAGAGGGGCTAATCGCGCTGATTGCCGGGCCAAACGTTCTGCGCTTTGCGCCTTCGCTGATTATTCCGCAGCAGGATGTCGAAGAGGGGCTGGATCGACTGGAACGCGCGGTTGCCAGACTTTGTGCCTGAAGCGGCGTCACCTATTAGCAATGAGGGTTACATCATGATGTTGATTCGTCCTGTGAGGCTCGGCGATATTGCCGATATCCTGCTGTTGTCAGGCAAGACCGGCATCGGTTTAACGTCTCTGCCGAAAGATGAGGCGCATCTGCGTACCCGGATTGAGCGTTCGGTCGCGACCTGGAACGGCAGTCTGAATAAGTCAGAGCAGGGATATCTGTTCGTACTCGAGGATGTCGGTCAGCAGAAAGTCGTCGGCGTCAGCGCGCTGGAAGTGGCGGTCGGTCTCAGCGAGCCTTGGTATAACTTCCGCCTCGGCACGCTGGTGCATGCCTCAAAAAGCCTGAATATTTACAAGCCGGTGCCGACGCTGTTTTTAAGCAACGACCACACCGGTTACAGCGAGCTGTGCACGCTGTTCCTCGATCCTGACTATCGGCACGGTAAAAACGGCCAGCTGTTGTCCAAGGTGCGCTTCTTGTTTATGGCCGCGTTCCGTGAACGTTTCTCGCCGAAGGTGATTGCCGAGATGCGCGGTGTCTCTGACGACAGCGGACATTCTCCGTTCTGGGACAGCCTGGGGCGGCATTTCTTCGGCATGGAGTTTGCCGAGGCCGATCGCCTGACCGGCATGGGCCAAAAATCCTTTATTGCCGAACTGATGCCGAAACACCCGCTGTACACCGATCTCCTCAGCCCGCAGGCGCGAGCCGTGATTGGCCAGGTGCACCCGCAGACCGCCCCGGCGCGCTCGCTGCTTGAGGCCGAAGGCCTGCGCTATCAGGGATATGTCGATATCTTCGATGCCGGTCCTACGCTGGAGGGCGAGGTCGATCAGCTGCGGGCAGTAAAAGAAAGCCAGCTGTTAACGGCGACGATCGCCGTTCGTGAGCCCTCAGAAGACGATAATTTCTATCTGGTGGCTAACGAAAACTATGCCGATTTCAGAGCGACTCTGGTGATGGCCAGCGCTGATATTGAGAGCTTAACGCTCGATCCCCATACCGCTGAGGCGCTGGGCGTAAGCCCGGGTGCGGTGATCCGCGCCGTGCCGCTTTTCCCGCAGTCTGCAAACAGCGCCTCAACCCGACAATTATCACAAGCGAGTGAATCATGACCCATCCAGCACTATTTATTAATGGACAGTGGCGCAGCGGACAAGGCGTGCTGCTGGAAAAGTCTAATCCGGTGAGCAACGAGCAGCTTTGGTCGGCCCTGAGCGCCAGTGCGCAGGACGTCGATTCAGCCTGTCAGGCCGCGCGCGAGGCGTTTCCCGCCTGGGCACGCCAGACCGTGGCACAGCGTGGAGAGGTGATTCAGCGTTTCGCCGCACTGCTGACCGAACACAAGGCCAGGCTGGCGGAGATCATTAGCCTCGAAACCAGCAAGCCGCGCTGGGAAACGCTAACGGAAGTGCAGGCCATGATCGGTAAAGTGGCTATTTCTCTGGAGGCCAACCAGCTGCGCACCGGTGAAAAACTGACGCCGATGCCCGATGGGCAAGCGGTGCTGCGCCATCGCCCGCACGGCGTGCTGGCGGTCTTCGGCCCGTATAATTTCCCCGGTCATTTGCCGAACGGTCATATCGTTCCGGCACTGCTGGCCGGTAATACCCTGGTGTTCAAACCGAGTGAGCTGACGCCGGTGACGGCGGAAGAAACCATCAAACTGTGGCAGCAGGCAGGATTACCGGCCGGCGTGCTGAATCTGCTGCAGGGCGGACGCTCAACCGGTGAGGCGCTGGCCGCCTCTGCGCAAATCGACGGCCTGTTGTTTACCGGCAGTGCCGGCACCGGTTATCAGCTGCATCGCCAGCTTGCCGGCCAGCCCGAGAAGATCCTGGCGCTGGAAATGGGCGGTAATAACGCGCTGATTGTCGAGCCGGTAAGCGATATCGATGCCGCCGTGAATCTGGTGATTCAGTCGGCGTTTATCTCCGCCGGCCAGCGCTGCACCTGCGCGCGTCGCCTGCTGGTCAAGCAGGGCGAGGCGGGAGATGCGCTGATTAAACGCCTGATAGAGGTCACGGCCGCGCTGCGCGTCGGGGCCTGGAATGACGAGCCACAGCCGTTTATCGGCGGCGTTATTTCCGATGCGGCGGCCCGCAATCTGCTCAAAGCGCAGGATAACCTGCTACAGCTGGGCGGCAAATCGTTGCTAACCCTGACGCGGCCCGATCGCGAGAGCACGCTGCTAACGCCGGGGATCGTCGACCTGACCGGCGTCAGCGGCGTGCCGGACGAAGAGTATTTTGGGCCTTTGCTGAGCGTGATCCGCTACGCCGACTTTGATCAGGCGATCGAACTGGCCAATCAAACCCGCTTCGGTCTGGCAACCGGGCTTATCTCGGAGCAGCGCGAACAGTTTGACCGCCTGCTGCTCGAAGCCAGAGCCGGGATCGTTAACTGGAATAAACCGCTGACCGGGGCCTCAAGCAACGCGCCATTCGGCGGTATTGGCGCCTCGGGTAACCATCGCCCTAGCGCCTATTACGCGGCGGATTATTGCGCCTGGCCGATGGCTTCTCTGGAGAGCGAGCGCCTGGAGTTACCGGCCGCGCTGTCCCCGGGAATTAATTTCGCCGCGCAGCGCTAACCTCGCCGCCCAATGGAGATTGCGATGTCTGAATATGAAGTAAATTTTGATGGCCTGGTGGGGATGACGCACCACTATGCGGGCCTGTCGTTTGGCAACGAGGCCTCCACGCGCAACCAAAGCGCGGTGGCCAATCCAAAACTGGCCGCTAAGCAGGGCCTGTTAAAAATGAAGGCGCTGGCCGATCTGGGCTTCAAACAGGGCGTGCTGCCGCCGCACGAGCGGCCGCATCTTGCCACCCTGCGCCAGATGGGCTTTTACGGCAGCGATGCGCAGGTTTTGGCGCAGGTCAACGCCTATTCTCCGCGCCTGCTGTCATCGTTAAGCTCCGCTTCGGCGATGTGGGTAGCCAACGCGGCCACCGTTTCTCCCTCGGCTGACAGCGCCGACGGGCGAGTCCACTTTACCGTAGCCAATTTGAATAACAAATTTCACCGGGCGATCGAGGCGGAAACGACGTCGGCCATTTTGCAGGCGACGTTTAAAAACTCGCAATATTTTGCCCATCATGCGGCGCTGCCGCAGGTGGCGAGCCTGGGCGATGAAGGAGCGGCTAACCACAATCGGCTTTGTGCCGATTATGGCCAGCCCGGTGTGCAGGTGTTCGTTTACGGCCGTGACGGGCTGGTGGCCGGTGACAACGAGCCGGTGCGCTACCCGGCCAGGCAAACCCGCCTGGCCAGCGACGCGGTGGCCCGTTTGCACCAGCTTGATGCCCATCAAACGGTGTTTGTGCAGCAGAACCCGCAGGCTATCGACAGCGGTGTGTTTCATAACGACGTGATTTCGGTCAGCAATCGCCAGGTGCTGTTCCATCATCAGCAGGCGTTCGTCAATCAGCAGGGCGCGTTCGACGAAATCCGTCGCAAAATGGCCAGGCTCGAATGCGAGTTTCAGCCGATCGAAGTGCCTCAGGCGCGGGTCACGTTGGACGATGCGGTCGCCACCTACTTGTTCAACAGCCAGTTGCTCAGCCGCGAAGAGGGCAAAATGACCCTCGTTGTGCCTGAAGAGTCACGCCAGCACGCCGCGGTGTGGGATTATCTGTCAGAACTGCGCGATAGCGGTGGCCCGATCGATAGCATTCAGGTGTTTGACCTGCGTGAAAGCATGCGCAACGGCGGCGGTCCAGCCTGCCTGCGCCTGCGCGTGGCGCTGAAAGAGGATGAACTGCACGCCGTTAATCGCGGCTCGTTAATCGACGACGCTCTGTTTAACCGACTTAACCAGTGGGTCGATAAGCACTATCGCGACCGCATGCAGCAGGAAGACCTGGTCGATCCGCAGCTGTTGAATGAGGTGCGCCATGCGCTGGACGAGCTGACGCAAATCTTGCAACTGGGCAGTATTTACCCGTTCCAGCAGGCCTGACAGGCCGTTGAGTCAGCGACTAAAAGGAGTCCGTGTCATGTTTGATGTGTTAGCCCAGACGCTGGAGGGAACGCCACCGGCTCAGCCGGTGGGGCAATTGCCGCATCTCGACTGGCAGTGGCATGCCGAGGGCGTGCTTGAGCTCTCGCCGCGCCACGCCTGTAGCCAGGCGGTGGTGTTGTCGGCCGGCGTTCACGGCAATGAAACCGCACCGATTGAGCTGCTTAATCGACTGGTCGCTGAACTGCTGGCCGGTGAACGCCCGCTAAACGTTCGCCTGCTGGTGGTTTTGGGCAATGCGCCGTCGATGCGTGCCAACCGGCGCTATCTGCATGCCGATATGAACCGCATGTTCGGCGGCCGTCATGCCCGCTTTGAGCCCTGTGATGAAACGGTGCGGGCGCAGCAGCTCGAGCAGCTGCTGGCGCAGTTTTATCACAACGCCTCGGCGGCGGGGGCGGTCCGGCGTTTTCATTATGATTTGCATACCGCCATCCGTGGTTCGTTACACCTGCGTTTTGGCCTGCTGCCTTTCCAGCCGCGCCCGCACTCGGCAGACATGCTGCGCTGGCTTGAACAGGCGGGACTGGATGCGCTGGTTTATCATCGTTCGCCCGGTGGCACCTTTACCCATTTCAGCAGCGAGGCGTTTGCGGCCGAGAGCTGTACGCTGGAATTGGGCAAGGCGCTGCCGTTCGGTCACAACGATCTTGGCCAATTTAGCCAGATAACCCGTGCGTTAGAGGCGCTGGTCAGTGGTTCAGCGGCCCCCGCCCGGCGTGGCGAGCCGCTTAAACACTATCAGGTAGTGCAGGATATTTTGCGTGAGAAGCCAGACTTTGTGCTGCATATTCCCGCCGACGCGCTGAACTTTACCGCCTATCCGCAGGGCTATGTCCTTGCCGAGCAGAGTGGCAAAGTCTACCGCGTCGAGCACGCCGAAGAGGTGGTGCTGTTCCCCAATCCTAATGTCGCGTTAGGGCTGCGCGCCGGGCTGATGCTCACGCTAATGAAAAGTTCTTATTCCACGGATAACGACTAATGCTATGATTTGTTATAAACAAATCTTTCAATAGTCGTTAACTGATTCGGTAAATAATGAATTTTAAAGCGCTGCAACAGTCCGATTGGGTAAATTTGTTGATTGCCATTCCCGCCGGGATTATTGCCGCGCTGGTGACCATCGGTTTTCGCCTCGCTATCAGCGGTATCAACGGGCTGATGTTCACCGACGGCGGCGATATCACCCGCGCCTTTAGCGAGTATCCCAAAATTTTCTGGCCGTTGATCACCACCGTGGGCGGGGCAATCGCCGGCTTTATCCTTTACTGGGCGCTGCGCTACGAGTCGCGTAACGGCAAGATGCCGGACTATCTCGACGTCATCGACCAGCGGCTGCCCGGCATTCCGCTGATCAGCACGCTGCTGCGCTCGCTGTCGTCATTGGCCAGCATCGCCAGCGGGGGATCGATCGGTCGCGAGGGCGCGATGGTGCAGCTTTCCGCACTCAGCGGCAGCCTGCTGGGGCGGTTTACGCGTTTTAGCTCATTGCATCAGTCCGACGTGGTGGCGATGGCGGCGGCGGGGGGGCTGGCGGCGGTCTACCACGCGCCGTTTGCCGGTGCGCTGTTCGTCGCTGAGATTGCCTTTGGCGTCACCGCGGTTCAGCGGCTGATCCCGCTGTTTATTTCTGCCTCGGTGGCGGTGCTCACCGTCCGTTCGCTGACTCACTATGCGCCGCTGTATCTCTATTCCTCCGCGGTATTCAGCCCAACGCCGGGCGCCATTTGCACCGTGCTGGCTATCGGCGCGGCCACCGGCGTACTGGGGCCGATGTTTGTTGCTTCAATCGATAAGGTGCGTAAAACCCTGCAGCCGATTTCTCATCCCGCGCTGCGCCTGGGACTGGGCGGTTTAGCCGTCGGGCTGGTGGCCACCGTGTCACCGCTGGTGTTGGGCAACGGTTTCGAAGTCATCGACCTGATTTTAAACAACGGAAATCTTCACACCTCGCTGCTGCTGTTGCTGGTGTTAAAGATTGTCGCGACGGCGATTACCGTGGGTTCAGGCGCGGTCGGCGGATTGTTTACTCCCTCGCTGCTGATTGGCGCGGCCAGCGGTGCGCTGGTCTGCACCTGTCTGCAATGGCTGGGCTTTGATCCGGGTCCGATGGGGCTGTATGCCGCTGTGGGCATGAGCGCGCTGCTGGCGGCCACCAGCCACGCGCCGCTGATGTCGATCATGATGGCGTTTGAAATGACGCTTAACAGTTCGCTACTGTTTCCGCTGATGTTGGCGACCGCTATCTCCTACGTGGTGGCTGCGCGCTTCAGGGCCAGCGGAACCTATCCGGTACTGACGCGGCACAATGCGCGTTTTATGGCCAAAAATGATTTTGAAACCGGCACGGTAGAGCCGCTTATTTGCCCATGCTCGAAGATGTTCATTGATGCCACCTTGGCCGAAGTTGTCAGCGAAGGGCTGAAACAACGCACGCGCTTTGTCTATATCGTCGACCGCCAACAGCGGTTCCTCGGCGTGGTGGCCACTAACCAGCTGGCTAGCGGAATTATTGACGGCAGTCTGGATAAACAGGGCAGGATAGAGACTTATATACAACACGAATTTACCGTGCTTTATCAGGGTTCGAGCTATGAGCAGGCCTGGGCGGTGTTTAGCACCTCGCCGCTGGAGCGCTTGCCGGTGCTGGAAAATCCTCAGTCGCGACGCCTGCTGGGCGTCATTACCAAGGCCTCACTGTTGAGCAAGGCCAGGGATTTTCTATAACATACCCGGTTATTTGAGGCCGGACCGCGCCTTAACGCTCAGGCAGCGGAGGCACGCGCAGGTGGTGCGTCGACTGTTGCTGATACTGGTGTGCTGCGCGTAATAACAAGGCTTCCTGACCCGGCGCGGCCATCAGTTGCAGGCCGACCGGTAGCCCCAGCGAGTCGAATCCGGCCGGAAAACTTATCGCCGGCAGCACGGCCAGGCTCGGGATACAGGTAAAAATCAAATTGCCCAGCAGGGTAGAAACCTCACCATCGCCAATAGGCAGCGTCTCCTGGCCAATCAGCGGCGCGGTAAACGGCAGCGTCGGCGTAATAACCATATCGACCTGTGAAAATAGACCGGTAAACTTGTCGCGCAGCCAGGTGCGATAGCGTTGTGCCTGCAAATATTCCACGGCGGTAAAGGTCAGTCCGGCCTGCAATAAAATACGCACGTCTTCGCCATACTGATCCGCACGATCCTTTAGCCACGGCCAGTGAATGGCGCTCGGCTCGCAGGCGTCGACAATAATCTGTGCGTCGACCGCGTTTTCCAGCCCGTCTACCTTGAGATTAACAATCTCCACCCCGTGCAGCTTTTCAAAATCGCTCAACGCCCGGCGCAGGGTTTTTTCCACCCCGGGTTGCAGGCTGTAGAAGCTGTAAGGATCGAGCACGCCGATGCGTAAACCTTTTAGCGGCTTAGTCAGCTGGTCGTCGATCGCTGCCCGTTGCCCGGCATCGGCTCCCGACAGAACGGCATACAGCAGGGCACAGTCGGCGGCTCGCGCGGCCAGTGGGCCAACGGTATCCATACTCCACGCCAGTGGAAAAACGCCCTCGGTGCTGACATTGCCTACCGTCGGGCGCAGACCGGTTACGCCGTTGAGGGCAGCGGGCAGGCGCACCGATCCGCCGGTGTCGGTACCCAGAGTAGCGAAAGCGCTGCGCACCGCCGCCACTACGCCCGAGCCGCCGCTAGAACCCGCAGGCACGCGGCGGCTGTCCCACGGATTATGGCAGGCGCCAAAGTGCGGATTATTGGTGGTGCCGCCCCAGGCAAACTCATGCATGTTGGTGGTGCCGAGAATAATCGCTCCGGCCTGTTTAAGATGATGGGTCACTGCCGCATCGTGTTGGGCAATATTGCCCTGCAAGATTTTACTGCCGGCGTGCATCTCCTGACCGCAGATATCGATATTGGCCTTCAGGCCCAGCGGAATGCCCTGCAGCGGGCCGAGATCGTAACCATTTTCCAGCAGCGTCTGCTGCGCCTGCGCCAGTTTAATCGCCTGCTCGGCGTAAACTTCTACCCAGCCGTTAAGTTCGCGCGTTTTTTGCTCGCGATCCAGACAGGCGCTGACCAGTTCGGGAAAGCTGGTTTCACCGGTGCGGACCTTGGCGGCGGCCTCGGCAATCGATAAATTCAGCAGTTCGCTCATGATGTTTTCACCAGCGGAGAGACAAACAGCGTAATCGGCAGCCCCTCAGGGCCAATATGCGCGTTCACAAAATCACTCAACGCCGCGGCGCGCGCCGCCCAGTCCAGTACGGTAGGCAGCACCGCGGCTGCATCGGCCGGGGTTAAAGGAGACATTGCGCCTAGGCGAACGGAGTTCTCATCAGTCATAGCAGCACACCTTAGTTTAGGGAAACGGGGCGGCCAGCAGGCAACGCCCCGGCAGGATTATTTCATCGCATCGACGGCGGCTTTGGCCTTGGTCGCCAGCTCGGTGTTAACGTTGTTTTTGTAAGACGTGGCGTCAGACGGATAGGCTTGGATATTTTTCGCATACAGCGAAATCTTCATGTTGTTATCCCAGGCCTTCTGGCTGACCAAAACGTTCTGCGGATAACCTTTGGCGTCTATCTCGCGTTTCACCGCTTCGCGCACGATATCTTTTGGCAGGTTGGGGAAGTACTTGGCGGCGATAGTCACCGCATCGTCGACGTTGCTGTAGATATAGCGCGAGGCCTCTTCAAACGCCGTCACCACCGCCTGCGCCGCCGCCGGATTTTTGTCGATATAGGCCTGGGTTGTGGTCAGGCTTGAGAAGGCAAACGGATACCAGTCCTGCGCCGCCGAGAATGAATAGACCATGTGCAGGCCGTTTTGACGGACCGCCATCGTGGTTTGCGGCTCTACCGCCAGCGCATAGTCGGCCCGACCCGCGACCACGGCCGGGATTTCATTGCCAATCGCCACGTGGACCAGCTTGACGTCTTTGAGCTTCTGCTGCTTGATCAAATAGCTCATAAACGCCCAGGTGGTATCCGGTTCAGGACTGGTGACCACCCGCTTGTTGGCTAAAGCCGCCAGATTATTCTGCAGGCTAGCGCCGTCTTTACCGAAGATAAACACCGTTGGCGCATCCTGGACCCCGGCTACCACCACGCCGCCGCCGCCATTTTCATGTGACTTTGGCACGAACACCGGATCCTGAATCGAAAAGTCTGCCGACCCGCCGATCACCGCCGACCACGACTGCGCGCCGCCGCCGCCGGTGCTGATTTGTACCTTAACGCCCTGTTGGGTGAAAAATCCCTTTTCCTGCGCGACATACAGCGGCAGGTAAAGCAGTGACTGGAATGCCTGGTTGATGCGCACCGGGGTCTCAGCGGCGCTGGCCGGTTGCACGGCAAGTGAAACCAATAAACAGCAGGCCGTCGAGGCGGCCAATGTGAAGCCTTTAAGCGAAGAGATTGTCATTATTTTACCCTTTCCCATGAGAGAATCAGTCTTTCGAGGAACATCACCACCACGTTAAATACCAGCATCATCAACATCACCAGCACGATACCGGCTAACACTATATTCATGCCGAAATTGGAGCTGCCGAGCAGGATCATGTGCCCTACGCCGACGTCTGAAGAGATGTACTCGCCGACGATAGCGCCCACTAGCGCGAAACCGACGTTGAGGCGTAAACCCGAGACCACCCACAGCATGGCCGACGGCACCACCAGCTTGATGAAGATTTTTGATCGCGAGGCGTCAAACGATCGCATCAGGTTGATCAGGTCGGGATCGGTACGTACCGCCCCCTTATATGAGGTAGTCAGCGAGACCACGATGCAGGAGAAGGCGACAATCACCACCTTCGACAGCATGTCGGTACCAAACCAGATGATGGTGATCGGCGCGATCGCTAACACCGGGATCGATCCGATAGCGGCGATAAACGGCGCGGTTAGGTCAGAAATGAATTTCGAGTACCACAGCAGCAGCCCAAGAATCGAACCGCCTATCGCGCCAATGACGAAACCGATCACCGTCTCCAGCGCCGTGGTGCCAATATCGGTAAACAGCTCTCCTGAGCGGAAGCGCTGTACCAACACGTCCCACACCATGCTCGGGCTGGCAAACAAAAACTTGCTGATAAAACCTTCCCGCGCGCCAATCTCCCAATACAGCAGCAGCGCGGCGACGATCGCTACCTGTAGCGCCAGCAGCACGTAGCGGCGCGAGGTGGGGCTTTTGAAAAAGTTAACCTCCTGGGCAGGCAGGCGCGGAGAAATATGCCGCGCTGCGCCAGGCGTAACCTGTTCTGCCTGCGGGGCAGAGTCTTTCAACCTTTCTTCAGAAGATAGCGTACTCATAGGTAAATCCCCGTGCAGTCAGAACATGACCGGTGCAGCGCCAATGCTGCGCCAGATTAATTCGTAATATTCGTTAAAACGCGGCGCCAGGCGACGCTCGGGAATAATCCGGCTGTCGGTGCCTAAATCGACGTTGATTTCATGGATAATCTCTCCCGGTCGCGCCTTCATCACGTAGACGCGGTCGGATAAGGTCACCGCCTCTTCAATGTCGTGAGTGATAAAGATTACGGTTTTTTTCTGCTCCTTGACCACGTTGAGCAGCTCGCTTTCGAGAGAGATTTTCAGCGGGTAGTCGAGTGCCTTATAGGCCTCGTCCATCAGGATGATTTCCGGGTCGGTGATCATGGTGCGCATCAGCGCCACGCGCTGTTTCATTCCGCCGGAAAGCTGAGCCGGGTATTTATCCTCATAGCCCTGCATGTGGTAAGTATTTAATAATTCTCTGGCGCGCTCGCGGGCGTCTTTTTTATTAATCCCGCGAATTTCCAACCCTAAAATGACGTTCTGCAGCACCGTTCGCCAGGGGAAAAGTAAATCCTTTTGCAGCACATAGCCCATCTTATCCGAGGCGCTGCCGGTGGTTTCTTTATCGCTAATTAAAATATGCCCGTTATCAGGCATTAACAGACCGGTAATGATATTAAACAGTGTCGATTTTCCGCAGCCGCTGGGGCCAACAAACGAAATAAACTCATTGGCATCGGCATGAAAGTTAAGATCTTTAAGCACCGTCACGTTACCCGCTGCCGTAGAATATTGTTTTGAGATATTAATTGCTTCTAATGCATGAGCCATAAATTACTCCCTTGACGATTTAACGTGACGCTGGGAAACGGTTAATGGAGAGGGCGGTGCATTGACGGGAACATAATCTTTCAGGAAGTGATAACCAATATACGCCACGCTGCGCGCCCTGATGATTTCGGCGCTAACGTCGACGGTCGCCATTGCTATTCCGCTGGAAAAACCGGTGTCGGCGATAATTCTGCCATGGGGATCGATAATGCGGCTGTGGCCGTGATAGTGCAGTTTGCCGTGCGGGCCAAACAGGTTGGATTCCACCATCCAGCACTGGTTCTCCAACGCGCGCACCCGGCCAAACAGGGTATAGGTGTCGACCATATAGTCCAGTTCGGGATCGTCGTTGTCTCCCGCCAGGCCCCATGCAGTGGGCATGATCATGATATCCGCGCCTTTGAGCGCCAGCTCGCGGGTGCTTTCTGGGAATACTTTGTCATAGCAAATCAGCATGCCGATGCGGCCAATTTTAGTGGCGAACACCGGGAAGTCATCGCCTGGATAATAGATATGTTTTTCATCACCGGGCTGATGGACTTTACGATAGCGCCCGATCACTCCTTCCGGGCCGAGCAGCACGACACAGTTATATAATACCTCTGGTCGATCGGCGTCTCTTTCCGTCAGTCCTATTACTGCGTGAACCCGAAGCTTTATAACCTCATCGATAAGCACCGCGATACACTCACCCTGCGGTATTATTTCGGCCTGGTCGAACTGATAGGCGACATTTTCTAAATCATAGTTCAGGGTGTCGGTTAAATATCCTTGCAGGCTTTGTTCTGGAAATACAATTAGATCGGCACCTTCGCTCGCCGCCTGATTTAATTCATTGAGCATAGTACGCAGGTTTTGCTGCTTATCATAAACTGCGGGCATGGCAACGGTGGCAATGGTTATTTTGCTCATAGTGTTCCCCTTGAATACCGCTAAATGACTGAGATTAAGCCAGCGACTCATTAACAGGCTTAAAACTATTACGCCAATAAACGCTAATAAATGACCGGCATTTACAGCTCAACGTCATTCATTAACAGGTCAAAGTCATCTGCAAAGACTATGCCAGTTGTTATTTATTTCAAGTAATGGTTTTTCAGGAGCAATGCGATTAAACCCAGCAATAAAACAGTCATTAAGCGCAATTTGAAATCATGGATTGTATTAATTCTACCGCCCGCAGGTTTTTTAAAATTTTATAAACAATCTGCTGTTTTTTAGTGCAATTACGGCATCCGCCACGGTGCGCCGTGGTCTAGACCAAAAAAACAGGGTGGCAGACTTCTCGATGAGGGTGACTTCCTACAGCGTTAGCGGGGGATACGGCGCTCGAGGATATAGGCAGTGTCAGGATTTTTTAAAGCTTAATGCCCTAAGCAATATCCGCTAATTGTTCAATTTAATAACTCGAGTCATTATGATCTAGGAATTTTATTTAAACGTTAACTTTACTCTAATTTAATTTTAACAAAGATAAGAAGTAACTTATCTCAATAACGGTTTTGTTTACCCATTAATTAGCATAGGAATTTAGTGCATTCAAAATAATTACTTTGCTATGCACTTTTATCAAGCAGGATGATCTATTTCGCATTTAATTATTTTAATGATCGTTAACCGTTAGAAATGCTTTTAAAAACGAGACATACGGCACGGTAAATGTGCCCTTTAGCTAGGCTTTTTGTGTCATAAAATGCGGTTGCACCAATTTGGTGCAAATTGTTATTCAAAAAACGCATAAAATCAGTAAGTTACGATTATCGGTAAAACACATTTTGTTACAACTATTTACCCGTCTTTTACCAATAGACCCGAACTTTTTCATTTTAACTTTTTGTGCTTAGTGCTAAGGTTCCTCTCGATTTACAGATAGCATCAATTATAAACATTTATAAACTCACAGCCTGATATTTAAAATTTGGCACGAGAAACCTATACCTTAATTTTAGGAAATTAAATAATGATGAAGCGCAGTGTTTTGGCCGTAGCGGTCTCTTTAATTGTGGTAACCACTGGGGCAAATGCCGTAGAAATTTATAACAAAGATGGCAACCAATTGGATCTGTATGGCCGCGTCAACGGCAAACATTACTTTAGCGATAATAAAAGCAATAACGGCGACGGTTCATATATGCGTTTTGGCTTTAAAGGCCAAACTAAAATAAGTGATACGCTTACCGGTTATGGCCAGTGGGAATATCAAAATAGCCTGGCCAACTCCGAGGGAGCGGATGCGCAGAACGGCAACAAAACTCGCCTTGGTTTCGCGGGCCTGAAGTTTGCCAAGTTAGGCTCATTGGACTATGGCCGTAACTACGGCGTGGTGTACGATGCCATCGGCTACACCGACATGCTGCCAGAATACGGCGGTGACTCAGGTTACTCGGATAACTTCATGGTCGGTCGTGCCAGCAGCCTGGCCACTTATCGTAACAAGAACTTCTTTGGTCTGGTCGATGGCCTGAACTTTGCCTTACAGTACCAGGCTAAAAACGAAGCCAGCAGCGCTGGCTCAAATTCACGCCCTAACAGCCGCTCAAACGGTGACGGCTATGGCGCGTCACTGAGCTATGACGACATCGGCGGTACGGGCATTGGTGCGGTTATTGCCGGTTCACGCTCCGATCGCACCAACGCGCAGTCGGCGTCAGCCATTGGCGGCGGCAGCGAAGCCTCAGCCTGGTCCGCCGCGGTTAAATACGACGCTAACCAGATTTATCTGGCTGCGATGATTGAAGGCACCCGCAAGCAAACCAGCATCAGCGCCAACGGCGTATCCGGTTTCGCGAACAAAACTCAGGGCTTTGAAGCCGTTGCCCAATATCAGTTCCTGAACGGTTTCCGTCCATCGATTGGCTACGTGGCCAGCAAGGCGAAAGACGTAGAAGGCGTGGGCGATGCTTACCTGTATAAATATGTCTCAGTGGGTGCGTACTACTACTTCAACAAAAATATGTACACCTATGTTGACTACAAAATCAACACGCTGAGCGACAGTGATAGCGCCAAGCTTGGCGGCAACAAGAAAGACGTCACCACCGTTTCTCTGACCTACCGCTTCTAAAAACCCCAGGCGGGGCCAGCGGCTCCGCCTTTTTTATTTGTCTCAATC
This sequence comes from uncultured Gammaproteobacteria bacterium, assembly GCA_963742005.1. GTDB lineage: Bacteria > Pseudomonadota > Gammaproteobacteria > Enterobacterales > Enterobacteriaceae > Rouxiella. The sequence continues at coordinate 74,859 of CAVUKG010000010.1, read as the reverse complement.
ACTTCCGCACCCATAGCCTGACGTTATACCCCCCCGCTAAACAAGTATTCGCCGCGTACTCCCGGTCATGAAATAGTTATCTGGTCAGGCAACAGCGGTTGCTAACCCTATAACTATCGACGAGAGAAACTCATGCAACAAATCCCAATGCCTTATCTGCTGTTCTTAGGTGACGTGATGGACCCGCTGGCGGCAAAAACGGCGCGCGGCATTCACGTCTTCCGTCCCGGATCCTGCGTCGGTCAGATCCGTCTGGCAACCGATTCTGTATCGCTGGGTCTCGAAGAGATGGATATTGCGACCGCCACCTCGCGCGGCGCTAAAACCATGGTGTTAGGCACCGCCAACTCTGGCGGCAAGCTGCCTGCGCACTGGATCGAATCAATAAAAACCGCTATTCGCTGCGGTTTGAACGTAGCCAACGGCTTGCACCAGGGGCTGAACGACCTTCCTGAACTGGTCGAACTGGCCGCCGAGTACAACGTGCAGCTGTTTGACGTGCGCCACATGCGCCCTGAGCTGGACGTCGGCAGCGGTAAAAAACGCAGCGGCAAACGTATTCTGACCGTGGGCACCGACTGTTCGGTCGGCAAAATGTACACCTCGTTGGCGCTCGAGTCTGCAATGCGTGAGATCGGCATGAAAGCCGATTTTCGCGCGACCGGGCAGACCGGCGTGCTGGTGGCGGGCGCGGGTATTGCCATCGATGCGGTGATTGCCGATTTTATCTCCGGCGCAGTGGAGTCGCTGTCCCCGGCCAACGAAGACGATCATTGGGACATTATCGAAGGGCAGGGTTCGCTCTATCACCCGTCCTTCGCCGGCGTCAGCATGGGTCTGATCCACGGCGCGCAGGCGCATCTGCTGGTGATGTGTCACGAGCTGGGTCGCAAGCATATGCGCCATTTACCGCATCAGTTTATGCCGACCCTTAAACAGTGCGTGGATACCAACCTTGCCGCCGCCCGTCTGACCAGTCCTGACGTGCAGCTGGCCGGTTTCTCGTTAAACACCTCGGGGGTAAGCGAAGAAGAAGCCAAAGCCGCGCTGGCAGAAATCACCCGTGAATTCGGCGTGCCGGCCACCGACCCGGTGCGTTTCGGTACTCATGAACTGGCGCAGTCAATCAAGGACCGGGGCTTATGATGAAGATGGACTTCCAAACGGTTGAGCTGCCTCTGGCCCGGCCATTTGCCATTTCGCGCGGCGTGCGCACGGCGGTAACCGTGGTGCGGGTCACGCTGACCGACGGACAGTTTGTGGCACTGGGTGAATGCACGCCCACCGCGCGCTATCAGGAATCGGCAGAAAGCGTCTGCGAACAGTTAGAAAATGTGCGGGCACGAGTGGAAGCGGGCCTCAGTCGTGAAGCCTTACAGCAGGCTTTGCCAATCGGTTCTGCGCGCAATGCCCTGGATTGTGCAATGTGGCGTCTTGATGCTGCAAAACAGGGCAAGTCGGTTTGGCAACTGCTTGAAATGCAAGCACCTGCAAGCGTGATAACCGCAGAAACCCTGAGTCTGGATACGCTCGAAAACATGGCGGGCGTTGCCGCCGATGCGGTATCTCGCGGCGCTAAGCTGCTAAAAATCAAGCTCGACCGCGAGCAGATTATCGAAAAAGTCGCCGCCATTCGCCACGCTGCTCCGCACGCTACGCTGGTGATTGACGCCAACGAGGCATGGCACGGGTTAGATCTCGAAAGCCTGTTCCACGCGCTACAAGAATTTAACATTGCGATGATCGAGCAGCCATTACCTGCGGGCAAAGATGCAGACTTGGTGCGTTGTTTGCATCCCATTCCTGTCTGCGCCGACGAAAGCTGCCATCAGCGCTCTGATATTGCCGGACTGCGTGACCGTTACGAGATGATTAATATCAAGCTCGACAAGTGCGGCGGGCTGACCGAGGCGCTGGCAATGGTTGAGGAAGCCAGGGCGTTGGGGCTGAGAATTATGGTCGGCTGCATGCTCGGTTCTTCGCTGGCGATGGAGGCCGCGTTGCCGGTCGCTGTGCAGGCGGAACGTGTCGATCTCGACGGGCCAATCTGGCTGGCCGAAGACCATCAACCGGCGTTGCGTTTTGAACAGGGTGAAATCTGGCTCTGATCCTGAGCCGAGGGCGGAGTGCGTTTTCGGAAGATTTTTTGTTGAAATAAAGGAGCACGCTTTTGATGACTGAAATGCCCGTTAGTGAGGCGCCCACAACCGAGTCTGCTGACCCGTCGCTGTCGGAAAGCCGCAACAGGCCAATCCTGCAGGTAAAGGATTTGTCGGTGAGTTTTACTGGCCGACAGGGTAAGACTCAGGCACTCAAAGGCGTCTCCTTTTCAATTAACAGGGGTGAGGTGGTCGCCGTCGTCGGCGAAAGCGGATCGGGGAAATCGGTCACCTCGCTGAGTATTATGGGATTACTGGCCGAGTCGGCCAGGATTGACGGCGGCAGCATCGAATTTACTAACCGCAGCGGCGTGAAACACTCTCTGGTCAAGATGGCAGGCGATGCGCGTCGCAGGCTGCGTGGTCAGGAAATGTCGATGATTTTTCAGGAGCCGATGACCTCGTTAAACCCGGTATTAAGGGTGGGTGACCAGCTTACCGAGGGTCTGATCGATCACGGTATCAGCAACAAGGCCGAGGCGTTAAACAAGGCGCGCCAGCTGTTGAAACAGGTCCGCATCCCGGACGTCGAACGTATCCTCAAATGTTATCCCCACGAACTTTCCGGCGGCATGCGCCAACGGGTGATGATTGCCCAGGCGCTGGCCTGCGATCCGGCGTTGTTAATTGCCGATGAACCGACCACCGCGCTCGACGTTACCGTCCAGGCGCGGATCCTGCAAATTCTGCGTGACCTGCAGCGCGGCTCCGATATGGCGGTGCTGTTTATTACGCATGATATGGGCGTAGTGGCGGAAATCGCCGATCGCGTGGTGGTGATGTATCACGGGGAAGTGGTTGAAGAGGGCAGCGTAGAGCAAATTTTTGCCCACGCCCGCCATCCTTATACTCGCGCGCTGTTGGCGGCGGTGCCCAAACTGGGCGATATGCAGGGACTGGAATGGCCGCGCCGTTTTCCGCTGATCCAGAAAGAGGGCGCATCGTTAGCTGAAATCGCGCCAGCCTCGTCTGGCGATCAGAAAACCGCCGACTACGGCGCCGCGCCGCTGCTCGACGTACGTGGGCTGAGAGTGTGTTATCCGATCCGCTCAGGTATCTTGTCTCGCGTGACGCAAGAGGTGCACGCGGTTGAACAAATTGATTTCTCTATTTGGCCCGGCGAAACGCTGGCGCTGGTGGGGGAAAGCGGCTGCGGTAAATCGACCACCGGCCGGGCAATTTTACGCCTGGTGAGCAGTCAGTCGGAGAGCATTCACCTGGAAGGCAAAGAAATAACCCTGCTGCGCGATAAGCCTTTTCAGGCGGTGCGACGCCAGATTCAGATGGTGTTTCAGGATCCTTACGCCTCACTAAACCCGCGTCTGACGGTGGGTTTTTCTATAGCCGAACCGCTGCTATTGCACGGCATGGCGCGCTCGCTGAAGGATGCGACGCCGACGGTCAACAAGCTGTTGAAGAGTGTCGGATTAGATCCGTCGGTGGCGCGTCGTTATCCGCATGAATTTTCCGGCGGCCAACGACAGCGCATCGCCATTGCCCGCGCTATGGCGCTGCAGCCGCAGGTGATTATCGCCGACGAAGCGGTCTCGGCGCTGGACGTTTCCATTCAGGCTCAGGTGGTCAATCTGATGATGGACCTGCAGCGCGATACCGGCGTGGCCTGGCTGTTTATCTCTCACGACATGGCGGTGGTTGAGCGTATTGCCAACCGCGTCGCGGTGATGTACCTCGGACAAATTGTCGAGATTGGCCCGCGCGACGCTATCTTCAGCAATCCGCAGCATCCTTACACCCAACGCTTGCTCAAGTCTGTGCCGATTGCCGATCCGACCCAGCGGGCGGCGCGCAGTTTTGATGACACCGAAGTGAAGTCGCCGGTTCATCCGGCCGGATTACAGGTAGAAAAAGTGCAATATCGTCAGGTGTCACCGCACCATTGGGTAGCCATTTTTTGAACGTTTAATTTGTCACCTTTCGGGTTCCTCACAGGAGAAGTTCATGCATTCGATGTTAAACCGCAAGACACTATTGGCCGCCAGTCTGGCGCTGTGCTTTACCACCTCGGCGATGGCCAGAGATCTGAGCATCACAATGTATGCGGATGTCACCGGTTTTGACCCGCACGATACTACCGACACGCTGAGCTATTCGGTGCAGACCGGTATTTTCCAGCGTCTGTTTGAATTCGATAACCAGATGAAGATTATTCCAGTGCTGGCGACCGACTACACCAGCAACGCGACGGCGACGGAATTCACCATTAATCTGCGTCAGGGCATCACTTTCCAGGACGGCACGCCGTTCAATGCCGAGGCGGTGAAGGTCAATCTCGACCGTCTGGCCAATCCGGCCAATCACCTGAAGCGCAACGGTCTGTTTAGTATGATTAAAACGGTTGAGGTGACGTCGCCCTATCAGGTGAAAATTACGCTGAACAAGCCGTTCGGCGCGATGATCAACACGCTGGCGCACCCGTCGGCGGTGATGCACAGTCCGGCGTCTTTAAAGGCTTATCCAAACGAAGCGGACCTGAGCGTGCATCCGGTCGGGACCGGTCCGTTTAAATTTGTTGAATGGCAGCAGGGTAAAGATGTGAAGCTGGTGAAGTATGATCATTACTGGCAGAAGGGCTGGCCGAAGGTCGATTCTGTGACTTTCTACCCGACACCAGAGGATTCGACTCAGGTTGCCAAGCTGATTTCCGGCGCGGTGCAGGCGGTATATCCGTTGCCGTCCGATCTGGTTAATACGGTTAAAAATAACCCTAAGCTGGATATCCAACGCGATCCGGGCATCTACCTTTATTACATCGCCTTTAATACGCAGATGAAGGAATTCAAAGATGCGCGCGTTCGTCAGGCGATCAACTATGCGATAGATCGCAATCTGTGGCTGAAGGTGGGTTTTGCGGGGATGGGGGAGACCTCGACTTCTCCATTGCCAAGCCACGTGCAGTTTTATCAGAAACAGTCCTCTCCGGACTATAGCTACAACATCGCCAAGGCTAAGGAGTTGCTGAAGGAAGCGGGTTACCCGAACGGCTTTGACGTTGAAATGTGGAGCTCAAACAAAACTGACCGTATCCGCACCGGCCAGTTCATCAAGCAGCAGTTGGGGCTGATTGGGGTGCGCGTGAAGTTTGTACCCATGGACGCTGGCAGTATCAATCAGCGCCTGTGGAGCACGCCGAATCCGGCCGATGCCAAAGTGCAGATGTATTACGGTTCGTGGTCAACCTCGACCGGGGATGCTGACTGGGCGCTGCGCCCGCTGTTTACCACCGAATCGTTTATCCCTAAAGGCTACAACGTGTCTTATTACAGCAACAAAGCGGTGGATGCTGATATTACCGCCGGGCTGCAAACGGCAGATATGAGCAAGCGTCAGGCTGCCTATAATGACGCGCAGAAGCTGCTATGGGCTGATGCGCCGGTCGCTTTCCTGGGTTCTCCGGACAACCTGGTCGGTAAAACCAAGGATTTGTCTGGGGTCTTTATGCTGGCGGACGGTACGCTGTTGTTTAATCAGGCACAGTTTAAATAAGTTTTATATGTAAGGTCATAGGGAAAGTTATAGGGAAGGTATAGGGAAAGTTGCCATCTGGATCGAGATACCCGGGCATAGCGCACCTAGGGGCACTTCGGCGAGCAAACTAGCTCGCTACGACCCCAACGGTGCGCTCTCCCTAAAATCGGACCACGCTGAAAATGCTCTCTGGTTGATCGAGATACGCGGGCATAGCGCACCTAGGGGCACTTCGGCGAGCAAACTAGCTCGCTACGACCCCAACGGTGCGCTCTCCCTAATAGCTGACCTTTGGGCGTGAGGGTATTGAGATCGAGATACCCGGGCATAGCGCACCTAGGGGCACTCCGGCGAGCAAACTAGCTCGCTACGACCCCAACGGTACGCTCTCCCTAATAGCTGACATTTTGGGCGTGAGGATATTGAGATCGAGATACGCGGGCATAGCGTGCCTAGGGGCACTTCGGCGAGCAAACTAGCTCGCTACGACCCCAACGGTACGCTCTCCCTAATAACTGGCATTTAGGGCGTAGAGTGTGCTGCCTTAAAACTGGTTTTATGGTTTGTTTGTTTGGATGGCGGGTGATTATTGCTGGCCGTCATTAAGCGGTAGCGGGTTAGACGGTGATTTATCATTGGGGAATGGGATTTTATGCTGACATATTTTATTCGCCGGATACTGGAAATGCTCCCGGTTCTGCTGGTGGTGTCATTACTGATATTTGGTTTTATCAAGCTGCTGCCGGGTGACCCTGCGCGTATCTATGCGGGGCAGGATGCCACTTTGGGGCAGGTAGAGTCAGCGCGGCAACTGCTTGGTTTAAACGATCCTCTTCCGGCGCAGTACTGGCATTGGATAAGCGGCGTGTTTCACGGCGATCTGGGGACGACCTATCGCACGCGTCAGCCGGTATTGAGCGTGATTGAGGCCGGTTTTATGCCGACGCTGTATCTGGCGATGGCCGGATTTGCCTGGTCGGTGGTGCTGGGGTTGGTGATCGGCGTCTGGTCGGCGTTGAAGCGCGGTAAGTGGCAGGACTGGACGTTGATGAGTTTTGCCATCGGTGGAATTTCGATGCCGCCGTTTTGGTTAGGCCTGTTGCTGATCCAGTTTGTGGCGATGCCGTTTGGCATTTTCTCGGTTAGCGGTTTCAACAAGCCCAGCGACATTATTTTACCGGCGATCACTTTGGGTTCGTCGGTGGCGGCGGTGATGGCGCGCTTTACCCGTTCGGCGTTTCTCGACGTTGCGCAGGAAGACTATGTGCGCACCGCTAATGCCAAGGGGCTGCGCGCGCGGTTGGTGACCTGGAAGCATATTATGCGCAATGCACTGATCCCAGTGATCACAATGCTGGGGTTGCAGTTTGGCTTCCTGCTCGGCGGGTCAATCATCGTGGAGGCGGTATTCAGCTGGCCCGGTCTGGGATGGCTGCTTATTCAGTCGATTCAAACCCAGGACCAGCCGGTGATCCAGGCGCTGGTCATGCTGTTTGTGTTCGAGTTTATTGTGATTAATACGCTGGTTGACCTGCTTTATGCGGTAGTTAATCCGTCTATTCGACTGAGTTAGGAGCACTTATGGTTCAGCCTGCCAACACCTTACCGCCGCTGGAGCCCGTTGTCGCAGTGGGCGATTCGCATGATGATATTCGCTCGCCGTGGCTGGATTTTTTCCAGAACTTTATTCGTCATCCGTTGGCGATAGTGTCTTCAATTTTTATTCTTTTACTGGTGCTGGTGGCGATATTTGCTCCGTGGATCGCGCCCTACGATCCGCAGGTGCCTGATTGGAGTGCGCTCGGGGCGGGTCCTTCCGCCGCACACTGGTTTGGTACCGACGATCTCGGGCGCGACGTGCTGAGCCGCATCATTTATGGTGCGAGGATTTCGCTGTACGTCGGGCTGCTGTCGGTGACGTTGGGCATGATTGCCGGCGTGTTCCTCGGCCTGCTTGCGGGCTACTACGGAAAATGGCTCGATATGCTGATCATGCGCGGTTCCGACGTGCTGTTTGCCTTCCCCGGTGTAATGTTGGCGATCGCCGTGGTGGCTATTCTTGGCCCCGGTTTGAACAATGTGATCATCGCGGTTGCGGTGTTTAGCGTGCCGGTTTTTGCCCGCATCGTTCGCGCCTCGACGCTGTCGATCAAGCAAAGCGCCTACGTCGAGGCTGTGCGCTGTGTGGGTGCACCGGACAGAGTCGTAATATTGCGCCACATCCTGCCGGGCACGCTGTCGAACGTTATCGTCTATTTCACTATGCGCATTGGCACCAGCATTTTAACCGCTGCCAGCCTGAGCTTTATCGGCCTTGGACCCGAGCCGGACGTCCCGGAGTGGGGCAATATTCTGGCCATGAGCCGCAACATGATGATGGCCGGAAAATGGAACGTCTCGGTGTTCCCGGGGTTAGCGATTTTCCTCACCGTGCTGGCGTTTAATTTACTAGGTGACGCTTTACGCGATACCCTGGATCCCAAATTGAAGAAGTAGAAACAAAATGCATGCAGACGATTTTACCTCTCAGGGCGTGCGCGCGTTGTTGAGCCGCTGGCAGCAGCAGCGACAAATTTTCACCCCCCGTTTTAAGACCGGGGCGAGCAACAGTATTAGCGATATTGCCGGGGTTACCGTCGGCCACAGCACGCTAGCCGACGGTGAAACGCAGACCGGCGTAACGGCGATTGTGCCACCCGGTGACAATCTTTATACCGATCCTTTGCCCTGCGGTGCGGCGGTATTGAACGGGTTCGCCAAGCCGATTGGCCTGACGCAGGTGATGGAGCTTGGCGAGCTGCAAACGCCGATTTTATTGGGTAATACTTTCTCGGTCGGCACGCTGTTTAACGCGATGGTGCGGCAGAGCTGTGCCGATTTCCCGCAGATTGGCCGCGGCGGTGCGACCATCAACCCGCTCGTGCTGGAATGCAACGATGCCTTCCTCAACGATATCCAGGCGATGGCGGTCAGCGAGCAAGATGCCCGCCAGGCGCTGGACTCCGCCGCGGGTGACTTTGCACGCGGCAGCGTCGGGGCGGGGCGTGGGATGAGCTGTTTTGGCCTCAAGGGCGGCATTGGCACCGCATCGCGTCGCGATGACGCGCTGGATACGCAGATTGGCGTGCTGGTGCTGGCCAACTTTGGCGTGCTGGCCGAGTTGACGCTCGACGGCGTGCGCGTCGGGGCCGAGATTGCCAGCGTGCTGCCCGAGCTGGCACCGCAGGTCGATGCTGGCTCTATCATTATCATCATGGCCTGCGATCGCTATCTCGACAGCCGCCAATTGACGCGCATTGCCCGCCGAGCGGGGGCAGGATTAGGTCGCCTTGGCAGCTATTGGGGACACGGGTCGGGAGATATCGCGGTGGCATTTTCGACCCGCCGCGAGGGTGAGCTGTTAGCCGATGAGCAGATCGAACCGCTGCTGGCGATGGCCGCCGACGCCACCGAGCAGGCGGTACTCGACGCTATGCTGGCCGCCGAAACGGTGACCGGTTTCCAAAAACATTATCGTTTAGGACTGGCGAGCGTGCTTGACGCTCTGGCTTCACGCTAATTTTAAAGAGACGACTCATGAAAGTATTTATTTCGGCCGATATCGAAGGCATTGCCGGCGTTATGCGCCCGGAGCAGTGCAGTCCAGGCAACGTGGAGTACGAAAACGCGCGCGGTCTGATGGAGCAGGAGGTCAACGCGGCGATCGCCGGAGCCTTTGACGGCGGCGCGAGTGAGGTGGTGGTGGCCGACAGCCATGCGATGATGCAAAACTTGCGCGCGGCTAATATCGACCCGCGGGCGCGACTGGTGCAGGGCAAGCCGCGCGGATTATCGATGCTGGAAGGGTTACAGCAGGGCGGTTACGACGGCATGCTATTTGTCGGTTTTCACAGCGCCGCCGGTGAGTTTGGCGTGTTGGCGCATACCATCAACGGGCGGGCATTTTATCGCATAAAACTCAACGGCAGCGTAATGGGCGAAACCGATCTCTATGCCGCGCTGGGTGCTGAGCTGAATGTCCCGCTGTGGATGGTGACCGGTGATGATCGGTTGCAACAATGGGTTAATCGTCATTATCCCGAGGTCGATTATGTGTGCGTGAAGCGCGCCATTTCTGCCAGTGCGGCAGAGTCTATCAGCCCCGAGTTTGCCCGCGAGAAAATCCGCCTTCAGGCCGCCAACAGCGTTAAGCATGCGGTGAAAGGCGTTGAGCGCCGCTTTGGCTGTCCGTACCAGCTGGAGCTGATGGTGGCCAAACCGGTGTTAGCCGATCTGTTCTGTATGATCCCGGGCGTAACGCGTATCGACGCTATCACCGTGGGCTATTCCAGCCCTCAGGTCGCGCCGGTGATCGGCCTGCTCGGCGCATTTTCGTTCTTGGCATCGACGCAGAATTAGTGTCGGTGCTGGCAGAATAAATATTCTCCCTCGTTGAATATCTGGTTAACTTAGTGAGGCAATGCGCAGGCCTTTTTGCTACCTTCGTCTGCTGCTGCCCGTGTTGTGCAGCGTCTATCTATTTACGAGGGGAAAAGCGCCATGCGTTTGCGTCATATTGAGGTGTTTCAGGCGGTTTTGCAGGCCGGTAGCGTCAGCGGTGCCGCGCGGTTGCTCAATGTGTCGCAGCCCAACGTCAGCCGGGTGCTGAATCATGCCGAGCAGCAGCTGGGATTCAATCTGTTCGACCGCACTCCTCAGGGGCTGATTATCACTCCAGAAGGCCGTAGACTGATGCCCGAGGTTGAGGCGTTGTTTAACCATATCCAGGCGATCGGTTTTCTGGCCGAGCAGCTGCGTCAGGGGCAGGGGCAGCATGTCAGGATAGGTTCGGCGCATGCCCTGGGGCACAGCGTGATGGCGCCGGTGCTGGTGGATTTCCATCGTACTACGCCGGCCGGCAGCGTCGAGTTGGTCACCGGACATTTCAATACGCTGAGTCAGGATCTTATCCAGTATAAGATGGATTTTGCCCTGGCCTTCGGTGAGCAGGCCTCCGCCGAGCTGGTGGCCGAAACGCTCTACTCCGCCAATATGGTCGCGCTGCTGCCGCTGGACTGCCCCGTTGACGGGCCGGTTTCCCTGAAATGGTTAACTGAAAACCATCTGCTGATGCTGCAACAGCAGGATCCGTTGGGACAGGTGTTGAATCGGGTGCTGCGTGAGCAGGGCCTGACCTCTCGAGCCTCGCTGCATATCAAGACTTATTCTGTGATTGCCGACATGGTGCTGGCCGGTGGTGGCGTGGGGGTGGTTGATACCTTCACCGCCCAGCGTTATCTCAATCAGCTAAAAATTGTCCCGGTGGTCGAGGCTTTGCCGTTTGAGGTTATTCTGCTCAGCCGCCGTGACCAGCCGCAGTCGCAGATTGGTCTCGCCCTGCAGCAGCTTATCCGGCACAAACTGTGGGAGTTGGAGGAGGGGCTATAGCATAGGCCATCTTTATTATCCTTAGCACTGTCTCTCAAACTTTATCCTCTGCGCTTTAACACCTTGTTGATATCCATCAGGCTCCTAATTTCGGAGTCTGCAATGACAAAAATTCATCTCATCAAAAAAAGATCACTGCGCGCTAATATGACCGTCGCTGAGCGGATGCTGTGGAATAAAATTCGCAAGCGTCAGTTAGGCGGTACGCGTTTTCGAAGGCAGCATGGTATTGGCCCTTTTATCGTTGATTTTGCCTGTATTGAGCAAAATCTAGCCATTGAGGTCGACGGTGGGCAGCATGATGAAAGGTCTAGACAAGATGTTGACCGTAGCCACTTTCTTAAAAAGCAGGGTTGGCGGGTTATACGTTTCTGGAATCATGACGTTTTATTAAATATTGAAGCGGTGATTGATGTTATCTCGGCGTCGCTAGTTCCCCCTCCCTAACCCTCCCCCAAAAAATTGGGTGAGGGGATCGACAGGCCTTTCCTCCGCGCACTATGGAGTGAACCCCCAAAAATTGGGTAAGGGGATCGACAGGCCCTTCCTCCGCGCGCTAGCGGGAAGGAAGGGGGGGTCGGTTTGCTCCTTCACCCGCGTGCGGGGGAAGGCCGGGATGGGGGAAATACCCTCTCCAAAGCGTAATTTACTCTCGCAGCTTTTCTCGCAGATCCTTCACATCACCGCTGTTGACCGCCGATGCCGAGTTGCCCCAGCTGTTACGAATATAGGTCAGCACGTTAGCTACGTCGGCATCGCTTAAGTTGCCGGCGAACGATGGCATGCCGGGCGCGGTAGGGGCCGCGTCGGTATCTACCGGACGACTGCCCGCCAGCACGACGTGGATCAGTGAGGTCGCATTGCTGCTAACGATTAATGGTGAATCCGCCAGCCGTGGGAACAGGCCTTCTTCTCCCTTACCGTTAGGCGTATGGCAGGCGGAGCAGCGGTCGGCGTAAATTGCCTGACCGGCTATCATACTGCTGTCATTAGCCTTAATCGGTTCGGGTGCCTGACTACCGCTGTCGTGGCCGCTGTCTTTGAGATATACCGCAACCGCTTTCAGATCCGCATCGGTCCAGCGATTTGAAGAGTTTTTAACCTCCTCCGCCATCGGGCCCGAAGCCATGTCGTAGCGGTTCATTCCGTCTTTTAGATAAGCCGTGATATCGTCAATAGTCCACTTACCTATGCCCGTGTGCCGGTTAACGGTAATGTCCGGTGCCATCCAGCCTTCAACCACGCCGCCATACAAATACTGGCTATCTTTATCACCGCCCAACAGGTTCTTAGGGGTGTGGCAGGTGCCGCAGTGTCCCAACCCGGCGACGATATAGGCGCCACGATTCCAGTCGGCCGATTTTTTCAGATCGGGAATAAACGCGCCCTGATCAAAGTTGAGCCAGTTCCAGACAATCAAACTGGTGCGGATATTGAACGGGAAGGGCAGTTGGTTAGAGGTGACCGTATTATGTACCGGTTGCAGGGTCTGCAAATATTCCCAAATTGCCCGATTATCCTCGCGCGTTACCTTGGTATAGGCGGTAAACGGCATCGCCCCGTAGAGACGGACGCCGTCGTGGCCTATACCGTGAGACATCGCGCGCTGAAAGTCGTCGAAGGTCCATTTACCAATGCCGGTATCGGGATCGGGGGTAATGTTAGCACCAAGCAGCAGGCCAAACGGGGTTTCCAGCGCCACGCCGCCAGCATAGGGTTTACTGCCCTGAACGCTCGAGGTATGACAGGCCGCACAGTCGCCGACGGTGGCCAGATAACGGCCGCGCTCGACCTGCGAATAGTCACCGTTACCGCCTGCGTGAGCCAGGGCGCTAACCCCAAGCGCTAAAAGGCCGAGTGAGAATGAAGTCAGCTTTTTCATACTATCATCTCCCCAGGATTTTTAAGATAACGATCGCGGATCGCTTCAGCTGCCTTGAATGCCAGTGCGCCTACGGTGCCAGTCGGGTTGTATCCCGGGTTCTGCGGGAAGGCGGAAGCGCCGACCACGAACAGATTAGGGACGTCCCAGACCTGTAGATATTTATTCACCGAGCTAGTCGAGGGATCGGCACCCATCACAAAGCCGCCGCACACGTGCGAGGATTGATAAGGCGTACCGTTCCAGTGGCCTTTGGTCGGGTTTTCAACGTACTGGCGCGGATTCATCGCCTTGGCAATTTCCCCCACTTTGCCGGTGCAATACTGCGCCATTTTCAGGTCATTCTGCGGGAAGTCGAAGGTGACGCGCAGCAGCGGGCGCCCCAGCGGATCTTTATAGGTCGGATCCAGGGAAAGATAGTTGGTGCGAATGGTGTAACTGCTCGCCTCACAGCCGATCGACATGCTGCTGAGGTAGTTCTTAACCGTGGTTTCTTTCCACTCCTTGCCCCACTTCGGCGTGCCGGGTGGCACCGGGCGATAGCCGATAGGCGCGGCACCAATAGGCGTCACGCGAATACTGCCGCCGCCAAAGAAGCCGAGGCCGCTGTGGTCGAAGTTATCGTTGTTAAATTCGTCGATGCCCATCCCCACCGCGCCCGCGCCAATAAATGGGTTAAAGTTTTTATCGTCGAAGAATAGCTGCACGCCGTTGGCCGTCTGATAGGCATAGTTGCGGCCGGTGGTGCCGCTGTTGGACAGCGGATCGTAAGGTTTACCGATACCGGATAACAGCATCAGGCGCACGTTTTCAAAGGTGTAGGCGCTGACAACCACCAGCTCGGCGGGCTGCTCCCATTCGTCACCCGAGGAGTCGATATAAATCACGCCGGTGGCTTTCTTGCCGCTAGAGTCCATGACTACTTTCATCACTTCACAGCTGGTGCGAGCTTCGAAATTATTCTTGCGGATCAGTGCCGGCAGCACGGTGGTGATCGCACTGGCCTTGGAATAGTTGGCGCAGCCGTAGTTAGTACAGAAACCGCAGAAGGTACATGGCCCCATCTTGATGCCCAGCGGATTAGTATAAGGCTCGGAGATCAGAGAAGAGGGCACCGGGAAGGCCTTATAGCCCATGTTGCGCGCGGCTTCGGCAAACAGCGTCGGCCCGTAGGGCTGATCCATTGGGCGGGTGGGATATTCTATCGAGCGCATTCCCTCAAACGGGTTGCCGCCTTCACGATGCTCGCCGTTGACGTTCGAGGCCAGCCCTGACACGCCAGCCAGTCGTTCAAACTTGGCATAGTTTGGCTCCATCTCGCTCCAGTCGGTGCCCCAGTCCTGCAGTACCAGCTCCGGCGGCATCTCCTTGGCCCCATACTTATCAAGCAGATAACTGCGCAGCTGGAACTCATGCGGCTGGAAGCGGAAGGTGATCCCTGCCCAGTGATTGCCCGCGCCGCCGGTGCCGTTACCCGGATGGAACGATCCCCACTCGCGCATGGGCAGCGCCGTCTGAGAGGGGTTATTGCGGATGGTAATGGTGTTCTGCCGGTTGCGCAGCATCAGCTCTTCGCGGGTGTTATAGCGCAGTTCGTCGGCCACGGTTGCAACGTTGAAATCGCGTGCGGTGTCGCGCCACGGGCCGCGTTCGATCGCCACAACGTCGAGTCCGGCCTCGGTAAGTTCATGGGCAATAATCGATCCGGCCCAGCCGAGACCAATTACCACCACGTCAGTTTTGGGGAGTTTCTTCGCCATGTATTGTCCTTGACCCTTAGCTTTTAGACATCTTCCACGCATCGCCGCCGGAGATGCTGAGAGGTTCGAGATCCAGTTTCTGATTGTGTTTGCCGATGTATTCGCGGTAGTCATAGCGCGCACCCGGAAATCCGAGCATTTTCCACGACACCATATTGCGATTACCGCCATAAATCGGGTCGGCAAAGAAACCTTCCATGGTGTTTTTCAATACAATGGCGAAAAACAGTTTGGAATCGATCTGATTTTTATAGCTTGCGGAGTCAAGGGCAATTTTGCCGCTTTCTAATCCCTTCAGGAGCTCGTCCTGCTGGCCAGCGTCGAGATCCTTAAAGGATTTTTTAAAGGTGGCCTGAGTATATTCTTCCAGCGCGGCGAGGCCGATGCGATAACGCTGCTGCGGCACCAGCGGGGACTGATCGCCCTGTTCTGGCGTACCCGCCTGAAACGGGCCTTGCATGTAAAGCCTGTCGAACGTGCCGTAAAATCCGGCCAACTGGTGGTCGATAAACACCGCACAGCCCGCCTCTTTACCGCCGATACTGAGATTATCCGCAGGCACCAGGCGATCGACAATCGCCTCTACCGCCGCGGCCTCTGCCTCGGTGAAGAATACCCAGCCGTCGGTTTCAATTTTAGGCGGTGGACTGTTGTCAAAAGGGCTCCAGACCGGCGTGCCTTTGAGGGTAACGGCGTTGGCCGCCTTGGCCGCGCCGAGAACGGCCGAGGCCGCAGAAAACGACAGAATTTGCCGACGCGTGATGCCCGGCAAGGTCTTCTTGCTCATAAAGTTCCCCTGTTAATTATAAACGAGGCCATGGCCTCTTTTTAATACGCTAAGACAGGTTGGAAATGATGCGTAAAGCCGCTATTAGAAAAAATAAGACCGATGATGGACAGGCTGAGCAGCTAGACCGCTCAGTCGGGTGCTGCCCTATCTCGGGAATGCTTAGCAAGAATAGAATAATAACTTATGTAAATGAAATGTATATTTTTGTTATTTTGATGTAATTCAGTATGAGGGATTGTAATTATCATCGATTATTTGCCGGGTCAGCTCGGCATTTTTACCTCTCACTCGTAGGCTAAAAGCCTTATTATCTAAAAGGTTATAGCGTTTTTTTTAGCCCTTTTGACCCTGCTGTTTTTAAGGGATTTAAGCGACTGTTTCCAGAGTGAAAAAATCACACGAATTGCAACAACTCACCCCGCTTTCGCAATAAATAGGCCGATTTTACGGAGTCCTTACGCTTGTAATTTTGACCTCGTTCGTTAAGATCTTATTTCCAACAATAAAAATGCGGATTATGATCGACGTCACAATAAAATTTTACAGATTTGCTAGTACTTCACCTTGCCCTCTGACCCTCGCCGTCGGCATTGCGCTAAGCTGTGCCCTGATACCGCTCAACGCGCTGGCGATGATTACCGATTCGGCTTTGATGCTTAACCCCGGCACTGACTATTCTATTCCTGCGTCTTCTTATAATTCGCTGTTTAACCGTCCGATCTCCAATCCTAATGCCTTGCCCGATCTGGGAAGTTCGCTGAACAAGACCCAGGCCGCACAGACGCTGGCTTTCGAAACCAAGGTAGCCACCACGCTAAAACAGTTTGGTGAGGATACCTCCGACGATCCGCTGCGCACGCAGGCGGAAGCCTTAGCGTTAGAGCAGGCGGCGCGGGTGGTGAAGCAGAAAACCACCAGCATGCTGTCGCCGTTAGGCACAGCAACGATTAATTTTGACGTGACCGGCGCTAACCTGAGCGGCAGTTCGGCCACCTTACTCAGCCCGCTGTATGCCAACAAAATGCTGCTGACTTACAGCCAGGTGGGGATCCAACATCTCAACGGTGCCGATATCGGCAATTTTGGACTCGGCCAGCGCTGGTCTAGCGGGGCGTGGATGCTGGGTTATAACGCGTTTGTCGATGATGATTTTGTCAGTAA
Organism: uncultured Gammaproteobacteria bacterium; assembly: GCA_963742005.1. Taxonomy (GTDB): domain Bacteria; phylum Pseudomonadota; class Gammaproteobacteria; order Enterobacterales; family Enterobacteriaceae; genus Rouxiella. Next base: position 58,194 of record CAVUKG010000010.1, on the reverse strand, counting down.
TTTGCAGCGCGGTAGCGTCGGCGCTGAAGCCTGGACTGATTATCTGCACATCTCTGCCAACTATTATCAACCGTTCTCCGGCTATCGCGCCGATTCGCGAGGTTCCGCGACCACCCGCAGCATGGCGGCCGGCTATGACATTCGCACCAAGGCCTATCTGCCGTTTTATCGCCAGATTGGTGCCACTCTGAGCTACCAGCAGTACCGCGGAGATAAGGTCGATCTTTTTGGCGACGGCACTTACCAGAGTAATCCCTCGGCGCTGTCTTTAGGCGTTAACTATACGCCGGTGCCGCTGGTCACCTTTACCGCCGAGCGTCAGGAGGGGGAAAGCGGAGATAATCAGGACCTATTCCAGCTGTCATTAACCTACAAGCTTGGTGTGCCGCTACGCCAGCAGCTGTCACCGGACTATGTCGCCGTTACCCACTCACTGCTCGGCAGTCGCTACGACGCCGTCGATCGTAATAATATTCCGGTGTTGGATTTCCGCCAGCGTAAGACTTTGTCAGTGTATCTGGCGACGCCGCCGTGGGCCTTACAGCCTGGGCAAAGCCTGCCGTTGAAGCTGGATATTCGCGCCGCCAACAAGATTCAGGCGCTGAGCTGGCAGGGCGATACGCAGGCTCTCAGCCTGACATCGGCAAAATCTAACAGCGATGCGGACGGCTGGACGGTAATTGTGCCGAAATGGGACAACAGCCCGGGGGCCAACAACAGCTATCGCCTGTCGGTGACCGCGGTGGACAGCAAGCAGCAGCACGTAACGTCGAACTGGATCACCCTGACCGTTTCACCGCCGCTGGACGCCTCACCCCAGCCCCAGCAGGATGGGCTGAGTTTTAGCACTCCTGACGCGTCGAGTGATAATTCGGACAACTAATCGACGCGTTGCCAATGCTCGGGCCGAGGGGAGAAATAATGGCTATGCCAATAAACTTTTATATTAAGCAAATTTTGTAATTTTACATCGATAAAACCCCTCATCAATAATCAGCGTACTAGTTAAACAGAAGCTCATTATTTTAATAAATTAATTTCCGAACTTTATTATTTTGACGCTTTTATTCGTTGCTTATTTGATGGGATATTTATGAAATTTGCTAGCGCACGCCTTTCGGCAGTATCGCTGTTAATAATTGCCGCCATCCCTCCGCTTTATGCGGCCGAAAAACCGGCTTCAGCTACTGAAAAACCGCAGCAGGACGGTGATTTTATCTGGGGTATCGAGACCAATCCCACCACGCTGAACCCGCAGTTCAACGGTCAAACCAAGCTCGAACTGGTGCAGCGCGCGGCGTTTGAATCGTTATTAGCGCGTAAGGCCGACGGCAGCTATATTCCCTGGCTGGCCACCGGCTATGAAATTAGCAAAGATAATAAGACCTACACCTTCCACCTTCGGCAGGACGTGAAGTTTTCTAACGGAGAGAAGTTTAACGCCGCCGCCGTGGCGGAAAACTTTCATAATCTGCAAAACCTGACCTATTGCGCCGGCTCGACGATGTGCGTTATTGGCTCACATATTGCCAATATTGCCACCCCGGATGAATACACCGTGGCAATTACCCTAAAAGAGGTTTATAGCCCGTTCCTGTCCTATATTAGCTGGCTGAAACTGCTTTCTCCTTCTTCCTGGAAGCAGGCCGATTTAAAATCCGGCGGTACGGATATTTATGGTACCGGGCCGTTTATTTTAAAACGCTGGGATAAGAATCAGCAGATAGTGTTTGTACGCAATCCTGATTACCACTGGGCATCGGCTAATGCGTCCCACCAGGGCCCGGCGTATCTCAACAGCATTACCTACCGCATTCTGCCGGAGTCATCGGTGCGCACCGGCGCGCTGCTCTCCGGGCAGGTCGACGCCATTGAGGGTATTTCTGGCAACGATGCCGGTGAGTTTACTGATAACCCGGATTTCAGCTATCAGAGCGCAATTAATACTGGTACGCCTTACTCGCTGTTCTTAAACGTTAAACAGGGTCCAACCCAGGACCTTAAAGTCCGTCAGGCGCTGTTGCAGGGGTTGGACGTGGCCGGTATTTTGAAGTCGATTTATCGCGGTCACCGCACCCACAGTTGGGGGATTACTTCGCCGATCGACCCGCTTTACGACAACAGCATCGAGGGCAAATACGGCAACAATCCGCAGTTGGGTAACAGGCTGCTCGACGAAGCGGGCTGGGGCACTAAGGGGGCGGACGGCATCCGCACCAAAGACGGCCAGCGTTTGAGTATTCTGATTGTGCAGTCACAGGTCACGGTGCGTGACCAGCGCGACGTGCTGCTGGAGGCGCTCCAGGCCCAGGCTCGTCAGCGATTGGGCATTCGAACTGAAGATCCGCTATGTCGATCCGGGCACCTATTTCCAGTTTATCAAAAACGGTAACTATGGTTCGATTGCCAACTCCCACGACGATACCGACGGTTTAGATATTGAGAACCACTACCTGCCGATTAACGCCGGGGGCGCCATTAACTACAGCCGTACCGACGCGCCTGAGATTTCAGCCTGGCTGAGAGAGGCGGCGCAAACGCTGGACGAAACCAAGCGTAAAACGATCTACGCCAAAGTGCAGAACTACGCGATTTTGCAGCAGGCGCTGGCCATCCCTCTCTATCAGCCGGATGACGAGATTGCCGCAGCCTCCTACGTGCACGGCATTGGTTTTCGCACCTTCCGCCATATTCCGGAAAACGCCTATGACGTTTGGGTCAGTAAACATTAAGCAAAAAAAGAGTGGGGCATCGCTGCCTCACTCGTTTGACCACTCTGCCACTCACCGCGATTAAAAATCTTCCCGCCGGTGCGCATCTCCCCGCAGTGTCATTAGTGCGAACAGGCTAACAACACAGGTCGCCACCACGTAGTAAGCGGGAATATCCAGGTTGCCCGTCTCCTTGATTAATCCAGTAATAATCAGCCCGGCACAGCCCGAGAACACCGCGTTAGACAGCGAGTAGGCAAGCCCCAGCCCGGTATAGCGGGTGTGGGTCGGGAACATTTCGGCCAGCATCGCGGGGCCAGGACCGGCAACCACGCCAATCGCCGCACCGGCAATCAGCACCGCTATGCCTTTGGCAAGCAGGCTCACCTGCGCGTTTTGCAGCAGGTGCAGCAAAGGAAAGGTCAGCACGATAATCAGCGCCATGGCGGCCATCATCACGGCTTTACGGCCTATCCTATCGCTAAGCTTCCCGGCCGGCAGGATAGCCAAGGCGAATCCGACGTTGGCTAATACCGGGGCACCAGCGCCTGCAAGAAAGTGGCGTGCAGCGAGGTCTGCAAATAGGACGGCATGACCACTAAAAAGGTATAGCCCCCGGCCGACCAGCCCATCATGCGACCGATGCCCAACGCGATAGCCTTGAGGGTTTGCCCCAGCGAGGCCTTAAGCGGCACCGCGTCGCTTTCTTTGGTCTGTTTAAAAGATGGCGTTTCATCGAGCTGCAGACGCAGCCACAGCGCAACTAAGCCCATTGGCAGCGCCAGCAGGAACGGAATTCGCCAACCCCACTGGGTTAACTGTAGCGGCGTGAGGAGATGTGCCAGCAGGGCGACCAGGCCAACGCCGGTGAGCAGGCCCAGCGAGACGGTGAAAGACTGCCACGCGCCGTAAATCCCCCGCTTGCCCTTGGGCGCAAACTCGGTCATCAGCGACACCGCACCGCCAAACTCGCCGCCGGCAAACAGGCCTTGCAGCATGCGCATGCCGGTCAGCAATAGCGGGGCGGCGACGCCAATGGCGGCATAGGTTGGCAGCAGGCCGATTACTGCCGTCGCCACGGTCATCAGCAGGACGACCGCAATCAGCGTCGGTTTGCGGCCAATCTTATCGCCGATGCGGCCAAAAACGATTGCGCCAATCGGTCGGCAGAAGAACGCCAGGGCAAAAGAGGCGTAGGTCAAAATCAGTCCGGTCAGCCCGCTTTGCCCTTCGAGGGTAAAGAAATTGCCGGCAATCACCGTGGCCAAATAGCCATAGACGCCAAACTCGTACCATTCAATAAAATTGCCGACCGAGCCTGCGACTAACGCACGTCGCGACTGTCCTGCCGTAACCGTAGCCATCATCATCCCCAAAGCAATTATTAAAACGCAGACACCCAAGGGATTAATTTCTAAGAGGATAGGCAAACAATGTCAATAAAATTCATTGTATTAACCCAGGCATGACCGAGCGGACAGAAAACAAATTCAGCGGCGGGAGAGCAGGTGAGGCAACCGTGAGGGAATTTAGCACAAGCGTGAGGGAATTTAGCACAAGTTTGTCGCCAATCCGTGGCAGACAGCTGCAGGCTAAAGCGTGTGAATATCGATACCGTCGCCAATATTACTTTTCTGATAGTAGGCGCGCGGCACTTCTACCTGATATTGCCGATCGCCATAGGCCACTTCAAGGATGTACTTTTCATTCTCGTAAGACTCGATGGGGATAAAACCAAAGAATCCCTCGGCCACGCTAATGGTGCGCGATGAAGGCACCGCGTAGCGATGAACATATCTTGGCATGCAGCGGTTCCTGCTTGCCAAGAATGTGATTCCATACCTGGTTAACCGGCTGTGATAGGCTGCTAAGCACGCCTGCGGCCAGCGAATTCAGGTCATTCAGATTGGTTTTCAACGCGGAGGATGAATACCAGGCAGTACGTTCGTCGGGCTGTTGTTTAGACATATTCATTATCCCCTAGCGGTTTATATAACCTAATTACTATAATTTTCTCTCGCTAAGATCCAATCATTTTTTCAACTAAGTTAAGCCAAACGATAACAATGTGGCGATAAATTGTTCGCTAAGGGTTATCGCGTCGGGATGCGCCGGCGTTTTTCGGCCAGTAATAACGGGCAGGACGGGCACATGGCGACGTCGGTAAGGTCGTAGCGCAGGCAGCACTGACGGCGGTAAAGCGTGCTGGTCGGATCACAGGGATTTTCAGGACGCAGCGGCTGGAACAGCGGGTTTTTTCGACCCGGCGACAGCTCGCGGGACTCGATCAGCGCCTTGCCCTCGCTGATATTGGCATTCAACAGCTCGACCTGCTGGATACCCCAGTTAACGCGGACCGCCGCATTGCCCCAGTAGATACCCGGTTTAAGGCCGGAGAGCGCTGCCAGCGCCTGACACACCGGGCGCAGGTGCTGTTCGATCATTTCTTCGAAGCGATAAAACGGCTCATCCGCTCGCGCCTGGAACGCCTGGCCTTCGCCTTGCAGGTAAATCTGGCTGGGCAAGCCCTCTTCCTGCAAACTCAGGAAAAGCTGTTCGGGACGGATGGGTAACTGCCAGTTATGGGTCAGCGAGATGATAATCCAGGTGGGCAATACGTTAGCGAAGTACCACTGCGACCACATCGAAATGCGCGCACGGCGCTTGTCCGCTTGGCGGGCATCCTCGGCATGCACCGTTAAATAGTGCTCAAGGACGTGGGCACAGCCTTGTTCAGTGGTCAGCATGCTCAGCGGCAGCGCATCGGTTACGTCGGGAGTCATAAACCTAAACTGCTCGGCGACCCAGGGCAGGGGACCGTCGCGGAAGCTATCGAAGAGTGTCTGCATAATCAAAATAGTAAAGTCAGCCAAACTGGAAAGTGGCTTCAGAATAGCTAAATCTCAACATAAATAATAATGATTTCTATTTGTATTGGCATCCTCTACCTATCAACCGCTGGATAATTAAGCAGTTTGGTTAAGGCGCGCAGATGAGTAACTCCCTGCGCGCCGTTTTTACATCACTAGCGCCTGGCCGTCCTTACGCGATTCTGTGCCTGCCATATAATGACCCTGCGGATGGCGGACGATAACCTGTGCGCCGCCGAAATTGTAACCCTGCAACGGATCTTCTACCTGTAAATCATGGCCCATCGCGCGCAGAGCGGCGAGCGTGTTGGTGTCCAGCGTCGACTCGATGGCCACCTTACGGCCTTCAACCACCCGCCAGCGCGGCGCATCGATGGCCGCCTGCGGATTTTGCCCGTAAAGCATGATGCGGATAGCTAATTGCAGGTGACCCTGCGCCTGCATCGGGCCGCCCATCAGGCCAAATGACATCAGCGGTTGGCCTTCACTGTCGGTGGCAAACGCCGGAATAATGGTGTTCAGCGCACGCTTGTTCGGCGCAACGCAGTTGGCGTGCGTCGGGTCGAGCACGAAGCCGCAGCCGCGGTTCTGCATGCTGATCCCGGTGCCGGGCACCACTATGCCAGAGCCGAAACCCATATAGTTGGACTGAATAAACGAGACCATCATGCCGCTGGCGTCGGCGGTGGTGAGGTACACCGTGCCGCCCGGCTTCGGCGAGCCGTAGGTCACGTCGCTGGCGCGTTTGGGATCGATCAGGCTTGCGCGCTGTTGCAGGTAGTCGTCGCTTAGCAGCAGCTCGGGGCTGAAATGCATATGGTCGACGTCTGCAATGTGTTGGTCGAGGTCGGCCAGTGCCAGCTTCATTGCCTCGATCGACAGGTGCAGGGTTTGCACCGAATCGACCGGCTGTGAACCGAAATCCAGTTTTTCCAGAATGCCGAGCGCGATGAGGGTGGCAATGCCCTGACCGTTTGGCGGCAGCTCGTGTACCGTGCCCCCGGCGAACGACTGGGTCATGGTTTCTACCCAGTCGGCCCGATGATTGGCCAGGTCATCCAGCGTCATTGCACCGCCACAGGACTCGCTGTGGGCAATGATTTTTTGCGCCAGTTCGCCGCGATAGAATGCCTCACCCTCGGTCTTGGCAATCAGCTCTAGCGTGTCGGCCAGCGCCGGATTACGGAAGATTTCGCCAATCTCCGGCGCCACGCCGTTAGGCGCGAAGCACTCTTTGAAACCTGGCTGATCGCCGAGTTTTTTGACCGCCACTTTCCACAGTCGGCCAATCAGCGGCGAAACCGGAAAACCGTTGCGCGCGTAGTCGATGGCCGGCTGCGCCAGCGTGGTCAGCGGCAGGCTGCCGAATTTTTTTGCCAGCTCAACCCAGGCAGAAACTGCGCCGGGGACCGAAACAGAATCCCAGCCGTAGGTCGGTACGGCAGATTTACCGGCAAAATATTGCGCGTCCCAGGCGGCCGGAGAACGGCCAGAGGCGTTGAGCGCGTGGGCTTTATTGCCGTCCCAGACAATAGCAAACGCGTCGCTGCCGACGCCGTTGCCGCTGGGTTCGACCACGGTCAGCGCCATCGCGGTGGCGACGGCAGCATCGACCGCGTTGCCACCCAACATCAGCATGCGCATTCCTGCCTGGGCGGCCAATGGCTGTGAGGCGGAGACCGCATTAGCGCCCATCATGCTCGGGCGCAGCGTCGGGTAGGCAACGTTAAAATCGGTAGACTGAGACATAGTTACTCCAGTGAAAGAGAGCCTGTTGAATGTTGATATTCACGGCAAGACGCGGCCGTGCAGTGTTAGTCGGCTCGCGGATCGAGCGCGTCGCGCAAACCATCGCCCAACAAATTGAAACCCTGTACCGCGAGAAAAATGGCCAAACCGGGGAACAGCGACATCCACGGCGACTGTACCAGGAAGCTGCGCGCGGTGTTCAGCATCGCACCCCACGAAGCGTACGGCGGCTGCTGGCCGAGGCCCAAGAACGACAGGCTGGCCTCGGTAATAATGGCCGACGCAATCGCCAGCGTCGCCTGCACCACAATCGGCGACATGACGTTGGGCAACACGTATTTCACAATAATCCAGCGGTCCGGCAGGCCGATAGCCCGCGCGCCTTCAATGTATTCTTCATTACGGATGTTCATCACCTGCGCGCGGGTCAGGCGGGCAAAAATCGGCATCGCCGACAGGCCGATAGCGATCATCGCATTGCCAATGCTCGGGCCAAGAAATGCCCCCAGCGCAATGGCCAGCACCAGGAACGGGCAGGAGAGCATCGCCTCGATGACTCTGGAAATTACGCTGTCGATCCATCCCTGCCAGTAACCGGCCAGCAGCCCCAGCGGCACGCCAATGGCGATAGCGATCGTCACCGAAACGCAGCCGGCCATCAGCGAGGTGCGCGCCCCCCAAAACAGGCGCGAGAGAATATCGCGGCCCAGTTCGTCGGTACCCAGCCAGTGCAGCGCCGAGGGCGCTTTGCGCACCGCTAAAAAGTTGGCCTTGATCGGATCAAACGGTGAGATCCACGGCGCAAATATCGCGAGCAGAGCAAAAACTATCACAATCGTCGCGCCGATTACCGCGCTTTTGTTCGACAAAAATTTGCTAAGCACGCGATTAGGGCGTTTTACGCCAACCTGTTGAGTAGTCGGTAAAATAGCCTGACTCATCTTATCCCCTCCGCATCCGTGGGTTGACCAGCACGTACAGCACGTCGGCCAGCAGGTTCATCAGCAGAAAACCTACCGCCACCACCATCACCACGCCCTGAACCACCGCGTAATCACGATTGAAGACTGAATCGACGATCATCTTGCCGAAGCCGGGGAGGGTAAACACCTGTTCACACAGCACCGCACCGCCCAGCAGTTCGCCAAACAGCAGCGTGGTCAGGGTGATGATCGGCACCAGCGCATTGCGCAACGCGTGTTTAAAAATCACCTTGTTGCGCAGCAGGCCCTTGGCGCGCGCGGTGCGAATGTAATCGGTCTTCATCACCGCAATCATCGCTGCGCGGGTGTGGCGCATCAGCGTGGCCGAAAGCCCGGTGCCCAACACCGCGGCCGGTAGGATCATGGTGCGCAGGTTTTGCAGCGGATCCTCCGAAAACGGCACATAACCGGAGGCCGGAAGCCACTGTAGCTTGACCGAGAAGAACATGATCAGCAGCACGCCAAGCCAGAAGTGCGGCACTGAAATGCCGGACAACGCCACAAAGTTGGCACCGTTATCAATCCAGGTGCCTTTATTTACCGCCGCGGTAATGCCCATGCCGATGCCGATAATCAGCGCAATCAGCATCGCCCACAGCGAAAGCTCCAGCGTCACCGGCAGCTTGCTGGCAATCAGCTGCAACACCGGCTCCTGGCTGCGCAGCGAGATACCCAAATCGCCGTGCAGCGCGTTGCCAACCCAGTGAAAATACTGGCTCGGGATCGGATCGTCGAGATGATACTCCGCGCGCAGCTGGGCAATAACCGCCGGATCGCGCTCCTCACCGGCCATGGCGGTAATCGGATCGCCCGGCAGCAGCTTTTGCAGCGAAAAGACCATCAGCGTCACCAGAAACAGCGTCGGCACGGCGGAAAGCAGACGTTTAACAATCAACTCCAGCATAAGAGTCCCCTGTGGCTAGGTAACGGGCTATTGGCTCAGCGTCATGCCCTGCAGGCGGATCAGCCCGTCAGGATAGGGCGTGAAACCGGCAATTTTTTTGCTCATGCCGAAAATACGCGGCTCGAAATACAGATAAACGATCGGCAGATCGCGGTTTTCCTGCTCAACGATATTTTTGTACAACGCCTTCCGCTGCGAAACGTCGCCGGTCTGGCGCGCGCTGAGTAACCATTGGTCGACCTGCGGATTACTGTATCGGCCGTCGTTGAGACCGCCTTTGCTGGCGAGGAAGGAATAAATGCTGCCGTCAGGATCCGGACGTCCCGACCAACCGGACATGCTGAGCTGGAAGTCACCGCGCTGCTGTTTGTCGAGCAGGGTCGCGAATTCGGTCATTTGCAGGTTTAAATTAATACCGGCTTCGCCCACCATCGCCTGTAGCACCTGTGCGACCTGCTGGGCGGTCGGATTGTTCGGCACCAGCATGTCGATATTCAACGGCGTTTTTACCCCGGCCTCGGCCAGCAGCGCCTTGGCTTTATCGATATTGCGCGCCTGAATAGGCAGATCAACGTGGTAAGGGCTGACCGGTGAGAACGGCTGATTAGCCGGGGTAAATTGCCCCTGAAACACCACCTGATTCAGCGCATCGCGGTCGATAGCCAGCGACAGTGCCTGACGAACCTTGGCTTCTTTAGCCAGCGCGCTGGCGGTATTGGCGCTGCCGTTATTAAGATTAACCGTCAGGCCCATGTAACCCAAACCGGTCACCGAGGCCAGCGCAAGCTTGCTGTCGCCCTGAACGGTTTTAACGTCGGTGGCGGCAATGCCCTCGGTCAGGTCCAGATCGCCAGCCTGCAGGTTGGCCAGGCGCACCGAGGCGTCAGGAATAGGCAGGAAGATCACCTTGTCAAAATGGTAGGCGCTTTTGTTCCAATATTGGTCAAAGCGTTTTAACACGATACGGTCCTGCTGCACGCGGCTGACGAACTCGTAGGGGCCGGAACACACCGGATGTGCCGCTACGTTGCCCTTGGCGGTGGCGGCGGGTGCCATCATGGTCCCGGCGCGATCGGTGAGCTGCATCAGCAGCGCCGCATCGGGGTTTTTCAAATGCAGCTTCACGCTGTAGGGACCGGTGACCTCCACCGATTCAATCGACGAAATTTCGCTTTTGCGCAGCGAGCCGGTCAGCGTCAGATAACGGTCAAGGTTGTATTTCACCGCGTTGGCGTCAAATTTTTCGCCATCGTGAAACACTACGCCCTGACGCAGGTTCATGCTCAGCGTCTTGCCGTCGGCGCTGTAAGACCAGTCGGTGGCGAGGCCGGGAACGATGGCCAGATGCTGATCGACATCGACCAGGCGATCGCACATCGCACTGAATACGAAGCGACCGTAATAGGTGCGGGCGGTGGCAGGATCCAACTGGTCTGGATCGGCACCCAGCCCGATGCGTAGCGTAGTTTCCGCCTGCGCGCTTTGCGCCGCGGTAAGGCCTGCACCCGTCAGCAACAGCAGGGCGCTCAGCGTAGCCGACAAGCGGGGACGAAATTTCATGGCGTTGTTCCTTCAGAGGTATTGGCGTTAAGTGAGGCAGCCAGCCGGTTGCTGGCCTGTTCGAATAGGGCGCGACGCAGCGTAAAGGCCGCCGAGGGCGGGGGGATCAGCATCGTGGTGCGCGAACGCAGCAGTTCCGACCAGCGGTGGCAGGCTACCTGACGGGAATCACCGACGTTTTCCAATCGCGGTTCTACCTGCCGACAGTGATCGGTTGCGTAGGCGCAGCGGGTGTGAAAACGACAGCCGCGAGGCATATTGGCCGGATTAGGCATATCGCCCACCAGCAGGTCCACCGGCCGTTTTACCCCCGGCGTCAGCAGCGGCGCGGAGGCGATCAGCGCCTGAGTATAAGGATGCAGCGGGGCATCAAAAATATCGTCGACCTTGGCCAGTTCAACGATTTGCCCGAGATACATCACCGCCACCCGGTCGCTCATATGGCGGATCACCGCCAGCCCGTGGGCGACGACGATCATCGTCAGGCCAAACTGCTGTTTGAGATCTTCCAGCAGGTTGACCACCTGCGCCTGCACCGACACGTCGAGCGCGGAAACCGGTTCATCCCCTAGCAGCAGTTTGGGCTGCGAGGCCAGCGCGCGGGCAATGCCGATGCGTTGCCGCTGGCCGCCGGAAAACTCGTGCGGATAGCGTCCGCTAAAGGCCGCAGGCAGGCCGACGGTAGTCAGCAGTTCGCGCACTCTCTCTCGTCGGGTCGCGGCATCGGGTTCGATATTGTGCAGCCACAGCGGCTCGCCGACGATTTGCTCCACCGTCATGCGCGGGTTCAGCGAGGCAAACGGATCCTGAAAAATGATCTGCAGCTCGCGGCGCAGCGGCTTCATCTGTGCGTTAGACAGGCGGCTGATGTTTTGCCCCTGATAAAACACGTCGCCCTCGCTGGCGCGCAACAGCTGCAGCAGCAGGCGGCCCAGCGTGGATTTTCCCGAGCCGGATTCGCCGACAATCGCCAGCGTCTCGCCCTGATAAACCCGCAGCGACACGCGATCTACCGCCTGCACGCCGGCAGTTTTGCGAAACAGCGAGGGTGGACCAGGGAACACCTTGCTCAAGCCAACGGCTTCGAGGATCGGGCGTGGGGGAGCGTTCATGGCATCGCCTCCAGAGACGGGTGCAGGGAAAAGTGCTGTTCCAGCGGAGCTTTAAAACAGGCGACCCGATGGGTCGCCTGTCCCAGTGCGCTAAGCGGCGGACGCTGCTGGTGGCAGCGCCGGTCGGCAAACGGGCAGCGAGTCGCGAAACGGCAGCCCTGCGGCATATCGGCAGGCAACGGCACCGCGCCGGGGATCGTGGCGAGGGGCCCTTCGCGCGCTGCCAGCGACGGCATCGACCCCATCAGTCCGATAGTGTAAGGATGCTGCGGATCGTTAAAGATCGCCGCAACCTCGCCCTGTTCAACGATTTGACCGGCATACATCACCGCAACGCTGTCGGCCACCTCGGCGACCACGCCAAGATCGTGAGTGATCAGCAGCATGGCGCTGCCACTTTTTCCTGCATGCGGTTGAGCAGGGCAAGAATTTGTGCCTGAATGGTGACGTCAAGGGCGGTGGTCGGTTCATCGGCAATCAAAAGTTTGGGCTGATTAACCAAGGCCATGGCGATCATTATCCGCTGGCGCATGCCGCCGGAGAGCTGATGCGGATAGGCTTTGAGACGCAGCTCGGGGGCGGGAATTTGCACCTGCTGTAAAATCGACAACGTCTGCGCCAGCGCCTCGGCCTTATTAACGCCCTGATGGCGCATCACCGCCTCGCTGATTTGTTCACCGAGGGTTAACGCCGGATTCAGCGAGGTCATTGGCTCCTGAAATATCATCGCAATATCCTGACCGCGCAGGTCGGCGTACTGCCGTTCGCTTAAGTTCAACAGACTCTTGCCGTCAAATTGCACCGCGCCCTGCAACACTTGCGCGCTGTGCGGCAGCAGGCCCATCAGGGCCAGCGAGGTCACGCTCTTGCCGCAGCCGGACTCGCCAACCAGCGCCAGCGTGGTGCCGGCTTCGATGGTGAGTGAAATGCCGTCTAGCACCGTGGCCGGGCTGCCGTGGAACTGGACTTTAAGTTGATCAATCGCCAGCAGCGGCGGTGGCGCAACGGGGTGTGAGTCCATTAAATCAGCTCCTCATCGTCATTATTCAGGGCGGCGGTAAAGGCGTTCTGTAAAAACAGCAGGTGCTCGCGCATCACTCTTGCGGCATCCAGCGGTTGGCGGGCGGCGATGTGTTCCACGATGCGTCGATGGTGGTGGTCATAAACGTCGAGACGTTCCTGGTTGCGCGCCCGGTCGCGCACCGCCTGCCAGCTTGGGTCGCGACGGACAGCGTCAACCGCATCAAACAGGCCAAGCAGCAGGCGGTTTCCGGCGGCGTCGGCGATGGCGCGGTGAAAAGCGCTGTCCCACAGCTCAATTTGGTCGGCGTCGTCCGCCGCCAGCGTGGTCATGCGGTCCAGCAGTCGCCACATTAGCTGCACCTGTTCGGGAGAAGCCCGCAGCGCGGCGTATTTGGCCAGGCCCGGCTCAATTTGTAGCCGCGCCTCCATGACCTCCAACAGGTTGGACTGGCGCGGCAGGGTTTGCAGGCTCAGCGGCTGGGCGGGTGCCCTCGGGCCAATAAAGGTGCCTTTTCCCTGCTTGCGCCAAATGCGGCCTTCCTCTTCCAATACGTCAAGCGCACGACGAATTTCACGACGACCCACGCCGAAACGCAGGACTAAATCTCGCTCCGGCGGCAGCGGTTGGCCCTGATCCGGGTGCTGCTCCAACAGCTGGCGCAGCTGTTCCAGCGCAGAATGCGAGTTACCTGGTGCTGGTTGGAGGGTTGGAGTGGCTGACATTTCGGTTTCTCAATCTGCATCGATAGCGATTGAAAAAACGTTGCATAAATCGAACCAATTGTTGTTTGGTTCCCTATTTTTTTGGGATTAATTGAGTATGAATATAAATTTCAATCAGTTGAATGAGGTAAGTGGCTGAATCAATCAGTAAAGGTTCGTGGGTTGTGTGCCCCAGCGTGATCAACTGCTATAACATCTTGCACCCGCTCGGGGATTGTTTTGAAATAGCCGTGAGTTTTTATGGTGCGCAGTTTCCAGAAGTCTACTCGAGTAAACAAAGGGATGCAGAATGAGAACGCTTAAATTAGGCCGCTCTGGAAGCGCCATATATTCCACATAATGTTGCTGAGCATGATTAGGGGGCCGGTTACAGCAATGTCGGGGCACGCGAGGTGATAGATTTTTTTAGGCCTTGAAGCGGTACAGGGTAAAATAAAGACTCGCAGAACTCGCCGGGAATATGTCCGAGAATAGGCTCTCTGAACATCGTTCCCGGCACAAGGCCAGGGTTGAAAAATGATGCCCTGCCTTGGTATCAAACGGTGATTAAAGATGAATAAACGATTCCAGCCCGAGCAGCGAGGCAAGACCCGTCACCACGGTATCAACGCTGCTGCCAAGATTAATATCTACTTTTGCAATACTCGATAGATCCAGAACAAAACCACCCGCTACCTGATTAATTTCTTCCACTGAGAGTTCGCGTAAGCCATTGTCATTATTCATAGCGTTATCCTTTAAAAGATCAGTTTTATTAGGCTGAAGCCGTGGGGGAGTGGCTCCGCCCGCCGGGATAACGGTAAACCCTAACCTTATCCCTAGGAATAAAAGTAGGTTATTGGTTAATAAAATCAATGTAAAAAACGAGTTAAAGTTTTATAAAATTAAAAAGTTATTGATTTAATTAATTAAAATATTTTGTGAAATTTAAATAACATTAATTTATATTGATAATTATCGCGCTATTTTTTATCAGCAATTTACTATTAGGCGTCGATCTCTTCGTTTGCTTGCCAAAGCTCCGCCATCACCGTCTCGATCCTTTTAAACCAAAGGTAGCGGGGCTGGTGGAAGGCCAACATCTCAGAGTCAGGCATAAAGGGCAGCGCTGTGACGGTGACCGCCTGCGCCACGCCCGCCGACAGATCCGGCCAGACCCCCACACCCACTCCGGCACAGATGGCCGCGCCGAGTGCGCCAGTCTCTTTACACTCAGTGACGCGGATCGGGATGCCCAACACGTCGGCAAACATCTGCGGCCACACACAGCTGCGCGCCGCACCACCCGACAGGGTCGCTTGAGTAAACGGGATCCCCGCCGCGCGCAGCCTGTCGATGTGCGCTCTATGGGCAAAGGTCACGCCTTCGAACAGCGCATACAGCATATCGGCGCGCGTGTGCCAGCCGCCGAGGCCGTAAAACCCGGCCTTTGCCGGACCGGCTTTGCGCCCAGAATAGAGGTACGGATGATAGAGCGGTAAATGATTATTTGGCGTCACGCTGGCAACGATATCACTGCTGCGCGCCGCGCCCTGACCCGACCGCCCATCGTCAAACTCGCGCAAGAACCAGTCGAGGTTGGCCGCCGAGGTCGCGCTGGCTTCGATGGCCATAAATCGATCGCGCTCAATCATCGAATTCATAAATACCGGGCGTAAATAGTCGGTTTTATCGACCACCACCTGATTGATGCTCCAGGTTCCGGCGACGATTGAGGCTTCTCCGCTGTGCACCACGCCGGATCCCACCGCGCTGGCGACCACGTCGAAAATCCCCGCCACGACGGGAATGCCCGCCGGTAAACCGGTCAGCGCGGCCGCCTGCGCGGTGATATGACCGACTATGTCGCAGGATCCATTAAGCGGCGGCAGGAGAGGCAGCGCGTCTTCGATGTCATAAAGCGCCATCAGTTGGCTATCGTAGTCGCGAGTTTGATAGTTGAGCAGACCGGCCCCGGCGGCGTCGGAATAGTCGCTGGAAATTGCGCCGCTAAGGAAGAAGGCGATGACATCTTTAGCTAACAGCAGGTGACCGAGATGGCGATAGACCTCGGGTTGGTGGTGTTTCAGCCAGCTAATCAGCACCGGCGTTGCCGCCGCCCAGGGTTTTTGCAACGAGCGCTGATAGATGGCGAGATCCTTGCCGCTAAGCTCGAGCCCATGCACCAAATCCGCGGCGCGATGGTCAATCGACTGAATGCCCAGCAGCGGCCGCTGCTGCCTGTCCAGCGCGTAAAGTCCGTTGCCGTGACCGGCGGCACCCACCGCAATCACCTGTAAATCCCGCTGTGCCACCTGCAGTAGGCAGTTTTTAATCGCCCGGGCCACGCCCTGATAAATATCCTCAATCGGCCGTTCGGCAAATCCTTCCTGCGGGCGGAACGTTTCACCTGCGCATTCGGCGACCGACAAGACGCTGCCCTGCAAATCAAACAGCACCGCCTTGATCATGGTATTGCCCGCGTCGATCCCTAATAAACACCTGTTCATTATCACCCCGCAATCACGAGTTTGCGGCGCACGGCTTAAGCGCCAGTTTTAATCAGAGACTAATAACGTTGGTAAATTTCTAACGCATCCGCACCGCTCGCACCCTGGTGGATGATGGCCATCAGCGCTTTAACCACCTGTGACGGGTTGCTGTGCTGATAGACGTTGCGGCCATAGACCATTCCCGACGCGCCCTGGGCCATTAGCGCGGCCGTTTTAGCTAATACCGCCGACAGCTCGCCTTTGCCACCGCCGCGCACCAGCGTCGGACAGCGTGCGGCCTCGACCACGCGATGAAAATCTTCGACATTGTCGGTAGGATCGGCCTTGATAATATCGGCACCCAGTTCACGCGCCAGGCGGACCAGCGGCACAATCTTGCTGACATCGCCTAGCGAACCGTAGGCTGCACCCTGACCGGCCGGAGCCATCACCAGCGGTTCGATCATCAACGGCATGGCGTATTTTTCACAGGCGTGGCGCAGTCGGCCAATGTTCTCGACGCATTGACGGAAAATACCCGGTTCATCGGGGATCATGTACAGATTGACCACCACCGCCGCGGCGTCCATTTGCAGCGCGGCCAGGATCGGCGCATCGGGATTGTGCAGCACCGCCCACATTTCGCGATGGCGAGCGGCGTTATAGGCATTGCCGACGTCGGTACGTAGCACCAGCGCCGGTTTTTTTTGCGCCTGCTGCTGCAGTAAATCCGCCTGGCCGTAGTTGACCTGAATGGCGTCCGGCTGGGCGGCGATCAGGCGGGTCATCACGTCGCTGATGTCCTCCAGCCCAATCAGGAAATCCGGCTCGTTGGCAATGCCGTGATCGATAGCGACATCAAGACATTTGCCATTGTTAAACAATCGGTTAAGTCTGACTTTATTCGTTGCTGGCATGATGTACCCCCTCTGAAACAGGCAGCGGATAAAGCCCGGTCAACCCATGCAGGCTGGCAAGGCGTGAAAGGGTGGTGGCAAGATGTTGGGCACGATAGGCCTCATCCCAGCCCAGTTCGCCACCGAGCAGCGTGGCGAGCTCCTCGACCCGAGCTAATGTCAGCGCACCGCTAATCGCCATGGGCGTACGGCGTACCAGCAGGTCCTCCAGCGTCTGCACCTGTTCATGATGGATTAGGTAGCGCAGCTCGCTGCGGCTGTAAGCGGGGTAATGTTCAAGCGGGTCGTCGGCTTCGCGGCCGACAAAGGCGGCAATAGCGGCGGCGCGGGTGCCGTAGCGCGACAGCAACTGGCCGACTCGCGCTATCGGCAGGCCGGACTGGAGGCTGGTCTGCTGGATCCACGCGGCCTTTCGCTCGGGAGCGGGGTAGTCTTTACCGCCGCCGATCGCCATCTCGGCAGTGCTGATTTTACGTTTTTCGCCAATCAGCTTCATTACCCTGTCTGCCGCCTGTTCGCCAAATTTGCGGAAGGTGGTCCACTTGCCGCCGACCAGACACAGGGTGGTAAAGTCGCGACCGGGGGCCGGTGGCAGCAACACCAGTGAATGATTGCGCGAGATTTTACCGCTGATTTTACTGTCGCTGGCGGGAAGAGGGCGCACTCCGCTAAAGGTGTAGAGCACGTCGCGATCGCTGACGTCGAAATGCGGAAACACAAACTTCAGCGATTGCAGGATATAACGCTGCTCATCGGCCCCGCAGGCCACGTCGTCAGGATCGTCGATGCGAATATCGGTGGAGCCGACCAACACGTTGTCATACCACGGGAACATGATGCACACCCGGCCTTCCTGATTTTCGTAATACACCATCTCGCCGTTCAGCGCGTTAAACAGCGCCCGATGGCGAATAATCAGATGCGAGCCTTTGGTGCCGCCGATCAGTTTTTTTTCATTGGGATTATGCGTTAGCGTGCCGTTAAGCCGGTCAATCCACGCGCCGGTGGCGTTGACGACTACGTGCGGGCTGAGGGTAAACTGCTGGCCGCTGAGGGTATCTTCCAGCGTCAGCCTTTCGCCGTCGCTGGCAACCAGCCTGACATAGTTCAGTGCCAGCGCCTGGGGGTTCGCCCGCTCGGCATCCAGCACCAGCTCGACGCCCAGCCTCTCCGGTGCGCTGATCCAGGCATCGTAATAGGTGGCGCTACAGGTTGCCCAATCGGCGAAATCAGGCCAGCGCTGCTGCGTTTCTCGTTGATTATTAAGCTTATGACGAGGCATCGAGCCGTATTGTCGGGTGTACAAGTCGTACATCGATAGCCCGGTCTTGATGATAAGCGCACCGCGGCGGCTCGGACGCTCACTGAGCCGTAAAAAGCGTTTACCGGCATTCAGCAGCCCGCCGCTCCAGCTGTCAATCGGCACGGTAGTGCGCAACGGAGCCACGTAGTGCGGAGCATTGTTTAATAATCGGTCTCGCTCCTGCACCGACTCTTTGACCAGCGCAAACTCGCCGGTTTCCAGATAGCGCAACCCGCCATGGATCATTCTCGATAATGCCCCGCTGGCGGCCTGACACCAGTCGCCCTGCTCGAGCAAAATCACCGCAATACCCTGCAATGCCAGCTCACGAAAGGTGCTGATGCCGTTGATCCCACCGCCGACAATCACTACCGGCGTAGCGGGAAGATGGCGCATTTTCTCTATTTTCAAGGCACGGGCTGAGCTGAACGGCGGCAACGCGTTATCGTGTTCCATCAGAAAGGCTCCGTATGGTGACGCTACAATAATTTTATATAAATGATGGGGTTTTTAATGAGAGGTATAGGGTAAAAATGCCAAGCGGGCAAAGAATAGGCCGGTCACAGTAGCAGGAGTGTGATCGCTGTCGGTGAATAGGGCTAAAAAGGCGGCTGCCAGGCCTGTCTAAGCCTACAGACCGAGTATCGCTTTAGTGGCGACCATTGACTGGGCCAGCGGATTGCCGTCGCGGTGCAGCTTGTTGAGCAGGCTGCCGCCGAGCCACAGCTGATAAAGCGTGGACGCCGTCTGATGGGCATCGCTGGCCGGTAAAGAGCCGTCGCGCTGACCCTGTTCAACACAGGCGCTTAGCAGCTCAATGACGCGAGTGGTGCCATCGCGCAGCGTGAGGCGCATCGACTCCGACAGGTCGGCAACTTCGGCGCTGAGCTTAACCACCAGACACTCGATCGCGTCACAGGCCTGTGAAGTACAGTCGTAGGAATAGCGATCGTGCCAGTGCTGCCAATAGCCCATCAGTCGGTCGCGACCGTTGAGTTCTGGCGCAGAGAAACGCGTATCCATTACCGCGAGATAGGTGCGAAAGTAATCCTCAAGCAGCGCCTGACCGTATTGTTCCTTAGACTTGAAGTAGTGGTAAAACGAACCCTTGGGCACGCCGGCCGTTTGCAGCAGTTCGTTAAGTCCTACGCTAGTAAAGCCCTTAACCGCCATCATGCGGTAACCGGTATCAAGTATGTGCTGTCGAGTATCATCATAGGCATGTTTCATGACCTGAATACTACCATTCACTAGACCAGTCGTCTAGTTTTCGTCCTGCCTGTGAGCAAAACGGCGATGGCAGCAGCAGGCGAGGTTTTCAAAAAATAATTGACTTCATAAAACCAGAGGTAGAGACTGCAATTCGTTTCTAGACGACTGGTCTGTTTTTGATTTCAATCTTGGGCCTGTCGCAAAAAGTGAGAGGATCATGTCTACAGAATTTAACAGCATCACCATCGATCAGCTTCCGGGCGCGGTTGCCGCCATGAAACAGGCACATATCGAAGCCGGTCCGGCCAGTCTCGAACTGCGCTTCGATCGCCTGCAGCGTGCAGAGCGCCTGCTTAAAGAACATCATCAAGAACTGGCCGACGCGATTTGTGCCGATTACGGTAATCGCAGCCGCTATCAGTCGCTGGCTGCCGATATCGGCATGTCGATCAAGTCATTGCAAAACGCTCAGGAAAACGTGGCGCAGTGGATGCAAACCCAGGCAAACAGTGAGCCAACGCCGGGCATGCAGGCGCGGATCGAGTTTCAACCGCTGGGCCTGGTCGGCATTATTGTGCCGTGGAATTTCCCGCTTAATTTAGCGTTCTCGCCGCTGGCAGGCGTTTTTGCCGCCGGTAACCGCGCGATGCTCAAACCTTCCGAACTGACGCCACGCACCTCTGCGCTGTTAGCGAAGCTGGTAAGCCAGTACTTCGATCCTCTGGAATTGACCACCGTGCTGGGTGAGGCAGAGATGGGCGCGGCGTTTAGTGCACAGAAGTTCGATCATCTTATTTTTACCGGCAGCACCGCCGTGGGCCGTCACGTAATGCGCGCCGCGGCAGAAAATCTGGTTCCGGTCACGTTGGAATTAGGCGGAAAATCGCCGGTGCTGGTCGCGCCTGACGCTAACCTGCGCACCGCCGTCGAGCGAACGCTGACGGTTAAAACCTTCAACGCCGGGCAAATCTGTATGTCTCCAGACTACGTGCTGCTGCCGGAAGGCGCGCAGGATGAGTTTGTTCGCCACGCACGCGAATTTATGCAGCAGGCGTTCCCGTCGCTGCAGGACAATGCAGACTACACCTCACTGGTGTGTGACGCGCACTTCCAGCGGCAGATTACGCTGTTGGAAGACGCTGAACGCAAGGGCGCAACCGTGATTTCACTGGCGCCGAAAGGTGAAGCAGCCTTTGATGCCGCGACGCGTAAAATGGCGACCGTGCTGGTGCTCAATGCCACCGACGATATGCGCGTCATGCAGGAAGAGGTGTTTGGTCCTGTGCTGCCGCTGAAAAGCTATCAGCAGGAGTCGGAGGCGGTGGCCTATATCAATGCCCATCCGCGCCCGCTGGCAGCCTATTACTTTGGCGAAAATAAGCAAAATCAGCGCCGTATGGCGGATATGACCACCTCTGGTGGCCTGGTGATCAACGACATTATGACCCACGCATCGGTTGAGAGCCTGCCGTTTGGCGGCGTGGGTCCTTCTGGAATGGGGGCTTATCACGGCATTCACGGTTTCCTGCGCTTTAGCCATGCCAAAGCGGTAGTGGAGCAAAGTCCCGAGGGCGAATCGAGCCTGACACTGCGCGCGCCTTACGGTGAAAAACTCGACCAGCTCGAGCAATTTCTGGCTAACTGAGTTTTCGGTTAATCGAGAGATTAATCGGTAGTAAAAGCGAACCCGCGCCCTGCGGGTTCGTCTATTAAAAGCCATTTATGCTTACCCGCCATCCCACCCTGCCAAGTATGCTGCTTGTAGAGACATTTACGCTTGATAAGGATTGATAATGTTCCCCTGCACAATGCGCATTGCCCGTCCGGTGACCGACTTAGCGCTGAGCTTAAGAATGTATCAGCAAGGACTTGGGCTAGAGAAAATAGGTGAGTTTTCCGGTCATCAGTCATTTAGCGGCGTCATGCTGGGACATCCTTCCCTTAACTGGCATCTCGAGTTTACCTCGTGCGACTCCCATCCGGTGCAACCGCAAACTACTGCAGAAGACTTATTGGTACTTTATGTGCCCGATCTCAATCACTGGGAACGCGGCTGTCGCAATATGATGGCCGCAGGTTTTGAAGTCGTCGAATCTTTTAATCCCTACTGGGAAGTCACGGGTAAGACCTTTGTCGACCGCGATGGCTATCGAGTGGTGCTGCAAAACCGCGCCTGGGAATGAATGTAAATCAATATGCCATCTGCAAGCCAGGCGCTAATATCAGGCTAATGTTGATTATTAAACAGAATAAGGAGCAGTCATGAGCGTTGAACGTGTGCAGCAGTTCCTTGCGCAGCACGCGCCTGAGGCTAAAGTTCAGGTGCTGGAAAAAACCACCGCGACGGTGGCCCAGGCGGCAGAAGCTTTTGAGGTGGAGAGCGGACAGATAGCCAAAACGCTGTCACTGCGGGTGAACGAGGGCGTAGTGTTACTGGTGATGGCCGGCACGGCGCGCATCGATAACAAAAAGTACAAGCAGCTGTTTGGGGTAAAAGCGCGGATGTTGCCCTCAGAAGAGGTTGAGGCGTTAACCGGCTACCCGCCGGGCGGAGTCTGCCCACTTGCCGCCGCCGATGCGGTGAAAATCTACTGTGATCACAGCCTGAATAGCTATGAGGAAGTGCTTCCCGCAGCGGGCAGCCTTAACTCCGGGGTCAGGATCGCTCCGGCAAAACTGGCAAGCATCACCAATGCGACCTGGATTGATGTCACCCGCTGAGTCGTCAAGCTTATAAAGCAGCTTAACCTGCGTGCCCTACCTCAATACTGCCACCTGAAGGTAAAAAATAAACGGGTCTTAGTTTTATAAAGCCACCTTAATCTAGGTGGCTTTATTGTCACACCCTATCACCCATATTTAACCTGATGGGCTTTTTTGCGCCGTAGATAGTCGGCATCGGCGCGCAGCCGGTCCCAGTATTCCTTAAAGACGGCGGCGGAGGCGGCTTTTTCCTGGTCGATATCGCGGTTTTTGATACTGCGATCTTGCTCATATTTTCGCCCGCCGGGGTAGTTGGCGTAGCGTCGTGCGCGGGTATAGCCCATCTGAATAAACTTGCGCGCCATATCCATGCCGACGAAATCATCCTGTTTGCGGTAATTCTCGAATAACGCGAAGATTTCCCTGGCTGACTTCTCGGCGATCGCCGGGGTTTTGAAACGCCAATGTGGCAGGATCTCCGACTTATAAGGCTCAACCATCAACACGCCTTGCTCGCCGCGCCCGACCTGATAAAGCTCCGGCCGCTGTCGAAAATCGATATGCTCAAAGTCTTGTTGGTAGTCGAATTTACGCATCGTTTTCCCCGCGCCTAAGATGCCGAGTTTTCAGGACCAGAAGGTGGCAGTAATCCGCTCAACAGTGCGCGACTTTCACTGAGTTCGCGGATCTGGCGGTCAACGCGGTCAATGTGCTGGCTGACCTTACTTTTCAGCGCCTCACAGGGCGTTGCACTCGTCCCGTTAGCGGACACGCAGCCCACCAGATGACGGACTAGGTCGAGATTCATGCCGCTGCGGTTAAGCATGACGATCTTTTTGACCGTCTCAATGTCGTCAGTGGAGAATTGGCGGTATCCCGACGGCGTGCGGGTAGGGTTAAGCAGGCCCGCATTTTCGTAGTAGCGCAGCATTCGCACGCTGACCTGAGTTATCCTGGCAAGTTTTCCTATCTGCATTTTTCCCTCTTGACTCTGACAGCGCTGTCATAGGCTACATTCATCGCTCGACCCTGATTAAATAACGGAGCGACAAGTGTTAAAACTAATAATGTGTGTTAAACGTCAACCCCATCTTACCCGAGAACAGTTTGATGACCATTGGTTTAATCATCACGGCCCGCTGGTTAACAGTCTCGCCAAAATATTGGGAATTCGCCAGTACATACAAACGGTTCCCTACGAGAATATTGCCGCTCAGAATGCACTACGGGCGGGGAGAGGAACGCTGGCGGTTGATTATGACGGCTGTGCCGAAGTTTGGTGGGACGATCTAGAATCTCACCTCGCGGCCCGCAAGACTGTGCAAGGCCTTGAGGCGCTGAGACAATTGATAGAGGATGAAAAACGCTTTGTAGACCTGAGCCTTTCCCAACTGTGGTATGGCGAAGAGCGAACGATCGTGGCAATTAACCCGTCGCGTTAATTAAATAATAACCCAGGGAAACTTTTACGTGGTATTTATCTATTAGATTGAATTAATTATTTAATAAAAGCATTAATAGCTGCCGATAAGCGGTGAGGGTGATCAATCTATTAATCATGCATTCATTAAGATGATTTTTGTCGATATTAACAAATAGCATTCTGCTCATTCTGGTGTTATTAATTGAAGTGCATAATAAGACTATCAATTTCTCACATCAGCAGCAGGAGCTAGCATGCCGTATATCGAAGAAGTGGTCGAGCAGGTTGAACCCCGGGTTATTCCCCTTATTGCCAGCTATGTGCCCGAACTTATAGCCACCCGACACGATATTCACCAGCATCCGGAAATTGGCTTTGAGGAAGTACGCACCTCGGCAATCGTTGCCGAAAAGCTGACATCCTGGGGGATCGAAGTGATCCGCGGCTACGGCGGTACGGGCATTATTGGCTTGCTTAAGGGTAAACACCCGGACAACAGAAAAACTATTGGTCTGCGTGCCGATATGGATGCGCTGCCGATGCAGGAAGATACCGGTTTGCCTTATGCATCGGTTTATCCGGGAAAATTTCACGGCTGCGGTCACGATGCGCATACGACAATTCTGCTGGGGGCCGCGCGTTATCTGGCCGAAACCCGAGACTTTGCCGGTACGGTGCAGTTTATCTTTCAGCCAGCCGAGGAAGGGCTGGGGGGAGCAAGGGCGATGATTGCCGATGGGCTGTTTCGCGATTATCCGGTTGATGAAATCTACGGCCTGCACAACGCGCCAGCGGCGTATTCGCGGCCAAACCTGTTGCGAGTTTCTGCCGGTGTGTCGATGGCGGGTGCCGACTTCTTTGATATTCGCCTAAAAGGCAAAGGGGCGCACGCGGCGCATCCGGATGCTTCACACGATCCGATCCCCGCCGTGGGCGCGCTTATTCAGGCCTTGCAGACCATTGTTAGCCGCAATATTTCCCCTGCCGACCCTGCGGTATTGTCCATAACCCGACTCGAGGCCGGTTCGGCCTATAACGTCATTCCTGAAACTGCGGTGATTGCCGGAACGGTGCGCGCTTTCTCGGATACGGTTCGCGAAACTATTCGCCAAAGGATCCGTGATATCGCCTCTTATACCGCAGCGGCTCATAATCTCACGGTCGAGGTGGAGATCCGCGACGTGTTCTCGGTGTTATCCAACGATGAAAAAGCCACGGCGTTTATTGCTGATTTGGGCAGGGAAGTGCTGGGCGAGTCGCGAGTGTCGACGGCCTCTAATCCTACGATGGGCAGCGAAGACTTTGCCGATATGCTCAAGCATGCGCCGGGCGCTTTCTTCACGCTGGGCCACGGTGGTGAGAAGCCGGTGCACAATCCAGGCTTCACCATTGACGATAATATTCTGCCGGTGGGCGCCACGCTGTTTGCCCGACTGATTGAGAAAAAACTGGCGGTCGCGGCGGGGTAATTCGCTCCGTTTAACGCCTGGACTTTTAACCGCCTCGCAAATCTGTTCCCGCATTTTTCACTATCCGATTCCCTGACTGCACCAGGCGGCAGGGACTTTTCATGCTTCTTTCACCGCCTCAAACCTACTTACAGGTAAAACTGTGGGCTCGATCAAACTTTTGCGCTTGTTTTTGCGTTAACTTCTTTTTATTGTTACGTATGAAGCTTAGTTTTGTTTCATTCGAAATTCACTAAAGCGGAGCGCGCTATGGAACAATCATTTACCAGCACCACCTTACCCACCGATCACCAGAAGAATATCATTGAGATGAAAAGGCAACTGCGGCGGCAAATTGGCGATGTCGAGGCTCTATTCGCCGAGGTGAGCGCCAAAATCGAAGATGAGCTGAAAGAAATTAACGCGCTTAAGCAAAAAGGAGAAACCGCCTGGCCCATCGTAAACTATGCAGAAATTGAGTCTGGGCGAGTGTCCAAATCGACCCTTGAACGGATCAAAAAAAGGGGGTGTCTGGTGGTCAGGCAAACTTTCCCCCGCGAGCAGGCGTTAGCGTGGGATAAATCGATGATCGATTATCTGGACTCCAACAACTTCGACCAGCAGTATCGCGGGCCGGGAGACGATTTCTTTGGCAGCCTCGCCGCCTCGAAACCGGAGATTTTCCCGATTTACTGGTCACCGGCGCAGATGAATGCCCGCCAGAGTGAGCGCATGGCCAAGGTGCAGTCTTTTATGAACCGCCTGTGGAAATTTGAGTCCGGCGGCATTAGATGGTTTGACCCCGACACCAGTATTATCTATCCCGATCGCATCCGGCATCGCCGTCCGGGAACCACCTCAAAAGGGCTGGGGGCGCATACGGACTCCGGCGCGCTGGAGCGTTGGCTATTGCCGGCTTATCAGAAAGTTTTCAGAAAAATATTTACCAATCAGTTTGCCGAGTATGATCCGTGGGATGCGGCCTATCGCACCGAGGTAGACGAGTATGACGTCAGCAATACCACCAAATGCTCGGCGTTTCGTACTTTCCAGGGCTGGACGGCGCTCTCGGATATGTTGCTGGGGCAAGGGCTGCTTCACGTCGTACCGATCCCCGAAGCTATGGCTTATATTCTGCTGCGCCCGTTGCTGAAAGACGTGCCGGAGGGTGAACTTTGCGGCGTGGCACCGGGCAAGGTGCTGCCGATTTCTGAAAAATGGCATCCGCTGTTGGTGCAGGCATTAAGCAGTATTCCTGCTCTGGAAGCGGGTGATTCGGTATGGTGGCACTGTGACGTTATTCACTCGGTGGCGCCGGTTGAAGACCAGCAGGGCTGGGGAAATGTAATGTATATTCCTGCGGCACCGGTCTGTGATAAGAACCTGAGTTACGCCAAAAAGGTCGCAGAGGCCTTTGCGCGCGGTGGGTCACCGGCAGACTTCCCGAAAGAGGATTACGAAGCCGAGTGGCAAAACCGTTTCAAACATCAGGACTTAACTATTCACGGTAAAAAGGGCTTAGCGCTCAAGAATGTCTAAAGTCGCCGTTCGACTTTCATTCGTAAGTGTTCAACTTACTAGATTGAGAGCCATCCCTTCGGCGGTTAATTTCTTCTGATAGGGTTCGGGTAAGTCGGTGTCAGTGATGACCCTGCTTACCTGATACTCGGTTGAGAGCGGATAAGGTTGAATAGAGCCAAACTTTGAAGAGTCAGTCAGCACGATAGTTTCTACCGCTTTTGCTAACACCGCATTCACCACGTCACAGCGCATCATATCGCGGCTGGTGAAGCCGGTGCTGTCATGGAACCCGTCAATGCCGATAAACGCCTTACTGAAATGAACCTGCTGGATACCGCTGCGGGTGATTGGGCCGACGACCGACTGACTGCTTTTTTGATATAACCCGCCCATGATGATCACGTCACACTCGGTTTCTTTCAGCAGGTTGGCGATGTAGTGGCTGACCGTGATAATGGTAATGTTAGGCCTTGCCGCCAGGCTGCGCGCTAGAAGCGCGTTGGTGCTTCCCCCTTCAATAAATACCGATTCACCTTCTTTAACCAGTGAGCTGGCAAAATCGGCAATGCGTTTTTTGGTCAGGAAATTGGTTTGCAGGCGCAGGTCGAGATTATCGCTTTCGATTGAAATCGCCGAACCGTGGATCCTCTTCAGGTAGTTTTGGCTTTCGAGGGCATTCAGGTCCTGCCGCACCGTGACCTCTGAGACGCCTGAGAGCTGTGACAGCTCGCTCACGCTGACGCTTTTGCGCTGATTGACGATTTCCAGGATGTTTTGCTGACGCGTATTCATATTGTTCACAGGTCCGATGGCCGACTAAAATACTATATCAGAACAATGAGATGACGGGGAAATTAGCGCGGTTTTTGATGATTCCTTGTCGACCCGATCCAGCTTATGAGCCGGGCCGACAAGAATAGCAGGCAAGATCTATCAGGATTCGAACATCTGGGCACCGATGTAGGAGCCTTCCTGCGGGGCAGGGGGGATGAAAAATATTCCTGAGCCGATGTGAGAAATATATTCGTTCAGCGCATCTGAAGCGCCCAACTGCGTTTGGATCTTTTCAAAATGCGCCGGGTCTTTCTGGTAGCTGATGAACAGTAATCCCGCACTCAGCATGCCGAGATTACTCAGCCCGTCGGTGTAGTTATACGATCGGCGGAGAATACGGATCCCCTGGTTATTCTCGTGCGATGCCAGGCTAATGTGCGCAGTGGCTGGGATCAGCAGATTTCCTGCCTGATCTTTTTTAGTAAAGTCTGGCGTATCGAACTCTTTAGTGCCGCTAAGCGGGGCGCCAGAAACCTTATGGCGACCAAAAATATTATTCTGATCGCTCACCCGGTCGGTGTCCCAGTTTTCCATGCGCATTTCAATTTTACGCACCACCTGATAGCTGCCCTGCTGCTGCCAGGCCGGGCCGCCGTCCTTGATCCAGACGAACTTGTCGAAGTCAGTTTTTTCGGTCAGGTTACGGGTGCCGTCCTTGAAACCAAACAGGTTGCGTGGGGTAGACTGCCCTTTACCCGCCGAGGCACGACCGAAGCCGAGCACCGACCAGCGAGTTTCAGCCGCGCCGGTGGATTTGGCTATGCGTGCCAGATTGCGGATTGCGTGATAGGCCACCTGCGGATCGTCGGCGCAGGCCTGTAGCGACAGATCGCCGCCTGACAGATTAGCCTGCAGGTTGTCGCTGGGAAGCTCGACCAGTTCGCGCATCAGCGCCGGTTTGAATTTCGCTAAGCCAAAAGTATCGCCGAACACCCGAGGGCCAAGGCCGACGGTGACGGTCAACGAGGCCGGGCCAAGATCCATCGCTTCGCCGGTATCCATACCCACGCCGCTGTCGCGAGCGGGCTCAACCTGACCGATGGTCTCACCTTTCATCAGCTGCGCAATGGCAGACGACCAGCGCGCGAGCAATACCTGTAGGTCGCGCGGATTGCCGGTGGTCAGATCAAAGGTCATAAACATGATGTAGCGCTGCGGCGGCGTGGCGATACCGGCCTGCGGACCGTTGCCGTAAAAGGCGTGATCCTTGGACAAATCGACCATGTCATTCGGGTCATGATCCGCTACTTCTTTGGTATGGGCTGAACCGACCATTGGCACGGCCAACGCACTCGCCATCGCTCCTTTTAATAAATTACGACGTGAAAATACTCCGGCCTCCCTGGCCGGATTTTTATTACCTTTCATTAATCAGGCACCTCCGCTGGTCGCCACTTTCTCCGCAATTTTAGACAGAGGTTCTTGCAGAGCCTGCACGCTACGGCTCAGCTTAGCGCCGTCTGCGGCTTTAAGTTCAGCTGTATAATATTTGAAGCCGCCTGGAGTCTTCGGTTCACGATAGGTGTCCAGCAGCTTGTTAACGGCATCGAACTGGTCGGATACGCGTTTGGTCAAATCTGGGTCAATCTTTTCAAGGCCAGGCTTCAGGTAAGCAAAGGACTGCTGCGCGCCTTCAACGTTGCCCGCGAAGTCTACCAGATCGATATGGCTGTAGGCTTCCTCTTCGCCGCTAATTTTTGTGCCTTGCACTTCTTCCAGTAAATCGGCTGCGCCGTTAGCTAAA
Organism: uncultured Gammaproteobacteria bacterium; assembly: GCA_963742005.1. Taxonomy (GTDB): domain Bacteria; phylum Pseudomonadota; class Gammaproteobacteria; order Enterobacterales; family Enterobacteriaceae; genus Rouxiella. The sequence goes on along the minus strand of CAVUKG010000010.1, from coordinate 28,983 downwards.
TCTTCCGGCTTGTAGGTCAGTTGCTTGGCTAGCTTGTCTAGCTGAGCGACGTTCTGCTGCAGTTCGGCGGCCAGTTTTTTAGTTTCTGGGGTTATTTTGCCGTCCTGGAACAGGTTGCGTTCGATAGCGTGGAAGCCGTGCCAGCCCGCTTTAGGGTCGAGGTTAGAGGCGCGCATGTCGATCAGATAGTCAAGGTTGCCGGAGTTGTCGGTGGCCTTGAAGCCCGGCAGTATGAAGCCGCTCACGTCGGACTCGATACGCTCATAGAAAGGACGCGCCTTGGCGTAGTCCTCTTTGGCTTTTACCAGGTCACCGGCGTCGATATCGCTTTTCAGGCGATTTACCGCCACCACCATCGCATCAACCACGCCGTCAACGTAGGTGCCGTAGCCTTTGGTGCCTTCGGCCAGCAGCGTACTTACGCTACCGCCCGTTTGCGCGGCGCTTTTACCGGTCACGGTGAAGGCCACCATCTCTTTGGTCGCGCCCGGGCAGTACAGCTGGTAAGAACCGCCGTCCAGCGTCAGGGTAAATTTTGAAGCCGGCAGGCCCGGCGCCAGATTCTCTTTCTCGCCCAGGATGCGGTTGTCGCTAAGTAGCTCCAGCTCGGTGAGTGAGGTGGCGGTCTTGTTCACGATATTAAAAGTAATCGGGCCCGCTTTGGCTGAAGTATGGTCAACCACGCATGAGCCGCCGTCGGCGTCGGTCATGGTGATATTGATCTGTGAAACGCCATTTTTAACCGGTGCCTGGGCCGCATCCTTGGCGTTAGCACTAACAGAGAACATCAATAGAGCCGTCAGGCAGCCTGCAGTTGCCAGCGCTTCTTTTTTATTAAAACTCTTCTTAAACATGAATCTGTCCTTTATTTATTATCGGATAAAGTCGTGCGGTGTTTGGAAGAAAGCGCTAAGCCTTCCTTTTTAAAATGACGTTCACCCTGCTGACTCAGTTGAAACAGGCGTCTTAATGCAACAACGAGAGCGGTCACCGCCAGCAGCGCCAGAAACGCGGGCAGCAGGCGCGCCCAGAAGCGGTAGGTCTCATAGGACTGGCGTTGATTCTGCAGCTGGCTCATGACCTGCTGCTGATAGGCATCGCTCACCTGCCAGCGGCACGCGTTGTCCTGGGTTTGACCGTGGGCACTGATGGTGCGAGGTAAGGAAAGCCCGCTGCCGGACAGAGTGATCAGGGTTTCAGCCTGGCCGCTAGCCGACAGCAGCGCGCCCTGAGCCACGCTGACGCTAACGGTGCAGTTCACCGACCACTTAGCCGCGTAGGGTCCCGGGTGCAGACCAGGATTCAGGCCGATAGGAATACGATTGCCGTAGAGTGCCACCACCTGATCGAGCGTGAGCATCGGCGCCGCGCCCTCCGGGGTATAGGTACGCTGGCGGGTCCACTGATCGACAGTAATGCCCCCCTGGCTATAGGTTTTTTTCTCCTGGCCGGGCAACTGGGTGAGGGTGGTTTTGCCCTCGGCGGACTGAACGTTGAGCTGGTAGCTGCTGCCGTCACCGTTAACCAGGCTGGCCTGGCCCACGGCAGCGCCGTTGCTGACCAGCGGCGCGGAGTCGGGCAGCACCGGGGCAGAATTAGGGTAGAAGGCATAAAGCGAGGCGGCCGAGAGCGCCAATATACCGGCGCCCAACAGCATGGCCCGCGCAGCGGCTTTCGGTGCCGGGCGCAGCCTGGCAGGCCAAAATAGCGTGATGGCGACTAATACGATATACAACAGCCAACCAATAACCTCTATTTGTCGTGGATCCGCCGGTACGCCCATGACGCCGGTAATCAGCGCAGATTGCACCGTACCGGGCGGCACTAGCCATGTCAGGTTGGTAAATTTGTCTTGTCCGACGTTAAGCCAGCCCGCTTCGTGGGCGCTGCGTAAAGAGGAAATGATCAGTCCGGCGGCAACCAGGATCAGGAACAGGCCGGTAAAGCGGAAAAAACGCCCCAGATTAATGCGGATACCGCCCGCATACAGGCCCCAGCCGATGATCACCGCCATAATCAGGCCGATGACCGCGCCGGCGGCGGCCCAGATGGCAGACTGAGCGACGGAAAAGGTGGCCAGCAGGAATACGCTGGTCTCAAAGCCTTCCTTTAATACGGCCAGGAAAGCCATGCTGGCGAGAGCAAAAGCGCTGGAATGGCTGATGGCGTTGGCCGCCTCCTGCTCGAGGCTCTTTTTAATGTTCTTGGCGTGAGTGTTCATCCACATCACCATGCCGGTGACAAAGAACACCGCCACCAGACCGATAAGCGCCTCCATCGACTCTTGGCTAGCCTGCGGCAGGGCGCGTTCGGTCATGCTAAGGGCAACGCCCACCATCACCGAAAGCAGCACCGCGAGGAGCACGCCTATCCACATTGCCGTCAGGCTCTTGCCATTTTTACGCAAAAAAGCCGCAATAATGCCGACAATAAGCGCGGCTTCAAGACCTTCGCGTAATGCGATAACAAAGGTTGCTAACACGGGTAACTCCGCATCGATAGATGACTCATAGAATGATAATTATTATTAATATCACTATCATTCGTTGTTTGGAAGATGGAACGAGTAATAAACAATTAAAATAATAATAAATAATGTCTTTATGTATCTAATTATTTCATGGTTTTTTTTGCTAAAAATTAAATGACATAAAAAACAATGGGTAGGATATTTTTTAATAACGTAGGTCATCATCTAATGTTTTCTTAAGAAAGTTATCGAGACGATATATCTTCAGCGGCATTAACGCGCGAAGGTTAAATTCAAGGCGCTGACTGCAGGCATAAAATAGTAGCGAGTGGAAGGGGTTAAACATTAAGGATATTTATCTATTGCGGTTGTATTAATTCAATTAAAAATCATCGTGCTATAAATAAAACTCATACCTGTTTTGGGTTAATTACATTGATTTTCAACCGGCTAATTTGGGCCGTCTCTGTGCCAAAGTTAGTGTAAGTTTTTCGTTAAAAACAAATCTTTTTGAAAAAAATCCACACACAATCTATAACTATTAAACAACATCCGTGTGGTTATTAGTAACAAATGATCGTTAATTAACACCTTCAAATATGGGTGGAAACTTATGAGTAAAGTCGATAACAATTTCCCCTTCGAAAGAAGACGATTCATTAAACTTTTAGCAACCACCACGGCCCTCGGCGCGGTAGGAAGCTTTATTCCCGGCCGAAGAGTCTGGGCGATCGATTCGGGTATCGCGGCCAGCGCCTCTTTTAAGACATTTTTAAAAGTGTCAGAGGTGATCTGTGGCTATGCGACGCTCGATGGCGCATTAGGACAGCGGATTTTTGCGCTAATTCAGACTCGAAATTCCGCGCTTAACGGTCAGCTAAACACCCTCGCGCCGCTGTTAAATGCCGACATGAGCTCAGCAGAAATGCAGGGCAAGTTACAGGGCGTAGATAACGCGACCCAAACCCTGTTCAGCGATATCTTACGCGCGTGGCAATTGGGCATAGTGGGTACCGGCAAAGAGGCCAGGGTAGTAGCGTACGAATATGCGCTGATGTACACGCCTATTGCCGACGTCATTGTTTTGCCGACCTATGCCCACGGGGAGCCGCACTACTGGGCGCATCCTCCCGTCTTCAAGAACGCGTAAGAGAATAAAAAAAATGAAAACTACTCACTCTGCCACGGTGGTTATCGTTGGCTCGGGCATCGCTGGCTCGCAAATAGCTCAAAAACTGCAAAAGGCCGGGATCGATACTTTGATGCTGGAAGCCGGTCCGCGTATCGAGCGCTGGAAAATTGTCGAGAACTATCGCAATTCGCCTTTTAAAGGCGATTTTCAGTCTCCGTACCCGCCGTCACATCACGCGCCACACCCGCAGTATTCTCCGGGCGATAACGGCTATTTTATCCAATACGGCCCTGAGCCTTATAAAGCCGGTTACCTGCGGGTTGCCGGTGGCACTACCTGGCACTGGTCAGCGCAGGCCTGGCGTTTGCTGCCTAACGACATGAAGTTGAAATCGCTGTACGGTGTCGGTCGCGACTGGCCGATCAGCTATGACGATCTCGAACCTTATTATTATGAGTCTGAGGTTGAGATGGGCGTGGGCGGGCCGGAAGATACCGGTTCACCGCGCAGCAAGCCTTACCCGCAGCCGCCTTTACCGCTGTCAGACTTTGATAAGTCGTTCAAAAAGGTGGTTGACCAAAACGGCTACCATTTAATTACCGAACCCGCCGCGCGCAACACGCTGCCGTTTGACGGCCGTCCTGCCTGCTGCGGCAACAGTAACTGCATGCCGATTTGCCCAATCGAAGCCCAGTACACCGGTGAAACGGCGTTACGCAAAGCCGAACACGCGGGATCGTTATTGGTCCCCAATGCGGTGGTTTACAAGATTGAGCACGATGAGAAAGGCAATATCACCTCGGTGCTGTACAAGGATCCTAACGGCGACAGCTTCCGGGTTAGCGGTAAGATCTTCGTGCTGGCGGCCAACGCCATTGAAACGCCGAAGCTGATGCTTATCTCCAAAAGCGACAAATATCCTAACGGTATCGGCAACACCACCGATAACGTCGGACGTCACCTGATGGATCATCCTGGCACCTCGGTCTATTTCCTGAGTAAGGAACCGATGTGGCCGGGTCGCGGGCCGATGCGCCTGAGCTGTATCAACAACCTGCGCGACGGGGCATTCCGTTCGGAATACTCGGCGATGAAAATCAACCTGGGGAACTATTCGCCCACGCTGGCGGTGAGCAACTATCTGTTGAGTAAGGGTATTTCGGGCAAGGAGCTGCCAGCGATGGTGCGCGATTACGCCTCTCGCTGGGTGGCGGTTAACACCTTCTTCGATATCCTGCCGGATCGCGACAACCGTATCGTCGCGGTCGACGATCAAAAAGACGCCATGGGCATTCCTAAACCGGGTGTGCATTACCATATCAATGACTACATCAACCGGGCGCGCGACGTGGCGCATCAGCATTTCGACCATATTGCCGGCCTGTTTGGCGGAACCGAAGTCCGTCACGATGACAAGTATTTCAACAACAACCACATCATGGGCACGCTGATAATGGGTAATGACGCCAACGATTCAGTGGTCGATGCTGATTTGCGTACTCATGACCACCAAAACCTGTTTGTGGCCTCCAGCGGCGTGATGGCCAGCGCCGGTACGGTGAACTGCACTCTGACACTCTCTGCTTTGGCAATGAGACTGGCCGACAAACTGATTGAGGAGTGCAAACACCTATGAAGCGCCTGTCATTTAAGTCCTCGCTGAAAAGCTCACTGCAGCTGCTGCCGCTGGCGGGTCTGTTATTCTGCGCTACCGGTTATGCGCAAGCGCCCGCCTCGGGGAGTCAGACTCTGGACCTCGTCAAGCAGGGCGAATATCTCACCAAGGCGGCCGACTGTGAGGTGTGTCATACCGCACCGGGCGGGACTACCTTTGCGGGCGGACTGGCGTTCAAGACGCCGTTTGGGGTGATCTACTCGTCAAATATTACGCCGGATAAAACTACCGGTATCGGTAACTGGACCGAGCAGCAGTTTAGCGATGCGCTTAAACACGGCATCCGGGCCGATGGCCAAAATCTGTATCCGGCCATGCCTTACACCTCTTATTCCAAGCTAAGCGATGCTGATGTGCAGGCAATGTATGCCTATTTCATGTCGATTGCCGGGATGGATCACAACCCGCCAGCCAACGAGCTGGGATTCCCGTATAACCAGCGACTGGCGCTCAAGGGCTGGAACCTGATCAACTTCCACTTCAAGCCGTTTGAAGAGGACCCGCATCAGAGCGCCGAATGGAACCGTGGCAAGTACGTTGCGACCGCGTTGGGCCACTGCGAGGAGTGCCACACGCCGCGCAATCTGGCGATGGGGCTGAGTGACAAGGCCTATGCCGGCGCAATGGTTGACGGTTGGGAAGCGTTTAATATTTCATCCGACCAGACCTCGGGGATTGGCAGCTGGAGTCACGACGACCTAATGCAGTATCTGCGCAGCGGGTCATTGCCGGGTAAAGCCACCACCGGCGGCGGCATGGCGGATGTGATTTCCCACAGCCTGCGTTTCCTGACCCCTGAGGATCTCAGCGCGCTCGCCACCTATATTAAAAGCGTTCCCGCCCAGCAGACGACGTCCAAAGACCGTTCTACCGCCGGTCAGAATGCGCCAAGTGATATCACGCAGGAGGTGCGTGGTATGCCGATTGACGACGCTAACCCTTCCGGTGCGGTGCTGTTCAACGGTAACTGTGCCAGCTGTCACGGCACTCGCGGGCAGGGGATTGGCGATAACCGCTTCTATCCTTCATTGTCGCAAAATAGCGTAGTCGGCTCGGATAAGCCTAACAACCTGGTGCAGATTATCCTGCACGGCGTTGACCGGGTGAACGGTGCCGGTGAGCACATCGTGATGCCCGGTTTTGGCGACAACCTGAGCGATGCCCAGGTGGCAACGTTGACCAACTATGTCCGCACGCAGTTTGGTCACGGCGGCACGGCGGTTGACGCGCCGGCGGTAAAAGCGCTGCGCGAAAATAATGTCACGGTTATTCCGGGCTATCTGCTGATCCTGGCGGGCGTAATCGGTATCGTGGTGGTCATTGCGTTGATTATGTTCTTCAGACGTAAGAAGAAAGCCTAACAATCCGGCTCCCCTGTGCAACGCGGGGGAGCCGCTATCGTCTTTTTTAGTCAAACCTCTAGTCAAACTGCCAGTACGGCGTCGTGCCGTAGACATCGACAAAATAGTCGATGACCGCTCTGACATTCAACGGCGGGTGGCGGGCATGAGGATAGATCACGGCGATATGCTGTGGTTCGGTTTTAATGGCCGCCTGATAATCGGTCATTACTCTCACCAGCTCGCCCTTATTGATACTGTCGCCAATCAACCAGTCAGGAAACAGCACCAGGCCCATGCCGCCCAGCGCGGCGGTCAGCAGCGTTTCGGCATTGTTTGATGCCAGCAGCGCGACGATCGGGGAATGCGCCCAGTTGCCCTCCGCTGAACGAAATAGCCAGCGATTGGGGCCAGAAGAGCTGCCGTAAACCAGGCATTTATGCTGCGCTAGCTGCTCTGGCCTGTCCGGTGCACCGTACTTCTGCACGTAGCGCGGCGAGGCCACCAGATGATAGCGCTGGGTGCACAGCCGCCGTGCGTGGATCGACGAGTCGGTCAGCGTGCCGATGCGAAAAATAACGTCCGAGGCATCGCGGTGGGGATCGATATAGTCATCGGTCTGCATCAGTTCGATCAGCAGGCGCGGGTAACGCGTTGATAGTCCAGTAAGCCAGGGCGCAATGTGCCGCTGGCCAAAAAATACCGGCGCGTTGATTTTAATCAGACCGGCCGGTTCCAACGATCGGTCCTGTAATTCCTTGCGCGCTTCGCCGAGCTGCTCGGTCAGGGTGCGCGCATAGGTGACAAACAGCCGCCCGGCTTCGGTCGGGATCACCGCCCGGGTATTGCGATAAAACAGCTGCTGTCCGAGCGTATCCTCCAATTGCAGGATCAGTCGCGAGACCATCGACGCCGACACGCCCTCTCTGCGCGCCACCGTTGAGAAGCTCTGGGTATCAAAAACGCCGATAAAAAACAGTAAGGTGCGAAAGTTTATCGCGCTGGCGTCATACATTGTCTCGATTCCTGCAAAGATGTTTTGCTGATTATAACGTTTTCCGCCAGTCGCGGGCCAGCAGGCTGTGATGGCGGTCAAATCGTTGACCCATAATCATTTTCGTTTATAGTAAACGCCGACCCAGTGGCTGAGCTTTGCTCAAAGAAACGCCTGCGCCACGCCGTGCTTGACCCCTCTCTGGACCACGACTCCCCGCCGCTCGTAAGGTGTTACGAGGCAAGAATAAAAGAGAATGAAAATAATATGAATGACGCTCAAAACCCCGTTACCCGGGGCGAGTTGGACAGAGGACTGTGCGTAGCACAGGTTCTACGATCGCCTAAACTGCTGACCCGTGAATGCCTTGCCGGGGTGGTAACCGCCCTGGCACTGATCCCGGAAGTGATCTCTTTTTCGGTGATTGCCGGTGTCGATCCTAAAGTCAGCCTGATTGCCTCGATTGTACTCTGTTTCACGCTGTCTATTTTAGGCGGTCGCCCGGCGATGGTCACGGCCGCCGCCGGTTCGGTTGCTCTGGTGATTGGACCGATGGTGCACGCTCACGGCGTGGAGTACATCCTGCCGACGGTGATAATTGGCGGTGTGGTACAAATCCTGTTTGGGCTGACCGGCCTGTCGCGCATGATGCGCTATATTCCGCGTTCGGTGATGGTGGGCTTCGTCAACGCGCTGGGAATACTGATATTTTTCGCTCAGGTGCCTCACGTCTGGGGACAGTCAAATCTGGTATGGGTGATGTTTGCCGTGACGCTGCTGATCGTGCTGCTGTTACCGCGGGTGCTCAAAAGTGTCCCATCGCCGCTGATCGCTATTGTGGTGGTTACCGCGGTCGCGCTGCTGATGGGCTACAGATTGCCGAACGTTGGCGATGAGGGGCCGATGAGCGCCGGTCTACCGGGCTTTACCCAATTACGGGTGCCGCTAAACTGGCAAACGCTGCAAATAATCTGGCCGACGGCGCTGAGCGTCGCTTTTGTGGGGCTAATGGAATCGTTGCTGACGGCAAAGTTGGTCGATGATATTACCGATACGCCCTCGAGCAAACGTCGTGAGTCATGGGGCCTGGGCGTGGGCAACATTCTGGCCGGTTTCTACGGCGGTATTGCGGGCTGTGCGATGATTGGCCAGACCATTGTTAACGTTGAGCTGGGCAAGGCGCGCAGCCGCGTTTCTACCGTGGCGGCGGCAGTTGTGCTGCTGTTGCTGGTCACCCTGCTGAGCAAGCTGCTGGCGCAAATTCCGATGGTGGTCTTGGCGGGGATCATGATGGTGGTGGCGGTGAAGACCGTTAACTGGCACAGCCTGCAGCCGGCCACGCTTAAACGTATGCCGTGGTCAGAAACGCTGATTATGCTGTTAACCGTCGCGATCACCGTGTGGACCAGTAACCTGGCATTGGGCGTCCTGGCCGGGGCCGTGGTGGCGATGCTGCTGTTTGCTCGCCGCATCGCTCACGTGATCCACGCCGAGCGCGCGGTCAGCGAAGACGGCGAAAGCGTGCTCTACACCGTGCGTGGCCCGCTATTCTTTGCCAGCAGCAATGACCTGTTTGAACATTTTGATTATGCCAACGATCCGAAACGAGTGATCATTGACCTGACTCATGCCCAAATCTGGGATGCCTCGACGGTGGCCGCGCTTGACGGTATCGAACATCGCTACCGTCGCTACGGGGCCGAGGTCACCATAGCCGGATTAGACGGCCGCAGCAGCGACTTCCACAGCCGCCTGACCGGTAATCTGGGTTGAGTGCTGGTAATGAAGCAATAGGCGCTAAATAGCGGCGAATAAATGAAAAAGCCCCGACGGTGTAGGTCGGGGCTTTTAGGTTACTGCAGACTTAAGATTTAACATTAATTAACTTAGTAACTACCTTCAAATTAAATACTACTCTACGTGTTCATGCTTGAAACAGATAACGACGGGAGTTGAAAGGATCTCTCACTGCCCGTAATTTGACCGTTTAGAAACTTTCCTACCTTATGTTGAAGATTAAAGGTGGAGTAAGTCAAACATGTCCACTGGCCCTCGCGATATACACTCTTTGATGCGTAGCCTGACTTTCATTGCGATGTTGTTAAAAGCCTCAACTGCGGGCGTTATCGCAACTATTTCCAATAAAAAACGTGGCGTTACATCATCGCGTTTTGTTCCCCACCCTGCGATTGTCTAAGCTGACTGCGTGGCCTGACTGCATTAATCGGTAGGAATTAAATTCCTTGTGCCGATTACCCATACAACAAACTTCGTGGCCGTTATCGCATTAAATACGTTAATAAATATAAGTGATAAGTTATTTAAAATGAAACTGAATTTAATATTTAAATCCTGCTTCACCCCAACGACAGACTATTTCATCGCCGCCGTTAAGGTCCACTCTACGAGGATTAAAAATAGAGTCAATACTGTTTTTAAGAACATGCTTTTATGACCAGTGCTTATTTTACCCAATACTTTTTAACAGATTGAAATCCCTGCCGCTTAACGTTTTGCGGAGAGCGCCAGCGCAGGAGGAAGCGGCCGCTTAACCGTTATTGTATTACAATTGCCTTTTTAGTATTTAGATAATCTAGGTCGGCTGTGTAAGGTGTGGAGTCTATTTTCAGGCAGGCACAGGCGAGCAGCAATATGATCGGCGACAACGGTGAATGGGTCTTACGCGATAATCTTTCCGTTCAGCACCCCAGCGAGTACGCGGATAAAAATCGCCTGGTGCTCGAGCGAGGGCTGGGTGCTCGGCTGTGGGATATCGAGGGACGGGAATATATCGACGCTCACGCCGGTGCCTGGTTGGCATTAGCGGGGCACGGCAGGCAGGATCTGGCGACGGTTGCGGCAGAGCAAATGGCCAAACTTGCCCATTATACTATCGCCTGGGATTTTGCTAACGCGCCGACTGTCGAGCTTGCCGAACGGCTGATTGCCAGGGCGCCGAAGAACATTACCAAGGCCCGCTTTATGAGCACCGGTTCAGAGGCCGACGACGAGGCCTTACAGCTGGTGCGGCTGTATCATTATCGGCGCGGTGAAGTGCAGCGACGAAAAATACTGGTTCACAAAGGGGCCTTTCACGGGCGCACCTACGGCGGGGCAGAACTGGCAGGAGGGCGGGTTGGCATTGGTGGCGCGACTGCGGAGGTTATTCAGCTCACGCCTTTTAGGCCCTATCATCGTGAACTGTATGGCGATGAGGATATGACGGCTTTTTGTGTTCGCGAGCTGGAGCAGGCGATAATCACTCACGGAGCCGAGTCGATTGCCGCCATGTTCGGCGAACTTATCACCGGTCCCGGTGGCGTGGTGTCGCCTCCCGATGATTACTGGCCACGCATGACGGCGGTGCTCAAGCGTCACGGCATACTCTTTGTGGCCGATGAGGTGGTGACCGGGTTTGGCCGAGCGGGTGAATGGTTTATCTCGAATAAATACCAATTACAGCCGGACATTATCGTGCTGGGTAAGGGCATTGCCAGCGGTTACATGCCAATTGCCTCGCTGCTGCTGGGAGAGCAGCTTGCCGAACAGGTAGCAGGCAGTGACGGCGGTGGCTCAATGGCCGGACACCTGGCCGCGGCGGCCGTTGCCTCAGCGAATATTGATATTATCGAACGAGAAAATCTGATCCCGCAGGGGAGAGCGCGCGGGCAACAGTTTGTTGAACTGCTAGCCCCGCTAATTTCTTCGCCGATTATTGGCGAGGTCCGCGGCGCTGGCCCGCTAATTGCGCTTGAATTAGTCACCGATAAAAAGAGCAAAGCCTCGCTAACCGCAAAAAATCCGCAGCTGGGTGCGGAAATTCGGCGCTATGCGCGCGAAAAGCATCGGGTGATCCTCGGCGTACATGGAGGGGCAATTACGCTAGCACCGCCGTTGGTGATCACTTGTGACGAAGTGAGTCAGGTTTCTCAGGCGGTGGCGGACGTGGTGCACCATTTCAGCAACCTTAATTAGCCTGCGGCAAGCATTTTTATTGGCTATTCAACCACAAAAAAAGCATAACGTTTTTTATTGGATGACTGCGCTGATTGTCATAATCTCCCAGATTATTTTTATCTTAATCGCAGGGTAATCCTTTTTATGAGCCACACCGCGGCCATTGATGCCTCTACCCGTTTAATCGGTTTATTGGGGCATCCCGTCTCTCACGTAGCCTCGCCTAAAATGCATAATTTGGCCTACCGGCTTGCCGGTCTGAATTATGTTTATCTGGCCTTTGACGTATTACCGGAAAATTTGCCCACCGCTCTGGACGCGATGCGGGCGTTAAATATTCGCGGTGTCAACGTGGCTAAACCGCATCGGGAAAATATTTTATCTTATCTGGATGCGCTGTCGCCGGCGGCCAGGCTGGTCGGCACGGTGAATACCGTGGTCAATGAACAGGGCAAACTTATTGGCCATATGACCGATGGGATGGGTTTTGTGCACGCGCTTGGCGAACAGGGTATTAATATTCGCGGCAAAAAATTGACGCTGCTGGGTTCTGGCGGAGCAGGCACCGCGATTCAAATCCAGGCCGCGCTCGATGGGGCGCGTGAGATTACTATTTTCAATCTCGATGACGATCGGATGTTTAATCGCGCGCAGGAGACGATCGCCAAATTAAAAGTCGCCGCACCAGACTGTGTGATTAAGCTATTTTCTTTGCGCGACCGCGAGCGGTTAAAAACTGAAATAGCCGCCAGCGATATTCTCGTCGATGCCACGACGGTTGGCATGGGCGAACTTGAGGGGCAAAGCAATATCGACGATTTGTCGTTATTTCACCGCGAATTAATCGTATTTCATACCGTGTATAACCCACGAGAAAGCCAATTACTGCTGGATGCTGCTTCACAGGGCTGCCGCACCTTTAACGGCACGGGAATGCTAATTGGGCAGGGGGCAATAGCCTACGAGCTGTGGTTGGGGCAGCCGATGCCGGTGGCTGAAATTCGTCAGGCGCTGTTTCAATGAGCCGCTCTCCACTGTTGCGGATCAAAGGCATCACCTTCGGCGAGGGTCGGCCTAAAATTTGCGTTCCGCTGGCCGGCGACGCGGGCATAAGCCTGACCGATGAAGCACGAATTATTGCCGCTAGCGCCGCCGATGCCGCAGAGTTTAGAGCCGATCGCTATCCCGAAGGTTTGCAACTGCCTATTTTGCTGCCAGCACTCGAACGGGTAAGGGAAATACTGTCCGATAAGCCGCTGATCTTTACCCTCAGATCTGTGCAAGAGGGCGGCAGCGCGGAGTTTTCGCCGCAAGAGTACCTGGGCATCAACCTGGCGGTGCTCAATAGTGGATTGGCGGATTTAATTGATGTCGAATTTAGTCAGTCGGCTAAGGTGCGCCAGGTGCTTATTGCTGAGGCTCAGGCACGCGGTATCGCGGTGATCCTCTCCAGCCACAATTTTGCGCATACGCCTGCGACGGATGATTTAACCGCGCTGTTGGAAAGTATGCTCAGTTTGGGGGCCGATGTGCCCAAGCTGTCGGTAATGCCCCATTCGCCGCAGGACGTTCTGGCTTTGCTGGATGCCTCATCGCGTTTTCACCAACGCCATCCGCAGCAGCCGTTTATTGCCATTTCATCGGGACCTGCTGGAGCACTATCGCGCTTTAGTGGAGAAATTTTCGGATCTGCGCTGACCTTTGCCGCCGCCAGCGCGGCCACCGCTCGCGCAGGGCAAATACCGGTGGCGGATATGCAGGCATTGCTAAACCTGATTGGCCAATATTGTCGACCGGACGATGCCTAATGCTCTTTTAAAACAGTATATTATATTGTTCCAGAACAACTTAAATAACAGAGTGTCTCTGATGAAAACGTTAAACTTTCGCAGCTTATTGCTCGGCCTGAGCCTGGCTTTCAGCGTGGCAATGCCTGGCGCCCATGCGCAAACCGCCCCACGAATTATTCATATCGCGGTGGTCAGCAGCGATCGCCCGAAAACATACATTGACGATGAAGGCAATATCACCGGCTACGATGTCGAAGTGCTAAAAAAGGTCAATGCGCTGTTACCGCAGTACAAATTTGTTTTCGATGCGATGGATTATGAGAGCATGCTGGTGGGGGTGCAGAGCGGGAAATATCAGCTAGCCAGCGACAGCCTGTTGAAAACGCCTTCACGCGAGGCTAATTTTCTATTTCCAAAGGAAAACATAGGCATCACGCTGGTTAGAATGGTGGTGCGTGCCGACCAACAGGGATTGGACAGTCTGGATGAGGTGGCGAAAACGCATGCCAAACTGGTGCCTATTCCGGCTAACTGGGGAACCTACGCGATCTTAACCGATTACAATAAAGCACACCCGCAGCAGCCGCTGGCGTTTAGCTCGATTGATTCTCTGGATCGCGCCGATGCCTATAAATGGCTGGTGAATGGTCGCTATGACGCTTTCCTGACCACCTCCGACGGCCACAAAATCACTGCTGACGCCTTGGGTTATCAAAATAAGCTAAAGCTGACCCCGGTGGTGAGAACCTTTAAAACCTACTCTATTTTCAACAAGCAAGAAACCAAGCTGGCAGCGGACGTAGACGGCGCGTTGAAAACGCTTAAGGCCGAGAATGCGCTGGCGGCGACCGCGACACAGTTCCTCGGTGAAAACGTTTTTGCCTATGACCACTAAGCCCGCGGCCGCTGATGATTGATTATCACTTTTCGCTACGGCTGGTCTGGCTATTGCTCACGGCATTGCCGGTTACGCTGTGGATCAGCGGCTGTTCGCTGCTGATTGGCGGCCTGCTGGGCGCAGTAATCACCGCCGGGCGTCTGAGTGGCAACCGGGCGCTGGCTATTTTCTGTCTGCTTTACCTGCGCATCGTGCGCAGCACGCCGACGGTAGTGCTGCTGTTTTTACTGTATTACGGGCTGCCGCCGCTGCTGTTTAATCTCGGCATTGATATCTCCGATTGGAGCAAGGTCAGCATCGGTATTGTCTGCTTTTCGCTGTTCAACGGGGCCTATTTCTCAGAGGTGATGCGCGCGGCCTATGGGGCGGTGGCGGTGGGTCAGCACGAGGCGGCGGCAAGTATCGGTATGACAAAAATTCAGGCGCTGCGGCGGATTATTCTTCCTCAGGCAATCCGAGTCGCTCTGCCAAATTTGGGTAATACCCTGATCCTCTCACTAAAGGATACCTCGGTCATTTTTACTCTGGGAGTGCTGGATTTATTAGGTAAAGCCAGGCTGCTGAGTTCCAACGATTATGGGTTACATAAGGTGGAGATCTTTATCAGCGTTGCGCTGATCTACTGGTGCCTGACGATGATCGTTGAGCTGGCGGTTAGCCGATTGCAACGATTTTTTGCCCCGCAGGGCTAGCCCCATTAACACAAGCGATTGTCCGATATGACCGTGCAGCTGGATTACGCCTTTTTATGGCAAACATTTTTTACCGTGCTGAGCGGTTTGCCGGTGACCTTGCTGATTGTGTTGGTTGCGTTGGCGTGCGCTATGCCACTCGGTTTTCTGGTGGCGCTGGGTCGTAATAGCCGTGTTAAGGGGCTTGCGCGACTGCTGGCAGTGTATGTGTCTTTTATTCGCGGCACGCCGCTGCTGGTGCAGATTTACCTGCTTTATTTTAGCCTGCCGCCGCTGCTGAACCAGCTGTTTGCCATGATTGACCTTCCCTTTACCGTCAGTAACGATCGGCCACTGCTTTACGCCTGTTTTATTTTTGCATTCAGCACTACTGCCTATCTTTCCGAAACCTTCCGCTCGGCGCTAGCCGCGGTAGATCAAGGCCAGTTTGAAGCGGCTCATGCCATTGGGCTCAGCGACTTTCAGGCCTATACCCGTATTGTGATCCCGCAGGCGCTACCGATCGCCTTGCCCAGTATCGGAAATGTGGCGATCGGCGTGGTTAAGGGAACCTCGCTGGTGTTTGTTATTCAGGTTGAAGAAATTACTGCCAAGGGAAAATTGGCCGCTGCGGAGAACTTGCATTATATCGAAGCTTATATCGACGTGTTTGTGGTCTATCTAATTTTGTGTCTGATAATAGACAGCCTGTTCGCTAAGGCTGAAAAAAAACTTAATAAATCCAAACGGCTGTCCCAGCGCTAGGTGGGTGGTTTAACGCCAGGTCCTCCTCTGCTGCAATAAAATGTCTTTCACCGCAAGAAATCTCCGATCGTGAAAACATGCCATTTTCTTATGAAAGCCTCGTTAATAATTCATTAACAAAGGCTAATTAAATCAATGTGTGGCGCAGATCTCATTAACTATCAATAGATAGCGAAAGCCATTAACTTAAGTAAAATTCAATGTGGCGTATTAATAAATATTACATTATATTCACTAATGTGTTTGTTGCTGCACATTACAAAAATTAGCTTTCCATTATGAGGGGTAAGATATGAAATCAAGGTTGGCACCGCGTATCCTTTTATCTTGCATGGCTTTAGCCTGTATTCCCTCGGCTAATGCAGCAACCGCAACCGGAACATTTCAGGTTCTGATCACTATTCTTAAAGCCTGTACCGTCACTGCCGGCACCGGCTCGAATATTAGTTTAGGATCCGTTAACGCCACCGCCACGGGAACCTCGGGAAGTAACACCATCTCCGTTAACTGTTCCAAAACTACGCCATATTTTATCGGTCTCGCCCCTTCTACTGCCAACGGCGGAGGAACCACCGGCGCGGGCTCTATGTCCTCTACGCTTAACTCGGCCACCAACACCGATAAGGTCCCTTATCAGTTAAACCAGACCTCAGCTACCGGCGCGGTGTGGGGCAATACTGCTACCAGCACCACGGTGGGTAATGGCGTGGCCTCAACCGGGACCGGATCCGCGCAAAGCTTTACCGTATACGCCACGGCTGCCAGTGCCAACTTTACGCCTGATAGCTATGCTGACACGGTAACGGTAACGGTTAACTACTGATATAACCTGTTTTTATAGGCTTTGCCGACCCACAGCCTGGCCTAAAGGTAATGTGGATCTTTTTCCAGGAAAGGAGATTACGTTGAAATTGCTGGTGCGGCAGATTGCTTTTGCATGCTTACTAGGAAGTGCGATTTGGAGCACTCAGGCGGCGGCCAGCGGCCTGCAGGTTTCCCCGGTGACGCTGATAATGCCGGGCAACCAAAATGCTACTGGCCTGTGGCTCAGTAATGCAGGGGATAACGTAGTCAATGCTCAGGTGCGAATCTATCGCTGGAGTCAAAGTCACTACAGCGATAGTTTAACCGCTTCCCAATCGCTGGTGGCCAGCCCACCCATGCTGGCGCTCGCTCCCGGAGAACGGCAGCTAATTCGTATTATTCGCGTCGGGCCAACCTCTGCTACTTTAGAGGATGCCTACCGCCTGGCTATTGATGAACTTCCGCCGTCGATCAAACAAAAGAATCAGTTGCAGTTTGTCTTGCATTATTCCGTCCCGGTCTTTATTCAGCCAGCCAGTATGCCTGCCGGATCGGTAAAGTTGCAGTGGGGACTGGCGCATGAGGGTAATAAGGCTTTTCTGGAGGTTAATAATCTCGGTAACAGCCACGCGCAGTTATCTGCCGCAACCTATATTACCGCCAATGGCGCGCGTAAAAGTATTACTCCTGGATTATTAGGATACGTTCTGCCGGGTAATACTATGCGCTGGATATTACCCGTCACCTACGATCAATATACTCATGGAAGCAAAATTGAAGTAACGATAAATGGTGAAAAAACCCTACAGAATTTGTAGTTACTCAAGTCGTTTGGTGAAAGCTTTTCTTCTTAATGGAATATTAATATCTTCATCGGTAGCCGCAGAGGTTAATAATTATAGCGGGCCGGTTGAGGGTATTATTAACGATAATTCGCATATTCCCGGTATTGACCTGTATCTTGATGTCACCCTCAATGGAAATCACGTTGGGCTGGCCCATTTTGGTTTTGCCGACAAGAAGCTCTATGCCAGTGCAAACACCCTGCGGCAGCTAGGCTTCCGGTTACCTACACAGGCAGCCCAAGCGGTATGCCTGAATGATATTGCCCGCTTAAAAATTGATTATGATGCTCACCAGCAAACTCTCGACCTCAATGGGCCGCTGAGCCTGCTGGATTTAGCCACTAACCAGCTTAATCAGCAGGACGACGATCGTCCGTCAATTGCTGAATCAACCGGCGTGCTGTTAAATTACGATCTCTATGCTGCAAAAATAAACGGCGCCACGGCTAATTCTTTTACCGAGCTGCGTGCCTTTAATTCGGCCGGCGTTTTTAGTTCTACCCAGCTTACGCAATATTCGGAAAAGAGCAGCGAGATTAATCAGCGCAATCAGGTCAACCGGCTTGATACCAGCTGGCGCTCATCGTTTCCAGACAGTTTATTAGCGCTAAATATCGGCGATACCTTGACCAGCTCATTATCCTGGTCGCGCCCGACGCGCATTGCCGGTATTCAAATTGGCACCGATTACAGCCTGCAACCTAATCTTCGTACCACGCCGCTGCCGTCATTTCTGGGCTCGGCTACCTTGCCTTCCAGCGTCGAGCTGTTTGTCAACGGCATGAAATATTATAACGGGCAGGTTCCTTCCGGGAATTTCCAAATTAATACCATGCCCAGTATTAGCGGAGCCGGTGATGCGCAGATTATTACCACCGATGCCCTCGGCCGCACCACCACTCAGAGTTTTTCTTTTTATAACGATCAGCAGTTACTGCGCCAGGGGCTGACAGACTGGTCAGCCGAGCTAGGCGTGGTGCGTAAGAATTACGGCTACTCCTCATTCGATTACGGCAGTGCACCGGCGGCGAGCGGCACCTGGCGCTACGGGGTAAGCAACAGTTTAACCCTGGGGGCCCACTCAGAGGCCACCAGCAGGCTAGCCAATGCCGGGGTAAGCAGCGACTGGATCCCCGGTTCCCGCAGCGGAACCTTTTCAACATCGGTGGCGTTGAGTAACGACAGGGGCCAGAGCGGTTATCTTTACAGCATTGGCTATCGCTGGACCGGCGGCCGTTTTAGTTTTGCAGCCAGCACCACGGCGACTTCAGGTAATTATCATGACGTCGCCACCCACTACGGCACGGCGCCTCCCAAGTTAAACAGCAATGCGGTTATTGGCTACGATACCGGCTACTTCGGCAATGTTAGTCTCAGCTACCTGCAATTTCAGTATCCGCAGGAAAGTTCGATTCGCTACGCCAATGCAAGCTGGTTTAAACCGGTCACCGACAAGGTCTTTGTCAGCGCGGGTTTTAACCAAAATATTGATACTAAAAGCGACCGCAGCGTTTATTTGATGCTGACCGTCACGCTGAGCGATCGCATTACTGCCAGCACTACCGTGCAGCGCAACGGCAACAGCAACGGTTTTCAGGCCAATGCCAGTCAGTCACTGCCTTCCGAGGGCGGTTGGGGTTGGAATATCGCGGCTAACCAGCAGGGCTCCCAGCAAAGCGGTCAGGGCGAGCTGGGTTATCAGGGCGATTACGGTAAAGTCTATGCCGGTTATAGCAACCAGTCGGCCAGCCAGTATGGCTATGCCGGGGCCGACGGCTCCCTGGTATGGATGAGCGGAGGATTATTTGCCGCCCGTGAGATAACCAACGGATTTGCCGTAGTCTCGACCGACGGCGTCGCCAATGTGCCGGTAAAACTGCAAAACAACCTGGTCGGCACCACCAATCAAAAAGGGCTTTTATTGGTCACTCCGCTGAACAGTTATCAAAAAAATCTGTTGAGTATCGATCCGATGGACCTTCCGGCTAACACGCAAATAAGTCGAGTGGATGCCAATGCGACGCCGGGAGACCGATCCGGTGCCGTGGTCCACTTCACTATTAAGCCTATTCGCGCCGCGCAGTTAGTCCTGACCGATGCTCATGGCAAGGTGATACCGGAAGGCAGTCAGGTACAGTTAACCTCCGGTCGTGGGCAGAGCGCGATGGTGGGATTTGATGGTCTGGTGTATTTCGACTCGCTGGAGCAGCACAACAGTTTGCAGGTCACCACCGGCGCGGGCACCTGCAGCGTTCAGTTCGATTATCCTCTCAAAGCCGAGGGGATCCCACAAATTGGCCCGTTAGTCTGTCATTGAGACTAGCCGCTATGGAGTCATGACTATGCGTGTTAAAAATGTGTGCCTGTTAGCGGTGCTGAGCGCGTGCCCAACGCTGAGTTATGCCATTACCTGTACGTTATCGAGCGTCTCTTCGGTGAATTTCGGCGCGGTAAGTCCGATTGCTACGGCCACCAATACCGCCTCAATGACCTTTGGCTATTCCTGCACCAAGGGGGTATTGGAAACCTTAGCCGGGGTGAATATGTGTATTAATATTGGGGCCTCTACCAGTACGGCGCAGATTAATCCGCGCACCATGACCTATTCAGGCCCGCCGACCAGCACCATGACCTATCAGCTTTATCAAAATACCGCGAGCGGGGGAGTGTGGGGGAGTCAGTATGTCGCGGGTTCTACGCCGGTGATGGTCAATCTTGGACTGTTATCCGCGTTGATCCCTACCACCGGAACGCTGACGGTGTTTGGCCAACTCTCTACGCCACAGGTTAGCGCCACTCCCGGCACCTACACCGACCTCTATACCGCGGTTAATGCCAGCGTGACCTACAACGTCGGGCTGTTGGTGCCTCCTAGCGGCTGCGGCACCACTGCGGGTCCAAGCTTTAGTTTCAATGTCTTAGCCTCTGTGACCAAGCTGTGCACTATCACGACCAGCGGGAATATCAACCTCGGTTCAGTGAGTCCGACCGCCGTCAATAGCACCTCAAATAATACCCTTAACGTGACCTGTACCAACAGCACGCCCTACACCATTGGCCTGGTGCCTTCAAATGCTAATACAGCCGGCAGCGGCGTGATGTCCAGCACCGGTACCGGCAGCAATACTGACAAAGTGCCTTATCAGCTAACCTCCACGCCAGGCACTACTGGCACGGTTTGGGGCAGTGATTCGTCCCATGTCGTTGCCGGCAGCGGAACCGGATCGGCCATTAGCTATCCGGTATATGCCACGGTACCCACGGCTAATTACACGCCTGACAATTACTCCGACACGGTAACGGTCAACGTGACGTATTAGGCGTGAGTTAACGGTATTATCGGCGGTTGAGAGAGTATTCGCCCCGGCCGGTCAACGCCAGCAGGATCAGTCCGCCGATCGCGAGGCCGAACCCTTATGCAGACTCAGACGGCGTCAAAAATAACATACAGTTTGCGCATGTCCGTTTCAATAACCCAGGTGCCTTCGGTATTCGCCTCGAAAAAGAATGAGTCTCCGGCTGTAAACTCCAACGTAGCTTCACCGTCTGGCGTAAAGGAGCCGTTACCGCCGAGAAAGTGCATGATCTCAGCCTGCTTGACAGAGCGGCGGTAGCTGCCCGCACTACACTGGAATATACCGGTATCAATATCTTCTTTGCCTGGGATTATTTTTTGCAACCCGGACAGCTCGACCACCGGAGTTTCAGGCAGGCCCTCAACGGTTCCCCAAGACTCTAAGGCTTTAATAGAGGCGGGCTGGGCTATTTTTTGTACTTTCATTTAAAAGGTTCCCTAAAATGGCGTGCATAACTGCGCTGAAAAATGTCGGTTAGACGTAAAGTTTTTAGTGCTGACTCGGATCCAGCTTAGGGGAGGGGCAAAAAACATTACTGGCTTTATTGGCAGCCGTTTAACACATTGCATTCTGAATGGCCGCTGCTTTGGCAGGAAGTTTTGCAGGCACCGGGGAGAAGAGAATTGTTAACATTTTTGCCACCGCTGGCTAAAAAAGCTTAATCGGCTTCCTGACGAGGCTCGCACAGCGAGCGTGCTTGAATGATACCGCTGGCGGTAAGGCATAACGCCAGTTTTGACGAGTGTGGATCGCGGAAATATTCTATCAGACCGACAGAAATCAGTTTTTGACAGCAGCGCCGAAAATCAGTCACGGCAATCGGTCGCGCTCGCCGCTGATTAAGCAGAATGAATAATGCAATCGCCCCCACCTGAGCCCCCGCCGTTTCCCGCGCCGTTATCTCAAACAGCCCGCGCAAAACTTCTTTCTGAACGTTAGACAGACGCATACCAAAACTCCTTATGCCGGGCGGTAGTGAGTAACCCTAATGGGTCGCCGAGGCCGTCAGGTAGTTCAACTTAATGCCTGGAAGGGCGATACGCTAAGCCACGCCAAAGTAAATAATACCTATTATAAACCATATTTTTTGAAATAATAACACAGTGTTTTTATCTGGCGGATTGTCACGACGTAATAGCGTCAGGAATAGGGGGCTTTGGCGGGCAGCAGGCCGGGGATTAGGCTTCTGAATAAACGGCTTAATAGAGATGCGATTTGATTTATAATTGAACGGCTGGCCCAGACATCGCGACTGGACATTGCCAATAGAGGCTAAAGTTTAGCGCATACCTAAGCCAGCAAAATTTGACTTATATTAATTTTTCCCAACAAAACCTTATATTACAGATTGTTCATATACAAAGATGGCCAATAGAGGGATTTTCACGCCTCTTGAGGAAGTTCAGGAAATATTTTTTTACACTATAGTGATTTGCTATTGTGCGGGTTCACCACTAAGTGCTTTCTGGATAAAAAGAAGGTAATCTAACCAAAGACTTCAATAGAAACCACACAATAAGAATAGAATAAGCATCAGTTTAGCGATACGCTTTAGGGTAAGATACCATTTGAACGCTATAAACATTCTGATACAAACTTGAGTAATAAAAGCTTGTTCTAATCCATTAATTAGCTTCTTAAAATGGATTGGTAACGCGTGCTGCGCTGAAGAGCACCGTGACTGTCTTAATATATTATAGGTGTGTGAAATTTTTATGTTAAACCGAGAAGTATTAATGGACTATATCCTTGAATTCCTGCAAGGTATAGTTGCGGGCGATCATGAGGTGAAGCCAGATACTGATCTTGTAAACGATATTGGCCTGGAATCTATAAAAGTGATGAGCCTGTTAATGAAGCTAGAAGATAAATTAGATATTACCATTCCGATCAATATCTTGTTGAATGTCAAAACACCTGAGCAGTTGCTGAATGCGCTACTCCCACATCTGGAGAGCACCTATGGGCCTTTATGATAAATTTGCTAACCTCGCTGAAAGGCTTGATGAATACCGCACGCCTGGCCTAAACCCTTTCGGCGCCTGTATTGATGAAATCTATTCAGCAACAGAGGGACGTATCGGCGAACACAAGATTGTTCTGGCTGGTACAAATAACTACCTGGGCTTAACCTTCAATGAGCAAGCGATTGCCGAAGGTCAAGCCGCGTTGGCAGCACAGGGTACCGGTACCACCGGCTCTCGTATGGCAAACGGTAGTTACGGTTCGCACCTTGCTTTAGAGCATGAGCTGGCGGCCTTCTTTGACCGTGATACCGCGATCGTTTACCCGACTGGCTATACCGCCAACCTGGGTGTTATCAGTACTCTTGCGCACTCTGATGCCGTAGTACTGATTGACAAAGACTGTCACGCAAGTATTTACGACGCCTGTGCTCTGGGCGGCGCGCAGCTTATTCGTTTCCGTCACAATAATGCCGAAGATTTGGAACGCCAAATGGTGCGCCTCGGCGATCGTGCGAAAGATGCGATCATTATTGTTGAAGGTATTTACAGCATGCTGGGCGACGTGGCTCCGCTGGTTGAGATTGTTGATATCAAACGTCGCCTCGGCGGCTACCTGTTGGTCGATGAAGCGCACTCCTTCGGGGTGATGGGCGCCAACGGTCGCGGCCTGGCTGAAGAGCTCGGCGTTGAGGACGATGTTGATATTATCTTAGGTACCTTCAGTAAAAGCCTGGCATCAATCGGCGGCTTTGCAGTAGGTTCTCAGGCGATGGAAGTTCTGCGTTACAGCAGTCGCCCATACATCTTTACCGCGTCACCGTCACCGTCTAGCATCGCTTCAGTGCGCTCTTCTCTGAGGACGATTGCAGAGAATCCGGGCCTGCGTGAGAAACTTTGGAGCAATGCTCATCGTCTTTATCGCGGTCTTGCTGAGCTGGGTCTCGAATTGGGTCCGCGCATCAGCCCTGTGGTACCGGTGCTGGTGGGTTCAAAGGAAGTGGGTCTGCGCCTGTGGCGTGAACTGATCGAAAATGGCGTATACGTGAACCTTGCGTTACCGCCAGCGGCGCCGGCAGGTAACACCCTGTTGCGCTGTAGCGTCAACGCTGCACACAGCGATGAGCAAATCGATATCATTATTCAAGCCTTTGCTGACCTGAACATCAACGGCCAGTAAAGCTTAGAACATGCTGCTCATGGGTTATCCGTGAGCAGCATGATTTATATCAACGTCCCCCTGGTTAAAAGCCAACGTCTCCTGCTCAAACCTGGCATCTGGTCTCAAAACTAACGCCTCGTGCTCAAACCTGGCATCTGGTCTCAAACCTAACGTCCCGCTGCTTAATTACTGTACCCATTACGGCCACTTTCATTCTGGCTGCTAATATAATACTAATTTCTATTTATTCCTTTCGCGCAAAAGCCTGGCGTTTTTCCCACGGCAACCCACAAAATGTAATAAAAAGTGAGGCCACTTAAGCTTTATCTATTCGCCACTGTGCAAAAAGCCAACAAATAAGCCACCGCTGGCTGATGCAAGCGATGGCTTATAACGGCGAAACAGCGCAATTAACGTTCGCGCAGCGCCTCTTTTGCCCGGTTGAAGGGTTTGACCAGGTAATCCATCACCGTCTTCTCGCCGGTTTTGATATCCACCGTGGAGACCATTCCTGGGCTTATCGAGAAACGTTTACCGGCTTTATTTTGCACATAGTCGTTATCGGTGCGAATAAATACCCGATAATAATAAATCTCCGGTTTAACCTCATCCTGGATGGTGTCAGGGGAAATTCCCTCGACCACGCCGTTAAGACCGCCGTATATGGCATAGTCATAAGCTGATATTTTCACCACTGCGCGCTGCCCCGGATGAATAAAGGCGATATCACGCGGCGACAGACGCGCTTCTATTAACAGGCGATCGTTCATCGGGACAATATTCATTAATTCGCCGTTGGGAGGGATAACCCCGCCCACCGTGGTGACTTTGATATTTTTCACAATACCGTGCATCGGTGAACGCAGGGTTAAACGGGTCACCGTATCCTCACGCCCTTTAACCACCTGCGACATGCTGTCCGCTTCGGCGTTGGCCTTGGCCAGCTCTTCTCGCGCCTGCACATAGTACTGCGAGCGCATATCCGTCAGCTTCAACTCTAAATCTGACTTGTCACGCTGCAGGCGCAGCACCTCGACGCTGCTGGCTGCGCCAGTTTTGGCCAGGCGCTGGGTAATGGCCAGTTCACGGTTTGCCAGCGCCAGTGACTGATTAAACTGGGCCGTGGCATCGTTGAGCTGCGCGCGACGAGTCATGTATAACCGGGTTTCAGAGGCTATCAGTGCCGGAAACTTGTTCAGCTCCGCCGGGAAGCTCAGCGGCTGGTCGTTAACCTCGGCATTGAGCCGCGAAGCGGCCGCCAACGCGGCACGATAGCGCGCCGCACTCTCGCCAACGTTAGACTCGGAGCGGGTAGGGTCAAGCCTGGCGACCACTTGCCCGGCCTGCACCTCATCGCCTTCATGCACCAGCAGTTCGGTTAAAATTCCGCCCTCCAGCGATTGCAGCACCTGATCGCGCGAGCTGGGGATCACCTTACCGGTGCCGGTCGAGACTTCATCCAGCATGCCAAACCAGGCCCAAACCAGTGAGGCAAGCAGCAAAAAAGAGCTGATGACGATGAGACGCACCGCGCCGGAGTAGTGAGTTTCCGAACGCAGTTCACCCAGCAGATCGTCTGAGGAATCTACCTCCGCCGCCGTCACCAGCCGCAGTTTACCGGGTAATTGCTTGATCATGATTGTATCTCCGGCTGATTACCGTTAGCGCGCGGCGGTGGCGGAAGCGCGCTGTCTTTCGGACTGTCCATCACCAACTGCCCGTCTTTGAGCACCAATACCCGATCGACCAGGGCGAGAATGGCCGCCCGGTGGGTGGCGACGATCAGCGTGCGGCCGTTCAACCACTGCCCGAGCCTTTCGATAAACTCTTTCTCGGTATGATCGTCGAGCGAGGAGGTGGGTTCATCTAGCAGCACGATATTGGGGTCACGCAGTAACATACGCGCCAGCAGCAGTGACTGACGTTGCCCGCCCGACAGGCCAACGCCGCCCTCCATGATCGGATGGTCAAGGCCCAGCGGCAGGCGGCGAATAAAGTCTGCGCCGCCGCTGACGGTCAGCGTTGAAAAAATAGCCTCGTCGGTGGCGTGCGGCGCGCCCAGCGTGAGATTTTCGCGCAGCGTGCCGTGAAACAGTTTGGCGTTTTGCGTGAGCAGGCCGACGTTACGGCGTACGTCGGCGAGGTCGATATGCGGCAGGCTGAGATTATCCAGCCGCAGCTCTCCGCTGATCAAATCCATCCCGCCGGTCATGGCCTGTAGCAGGGTCGATTTACCTGAACCGTTGCGGCCCAATAGCGCAATGCGCTCACCGGGCTTAATAGTCAGGCTTTTGATCCGCAGTGCGACGGTGAGAGAGTCAGTGTAATAGCGGAACATCGTCTCGGTGAACTGATAGTGACCAAACAGCACCGGGCAGTGTATACGCGTCTCGTCCTTGCTGTTTTCCACCGGCAGGTTCATCAGCGCATCGAGGCTGCTTTTGGCCGCCTTGACCTGCTGCCAGCGTGCCAGCACGCCACACAGCGTGGCCATTGGCGCAATCATGCGTGAAGACAGCAGCGAGGCGGCAACGATCGCACCGGTGGTGATATCGCCGTTGATCACCATCGGCGCACCGACCACAATCACGCTGGCATAGACCAGGCCCTGCACCGTGATGCCCCAGCTTATCAACGAATGCATCACTTTGCGCATCTCCACGCCTGACTGCGCGGTGATGCGAATATAGCTATTCCACTGCTGCAGGAAGCGGTCCTCTGCCTGCATCAGCTTGATATCCTCCAGCCCCTGGACGCTTTCAACCAGCACCGCGTTGCGCAGCGTTGACTCTTTCAACGCCTGCTGTGCCAGCTTGGCCAGCTTTTTTCTGACTCATTATGCCGGGAAGCACCATCAGCAGCACCGCCACCGGCGCTATCCAGGCCAGCTGCGGGGCAATAATCGCCATCACCAGCATAAATAGCAGGAAAAACGGCATATCGACCACCGCCGAAACGGTGGTCGAGGTCACCATCTCACGGATGGATTCCAGCTCGCGAAGCTGCGAGATAAAGGTCCCGGTGGAGCGAGGCACCGCGCTGTTACGCAGGCGCAGCGCGTGACCAAACACCCGGTCCGAGACGCGCATATCGGCGCGCTTGCCGAGCAGGTCGGTGACGTGATCGCGGCCAACGCGCAGGATATAGGTGAACACCACGGAAATGATCACCCCGATATACAGCACGTACAGGGTTGGATACGACTGCGCCGGAATGACCCGGTCATAGACCTGCATTGAGAAGATGATACCCACCAGTGCCAGCAGGTTGATCAGCAGCGAGCCCAGCATGACGTAACCGTAGGGCCGCAGGTCGTGCAGCACCAGTCGACGCAGCCAGTCCGGTTTTACCGTAGCAAGATAACGGTCTACGCGACTGTCTTTGGCCGCGGTCACCGGGCGCAGCGCGGCGGCAAAGCTAATCTCCGGCAGCAGCACTTCAAGCGCAATTGGCGTAGGCTGTTCGTCGCCGGCAAAATGCACCCGCACCTGGTCTTCTCCGTCAAAGCTGGTGATAACCCCGACGTGCCCATCGGCTAATTCTACCGCCAGCGGCAGGCGCCAGCTGGTAATTTCCCATTGGTTGTCCTGATACAGCTGCAGCGATAAACCGGCCTGGCGTGCCAGATGCCGCAACGCCTTATCGCGCGTCTGGTTACCCTGCCACTCGCTGGTGGCCATGATCATGCCCGGCGAACAGGGCAGACGATAGTGCGTGGCGATCAGAATAATCACCGTGGCCCACCCGTTTAGGGGCACGCTGCCGTCCTGATTATTACTGGCCTGGGCGTCAGAGGGATCGGGAATTTGTAACAGGGTCATGGTTGGATCTCCACTGACTGAATCTGCTGATTGTTCAAAGCAAACGCTGAGCGCAGCTGCCCGGTGCTGTACAAGCAATCGAGCTGCAGGGAGCGTAATTGGCTGATGGTTTGTTCAAGCGTAAATTGGGTCTGAAACACTTCCTGTTCGGCGTTGAGGACGTCGAGTAACGGGCGGGTGCCGAGTTGCAGATACTGATCCTGATACAGCTGCTGGGTTTTCTCGCCCAACTGCTGTTGCCGGGACTGGATCGACAGGCTCGACGAGAGGCTTTGGGCCTCGTTTTGCGAGGCGCTCAGCTGCTGTCTGGCTTTCAAACGTGCCGAGTTTACCGCCGCATTGGCCGCGGTAAGCGCATTGGCGGCGGCATCACGACTGGCCGTGATACCGCCGCCCTGATAGAGCGGCATTTGTACATTCACAAATACCGAATACTGGGTGCGATTTAACTCTTCGCTGCTGGAATAGTGGTTGGTAAGGTAACGCTGCACCTGCGGTTCAAGAGAGATGGTTGGCATCATCTGTGAGTTGGCGTTATCGAGCTTGGCCTGCGCCTGATTGGCCTGCGCCCAGGCGGCTAATACCGCCGGGTTAAGCTTGTCATCCGGTTTACCTATCTGACAGGAGCGCATCAGATTGACCGGGAAATTATTGCTGACCTTTTTCACCAGCGGCCAGCCAAGATAGGTGGCCAGCGTGGCGCGCCAGCGGTCAAGGTTAGCCTGAATTGAATTAGGGTACTGCGTGCGCCTTCGATACGCGCATCGGTTTGCGTAGCATCCGAGAGAGAGGCTGCACCCTCATCATTACGCTGCCGCGCTAAATCACCAATCTTTTGCAGCGCTACCAGCTGTTTCTGGGCAATGTTCACCAGCTGCTGATAGCCCTGCACTTCAACCAGCGCCGCCGCTGTATCGTGGCTGACGGTATCGATACTGAGCAATACGTTAGCTTGCTCCTGCGCCACTCCGGCCTCGGCAGATCGTACCGAACTGCTCACCTTGCCAAAGTCGTACAACATCTGGGTCACTGACAGAACAAAAGAAGGGCTATAGCCTTTTTGGTGTAGGTATTGCTATAGCCGTTATTCATACCGGCGCTGACCTGTGGATAATACTTGGCTTTCGCCACATCAACCTGGTTAGTCTGCTCGAGCATCTTGCCGATCGCTTCGGCAATGTCCGGATGCCACTGTACCGCCCGCTGTACCGCCTGATCGAGCGTTAAGGTGTCGGGAACGTTGACCAGCGCGGGGGCAGAAACCTCGCCGGTTAATGAAGGTAGGTCCTGCTGTTGTACCAGACCTGCCGAGGAAAATATGACCGACAAAGCAATGTGA
>CAVUKG010000009.1:0-140920 GCA_963742005.1 uncultured Gammaproteobacteria bacterium | reverse complement strand
GATGCCCCGGGCAGAGAAGATCAGGACCAGGCCGCTCCGGTTGATCGCCCAGATGGGATTGCGGGAGCGCCTGGCGTCAGGCGATTTCCAGGGCCCGGTCACCTAGGGGGCGATGACCGATGCTGCCGCTCCACGCGGTGATAGGTCGGGCGGCTGCCGCCAAGCGGCTGGCCGCTCCCGAAGGGGCGACGGGCAGCTGCCTGAGGCCTGCGGGGATACTGGTATCGAAGGAGGAGCGGGATGAGCTCACCAGCCAAGCCCTCGATTCTTGTTGTCTTCTACACCCACACCCAGCAGAGCCTCCTGGTGGCCGACGCGATGGCCTCGCTGTGCCCCGCGAGCGGGGTTGCGACGTCTCGTCCGAGCGGGTATCGAGTTCACCGATCCCCGCTACGCCGGGAAGTTCGGGCGGTTCCCCTTCCGGCATGCGGTCCTGGACCTCCTCGCGGTGCTGCCGGCGCAGGCCCTGCCGTTCGACCGGGCAGATCAGCATCCCTGACCCCGGCCCGGGAGGGTGACTACGACCTGATCTGCTGCGGCTCGCCGACATGGTTCTTCACCACCAGCATGCCCCTCCGCTGTATCTGAAGTCGGCCGAGGCAGGGAAGGTGCTGGCGGGGAAGCGGTTCGCCGCCTATGTGGGCGTGCCTGGTGCAATGGAGCATCAACCTGAAGGAAGTCAGGAAGCTGGGTACCGCACAGGGGGGGAGTGTACGTCGGCGGCACCCGTTTCCAGTTCGCAGGCGGCCAGATCCGGTCGTTGCTGTCGCTGATCAGCTACTTCGGCACGGGACAGATGCGCGAGCGATACCTGGGGGGCGAGATCCCGCCGACCAATCTCAAGCCGGACTACCTCCGGG
Source organism: uncultured Gammaproteobacteria bacterium (assembly GCA_963742005.1). GTDB lineage: Bacteria > Pseudomonadota > Gammaproteobacteria > Enterobacterales > Enterobacteriaceae > Rouxiella. The sequence continues at coordinate 140,060 of CAVUKG010000009.1, read as the reverse complement.
CAGGCCCAGGGCTTCGCGAACAAACTGGCGGACAGCCTCGACGCCTGCCCCGCCACCATGGGAGGGGTGAGCACGTGAGTGTCAGGAATCACCCACCTCGGTGGCACTGAGCGTGTAGGTGGTGCCTACGCTGGTCTGCACCCAGGCGTCCGGCAGGGCTGCGGCGAGGGTGTGCTGCGCGCGCCACCCGGTGCAGTGGGCGGGCTCGATGAGCTCGGGGGCGAGTTCGGTCAGGGCGGATACGGTCGGGCTCGATGACCGGCTCGAAGGCGGGGCCGCTGAGGTGGAAGCCGCCGATGACGGCCTGCAGCCGGGAGACCCCGGTCAGCCGCATCGCGTGCCTGATGATGTTGACCACGCCGGCGTGGCCGCAGCCGGTGACGACGACCAGGCCGCGGCCGCGGACGTTGACGACCAGCGCCTGGTCGTCGATGACAGCGGGGTCGTGCTGCCAGCCGTGGCCGTCCCAGGCCTGGTGGGCCTGCGGCATGCCGTGCTCGAATTCCGTCACCCGGTCGACCTCGCCGGTGATCAGGATGCCGCCGACCAGCAGGGACGGCTGACGCCGCTCGATGACCTCGAACCCCTCGCGCTCCAGGGCGCCCCGCGACAGCGTGGGCATCTCCAGGTCCGGCCGCCTGGCAGTTGCCAGGCGCCTGCGGGTCCAGATCGCCGGATGAACGGTCAGCGGCAGGCCCGACCGGCCGAGGAGCCGGGCCAGGCCGTCGAAGCCGCCCGCGTGGTCGTAGTGCCCGTGACTGAGCACGACGCCCTGCAGCGCCGCCGACGTCGATGCCGAGTCGCTCGGCATTGACCGCGAGCGCGTCCGGCGAGGCGCCGGTGTCGAACAGCAGGGTGCTGCTGAGGTCCCGGTCCGGACCGTGACCAGGGCGGAGAAGCCGTGCTCGGCGCGCAGGCCGGCGATGGCCTCGCCGTCTGCGAACTGCCGGGCGGGCACGCGCCCGGCCCCGCTTGACGTCCGCTGACCCCCGTCGGCCGCGGCGAGCAGCACATCGAAGGTGTTATCGACCATGATCGTCACGGCGACCTCGTCGACCTCGGGCAGCGTCACCGGGTCGACGGCCGATCCCTTAGCGGCGCGAGGGGCGGACCACGCGGCCGCCGCGGCCGAGTGATCATGATCATCGCACATGCGCTAGAAAGGTACTTCCCCCGCTGCCACCGGTCACGGGGCGGGGAGCCAGCCCGGAGATGTCCCCGGCGGGGAGCGGCAGCGGGTCGTTGATCAGGCGCCGCAGGGTGTGCAGCGCCTCAGCGTCCCGGCCAGGTCCGCGGGCACCGGCCAGGAATGCAGCGCCCGCAGAGCGGGGCCGCTTCCCTGGCGATGTCGCGCAGTCCGGCGGGGGCCGGGCACGTGCACAGCCCGTCGAGCGGTATCCCTGGCACCGCGGCTGTCAGCGACCACGCCAGCCGGTCATCCCCGCCGCAGTCCAGGACCTCCGGGACCGGCACGACCCCCCGGAGCCTGCCTAGAGCTCAGCCTCTCGGGCGAGGCGGCCCCGGTCCCCGCGCCACGCCACCCGCAGGTAGCCGGCCCCAGCCGCCACACGTCGTTGTTGTTGCTGGGGACGAGCCGGGCGCGGCTGACCAGCATGCCGTCGCGATGATAGGCGCGATCGGCCAACAGCGTGCAGGCCACCGCCAGGTTAAGTTGGCGGGCGCAGCGCTCTACCGCATTCCCCGCCGTGGTGCTAATAATCAAATGGGCATCAAACGCCTTTACCGCCTGCAACAGCGGCATCGCCAGCGCCGGATCCTCGGCGGCCATGTTGCCCAGCGCGCCGTGGAAACTCATGTGGGTCAGCGGATAATTTGCCACGCGGGCAAATCCGGCCAAGGCACCTAGCTGATAAATAACGTATTTTGATAAGGTATCGCTATCAATCTGCATGCGGCGACGGCCGAAGCCCATCAGGTCAGGAAAGCCGACGTGGGCACCAAGATCGACCCCTAGCGCCTTGGCTCGGGTTACGCTGGCAGACATAGTGACAGCGTCACCGGCGTGAAAACCGCAGGCAACGTTGGCCGAGCTAACGATCGACATCAGCGCGTCGTCGTCGGCAATGCGGTAATCGCCAAAGCCCTCGCCGAGGTCGGCGTTTAAATCAATCAGGCGGGTTGGATCAGGCATGCCATTACCTCCGGTTCACGCGGTTTAATCGCATACAGCAGGTCACCACAGCCTACCCGCTGCCCGTGACTGGCCAATATGTTGACTATTTCTCCCGCCTGCGGGCTGCGCACCGGCAGCAGCAGGTCGCCGGTCTGTAGAAAGCCCAGGCAGTCTCCGGCCTTAACCCGCGCGCCGCATTGCCATACCCGCGCCTCCTGCATCGGGTGAGTGGTCCAAAATTGGCCTTTTTTTATCGCCCTGATAGCCAGCGGTGTGGCCGGTTTTTGCGCGTCCGTTGGCCCTGAGTGGCGGCTATTGTCACAGCGCAGGCGCAGCGAAAAATCCGTACCGCTGATTTCGATATTCTCCAATCCTGAGCGCTGCATTCGCTGGGCAATCTGGCGTATCTCATTAATAGCAATCATCTTTCACCCTGATGAAAATTTTTAAGCTGTTTTTCGACCTGTAACAAATAGTTCTGCTGCACCCGCCACGCCTCTCGCGCCTGAGCAAAGTCACAGGCCACGAATCGAATGCGGCGGCCGGGAGGAATCTGCCCCAGTAGCCATAAATCGGCCTCAATCACCGTGGCAAACTTGGGGTAGCCGCCGCTGGGTTGGGCATCGCTCATCTGAATAATCGGCTGGCCGTTGTGCGGCACCTGGATCACCCCGGGAACGATGCCGTGCGAACGCATTTCCATGCTTTCAATCGCCAACAGCGCATCGCCTTCGAGACGATAGCCATAGCGATTGCTTTGCGCCGTGATCTTCCAGCTTTGCTGCCAGAAGCGCTGGCGTGACGCGTCGGTATAGGCCAGATGCTCCGCGGCCGGCAGCACGCGCAGCGTCTGCACCTCGGCGTCTAAGTCGGCGAAACGCAGCCACGGCGAGGCGAGACCAAAATCGGTTATAACCCTGCGTCGCGGCTCTGCCGCCGCCAGCCGATCGCCCTTTTGCAGGCCGCGGCCCTGGAATCCGCCAAAGGCCCCGCGCAGCTGAGTGCTGCGAGAGCCGAGGACTTCGGGCACGTCGACGCCGCCCGGCAGATGCAAGTATGCCCGTGCGCAATGGCGCGAGGCGTTGAGGGTCAGCGTTTGACCTGCCTCGGCCTGCGCAACCCACCACGGCGGCAGCGGCCGATCGTCTAGCAGGATATCGCCGTCGTTGCCGGTGACCGCAAAGGCGCAGCGTTGCAAAAAACGCACTCGAAACGGAAACAGAGGAATTTCGATCACCGCCGCACCGCGATCGTTGTTCAACAACAGATTACCAAGCTGGAGTGCTAAGGAGTCCATCGCCCCCGCACGACCGACGCCGTAATTCAGGCAGCCGCTACGACCCAAATCCTGCACGCTGGTTAGCGCGGTAGTTTTTTCAATCTCGATCATGACAGCACCTTTTCTATGCGAAATCGCAGGCTGTCGCCGGGGCACAGCATCACCGGTGGCGCGGCGGTGGCGTCAAAAAAGACGTAGTCGGTATGGCCAATGGTGTTCCATCCGCTGGGTCCGGCAGAGGCCGAAACCCCGGTCTGCACGCCGCCGATAGACACCGCCCCGCCGGGGATACTCATCACCGGCGTCTGACGGCGCGGCGTGGCAATTGACGAGTCCATCCCGCCGAGATAGCAATAGCCGGGGTGGCTGCCCAAGGCATAAATCGGATACAGCGGTTCGGCGTGACGACGCACGATGTCGGCAATGCTCAGGCCGGTGTGTTCGGCGACGTCGGCCAGGTGCGGCCCATATTCCCCGCCGTAATACACCGGCAGTGTAATGACTCGCCCCTGCAAGGTTTGCGACTCCCCACGCTGCCATGCGGCGTGCAGGGCAGCATAAAACATTTCTGGCTCTTCGGGCGGCTGATAAAAGGTCAGCATCAGGTTATTCATCCCCGGTACCGCTTCGGCCACGGTGGGCCATTGAGATACCTGATTCGACAATGCCCAGATGCGCTGCTGATTCTCCAGCCCCAGCGCGCCGGGTGCTTCAAACAGCATCGCCAGCGTGCCCAGCTGACTGATCGCCGGCTGGTGCAAGGTTTCGATAGACATGCGGTGTTTCCTTATCGACGCTATTATCAGGAAAGCGAGGCGAGACCGCGCCTGAGTCGCAGCAGACCTTCGGTGATGGTGTCTTTGCTGGCGGCGTAGGACAGGCGAATGTGCGACTCCCCCGCGGCGCCAAACTCGCTGCCGGGGCGCACGGCAATCCCAAAGCCGCGCAGTACGCCGACCATATCCACCGAGGAGATGGGTGCCGAATAAGAGGGAAAGCAGTAAAACGCCCCTTCCGGCTGGTTGAGCGTTAAGCCGGGAATAGCATTGAGCCCGGCCATCATCAGCGCGCGGCGTTCGGCGTAGATTCGGTGCATATCAAGCACGTCCTGCGCACAGTGTTCAATGGCGGCCAGCGCGGCGTACTGCACGGCGGTATTGACCGAACTGTTGAGCGAGTTGTGCACGCGAGCGGCGGCGGCAATCATTTTCGCCGGCCCCGCCAGATAGCCAATGCGCCAGCCGGTCATGGCATAGCTTTTAGAGAAGGTCTGGCAATAAAGCGTGCGGCCACGGAAGGCGTCGATTTGCAGCGCGGAGGTAAACGGCTTATCGGCAAACACCAGATCGCTGTAGGCTTCGTCGGCGACCACCAGCGTGTTGCTGGCCTTGACGATTGCGCCCAGCGCGTCAATTTCCTGGCGGGAATGTACGATACCGGTCGGATTGCTCGGATTACAGAACACAAACAGTCGCGCGCCGCGCATGGCGATTTCCAGCGCCTCAAGATCCCAGTGCAAATCTTCTTTGCAAGGAACGGCAACGCAGATACCCCCGGCCATGTTGACCAGGTCGGCATACAGTGAATAAGTCGGATCGGGGATCACCACGCGGTCGCCGGGATTGACAATCGACAGGATCGCCGCCGAAAGACCGCCGGTACCGCCGTGAGTCACCAGAATTTCATCGCTGCCCACCTCGACGCCTGACTGGGCAGAAACTCGTTTAGCCAATGCCTGACACAGCGGCTTTTCACCGAGCTGCGGCGCATAGTGGGTCAGTCCGTGTTTAAGCGCATCGGCGGCGGCCTGAATAATACGCGGCGGCGTAGCGAAATCAGGCTCGCCAACGGCCAGCGAAATCATATCCTGCGTGGTGGCCGGTTGTTGAACGCGCAACGAAGTACGCTCAATGCGCAGTACCGCCTCCGCCGCCGTAAATTCTGCAAATCCATCCTGCTGTGAAGACATTTGACTCACCCTCGAGTGTGCTGATCGGTTAATACGGCCACTGTAGCCTTCGTTTGAGCCACCAGTAAGAGGGTTTCCCTGTGTGGTAATAAGCGAGTCTTATTGCTCGAATCGGGTTTAGTGAACCAGCATTAACGGCCGATTATCCTGAGTCCGCTTGACCATCAGCGAGAGCAGAATATCCTTCACCGCCTGAGCCGGCGGCGACAGCGCTAAATGGTCGGACATGCAGAACGAAAGCGGAGCCTGAATGCCCGGTGCGGTAATGCGCGACAGCCAGATCCCCGGCTGTGCCGCCATTGCCCGCGCGGCAGACTCAGGCAAAATGGTAACGCCTAACCCGTTGAGCACTGCGGCATTAAGCGTCGAGGGTGATTCAATTTCGGCAATAATATTGGCCTTTAACTTCTCGCGCAGCAGCGTTTCGTCGACTAATCGGCGCACTACGTTATACGGACGCGGCATGAAAAGGTCATGTTTGACCGCTGCGGCCAGTTCGATCGACGGCTCCGGCGTTTCTAAAGCTGCCGATCCGACCAGGAACAGCTCTTCTTTCATCAACGGCACAAAAGACAGCCCATGCATCGGTTTATCGCCGTAGATCACCGCCATGTCCATGCGCCCGTTCATGATTTGTTCACTCATCGGTGAACCGAAATTTTCATTGAGATAGAGCACAATGCCGGGATGTTGGGTTTTTACAGCCTGAATGAGGGGCATAGCCAGCAGCGAGGCAGGCGCGGTAAAGGGAGCCAGCCCCACTGACACGGTACCGCTGAGCGCCGCGCTGCCCGCGTTGTCGATCCGCGCTTTGCGCCTGCTCGCACTGGCGCAGGATCAGTTCGCGCATGGCTATAAAGGATCTTACCCGCCTCGGTAGGCGTCACGCCGCGCTTGGTACGAATCAGCAGTTGCTGATCGAGCTCGCTCTCCAACGCGGCCAACTGCTGGCTCAGCGCGGGTTGCGCGATGTGCAACACCTCGGCCGCCTGCGTCAGGCTACCGATATCCACGATTTTTACGTAATACTTTAAACGTCTAAGATTCATAGCGGCCCCGTAAGTCGTTTCCCTGATAAATCAAAAGCAATTTTCGGGCCACAACCTAAATCTGCGGCCGATTTACCCTTATGCGGCCACAGGGTGAGGGTAAACTCAGCCTGTGGCATAAGCAAAGACGATGGCTTAGCCTCTTTTTGACTGGCAGATTGTCGATATAGGGCTGCTGTGGCGGCAATCTGCCGCACTGAAATAGTGCAATCGTTGATTTCACCTTCCCACAGCGTGGCTAAGGAGCCTGCGGCGTGGCTAAGAAAATAGCTGCTTACTTTTGAAGGTTTTCAACCTGTTACTCAATCCCTTAAGATGACCCACTGTCAGTCCTGCCTATAGGCTATCTTTAACATGAAGGTTATTGGTACCGCCGGCACCCATTGGAGAACACGATGACTCGGAAAATCAAACAACAGCACAAGGCATATCGGGATGATATTCGCGACTTGCAGACGCGCAGACCGCTACCAGGACCGCAGCTGGAGCATCTTGATCCTTTCCTGTTCTTAAATCATCACGGCCCGCAGGTCTATGCTCCGGATAATCTGGGATTGCCTTTTGGCCCCCATCCCCATCGCGGCTTTGAGACGGTGACCTTCATCCTGCGCGGCGAGCTGTCACACAAGGATAGCGGCGGCCATGAAAGTATTATTGGTACCGGCGGTATGCAGTGGATGACCGCAGGATCAGGTCTGATTCACTCTGAGCTGTCTCCCGAGTCGTTTAAAAAGCACGGCGGCGAGCTGGAAATCTTGCAACTTTGGATCAACCTGCCAGCCCGTTATAAAATGACCGCGCCGAGCTATATAGGCCTGCAGGCGGCAGATATTCCGCAGATCCCATTAAGCAAAGGCCAGGGTTCGGTCAGTCTTATTTCAGGAGAGGTTGCCGGGGTAACGGGTCCGGTCAGGAACCTGACCGGTGTCACCATGATGACGGTGCAGCTGAGCGCTGGCAGTGAAATCACCCTGCAGGCACCCGCCGCGCGCGAAGTGTTTTTGTACACCGTGAAAGGCCGCGTGGTCATTGGTGAACAGCAGGCGCAGGCATGGCACCTGATTGAACTCGATGACTCGGACGCGAGCGTCACTATCTTGGCGCTGGATGACGCGGTGCTGCTGTTTGGCCATGCTGACAAGATTAAAGAACCTATTGTTTCTCACGGGCCCTTTGTAATGAATACCGCACAGGAAATCAATCAGGCTATCCTGGATTACCAGGCGGGCAAGTTTGATGTCAAGCTGAGTGACTAAACCGACCCGCTGCCCATAGCGCCTAGCTGTGTAATGGTATGAAAAGCTGCTGCATCTCAACGTGCAGCGGCCGACGAAGTCCGAAAGCGCTCGGCCATCGCCGACATTTCTTTTGATGCGCGTAGTTCGAGCGCAATATTCCAATTATTCAGCTCCTTAGCATTGGCAACCAGGTTTGACTCTGCGGAAATCCTGCCGCTGATTTGTAACCAAAGCGCCACCTTCCCCCAATCCCACTGACAGGGCCGCTCGCCGATCCGCTGGATAGGATTTGGAAAACCTGCTTCGCTGCTGACGCAGTATTTAAGCATGGCAATGGCCTCGCGTGACTGTGCAGATAATTCGGCAATTTCGCTCAACCCCACCAGGCTTGAATCTACAGACGTAACCCAGGCTCCGACACCTGCACTCTCGATATTCTTAATAGCCGTAGTAATGGCCGCGTTCAACGATATGGCATTTCTCTCAAACTCCAAATAGAGTGAATCACCATAATAGCTAAGCATGGCATCATCGCAGCCTGACAAAAACAGCGCATCTTCATGCCCATCGGTCTTACGATTAATGCCTGATACGGTGAGCGTAAAATTAAAGTATTGCATCTTGGCTTCCTTTAATATTAATGAATCAATTTAGATTGGCTATTGGGGTAATGCAGTGAGCGGGGGCCGTAATGCATCAATATTTCGCCGCACCTGCCTGGCGAAGTTTTCAGGATTTTTCGGGCTCAGCCAGATACCGTGTATATGATCGACAGCCCCATGAATAACATACTTTATTTTACAGAATTCGCTTGGCGATACACCGATATTAATCAGCATCCAACCGTTTGACTTGGCGTATTCCAAAGCAGTTTGAATATATTGATTAGGATGGTTTTTCATAGATTTCCTTATACTAAACATAGAGTTTGCTAACGGTTAGCAACGCATTAATTGCTATAAATTCATCATACTTATTTGGTTTTATTATTATTAATAACTAAAAGCAGGATATGACCACCCTACCTTATTTCTCGTCAAGTAATACCATGATTCTTGATAATATCGTCTCATTTCATATAAAACCCCTAAAAAACCTTATTATTTAATTATTTGAAATACCAAAAAATATAATTATTCGATTAATAATTATATGACTTAATAATCACCTCGCCGATCCATGCCAGGAGTATGCTGCCGGGTAGAGTTAGCTCGGGTGGCTGCAGGATAGGGCTTCTCTTTGGCGTGACTGTCTATATGCTTCGCGTTAGTGTTTTTTACGCTTATGCATGGCAAGGGTTGAGGCATGAGCATAACTTTGAGAGCATATGTTACAGATATGGGGCGTTTGGCCGGTATGGCGGTACATGTGGTTTAACAGAGCTGGCCTGCGCTTAAAAGCTTTTTCACATCCAAGAAATGTGCATGCAAAGCTTTTCTCGCGACTGTGTGTAGGTAAATGCATTATTAAGTTTGCTTTTGTGACGAATGTTTTCCCGCACCCTCCGACAATGCAGCTGAAAGGCCTTTCGCCAGTATGGCGTCGCTTATGCTCTATAAGATGTGAGGAATTGTTAAAAGCTCTCCCACAGTGGGGGCAAGGGTGAGCTTTATGACGGCCAACGGTCGGCGGCAGCATCAGCGCCGCGTCCCTGCTGGATGCAGGCACCGCTGGGCGTATGCCCGCTTCCCCTATATCTTCGAACAACGAAGGTGAAGGTAATGGTGCAGATCTCCACCCGACCCCCTCTATCGCCGCGTGCAGCGACGGCGCGGGTGACGGTGCCGTTACCGCCCGGTTTATGCCCGCTCCTCTATCGCCGCATACAGCGACGGCGCGGGTGACGGTGCCGGAGTTATCGCCCGGTTTATGCCCGCTCCCTCTATCTCCCCGTACAGCGACGGCGCGGGTGACGGTGCCGGAGTCACCGCCCGGTTTATGCCCGCTCCTTCTATCTCCCCGTACAGCGTCGGCGTCGGCGATGCACTTCGTGCGGCTAGCTGCCCCCGTGGCTCGCCGGCCCCGTGCCAGGCGTCAAACAGGTCGCCCACCGTGGCCTGCGCCAGCTCGCCACCGCGGCTCGCATCGTCAAGCAGCGCGTTGACCAGCCCCGGGAAGTCGGTCAGTCCCGCCCCGCCGTGCCCGCGCATCCAGGGCCGGATCAGCGCCCGCAGCCTCTCTCTTCCCAGCAGTGCTATCCGGCTGGCAAACTCCCTGACCTCCTCCTCCGGCGCCCGCCCGTCCGCGTCGCGCAGCATCACCGGCGTGCAGCGGCAGAACCGGAACAGATTGACCCCGTCGACCAGCCCGCCGGGGTCCGCGCTCAGCCAGCGCCCCGCCTCCGGCGGGTAGTAGCGCCAGCCGTAGTAAATCAGCCCCGTCGCGTCGCGCTCCATTCCGCCGTAGCGCCGCGTGCGGTCGTGCACCTCCTCCTGCTCCTCGTCCGCGCCCGCGCTGCCGCCGTACGGGTAATACTCCTCGCGCGAGGTGACGCGACCGACCGCATCCGTCTCGCACCCGACGCTCCCCAGAGGGTCCGAGATTGCGTAGCGCAGGTGGGTTTCTCCGCTCAGTTTGTTTTCGGTCAGCCGCGCCCCGCCGCCGTCGGTGATCGCGATATCCAACTGCAGGCTCCCCTCAAGGCGGCGGCGGCGGGTTTCAACGCCGCCGGCGTAGGTGGTGATCCGCGCCTGGGTGCCGCCCGCTGCCGCCGAGGTGCCGATTTTACGCACCCGGGTGCCGCCGTCGCCGTAGCGGTAGGTCTCGGTGTCACCGGCCGCGCCCTCACGGGTGACCGGGCTGACCTGACGCAGCTGGCCGTCGGCGTACCATTTAAGCCGTCTGCCGTCGCTGAGCCGCGTCTGCAATCCACCGGGCAGGAAGCCGCTCTCCGCCGTCAGGGGAGAGTCGTTCAGCAGCGTCCGGTTAGACGACGCGGACACCGTCAGCTCACGCGTCCATCCGCTGTTGCCGGCGTGGGCGATTTTCACCAGGTTATCGCCGTCGTCGTAGCGGTAGCTTTCGCCGTAGGGCGACCACGGGGCGGCGTTCGAGGCCCCCAGCCCGGCCTGCGGCCCGCGAGCCGCATCGGGCAGGCGCTCGCGGCCGGTGGCCGAGACCAGCCGGTAAAGGGTATCGTAGGCGTAGGTCCGCCGCCCGTCGGTGACCCGGTTGCGGTGCCACCGCGCGGCGGTGGTCGCCTCGTTCAGGGTCAGGAGATGGCCCGCCGGGTCATACGCATAGCGCCGGTCGCTGATAACCTGCGCGCCCAGCGGGTGCCCCGGCGGGCGCTGCGTGAGGTGGCGGAGCAGGCGCTGCGAGCGCGGGTCGTAGGTGTACGCCTGCGTCACGCCGCCGCCGGCGGTGTGCGACTGCACCCGGCCATCGGCGTGACGCAGGATGGCGCAAAGGGTGACGGTGCCCGCCGGGTCGCCCGCGTAGCGCAGGCGGCGTTCCCTGACGGCCCCGCTGCGGTCGTAGGCGGTTACGGTGGTGACCCCGGCGGCGTTGGTGTCGGCCAGGGGGGCGCCGGTGGCGTCGTACCCGGCGCTGACGGCCAGCGGGGGCTCGGTCGCCGGCGTGACGTCCCGCTGCCAGTCCGCGAGGCCAGCCTCCGGCACCAGCAGGTGCTGCGCCGTGGCTTGCGGCTGGCCGGTCAGCGCGAGGCCGAGTACCTCGCGGTAGCCGGCGTTGTCATACTGGCGGATCAGCCCGCCCGCCAGGTTGCGTGCCCGATGACTCGCGTCCGGCGGGGCCCAGATAAATCGCTCGCGCACGCGGGCGGCTTCGCCCCAGGCCTGCTCGCTGACGCTCAGCGGCCGTCCGGCGGTCGCGGGAGGCTCGTAGGTGAAGGCGTTTACCGTGGCCTGCGCGCTGCGCCGCCAATGGGGGCGGCCCGCGGCGTCGGCCAGCGTCAGGGTCGTGTCGCCGTCGGCGGAGTGCAGCCTCACCGTCTGGCCGTCGGGGGCGGTGGTGGTAATGGCGTCCGGCAGGCGCTTCCCGGCATCGTCCTTCAGCGGGCGGCAGCCGTAGCGAAACACCGTGCGGGCGGCCACGTCGTTGAGCGTTTGCGCGGTCAACAGACGGGCGGTGTCCTCGGGGGTAACGCGCAGCAGGCGTAGAGACAGCACGGTATTACCGGCGCTGTCAGAGACGGACACGCCGGGGGTGCCCGCGTGCAGGGCAGGAGAAAATAGGTTCATAGTGGATTATCCGTAAGGGGAAAAGGACTGGGGAAAAACTCGCTGCTGTCGTCTATGAGAAGAGAGTGCGAAACCGGCACGGGGAGTACCAGGGGGCATTATTTGGCCATAGAATCACTTTTTTTCTAGAATATCAAGCTTGAGGGATGGATCCGCTTATGAAATAGTAATTATCTCCATTAATAAAGGGGTCATCAGCATGGCAATGAATCTGCAACAGATAGACAGGTCTGCCTGGACAGCGCTGGCTAGCGCCGCAAGCGATGCGAATAGCAGCTTTCGGCTGGTCACTCTTTGTTCCGTGGATGCCGCAGGCAGGCCTCAGGCACGTACGGTGGTGTTACGCCGCGTCGAGCAGGCGGCACGGCAGCTTGAATTTCATACTGACATCCGCAGCCCAAAGTGGCTGGAGATCGCGACCAACGCTCAGGTGACGGTACTCGGATATTGCCCTCAGTCGCGGCTACAGCTGCGTTTACACGGCACGGCGGCGCTTTACGGCCCCGGCAGCCCGGCCGCCGATTGCGCATGGAGCCAATTACCCGCCCATACGCAGAGCACTTACGCCGGTGGCCCTCCGGGAGAGGTGCCCATTTTGGAACCCGTTACCCCCGCAGCTGAGGCCGCGCAGGGTTCTACCGCAGCGGCAGGGAAATCTTATTTCGGAGTAGTAATAATCAGCGTCAGCGTATTGGATTGGTTTCAGCTGCAGAGGCAAAACAATCTTCGAGCACTGCTGACCTACGCCGATGGCGGCGCAACCGAAACCGCCCAGTGGATTAACCCTTAATTAGAAAGTGCCGCATCAGCCTCCCTGATTATCCCGCGCGGTCAGCCTCGCATGATTAGCCCCGCCCCCATTATCCCCAGCCCGGTGTGTTAGCCGGTCGATTCCACGTTTGCCGTCAGCCGGCCCTTTAATCACCTTTTCAAGGGCAAAATTGTCGCATTTTGCTTATCAAACAATGCTTTCCTGGCGGTTTCCGTAGAAATCACCCGGCTTAAGGCTGCAAAAAATCCACCTTACCCATTGAATTATAATCAGTATAGATATTTTCTATATACACACCTCGTTATTATCTATTGGTGTAAATTTAACAAGTTATTAAGATAAATTTTACAATTTTCAACATATTTTTATCTTTGCAATAGTGAATAACAAGTTCTGTTACTGGCAGTAACAGGGATCTACACCTAGTTCAGGCATCACTCGATCCAGCACCGCAGACGTTCATCCGGTGCTGGAGAAACGCCGAGTTATCTGACTAATTTTTCTTCAATAGGGAGATTATAATGAAAAAGAAGTTTGCGTTATCTAGACTGACTCTATGCCTTACCGCCTCGCTCACCCTGCTTTCCGGCGTGCCCCATTCCTCCTTCGCCGCGCAGCCAAGTATTGATGAATCTTATAAAAATCCTGCCCTTTCCCCCGATCAGCGGGCAGACATTATTGTTAAGCAGCTGACTCTCGATGAGAAATTAAGCTGGCTCACGGGCGCAACCGCCGTTCCCGCCGAAGGCCATAAGAATTTGCCGGGCGCTATCGGATCGGCAGGCTATTTCCCCCCGCTGCAGCGTTTCGGTATTCCTGCTATTCAGGAGTCTGATGCCGGACTGGGCGTCGGTAACATGAACAACGTTCGCCCAGGCGATAACTCAACGGCCCTGCCCTCGACCCTGATCCTGGGAGCAAGTTTTGACCCCGCGCTGGCGGAGCAGACGGGCGAGCTGTTGGGCAACGAGGCACATTCAAAAGGTTTCAACGTTCAGTTAGCCGGTGGCGCGGATCTGATCCGTGAGCCGCGCGGCGGACGAGATTTTGAATATGTCTCAGAAGATCCGCTGCTCACCGGCGTGATTGCCGGTAATACGGTGAAAGGCATTCAGTCGCAGCACGTAGTCTCCACGGTCAAGCATTTTGCGGTGAACTCGCAGGAAACCGGCCGCGTGCTGGTAAGTTCTGACATTGATAAGCAGCCATTGCAGGAATCGGATCTGCTGGCATTCAAAATTGCCCTCGATATTGGTCATCCGGGATCGATCATGCCGGGTTACAACCTAGTCAACGGCGAATGGGCGACGGAAAATGCCTATCTGCTCAATGAGGTGTTGAAAGGCGAATGGGGCTACAAGGGCTGGGTTATGTCCGACTGGGGCGCCACCCATTCTACGGTTAAATCGGTGCTGGCAGGGCTGGATGTCGAATCAGGCAACGATCTCGATCCGCAGCAATATCTCGGCGAACCGCTGCGCAAGGCGATTGAGGACAAACAGATCCCGGTCTCCCGAATTGACGATATGGTGCAAAGGCAGTTACGCAGCCTGTTTGCCGTGGGGGCTATCGACTTCCCTGCGCGCCCGGGTGTGCCGATTGACTATCCGGCACACAAGCTTCAGGCGCAGGAAGTGGCTGAAAAAGGCATCGTGCTGCTTAAAAATGCCAATAAGCTGCTGCCGTTGCCAATGGGTTTGAAAAAGATCCTGGTGATTGGTGCCCATGCGGATAAAGGCGTTTTATCCGGTGGCGGCTCCTCTAACGTTTACCCGATAGGTTCTTACATTGCGCCGGGTACCGTGCTGGCAGGTTGGCACATCCCGCAAGTTTACCAGCCTTCCGCGCCGCTGCTGGCCATTCAGAGCGACTCCGGGGCGGCAGAGGTTAACTATATCGACGGCAAGGATCTCAAGCAGGTGGCCCACGAGGCAAGCAATGCCGATGCGGTTATCGTGTTTGCCGAATCCTGGAGACACGAGGGAGGTGACGTGGCCAACCTGTCGTTACCCGATAATCAGGACCAGCTGATCTCCGCGGCCGCCAGGGCCAACAAGCAAACCATCGTGGTGTTGGAAACCGGCGGCGCGGTTAAAATGCCGTGGCTAAACGAAGTGAGCGGCGTATTGGCGGCGTTCTATCCTGGCTCGGGCGGTGCGGACGCGATCGCCGGCATTCTGTTTGGTCGTGTTGATCCATCGGGCCATTTACCGATCACCTTCCCGGCCAGTGAAGATCAACTGCCGCGCGTAGCGATGAAAGATCCGGCGACTACCACCTCTAACCCGGGTGCGCCGACCCAGGGTGGCGTTTTCCATGAAAATTACAACATTGAAGGCGCTGACGTCGGCTATCGCTGGTTTGAACGTAAAAATCAGCAGCCGCTGTTCCCGTTTGGCTTTGGCTTATCCTATACCACGTTCTCAAGCCGCGATTTGCACGTCGAACAAAGCGGCAAGCAGTTAACGGCGCATTTGGTGATTAAAAACACCGGCGAGCGAGCGGGCGCTGACGTGGCGCAGATTTACGCCCGCCAGGCGGATAATGCCGGATCGGTGTATCGATTAGTGGGTTTCCAACGGGTAGAGCTGAAAGCCGGCGAAGAAAAAACCGTTTCCGTTAACTTAGAACCGAGACTGTTTGCCAGCTTCAATCTGGATGCTAAAGACTGGGAAATCAAGGCTGGCAAATATGACATTAAAGCGGCCGACGATTACTCACAGCCGGGGATCAATGAGGCCCTGGCTCTGAGCGCAGTGACGATTAAGTAACACTCACCCCCGCCAATCGCTTGGCGGGGGTTCTTATGCCCCTTCTCAGGGCCGATATCGGCCATATCATGCAGGTGTTCCACAAAAAGCCTCACGCTCTGATTCTTGATATGCCTGCGCCAGCACAGCGTCAGTTCGGTTATCGCCTGCGGATCGTCGATTTCGCGAAACACCACGTCTTTGATCAACAGAGAACGCTGTGAGTCAGGCACCACTGCGATCCCCATGCCCATTGCCACCAGCGCGATGGCGACGTTGACCTCTTTGGTACGATGGGTGCTGTGCGGTGCCAGGCCGCGGCGCTGAAAAATATTAGCCACCGCGCCACCGAGGCCGACGCCTATCGGATCATCATGCAAAATCAACGATTCATTGGCCAGATCCTCAACGCTCAGGCATTTTTTACCGGCTAAGGGATGATTGGCCGGCAGTACCACGTTGAGCCTGTTGCTGACGATATCTTTAAGCGCCAGCTCGGCAAAGTGCGGCAGCGGCCTGCGCACCAGCGCAAAGTCCAGCTCACCCTGCTGCAACAGCATCAGTTGGCGATTGACGTCACTCTCTACCGGGATAATATCGATGTCCTCGTAGCGCGCCCGAAACTGGCGGATAAGGTTCATTACCGTTGGGTCGAGCACCGAGGTTCCGACGTAGCCCAGGCGCAACACGCCCTTGTAGCCCGAGGCCAGGCGCTTGGCGGTTTTCTGTAAATTTTCGAGCTGCACCACTGCGTGCTGCACGTCAGCCAGCAGCGTCTGCCCTTCCAGCGTCAGGCTGACGTGGCGCTGGTTGCGCTCGAACAGCCTGATATCCAACTCCTGCTCTAATCCCTTGATGTGGTTTGTTAAGGCAGGCTGCGTCAGATTTACCCTGGCCGCAGCCTTGGCAAAGTGCAGCGTTTCCGCCAACACCACAAAGGATTTCAGTTTTTTAAGGTCCATGCCGCGCCCGCCGTGATAATGAATCTTTATCAATAAAGCCGCTTTATTGATTAGAATTTTATTATAGTCATTTTATAATTATCAAATAAATTAATTTGTTAGATGAAATTAAGGCATTGCCGGTAATTAACCCGCTGCGTCAGGCTGAGTTTTCATCAAGGAGAGCAAATGAGAATTATCGTAGGTATTACCGGAGCGACCGGTGCGCCATTGGCCATCACGCTGTTGCAGATGCTTAAATCGATTCCCGAAGTGGAAACTCACCTGATTATCTCTCGCTGGGGCAAGGCCACCATCGAGCTGGAAACGCCGTATAAAGCGCGCGATGTCATCGGCCTGGCGGATGTTTATCACAGCTCGGCCGATCAGGGCGCCACCATTTCTTCCGGGTCATTTCTAACCGAAGGGATGATTATTATTCCCTGTAGCATGAAGACGCTGGCGGGCATTCGCAGCGGTTATGCCGATGGGCTGATTGCTCGCGCCGCCGACGTGGTGCTTAAAGAAAAACGCAAGCTGATCCTGGTGCCGCGCGAGACACCGTTAAGCACCATCCATCTTGAAAATATGCTGGCATTGTCAAAAATGGGCGCCAGCATTATTCCACCGATGCCCGCCTGGTATAACCATCCAAAAGATTTACACGATATAACGCATCACATCGCCTCGCGCATTTTGGATCAGTTCTCGCTGACCTTTGCCGAGACCAAACGTTGGGACGGGCTTAAAGAAAGCAGCCGCTAAATAACCTTATTTCTTTCGATTTTACGTCAATTAATCAAACGGAGTTAACCTATGTCCGAAGCGCTTAATAATAACGTCGACGTTTACGATCTGCGTTCAGCGATTGCATTACTTAAAACTTTCGACGGTGAATACATCGAAACCGACGAACCGGTTGACCCGGCGGCGGAACTGTCCGGGGTTTATCGCTACGTTGGTGCGGGCGGTACGGTAATGCGTCCGACCCAAACTGGGCCGGCAATGGTGTTTAACAAGATTAAAGGCTATGACGACGTGCGCGTGCTGATTGGCCTGCTGGCTTCCCGCCAGCGCGTGGCGAGACTGCTCGGCGCCCCCAAAGAGCAGTTGGGTCATTTACTGCGTAATTCGGTAAAGCACGCTATTCCACCGGTGGTGATCGCCAACGATAAGGCCTCGTGTCAGGAGGTGGTTCACCTCGCCACCGACGCCGACTTCGACCTGCGCAGGCTGCTGCCCGCGCCGACCAATACCCCAGAAGACGCCGGCCCGTACTTTACGATGGGAATGTGTTACGCGGCGGATCCTGATACCGGCGAGCATGATGTCACAATTCACCGCCTGTGCGTGCAGGGCAAAGACGAGATCTCGATGTATTTCGTGCCCGGACGCCACCTCGATCAGTTCCGTATCAAGGCCGAGCAGGCGGGCAAGGCGCTGCCCATCACTATTAGCATCGGTGTCGATCCGGCGATCGAAATCGGTGCCTGCTTTGAGCCGCCAACTACCCCGCTGGGCTATGACGAGCTGGCAATTGCCGGTGGCCTGCGCGGTAAGGCGGTGGAGCTGGTCGAAGGCGTAGCGGTGAAGGCGCGCGCTATCGCCAATGCCGAGATCGTTATTGAAGGCGAGCTGGTGCCGAACTACCGCGTGCAGGAAGATCAGCACACCAAAACCGGCAAAGCGATGCCTGAGTTCCCAGGTTACACCGGCGAGGCCAAGCAGGAAGTTCCGGTGATCAAGGTTAAGGCCATCACCCACCGCAAACACCCTATTCTACAAACCTGTATTGGACCGAGCGACGAGCATACTAACCTGGCGGGGATCCCGACCGAGGCCAGCATTCTCGATATGGTCGAGCGTGCCATTCCGGGGCTGGTTAAAAATGTTCACTGCCCGTCTCCGGGCACCGGTAAATACGTTGCTTTCTTGCAGGTGGGTAAACGCGGTCCTCAGGACGAAGGCCGACACCGTCAGGCGGCGCTGCTGGCGTTCGCGGCATTCTCAGAGTTGAAACACGTATTTTTGGTCGATGAGGACGTCGATATCTTCGACCTTTCTGACGTGATGTGGGCCATGACCACCCGCTATCAGGGCGATGTCGATACGGTGTTTATTCCAGGCGTGCGCTGTCATCCGTTGGATCCGTCTCAGGATCCGGCCTTCAGCCCAAGCATTGCCGATCACGGTATTTCCTGTAAAACCATTTACGACTGCACGGTGCCTTATCGCTTAAAACACAATTTCCAACGCTCGAAGTTTATGGAAGTTGACGTGACCCGTTTCATTCCTGGTTTTAAAATGCCGTAATCTTAGCCCCTCCAGGTGGAGGGGTTTTTATTGCTAGCAATTCACACCCCCACAATGCACGGCTGCCCAATTTATGCGCCTGTAATTAGAGGTCGGCCAGGGCCTGACGCAGGTTAACTTCGCTGCTGGAAGGGTCTTCGAGTTCAAGCTGGGCCTCGAGCTCTTCGAGATGTTCGAGCATTACCGCCACCGCCTGCTCGTTATCACCGGCCTCCAGCGCGTTGATGATTGCCTGATGTTCGTCGGACTGGCAGGACGGGACATCATTACGTTGATAAAGTGCGACAATCAGCGAACTGCGCACCATCAGATTACCCAGTACTTCGCTCAGCACTTCGTTGCCGCTAATTTCACCCAACATCAGGTGGAACTCGCTGAGCTCGCGCACGATAGCGCGCCTGTCGGTAGAGCCGGTGGCCTCGCGCTCGTTGCGCAAATGCGTAGCAATGCGATTACGATGGCGGCGCAACAGTTCAGGCGTGATAGTCTCCACAATCGCGCGTTCGATGGCTCGTCGGGCAATAAAAATCTCACGCGCTTCTTTGGCCGTCGGCTGTGACACCATGGCACCGCGATTCGGTTCGATATCGACAATTCGCTGCATTGCCAGCCTCTGCAGTGCCACCTGAACGTGGTTGCGGTTAGCATTTAACGCTTCGACAATTTGCGCCTCAATAAGGCGTGCACCCGGACGCAGCCGATGTTGTGCAATGGCTTTCGAAAGAACATCTACAATGCGCTTTACTTCTAATTGCTTGGCGGTAGTCGTATTATTGCTCATTGCATCCTCGATGTGTAAAACGTCCTACAATAAGCGATTCTATGTGCAGTGTTGCAGTTCTTGCAAGCATTGCTGGCTATATAGATAATTTTATAGCGCAGCTAAGCACACAATGTTCAGCATTAAATCTTATTGCTACGTACCCTTCGCGGGCATTTATGTTTACGGACCACAACCATGAAAAACCCAATAATAAAGCAGGTGATTACTTTTTTAATTTTAGCGGCCTGTGCCGCATTTTCTGCGGGCGTTTTACTGTTCGACGTCGTCGGATTAGGCGATCAGGTAAAAGAAATCTCGGCCACCGAAATAATCCAGGAGCTTTTTCTGTTGGCCACGGCAGTGTTATTTTTCATTCAATCACGTCGGCATAAAAATCTGCGCGGCGGCTTTATTCTGGCAGCGGGCTTTTTCGGCTGCATGCTAATGCGCGAGCTCGATGCACTATTTGATTATATTCACCCCGGCGCATGGGTCTATTTTGCCAGCATGCTCGCGGTGTATTCCCTGGGTTGGGCAGTATTAACGCCGAAAACGACAATAAACGGTCTGTATGCGCTGGTTGAAGACGAAGCCTTCCCGGTGCTGTTGTTTGGACTGGTGACTATATTGGTATTTTCCCGCCTAATGGGTCTGCACTTTCTGTGGCAGGCCGCCATCGAGGGCGGCAGCGTAAAACGGGTCAGAAACCTGGTTGAAGAAGGTATAGAACTGTTTGGCTATACCCTCTGTTTAACCGCCGCGGTTCGCATCAGCTGGCCGAAGAAGTTACCGAAATAACTGGCCGCCTACAGCAACTCCTCGCCCACCGGTGTGAGTTTTATCAAACGGGTTTTTGTCCCAGCACCCAAGAAGGAACCCGAAGCGGATAGCCCTCAGGCAGCCTGCCCTGGGCGTTATAGGTGGCGATCCAGCCCGGATATCTTGCGGGCTGCTGGCTGACTTCGTCGAGCTCGGCCAAATCACCGGCGCTTAGCGTAATGTCTACCGAGGCCAGGTTATCAACCAGCTGTTCGACGCGCCTGGCCCCGACGATAACGCTGGTTACCGCGGGCTTTGCCAACAGCCAGGCCAGTGCGATTTGCGCCACGCTGGCCCGATTGCGCTCGGCCACCCTTCTGAGTACATCAATGATATCGTAGGCTTTATCTCGATCCAGCGGCGGAAACTCAATCAGCGCACGGCGAGCCGCTTTGTCCGCAGCCCCCTCACGGTCAAATTTACCCGACAGCAGGCCACCCGCCAAAGGGCTCCAGCACAGCAGGCCGGTGCGGCTATCGGCCGCGGCGGGAATAAGCTCATGTTCGATATCACGACAGGCAAGAGAATAAAATGACTGCACCGATACAAACTTTGTCAGCCTGTCGCGTTCGGCGATGCCCATTGCCTTGGCCAACTGCCATCCGGCGTAGTTTGAGCAGCCAATGTAGCGAACCTTGCCCTGACGGACGATATCTTCCATCGCGCGCAGCACTTCGTCCTGCGAGGTAAAAGGGTCAAAGCCGTGCACCTGATAGAGGTCGATATGATCGGTTTGCAGCCGTTTAAGGCTGGCCTCAAGCGCCTGCATGATATGCAGCCTAGACTGGCCGACCTGATTAGCCCCGGCCCCACGCGCGCGTGAAGTTTGGTGGCTAAGACGACCTGCTCACGCTTGCCCTTGAGGGCTTCGCCCAGCACCCTTTCCGATCCCCCTGCGCCATAAACGTCAGCGGTATCAATAAAGTTGACTCCGGCATCCAGCGCGGTGCCGACCATCATTGCGGTTTCAGGCTGCGTCAGGCGGCCGATGGCGTTACCGGCGGCATTATCGGCACCGCCAAAGGTCATTGCACCGAGACATATTCTTGAAACAAATACGCCTGTCTCTCCAAGCTGTGAGTATTGCATTGCGACACCTTAACTGTTCTCTTTGAGGCTTTAAGCATGTCAGGCAACATACGCATGATCTATAATCGATATTCCCTTTCTATCAATTGATCGTACGGATTTCACTATGGACCCGCTATCGGACGTGCTTTCCCAACTTAAAATTCAGAGCTCCCTCAGCGCAAGGCTCAAGGCACGCGGCGACTGGGCCATTCGTTTTCCGTCGTATCGACACATCAAGTTTGGTGGCGTGCTTGAAGGTGCGTTTTGGCTGTGGATCGAAGGCTCCAGTGAACGCATTAAGCTTGAGGCCGGAGATTTTTATCTGTTAACCAACGGCAAACCCTACTGCTGCGCGACGGATGTCACTCGGCCATGCGTCGATGGCCACGTGGTTTTTAGTACCGCTAAAGACAGCGATGGCATCGTGCATTACGGTAGCGGAGACCCGGTAGCCTCCGCGGTGGGTGGCAGATTTGAGTTTTCTGATATGACCAGCCAACTGCTGCTGGGCCAACTGCCGCCGCTGATCCACCTGCGCGCCGCGTCACGGCCCAATCGGGCACTGCGCGCCGCGATTGATTTGCTGATTGATGAAACAGAAACCACTCGTCCGGGCTCTTTAGTGATGGCTGGCAGTATCGCCAATCTAATATTGGTGCAAATCTTGCGCGCTTACCTGCTTACCTCATCGCAGCCTGCAAGCTGGCTGCACGCCTTGACCGACGCGCGCATCGGCGCAGCGATTGCGCTGATCCACAGTGATCCGGCTAAAACCTGGCGCGTTGAAGCGTTAGCCTCGGCAGCGGC
This sequence comes from uncultured Gammaproteobacteria bacterium, assembly GCA_963742005.1. GTDB lineage: Bacteria > Pseudomonadota > Gammaproteobacteria > Enterobacterales > Enterobacteriaceae > Rouxiella. The sequence goes on along the minus strand of CAVUKG010000009.1, from coordinate 117,953 downwards.
AATGTCGCGCACCAGTTTTATGCAGCGTTTCAAGGCGCTGGTCGGTCAGCCACCGCTCGACTACCTGATCTACTGGCGAATGATGCTGGCCTGCACCCATCTGCAAGAGGGCGTTAACAGCCTGAGCCAAATAGCCGAAACCGTGGGTTACACCTCCAGCAGCGCCTTTAGCCTGGCCTTTAAGCGCACGCTTGGGCAGAGTCCGGGCAGCTTTCGCGCCGCACACTGTCAGCGACTCGCCCCGTTGGAATAGCGCGCTCGGTCATCGAATCAGGTGTTAATCAACCAGCTCAATACCCAGGCTTTCTAACAGTGACAGCGCCTCCAGGCGGGAGAATTTTGCCTTGACGATAAGGTTATTCATCACATCGATGTGAAAGTCCCACGAGTCGGTGAAGTCTGCCGCGCGCAGGTCAGTATTATGAAACAGGCTACCGGCTAAATCACTGCCGGTAATCTTTGCCCCCCGGAGATCGGCCTCTCTGAAATCCACCGCATGCAGCAGGCATTGATCCAATTTCAGGCCCTGCAGGCGCAGGCCAAAAAAGGCCGAGTGGGTCAAAATACTTTTATTAAACCGCAGTTCGGGATCGAGATTAAAGCTCGGCCACTGGGCGCGGGTCCAGTCGATGCCGGTAAGCTTGCACTCGTTAAAATCGACCTCATAAAAGCGGCTGCCCACCATCTCAGCCAGGCTGAAATTACAGTGATTGAAGGTGCAGTGGGTAAATTTGCAGTGGCTTAGGCGGGCGGAGGTGAAATTGCAGTGATTGAAGGCACATTCTTCGAACGTGGCATGCTCGGTAAACGAGGATGACAGATCGAGCAGGTTAAAGTTTTTTTCGAAATATTCTGACTCGCTGGCCCACAGAGACATAAGATACCTGACTCACGGCGAGGCCGGGTAGCCTCGCCGAATGTAAATAAGCGCGTTACTTAAGCAGCGCAGCGGCCTTGGCGATGCGCCTTCCCGCCTCCTCTACGGTGGCGTTATCGGTGGCGATCGACAGGCGGAAATAAGGCGACAGCCCATAGGTGCTGCCACCGACGCCGGAAACCCCGTTCTCCAACAGATACTCCACCACATCGGCCTCGGTTGCCAGCAGTTTTCCATCGGCACGCTGTTTGCCCAGCAGGCCGTGACAGCGAACGAAGACAAAGAATGCCCCCTGCGGCAAGGACAGCTCGAGGCCCTCGACCTGCGACAGCGCCTCCACCAGCACGTCGCGGCGATACTGATAGGCGGCAACCTGCGGTTTGATAAATTCGACACCGTCGTTAAAGGCTACCGCGGCGGCGGCCTGGCTTACCGAGCTGGCTCCCGAGGTGCTTTGCAGCTGCGCCAGCGCCATTGCGGTGGTCAACGCCTTGGGTCCCGCGCCGTAACCAATGCGCCAGCCGGTCATGGCGTAGGTCTTCGACGCCCCGCCGACCAACAGCACCCGACTTTGCAGATCCTGCGCCACGTTGAGCAGGCTGACGTGCTCGCGGCCGTCGAAAATAACGTGCTCATACAGTTCATCGAGCAGGATCCACACCTGCGGATGGCGACGCAGCACCTCCGCCAGCGCGGAAAGCTCGTTGGCGTCGTAAACCGCGCCGCTTGGATTGCTCGGGTTATTGAGGATCAGCCAGCGGGTTTTGTCGGTGATCGCCTGCTCTAACTGCTGCGGGTTAAGCTTGAATCCCTGCTCAATCGGGCAGTCAAGAAACACCGGTTTACCGCCGTTGAAACGCACGTTGTCGGGGAAGCTTGGCCAGTAAGGTACCGGAACCAACACCTCGTCGCCGTGGTTGAGCGTGGCGCTAAAGGCGTTAAAAATGATCTGCTTGGCGCCGTTGGAGATAACAATCTCTTCCGGCGGGTAATGCAGGTTATTCTCGCGCTTGAGCTTGTTGGAGACCGCCTGACGCAGCGCCTTGATACCGGCGGCGGCGGTGTATTTAGTCTCACCGCGCTCAATCGCCGCATAGGCCGCCTGTTTAATGTGTTCAGGGGTATCGAAATCAGGCTCGCCGGTGGTTAAATCGAGAATATCGACGCCGGCCTCTTTCAGGCTGTCGGTCAGCTGTTTGGCCTTGGCAATACCAGAAACGCTAATGCGCTGAATTCGGTCAGATAATACCAACGCAGGTTGTTCAGAACTCATGGTCGTTCCTTGCAGTGATTAATAGTGACGGCTTTCCGTCAGTTCTAATGCGCTAAGCAGCGTGGATGGCGTCAGAACAAAGGGTAAACGAGCTTTGTGCTCGTCTGAAAAAATAACCTGCTGAGCGATGGACTGCAAGGTTTCTGCGCGATTGCCCGCCAGCGCGGGAAGCGCGCGCGGTGCGTCAAACTGTTGTAAAAATGCCAGCAGCGTGGCGTCGGGTTCACCGCCGTCGTTTTGCAGGATTGATTGCAGCAGCAGGCCAAAGCCCACCTTCTCGCCGTGCAACCAGCCGTGCAGCTCGGGTTGATGGGTGAAACGGTTATGAATGGCGTGCGCAACGCCCGGCGCGGGATAATCGTCACGCATGCTGTTGGCCAGGCCGGCCAGCACGATATTGGCGTCAATCACCTTGCTCAGGGCCAGCGTCACCCGCTGCTGCTGGTTGTCCTCAACCGCCTGCTGCCCGTACTGTTTAAACACCTCGACCGCCTGTGTCGCCGCCAACACTTTAAGATTCAGAGCCAGGATGTCGGGATTCTTTTGCTGATACGGTTGAAACTCATACCATTTTGCCAACGCATCGACGATGCCGGATTTAAGGTAACGCACGTCGGTGCGGGCAATAATCTCGCTATCGACCAGCACCAGCACCGGCATAGTGACCAACGCCTGATGCCCGGTATGACCACCGTCGGCGTTGTATATCACGCTCACCGGAGACCAGGCCGCGCAGGTTGCGGCAACCGTCGGGAAGGTGACTACCGCGACGTTTTCCAAACGGTTACCCGCCGCTTTGGCGGTATCCAGTACTCGACCGCCGCCGATGCCGAGGATCAGGCTGGCACCGGTGCGTTTTATTTGGCTGGTATGTGCGGCAATAGCCTCTTCACTGCATTCGCCTTCCAGGAAGAAGAGCTGATATTGAATGCTGTTGGCCTGCAAACTATTTTCCAGCTCGGGATTGACTGCCTTCCAGGCACGAGTGGAAGTAATTATCGCAATATCATTACTCAGCGCAGCAATATATTTACCCGCCTCGGCACGCAGGCCGGGCTGATGATAGTAAGTATCGGGGGATTTAATAGCAAGCACGATAATAACCTATTAAGTTGATTTTAAATCAGCGCATAAAATTGATTCAAAAAGTTAAAGTGAATGACTTTATATAACGCCTCGGTCTTGTCAGCCGTGACGTGTCGATTCATAAGGCTCATGCCATGCTACGATGAAAAATTAATTAAGCAATATTTTTACCGCCATTCCTTAATCTCAAAATCACAATAGCTTAGTATTTTTTTAATTAAATATAGGTATGAAAGCTGGCTCAATAAAACCGCGAGGATAATATTAAAAACACAGTTAATAACGCGCCGCCAGTATTTGCTAGTTAACTCTTTAATTAAGCATCAAGCGCAATAAGCCTCACCCGTACTTTTCTGCTTAGCGGCTTGGTCAACGGGCAGAGATAATGATGCATATTCAGATGAATAAACGGCCCGTAAAGGGCCGTTATTGATACGGGATGAGGTTTTAAACCCGCGTTTACTGGCTTACCGCATCGCGGATCGGCGTATTGCCGCCGCGAAGCTCCCATTGCTTACCTATCGATGAGTCCGCGTCCAGCACCGCAATCACCACCAGCGCCACGTCTTCCCGCGTCACTTCTCCCCTGCCCGCGTGAGCAGATAACGTCACCAGCCCGGTTGCGGGTTGGTTAATCAACGGCCCAGGGCGGATAATGGTCCACTGCAGGCCGCTGGCACGCAGATAACTGTCGGCGTCACGCTTGGCTTCAATGTAGGCCTTCCATACCGGCTCGGTGCCGGGTTCGATCGGATCGTCGGCGCCAATGGCCGACACCTGCACATAGCGAGCAACCCCCGCGCGCCTGGCGGCATCAGCCAGCAGGACTGAACCGCCGTAATCTACCGTATGCTTGCGCTCCGCCGTAGAGCCGCCACCGGCTCCGGCGGCAAACACCACCGCATCGACGCCTTCAAGCCCCTGCGCCAGCTGTTCTACGCTCGCCGATTCAATATCTAACAACAGGGCATCGGCTCCGAGCTTGCGCATCTGCGCCAGCTGCTGTTCTTTGCGCACCACGCCTAGCGCCTGATGCCCCTGCAGTTGCAAATGCTTGACAATAAACTGCCCAATTTGACCGTGTGCGCCCACGATTGCGACCTTAGCCATAAAAACCTCCCTCAGCATTTACGTCGTTATGGGTGATCCTTGCTGACTCACCGCCAGGATTAACTGTAGCACATTGGATTTTTAGCCGAACCCGCCGCAAAGTTTCAGGCACGCCACGGCAGCACCCCCTCGGGCAAGCGACGGGCAAACAGCGAGGTGGTCAGCATAAACAGCAACACCAGCGCAATCATCAGGCAGCCCACCGCCGCCGCCAGCGTTGAGGAGCCGCCCTCATCGAGGAAAATCACCATCGGACCCAGCGTCTGCGTGCCAGAGGTGACTAACAGTATCGAAACCTGTATCTCGTTTAGCGCGGTTAGAAACACCAGCATCGCCCCGGCCATCGCCGACGGGGCTGCCAGCGGCAGCAGGATATCCCACATGCGACGGATAAAACCGGCCCCGGAAATTTGCGCCGCCTCGTCCAGCGAACGGTCAATCTGGGCGAAACCGGCCAACGTCGGGCGCAGCACCAGCGCCAAAAAGTTAGAAAGATAGGCCGCCAAAATGATCCATACCGTGCCGTAAATACTGACGTTGACCAGCGGCAGCGGTTTGAGAAAGAACAGGATCGCGGCAATGCCGGTAACAATGCCCGGCAGCGCGTAGGCCAACTCGGTGGACATTTGCAGCACGCTCACCAAGCGACTGCGCTGCCAGCTCAGGAAATAAGCGAGAAACAGCGCGGCCACGGTGAGCAGCACCACCGCCGTCAGCGTCAGTCCAAGGCTGGTAACGAACGCCCGTTGGATCGCCGGATATTGCCACAGGGCGCTGAGATAATTATCAAAAGTCAGCGTTTTCCAGTTCAGCGCCTGGCCAAATCCTCGGGTGAGCGAGGTGGTCAGCAGCGCCGACACCGGCAGCAGCAGCGTGATGGCTACCCACAGCCAGGCAACAGCGGCGATCGGCCACTGCCAGCGCCCCAGCGAACGGCGCAACTGTCCGCTTGAACTGCTGACGCGCACGTCCCGGCGGCCGCCGAGATAGCGACTGAGCGCCAGGCCGCCAAAGGTGATAAGTGCAATCAGCAACGCTAGCACCGCCATATCCGGCAGTGCGGAGGGCCCCACCGCATTGAGCCGCTGATAAACCAGGGTGATCAGCGTCGGCACTCTGCCCGGAATACCGAGCATCGCCTGGATGCCAAAATTACCGGCGGCAGCGACAAAAGACAGCGCCGCGCCGGCAAAAATAGCCGGCCGCGCCAGAGGCAATATCACCGTAAACAGCACCCGCAGCGGCGAAGCGCCGGTGATGCGCGCCGCCTCAACCAAATCGCCAGGCAGGTGGCGCAGTCCGGCGCGAACGGTAAGAAACACCAGCGGGGCGTTGTGCATGCCGAGCAGCAACATTATGCCGCCAAGGGAATACAGCGGCTGTTCGGCGCCGTGTTGCAGCGGCCATCCCAGCGCCTGACTTAGCGCGGCAACCGCGCTAAGCAGCATGCCGGACGGCGACAGCGCCTGCACCCACGCTAGGGCAATCACCTGCGGTGGGATCATCAGCGGCAAGATAAAGGCGAACACCCACCACTGGCGCAGGCGTAGGGCAGTCAGCGCCACCAGCAGCGCCGCTGCGGTGCCGGTTAGCATCGCCAGAACGGTTGCTGCGACGGCAATCCACAGCGTATTGAGCGTGGCCTGCAACACCTTCTGCGTGGCGATAAGTCGCAGCAGGCGAGCCGGGTCCGGCGTTCCCTCGGGCGCAACGGCGGCCCACACCAGCCGGGTCAACGGCGCAACCGACAACATGCCAATCATCACCGCCAACAGCCATAATACTGCCCGCTCGCTGCGCCAGTTAAAAAAACGCCCTGCGGCGACGCTGCGGGTTAACTCGCCTAATACGCTCATTGTTTTCTCAATATTTCACTGTGTGCAACGTCACGGGTCACGGGTCACGGGTCACGGGTCACGGGTCACGGGTCACGGGGGAAGAATAAACCGCTGGCTTAACCGCCAAAGATTTGGGTAAATTTGTCTCGCACCTGCCTGTCGTCATTTACCGCCCGGTCGGCGTCAAGGGTCAGCAGCTTAATTTTGTCGAGCGCTTCAAACCCGGCGGGCGCTGGAATACTGGCATCTATTGGCCGATTGCCCTGCTTCACCACCAGCTCCTGACCCTGTTTAGACAGCAGGAAGTTCACGAAGGCTTTGGCGGCGGCGACGTTGTGCGCTGAAGATAAAATCGCTACCGGCTCGGTGACAAACGACACGCCCTCCTTGGGGTAAATCAGGTCAATCGGCGAGCCTTGCTGCCTGGCGAGGATAATATCCGCATCGGTTATTACACCGTATTTATCGATCCCGCTGGCCACCGCCTTCAGCGCCGGTCCGTTGCCGCCCTCGGGCGTCACGCCGTTGGCCGCCAGCTTTTGATAGAAGTTCCAGCCGATGTCAGGGGTATTTATCGCGGTATGCAGGTTATACAGCGCGGCACCGGAATAAAGCGGGCTTGGCACTGCAACCTGTCCCTTATTGGCTGGATCGGCCAACGCCATCCACGAGTCCACCGGCTTGGCGTTGCGGGTGTTGTACGCAATCACGGTGGCAATAATTTTGGTGCCAAACCAGGTTTTATCCTTATCGTAGAAATCGTGGCTAATATTACCCACCGGCGCCTGCGGATAGGCCATCAGCTTGCCCTCTTTCTTTAGCGCACCAAGATTGATCGAATCGGCGACCAGTAAAACGTCGGGTTTGACTTCCCCGGCCATCATTTCGGTCTGCAGCACATTCATCAATTGCGAAGTGCCGTTGCGTGACCACTCGACCTGCAAGCCGGGATAGGCCGCTTTAAAGGCGTCGATGGTCTGCTGGGCAATTTCGGGAGCCTGGGAAGTGTAAATCACCAGTTTTCCACTCAGCGGCTCAGCGGCGTGGGCCTGCGAAGAGGCAGCCAGCCCGACAGCAATAATGACCCCCGCCGCCGCCGTTGCCCTGAGGGCGGTATTGATAAGATTGGAGTAAAAAGCGTTGTACATAGCCCAGTCCTTGCAGTAGGTGGAAAATTCATAATCTGACTAATGAAAATCAGGAATAACCCAGCCATCGTTGAGCGTCAGCCGCAGTCGGTCTGCAACTTTTAATCCACCGAGGTGGGCCAGATGCAGCGATAGCCGCTGAGTGTCGCCGCCGTCAGGCATCACCTCAAGCTGGCTGTAACCGCCGCGATAGGTGATACGTTGGACGGTGACGCTAAAACCGTTTTCATCGTCGCCTGCCTGGCGCAGCGATGCCGCGTGAACGCAGACTTTACCCTGCGTCATCGCCTGCTGATCGCGGCTGGCCCGCAGCCGATAATCGATGCCAAACAGCGTGACGTCGGCCATGCCGTTGCCGCAGGGGCGCACGTTATCAACCGCGATAACGCGGCCGTCGTCGATAAAACGGGCCACCATTTCATTAGCAGGCTCGAGGTACAGAGTTTGTGGCGTGGCAAACTGCTTCACCCTTCCGGCTTCCATTACCACCACGCGATCGGCAATCGCCATCGCCTCCTGTTGATCATGGGTGATGTACAGCAGGGTTGCCCCGCTGTGGCGGTGAAAATGGGCGAACTCTTCCTCCATGGTGGCGCGCAGGTGCACGTCAAGATTGGCCAACGGTTCGTCGAGCAGCACCACAGACGGCTGCGCCACCAGGCAACGGGCCAACGCGACCCTCTGCCGCTGGCCGCCCGACAGGTCGGCGGGCCGCCGCGGGCCGAAGTCGCGTAATCCCACCTGATCCAATGCACAGGCGGTGCGCTGCTGGCGCTCGGTGGCGCTAACGCCGTTGACCTTAAGGCTGTAGGCGACGTTTTCCTGCACCGACATGTGCGGCCAAAGCGCATAGTTTTGAAAGACGATTGCCAATTGGCGATGCTCGGGGGGCAGGTTTTTTTCCACGCTGGACACGATTTTATCGCCAATTTTAATCGTACCGCCGTCGATAGTTTCAAAACCGGCGATAGTGCGCAGCAGCGTGGTTTTACCGCAGCCCGAGGGGCCTAATACCGCCACAAACTCGCCGTGCCCCAGGCTTAATGACACCCGGTCGAGCACCTTTTGGTCGCCAAATGACTTAGTTAAATCGGTGATTTCGATTGAAGACATCCGTTATGCATCCCGCACAAAATTGACCCGCTACCGAGGGGGAAAAAGTGATAATCACGGGATTAAGCTAACCGGCTTAAATGACGATTTTATTAAAGCAGGATGACGATTGCGCCAGTGTGGATCATAGGGAGGCGGTTGGGAGAATGTTGGAAAGTTGCTGGAAGGATGCCGGAAGAACTCTGAAAGGATGCTGGAAAGCTTGTGCGATCGGCTGAGCGTGCTGTAACGGCGCCGCCGGGTATTTTCGGCGGCGCACGATAATTATTGACTGTTTTGGTTACCGAGATAGCGATAAACCACCGACAAATCGCTGTCACCGTAGCCGGCATCAACCGCTTTCTGCCAGGTGTTGCTGATATTCTGCATCACCGGCAGCGTGCGGGAAGTGCCCGCTTTTAACGCCAGGTTGATATCTTTCAACGCCCAGGTGAGCTGCATCTGCGGCGTATAGTCACCCGATTTAAACATGTCCATTTTGCCTTTGATGTAAGGCACCGCCAGCGGGCCGCCTTCCAGCACGTTCCACAGATCGTCGGTGCTAAAGCCCAGCTCCTGCGCCAGCTGAGAACTTTCGGCAATGCCTTCGACCATCGAAATCAGCCAGGCGTTGACCACCAGCTTCATTTTCGAGGCTCTTCCCGCCTCGCCCAGCCACTTAACGCCCTTGGAGATCGCCGCAAATACCGGCTCCACCGCCGCGCCCGCCTGGCGATCGCCGCTGGCAAGCACCACGATCTGTGCCTGCTCGGCCGGGCCTTTAGTGCCGGAAACCGGCGCATCAAAGAATACTACGTCCGGGCGCTGCTCTTTCAACTGGGCGATCAGTTGTTCGGTAGCCTCGACGCCAATGGTGCCCATCTGCACCAAAATCCCGCCCTGTTTCAGGCCAGCCAGGATGCCGTCTTCACCGTCAAGCACCGACTGAGTGGTTTTACCGTCGGCCAGCATGGCAATCACCACGTCGACGCCTGCTACGGTATCGCGCGGCGTTTTACCGGCCACCGCGCCCGCCGCGACCAGATCGTCACCCTTGGACGCGGTGCGGTTCCAGACGCGAGTAGTAAAGCCTTTCTTGATCAGGTTGGCGGCAAAGGCGTGCCCCATGGCACCTAATCCCAGTACTGCGACGCTCGGTTGCTGACTCATATTCACTCCTTGATTACTGCAATGTTGATCTTAAATTAATGGAACAATCTGTTAAAAAGGCTAGCACGTCAGGCGCAAAAATTAGCGATGAATTTGTTTGTAAATGCGAATTTGGCATTTAAAAATCCCGTCGTCGTTTCCCTTAACCGTGGTTTATCGTACTCTTGGCGGGAGAATTTTAGTTATTTGTCAGTAAGACTCAGGAGTTATTGTGATTGGAAAGACGGGTAAAATGGTTTTAGGCACCATGGTTTGCGTGGTGTTTGCGATGGTAGTGCTCACACTGGGTATGACGTATATCTATCCGACCTATATGCAACGCACCTCGCCGCAGGCCTGCGCTAACGTTACAGCGCAAAATGCCATGGATCTGGTAACCCGTGACTTTATGCAAAACAAGCTGCCTAACTGGGGTAACGATAAAGACAATCTGGGAACCGAAGTGCCAAGCCTGGCGTTTATCGCCGATAACGTCAAAGATAATAAAGGCACGTTTATCGTTCCCTTCAGCGCCAAGGGTCCTTCAGGCACTTTGAAGTATCTTGCGCGCCTTAACTGCAGCAATAAATACATCAAGTACGATACCGTCGAGTAACTGCCCTACCCGCACGCCGTCAACAGGCGGCGTGTCCCTTAACTAACGGTTTGTCGAGGTTCACGATGCGAATTCTTATTTTGGGTGCAACGGGTATGGTGGGCCAGGGCGTGCTGCGTGAGACGCTGTTGGCAGGCGACGTCAGCGCGGTGATCTCCGTTAGCCGCACGCCGGTGGTGCCATTATCGCCCGGCGATCCGTCCGGCAAGCTCACGCAAATCATTCACCGCGACCTGTTTGACCTCACCGATTATCTACCTCAGTTAACCCATCTTGATGCCTGCTTCTTCTGCCTCGGCGTGTCTTCACTGGGCATGAGCGAGGCTGACTACGCGCACATTACCTATGATCTGACGCTGTCGATTGCCCAACTATTGCTGGCAGATAATCCGATGATGACCTTTGTGTTTGTCTCTGGAGCCGGCACCGACAGCAGCGAGCGGGGAAAAAGCATGTGGGCGCGGGTGAAAGGCAAGACCGAAAATGCGTTGCTGCGCATGCCGTTCAAGGCCACCTATCTTTTCCGCCCGGGGATTATGCAGCCGCTGCACGGCGTCAGGTCGAAAACCAAGGCCTATCGCCTGCTTTATCCTCTGCTGTGGCCTTTTATTACCCTGCTCAAACCGCTGATGCCCGGCGTGATCCTGACCACTGAAAACGTCGGTCTGGCGATGCTTAACGCCGCACGACGCGGTGAAGGCGATCGGGTGCTGGAAACCCGAGATATCTATCAACTCAGCCGCTGATAAATAAATGTAAATATTCGTTTAAAATCCTTAAAATGATAATTAGAATGCAAAGCGTTATCATTTGCATTCTTAAGGGTTATCATTTTGAGCACTTCATTTAATAATAAAAAAAAGGCAACACGCTCTACCGCTGGTCAAGGTTCCTCCTGCTGTTATTATTTTAAACCCAGCCTGTTAGCGCTGGCGGTGCTGCACTGCTCGCCGCTGCTGGCGGCCACCGGCGATGATGCTAATGCGGGATCGCTGATGACCATCACCGCCGACGCCCCCGGCGAGTCGGTGCCAGAGTACGGCGCCACGCAGGCGTCTACCGCCAATAAAAACGACACGCCGCTCAGTGAAACGCCGCAGTCGGTCAGCGTGGTCACTAACGCGATGATTGAAGACTATCAGGTGACCTCGCTCGACGACGCGATGAAGTTTGTCAGCGGCGTGACCCAGGGCAATACCCTCGGCGGCACCGAGGACGGCTTCGTCAAGCGCGGCTTCGGGGCCAACAGCGACGGCTCCATTCTGGTAGACGGCGTGCGCAGCAATCAGGGCCTGGCTTTCGACTCTACCGTCGACCACGTTGAGGTACTCAAAGGCTCGGCCTCGCTGCTGTACGGCATTCAGAACCCTGGCGGGGTGATCAATATGATCACTAAGAAGCCGCAGTATCAGTGGAATACTCGCATCAGCGGGCGCACCGGCGGAGCAGGCGGCGGTTCAGGCACCCTTGACGTCACCGGACCGCTGGGCAACGGCTTCGCCTTCCGGCTGATCGCCGAACGTCAGTCGGAAGACTACTGGCGCAACTTTGGCAAAAACCAGCACACGTTGGTCGCCCCCTCCCTGAGCTGGTTCGGCGAGAAAGCCAGTTTTAACCTGAGCTATGAAGAGTTTAAATACGACGTGCCTTACGATCGCGGCACGGCGTTTATCAACGGTAAACCGCTTAATATCCCCTACAAAGAGCGCATCGATGAGGCGGCAAACCACGCCTGGGGCAAGAATAAACGCCTGAACACCACGTGGGAATATGAGCTTAGCCCGGACTGGAAAACTCGCCTGACCTATGCCTGGATGCAGCGCCGCTACGACAGCAACGAGGTGCGTGCCACCGCGGTCAACACCACTACCGGCGCGGTAACTCGCCGCGCCGATGCCAATCGCGGCTTTAACCATCAAACCAGCCTCACCTCGTGGGACTGGATTGGTGAGCCACAGATATTGGGCATGACCCACGATTTGTTGATTGGCGCAGACTATGAGAAGGTCGAAACCTACAAGCAATATTCGTATCGCGGCAAGGTTAACTCTGACTTTAACATGTACGCGCCGGTGTACGCCGTCGCGCCGCTCACCAACGGCTCGACCTATTCCGACAGCAACAGCAATCTGCGCTCAACCATTTATAACCATTCGCTGTACGCCAAGGACAGCATCCACTTTACCGATCGCTGGATTGGCGTGGTGGGCGCGCGTTATCAGCATATTAATCAAAAGGGTTCGCAGGGTTTCGTTACGCCAATCGAGACGCAGGACTACACCGAGAACAAGCTCCTGCCGCAGGTGGGGCTGGTGTATAAGCTCAACGAGTCGCTGTCGTTTTACGGTAATTTCAGCAAATCGTTTACCCCGTCGACCGACGTTGATGACAACGGCACCACCGCGTCACCCGAGCTGGGTACCACCTATGAGGTGGGCAGCAAATGGCAGATTACACCGCGGCTTGACGCCACGCTGGCGCTGTATCGAATCGATGAGAAAGACATGTCGGTTTATATTAATGGCGTGACGCGCAATATTCCCAAGGCGCGCTCAAGCGGTGTCGAGCTGGAGTTAAACGGCGAAATTGCCAAAGACTGGAACCTCAGCGCCAACTACGCCTACGACAAGACTGAAATCGTTAAAGACGATGTTTCATCAGCCAACGTCGGCAATCGCCTGGTTAATGCCCCTACCAACATGGGCAGCCTGTATGTCAGCCACACGCTGCGCTGGGTGCCGGTTGAGGGTGAGTTCCGTCTCGGCGGTGGCGCGCGCTATGTCGGCAGTCGCGCCGGTGACCCGGAAAACAGCTTCACCATGCCGGCCTATACCGTAGCGGATGCCTTTATCTCGTGGGACAACCCTCTGCTGGGCAAACATACCCAGCTTCAGCTGAACATTAACAATATCTTCAATAAAGAATACTACACCTCAAGCGCCGGTAATCTACGCGTCGAGGAGGGTGAAACGCGTAATCTGGTACTCTCGGCTAGCGTGGATTTCTAAGCAGGTAAACGCTGCCGGTGATTACCGGCAGCGTCTGAGTTAATCGGCAGGCGAAAGCCGGGTCCAGTAGGTGCCGGTGAGTGGGAGCGGTAAAAACTGCTGGTACAGCTGTTGCAGCGTTTTTTGCGGATCTAACGAGGCAAACAGCTGCGGATAAAGCGCCTTGGCAAACACCTCCACGTCCAGCAGATGATACGGACTCAAATAGAAGTTATGCCACAGGCTGTAGGCATTACCGTCTTTCACCGCGCGCAAATTCGATAAAATCGGCTGTTGGCTAATCAGCCGGCGAAAACTCTGTGCCGCCTGTTCTGCGCCGACCAACGGGCCAAGCTGCAGGTCATCGGGTTTCTCGGCGCCGGACATGCCGGTGGTGATATAAACGTCGGGGTTAGCCACGATCACCGATTCGGGATCCATCTGACCATAGACGCTTTTAAAAGCATTTTTGGCAATATTGTCGCCACCGGCAAACGCCAGCAAATCGGCCAGATTACCGCTCGCCACCGTGGTACAGCAGCTTTGCAGGCGACCTAGATGCAGTTGCAGCATGACCGTGGGCTTAGCGCCATGGTAGGCGGCCAACGTCTGGCTGATGAAGTTCATATGCTGCTGATAAAATTCGATAAAACGCCTGGTTTTCTGCGGACTATTCAACACTTCGCCCAGCAGGCGCAGGCTCGGCACCGTGTTGTGCAGCTGGTCGACGCGGAAATCGACATAAATAAACGCCACGCCAGCCTGGGTTAACTGCCGTTCAACCGTGGCTTCGCTGGAGGGCCTTTTAGCGTAGCGCGGCAAAATCACCAGATCGGGCTTTAGCGCCAGTATCTTCTCGACGTTCATCTGGTCATAGCTCACCGTGCCGAGCTGGGGAACGCGGGCAATATGGGGAAAGGCCCTGAGATAGAGCTGCCAGCTTTGCGGATCGTAATGCGCCATATCTCCCGGCCAGCCGACCACCCGCGCGGAGGGATCGCCGTCAGTAATCAGCGCCAGGCTATAAAGCATCCGGCTTTCGCCAAGAATTATGCGCTGCGGGTTATCCGGTACTTCTACCCTGCGCTGATAGATATCGACGACCGTTTTAGCCTGCAGCGCAGACGCCCACGCTCCCGCGCTGAGCGCAACGGCGGCGGCAACCGCCAAACTTGAAAAACGCATAAGGCCCCAAAAGTAAGAATAGAAGCCTCGGATGATAATGATTATTATTATTTTTCGCAATCAGGCGGTAAGGTGCTGTCGCCCTCGCCTAGCGTGCGCTGCATCATCAGAGTATTGACCCAGCGGCCGTGTTTAAAGCCGACGCCGGTCAACTGGCCGATCATACTAAAGCCCAATGATTGATGCAGGCGCAGCGAGGCGATGTTTTCGCTGTTGCCAATAACCGCCATCATTTGTCGCCAGCCACCGCGTTCGGCGCGGGCAATCGCCTCGGCCATCAGCCTTTTTCCCAGCCCCTTACCCTGCTGCCCGACGGCAATATACACCGATCCTTCGACGGTGAAACGATAGGCATAGCGCGGGCGGTAAGGTGAAAGGTAACAATAACCCAACACCTTGCCGCGCTGGCGCGCCACCAGATACGGCAGGCCCTTGCTCAGGACCGCACCACGGCGCTGCTGCATCTCCTCCAGCGTCGGTGCCTCGGTTTCAAAACTTGATAGCCCGTGGATCACATGATGGGCATAGATGGCCTGCACCTCGGTCATGTCCGACTCGCTGGCATCGGCTATTTCAATCGAATTTTGGTCGTAAGGTTCTGCAAACATGGCTATTTTTCACTCGCTGATTGATTTGAATTTAAGAATAAAGTAAACAGATAACATAATGTAGCTTTGCCAACTTATCCTTCTCATAAGAAAAACTTTGCCATGACGCGAGCCCTGCCTGAAAAACTCAATCTGGAACAGCTGGCGACCTTTGAACTGGTGGTGCAGCACGGCAGCTTCTCGGCCGCAGCGGAGCACCTGGGGCTGACGCAGCCAGCGGTTAGCCTGCAAATACGCCAGTTGGAGAAGTTCTTTAATTTGAAGCTGCTGGAGCGGATTGCTAAAAAGATGAAACCTACCTCGGCGGGAATGACCCTGCTCGAGCACGGGGCGCAGATTAATATCGCCGTCGATACCACCCTGCAATCGATGGCAGTCCACGCTCATGAAGTCAGCGGCCAGGTCAGCCTCGGCACCGGCGCGACGGCCTGTATTCATCTGCTGCCGCCGCTGCTCGGGCAGCTAAAATATCGGTGGCCCGATTTAGACGTTAGCGTGAGGATCGGCAATACCGATGAGATGGTTAAGGCGGTGGCGGAAAACCGGCTCGATCTGGCGCTGGTCACGCTGCCGGCGAACGGCAAAAGCCTGGCGATCGCGCCGGTGTATAGCGAGAGCCTGGTGCTGATCCAGTCCGCTCAGCGCCCGCTGCTGAGCGGAGCCGCAACGCCAGAACGCTTAATTCAACTGCCGCTGATCCTGTTTGAACAACACAGCAGCACCCGGCAGCGGATTGACCACTGGTTTACGCAGCAGGGGCTAAAACCGCAGCCGATTATGGAGCTGGGCAGCATCGAGGCGATTAAGCAGATGGTGATAGCCGGATTAGGGGTGAGCATTGTGCCGCAGCTGGCAATGAGTTCGCAGCAAGCCGCTTATGCTTTGCAAACCTCGCCGCTCAACCCGCCCTTGGTACGCCAGCTCGCGGTGGTGCTTCGGCAGGATAAACCCCTGAACAAGGGACTACGAAAAGTGCTCGACGGACTTATGGCCCTGGATACCGGCGACGGCGACCTCAGCTATAAGTAAAACTGATTAGGTGATGTGAAACTCCTCTTTGCTTATGACCCGCTAACGCCCCTATTATCTTGGCAGGCTAAGGCCAGGGATGACCGGGTTTAGGCTGTACCTATTAATATTCTGCCGCAGAGCACGTTTTATGACCGATTCAGCCGTTGCCTCAAGTTTAACCTTCCGTCGTTCTTTATTAGCCGTTCTTGGACTGGCGCTGGTCCTGATGCTGTCAGCGCTCGATCAAACGGTAATTGGCAACGCCATGCCGTATATCGTCGCCGATTTGGGCAATTTCGACCTTTATTCCTGGGTGGCGACCAGCTATCTATTGACCTCCATTATCACCGTACCGATCTTCGGTCGCCTGGGTGACTACTACGGCCGCAAATACTTCGTGCTGGCCGCCACCGTACTGTTCACCCTCTCCTCGGCGCTGTGCTCGTTTGCCGGCAGCATGCAGATGTTGATCCTATGGCGTGCGGTGCAGGGCATTGGCGGCGGCATGCTGGTCGGCACGGCGTTTGCCTGCATTCCCGAACTGTTCCCCGACACCCGTCAACGCCTGCGCTGGCAAATCTTGTTTAGCACTGCGTTCAGCATCGTCAACGCGCTGGGGCCGACGCTGGGCGGGATCCTCACCGAACAGTACGGCTGGCGCTCGGTGTTTTACCTAAATCTGCCGCTGGGCCTAGTGGCGCTGGTGGTGTCCTGGATTTATCTGCCGTATATCAGGCCGCTGAAAAAGGCGGCGATCCGCCTCGACTGGCTCGGGGCGCTGCTGATTATGTGCGTGCTGGGCAGCATGCAGCTGTTAGCCGAGTTTCTCCCGAGCAACGGCTCGGCCTTTACCCTGCTCGGCCTGATGCTGGCCTGCGGCCTAAGCGGCGCGGTGCTGGTGTTTCAGCAGCGTCGCGCGCACTCGCCGATCCTGCCACCGCCGCTGTTTGCCATCGTCCCCATCCGCCAGCTGTTTACTATTTCGGTGCTGATCGGCGCGGTGCTGTTTACCCTGCTGTATTTTATGCCGCTGCTGTTCCAGGGCGGCTACGGCTATTCGCCAAAACAGGCGGCGTGGCTCATCACCCCAATGGGGGTGAGCATTACGGTTAGCGCGATCATTAACGGCCGTATTGTGACCCGCATGGCTAATCCGATGCGCCTGCCGCAGATGGGACTGCTGGTCACCGCCGCGGCCTGTGGGCTGCTGGCGCTGGTCGGCGGACACGGGCATTATGGCGTGCTGATGGCGCTGATGATGATGGCCGGCATCGGCATTGGCTTTATTCTGCTTAACGTAACAATCTTTATTCAGACGCTGGCGCCGCGAGAATATCTCGGTATTGCCACCGCGCTAACCCAGTCGCTGCGGCTGGTAGGCGGGCTGCTTGGCACCGCGCTGACCGGCGCGGCGGTGAATAAATGGTACAGCGTGCACGTGGTCGGCAAACTGATGCAAGCTGGTGAGGCTAGCGTTCCCGAAGCGGTGAAACAGCAATTTGCCGACCCGCAGGTGTTATTGCAGTCGGTTAACGCCAGCATGTTGACCTACTATCCGTTAGCGCGCAGCGCCCTGATTAACGCCATCGATATCGGCCTGGCAGTGTGTGCGCTGCTGGCTTTACTGGCATTTTGGCAGTCGGCAAGGCTGCCGCTGATCCAATTTCCACTGGTTAAGGATAAAACCAAGGAAAAGCGCGAAATTGTTGAATAAAATTCGCGTAATGTCTGAGTTTTTTAACGTTTAACCGCTACACTGGTTGTCACTTTCCTCAGAGGGACGCAAGAGCAATGAAAAGACTGACACAGCAAGACATGACGGAAAGCGAACAACGTGAGTTAAAGACCCAGCTGGACCGGGCGAGAAAGGCCCAGGGACGAGACCTGACTAACTCCGAAAATAACAGAATTAAAGACGACTATATTGATGCATTGATGGCTGAAAAAGAGAAAGTCGCCAGCAAAGCGCGGGCAGAAAAACGCCGTGCCAAAGCCAATGCCACGCCAAGCACCTCGGCAACTTATGACTGGACCGCAAGAACCCACCCGCGCGGACGTCGCTAAACGTTTTGAGCAATAACCTTATGGGCAGCCGAGGCTGCCCATTTTTATGCCTTCTGTTTAGGTTTTCTGCCGTTAAGCCGGGTCAAACCGTCGGAAGCCGTGGCTGTTGTCCCTCGCAAGCTGCGCCACCAGCCCCTGCTGCCACTCGCGGTAGGCCTGTACCGCCTGCGGGCTGGCATCCTCCCCCTCGTAAGGGCGCAGATATTTATCGCGCGGATTTTGCAGGTACGGTGAGTCGCCGTGCTCCAGCGGGCGCTGCTCGGCAATCCATTTCAGCGTGCCGCCCTCAAGCAGGTAGGCCGGTGAACCGGTTAATGCTGCCACTTCTGTGACGGCGTAACGCGCAAGGAAGCCGCTGCCACAGGTCACCACCCAGCGCTTAAACGCCGGACGCTGTGCCAATATCTGTGGCAGCTGGCTGCGTGAGGCAAACACCGCGCCCGGAATGCGACGATTGCGGAAATTTGCGCTCAGGGTCAAATCGATGATGCCGGTCTCACCTTCGGCAATCCATTTCTCTAACTGCTCGCCGTCAACGTTTTCGATCGCCGGAACCGGGGCCGAAGTAATACTGCCGTTGCCCTGCTCGCTAAACGGTGAGGCGGCATGGGCTGCTGAATCAAGCGTCAGCACGTAAACCTGCCAGTTCATCTGCACCAGGCTTGAAGCGACGAGAGTAGCCTGCACGCCATCGTCATCAATCAATACAATTCTCGCTCCGCGCACGATGGCGTAACGATCGGTTTCCTGCACCAACTGCTCGCCCGGCGCGTGACGCGATGCCGGTAAATGGCCCTGCTGATATTCGGCCAGGCTGCGCACGTCAAACAAATACAGCGTTCTGTCACTGTCGGCCTGCCACTGCTCAAGCTGCGACAGGCTAATATTTTGCGCTGCAGCGCGCTGGCGTGGCGCAGCCTCTTCGCTGCTCGATGACAGTGCTTGGCTGTGCTTAAGCCACTGGTCGAACGCCCTGCTCGGCACGTTAACATCGGTAAACACCTCGCCACCGGCCTCTTTCCAGCCGTCAAGATCCCCCGCCAGCACGGCAATATCGACATAGCCCAGCGCCCTAAGCCGCTGATAACCCTCGTCGACCAGCCTGGTGTCGGTGCGCTGATTGTAGCGAATGCCGTTGTCATACAGCGTAATCGCCGTGGTGCGGCGCGGGATACGGTCCAACACTTCGATTTCCAGCTTGGACAGCGGCAGGCTGACGGCATACAGCGGATGGCCGGTGGCGTAATCGGCTTCTTCGCGCAGGTCGACAATCGCGACCTCTTGCCCGCTGCGTAGCGACTTCAATAATTCAGCGGGGTGGCGTAGTGGATAGGAATGATGAATATCAGACATGGCAAAGGCTCCGGCAATCAGGGCTCGAAATAAGAGATTGACTGGCAGGCTAGCACCCGGCCCGGCGATGCAAAAATCAATTTATCGCTATGGTAATGTTAAATATTGATTTCTCTCAGCCCGGCAGGCTGTCTAAGGTAATTCACTCCGGCCATCTGCCGTCCAGGTGGTTGTCTTCAGCAGGATGCGATCCGCTTAACGGCCAACGGGTCGCTGTACCGTTTTAAGGTTAAGGGAATAAAGCATGAAATTTTCACCTTTTAGGTTTCGCGACGCAGGCCTGCTCGCGACGCTGATTTTTTCGACCCTCAGCGCCCACGCGGCGGATCAGGTGACGCTGCGTATTGCCGATCAGAAAGGCAATATGCGTGCCCAGCTTGAGGCGGCCAACAAGTTACAAAATCTGCCGTATAAGATTGAATGGTCGGAGTTTCCGGCAGCGGCCCCTCTCGCCGAGGCGTTGAACGCCCAGGCGGTGGATATCGGCGTTATCGGCGACGCGCCGCTGCTGTTTGCCGAGGCTGCGGGCGCGCAGGTTAAGGCGATAGCGGTCGATAAATCCGACGCCTACGGCACCGCGCTGATCGTCCGTGCCGACAGCCCAGTCCACAGCGCGGCCGATCTCAAGGGTAAAAGCATCGCCACCAATAAAGGCTCGATCGGGCATTTTGTGGCGCTGAAGGCGCTGGCCTCCGCGGGACTTAGCAGTAAAGATGTGACCTTCCGTTTCCTGCAACCGAGCGATGCCAAACTGGCGCTGGTGCAGGGTTCGGTAGACGTCTGGGCCACCTGGGAACCCTATACCGCCTTTGCCGAGACGCAGGATCATTTGCGGGTGGTGGTGAACGGTCGCGGATTATGGTCGGGTAACGGCTACATCGCCGCCACCGATAGCGCATTGAAGGACAGCGCGAAACGCCAGGCGATTGCCGACTACGTTCAACGCCTGGCCGATGCACAAGTGTGGGCTAATCAGCATCTGGACGCTTACAGCGTGACGCTATCGAAGATCATCGGCTTCCCTCCGGCGGCGGCAAAATTGTCCTACGGCCGCAGCCACGCCCATTGGCAATCGATCGATGATAAGACCGTGGCACAACAGCAGCAGACCGCAGATTTTTATCATCAGGTTCAACTGCTGCCGGTAGCGATTAATGTTAAAGGCACGTTTGACAGAAGTTTTAGCGTCCGCTGAAAGGGGATTTACTGCGAAATGAATCGAGTCCCTTCTTTAGAACAAACCTGATTAGTAACCTTCAAGAGATCGGCCTTTGACCGCCGCAGAGTTACCGGGTTTTCTTTAAATAGCCAGACTGGCGGCCTCATGCCTACGCTGAGCAAGGGAGAAAGACGCTTTTGGCTTTCGACTGAGTGAAGGTAGTCCGCAGGGCCGTGGCAAACGCCACGCGCTGGGGTGACTGAAACAATCTCATTCTTTTGCACCGATCGTGTCGCGAGGGCAAAGGCCCGGGAGTCCAGAGGGTATTGGCCTTGGAATACCCTTTGGGCGGTCTGGGCCGCCGCCCAGTAAGCACAGCGCATGAACTTGAACTTGAACCTAAACTTAAACTTAAACTTAAACTTAAACTTAAACTTAAACTTAAGTTTAAACTTGAACTTAAGGAATTTGAATTTAAAAACCCATTTGCAATGAAAAGCAAAAAGGGCCAATAAGCCCAAAGCCTATTCGCCCTTAAAATAAATTTATGCCATCAAAAAGTTAAATCTGATAATCAATGACCGCGTCAGTATCGGTCTGCGGTTGTTTGAAAACCTTTTCCTTAATTTCATTAATCGACAGGCTCTGATTACACAGCTCAATGAATCGCCAAACGTAGTTACGCTGTAGCTGTGATCGCTTGAGGCCTAACCACACGGTATTAGACTCAAAAAGATGTTCGGCGTTAATCAGCTGCAGGCCGCGATCGCGTTCAGGATCGAAGGCTTTATCGGCCAGGATGCCCACGCCTAATCCCAGTTCGACGTAGGTCTTGATCACGTCAGAATCCTGCGCGCTCAGGACGATGTCCGGGTTAAGACCGTTTTGCTCGAAAGCGCTGTCGACGCGTGAACGACCGGTAATCCCCTGACGATAGGTCACCAGCGAGTATTGGCTCAACTGCTCAAGCGTTACCGGCTGCTGCTCCAGCAGCGGATGCCCATCCGGTACCAGAATTGCGTGGTGCCAGCGATAGTAGGGGAAAGAAGCCACCGACGGATCGCTGATCAACTTTTCACTGGCAATCGCCACATCGGCCTGCCCGCTCAGCAGCATCGCCAATACTTCCTGCGGCGAGCCCTGGTGCAATTCCAGGCGTACCGCCGGATATACCGAGCGGAACGCTTTGATCACTCGCGGCAGGCTGTAACGCGCCTGCGTGTGGGTGGTGGCGATGGTCAGTACGCCGGCATCTTCCTTGGAGAAGATATCTGCCAGGCGACGGATATTTTGCGCTTCATTAAGAATACGCTCTGCCACGGACAACAGTTCTTTACCCGGCTCGGTCAAGCCCAGTAAGCGTTTGCCGCGACGAATAAATATTTCTACCCCGAGCTCGTCTTCCAGCTCGCGGATATGCCGGCTGACGCCTGACTGTGAAGTGAAAAGCATATTTGACACTTCGGTCAGGTTGTAATTGCATCGCGCTGATTCCCGAATAATTTTTAGCTGTTGGAAATTCACCGTGCACCCCTATTTGTTTGTACTTGTCGCCTATTGTTACGTTCAAGTTAGCAGTAGGACAAATACGAAAAAAAGGTTACTTATGCTTTTTACTAATAAGGGTTGTGTCTTTATACTTTATTGACACAAAACCGGCACCGTCTTCAAAACTTTACCTCGCCTGATCGGGCCATTCTGTCTCGCTATTAGCCGGGAACCGGCGTCAACACCGCCTGCCCGGCGAAGTGCGCATTCAGGTTGCCGAGCACTAATTTTATCATGTTATCCATCGCCTCCGGTGAGCGACCGGCGACGTGCGGCGTCATGACCAGATTACCGGTGATGCTAATCAGCGCCTCGGGCACCTCGGGTTCGCCGTCGAGCACGTCCAGGGCGGCGCCGGCAATGGCGCGATCGTTCAGACTTACGATTAACGCCTCGGTATCGACCACCGTTCCGCGGGAGATATTAATCAGATAACCCTGCGGGCCTAATTCACGCAGCACCTCGGCGTCTACCAGCCGACGAGTGTCTTTCCCACCGGGCGTTGCAATAACCAGGTAATCCGCCCAGCGGGCCAGCGCCTCGCGGCTGCTAAAATACTGATACGGGCTGTCGTCGAGCGGGCGGCGGTTGAAATACCCCACCGGCATGTCAAATCCACCCGCACAGCGTTTGGCTATCTGCAGGCCGATATTTCCCAGCCCGATAATACCCAGCCTTTTGCCGAACATTCCCGGCGTCACGATGCGCGAACGCGCCCACTGGCCGCTGCGCACCCGCTGGTCAAAATCGGCAATGTTTCGTGTGATCGCCAGCATCAGCGCCAGCGTATGGTCGGCGACGGCAGAATTATTGGTTCCTGGACCGTGGGTGACCTGAATATTGCGCGCCTTTGCCGCCTGAGTATCAATCAGCTCGAACCCGACGCCCTGGGCACAGATAATTTCCAGGCTGGGCATCGAGGCCATCTGTTGTGCAGACAGGCCAATCGAGCCGACTGTCAGCACCGCGCGAGTCTCGGCCGCCAGTTTGGGGTCCAGTTCGGCGCGTGCCTTTGGCGTCAGGGCATAGTGAAGGTCATAGCCTGCGGCCTGAAATTGCGCCGGAAAGCCGGGGTCCAATTCAAAATGGCACAACAGTGGAATGCTCATGCTTACTCCCGAAGATAATTAACCGGCGCAAAAATGCCGCTATCTGACGCGTAAAATGCGCCGATAAAAAGATAGTAGCCTGCTATGTACTATCCGGTAACGACTTCAAGTTGTACAGTATTTCGACCTTATCAACTGTTTCAAGGTGCGATGTTAAAAGTCGTCTACACTCCAGTTATGCGCTTTGCACATAATTGATTGCTCACTCTGCTGGAGATTTTCCAACGATGGCCAAAGCCCCACCTAAAAAACCCGTCAAACCTACGGCTTCACTCGATACTCAAATCAAATCTCCCGCGCAGGTTGACGTTGAAGTTAACGACCAGGGAGTGCGCCTGATCCATCCCTACAGCGACGGAGAACTGGTTAAAAACTTTGACAGCGGCCATAAGACGCGCGTTCGTGAAGGTTTACCGGTGCCTTTGGGCGCAACCTGGGACGGTTTAGGCGTTAACTTCGCCATTTTCTCGGCTAACGCCACCCGGGTAGAGCTGTGCCTGTTTGACGACAACGGCGAAGAATATGACCGTCTGGATTTGCCGGAATATACCGACGAGGTGTGGCACGGCTATCTGCCCGATGCGCGCCCCGGCCTGCTTTATGGCTACCGCGTGCACGGCCCCTATGCGCCGCACGACGGTCACCGCTTCAACCCGGCTAAGCTGCTGCTCGACCCTTACGCCAAGCAGATCGTCGGTGATTTAAAATGGGACGATGCGCTTTTTGCCTATGATATGGAAAGCGACAAGAAAGACCTGCACATTGACGACCGCGACAGCGCGCAGTTTCTGCCCAAGTGTCGGGTTATCGATCCGGCATTTTCGTGGTCGCGATCGCGCAAGAATCCGGTGCCGTGGGAACACACCATCATCTATGAGACCCACGTTCGCGGCTATACCATGCGCCATCCTGCGGTGCCCGAGCACCTGCGCGGCACCTTCTCCGGCCTCAGCACGCCGCAGATTGTCGATTACATCAAGTCGCTGGGTATTACCTCTATTGAGCTGATGCCGATCCACGCCTTCACCGATGACCGTCATTTGCAGGACAGCGGTCTGCACAACTACTGGGGCTATAACACGCTGAGTTTCTTCGCGCCGCACCCGCAGTATATGGCGACTCACACTATCAGTGAGTTCAAACAGATGATTGCCGCGCTGCATGCCGCAGAAATTGAAGTGATCCTCGACGTGGTATACAACCACACCGCCGAAGGCAATGAACTGGGTCCGACGCTATCGTTTAAAGGCATTGATAATGCTAGCTATTATCGTTTAATGCCCGAAAATAAACGCTACTACATTAACGATACCGGCACCGGAAACACCCTCAATCTCAGCCATCCGCGCGTCTTGCAGATGGTGACCGACTCCCTGCGCTATTGGGCGACTGAAATGCAGGTCGACGGTTTCCGTTTCGATCTGGCCACCATCCTCGGGCGTGAAAGCTACGGCTTCGATGAGGGCTGCGGCTTCCTCGACACCTGCCGTCAGGACCCGATACTCAGCCAGTGCAAACTGATTGCCGAGCCGTGGGACTGCGGTCCGGGCGGTTATCAGGTGGGCGGCTTCCCGCCGGGCTGGGTCGAGTGGAACGACCGCTTCCGCGATTCGGTGCGTCAGTTTTGGCGCGGCGACGAAGGCCAGTTAGCCCAGTTTACTACTCGCCTGTCGGGATCGGCCGACATCTTCAACCATCGAGGCCGCAAGCCTTACGCCTCGGTCAACTTTATTACCGCCCACGACGGCTTTACCCTCAACGATCTGGTTTCCTATGAAAGAAAACATAACGAGGAGAACGGCGAAGGCGGCAACGATGGCACCGATAATAATATTTCGGCCAACTACGGCGTAGAGGGTGAAACCGACGACCGGGCGATTAACGAGCTGCGGATCCGGCAAATGCGCAATATGCTGGCCACGCTGTTCTTCTCGCAGGGCACGCCGATGCTGCTGGCCGGTGACGAGTTTGCCCGATCGCAAAACGGCAATAACAATGGCTACTGCCAGGACACGCCGATTGCCTGGGTCAACTGGGAAATCGGTGCCAAAGGCAAATCGCTGATCCTGTTTACCTATCGGCTGATTGCCCTGCGCAAGCGCTTCCCTATTCTGCATCGCGGCCGCTTCCTGACCGGCGAGCAGCATGAAAAGCTTGATGTTAAAGATGTCAGCTGGTTCCAGCCCAGCGGTGAGGAGATGAACGACGAGGCCTGGAGTGATGCGCACGCCAAGTGTATCGGCATGCTGCTAGACGGGCGCGCCCAGCCCACCGGTTTGATGCGTTACGGTTCGCTGAGCACCGTGCTACTGCTGTTTAACGCCGCCCACGAAGACGTGGTCTTCACCCTGCCCTCGGTCGCGCACGGCCAAAGCTGGAGGCACATTCTCGACACCTTCCAGCCCGACGATATCTATGAGCACAGCTTCGACTTTGGCCGTGAATACACCTGCACTTCACGCACCGTGGTGCTGTTCGAACTGATGAGTCTGCCAAAATAGAATTCGCCGGGCGCAGGCAATACCCGCATTGCCTGCGCCCGGCGTTTTCATCCTTCTTTACAAACCTACCAATTGATAAGCCTACAGATTGCCGTGCATCAGCCAGGCTTTCAGCCCCAGGGCGTCGTGATAGTGTGAATATCCGCGCGGTCCACCGGCGATCACCATCAGCACGTCCTGTCCCTTAATGCGGGTATAAATAATCAAACAATGCCCCGCCTGATCGGTAAATCCGGTCTTTTGCAGCACGATATCCCAGGTTTTATTATTGATAAGCCCGTCCGAGCTGCGATAAACCAACTGACCGTGCCCTGGATGCACCACATAACGTTTATCGGTGGAGAGCTGGCGGATCAGCGCATAGCGATAGGCGTGTTTGGCCATGATGGCTAAATCATGCGCCGAGGCGGTGTTGCGTGGGGTTAATCCGGTAGGATCGTAAAAGTGGGTATTGCGCATTCCGTAGGCCTGCGCCTTGCGGTTCATCTGACGAATAAACGCCCGCCGGCCGCCGGGATAATAACGGCTCAGCGCGGCGGCGGCGCGGTTCTCGGAGGACATTAGCGCAATATGCAGCATGTCCTTGCGCGACAATACCGAGCCCACGGTCAGCCTGGAATGGGTGTTTTTCAGCCGATCGCGATCGGCCGCCGTCACGGTGATTTTTTGCGTCAACGGCTGTTTGCTGTCGAGCACCACCATCGCGGTCATCAGTTTGGTTAACGAGGCCAGCGGATAGGCACGGGCGGTATTTTTCTGATACAGCACCCGGCCGTTGCTGGCGTTAATTACCAGCACAGACCGCGAAAGCATGCGTGGATAGGTTTTAGCCAGCGCGTTGGTTGAGACCACTGAAAGCAAAAGTGCGGCCATCAGCAGCGTAAAACGGGTAATTCCGGGAGCGATACTGCGGATAAAAAATAACATGACAACCATAAGACTTTAAAAATGAATGCGTGACTTCAACGACCCGGCGGCAACTCTGCCGCATTCCCGAAGACAGTGCAGGAGTTAAGCCTTTTCTAACCAACAGCCGCCCTCCCTGATAACAAATACTGCCCAAGTTGCGGTAAGCGACCAAAAGGTAAATTGTAAAAAAATCGTTGTAACACAACGCGGCCCCGCCCAGTCAGCATCGGCGAAACCGTTTTGAGAAAGTTCCGAGCGCCGGGCAGCGGCCGTTTTCAGTTTTATGCCACTCCCTGCGCCCGCGTTCGGCTATTTTTCTGCTTTGCGCAGGTAGGCTTTAAACTGCGGCGTCATGCTAACCTTGAATCCGTCCGGCTCTTTGGTAATTAAATACACCGCCAGGTGCTGTTTCTCGGCCAGCGCCAGCGCTCTTTGGGTTCCCAGCACCATCAGGCCGGTATCCCAGCCGTCGGCCTCCAGCGCCGTCGAAGCAATCACCGTGGCGGAAACCAGCTTGTGGGTGATCGGCCGCCCGGTTGCCGGATCGATGATGTGCGACAGGCGTTTGCCGTCTAGCTCGTAATAATTGCGATAGCTGCCGGAGGTGCTGATGCCCATGCCCTGCAGATCGACAATCGCCTCCACCGCGTCTTCCTTATCGGTGGGTTTCTGGATAGCCACCTGCCAGGGTTTGCCCTCGGGATTGCGCCCCCTTGACACCACGGCCCCGCCCACGGAAACCAGGTAATCGCTGATGCCGTTAGCCTCAACCAGTCGCGCCAGGTGATCGGTCGCGTAACCTTCGCCGACGGTCGATAAATCGATGTACATGTTTGGCTGGTCTTTTTGCAGGTAATCGCCATCAACCTGCTGAATAACCTTGATGTGTTGCAGGCCAATCTCGGCGCGGGCGGCGTCGATTTGCTGCTGGGTTGGCATTTTCACCGGCTCTTTGGTCGGACCAAAGCCCCACAGGTTGACCAGCGGGCCGACGGTGATGTCCATCTCGTTATCGGTTTTATGCCCAATGCGCAGCGCGGTAATAATCGCATCGGCCATCCCTGAGCTAATCGGCTGCGGGTCGGTTCCCTGGTACTGGTTGAAACGCGACAGCACCGAGTCGCTTTTATAGGTCGATAACTGACGATCGTCTTCTTGTAGCTGCGCTTCGATTTGCTGACGCAGCGCCGGTTCGCGACTTTTGTCCAGGCCTACCATGCTGACCCGATAATAGGTGCCCATGGTTTTACCGCTGATGACCACCGCGGGCTTTTCTTGACTGGCAGGACCGCAGGCAGAAAGCAGCACACCGCAGCCCACCAGCAGAGAAGTAGAGAGAAGATGACGACAGGACAACATGAAAACTCGCTTAGCAAAACGCATTAAAAGTTGATACTCGAGACCCGTAATTCCGTGGGCCTCAGAGTATACAGCCGTTGTTAAACCTCGCGTTAACGATGCAAGCAGACTTTTGCTTACTTGCCGCCTGTTTAAAAAAGATTTATTTACTGCGCTTGGCGTGCCGTTCCCAATTTTCCTGTTTAGCCGCGGCGGATTTTCTCAACGCGACGTAGCAGGCACCGGCACCGCCGTCCTTGCCCAGCGCAACGCTGAAGGCCTGCACCTCATCAAGCTGCTGCAACCATTTCGCCAAATAGCTGCGCACGATATTGGGATGGCTTTCATCGTGTCGCCCGCGACCGTGGACAATCAGCAAAGTCCGCAGGTTTTGTGCCTGCGCCTGCAGGAAGAAGCTGAACAGTTCCTGACGACAGGTCTCAACCGGTTTACGCAACAGGTTAAGGCTGGCCTCGAGCGGATATTTTCCGTGGCGTAGCTTATCGAGCACGCCCTGCTGAACGCCGTCCTGCTTGTATTCCAGCGGCTCGGCGCAGTCGATAATCTCCAAAAATCCGCGGGTAAGAATGTTCTCGGGTTGCTGCAGCTCCGGCGACTCAATCCTGGCCACTTTGCGATGATTTTTTAAATAAACGACCTGATTGTTGGCTGATAACTTCTGTACGTCGGCCATTTCCTGAAAGAAAAGAAAATCTTCATTCTGATCATCATTTTTCATAGCTGCCTCCCGACGTAGCTGGCTGTTTTATACACTACCGCGCCTGTTTGCGCGGCACAGGGGTGAATAACCGCTGATTTTGAGTGTATAGGAAATGGGTTCGGCTGCAATCTTCGCGCATTAATATGCGCGTAATAAATCGGCTGTCGCCAGATAACTCCCTGTAAGAAGGCATGTTATTTAGCCGGCAAAAAAATGGCTTATAAATTTCGGTATATACTTAATGGCTGGACCAGAAAATCGCCACCGCGGTGTCCTTTAAATGCGAGGAGAAATAATGCCGTCCCTTGATGACAACCTGCTGGTATTTACCGATCTCGACGGGTCGTTGCTGGACCACCACAGTTACAGCTGGCAGCCCGCTCAGGAATGGCTTGACCGGCTCAGTGAGGCGGAGGTGCCGGTGATCCTGACCACCAGCAAAACCGCTGCCGAAGTCGGTGAACTCCAGCAGCAACTGCGGCTGACGCAGCAGCCCTTCATCGCTGAAAACGGCGCACTGATCGCGCTACCCGACGGCTGGCACACCCACGACGTGGCGGCTAACGGCCACGTTATCGGCGTCGAATATGCCGAGATACGCCGAATTCTGACCCACCTGCGTCAACGTTACGATTTTGAGTTTCGTGGCTTTGGCGATGTCAACGTTCAGCAGGTGGTCGACTGGACCGGCCTGCCGCCGCAGGGCGCGATAATGGCGATGCAGCGCGTGGCCTCGGAACCGATTGTCTGGTTTGGTAGCGAGCCGGATTTTGCACGGTTCAGGCAGTATTTACAGGCTGAGAAGCTTGCGCTGACCCGCGGCGGTCGCTTCTGGCACGTGATGGGCGTCGAGGCCGGCAAGGGTCAGGCGGTTAACTGGCTGAGCGAACAGTACCGCAAACGGCGCGGCAGGCCGGTGGTCAGCATCGGTCTGGGCGATGGCCCCAACGATATTGGCATGCTCAATGCAACTGATTATTCGATAGTTATTCTCGGTCATCATGACCATCGGCTGGAGCTCGATAGAGTGCAGCGGGTTTTCCGCACCAGCCTGCAAGGACCTGAAGGTTGGAAGCAGGGGCTGAACCACTTCATCAGCCTGTCATCGACTCTACAACAACAAGGCCCCGGATAAACTGAAGCCGTTGCGACAGTTTCGCGGGTACTCTTAGAGAGGTTCCTATGAGCGATTTTTATCAGGACGGCATCATCACTAATTTTCATAATCTGACCAAACGAAAATTAGAAGAATTGGAATACGATTTGCAGGTGTTCTCCGGACGCCGCTCAATGGGTCTGATCCTCCCTTCCCTGTTTTCCGAGCTGGAGGGGCCAGCGCTCTCCAAGATTGTCGACGAGCTGACCAAGGTTCCCTATCTGGAAGAGATCGTGATTGGCCTCGATCGCGCCGACCGCGATCAGTTCCTTTTCGCCCGCGAATTCTTTTCCAGGCTGCCGCAGCGGCATCGTATCCTGTGGAACGACGGCCCGCGCCTGAAAGCATTAGATGAAGAGCTGAAAAAAGAAAACCTGTCGCCGATGGAACCGGGCAAAGGGCGCAACGTGTGGTTTTGCGTGGGGTACACGCTGGCATCACGGCGCACCACGGTAGTGGGGCTGCATGACTGTGACATTGTCACTTATAGTCGTGAGATGCTGGCCCGCCTGATGTATCCGGTCGCTAACCCCAATTTCCATTACGATTTCTGCAAGGGCTATTATGCCCGGGTCGCCGACGGCAAGTTTAACGGTCGCGTAGGCCGCCTGCTGGTGTTCCCACTGTTGAAATCGCTGCAAATAGTCTATGGCACTACCGAGTTCCTGGAATACCTGCGCAGCTTCCGCTATCCGCTGTCTGGCGAATTTGCCATGCGCACCCACGTGCTCAATGATTTGCGGATCCCCAGTGACTGGGGTCTGGAGATCGGCGTACTTTCAGAGCTGCACCGTACTACCGCCACCAAGCGTATTTGTCAGGTGGATATCGCCGACAACTATGACCATAAGCATCAGCCGATGTCGGAAGACGACGCCAGCAACGGCCTGCAGCGCATGAGTATCGATATTACCAAGGCGCTGTACCGCAAGATGGCGATCCTTGGCGTGCCTATCACCTCGGAGTCTTTCCGTATCCTCAAGGCCACCTACTACCGCAATGCGCTGGATATGATCGACGGCTTTGAACACGATGCGCGGATGAACGGGTTGAAGTTCGATCGTCACAGCGAGGAGTCGGCGGTAGAGCTGTTTTCAGGGGCAATTATGGAAGCCGGAGCGGCGTTTATCGATACGCCGAGCGAGAAACCGTTTATTCCCAGCTGGAGTCGCGTACAGTCGGCCTTCCCGGACATGCTGGAGCGGCTGCACGACGCGGTTGAAGAGGATAATAAGGGCAACGTCTAAACCCGGCATGGCGGCCTGCAGCGTTTGCTGCAGGCCGTGGTTAATTATCATCCCCTCCCGGACCGATTTAGCACACCAGAAATTGATCTAGATCAATGAAATCGCAATCAAGATATCAACATTGCAAATAATAGTGGCAATATATCATTTATAGTCATCAAATTTCCCCCAACCCGTTAAGTTCAATAAAACCACCGCCGAGCTAACATTCGACTATCAAATTATATTCTCACCTCATTCACTGATCCAAAAATAACACCCTGGCAACAGGGTAAATAACCGCCTCTGGGTTTATTATGCTTTTAAAACAGCGGCACAAAAATCTGACTCATCGAGATAACTCATTCAACACATTGATATACAACATTTTGTTAAAATATTCGCATCTTCATCAGGCTAATGAACCTTAACTTTTAGCCGTGCAAATAATTATTAAAAAAAAACCTCATATAAATCGTGGCGTTTAAGTAAATATTCTATCAAACATCAATATTGCCCTTATCACTGTTTGTAAAAGCTGTTAATATTGACCCATATCAATATTGCAAGAGTAAAACCTATGATCCCGGAAAAACGTATTATGCGACGTGTCCAATCTGGTGGTTGTACTATCCACTGTCAGGATTGCAGCATTAGCCAGCTGTGCATCCCCTTCACCTTGAACGAATACGAGCTGGACCAGCTCGATAACATCATTGAGCGAAAAAAACCGATTCAGAAAGGCCAGGCGCTTTTCAAGGCCGGTGATGAACTTAAATCACTCTATGCCATTCGCTCCGGGACGATAAAAAGCTACACCATTACCGAACAGGGCGATGAGCAGATCACCGGCTTCCACCTGGCTGGCGATCTGGTCGGCTTTGACGCCATTGCCGGGCTGCAGCATCCGAGCTTCGCTCAGGCGTTGGAAACCTCGATGGTGTGCGAAATTCCTTTTGATACGGTCGATGACCTGTCCGGCAAAATGCCGAAGCTGCGTCAGCAGATGATGCGCCTGATGAGCGGTGAGATCAGAGGCGATCAGGACATGATCCTGCTGCTGTCGAAGAAAAATGCCGAAGAGCGTCTGTCGGCGTTCATCTACAATCTTGCGCGCCGCTTTGCCCAGCGAGGATTCTCGCAGCGCGAGTTTCGCCTGACCATGACGCGGGGTGATATCGGCAACTATCTCGGCCTAACGGTTGAAACCATCAGCCGCCTGCTGGGGCGTTTCCAGAAATCCGGCATGCTTCGCGTTGAGGGAAAATACATTACGATTGAAGACTATAGCGCGCTTTCCGTGCTGGCCGGCCACCCTCTGCTGGCCGCTTCCTAAACCGCCACGGCACCACGCCTGTGGCAGTTGTGATTACCGGATCGATATTAACTTTAGTTTATTGATCCGGTTCAATTTATCCTCTGTTCTGTTTCCTCATCCTGGTTTATTCTATAACGGTACGTTGGCACATTGCGTCTCCGTTGGACGTCACACAATAATCGCCGCGTCACTGTCCTATATCTTATTGTCGTTTGGATCAATTTATTGGGTTTTGAGTTTTCCTGAGAATTGGCGCCTCATGCGCTTTCAATCACAGAGTTTTAGGAGGCTACCTTGGCCAAGTATCAGAACCTTCTGGTCGCTATCGACCCTAATCAGGACGACCAACCGGCGCTGCGCCGTGCGGTATACCTGGTTCAACGCAACGGCGGGAAGATTAAAGCCTTCCTGTCTATCTATGACTTTTCCTATGAAATGACCACTATGCTCTCCCCTGAGGAGCGTCTTGCGATGCGTCAGGGAGTTATTAGTGAACGCACCGCGTGGATAGCCGAACAGTGCCACTATTACGTTGAAGCCGGTATTCCCATCGAGATTAAAGTGGTGTGGAATAACAAACCTTTCGAAGCCATCATCAACGAAGTTTTACAGGCCAAGCATGACCTGCTGTTGAAAATGACCCACCAGCATGACCGCCTGGAGTCGGTTATCTTCACCCCTACCGACTGGAATCTGCTGCGTAAGTGTCCTTGCCCGGTATGGATGGTGAAAGACCAGCCGTGGCCGAGGGGGGAAAAGCGGTGGTTGCGGTTAACCTGTCGAGCGAAGAGCCTTATCACGATCCGCTTAACGTTAAACTGGTTAAGGAAAGCATCGAGCTGGCCTCGCACGTCAATCAGACCGAGGTGCATCTGGTCGGTGCCTATCCGGTTACGCCGATCAATATTGCCATTGAGCTGCCGGATTTTGACCCCAGCGTTTATAACGATGCGATCCGCGGTCAGCATTTGATTGCCATGAAGGCGCTGCGACAGAAATTCCACCTGGATGAAAAATACACTCACGTTGAAAAAGGGCTGCCTGAAGAGGTGATCCCTGACCTGGCCGAGCATTTGCAGGCCGGAGTGGTGGTATTGGGCGCGATTGGCCGCACCGGGCTTTCCGCTGCGTTCCTCGGTAACACCACCGAGCAGGTCATTGACCATCTGAAATGTGATTTATTGGCGATTAAACCAGACGATTTTGTCTGCCCTATTAGCGTAGAAGAAGACACCAGCGGCACTAGCACAGCGGCTGACAGTAGCAAAGCGGCGGATATAGAATAGCCTCCCGGCTAGCGGCACGCTTGGGCAATAAAAAAGCCAGTCGCAATGACTGGCTTTTTTCTTACTTTTATTCAACGTTGTACAGGCCGATCTTTATCCAAGGCGATGATTACAGCGCGCGCAGGATCCCTTCCACGCTGTCTTTGGCATCGCCAAACAGCATGTGGGTGTTCTCTTTAAAGAACAGCGGATTCTGTACCCCAGCGTAGCCGGTGCTCATTGAACGCTTGAACACGATGACGTTCTGCGCTTTCCACACTTCCAACACCGGCATACCGGCGATTGGGCTGCGCGGATCTTCCTGCGCCGCCGGGTTGACGGTATCATTAGCGCCGATCACCAGCACCACGTCGGTGTCGCTGAAATCGTCGTTGATCTCGTCCATTTCCAGCACGATGTCGTAAGGCACTTTTGCCTCGGCCAACAGTACGTTCATGTGGCCCGGCAAACGACCGGCAACCGGGTGGATACCAAAGCGAACTTTGATGCCCCTGGCGCGCAGTCTGGCGGTGATATCCTGTACCGGATACTGCGCCTGCGCCACCGCCATGCCATACCCCGGCGTGATAATGACCGAGCTGGCGTTTTTCAGCATCTCGGCCACCTCCTCAGCGCTGGCTTCACGGTATTCGCCCATTTCCTGGTCGTCACCGGTAGAAGAGCTGTCGGTGCCGAAACCACCGGCGATCACGCTAATAAAGGAGCGATTCATCGCCTTGCACATGATGTAAGACAGGATAGCACCCGAAGAACCGACCAGCGCACCGGTGACGATCAGCAGGTCGTTGCTGAGCATGAAGCCCGCAGCCGCCGCGGCCCAACCCGAATAAGAGTTCAGCATCGACACCACCACCGGCATATCGGCACCGCCGATTGATGACACCAGGTGCCAGCCAAAGGCCAGAGCAATGACTATCATGATCAACAGTGCAACAGCCTGCGTGCTCACGCTGTCGGTGCGAACGAAGATAATCAGCAGCATCAGCGACACCACCAGCGCCGCCAGGTTTAGCCTATGGCGATGTGGCAGTGCCAGCGGCTTGGACGAGAAAATCCCGCGCAGCTTGCCGAATGCCACGATAGAACCGGTAAAGGTCACCGCACCGATAAAGATGCCGAGGAACACTTCCACCAGGTGGATGTTTTCCATTACCGCTTCCATCGGCACCGCCGGGTGGTCGAGATAACTGTTGAACCCCACCAGCACCGCCGCCAGGCCGACAAAGCTGTGCAGAATGGCCACCAGCTCTGGCATTTGCGGTCATTTCGACCTTGCGCGCCAGGTAAACGCCGATCGCGCCACCGATCACCATCGCCAGAATAATCCAGCCAGTTGACCTGAGTCAGGCCCGAGAATAGTGACGATTAGCGCAATCGCCATTCCGGTTACACCAAAAATGTTGCCCCTGCTTGGACGTTTCGTGGCTTTGACAATCCCGCCAGGCTGAAAATAAACAGAATAGCGGCAACAATGTATGCAGCTGTAACTAAACCCCCAGACATATGCTACCCCTTAATTCTTACGAAACATTTTCAGCATGCGCTGAGTGACGGTGAATCCGCCAAAGATATTGATACTGGCAATCAGTACCGCGACGAAGGACAGGAAACTGACCCAGCCACCGTGACCAATTTGCAGCAGTGCACCGACCACGATGATCCCGGAAATCGCATTGGTCACCGCCATCAGCGGGGTGTGCAGCGCATGACTGACGTTCCACACCACGTAGTAACCCACCACGCAGGAGAGTGCAAAGACGGTAAAGTGAGACAGGAACTCTTTCGGCGCTACGTCGGCCAGCCAGCCAAACAGCACCACGGCGATGGCCATAATGCGGTATTTCAGTCCACGGTGACGCGGGTTTTGCCTCGGCCCTGGCAGCCGGTGCGGCGACTTTCGCAGCCTGCGGTTGCGCTGAAACCTGAATCGGCGGCGCCGGCCAGGTAACTTCACCGGCTTTCACCACGGTCACACCGCGAACCACGGTGTCGTCGAAATCGATAACGATCTCACCGTTTTTCTCTTTTGCAGAGCAGTTTCAGCAGGTTAACCAGATTAGTGCCGTAAAGCTGGGATGACTGAGTCGGCAAACGACTTGGCAAATCGGTATAACCGATGATTTTCACGCCGTTTGGCGTTACGGTAATGGTATCGGCGACGGTCAGCTCGCAGTTACCGCCGGTTTGTGCGGCCAGGTCGACAATCACGCTGCCGGGCTTCATCGATTCAACCATTTCACGGGTGATCAACTTCGGTGCCGGACGGCCCGGGATCAGCGCGGTGGTGACAATGATGTCAACTTCTTCAGCCTGGGCGGCGAACAGCGCCATTTCGGCCTTGATAAAGGCTTCAGACATGACTTTGGCATAGCCATCGCCGTTGCCTGCCTCTTCTTCAAAGTCGAGCTCGAGGAACTCGGCCCCCATACTCTGAACCTGTTCTTTTACTTCCGGGCGCGTGTCGAAGGCGCGAACTATCGCGCCCAGGCTTCCCGCTGCGCCGATTGCGGCCAATCCGGCCACGCCTGCGCCGATGATCACCACTTTAGCAGGAGGCACTTTGCCCGCTGCGGTGATCTGGCCGGTAAAGAAGCGTCCAAACTCGTGTGCGGCCTCAACGATTGCGCGGTAACCGGCAATGTTGGCCATCGAGCTGAGAGCATCCATCGACTGCGCGCGCGAGATACGCGGCACCGAGTCCATTGCCAGCACGGTCACGTTACGCGCGGCGAGCTTTTGCATCAGTTCTGGATTCTGCGCCGGCCAGATAAAGCTCACCAGCGTGGAGCCGGCCTGTAATTTATTGATTTCATCGTCCAGAGGCGCGTTGACCTTCATCACGATATCAGACTGCCAGACGGCATCGCCCGCCTCAACCGTTGCGCCGACCGCGGCGAAAGCGGCATCGTCAAAGCTGGCCAGTTTACCCGCACCCTGCTCAATGGCGACTGTAAAGCCGAGTTTCAGCAGTTGTTCCACCGTTTTTGGTGTCGCTGCAACGCGGGCTTCATTGGTCAACCGTTCTCTTGGTATACCAATACGCATAATTATTCCCTTCACCCTTATTATTTGATATTGCTATTCATCGATATCGATAAAAATTATAAAAACCTGTCGGCTTGTGTCGCCGAATAGCTGACGGAATTTCAGGCCGGCTATAACCTACTGAATATCAGGTTAATAAGCCACAGAGAAAGCGCAGTAATGAGGGTTAAATCACTTAAAAATGGTATAAGCCACAATCCTTCTACCAACGGGCTTATTTACACCTTTAATACGCTTAATAATGTCGATAATACAAGATTATTCACTCTATAAAATGTGAGCAGATCCGCGGTATAGCGCAACAAAAGTGAGTAAAATGTAAAAAATTAACAACTTATTTACTTACTTGCTAAGCTAGCCTACTTATATAAGTTATTAACAGGAAATAAAGTGACCAGACTCGAGATTCTGCGCCAACGGTATTTAAAAAATTACTCAAGCGTTCGCCATTATTACATGCAATAATCGGGCGCTAATCTGTTACACATCAATAATTCAGCATGTTTCAACAATACTGCGCAAGGTGAAAGGATTTTTTATGAAGCAGACGAAAACGATCATCGCATCGGCCGTTGTTTTATTAATCTCGCAACTCTCTGTTTTGCCCTTAGCCAAGGCAGCAGAAGAAATCAGTCCCGAGAAAGCAGCAGCCCTGAAACCGTTTGATCGCATTGCATTTACCGGTCGTTTTAATGATCTGGGCGATGTTTCAGACGAAACATCGAAACGTGCTGATAAAGAAGGGGCAGCCTATTTTTACGTGCTGGACACCAACAGCGTTAGCGAAAGTGGCAACTGGCGGGTGGTGGCAGACCTTTATCATAAAGACGCGCCTAAGGCGACGCTCAAGCCTGCTCTCAGCAGCGTCAACGGCGTGAGCGGCATTAAGCAGCTGGCGAAAGAAGAGGCTTACCAGCTCGAGCCTTTCGATACCGTTTCCGTCAACGGCCTGTTCCACAGCCAGCCAGACGTGCTTCAGGCAATCGGCGAAGCGGCGAAACAGAAAGGCGCCTACTCGTTCTTTATCGTTCGCCAAATCGATGCCAACAACGGCGGCAATCAGTACGTTACCGCCTTTGTTTACAAGAAAGACGCGCCTAAACGCCTGACCCAGAGCCCGGATGCTATTCCGTACAACTCTGATGCCGGACGCGCCGCACTGGCAGCCGGTGGCGCAGAAGCCAAGAAAGTTGAAATTCCTGGCGTGGCCTCATCCGGTAGCCCAAGTCAAAACGTGGGCCTGTTCTTCCAGACCCAGTCATCATCCGCTAAGCGTTACTCGGTCACTTTGCCAAGCGGTAATAAAGTTGAAGAAGTTAATAACGTCACCGCCGCACAGATGACGCCGTTCTCTACCGTCACCTTTACCGGCCACTTTAACAGCATCACCGACGTCTCGCAGGAAGTGGCGAAACGTGCCGACGCTGAAGGCGCCAAGTTCTACCATATTACCCGCCAGTGGCAGAACCAAAGCGGTGGCAACCTGACGGTAACCGCGGACTTGTTTAAGTAAAGAAGCGTTGCAGACGGGCTACAACCCAGCATAGTCTCTACGGGTTGTAGCCCGCGTTGAGTAAAGAAACAAGCGCGGTAACGGCGGGTGTGATTGTTGCCTAGAGGTGGATAATCGTCGAGAGGTGGGTAATCGCCGAGAAGTGGGCAATGATAGTCGCCATCATGGTGGCAGTGAAAGCTGAAATAATGTTGGCAATAATCGCTGGCGTCACTGTTGCCGCATTAACGGCAATAACAGCGGCAATAACAGCGACAAAAAGACTGGCGGTAAAGGTAACAATAAACGTGTCGGTAAAGGTAACCAATAAGAATGGCGACCCTTGCCATGTTCTAAAACCGTAATCAACCGCTGCCAGAACACTAGTGTTTAGCCGGATCCACCAGTACCTGCACGGCAAGATGCTCATCGTTTTGCGTTAACGCTAACGGATGCTTGCACTCGCGATGAATAGCGGCCAGCTGATCGTCGTCTAAACCATAAGGTAGATGAATATCTACGCTGTAAATATTTTGCTGCTGCGCAAGCTCGATTAAACGCACGATATTAATTTCATCGCTGACCTGGGTTGAAACCACCTGTAAAGCCAAAGCGTTGAGCTTGTCTTGTTTAGATTTTTCGTGGGTCGTGCGGGATCTTAGCACCATGCCGAAAAAAGGTAATACGCCGTAGATGGCATCGAGAAAACTCCATTGCTTCTTGCACGATGCGGACAGGTATTCCATATAGTTAAAGGACGCTGTTTCACTACGCGCATCGGGTACCAGGCGACTCTCTGCCATCTCCATTCCTCTCGGGGCCATTGCTAACTTGTCTAACCGGAGTTAGAAAAGACCTTATCTTTTTGAAGATAATGTTTTGAAACGATAAACACAATCATCTATATAATGGCATAGCTTTATATAATGACATAGTTTACGACTACTTTGCCAGTGAGTTAAGGCGTTTTACACTTTTATCGCTGGCCAAAAACTGCGTTAATGGTGACTGCACCATAGCGTTGATGCCCCGCTCGCGCTATTCTGGAAGCCGATTTTTATGTTAACAGCAAACCAATGAATAGAATCGTTTTTGTAGAAGATGACGCCGAGGTTGGCAAGCTTATCGCTGCCTATCTGGGCAAGCACGACATTGAAGTGTTGATTGAGCCTCGCGGTGATACGGCCCAGGCAAGGATTGCCGCTGAACAGCCAGATTTAGTGTTGCTGGATATTATGCTGCCCGGAAAAGACGGCATGACGCTGTGTCGCGACTTACGTCCTGATTATGACGGTCCGATCGTGCTGCTGACCTCGCTCGACAGCGATATGAACCATATTTTGTCGCTCGAGATGGGCGCCAATGACTATATTCTCAAAACCACGCCTCCGGCGGTGCTGCTGGCCCGTTTACGCCTGCACCTGCGTCAGCGAACCACGGTAGCCACAGAGCCGGAGAACAGCGGCAAACCGATGCAGAAAGGCAATGCCCTGCGCTTCGGCAAGCTGTGTATTGATCCGGTCAATAGGGAAGTCACGCTGGGTGAGGAAACTATTACCCTCTCCACCTCCGACTTTGATCTGCTGTGGGAACTCGCCACTCACGCCGGCAGGATCATGGATCGCGAAGCGTTGCTGCTCAACCTGCGCGGCGTGAGCTATGACGGACTCGACCGCAGTATCGATGTGGCGATTTCACGCCTGCGTCGCAAGCTTTACGACAACGCCGTGGAGCCTTTTCGCATCAAAACCGTGCGCAATAAAGGTTACCTGTTTGCCCCTAATGCCTGGGAGACGGTACAGGGATGAGAAAGCTTTTTGTGCAGTTCTTCCTGCTGCTGTTGGTCTGTTTTCTGGTGATGGCCATGCTGGTCGGTCTGGTCTATAAGGTGACCGCCGAACGCACCGGCCGTCAGTCTATGAATGACCTGATGAAAAGCTCGCTGTACCTGATGCGCAGTGAGCTGCGTGAAATTCCCATCCGCGACTGGAACAAAACCATCAGCACCCTGGAGCTGAATCTCTC
The DNA here is from genome assembly GCA_963742005.1 of uncultured Gammaproteobacteria bacterium. Classification (GTDB taxonomy): domain Bacteria; phylum Pseudomonadota; class Gammaproteobacteria; order Enterobacterales; family Enterobacteriaceae; genus Rouxiella. The sequence goes on along the minus strand of CAVUKG010000009.1, from coordinate 77,723 downwards.
GTTCAAGCTGCATATCGAGCCGTTGGGTAAGCGCAGGCTAAGCCCGGCGCTGGACGCCCAGCTGCGCGATGGCGAAATTATTGCCCTCGACAGCGAATACACCTTTATTCAGCGCGTCCCGCGCAGTAACTATGTGCTGGTAGTGGGGCCGATCCCTTATTTGTTTTACATGCATGAGATGCGGCTGCTGGATCTCGGCCTGCTTATCTTCATTGGGCTGTCGCTGGCGCTGCCGGTATTTCTGTGGATGCGCCCGCACTGGCAGGACCTGCTTAAGCTGGAGAACTCGGCGCTGCGCCTCGGTAATGGCCATCTCGACGAGCGCACCAATTTTGACTCGACCTCAAGCCTTAACCGGCTAGGGATTGCCTTTAACCAGATGGCGGACAACATCAACACCCTGATTGCCAGCAAGAAACAGCTGATTGACGGCATTGCCCACGAGCTGCGAACGCCGCTGGTGCGACTGCGCTATCGGTTGGCGATCAGTGAAAACATCCCCGAGGCCGAGCAGCAGGCGGTTAACCGCGACATCGGTCAGTTAGAATCCCTGATCGACGAGCTGCTGACCTACGCCCGGCTTGATCGCCCTCAGGTCGCACTGCATTTGACCAAAATCAATCTGCCGGAGTGGATTGAGGACAAGGCTGACGACTTTCGGTTGGTTAACACCGAGCATCAGATAGAGCTTAGCGTCAGCAAAGCGGCCGACTTTGGCGGCGTGGATTTACGCCTGATGGAGCGGGTGCTGGACAACCTGGTTAATAATGCCCAACGCTATGCGCGTAACACGCTACGCATCAGCCTGTGGCTCGAGGGCGAAGAGGCCAACCTGCAGGTCGAGGACGATGGTCCAGGCATTCCGCCTGAAGAACGGCTGCGCATTTTCGAGCCCTTTGTGCGACTTGACCCGAGCCGTGACCGGGCCACCGGCGGCTGCGGCCTGGGATTGGCGATTGTTCACTCTATCGCCGTCGCCTACCAGGGTAAGATCGCGGTGGATGCCAGCTCGCTTGGCGGTGCCAGCATGCGTTTTAGCTGGCCGGTGAAACCGTCGTTTAATCTGGCCGTCGAGCCGCAATAATCGCCCCTGACCGGTGCGTTATCCGTGCACCGGTATGGCTATTTTTATCCGTATTTTTTAAAGCATGGAGTAGAACATGACGACAGCTTATTCACAGTTACGCAGTACGTTTACTCGGTTATCGCGTTTTAGCCACCTCTCGTCGATTGCCGGATGGGATATGCAAACCATGATGCCGCCCGAAGGCAGCAAGGCGCGATCGGAAGCGCTGGCCGAACTGAGCGTGCTGCAGCATCAGATCCTGACCGCCGGTAAGGTGGGCGAGTGGCTGGAGCAGGCTAAGCAAGAGGATCTCAACGACGTCGAGCAATCCAACCTGCGCGAGATGGCACGTCATTATCAGCACGCCGCGCTGCTGCCTGAAAGCCTGGTGGAAGCCAAATCGCTAGCCGGTGCGCGCTGTGAGCACGCATGGCGTCGCCAGCGCCCGGCTAATGATTGGGAAGGCTTTGTCGATAATCTGCGTGAAGTGGTGAAACTCAGCCGCGAAGAGGCGACCTATCGTTCACAGGCCGCGGGCATTAGCCGCTATGACTCGCTGCTGGATCTCTACGAACCGGGCATGACCGCCGCCAAGCTCGACGTTATCTTTGGCGACTTGAAAACCTGGCTGCCGCAGCTGCTGCAAAAAGTAGTCGACAAGCAGCAGTCTATTCAGTTTGTCGCACCGCAGGGTCCGTTCGAGATAGACCAGCAGAAAGAGCTCGGGTTGAAGGTGATGAAACGCCTGGGATTCAACTTTGACGCCGGTCGTCTGGATATAAGCGCTCACCCATTCTGCGGTGGCGTGCCTCAGGACGTGCGCATTACCACGCGCTACAATCAGGACGAGTTTATTACCGCCATGATGGGGGTTATTCACGAAACCGGCCATGCGCGCTATGAGCAAAACCTGCCTAAAGAGTGGCTCGGCCAGCCGGTTGCCAATGCGCGCTCGATGGGCGTTCACGAATCGCAAAGCCTGCTGTTCGAAATGCAGCTCGGTGCCAGCGATATCTTCCTGAAATCGATTCATCCGCTGGTGATTGAGCAATTCGGCCAACGCAGCGGATTAGATCTGAATAACTTCATCAATCTCAACCAACGGGTACAGCCTGGCCATATTCGCGTCGATGCCGACGAGGTCAGCTATCCGGCGCATATTATTCTGCGTTACGAGATCGAGCAGGCGCTGATTGAGGGTGAGATTGAGGTAGAGGATATTCCGGCGCTGTGGAGCAGCAAGATGCAGCAGTATTTGGGCATCGATACCGTGGGTAATTATACCAACGGCTGTATGCAGGATATTCACTGGACCGACGGCGGATTTGGTTATTTCCCAACCTACACGCTGGGGGCAATGTATGCCGCCCAGCTATTCCAGACCGCCAATAAGGCCATTCCAACCCTGCAGGATGATATCAGCCGTGGCGATCTCACCGCCCTGTTCCAGTGGCTGAACCAAAACATTTGGCAGCACGGCAGCCGCTTCTCGACCGATCAGCTGATGACTCACGCCACCGGCGAAACGCTGAATACCGATTATTTCCGTAAGCATCTCGAAAGCCGTTACCTGTAATTGCGTTAATTAATGTAAAAGCGTTAATGGCCAGCACCGCCCGGCCCTGAACTCTCAGGACCGGGCCCAACGGTCACTCCTGCCCAGAATTATCCTAATTCGCTGCCGCAGATCCCCCTGATTTACAGACATTTAGGCACTATCAGACCGCCTGGGTAACCGACGGCAGTAGTATGTTGTAACTAACTAGCTTTTTTTAATCGATATTTGCCGCAAAAATAAATATAAACCACTGATAATTATAATTTTAATGATTTGTACATAGCGTTACACGCCGAAACCAATCACTCACGGACAGCAGACACTAACAGGCCTAGTATTCATTCACCGGCCCCGCAGTGGGGTGGATACACAAATTAAAATTCTGAGGAATTAACGATGAAAAAGGTATTAGCTCTGGTAATTGCCGCTGCAATGGGCCTGTCTTCTGCAGCTTTCGCAGCTGAAACTACAACTGCTGCTCCTGCTGCAACAACAACTGCTCCAGCTGCTGCAACTACTGCTGCTCCAGCAACTGCTACCAAGGCACCTGTTGCCAAGAAGCACGCTGCTAAAAAGAAAACCACCAAGAAGCACGTAGCTAAGAAGCCAGCTGCTCAAAAAGCACAGGCTGCTAAAAAGAAAACCACTAAGAAACACGCTGCTAAGAAGCCAGTAGCTCAGAAAGCTCAGGCTGCTAAAAAGCACACTGCCAAGAAACACGCTGCTAAGAAGCCAGTAGCTCAGAAAGCTCAGGCTGCTAAAAAGCACACTGCTAAGAAACACGCTGCTAAGAAGCCAGTAGCTCAGAAAGCTCAGGCTGCTAAAAAGCACACTGCTAAGAAACACGCTGCTAAGAAGCCAGTAGCTCAGAAAGCTCAGGCTGCTAAAAAGCACACTGCTAAGAAACACGCTGCTAAGAAGCCAGTAGCTCAGAAAGCTCAGGCTGCTAAAAAGCACACTGCTAAGAAACACGTTGCTAAGAAGCCAGTAGCTCAGAAAGCTCAGGCTGCTAAAAAGCATACTACTGCTAAGAAACACCCTGCTAAAAAGCACGCTAAGAAACCAGCTGCTCAAAAATAAGTCTTCGTGAGCAAATCGCCTCACCATTATCAAGACTGATTATCTGACACCCGGTTCGCCGGGTGTTTTTTTCTCCGGCCTTAGCCCCCACCGCGCTGTTTATTTTTGGGGAAATCAATTCAGGCAATCTTGAGGTATTGATGGACGATGATGCGACGCTACCTGTTCGAAATCACCCTAAGTTCACTGATTCTTTGCGGCCTCATCACGTTATTCTTTTATTTCTAATCGAAACGTAATACACCCGCCAGCATAATCAGTAACACATTTACAGCCCATTATAATAACCTCCTGTTTCCTGAATGTTATAACCAGCTATAATCAACATCTTATTCATCGACTCCTAGTCACCCCCCGCACTCAAGGTCAAAACGATATGCGCATAGCTTTACCGCTTGTCTTGTGCTTTTTCTGCTTCGCACTTCCTGCTCATGCCGATTCAAGTGATTCGGACAGCGATTCAGATGCTCCCGCGATCAGCCTTAAAGAGAAAACTGCCCTATTTTTTGGCCAGGATCATCGCACTCACGTCAGTGAAGTCAAAGCCTGGCCCTGGCAGGCGATTGGCCAGATTGAAACCGCCAGCGGCAACCTGTGTACCGCCACGCTTATCTCCGAGCATTTGGTGTTAACCGCCGGACACTGCGTCATGGCCCCTCCCGGCAATCTGGATAAAGTCATCGCCCTGCGTTTTATTTCTCAACATCAGAAATGGCGCTATAAAATCACTTCCCTGGAAACCCTGGTCGACCCGACGCTGGGTAAAAAACTGAAAGCCGACGGCGATGGCTGGATTGTGCCACCGAAAGCCGCGCCTTATGATTTTGCTCTGGTGCGTATCACTGATAGCAAACATAAGCTGCCAATCAAGCCACTGCCTTTGTGGCAAGGCACCCGTGACGAACTGACCGCGGCATTGAAGGCTAACGGTCGCAAGGTCACTCAGGCGGGTTATCCGGAAGATCATTTGGACGATTTATACAGTCACCAGGACTGTCTGATTACCGGATGGGCACAGCCGGGGGTAATGTCACACCGCTGCGATACGCTGCCGGGCGACAGTGGTTCTCCCCTGCTGCTTAAGCAGGATGGCAAGTGGACGCTGATAGGTATTCAAAGTTCGGCACCCGCGGCGCAGGATCGCTATTTGGCGGATAACCGCGCCCTGGCCGTACCGGCAATCAGGGACGCGTTAGTTGAATTAAGCGGTAACCAGCTGGCCCATTAGGCCAGCTGTTCCATGGTCTGTAAAATACGCTTGTCCGAAATAGGGTAAGGCGTTCCAAGCTGCTGCGCGAAGTAACTCACGCGCAGCTCTTCAATCATCCAGCGCACTTCCTGCACTTCTTCGCTGGCCTGACGCAGCGGCGATAATTTGCTAAACCACTGCTGCCACTTCTGCTGCACGCTCTCGACTTTAAGCATTTGCGCGCGATCTCGATGCGGGTCTACCGCCAGCTTGTCCATGCGACGTTCAATCGCCTGCAAGTAACGCAGGGTATCGGGCAGGCGTTTCCAACCGTTCTGCGTGACAAAACCGCGATAAATCAGTCCAGACATCTGGGCTTTAATATCGGACAGCGCCAACGCCAGGGTGATATCAATCCGCCCTTTCAGCCGCTTGTTGATAGTAAACACCGTGGTCAGGATCTGCTCCACCTGGGTGGCGATGCTGACTACCGTCTCATTGAGATGCGCGCGGACGTGCTCGTGCAGTTGGCCGAAGCGCTCTTCGTTCCACACCGGCCCACCCGACTCGGCAAGCAATTTATCGATACCGCATGAAATGCAGTCATCAATCAGGTCCAACACCTTGCCGTACGGATTAAAATACAGCCCCAGCTTGGCCTTGTTGGGCAGCTTCTCATGCAGATACTTGATTGGCGAGGGGATATTCAGCAGCAGTAATCGACGCGTACCGCGCCACATTGCCTGCGACTGCTCCAACTCGCTGTCGAACAGTTTAATGGCAATGCTGTCTTTTTCATCCACCAGCGCCGGATAGGCTTTGACCTCATAGCCGCCGCGCTTCTGCTCATAGCAGTCAGGCAGCGTACCAAAGCTCCAGAGGTGCAGATTACTCTGCTCAATGCCGTCGTCGGCCACTGCGGAAAGGGTCTGCTGGACCTGCTCTTTGAGGGTCGACTTCAAGGCGGTCAGGCTTTTGCCTTCACGCAGGGTTTTATTTTTCTCATCGACCACGCGGAAGGTCATCTTGAGATGGTCGGGCACCTGTTCCAGCTGCCAGTCATCACGTGACACCGTCACTCCTGTCATACGACGCAGCTCTCGCTCCATCGACTCTAACAGCGGCAGTTCAAAAGGCGTCGCGCGGCCAAGGAAGGCATCGGCATAGTTAGGCGCCGGGACAAAATTACGCCGCACCGGCTTCGGCAATGACTTAATCAAGGCCATAATAAGTTCGCGACGAATGCCGGGGATCTGCCAGTCAAAGCCCTGCTCTTCGATCTGATTAAGCAGCGGCAGCGGAATGTGCACCGTCACGCCATCGGCCTCGGTACCCGGTTCAAACTGATAGCTGACCCGCAGCTTGATATTACCCTGGTGCCAAAAGTTAGGATAATCATCGGCGCTTATCTTGCCTGCGCCCTCTTTGATCAGCATGTTCTTTTCAAAATTCAGGCTGTCCGCGGGCTGGGTCTTCCACCAGGTATCGAAATGCCTGCCGGAGACCACCTCGTGGCCGATCCGCTGATCATAAAACTGGAACAGCGTCTCTTCGTCGACCAGAATATCTCGGCGACGAGACTTGTGCTCCAGCTCCTCCACCTCGGCGCGCAGGCGCAGATTGTCGCGGAAGAAGGCGTGACGCGTCTGCCAATCGCCCTCAACCAGCGCGTGACGAATAAATAGCTCGCGTGAAATCACGGGATCGATAGTGCCGTAATTCACCCGGCGCGCCATAACAATCGGCAGGCCAAAAAGCGTGACTTTTTCCGTCGCCATCACCGCGCCCTGGGCTTTTTCCCAGTGCGGTTCGCTGTAGCTGTATTTCACCAGGTGCGCGGCTAACGGCTCAATCCATTCCGGTTCGATTTTGGCGGCGATGCGCCCCCACAGACGGCTGGTTTCGACCAATTCGGCGACCATCGCCCACTTAGGCGGCTTCTTAAACAGGCCCGAACCCGGGAAGATAGCGAAACGAGCATTGCGCGCGCCGGTAAACTCCTGTTTCTCGACGTCTTTCTGCCCAACGTGTGACAGCAGCCCGGTCAACAGCGAACAGTGGACGCTGCGATAGTCGGCCTCGGTGCTGTTAATACGCAGCCCCAACTCTTTAACCACCTGTCGCAGCTGGGTATAAATATCCTGCCATTCGCGCACGCGCAGATAATTCAAATAATCGCTGCGGCACAGCTTGCGAAACTGCGCGGACGACAGCGCTTTTTGCTGCTCCTGCAGATAGTCCCACAGGTTAACGTAGGCCAGGAAGTCGGAGTCTTTATCGGCAAAGCGGCGATGTTTTTCATCCGAGGCCTGCTGTTTATCAGAAGGACGTTCGCGCGGGTCCTGAATCGACAGCGCGGCGGTGATAATCATCACCTCGCGCAGGCAGGCGTTTTTCTGCGCCTCGAGCACCATGCGCGCCAGTCGCGGATCGACCGGTAGCTGTGCCAGGCTGCGACCCTGCTCGGTTAAGGTGTAGCGGCCATTTTCCGGGGTATTAATGGCACCCAGCTCTTCGAGCAACCGCACGCCGTCCTGGATATTGCGCTTGTCCGGCGCTTCGACGAAGGGAAAGGCCGAGATATCGCCCAGCCCCAGCGAGGTCATTTGCAGAATAACCGAGGCCAGATTGGTGCGCAGGATCTCCGGATCGGTGAATTCCGGGCGCGACAGGAAGTCCTGTTCCGAATACAGGCGGATACATATCCCTTCAGAGACGCGCCCGCAGCGGCCTTTACGCTGGTTAGCCGAGGCCTGTGACACGGCTTCGATCGGTAAACGCTGCACCTTGGTGCGGAAGCTGTAGCGACTGATGCGCGCGGTGCCGGGGTCGATAACGTATTTGATACCCGGCACGGTCAGCGAGGTTTCCGCCACGTTGGTGGCCAGCACGATACGGCGACCGGAGTGCGACTGAAACACCCGATTTTGCTCGCTATTGGACAACCGAGCGTACAGCGGCAGAATCTCGGTGTGCGGCAAATCGAGGCGATTGAGCGCGTCGGCGGTATCGCGGATCTCGCGCTCGCCGCTCATGAAGATCAGGATATCGCCCCGGCTTTCGCGGCCCAGCTCGTCAACGGCGTCAAAAATAGCCTGCAGCTGGTCGCGATCGGTATCGTCGGCGTCGTCGACGATCGGACGATAGCGCACCTCTACCGGATAAGTGCGGCCCGAGACTTCGATAATCGGTGCATGGTTAAAATGCTTCGAGAAGCGCTGCGGATCGATGGTTGCCGAGGTGATAATGACTTTTAGATCGGGACGTTTAGGCAGCAGCTGGCGCAGATAGCCGAGAATAAAGTCGATGTTCAGGCTGCGCTCGTGGGCCTCATCGATAATCAGCGTGTCGTACTGCATCAGCATGCGGTCTTGCTGGATCTCGGCCAGCAAAATACCGTCGGTCATTAGCTTAACCAGCGTGTTTTCGCCGACCTGATCGTTGAAGCGGACTTTATAACCCACCGTGTTGCCCAGGCTGGTTTCCAGCTCGTCGGCGATACGGTTCGCCACGGTGCGCGCCGCCAGCCTGCGCGGCTGGGTGTGGCCGATCAGCCCCTTGATACCTCTGCCCAGCTCCATACAGATTTTCGGGATCTGCGTGGTTTTGCCCGAACCGGTTTCACCGGCCACGATCACCACCTGATGGTCGCGGATCGCCTGGTAAATATCCTGTTTCTTTTGGCTGACCGGCAGGTTATCCGGATAGGTAATTTTTGGACGCGAGGCTTCCCGAGAGCTGACTTTTTGCAGCCCGAGCTGAATAGCGCTTTCCAGTTCTTGAGTGAGACCTTGCAGTGCCTGAGGGTCATTAACTTTTTTGGCGCCCTGCATACGGCGTTGCAGGCGCTGTCGGTCACGTAGCATCAGCCCGTCAAGTTGTGCTGATAGTGCCGCGAGCGGTGATTTCACGTTCGAGATTCCTTGATGGTCGGCAGGCGCTGGCCTTGCCTGAATAACGCTATGTTATCACAAGCGATGTTTTGTGTTTTAACAACTGTGGTTTTGATCATTGATGTTTTAGAAAATGTTCTGTGAACGATAATTTTTGGCAAATGCTTTGCCAAAAATTATCGTTCAAAAAATTTGGATGTTGATCTCGAAATATTGCACTATCACTCAATGAATTTTATCAATAAAGTAATAAGCATTATCGGGACAGCTTGTCCCTTTGTGATAACCACTCAGTGAAGGAATTATAAATGAGTAAAGTACTGGTTCTGAAATCAAGCATTTTGGCTAATTTCTCTCAGACTAACCAACTGGCAGACTACTTCGTTGCTCAATTCCAAGCCGCTAACAGCGCGTCTCAAGTCACCGTACGTGACCTGGCTGCCAATCCAGTCCCCGTGCTCGACGGTGAGCTGGTTGGCGCACTGCGCCCGTCCGACGCGCCGCTGTCCGCTCGTCAGGAAGAAGCTCTGGCCCTGTCCAACGAGCTTATCGACGAACTGCAGGCTAATGACGTTATTGTTATCACCGCCCCAATGTACAACTTCAACATCTCTACTCAGTTGAAGAACTACTTTGACCTGGTGGCTCGCGCCGGTGTGACCTTCCGCTACACCGACAAAGGTCCAGAAGGCCTGATCAAAGGCAAGCGCGTTGTCGTGCTGACCAGCCGCGGCGGCATTCATAAAGATACCCCAAGCGATCTGGTTGCTCCATACCTGAGCCTGTTCCTGGGCTTCCTGGGACTGACCGACGTTGAATTTATCTTCGCTGAAGGTATCGGTTACGGTCCAGAAGTGGCTGCCAAGGCTCAGGCCGACGCTAAAGTCGCTATCGACGCGGCTATCAAACAGGTTGCTGCTGCTTAATCAGGCACGGCCTAATCATGCAAGTCACCGGCGGCCGATTAGCGTTAAAATCGTCTACTAATTCGCCGCTAATGCAATGGCCAGTATTTGATTAATAGCTATTGCGCGCTCCTTGAAGCGCGCTTTTTATTGGGTTATTTTTGCAGCCACTGGCCGTTGATGCCGCGCACGTATTCTCCTTTAGCCGCGCGCTGTACCAGTTTTTGTCCGGCCAGTTTGGCTACGTCGGCGGTGCTGACCTGATTGTTGTCCGCCACCTGCTGGTACTGTTGTTCTCGCGCCTGGTTAATGCGCGTCACCAAAGCCTGGGCGTCGGTGCCCGCTTTGACCGGTGCCAGATAGCCGGACAGCGTCTCGCCGACCAATCCCTGCTGTTTGGCCTGTTCGACCGTCAGCGCCAGCGCCGCGCTACACCACAGGCTGGTGCAGAGCAGCGCCAGTTTCAGCCATTTTCTACTGTTCAACCCTTTCATCGTCTTCATCCTTAGAAAAGATCGCTCTTGTTCTTTAACAGGTCTTCGACGTCTTTATCGACTTTGATATGGATCTCATGTTCGATCTTGACGTTCATATTGATAGTGATCGGCGCAGTCGGGGTGGCGATTTCAATGCGCGGAATGCAGCCACTGAGCATCAGCGGCAGCGCGGCGGCGGTTATACAGGCTATTATCGACTTCATGGTGTGTTCCTTAATGCGTTATCCTTGCCGACGGCAGCAGACTGCTGGGGGGCAGAAAGCTGTTGTTGCAGCGATTCCTGTAAACTGTCGCCGAAGCGCAGACTGCGCCACAGCTCAAAAACATTTTCCTGATGGGTGTAATTTAGACGGATCTCACGCTTCTCGTGATCGACATTGTTAACGCCGTCAATCTGCGCCGCCATCGTGAGTTGGCCAAGGTTGTCCAGACTCACTTTGGCGGCGGAGCGGCTAATCTCAAGATATTGCAGCAATTTGATCACCAGCCCGTTGGCGATATTGCCTGCGGCAATGGCGGCAGCGAAGTCCGGATCCAGCCTTAAGGTCAGGCCGCCGTCGTTGGCTATCCAGCCGTCGTGAATAAGCCAGCGCGGATTATCGACGTACAGCGGCAGCTCGCCGTTGACCTTGCCGGACATCGCCAACTGCTTGGGTTTTAGCGCGGTAAGCAGAGCGCTAAGATCAATTTTTTGCAGTTTGAGCACCGCCGCATCGTGCTGGGGTAAACGCAGCGCCGAAAGGCTAACGTGGCCCAGCAGGGCGTCCATGCCGACGTTAGTCAGGCGCAGCGGGGAGCTTTCGCTCCACGGATAACTGCCCTGCAGCTCGGCGGTGATATTCTGCATCGGGAACAGATTATTCAGCTCGCCAATCTTCAGGCTCACCGGCGATTTAGTGCCAAACTGCCAGCGCTGGTTTTTTAGCCGATAGGAGAGAGAAAAATCCAACCCGCTCATATCGCCGTCTTTAAGCCACATGCTGCCTTGGTTAACCACCGCGTGGCCCCCGGCGATAAAGCCCTGTCCGCGCGCCGCCGAAAAGGCCGACTGGGCATAGAACGAGCCACTGCGCAGCTTGATATTCAAGTCCGGCGTTAGCAGGCTCTGAAACACCGTGAAGTCCTGCTTCGGCCACCAGCCCTGTCCGCGCAGGCGCTCACCATCCCAGCGCCCCATTAAACGAATAGGCCCAATCGGCAGGGCTTCAAGCTGGCCCTTGAGCGCTATATTCATCGGGCTGTCGCCCTTGAAGGCCAACTGCAGCAACGCCGGTGGCAGATAGCCGCCGTTGTCGAAGGCTATTCTCTTCGCCACCAGGCTGAGCTCGCCGCTAAAGTCGGGCGCCGAGGCCGGCAATTGGGAGCGATAACGTTCAGGCACCGGCCGCTGCCAGACTATCGGCTGCGTTAGCGTCAGGCGCGGCGCATCGACGTCGACCAGGCCGTAGCTCAGGCGGTTGAAACCGGCAGAAAGCTGGGCCAGCGTGAGATTATTGTCGTGCCAGCCGCCCTTGCCCGAGACGTCCCATTTGCCGCCCAACGGCGGCAGTGATCCGTTGCCCCAATAGTTGAAACGCCAGTTTCCCTTATCGGGCCAGAAATCCTGGGCCTTGCCGTTGAGGTGCAAATCAATGGCGCCCCAGTAGCTGTCCTGAGCCTTGACAATGGCCTGTAACGGCCCACTGACCCCCGCAGCGCCAACCTTGACCCCCGCTAACGGCCAGCGTGCGTCATGCAGGTTTAAGGTCGGCGTCGGCCTGCCCCAGGCGCGCAGCAGCGCCCCGCTGTGCAGGGCAATCAGCGGATTTAAAATTGAGCCGGTCAGGGTGGCGGGGAAAGAGGCACTCAGCGATACCTGCGGCAGGTTGGCCTGCCCGGTTAACTGGAAATTAATGTCGCTGTCCAGCAGCCCCACCCGGCCCGGCCCCAGCGTTAACACCGCGTTGGCCTTGCCGTTGTGTCCCTGCGTCAGCACGTTCAAGCGGCCGCTGAGCGTGGTCTGGTTGAGGTTATCGCTCCAGTTATTGAGGGTCAGATTTAAACCGCCGGCCAGCGGCTGTGTGGCGTAAGGCCAGCGCCACTGGCCCTGGGTGATGGTTATCTGTTTGTCGCCCAGGGTCCACGGCATGCTGACCAGCGGCAAGGTTTGCCCCTGCTCGACCAGCCTCAGCTCGCCCTGCTGGTCCTGCCAGCGCAGGCTGATAGCCAACGGCTGCGGCACCGTGGCGATACGCACCGCCCCGCGCAGCTCGCCCTGCAGCGGCAGGCTGGCGAGATCGGCGGGAAGGGTTATTTCACCGGCAAGCTGCAGCGGTTCGCGGCCACCGGGTGGCATCAGGCTCAGCGAATTAATCACCAGCCGGCTCTGCTTATCTACCCTGGCGTCAAAATTCAGCGCCTGGCCGCTGTAATGCAGTTTTTGCGCCTGCTGGTCGTTAATTAGCAGCAGGTCACCGGCATATTGCTGCCAGGGGCTAATAGTAAGTTGGGCAATGTGCAGCTGCCCGCGAGGCAGCTGTTGTTGAATATCGGGCAGCGACAGCGGGCTTGCGGAACCCTTCCCGGCCGGTAATTTACTCAGGCAGGAGGTCTCGACGTTAAGCTGTTGCAGACTGAGGTGCCAGCCGTCGGACGCGTTGTTAAGGGCAATGCCCTGCGCGGCGGCCAGCACACAGCCGTCCGCCAGATACCGAACGTCGGAAAGCCGCCAGGCCCCCGCAGACCAGCGCGGCGCAGAGGATAGCTGCAACTGGGTTCCCTGCGGCAGCCAGCGTTGTGCAACCGTGGGCAACCACTGCGGAAGGGTTTTCCACAGTATGACCAGCACCAGCGCTGCGCTGATAATCACCGACAACAGCGTGAAGATGAGATATTTACTGCCTTTTCTCATGAAATGCCCTGATGTTTTCTTAACGCCTGCACAATAGCATAAAATCAGCACTTACATTCGCTTACCCTTTGTCGCAGCGCTTGCTAGATGCTAGTTTTAGTCAAGGATCCCGGTTAGCGGATTATTTACCTGTCGGAGCACAAATCATGAAGATAGCGGTTTATGGCGCCAAGAATTACGATAGAAAGTACTTTGAACGGGTCAACCAATGCTACGGCAATTCGCTAGTGTTTTTTGATTTTATGCTCAGCGTGCCGACAGCGAAAACCGCAGCCGGCTGTGATGCGGTCTGTATCTTCGTTAATGACGACGCCGGTCGTGAGGTTTTGCAGCAGCTGGCGGCGCTGGGGATAAAAAAACTGGCGCTGCGCTGTGCCGGATTCAACAACGTCGATCTCGACGCGGCTAAGGAATACGGCATTGCGGTAGTGCGCGTTCCGGCCTACTCGCCCGAGGCGGTAGCCGAGCACGCGGTGGGCCTGATGCTATGCCTCAACCGGCATATTCACCGCGCCTATCAGCGCACCCGTGAGGCCAATTTTTCGCTGGAAGGCCTGACCGGTTTTAATATGTATAAACGAACCGCCGGGATTATTGGCACTGGCAAGATTGGCCTGGCGGCGCTGAGAATATTAAAAGGCTTTGGCATGCGGCTGCTGGCATTCGATCCCTATCCTACTCAGCAAGCGCGGGATCTGGGCGCGGAATATGTTAGCCTCGCGACGCTGTTCGCCGAGTCTGATGTTATTTCGCTGCACTGTCCGTTGACCGCCGAAAATCATCACCTGCTCAACCAGGAAGCGTTTAATCAGATGAAAGACGGCGTGATGATTATCAATACCAGCCGCGGTGCCCTGCTCGACGCCAGCGCGGCAATCGAGGCGCTTAAATCTCAGCGCATTGGCGCTCTGGGGATGGACGTCTATGAGAACGAACGTGACCTGTTCTTTGAAGATAAATCAAACGAGGTGGTGCTAGACGACGTTTTCCGCCGCCTGTCATCGTGCCATAACGTATTATTCACCGGACATCAGGCGTTCTTGACCAGCGATGCATTGGTGAGCATTGCCGAAACCACGCTGGAGAATCTAAAACAAATCGACAATGGCATGCCCTGTGCCAATCAGGTGACCGCCTAAGCGCAGCCAAACCCCTTGCTCAAAGGTGACAACAATATCAAGTACAGGAGCCATTCATGATGGCACTTTGCGAACAGCGGCGGCCGTTAGACATCTGACACATGCCTACCGAGGTGCCATCGAGCTGGCGGGCAAGCTCGAGGCTGCCGCCGGCCATGGAACAGGCGGCCGAGGCCGGGCTGTTATTGAGGCTGCGGGCAATGTTAAAGCTGTTGGCCTGTTGGGGAACGTCTGCGGCTTCTTTATGACTGCTGCACGCGGCTAATAAAAGTGTGGCACCAGCCAGTAGAATTCGTAACGCTGCTCTCATTGACCCTGCTCCCGGATGAATATTTGGATTATTGACTCGTTTGTCATCATAGCCGAGCTATTCTGCTACCGTCGACCCCCGTGAAGAAGTAAATAGCCAGATTTCTTAAAAATTTATATCTTGCAACACATTTTACCGTGGCGTTATCCATTCTGCTTATTAAAACATCAATAATTAACCCAAATTTCTTGTCAAATTAGCCAAAAATAAAGCCGATTAAGAAATCATTAATTGATCCAAGCCGGTAGCGACGTTAGCCAGGTATCCCTTTCCGCTTCCACGATGGCACCGTGGGTCGGTTGATGTGGATTAACCCGCGCGCTGGTGTTCACTCCAGGAAGATTAAAGCGAGCGGCGCGGACCTGCTGCTGGTATCTCGACTGACCGGTCCCGCGGTCGGCCCACGACAGCAGGGGAATAATTCTTACGCCGCTTTGATCGAGGCTCTTGTAGGGCCAGGGTTTGCTGCCGTCGGCATACTGGGCCATAAAGTCCAGCGACTTCTGCACGCTGGCGCCGCTTGCCGTCCGGTACTGCCACAGGTTCTGGCCGCCTTGCCGGTTTGCCAATACCGCCAGCAGGCTGATTGCCTGCAGGTTGAAATAACTGTAATGAAACGAACGGGTGCGTGCCAGCTCAAGCGGCTGCGTGCCGTCCGGCCTCAGCTGTGTTTCCAGCTTGCTCTCGGTCAGCGCAACCATCTGCTTAATCACCTCAGGCTGGTTAAGATACCAGGCAATCCCGGCCACCTGCGTGGCGTACCAGTTACCGTGATTGTTTTTGGTTTTACTTTCTTTGATGGCGATCGGACTGCTTCGCAGCCAGTGAAAATAGTCCGTCATCCACTGATGCATTTTTTGCTCATCATCGGCGGTCCAGGCGGGATTACCGTGCAGCAGCAACAGCGAGTCGACAATACGAATGGAGAAATAGCGCCCATCGAGCACGCCGGCGTTGCGGCCCGCGTTGTGACCCGGAATGCCCTGGGCATAGTTCAAATTAGGGTTCATGCGGGTTTGCGGGGTAATAAACCAGGCGCGCAGCAGGCTGGCCGCTTTATCGGCATAGCGCTGTTGGCCAGAGAAATACCAGGCCAGGGTGAGGTCCTGTACTCGGGCGGTAAAGGTCGCCAGGCGAACGCCGTCGCTGTGATCGTTTTTACTGGCCGGATCGACCTGCCCGTCGCGACGGATCCACGGCAGCCCGTCGGCCTTTCGCGGATCCGGCCACCAGTAGGCGCTAAGGCTGAGGTAGTCGTGTTTACTGCCGCTCGGCGGGGTCAATCCTTTATCAGTCACGCTTAAAGTGGCAGATTTCAGGTCACGATTGGCCGCGACCAACAGATTGGCATACGCCTGCCGGGTAGGCTGCGCGGCGCTACCCTCGGCGAGCTGCTGCTTGACCTTTTCAAGCTGGCTCGACTGCATAAACGCCAGCGCCTGCGGGCCTGACTCGGCGGCGGCGGCCGAAGAGCAGGCGGCGAGGGTGAGGAAAAACATCGCGATAGGGGTTTTAATCAATGACCGATCCATGAGCTAATTCTGTGGTAAAGAATTCATGGCACCACACTATACTATTGAATTAATGATTTCGAGGGCAGCTCCGTCGCGCATTGCCTGTAAAGTCATAGACTCGGACCCTACTATGCCTTAAACGGTTCTGATACGTGGGTCATTGACATCCTCCCCGCCCTAAAGGGCGAGGATCCCTACAGCGTTCAGACCGAAGCCTGACTCACCTCGGTGGGTTCCTGCTTCATCGAGCGGCCTAAAGCTGCCCTCTCTCCACAGGCTAATACGGCGTGCCCCGCCGCTAAAATGTTACGAGCGCCGTTTATATCAGCGTTCTCACTGTATCCACACGCCAGACATTCGAACTGACTTTGTGACGGCCGGTTTCCTTTCGCTGTATGACCACAGCACGCGCATTTTTGACTGGTGTAGGCTGGATTGATTGCCAACACCTGACCGCCCCGCCAAAGCTGTTTGTACTCAAGCTGTCGGCGAAGTTCGTACCAACCCTGATCCAATATCGAACGGTTTAAGCCTGACTTAGCTCGGACGTTGCGCCCTGGTTGACTTGCCGTACCCGCCGCTGACTTTGACATGTGGGTAACCTTCAGGTCTTCAATGACGATCATGGCGTGGTTTTTGCTGATTGTCGTGGTGACTTTATGAAGGTAGTCGCGCCGGATGTTACCGATTCGGGAATGGAGGTGTTGTACTTGCCGTTTGGCCTTTTTCCAGTTGTTGCTGAACTTCACCTTTCGACTCATTTTACGCTGGAGTCTGGCGAGTCTCTTCTGATTGGATTTAAAACTGTTTACCGGTTCAAAAACCGTTCCATCTGATAGCGTAGCGAGCTTTGCCACTCCCGCATCAAGGCCAACCATGGAGACTGATGAGTGCACAGGTTCAGTGACTTCATATTCAGTCTGAATGCTGGCATACCACTTGCCGCATAACTGGCTGACGGTGACGTTTTTAACCTCACCAACAACCTGACGGCTATTGCGGTAGCTTATCCAGCCCAGTTTTGGCAACGATATACGGCTGTTTTCCTGATCGAGTTTCACGCCTTGCGGGTAGCGGAATGAATCGCTTTGCCCCCGTTTTTTAAACCGGGGGAATGAAGCACGTTTCTGGAAAAAATTTTTATAGGCACGTTCAAGGTCTTTTAACGCATGTTGTAAGGACTGAGACGGTGTTTCTTTCAGCCACTGAGTTTCAGGTGTTGTTTTCCATGCAACCAGCCGTGCGGCCATTTTTACATAGGCAATATATTTGTTCCCTGCTTCATGGTTTTCATTCTGCAATGCTAATGATTTATTGAACACAAAACGACACGCCCCAGCGAAGCGCCGCATATCGCGCTCTTGCTGTCCATTGGGCCGTAACTGAAATTTAATGGCTTGCCGTCGTTTCATGAGGAAAATTATACTCTTGGCCTATGACAAAAGAAATTGATATTCGTCGAGGGAGGCATTGCACTTTCCTGATGCGTGTTCACTGGGTATTTGTTGCTAAGTATCGACGCAAAGTCTTCGATCAGGATGCTATAGAGAAGCTACGCAGCTACTTTGCCAGCGTGTGCGCAGATTTTGATGTTGAACTGGTTGAGATGGATGGCGAGAGTGATCACGTTCACTTACTGGTCAACTATCCGCCCAAGCTTGGGATATCCAGTTTGGTCAACAGCCTCAAAGGGGTATCCAGTCGATGACTTCGCCGTGATCGCCCAGATATTGCTGCTCGGTACTACTACAAAGGGGTTCTGTGGACTCCGAGCTACTTTGCCAGTAGCTGCGGCGGTGCGCCAATATCCATCATCCGGTAATACATTGAGCAACAGCAAACACCAGGTTAGGTGGAAAACCGTGCCTTATATCCCCGGCCTGAAGGCCGAGGTTTTACGGCACACAGGATAAATGGCTCCCCGGCGGTGTAAAATGCTGCATAACAGGCCGATTTTCTGGTATAAGCCTTCATGAAGGGTCACTGAACAAATCGATGCAGAGATGAAAAGAGAAAACGACGGGAAATTAGGTTATGCCCAAATGGGTAAAGCTATTCTTGCTCTGATTGAAGCCAAAGAAACCATCACTTTGGAGACTGTCATAGCAAAACTTCGCTTAATGGCTGAATCTGAAGAGGATGCCAGCAAAAAACACGCCTGCGAGCAGGCCGTCGCTGACATCTTGCATCGTGCCGCCACCCTGCCCGGCACAGAATTTAGCGCTTAGTGCATTTTAGCGGTGATAAGCTGTATTGCCTTGATGTAGTGAGTTTTTGCAGGTTCATTAGCCCGTTCCGCATGCTGCCTTAGCAAGTGGGTGATATCGCTAATGCTGAGCGTTACGTCATCCCTAAGCAGTACCGATGCCGCATATCCTATGGTCGCAAGGATGTCATCGCTGCTAGTTACGTTCTTAGCTGTCAAAATACATCCCCTCAATTAAATCCTGTTAGGTCGTTAAAACGTTTACGGTAATGCGTTAATCAGTTTCTGCCGCAGCTCTTTGACCCGTTGAGTCAAATCGCTAAGCTCGTCACACGGCGTCTCCATCACGGAGACCATATCTCCCGGCACGCCCGCGGCATCAATTTTTAACTGCTGGCCTTGTGCGGTGAGAGAAATGAGCACCCGCCGCTCATCATTGCCGACGTCGCGCCTTCTGCTGATTATTCCCGCCTGCTCCAGCCTTTTTAGCAGCTGGCTCAGCGTGCCGGAGTCCAACTGCACGCGCTCCCCCACCTCGGAAACGGTGACATCGTCCTTCTCCCACAGCGCCAACAGCACCAGATACTGAGGATAGGTCAGTCCCAAAGGCTTGAGGCGTGACTGGTAAAGCTTGGTCATTGCCAGAGAAGCGGAGTAAAGCGCAAAGCACAGGAACTGCTCGATGACGACGGGCGCCGCATTTTCTTCAGTCGGGACGGAGACTTTATCGACTTCACTACTCATTACATCATCCTTTATCGACTCAGCGGCCGCTACAATATTGAACCAAATTATATTGATGTCAATTTAATTTGTGTGAGATCGGCGCCTGGGCCGTCGTGGGAGCGAATTACCCACCGATTAGCGCTATAAAACGTGTTGGCATTCGCCTAGGTAATCCGTAACATACACGCCAATTAACTCCACGCTGCGTTTGTCGGCTGGCACCTGCGGCTTTTCGCCCCACCGGTGCCCCTTTTCAGATCCCGAGTATCGATATAATGTTTGATAAACAAGAAATTACAAAAAAAGAACAGCTTAATCTCAATAAGCTCCAAAAGCGCCTGCGTCGTGACGTGGGTAAAGCTATTGCAGATTTCGGCATGATCGAAGAAGGTGACCGCATCATGGTCTGCCTGTCTGGCGGTAAAGACAGCTACACCATGCTAGAAATTTTACGCAACCTGCAGCAAAGCGCGCCGGTCAATTTCTCGCTGATCGCAGTCAACCTTGATCAAAAACAACCGGGCTTCCCGGCACATATCCTGCCGGAATATCTTGAAAAGCAGGGGGTTGAGTACAAGATTGTTGAAGAGAACACCTACGCGATCGTCAAAGATAAAATCCCAGAAGGTAAAACGACCTGCTCGCTGTGTTCACGCCTGCGTCGCGGCATTCTCTATCGTACGGCGACCGAGCTGGGCTGTACCAAGATTGCCCTCGGCCACCACCGCGATGATATCCTGCAAACGCTGTTCCTAAACATGTTCTACGGCGGCAAGCTAAAAGGCATGCCACCCAAGCTGATGAGCGACGACGGCAAACACATTGTTATCCGTCCGTTGGCCTACTGCCGTGAAAAAGACATTGAGCGTTTTGCCATTGCTCGCGAGTACCCGATTATCCCTTGTAACCTGTGCGGATCGCAGCCAAATCTGCAACGTCAGGTGATTGGTGACATGCTAAAAGACTGGGACAAACGTTATCCTGGCCGCATCGAAACCATGTTCAGCGCCATGCAAAACATCGTGCCTTCGCACCTCAACGATACCGCTTTATTTGATTTCAAGGCAATTCAACACGGCGGCGAGGTGATCGACGGCGGTGACCTGGCCTTCGATCGTGAAGATATTCCTATGCAGCCGGTGGGCTGGCAGGCGGAAGACGATGATACGGTGGTTGAACGCCTGGATATCGTACAGATCAGGTAATTCCTACCGCGCCATGGCTTTAACGCTGCGGCGGCTAAAATAAAAAACGCGCTGCAACAGGAGGTTGCAGCGCGTTTTTTTATGACCTCAGGGTCATTCAGGCAGTCTGTTCCTGTAACCAGCCGACGCGCATTTCTGGCACCGAGTGCAGCAGCTGGCGCGTGTAGTGATCCAAAGGCTCCGCCAACGTAGTGCTCACCGAGCCGTTACGCACAATCTCGCCCTTGAACAGCACCGCCACTTCATCTGCGACTTCGCGCACCACCTGCAAATCGTGAGTAATAAACAGGTAGGCGATACCGGTCTGGCGCTGAATATTACCTAACAGCGCTAGCACATCGCGTGCGACTAGCGGATCCAGCGCCGAGGTCGGCTCATCGCAGATAATCAGTTTAGGCTCGGCGGCCAGCGCGCGCGCGATACACACCCGCTGCTTCTGCCCGCCGGACAGCGCTGCCGGATAACGCGCCGCCAGCTCGGGATCCAGGCCGACCTGTTGCAGCAGTTGGCTGACTCGCGCGGCACGCTCCTCGCGGCCCAATGAGGTAAAGCACTGCAGCACGCGTGAAATTTGCTTACCGACTGCCTCTTTGGGATTGAGCGCAGTGTCAGGGATCTGGTGAATCAGCTGGATATCACGCAGCTGCTGGCGACTGCGCGCGCGCAGTCCGCTACTAAGAGGCTGGTTGTTGAGGCTGACCTGGCCATTTTGCGCCGGGTGCAGCCCGCAGATCACCTTACCCAGCGTTGATTTACCGGAACCCGACTCACCGATTACCGCCAGCGTCCTGCCGCGTAGAATAGACAGGTTTACATTTTTTAACACCGGCTGTTGATGATAACGCGCGCTGATATTTTCGATGCGCAGCAGCTCTGGCTGGTCCATTGGCAACGCCTCCCGCCGTTCACCCTGCGCGTTAAGCAGTCGCCGAGTGTAGTCCTGCGATGGGGAATCCAGCAGTTTTGCCGTGGCCGCGTGCTCGACCGTTTTTCCGTGCTGCAGCACCATGATACGATCGCTGATTTGCGCCACCACCGCCAGATCGTGGCTGATATAAATAGCCGCGACGCCCGAACGCTGAATAACCTCGGCAATCGCCTTGAGCACGCCGAGCTGGGTGGTAACGTCGAGCGCGGTGGTCGGCTCGTCAAAAATCAGCAGCTCGGGGCCGGCACACAGCGCCATGGCAATCATTGCACGCTGCAACTGCCCGCCGGAAACCTGATGCGGATAGCGATGATAAAACTGCGCCGGCTCGGGTAATCCAAGCTGGGTAAATAGCTCAATAGCCTTGGCCTGCGCCTGCTGGCGCGACATAAGCCGATGTTTAAGCGTAGCCTCAATCACCTGCTCGCCGAGCACCATCGCCGGATTAAACGCCGCTCCGGCGGACTGCGCGACGTAGGCAATTTTCCTGCCGCGAAGGGTCCGCAGCTTGCGCGGTGACAAACGGCTCAGGTCGATGCCCTGAAACAGGATGTTGCCAGACTCGATGCGCATGCCCTGACGACAGTGGCCGAGAATCGCCAGGCCGATGGTCGATTTACCGGCCCCCGATTCGCCGATCAGCCCTAAGACTTCACCGGCGCGTAAATCAAAGGAAACGTCGTCCACCAGCCGCCGTGGCGACTTATCGGTCGTCACCACCACCAGCCGTTCGACGCGCAGCAACAGCGCGTTGTTTTCCTCAACCAAGATAGCCTCGGCCCTCTGTTGCTCAACCACGTTAGCCTCAGCCATGATTGCCTCCCCACGAACGCGAAGTGCCGCTCATCAGCCAGTCGGCTACGGCGTTGATCGCCAGCGCCAACAGCGCAATCGCCCCGCCCGGTACCAGCGCGGCCCAGACGCCAAACAAGATGCCGTCTTTATTATCCCGCGCCAGTCCGCCCCAGTCGGCGGTCGGCGGCTGGATACCCAGTCCAAGAAACGACAGCGCCGACAGGAACAACAAAATAAAGATAAAGCGCAGGCCAAATTCGGCGATCAGCGTCTGGAGGGCATTCGGCAAGATGACTCGCCAGAGGATCCAACCCAGGCTTTCGCCGCGCAGGCGCGCAACGTCAACAAACTCCATTACGCCAATCTCTACCGCTAGCGCACGGGCGACCCGCAGCACGCGGGTTGACTCCAGCAGGCCCAGCACCAGCGTCAGCGTGACGATGGTTTTCGGCAACACCGCCAGCACGATCAGTGCAAAAATCAGCGTCGGGATCGCCATAATCATGTCATTAATGCGCGAAATTGTTTGATCCAGCCAGCCACCACTTACCCCGGCGACAAAGCCGAGCGTGCAGCCGACCACAAAGGTCAGCGCTGCCGCCAGCGCCGTGACGCCCAGTGAGACTCGGGTGCCCCAGATCATGCGCGACAGCAGATCGCGTCCCAGATTGTCGGTCCCCAGGCGCAGCGTGGCGTCGGGCGCCTGCCAGGCCATACCGATGACTTTGTCCGGCGAGTAAGGTGCCAGCCAGGGCGCAAAAATTGCAATCAGCACAAACAGGGTCAGCCCTGTGAGTCCCAAAATTGCCGTAGGTTTTAATGCAGGCATCTAAAAATTCCTTGTACTGCGACTTAACGTTGGTGACGTAAACGCGGATTAGCAATCAGCGCCAGCACATCGGCCAGCAGGTTTAACAGAATATAAATTCCTGCCAACAGCAGCGCGCAGTCCTGCATCACCGGAATGTCTCGTTTACTGATGCTGTCGACCATGTACTGCCCCAGCCCCGGATAGACAAATACGTTTTCAACAATCACCACGCCGACCATCAGGTAAGCCAGATTAATCGCCACTACGTTGATGATCGGACCTAGCGCGTTGGGCAACACGTGTCGCCAGAGAATGCGTGACGGGGTCAGGCCTTTAAGCAGCGCGGTGTCGACATAGGCGGCGCTCTGGGCGGCAATCAGCGCCGCGCGCGTCATATTGCTCATGTGTCCGACAATCGCCAACACCAGCGTGGCGCAGGGCAGCGCAATCGCCGTCAGTTTAGCGCTAAACGACATCGAGTCGGACAGCGTGCTGTTGCTCGGCGCCCAGGCCAACGTGATGGCAAAAATCAATATCAGCAGGTAGCCCGAGAAAAACTCCGGCAGCGCAACCGCGGCGCGGGCAATGCCGTTGAGCAGCGTATCAATTATCCCGCCCTGATAGCGCACCGAAAGGAAACCAATCAGCAGCGCCAGCGGAACCGCAATCACCGCCGTGCATGCGGCCAGAAACAGCGTATTGCCCAGGCGGGTAAACAGCGGACCGGCGATCGCCTGACGGCTAGTGTAGCTAATACCGAAATCGCCGTGCAGGACCCCCAGCAGCCAGCTGAGATAGCGGCTGACCGCCGGTTTATCCAGCCCCAGTTGCAGGTTGAGCTCGCGAACGGCGTCGGGCGTCGCGCTTTGGCCGAGAATGGCGGTGGCTGCGTTGCCCGGCAGCAGTTGTACGCCAATGAAAATCAGCAGCGAGACGGCGAGCACCATCAGCACGCCATAGCCCAGCCGCCAAAGCACCAGGCTTAATAAAGATGAACGGCCCGCGGGCCGTTGGGTAATCATTTCAGTCATCACTTTACTCGCTCAGGGAAAGGCGTCTCAGCTGTCGATCCAGACTTTTTCTGCCGCGCGATTGCCGCTCAGCGGCATGCCTGGCACCGAGGTGAAACCCTTGATTTTGCTTGAACAGCCGTCAAGCGCATCGGCATACAGCGGGATGATTTCGCTGCCCTGATCGACCAGCATCACCTGGATATCGTGGTAGATCTGCCGGCGTTTGGCCTCATCGGCCTCACCGCGTGCGGCCTTGACCATCGCATCGAAGGCCGGCACGTGCCAGGCGGATTCGTTCCACGAGGACTGACTGGTAAACACCAGTGACAGCATCGCATCGGCGGTGGGGCGACTGGCCCAGTTGGATGAAACGAAGACCTTCTTCTGCCACACATCGTTCCAGAAAGCGTCGTCAGGAACGTGATCGACGTTGAGCACGATACCCGCCTTGGCGGCTGATTGCTGGTACAGCTGGGCGGCATCGACCGAACCCGGGAAGCCAGCGTCGGCGACGGACAGGGTCAGGGGACCGTTAAAGCCGGACTTCTTCCAGTGGAAGCGCGCCTGGTCAGGATCGTAAGGACGCTGCGGAATATCCTTAGCGAAATAACGGTTAGACGGGAAGAACGGGTTGTCATTGGCCACGCTGGCGTAACCGCCGAGCACGGTATCGATAATCTGCTGACGGTCGATGGCATATTTCAACGCCAGGCGGCCATCGAGGTTGTTGAACGGTGCCAGATTCGACAGGCCCGGGAAGGTGTAAATGGCGCTGTCTTTGGCGCGGATTAGCTGGATATTCGGCATATGCTGAATACGCCCGACAATGCGCGGGTTTACGCGGTTAATCAGCTGGGCCGAGCCGCTAACCAACGCGGCAACGCGAGCGGTTGAATCGTTCATCGCCAGCGTTTCGACAGAATCGACGTGACCACGGGCGCTGTTCCAATGATTCGGATTGCGCTTGGTCAGCGTCGTGACGCCGGGTTGGAATTTCTCCAGCGTAAAGGCACCGGTGCCGATCCCTTTATCGAAGCTTTCGTTTTCAGCGGTCACCACGAAATGCACCGCGCTCAGCAGCCAGACAAACTCGACGTCGGGCGCATTCAGTTTTACGGTAACCTCATGGTCACCGGTAGCGGAGATGGACACCACCGGGTCAAGGTAGCCTTTGACCGGCGAAGTGGACTTCTCACCCCGGTGGTGATTAAGCGAATACACCACGTCTTTCGCGCCCAGCGGGCGGCCGTCGTGAAACTGCACGCCGGAACGAATTTTCAGGATCCAGGTTTTGCTGCCATCGGCCGATGTCCAGGACTCCGCCAGCGAAGGCGCTAAATCACCCTTCTCGTCAATTTCTACCAGGCTATTGAAAATCTGCGAACCGACGAAATACATGTAGGTTTCGAACCAGAACGCCGGATCGAGGCGGTCGGTGCTTGAGGCATTATCGATGCCGACCACCAGGTGGCCGCCTTTTTTAGGCACGACATTTTCAGGTGCTACATTTTGAGGTACTACAGCCTCGGCGGCAAACGCGTTGGCGTAGGGCCACAGTGAGCCGGTAGCCGCCGCGGCGGCAACGGCCCCCGCGCCTTTAATAAACAGACGACGATCTATCATCACTTTCCCTTAATTTGCTGTTAATCGCGTTAATTTTATTGTTATATCTAGACAGTCTGCTAAAAACCGTCCGCTAAAAACTTTCGGCTACAGGCTGTTGACCAAGCGCTTACTGCCAAACCTGTACCGCGTAAATCTTATTGCCGTTCGGCAGCCAGTGCCTGGCTCAGTGCGGCAATATGCTCGGGCCCAATGCCGCAGCAGCCGCCAATCATCGTGGCACCCGCCGCCACCCACTGTTCGGCAAAGCGTAGATAGCCTTGCGGGTCGGTATCTGTGCGCAATTCGCTCAGCCCTTCGTTAGCGCCGCGGCGGTTATCGGCAGGCTCAAAAGCGTTGGCATAAACACCAATATCCAGGTCTGAATGGTGCCGATCGGCGGTTTGTCGAGCCTCGGACACCGCGCTGGCCATCACTTCCGGGCGGCTACAGTTAAACAGCACGGCTTCGGCCGACAGGCGCAGCGCGGCGCTCACGGCATCGCCGATCGTTTCCCCGGAGCGCAGCAGCGCCTGGCCCGACTCGTTCAACTCATCGCGCAGCGTAAACGACAGCCACAGCGGTTTTGAGTCATCGCCGACCACCTCACGCACCAGCTCAACTTCGGCTATCGAGCTTTGTGTCTCGGCCAGCCAAAAATCGACGTACTGGCGTAAAGCGGCCACCAGCACCTCAAGCAGGGCTTTGGCTTTCGCGGCATCAAATAGGTCTGGGCGATAAGAACCCAGCACCGGCGGCAGTGAGCCCCCCACCATCACCGGCGAGGCGGCGGCATCGGCGGCTTCGCGAGCCAGTTGGCCTGACAGGGCAATCAGTTCGGCACCGCGCTGGGCAAACACCTCATCACCGACGTGAAAAGGCACCACCGCGTAGCTGTTGGTGGTGACAGCCTGCGAACCTGCTGCAATGAAGGCATCGTGCGCCTGGCGGACGAACTGCGGGGCCTGCATCAGGGCCAGCGCCGACCATTCAGGTTGACGGAAAGGAGCGCCCATCCGCGCCAGTTCACGGCCCATGCCGCCATCGAGGATCACAATTTTTTTGCTCATTTTTTATTAGCTTGTCCGTGATTGGTCGTCGGTTCGATTAAAGTTTTTAAACTGCCCACACTCTACAAAAGGCAGATTTAGATGTCTAGATATCTTTATGGATAGAAGGATGCAGTTTATAGCTAACGCCATCAGAGGGGATAATTAAGGGCAATGGTGGGGGGGCAAACGATGGCAAGTGACACTTTGCGCTCAGGGGTAAGCCGCATAAGAGGGTAGTTATCAGCAAAAAACCTGACCTAAATCAACACTAATCCCGACTTTAAGGTCCAATATCGCCTCTGCAGGTGAATGCAACGTCAAGCGATGGGCGTTGTGCTCCAAATTGACTTATTTGATTAATGTTGAGCGATCGCAGGGCGATTGATTCAAGCTATGCCGGTCGATGACCGGCATTTTTTTATATGCTTTTTACTCAGGATTGATCTACAACCACTTACTGCGCTTCATCCACAGGGCAACGCCGCCGACCAGCAGCACCAGCAGTCCGCAGAAGACGGTGAAACTCCAATGATTGGCCGATCCGGGAATACCGCCCAGATTAACGCCAAACAGGCCGGTCAGGAAGGTGGTCGGCAGGAACACCATCGCCAGTAGCGACATGGTGTAGGTGCGGCGGTTCAGCGCATCGGCCATCAGCGAGCTTATCTCGTCGGAAAGCACCGCGGTGCGCGCGATGCTGGCGTCGAGATCGTCAAGCCCGCGCCCCAGGCGGTCAGAAATTTCCTGCATCCGGCGACGCTCATCGTCGGTCATCCACGGCAAACGCTCGCTGGCCAGGCGGGCAAATACGTCGCGCTGCGGTGACATATAGCGGCGTAATACGATTAACTGCTTGCGCAACAGCGCCATTTGCCCGCGCTCTGGCAGTTGCTGGTCCATTAATGCATCTTCGAAATCGATGATTTTATCGTGCAGGTCTTCGATAAAATCACTGGTGTGATCGGTCAGCCCATCGCACATTTCCACCAGCCAGCTGCCGGTATCGGTAGGTCCGCTGCCGTGCTGCATATCGTTGATAATTTCATTCATCGAGAACACTTTGCGGTGTCGCGTTGAGATAATCATCTTATCGGTCAGATAGACCCGAATGGTGACCAGCTGGTCCGGGCGAGCGTTGGCGTTGAGATTAATGCTGCGCAGCGTAATGAGCGTACCGTCACCCATGCGCAGCACCTTCGGACGAATACTTTCCCCGGCCAACGCCTCACGGACGTTATCGGGCAGCAGCGGCGTGCTGTTGATCCACTTCTCGCTGCTCGGCAACGAATAATCGAGGTGCAGCCAGCAGGGGTTTTCGGTACTGGCAACGCTGTCTTCTTCGATGACGCTTACGCCGCCTTTGCCGTCAAGCTGGTACGCATATACGGCGTCTGATACTTGTAGTTCTTCACCCTTGATGACTTCCACGTTATCTCTCACTCTCTTTTTTCGTTTGTCTAAGTTTAGCGTTAACTCTTTGAAGCTCCAACCAATCGGTTCAAAACACCCCAGTTTGGATAACCGATTAAGGCCTCAATCATGCCATGAGAATCTGCTGAAGATGTGTGTAGCGGCGAGGAGAGTGTTTCAAAATGTACGCTACAGTTTGTAGTTAAGGACCTTGATTAGTAGTTAAGGGCCTTGATCCTCAGTTATCGCCGCGCTAATTAGAGCAATAGCGCTAATTCCATCGCTGCACGCTGTAATTTCGGTAAAAACCGTTCCTGTAAATCGTCGCTGCTGAGATGAGAGGCGTGGGTGCCGACATTCATTGCCGCAATCACCCCACCCTTACGCGAATACATCGGCACCGCCATCGATCGCAGCCCTATTTCCAGCTGCTGGTCGTTGATGGCGTAGCCCTGCGCTTTGACCTTGATCAGCGCCTTTCTCAACTGTTGTGGGTCGGTGATAGTGAACTCGGTGAGCGGTTCCAGCTTAACCCGTGACAGGTAACCGCTCAGCTCTTCTTCACTCAGCTCGCTGAGCAGCACCATGCCCATCGAGGTCGCATAGGCCGGCAGGCGACTGCCGCGCCCAAGATCAATTTTCATAATTCGTTTCATCGATGCGCGGGCGATGTACAAGATACTGTCACCGTCTAGCGTGGCCACCGAACAGGATTCGCCAAGCTGTTTGCTGAGGTAATCCAGCGCGTGCTGAGCCTGCCGCGCGAGCTCGGAGGAGTTTAAATAGGCATGGCCGATGGTTAATACTCGTGGCAGCAAATGATAGTGTCGATTATCCGGTGAGTACACAAAACCTAGCGCACTCAGGGTATACAGACAGCGGCGAACCACCGCGCGATGCAGCCCGGTTTTCAGGCTGAGCTGCGGCACCGACATTGCATAAAACTCCGGGCTAAAGGCCTGCAGCACCACCAGTCCACGCGCGAGCGAGGCCATAAAATTAGGGTCGCCCTTGTACTGATCATTGGCTAACTCGCTGATTTCCTGAACTCTTTGCAGTTCTACTTCACCCACGCCGTTGCCCTCTTTCATTAATTACTCCTTATTTTTCATTAACTTTAGTCTACTGCATCCGAGGGTAAAACCCGCCAGGGCGGCGAGTTTTAGAGCTACCTCACAGTTTCAATCGCCCATTGCCGATTGTTACGATAATCGCACAAAGTAATGATATTCGCACTTGTTGGCGCGCAACGACTCTCCTAAGTTAAGTACACATACCGATTGAGAGGATAACCACGCCGATGATTAACAAAGTGCTTAACTCAGCCGACGAGGCCGTCGCCGACATCCACGACGGTGCAGTCCTGATGATTGGTGGCTTCGGGCCCGCAGGCCAGCCCACCGAGCTGCTGGATGCGCTTACCCGTCGCCAACCTAAAAACCTGACGCTAATCAGCAACAACGCGGGCAACGGGGATTATGGTCTGGCGGCGCTGCTTAAGGCCGGATGTGCCCGCAAGATTATTTGCTCGTTTCCGCGCCAGACCGACTCATGGGTGTTCGATGAGCTGTATCGTCAGCAAAAAATTGAGCTTGAGCTGGTGCCGCAGGGCAATTTGGTGGCACGCATTCAGGCCGGGGGATCGGGGATCGCCGCTATTTATACCCCGACCGCCTACGGCACTCAACTGGCCGAGGGGAAAGAAACCCGCGAATTCGACGGTGTTAATTACGTGCTGGAAACGGCGCTAAAAGCCGATTTTTCACTGATTAAAGCCGCGTTCGGTGACCGCTGGGGCAATCTGACCTTTAACAAAACCGGCAGAAACTTCGGCCCGATTATGGCCGCCGCCAGCGGCTGCACGCTGGCTCAGGTTGACCGTATCGTCAATCTCGGCGAGCTGGATCCCGAGGCGATCATCACCCCCGGTATTTTCGTTAAACGGCTCGTTGCCGTTGCCCCCCAGCCCGTACGCCTGTCGGCTTAAGGAGTTATTACCATGACACTCTCTCACCCACAGCTGGCGCAGCGTATCGCAGAGGATATCCCGGACGGCGCCTGCGTTAATTTGGGGATCGGCCAGCCGACGCTTATCGCCAACTATCTACCCGCCGACAAAGAAATTTTGCTGCACAGCGAAAACGGCATTTTAGGCATGGGACCCACGCCTGCGGAACAGGACATTGACCCCGACCTGATCAACGCCGGTAAGCAGCCGGTCACGCTGTTACCCGGCGGCAGTTTCTTCCACCACGGCGACTCGTTTGCCATGATGCGCGGCGGCCATCTGGATATTTGCGTGCTGGGCGCTTATCAGGTGTCGGTCACCGGTGATTTAGCCAACTGGAGTACCGGCAGCGCGGGGGCCATTCCAGCGGTGGGCGGGGCGATGGATCTGGCAATAGGCGCCAAGAAAGTCTTTGTGATGACCGACCATCTGACCAAAAGCGGCCAGTGTAAAATCGTCGAACGCTGCACTTACCCGCTGACCGGCATCGGCTGTATTGACCGTATTTACACCGACATGGCGGTGATGGACGTTACCCCCTCCGGCATCGTTGTACGGGAAATCTTCGGCAGCGTCACGCCGGAGTACCTGCAGCAAATCACCCCGGTAAAATTAACATTCGCGCTGGGTAAAGTAGAGGTGGAGCATGTCTGAGGCCTATCTTTGTTACAGCACGCGGACGCCGTTCGGTCGGCTTAACGGCAGCCTGGCGACCGTGCGCGCTGACGATCTGGCGGCTATTGCGCTGCGGGCATTGGTCGAACAGCACCCGCGTCTGGATCTCGAGGCCATCGACGACGTGCTGTTGGGCTGCGCCAATCAGGCCGGGGAAGACAACCGCAACGTGGCGCGCATGGCGCTGCTGTTGGCCGGTTTACCGACCAGCGTTCCCGGCGGCACGCTCAATCGCCTGTGTGGCTCAAGCCTGGACGCGGTCGCCACCGCCGCACGAGCGATTAAGAGCGGCGAGTGTGACCTGATGATCGCCGGCGGGGTTGAAAGCATGTCGCGCGCGCCGTTCGTGATGGGCAAGGCGGAAAGCGCCTTCAGTCGACAGATGAAAATCGAAGATACCACCATGGGCTGGCGCTTTATCAACCCGGCGATGAAAGCGTGCTACGGCGTCGATTCTATGCCGCAGACCGCTGAAAATCTGGCGCGTCAGTATGCCATTAGCCGCGAGAGTCAGGACGCCTTTGCCCTGCGCAGCCAGCAGCGCACGGCGGCGGCGCAGGAGCGCGGTTTTTATGAGCCGCAGATAACCGCCGTCACCCTGGCCGCAAAGCGCGGTGAAACGGCGACAATTTTCCAGCGCGACGAACACCCGCGAGCGACCTCCCTGGAGGCGCTGGGTCGGCTAAAACCGGTGGTGGACGCCGAGGGCACCGTAACCGCCGGTAACGCCTCGGGGCTTAACGACGGAGCCTGCGCACTGCTGATCGCCAGCGCAAGCGCGCTGGTTCATCATGATTTACAGCCGGTGGCGCGGATTATTGGCAGCGCCACCAGCGGTATCGAACCGAAAGTGATGGGTTTTGGCCCATTCGGGGCGATAAAGCGCGTGCTGGCCAAAACCGGTCTCACGCTGCAACAGATGGACGTTATCGAACTTAACGAGGCCTTTGCCGCCCAGGCGCTGAGCGTCACCCGCGCGCTGGGCCTGCCGGACGACGCGGAGTGGCTCAATCCCAACGGCGGCGCAATTGCCCTCGGTCATCCCCTTGGCGCTTCCGGCGGTCGTTTAGTGATGAACGCGGCCCATCAGTTAAAGAATATTCAGGGTCGCTATGCGCTGTGCACTATGTGTATTGGCGTCGGCCAGGGCATTGCCTTGATCCTGGAACGAGTCTGAGGAGAACGAAATATGGATCTGGAATACCGTCTTGACGGACCGGCCAACGCTCCGGTACTGGTGCTATCGAACTCTCTGGGCACCCGCTGGACCATGTGGGATGCCCAGTTCACCAGCCTTATCCGCTATTTTCGGGTATTGCGTTACAACACCCGCGGACACGGCGCTTCTCCGGCCTGGCGCAGCAAAGTCTCGATTGACTCACTGGGCAAGGATGTCATTGACCTGATGAATCACTTGAATATCGACAAGGCCAACTTTTGCGGTATTTCGCTGGGCGGCATGACTGGAATGTGGCTAAACCGCCATTATCCGACCCGCTTTAATCGCTTTATCGTCGCCAACACGGCGGCAAAAATTGGTGAGTCAGAAGCCTGGCTTAATCGTGCAAAAAGCGTCCGCGCCGAAGGCATGGCCGCGGTGGCCCACGCCTCGGCCCAGCGCTGGTTCACCGGCGAGTATATAAAAACGCGCCCCGGTATCGTAGATACTTTGGTTGACGACATTGAACAGCTGGATCCACAGGGCTATGCCGCCTGTTGTGAAGCTTTGGCCTATGCAGATTTACGGGCCGACATCGCCGAAATGCCGCGCCCGATGTTAGTGATCGCCGGGGAATTTGATCTAGTGACCACGACGGCCGATGCCCAGTGGATTATCGAACGCGGCCAGGATGCCCAGCTCAGCGTGATCCCGGCGTCACATTTGTCCAATATTGCCTGCCCTGCGCTGTTTAGCCAGCAGGTGATCCATTATCTGACCTCAGGAGCCACCCATGTCCTTAACGATTGACGCCATCGCCAGCTGGCTAGTGGATATTCCGACTATTCGCCCGCACAAGCTCTCAATGGTCACTATGGGCTGCCAGACGTTGACCATCGTCAAAATCACTTTCTCCAACGGCGTGACCGGATGGGGCGAAGGCACCACCATCGGCGGCCTGAGCTATGGCCCGGAAAGCCCGGAGGCGATCAAGTCTGCCATCGATAACTATTTAGCCCCCACCCTGCTGCATCAGGAGTTTAGCGGCGTCGAGGCGTTGGCGAAAAAAATGAACTATGCGGTGAAAGGCAACACCTTTGCCAAGTCGGCGCTGGAAACCGCCTTTCTCGACGGGCTGGGTAAAACCCTCAATCTGCCGGTCAGCGCCCTGCTCGGCGGCGCTTTAGCCCATCGGCTCCCGGTGCTGTGGACGCTGGCCAGCGGCAGCACTGAAAAAGACATTGCCGAAGGGCATCGCCTGGTGGCCGAGGGACGCCACAACACCTTTAAGCTAAAAATCGGCGCCCAGCCGCTTAAACAGGACCTGGCCCACGCGCGGGCGATTAAATCGGCCTTGGGTGAGGAGATAAACGTGCAGGTTGACGTCAATCAGGCATGGGACATGACCACCGCCCTCAAGGCTATCCCGCAGCTGCACGCCGCCGGTATTAGCCTGATTGAACAACCGATCCCGCTGTACGATCACCGTAACCTGATTGCCCTCAGTCAGCGGGTCGATGCCACCATTTTGGCCGACGAGGCGGTGACCGACGCTCATTCCGGCTTTGCCCTCGCCAGCGGCGGTTTCTGCGGATCCTTCGCGCTAAAAATAGCCAAGGCCGGTGGCCCGGCGCAGGCCATCAAGCTGGCACGCGTGGCGCAGGCGGCGGGCATTGCCCTGTACGGCGGCACGATGTTAGAAGGCACGCTCGGCACGGTGAGTTCGCTGCACGCCTGGTCAACCCTTGAGATGACCAGTGGCACCGAGATGTTTGGCCCCCTGCTGTTAAAAGATGACATCGTGGTACGGCCGCTGGATTACCAGCACGGCCACGTCTCACTGCCCGAAGGTCCGGGGCTTGGGGTCGAAATAGACCAGGATAAACTGCAACACTATTCCAGAAAGTAAGTGCCAGAAAATAAGTGTCTGAAAATAAGTGCCAGAAATTAAGTGTCTGAAAATAAGTGTCAGCAGGTAAATTCCGTTAACCGCCCTGAAATATTTTCGGGGCCATCAGTGCCGTACGCAACCGCATTGTTCAAAGCGAGGTAAGGTATGTTATTTAAAGTTGAAATGGTGGTGAATATTCCCAGCACGCTGGACAAACAACAGGCTGACGACCTTAAGGCTCGAGAAAAGCAATATTCGCAGGACCTACAGCACTCCGGAAAATGGCGTCATATTTGGCGCATTGCCGGAAAATATGAAAACGTCAGTATTTTTGATGTTAAAGACAATACTGAATTGCACCAGATTTTAATTGGGTTGCCGTTATACCCGTATATGACGATGAGCATACAGCCACTCTGTCGCCATCCGTCATCAATTAAAGAAAACGACGAATAAAAAGAAATACACGTTACCCTACAATACAAGAGGATTGAGCCATGTCTAAAAATATAATTAATCCCCAAGAGATAGAACAACTGTTAAATATCAGCTGCGGCCTGAATACCGACCAAGGCAATCCACGCGTGAAGTTAATTTTGCAACGCATAATGGGCGATCTGTGCCGCACCATCGATGAGTTCGATATCAGCGATGAGGAGTTCTGGCAGGCCGTTAATTACTTCAATATTTTAGGCCAACGCAAAGAGGTGGCCTTACTGGCCGCCGGTCTGGGACTGGAACATTTCCTCGACATGCGCGCCGATGAAAAGGAGAAGGCCGCCAGGCTTAGCGGCGGTACACCGCGCACCATCGAAGGACCACTGTACGTTGCCGGGGCACCGCTCAGCCACGGCTTCGCCCGCATGGATGATGGCCTCGACGACGGTGAGCCAATTTGGCTTTATGGCCAGGTTACCGATGCGAATAAACAGCCGATTGCGGGTGCCATTGTCGATATCTGGCATGCTAATACGCTGGGCAACTACTCGTTCTTTGACTCGTCACAAACCGAATATAACCTGCGGCGGCGCATCGAAACCGGAGCCGATGGCCGTTATGCGGTAAAAAGCATTTTGCCTTCGGGCTACGGTTGTCCGCCAGATGGCCCGACCCAGGCTTTACTAAGCCAGGTCGGCCGCCACGGCAATCGACCGGCGCATATTCATTTCTTTGTTTCCGGCCAGGGTTTTAAACATTTGACCACCCAAATTAATCTCAACGGTGATGAATATCTGTGGGATGACTTTGCCTTTGCCACCCGTGAAGAGCTGATTGCCGATCCCATTAAAATAGAGGATAGGGATATTGCTCGTGAGCGCGATATGCCACTATCACACACCGAGATTAAGTTCGACTTTACGCTTATTGCCACCCGCAGCGGCGATGAGGAAGCGAGAATTAAAAGAGAGCGTGCGCTGGAATAAGTCACTTAGCGGTTATAACCGCCTTTTCCCCACTTACTTAATGAGGTAGAAGCTATGAGCGAAATTATTTCGCAGCGCCTGCGCACGCTTGAAGAAAAGTTAAATAATGCATTAGTGGTCGACAAGCAGGCCGGAATATATCAATGCAACCGCAATATTTTCACCGATGCGGAACTGTTTGAACTGGAGATGGAACATATATTTGAAGGCAACTGGGTTTTTCTGGCCCATGAAAGCCAGATCGCCAACCCGGGCGATTATTACACCTTAACTATCGGCCGCCAGCCGGTGATGCTCACTCGCGATAAGTCCGGCGAAATCAGCGCGCTGATCAACAGCTGCTCACACCGTGGCGCGATGCTGGCGACGCGTAAAACCGGCAACAAGAGCTCTTTTACCTGCCCGTTCCACGGCTGGACCTTCAGTAACAACGGCAAGCTGCTGAAAGCCAAGGACGAGAAAACCGGCGCTTATCCACCGTGCTTTAAACAGCAGGGTTCACACGACCTCAAGGCACTGCCGCGATTGGGCAACTATAAAGGCTTTCTGTTTGGCAGCCTGAATGGCGAGGTCAGCGAGCTGGATGACTGGCTGGGCGATACCCGACAAATTATTGACCTGATTGTCGATCCGGCAGAAAACGGGCTGGAGGTGGTGGCGGGCACCTCCAGCTATACCTATGAGGGCAATTGGAAACTGCAAATGGAAAACGGCGCCGACGGCTACCACGTCAGCGTAGTGCACTGGAATTACGCCTCGACCATGTCACGCCGCAACTACCAGGCCAACGCGACCCACACCGTCGACGCCAACGGCTGGTCAAAAAGCGTCGGCGGCGTCTACGGCTTTGAAAACGGCCATATGCTGCTGTGGACCCGGGTGTTGAATCCCGAAGTCAGGCCAATCTTTAAGCACCAGTCGCGGCTGAAACAGCAGTTTGGCGAAACCCAGGCGGACCTGATGGTCAACGAGACCCGCAACCTGTGCCTGTATCCCAACCTGTATTTAATGGATCAGTTCTCGACTCAGCTGCGTATCGTGCGGCCCATCGCGGTAGATAAAACCGAGGTCACTATTTTCTGTTTCGCGCCGAAAGGGGAAAGCGATGAAGATCGCACCCTGCGCATTCGCCAATACGAAGATTTCTTCAACGTTAGCGGCATGGGCACGCCGGACGATCTCGAGGAGTTTCGCGCCTGCCAGAGCGGCTTTAACGCGCAGAATCTGCCGTGGAGCGATATGAGCCGCGGGGCCACCCGCTGGCTGGACGGTGCCGATAGCAATGCTGAGCTGATGGCTATCAAACCGCTGGTGAGCGGCTCCTCGGCGGAGGATGAGGCGCTCTACATCACCCACCACCACCACTGGCAGAAGACCCTGCTCAACGCCCTCCACCCGGTTAAAAAGGCGGTGAAATAATGTCTGACACCCAACGTCAAATTGAACAA
Organism: uncultured Gammaproteobacteria bacterium; assembly: GCA_963742005.1. GTDB lineage: Bacteria > Pseudomonadota > Gammaproteobacteria > Enterobacterales > Enterobacteriaceae > Rouxiella. The sequence continues at coordinate 41,329 of CAVUKG010000009.1, read as the reverse complement.
TTTCTGTTCCGCGAGTCGCGCCTGCTGGACGATCGCGACTGGGACGCCTGGCTGGAATGCTATCACCCCAAGTCCGAGTACTGGATGCCGGCCTGGGGCGATGACGACTGCCTGACCCGCGACCCGCAGCGCGAGATTTCACTGATTTACTACGCTACCCGCGACGGGCTGGAAGACCGTGTCTATCGCATTAAAACCGAGCGATCGGCGGCCAGCACTCCCGAACCGCGCACCACCCATCTGCTGAGCAATATTGAGTTGCTCGGCGAGGACGGCGATCGCCTCGAGGTGCGCTACAGCTGGTGCACCTTCAGCCATCGCTATAAGCACACCGACCAATTCTTCGGTCATACCGAATGTACGCTAATCAGACAGGGCGAAGTGATACAGATCGCACGTAAAAAAATTCAACTTAACAATGACTATATCAATCAGGTGATTGATATCTATCATTTATAGAGGTGAGCTATGGGCTATACCGTCGCACTCAACTTTGAAGATGGCGTCAGCCGTTTTATCGAATGCAATGAAAACGAGAAAGTGCTCGATGCCGCCTACCGGCAGAAAATCAATTTGCCGATGGACTGCTCCGACGGGGTGTGCGGCACCTGTAAATGCCGCTGCGAATCGGGGCAGTACAGTCTCGGTGACGAATACCTTGAAGACGCGCTGTCAGAGCAGGAGTTCGCCGATGGCCAGGTGCTAACCTGTCAGATGGTGCCCAGCTCTGACTGCGTGATTGCGGTACCGCTGTCTTCGCAGCTGTGTAAAACCGGCAGCGCAACCTTCAGCGCCGAGGTGGTCAGCGCCGAGGTGTTGTCTGAGAGCGCGATCGAACTGACCCTGTCGCTGACCAGCCACCCGGGGATCGCCTTTCTCAGCGGGCAATATGTCAATATTCAGTTACCGGCAAGCGATGAGACCCGCGCCTACTCGTTTAGCTCTCTACCGGGCGACAAAACGCTGTCATTTTTGATCCGCAACGTGCCCAACGGTCGTATGAGCAGTTATCTGACTCAGCAAGCCAAAGCGGGCGATGTGCTGACCCTCACCGGCCCGCAGGGCAGCTTTTATCTGCGCGAAGTCACGCGGCCAATCCTGATGCTGGCGGGCGGTACCGGACTGGCCCCCTTCCTGTCGATGCTGCACAGCCTGCAGCGGGTGAAAACCGATCAGCCGGTGCACCTGATCTACGGCGTTTCGCGCGATATCGATAGCGTAAAACGTGAAATTCTTGACCATTTTGCCCGTCAAATCCCACAATTTAGCTACCGCCTGGTGGTGGCCGACTCGGCCTCCAGCGCCGAGCGTAAGGGCTATGTAACCGATCACTTTGAGCCGCAGCATATTAACGACGGTGAAGTCGATATTTACCTGTGTGGGCCACCGCCGATGGTTGAAGCGGTAATGGGCTTCTTGAAATCCAAGGCCATCACCCCGCGCAATTTCTACTATGAGAAATTCACCCCACAGGCCAGCAAGGAGCATTAAGTGATGAGTAATCAACGATTCAGCGGTCAGGTAATGGTGATCACCGGCGCGGCGCAGGGCATTGGCAAAGCGGTGGCTGAGCGGGCAGCGCGCGAAGGCGCGAAACTGGTGTTGATCGACAGGGCACGGTGGCTCGACGCGTTAGCCGCAGAATTGCGCAGCGCGGGCTATGAGGTTCTGGCTCTGCGCGCCGATCTTGAACAGTGGCAGAGCACGGCTCAGGCGTTTGAGGAGGCTTTTCAGCATTACGGGCGGCTGGATATCCTGGTAAACAACGTCGGCGGGACCATTTGGGCGCGGCCTTTCGCCGACTATTCTCCGGAGCAAATAGACGCCGAGATCCGCCGCTCGCTGTATTCGACGCTGTGGGGCTGCCGCGCGGTGCTGCCCTATATGCTGGCGGCGAAACAGGGAGCGATTGTCAACGTTTCATCGGTGGCGACCCGCGGCGTGCACCGCGTGCCCTATTCGGCGGCCAAGGGCGGCGTCAATGCGCTGACCCAGTCACTGGCGTTTGAATATTCTTCGTCGGGGATCCGCATCAACGCCACGGCGCCCGGCGGCACCGATGCGCCCACCAGGCTGACGCCGCGCAATCAGGAAACTCCGAGCGCGCAGGAAACGGCGTGGTATCAGCGGGTGGTTGAGCAAACTCGGCAGACCAGTTTGATGCACCGCTACGGCACGGTTGATGAACAGGCGGCCGCGATCCTGTTTCTGGCCAGCGACGATGCCAGCTACATTACCGGCACCGTGCTGCCGGTAGCCGGTGGTGACCTCGGATAACGCGAGAGTCAGTTAACCGCAAAACAAAAAAAACTCCCCAGCCGGTGGGGAGTTTTTCGTACTATTCACGCTATACAACCCGCGCTGATACGACCCGCGTTAACACTGCCTACGCTGATACTACCCGCGTGATTAGAATGAACGGTGGAAGTTGACCAGCGGCAGCACCGGTACGGTGGCGTTGGTCGCGACGTTGATCAGACCAATCTGCAAACCTTCCAGATCTTTGGTGGCGTTAAACAGACCGAACTGGAATGAGGTGCTGTCAGCGTAGTTGATGACACCAAAGTCGCTGGAGCTGCTTGCTGACACGTTAATGGCACCAATGTTGGTCCCTTTCACGTCATGTGAAATGTTGATGGCACCGAGGTTCATGCCGGTCACGTCGTATGAGAAGTTCAGCGCACCGACGTTGGCACCGGTGATATTCCAGCCGACGTTCAGGGCGCCCAGGTTCAGACCAGTGACATTGTGAGTACGATTAGCCACCGAGATATTGGCACCGGTGACGTCTTCCGACCAGTTCAGCACCGACAGGTTAAGGCCTTTAACGTTGCCGACCTTATTGACTATGCCAACGTTGGCACCTTTAACGTTGCCTTCACTCCAGTTACCCACCGCGCCCAGGTTAAAGCCGGTAACATCGCCGGTGTGGTTCAGCACGCTGATGTTAGCACCGGTGGTTTTGGCCTGCGTCCAGTTAAACGGCGCAATATTCAGGCCGGTCACCGAACCCTTGGTGTAGTTAGCTACGCCTGCCAGGTTAACGCCGGTCACGTCGCCGGTAGTATTGCCCAGGCCGAAGTTCAGACCGCTAACGCTGTGGGTGCCGCTGTACAGGCCAATGTTAACCCCTTGCAGGTTACCTACCTGGTTAGCCAGGCCGATGTTCACGCCGTTGTCGTCGCCGCCGTGCCAGTTAAACAGGCCAAGAGTGGCACCGTTTACCCCGTTACGGATCTGCGAACCCGCCACCAGGCCCAGCTGGAAGCCATTCAATTTATCTAATTTATCGTAACCCAGGATCGGCAAATCGAATCCGTTGACCGTACCGGTATCGCCATAAAGAAACGCGCTGTGAAAGCCATTCACCGTGCTGTCTGCAGGATAGTTTCCAAATGAGGAGACCTGTACCGGGGCTGCATGACTCATAGCAGAGAACAGGCCGCATGAAACTAATAAAGCCAGCGTTGAACGTTTCATTATTTAATCTCTCTTTGATATTTTTTATAAAAAAATTGAACCACTCAGCGTAGATAATGGTCTCAATAAAAGCATTTCCGTATTTGCGCTAAAGGATGCATCCCCATTTTAGACGGGTCTTATCAAAAAATGCTGACAATCTTACCTCAGCTCATTTGAAGGCACGCATCGCTTACCCAGTCAGTTATTTTTTAGCCATTTGGTTAATTTTGATAAAATGATAATTCAAATTATTTCTTCTTATCCCTGCGCATGAAATAACCAATTAATAATCACTGCTATTTCATAGAGTTAATATTACCTTTTCGTGCCTTATGATGGCTAAAGGCATTAAATCCTAAAAAATAACTCTCCATTCGATTAACAAGCAGTGAATTATAGTCAAAAGCAGGCTCAGGAACAGTTTATAGCGGGGTGTTAGCGTGAATAGCCAATCGAAAATAATTAATGCCGGCAAAGAAGAGATTATATTGCCCGTGGGGGCAATAAATATATAATAAGAAAAAGTCAAGCACGTTGAGCCAAGCTGAGTCAGTTAACACAACCGTGCCTGATAAATGAGACAATAATAATGATGTTTCGTATGTAGTTACCTACCCGATGATTTAACCTCAGTTCTATCGCGCCCCGTTAAACAAATAATGCTCAGCCACTGGCGCTGATTTGTCGACCGTATCGCAAACGTTAGCGATCGAAGGCGCCTGAAATGCCCTCTCGGTAGCGGCATTGCTCCGGGTATTTTCTCAGACCGGGGCAGGCGACGATGGAAAAAGCCTAAGCGTCTCTATTATCAAGCCAATCAATACCCTCGGGTCAAAAAATAGAGCATGACTGTATTATATACTTAACATTATGATTATTTACTTGAAATTTTGGACTTGAAATTATGGACTTGAATCTGCTGCGGGTACTGACCACCGTATTTGAAACTCAAAGCGTGACCGTCGCGGCAGAACGGCTGTATATCACCCAGCCTTCGGTAAGCTATGCGCTTAAACGCCTGCGGGAAGAATTTAACGACGAGCTGTTTGTCAGGAATAATTCGGGCATGGCGCCCACGCCGCTGGCGGCGCAGCTGTATCAGGTATTTAATAGAACCTTGGGTGAGATTCGACCGCGCGGTCGCCGAGACCCAAGGCTTTGACAGCGCGAATTCACATCACAAGTTTACTCTGGCGATGTCGGATATTAGCGAATTTATTTTCCTGCCGTTTATTTATCGCGACCTGCAGCAACGCGCTCCCAATATCAGTCTTGAGGTGTTGCAGCTCGATATCAACCGTCTAGAAGACTGGCTGATGGCGGGTAAAGTGGATGCCGCCCTGTGCAACCGTAGCGAAAAGTTGAACAATGGATTGTGCGACGTGCTGATTGAGGATCAGTACGTATGCCTGCTGAATAACCATCACTCGCGCATCAAAGACTCATTGAGTATAGAGGCCTACGTGGCCGAAAAACACGTTATGGTCTCTCCACAGGCCGGACATCACTACGTCGAAGAGCGTATTCGACAGGCGGGTTACGACATTAATGTGTCGCTGCGGGTGCCGCATTTTAGCGCGCTGGGAGAGTTAGTCAGCGCCACCGAATGCCTGACGACGCTGCCCTCGGGGATCGCACACAGGCATCGACAGGCCGGCAAGGGCAAAGTGTTGCCGCTGCCGTTTGCGGTGCCCAACGTCGAGATCTGCCTCTATCGTCAAATGAACAGCGGAGATATTGCCGCCAAATCCTGGTTCTGCGATCGGCTAATTCAAATTTGTCGCGGTATTTCGTCGCCGCAGGTTTGAACCCGCGGGGCGATTAACTAGATATTCACCGCCGTCGATTTCTGCATCACCCGGGTCAGGCTAATAAACGCCGCGCTCAGCGCCAGCGCAGCGGCCAGCATTAGCGAAGCGGAGGTGCCGTGATTGTGAAACAGGTTAAACATCAGCGCGACCAGGGCCGCGCCGGTGGTCTGCCCCAGCGTGCGGGCGGTGCCCAGCAGGCCGCTGGCTCCGCCGCTGCGGTGGCTCGGCGCCGAGGCCACAATGGTGTGATTATTCGGCGACTGGAATAACCCAAAGCCTGCCCCACAAAACAGCATTCGCCAAATAATATTAAGGTACGAGGGATTATCCGGCAGCAGCGCCAGCGAAAATAGCCCAATCGAGAATATAAACAGTCCTATCGCCCCCAATATTCCCGCGTGATAACGGCCGGTTAAACGCCCGGCTAACGGTGCCATGAGCATGGTCGACAATGGCCAGAAGGTTAATAAAAGGCCGGTATCCGCGGCGTTCAACCCCAGCGAGTTCTGTAAAAAGAACGGCATTGAGACAAAAGCGAGAGTGTAACCGGTGAACGAACAGACTGAGGTGCACAGTGAAATAGAGAAAACCGGGATACGCAGCAGATCGACCGGCAGCAGCGGCATGGGCTGCCTCAGTTCGCGGCGAATAAATAGGCTACCGACAATAATCAAGGCGATAATTTCCAGTATAACCAGCCGGTGATCCAGCCCCTGCGCGTAGCCGCTCAGCGCACTGATGAACAGTCCGAAGGTTAAGGCATTCATCAGGCTGCTAACAAAATCAAATCGCCGCCCGGGATGCTTAAGCGGGTTTTCCGGCAGGTATTTGATGCCCAGGCACAGTGCTAATAAACCGATCGGCAAATTAATGGCGTACAGCCACTGCCATGAGGCAAACGACAGAATCAGCCCACCCAGGCTGGGCCCCGCCGAGGCCGAAATGCCGACAATCAGCGCCCCGGTGCCTATGCCGCGCGCCAATAGCCGCTTGGGATACACGCTGCGGATCAGCGCCATATTGACGCTCAGAACGGCGGCGGCGCCCAAACCCTGCAACACTCTGGCCAAGGCCAGCGACAGCAGCGAGTCTGACAGCGCGCAGGCTAAAGAGGTAAAGCTAAAGACCAGCAGACCGAGCAGGTAGACGCGCCGGTAGCCAAAGATTTCTCCCAACGACGCAAGCGAAAGCAGAGAGACGGTTATCGCTAACTGGTAGGCATTAACTATCCAGATCGTCGCCGCTGAACTGACCTGAAAGTCTCGCGCAATGGTAGGTAATGCCACATTGGCCAACGTACTGTCTAATACCGGCACCGTAATACCTAAGGCCAGGGTGAAAATAGCGCCGTACCGCTGCGGTAACGGCAGTCCATCATTAGGCACGCTGCTCATCGAATTATGTCCAACCTTCCCTGCTGAAATTAAATTGCGCATTAAACCTAATAAAGTTAATACGTTGTCTATCCGCGTTACTTATAGCAACCTCGCAATGAATTAACAATAAATTAACCTGCTAAGCTGAATAACGTTTTTACATAGCAATTTTTTAGCTATATAAAGCGGTTATCGACAGCCCGGGTAAAGGGGGTTTATTTGCCGTAGCAATATCAACAATAAATAAAATTGGCATTAATTAAAAAGTGCATTTCACCACAACTTCATAAGCGGGTTAATTAATAATTAAACAGATTACGCGACAGGTTAATTATTCAGTCCGTTATCCATGCAGGGAAAATAGGCTATCTGACTCGGGCCGATGCGCTCCCGATCGATCCGAGGCAGGTCGATTTTCTTTGGGCCAATCCAGCGGTGTTCAATCTGCCGCGGGCCAAGCGGTTTTCTGCCGGATACGGCTTGACTTGCCCAAAAGATGCTGCAAGTATCTCGGGGCTTCAAACGCCCCGCAACGCATTCGTCTTCAATGGGTCACAGCATTTGATACTTTGTTACATATGCTCATCTAACCCTATTGTATAAGTAGCGAGCCAGACACAGGTGATGCCTGGCCTAAACATCAGGTTGAATATCAAAATGAAAAAAATGCTTTTGTCATTGCTGGTTGTCAGTTCCTTGACCAACATGGCGCACGCCGCAGATATGATTGGCGATTATACCGCTGCAGGCTTCACGCACTGCGGCGGCATGAAAGTCCTCACCAGCGCGATTGCCAGTGATGACACCATGGTGCTACAAATTACCGATCCCAAGACCAATGCGTCACAGATTTATTTCGGTAACCGCACCGCGGACGAAAGCGACAAAGTGAAATACACCTTGTCGACCTACAACCCAGACAGCCGCACTTTCACCCCAGATGCCTCTAATACCACCATTCATTTTGGTATCAATGAGAGCCCTGCCGGTAACAGCGGCGCAGAGCTGTATCAGCTGAACATAGGCGGTCAGCAGTACAAATGTACCCCGTACACCGTGTTTGATCCGTTAGCTAAAAAGTAATTTTTCGCTACGTCACGCGTTATCGGCTTTGCAACTCGGTCGAGCCCACCAAGCCCTGCTGCCCGCGCATCAGGGCTTGGTGCTTAATGTTTGGTGCTTAGTGCTTAATGTTTAGTGCTTAGTGCTTAGTGCTTAGTGCTTAGTGCCCCAGGCTAATCCCCCGTCGCCTGTAAATCGATCACCCCGCAGTGAAATGCCAGCCCCGGCGTAACGTCTTTTTCCAGCCAGGTCGGCCCATCGAGGTCGATAAATTTCGCGCCCGAGGTTAGCGGCAATGCTGCTCTGACAGCTCGGGAAGTACACAGCATGCATCCGAGCATGATATCCAGTCCCTGTTCACGCGCCGCCGCGGCTAATTCCAGTGCCGCCGTCAGTCCACCCGTTTTATCTAGTTTGATATTAACCATATCGTAACGGCCGATTAGCTTTGGCAGGTCTGCAAGCGTATGACAGCTTTCATCGGCACACACGGGGAGCGGATGAATGAAATTTTCCAGCGCCTCGTCCTGCCCGACCGGCAACGGCTGCTCGATCATCAGCACGCCGAGATCGGCCAGCAGCTGACAGCGCGCCGCGAGCCCCTCGCTTTGCCAGGACTCGTTAGCATCGACAATCAGCGACACGTTGGGTACCGCACTGCGAATAGCCACCATACGTTCGGTGATTAAATGGTCATCGAGCTTGATTTTTAGCAGCGTGGCGCCGTTTTGCTGATGGGCCAGCGCCGCCTGCGCCATCGCCTGCGGAGTATCTACGCTCAGCGTTTGCGCCATACTTACCGAATGAACGGGAGCCGTGCCGGTGAGCTGCCACAGCGTCTGTTGGCTTTGCTGGCGCTGCAGGTCCCACAGCGCCGAGTCCAGCGCATTACGGGCGGCGCCGGCCGGCAATAAGGTTTGCAGTGCCGGACGGTCGGTGCCCTGCTCGATAATTTGACTGACCACTCCCAGTTGCGCCATCACCGAGATCTCACTCTCGCCAAAGCGCGGGGTTGGGGTGCACTCGCCCTGACCCACCACGCCATTTTCTTCAATTTCGACCACGATAACCCGCGCTTCGCTGCGGCTGCCGCGTGCAATAACAAACGCCGTGTGTAACGGCCAGGCTTCAGGATAAAAGCGTACGCTTCTCATTAACCACTCCAGAAAACACCTTCGGGCAACATGCGAGGAGGCTTTGCTCAGTATAGCTGGCGGTCAAACAAAAAATTGCCTTTGCAATTAAAAACAATACCTTGTTTACTAAAAGGGTGAAATATTGAAAATTGTCTCCAAATACTTATCCATTAAGGAAAAATGATGACTCAGACCGTACATCTTCAAGGCAACCCGGTTAGCGTGGCGGGCCAACTGCCGAAAAAAGGCGACGTTGCCAAGCCTTTCACTCTGGTAGCCAAAGATCTCTCTGACGTTGCGCTGAGCAGCTTCGCCGGTAAGCGTAAAGTGCTTAATATCTTCCCGAGCGTGGATACCGGCACCTGTGCCGCGTCGGTTCGTAAGTTTAATCAGCTCGCGTCCAAAATCGACAATACCGTGGTGCTGTGCATTTCTTCGGACCTGCCCTTCGCCCAGTCACGCTTTTGCGGTGCAGAAGGCCTGGAAAACGTGGTCACGCTGTCTACCCTGCGCGGTGACGAGTTTAAGTCGACCTACGGCGTGGCAATCACCGACGGTCCGCTGGCCGGCCTGACCTCTCGCGCCGTCGTCGTGTTGGATGAGCAAGATAATGTCCTGTACAGCGAGCTGGTTGCCGAGATTAGCGAAGAGCCTAATTACGACGCTGCGCTGGCTGCCCTGTAACAGTCAGGCTATAAAATAATTAAACTTTCTAATATAATTAAAAGTCCCGCGCTGTTGTTGCGGGACTTTTTACTTTTAAAATAACCTGGCGTCACTTTATTATGATCACCCCGATAATCACCGTCAGTTAATATTTAATTTTATAAGACAAAATGGCTGTCAAATAATTAACTGATATCACCCTAAAAAATTTCACATGAAAACATTCATCACACTTTTGAAACATATCTAATACAATATTAAGATGTCGCCAATTAGTCGCCACCGCGGATAACCCTATAGGCTATAAATTTATTCAACGAGAGTTAAATATAATTAAAATTGTGATACGTTGGCGGAGAACTCAACTACGCTTAATTAAATTCCTTAACTTCCTGGGCTTAGTTTAATGCTAATCATTTCTATGATGTATACCGCATCGCAAGATGGCGTATTGGGACACAACAAGACCATACCCTGGAAAGCCTACGTCGAAATGGATCGTAATGAGGCTGTCACGCTGAACAAAACGCTCATTATGGGTCGCAACACCTGGGAAGCACTGCCGTTATCTGCACGGTCACGCGATATTATTGTGTTGAGTTCCCTTCCCCTTTCTGACTCGTCGGTGAAATGGGCCGTCTCCCTTGAGGACGCTCTGGAAATGGCAAACCAATCAGGACATGAAGAGGTGGTAATTGTAGGCGGGTCCACGCTTTTTAATAAGGCGATGGGAATCTGCCATATTGTTTATAAATCAACGCTGCTGATTGAAGTTAAGGGCAATGTCCCCGCACCGGTCATTTCCCCTCAACGTTTTAAATTAGTCTGGGTTAAAAATATCAAGGGCAGCCCCTCTTACTCATATCAGACCTTCATTTCACGGGAATTATTAGGCCATAAATTTACCCACGATTATGGCGTATTGATCCGCAAGTGATGCCCAACACCACGATGTCGGGCATCACCTCCCTTTCGGACTAGGCGCTTTTTTCGACGATGACTTCGCTAATCTGCTGCAGCGGTGTCACGTTGGTAAAATTGGCGACGTCCGCGGCTAACTCATCGGCATAGGGTCCAATCGCGGTCATCAGGGCCTCGACTGAATCACAAAATACGTGGCACATCGCGATAAAAGTCGGATTGCTGTCGGCCGCAACCCCGTTGAAACCTTTATCAATAGTGTAGTAACGGCACACCTCGCCCAGGCGTTGTTTGAGCAAAGGCATATGTGAATCACGATAGTAATCGTAGTCAAAATGCGCATCGGGGCCGTAAGGGTACATCACGCTAAGTTTAATCACTTTATTTCTCCCGGTTAATATTCAGCTTTTTTGTAGGATGGCTTTTCAGGCTCAGTGGGTGCAGTAAAACCCGCTATATTATGCGCTTCTTGCAACCAGGTCGAAGATTTATCCGATAAAAACCTGTACAACTCTTCAATTGTTGTATAAGTTTATAGGCATAGGTTGATTGTTAGCTCACTAACTAAATGAAAAGTTAAATTGTGTACCGAGAATGAACTCGGCTCCGGCTGCAAAGTCTGCTAATTCATTCAGGGTTGTAAATATGCAAAGCAATGATGACGAAAAACTGAACGACAGCCTGCTGGGCGAGGCGGTACTAGCCGTGTTGAATTCGGGTGGCGATATCACTATAGCAGGCGTTATCGAGCAGCTCAAATCGATGGCGTCTGTCGCCAAAAACGACGTGATTAAACGCGCCTGTGAGCGAACTTTAGGTGAGGTTACTAATACCCTCACCCCGACACCGGCAACGAGAAGCTACAATGTTCGAGACACGAACAATGTGCTGCATCATTTTACAGCTGAAGGGCAGCAAGATGGCAAAAAGAACCACTGATTTAGACACCACCCATCACCAGGCACGCACAGAGCTGATGAGTTCTAAAAGCCTGCGCAGCGCTGAACGTAGCGCTCGGGACAATCGCGTGATGGACAGCATTCGCTACATTGATTCAAAGTACGACAGTGAACGTGAAATTATTGGTGCCATTGCCAGAAACATTATGGCAACTCAGGGTTACCTGACCAACAAAGATATCATTCTGCGTCTAATCTCTCACCTTGAGGTGGCAAATGACGTGGTGCAACAGGATATCTTGCGCAATGCGTTAGAATTGGTGCTTGGCGTAACGCCAGACGATGAATAATTCTTGTTCTGGCTAACTGGGTTATACAACGTCTTCTATCGAGATAATGTATAGCCCAGCGAGATGTCGATCGATCCATAACGACCGATCCATAACGACCGATTTATAGCGACTGATATGCAACCGCTGGTTGATAATGACAGGTTAAGCAATATTGGTCGATAATGAATTTTCAGCGTTATCGATGAATAATTTGAATATCACCAACGTCACCTCGCGCAATAAATAAACAATTCGATTTATTATTAACCATTAGGTAATGTAAATAAACGCCTGTCAGTTAGGTGGATTATCGATAACAATTAAATTTTATTAGATAATTCCGCTTTATTTTTAATTGAATCCCGCCTTGTGTCAGGCCTCGTGTTGTTTTCAACACCTTCTGTTAATTTTTTTCCTCCTTCAGGAAATAATCTATACTCTTCATGCCTATGGAAGTTTATTAAGATTGCAAACTCCCCCGTTGTTAATAGTGGAGTGAGTCTAAACAAGGGAATACTATGATTAAACTTAGAAAAAAACGCACGAAACCTATGCACATCAATGATATTACTATCATTGATGATGCCAAATTAAAAAAAGCCATCACCGCCGCGGCTCTGGGTAATGCGATGGAGTGGTTTGACTTCGGCGTTTATGGCTTCGTTGCCGTCGCACTGGGTGAGGTGTTTTTCCCGGGTGCCAATCCGGGTCTACAGATGATTGCTGCCCTGGCAACGTTTTCGGTGCCGTTCCTGGTACGTCCTCTCGGTGGATTATTCTTTGGCCGCCTCGGCGACAAATTTGGCCGTCAAAAGGTGCTGGCTGTCACCATCATTATTATGTCTATCAGTACGGTCTCTATCGGCCTGATTCCCTCCTACGCCACCATAGGCATTTGGGCACCGATATTACTGCTCCTGGCCAAGCTGGCGCAGGGCTTCTCGGTCGGTGGTGAATATACCGGTGCGGCAATCTTTGTAGCCGAATACTCGCCCGACAGAAAGCGCGGATTCCTGGGCAGCTGGCTGGACTTCGGCTCGATTGCCGGCTTTATTCTCGGCGCGGGCGTGGTTATTTTGATTACCAGCATTGTGGGCAATGAAAACTTCCTCAGCTGGGGCTGGCGTCTGCCGTTCTTTATCGCGGCACCCCTGGGACTGTTAGGCATTTACCTGCGCCACGCGCTGGAAGAAACGCCAACCTTCCAGCAGCACGTTGACAAAATCGACAGCAACTCACGCAAGGAAATTGCCGAGCCACCGCGCGTTTCGTTCCGCGAGATCTTCACCAAGCAGTGGAGAGCGTTAATCGTCAGCGTAGGGTTAGTTATCGCCACCAACGTGACGTATTACATGCTGCTGACCTATATGCCGAGCTATATGTCGCACAGCCTACATTATCCGGAAGATCACGGTCTGATCATCATCATCGCCATCATGGTCGGCATGCTATTTGTGCAGCCGTTTATGGGTCTGATGAGTGACCGCTTTGGACGTAGGCCGTTCGTGATTATCGGCAGCATCGGGCTGTTTATATTGGCCATTCCTAGCTTTATTCTGATTCAGAGTAACGTTATTGGACTGATTTTCCTCGGCTTCCTGATCCTTGCCGTGCTGCTTAACTGCTTTATTGGCGTGATGGCCTCCACCCTACCGGCTATGTTCCCGACTAATATCCGTTACAGCGCGTTGGCGATTGCCTTCAACGTTTCAGTGATGGTGGCCGGTATCACCCCAACCTTCGCCGCCTGGCTGGTTGAAGCGACCCACAATCTGTTTGTTCCGGCCTACTACCTGATGGTGGTCGCTTTGATTGGTCTGGTGACCGGTATCTACATGAAAGAGACCGCCAACAAACCGCTTAAGGGCGCTACGCCAGCGGCTTCTGACCGCGCCGAAGCTAAGGAAATCTTGCAGGAGCATCACGATAACATCGAGCTGAAAATCGAAGATATCGACGCACAGATTGCCGAGTTGCAGAGTAAAAGAAAAAATCTGATCGATCAGCATCCAGAGATCCAGTGATCGGACAGTTAACATCTCAGCAGTCGCGAGTTAGAAAATAAAAAGCCGGTCGGCGATGCTGACCGGCTTTTTTATTTATATCAGGACAGGTCATATTTCAGGACAGGTCATATATCAGGACAGGTCAACGGCAGGCATGACGCCCGCCGGCTGATTAGGTGCGAATGCGCAATGCCGCTTCGAGCCTGTCGGCGATTTTGGTCACCACATAGGCGATGACCATATAGAACACCACGGCAATCAAAAAGGCTTCAAGGTAGTAGAAGTTCAGCGCGGCGGTGAGCTGTGCCTGAGCAAAAATATCCACCACCTCTATCGCGAAGGCCAGAGACAGCGCCTTCATGATCACCATAATCGAGTTTGCCAGGTCCGGGATCGCCGCGATAATCACCTGCGGGAACAGCACCCGGCGAAACAGCTGAAAGCCGCTATAGCCGAGAGAGCGTGCCGCATCGGACTGACCGGTATCAAACGAGTTAAGCGCACCTTTGATAACCTCGGCCTGAAACGCCGCCACGCAGGCGCTCAACGCCACCACAATAATCACCCAGTTAGGCAGTGCGTTAGCATTGTACGCGACCCCAAACAGCGAGGCGGTAAACTGCAGCGCCGGGGGTAAGCCGTAGTAGGCCAGGAAGATCATCACCACCATGGGAATGCCCTTGAAGGCCACCTTGTAGACCACCACCAGCTCGCGCAGCAGTGGAATACGGCGATATTCAATTAGCGCAAACAGGCTGCCCACCAGCGTAGAGAAGACAAATATGGTCAACGCTAACGCCAGAGTCAGCGGCACCGCGTCGAGAATGCTCCAAAAGTCGGGAAGCAAGACATCAATATCAAACATAGTCAGTGACCTTCTCTCTTAAAGGCTGGCGTTGAGCTTAACCTTGGCCGGTGCCGATTTGGCGGTATAGCGAGACAGGCGCAGCTCGAAGCAATGCACAATCAGCCAGGCAATCAGGCACAGCAGCGAGTAGATCACCCCGAGCACCAGATAAGTACCAAACTGATATTGATTGTACGAGCGTTCCATGATCAGGTGCGCCGTTGCCATCACGTCTGCCGCGCCGATATACATCACCAGCGCGACGTTATGGATCAGATAGATAACCGCATTGCCATAGCCGGGTAAGCCGATGTGCAACGCCTGCGGTCCGGCGATACGCAGCATTTTCTGCCGAAAGCTGTACCCCAGGCTGTCGGCGGCGTCGTGCTGGCCGCGTTCAACCGCCAAGAAGGCCGGGCGCATCACCTCGGATAAATAACCGCCGTGATACAGGCTCAGCCCGACCATCGAGGCGACCGTCGGGGAGATATCATCGCCCAGTCCAAACCAGCCGATCACCAACGGCAGGCCGTAAAAGGCCACGAACAGCTGCAACACCACCGGCACGCTGCGAGCGTAAGAGACGTAGAGATCGGCCAACTGGCTGAGCACCGGTGTCCTGCGCACTCGCAGCGTGGTGGCCAGCAGCGCCAGCGCGAAGCCGACAATCAGCGCCACAAACATAATCGCTAACGTCAGCGGCAAAGCCGAGAGTAGCTCGGGAATCATGGTAGTAAGATCCACGTTAAATCACTCCTAAATGCAATTTCAGCCTTGAGCACTGACCCAATAGCGATGTTTCTTGCTCAGCGTCTTACTTGATATATTTAACGTCGTCTTCACCAAACCATTTCACTGACAGTTTGGACATCGTGCCGTCGTCTTTCAGCTCTTTCAGCGCCTTGTTGACATCGTCGGCCAAGGCCTTGTTCTCGTCTGAGCGGTGAATGAGGATATAGGTATTATTGATAGCCACCGGCTCACTGGCTTTAACGTTAAGCTTGAGGTTGTCGATCACCGTCTGCTCACCCAGGTTGGATGGCAAAATCATGGCGTCATACTTGCCGCCCTGCAGCTCTTTCAGGCGGTCCGGGTAAGGAACACCGGCGCTTGATGCAGTGATGTTAAGCTTGTAGCCCGGGTTTTCCTGCTGCCACTGGTTAGCAAACTTGTAGATGCCGCCCCCGGCGGTCACCGGCACGATGTTTTTGCCAACCAAGTCTTTCATAGTATTAATATTGCTGTCTTTACGGCTATAAATCTTGATCAGGCTGGCACCCTCTGGGTTAGAGGGGATCAGGAACTGCTTGGCGCGTGCCGGGGCCATATAGTAACCGCCGGTCGCCATATCGTACTTGCCGGTGGCAAGGCCGGTTTCCTGAGCAATGTCCGCCGCGCCTTCCATCACAAACTTGTACTGTGGCAGCTTGGCATTGATGGCCTTCAGCAGATCAGGCTCGTAACCCTGTGGCTCTACGCCGATAGCGCCCCATGACAGCGGTTTGGATTCAGCGGCAGTGGCGATTTTAATGGTGCGAACCGCCGCCTGAGCGTAGCTCATGCTGGAGGCGGCGATAGCCAGTCCCAATGCGGCCAGGGTCAGGCGACGACGGAAAACAGTATTGATTGCAGACATTTTTGTATTCCTTTTAGGGTTAAAGTGGGCGTTCAGAGCTAAGAAATTGCGCGAGTCGCGGATTAGCCGGAGCATCGAAAATGTCAGCGGGGCTGCCCTCGGCGGCCACAACGCCCTGATCCATAAATACGATGCGGTTGGAGACGCTTTTAGCAAACTGCATTTCATGGGTCACCAGCAGCGAGGTGATCCCCGACGAGGTGACGTCCTTAATCACTTTCAATACCTCCCCCACCAGCTCTGGGTCCAGCGATGAGGTGGGTTCGTCGAACAGGATAACGTCCGGGCGAACCGCCAGCGCGCGGGCAATCCCGGTACGCTGCAGCTGTCCACCGGAAAGCTGTGAAGGATAATGCTCACCCTTGGCGGACAGGCCCACGCGCTCCAGCTCCTGGTTAGCAATGCTACGCGCCTCGTCCACGGATTTACGCTGCACCACGATCAGCGGATCCATCACGTTCTGCAGCACGGTCATGTTTTTAAACACGTTAAACTGCTGAAACACCATCGCGGTGCGCAGGCGAATGGCCTGCACGGCCTTTTTATCAACCGCCTGATAATCCATGCGGATATCGTCGAAGGTAATGATGCCGGACGACGGCTTGGCCAGATAGTTAATGCAGCGCAGCAGCGTGGTTTTACCGGTGCCGCTCGGGCCAATGATCGACACCACGTCACCGCGTTTTACCGACAGACTCACGCCGTTGAGGATCGGTGAACTCCCGTAGGAGAGCTTTATATTTTCGAGTTCAAGCATTTCAGGTTAGTTTCCTTTCGGGTGCGTTGACGAGCTGCCGTTTTATTTGCCGCTATCGGCGTGGCCAAGCACGTGCATCAGGCGATTGGCCCAGCCAAAAATAGAGATCGCGTGGATCAGGTCAATAATTTCTACCTCGCTCAATCCGACTTCGCGCAGCGCATCGATGTCCGCGGGCGTGGTCTCGGACGGCACCGCCGACAGGCTGCGGGCCAGTCGATACACTGCCGCATCGCGCTTGCCAAGCCGTTGCGGTTGGTCGAAATACAGCGCGCTGACCAGCCGATCGCTCTTGGCGAGATTGGCGTGACGACGCGCGTGAACGACCGCGCAGAACTTACAGCCGTTAACGATCGAGGCCCCCAGCGCACCCAGCTCGCGGTCGACGTGGGCAAGGCCGCCTTCGACATACATGATGGCGTTAAATAACACCGTGCGGGCAAGGTAGCTTTCCGGGTCGTGGCACAGCGTGCGCACATAGTCGGAAATCTTTTTATTCGATGGCGTGACTTTCATCGCCTCGAGCTGCTCCGGCGTGGCGTCTGCTACCTCGACCGGCGCAATATACGGGTGCCAGGTTAGCGGTTTAAGCGTAACGGAGGGGATCATACGGACCTCATGAGGCGCAGGCCGATCGCGACCTTAATCTGGAAATTAACGAAGGCGATCAGCTCGGAGAGCGCGACGATTTGCGGATTATTTAGTCCGGCCTGCTCTAACAGGCGCATATTGTTGGCTTCTGCCTGGCTCGGCGTTACCGTCACCAGATCGATATGGCGGGCAATGGTCGCCAGCGGCTGGGGCAGCGTTTCTGCGCCCGCCGCTAACGCCACTAACTCGGCGTCAGGCGCCTGGGCATTCAACTGGCTCAGGTAGTCGTCAGTCAGCACGCTGTCGGCATTCAGTTTGGCGATGCGTGCGGCAACGGCGAGGCGGAAAACTGCGGTCAGCTGCTGGTCGTTATTAGGTTGCAGCACCGACAGGCGGCACAACTCGGCTCCCTCAACAAACTCGGGGCGAAAACGGCGCGCGCTGTACAACGCATCATCGGGTGAAAGACCGGCGGCCTTGTCTATTGCATCGATCACAATGCGTTATCCTTGTTTAATAAAGGGGTGGAATCGACCCATTCATCGCCCTGCAGCTCTGGAATGTCGTAAGCCTGCAGGTTGGCAAAGTGGGTTTCAACATCTTCGGCAAATAATGAGGCGGCGATACCTTGCACCAGGCGTTCTGCCCCGGCACTGACCGCCGGAATATCGCCGGAAACCTTGCCGTGGCTCAGCATCGCGGCATCGTTGAAACAGTGAATATGCGCCAGCAGCGGGCAGGCTCCGGCGATGCGCTCGCGAAACTCAAAGGCCGGTCCCAGGTCGGGGGACTCCAGCAGATTACGTCGCGGTGCGCCCATTTCTGGGCGATAGCGACCGTCGGCCCAGCTGCGAATGTGCGGTGCCACGGCGGCAAATTCCGGGCGTCCGCTGAAATCATTGGTAAAGCCGGTGGCGGCTATCAGGAAGTCATAGCGCAGCGGCCCCTGAGTGGTCTCGATCAGCAGCTCGCCCGCCTGTTCTTTAACCGCGTTAATGCCGCAGTCGAGCAGGAAGCGCGCATTAGCATGGCGTGAAACGCGCAGGGTCGAGGCGCGCGGCGGCGGCGTTTGCGTGCTGGCGCTGTAGTCGACAAATTTCCAGCGCCAGTCGTCTGCCAATGCGTGCATGCCGTGCACCACGCCCTGGCTGCCGATACCGGTCATTTTATTGATGCGCGGCATCTGCTTACGGCGGATAAGCAGGTCAACCGACGCGGCACCCGACTCCAGCGCCGTCGCGGCGTTGTCCATCGAGGACGCGCCGGCACCGATCACCGCCAATCGTTTGCCTCGCAGGGCGGTAAAGTCGATATTATCGGCCGAGTGCGCCCACAGGCGGTGATCTACCCCCTTAAGAAAATCGGGGACGGCAAAACCGCCGAGACCAGAGCGCCCGGTGGCCAGCACCAGGCGACGGGTATAAACCCGCCCGCTTTCGGCCCCGCTGAGGTCGATAGCCAGCAGATCACCGACCGGCTCGATCCCGGTCATCCGCACGTCGTTGTGCACCGGCAGGTTTAGCACCTTGCGGTACCAGACCAGATAGTCCATCCACTGATTTCTGGGGATTTTGTCTAGCGCGGCCCAGGCATCGGTGCCCCACTGGGCGGTGAACCAGGCGCGGAAGGTCAACTGTGGCTGGCCCAGCGCAGGGCCGAGCAGCGTTTTAGGCGAGCGCAGGGTTTCCATGCGGGCAAAGGTCACCCACGGCCCTTCTAACCCGGCAGGGGCCGCATCGTAAGCCACCACGTTGTTAATCCCCGTCAGTATCAGCTTGGCGGTCGCCGCCAGTCCGCACATTCCGGCCCCGATAACCACCACGTCGCGCACCGCCTCGCCGTGGTGCGTGCGGGCGGGAACCCACGGCTTGGCGGGCAGCTCAAGCAGTGACAGGTCCTCGGCGAGGCGCTGTTCAAGCGCATTGAGTCCAGAATGGTTAGCAACGGGTGCTGACATAATTAAAACCCCTGGTTGTCGGCAAACAAATAGGAAATACTTATAATCAATTATATTGAAAACACATTATTAATTAGTTTGTATGCGAATTCTTAATACTAATTAATAATTAGCTTATTCTAAAAATGCAATTAATATTGTCGCTGGTGAAAAATTAAGGACTTATGGATGCCGAAAATGACTTCCCTCAACGACCTGGATTTACGTCAGTTAGAGGCTTTCTCTGCGGTGATTTCGTCCGGCAGCGTGACCGCGGCGGCAAGGGTGTTGCAACGCTCTCAGCCCGCAGTTAGCAGGCTGATTCAGGATTTAGAAAGTGCTATTGGTTACCCGCTGTTTGTGCGTAACGGACCGCGTATTCACCCCACCGAGCAGGCGTTGCGCCTGCATGAGTACGTTGAGACGGCGCTTATCTCCCTGCAGCAGATCCGCCTGCGGGCCAATGAAATATGGAAAGAAGAAAAAAGTCCGCTGCTGATTGCCGCGACGCCTTCGATGGCTTCCGGGCTGTTACCTACGGCCTTGGCGCGGCTTAGCCTGGAGGACTCGGTGCAAATTCTCAGCGACTCGGCCGAACAAACCGCCCACGCTATTATTACCGCCCAGGCCGAAATAGGGATTAGCAGCCTGCCGCTGGAGCATCAGGGCGTACAAATTCATTGGATAGGCCAGTCACGCTGCGTGTTGGCGCTGCGAGAGGACGATCCGCTGGCCCAGCAGCAGCAGGTCTCGCTGGCCGATTTAGGCTCGCGCAAATTAATAACCCCCTATAACCCTTATCGCCTGCGCCGACGCTATGAGCAGGCTCTGCGCAAGGCCAGGGTCAAACCGCTGGACGTGATTGAAACCAACTCGTCGGTCAATATCCTGGCCTGCATTCGCGCCGGGTTAGGGGTAGCGATTATGGAACCGGTCACCGCCTACGGTCTGCCGCTGAACGGCGTGATTATCAGAGAGTTGGAGGTCGATATTCCGTACTATTTCGGCGTTATCACGCCACAGTCTAAGCCCCCGCGTTCAAGCACGCTGGCGCTTATCGACGCGCTCAGGCTGGCTGCGGGGGACCTGCTGCCGGCATTTACCTGCCACGAAGCCGGGGAGCACGGGCGGGTAATACAGTCATTGCATCAGGAGGATTAGCGCGAGATCACTCTTCGGTATCGCCATCGGCCTTACGAGTGCTGAGGCCATATTCGCGCAGCTTGTTAGCAATGGCGGTATGCGAGACGCCCAGCCGTTTTGCCAGCTTGCGGGTACTCGGATAAGTGCGATAAAGACGGGTCAGCACCGAGCGTTCAAAACGCTTGCTGATGTCGTCTAGCGATCCGTTGAGCGCCTCTTCACCCAGCGTGACTTCGACGTCGAAGTCCGGCAACGCGATATCCTGTGGACGCAGTTCATTGCCCTCAAGCTGGGTCAGCGCGCGATAGACTGCATTTTTAAGCTGGCGTACGTTACCCGGCCAGCCGTAGTGGGTAAGGTAGCTGCCCAGTTGAGCATTGAGTTTTGGCCGCGCCATGCCCTGTTCGTCGGCAAAGCGCGCGACAAATAGCTCAGTCAACGGCATGATGTCCGTCGGACGCTCGCGCAGCGGCGGCAGCGTTACGGTTAACACGTTAAGGCGATAATAGAGGTCTTCGCGAAACTCACCTCGCTGCACCAGCTCCACCAGATTCTTCTGCGTGGCGCAAATAACCCTGACGTCGACCCGCACCTCGTGCTCTTCACCTACCCGACGGAAGGTGCCGTCGTTGAGGAAGCGCAGCAGCTTGATCTGCATGCGCGGTGACATCTCGCCAATCTCGTCGAGCAGCACCGACCCGCCGTTGGCCTGCTCGAAGAAGCCCTTCTTACCGTCTACCGCATTAGGGTAGGCACCCGGCGCATAGCCAAACAGCTCACTCTCTACCACGTCGTCCGGCAGCGAGGCGCAGTTAAGGCCGAGGAACGGCTCCTTGCCGCGCGCGCTGCGCAGGTGACAGGCGCGGGCCAGCAGGTCCTTGCCGGTGCCGGTATCGCCAATCAGCAATAGCGGAGCATCGAGCATGGCGAGCTTTTTAGCCTGCTCTAACACCTGACGCATCTTCGGGCTGACCGCCACGATATGATCGAACTCGCGCTCGTCATTAATGGTCAAGTCCTGTAACTGACGCCCCATTCTCGCCGCCGATTTCAGCATCACGACCGCACCAACGACTTCGCTGGCCTGATTTTCATCGTCGAGCTTGATCGGCGTCAGGTCCATCAGAAAATCCTGCCCCTGAATAACCACTCGCTCGGTGTGCGGCAGGTCGCTACCGTGCTCCAGCCAGCGGGTAAAGTTGTAGCTGCTAATCAGGCCGTTGGCGGTCTGATGACGGATCTTCGACTCACTGAGCTCGAACAGGCCTTGGGCGGCCGGATTGGCCTGCTCAACCTTGCCTTTCATGTCGATGGAAAACACCGGCTCGGGCATCGAGACTAGCAAGGCACGCAGGGCGCGGTGCTCGCGCTCGGACGGCATAAACGGCACGGTTCTGACGTCGGTTACGCCTTCGATGCGGCGAATTTCGGCCATCAGTGCGCGAAATGTATCAAAGTCTAACTGGGTAAAGTTCAGGTAGATGCGGCCAATCTGGGCAATTTCTATCCCATGCAAATCAATGCTGCGCAGCACTAATAAATCAAGCAACTCTCGGGCAAGACCCAGGCGGTCTTCGCAAAAAACTTCCAGGCGCATCAGTTATGACCTTCTTCAGGGAAAGCAAAAATTTCTTATCCGTATAGTACCCTGTCGGCCACGGTGTAAAAAGGGACTGTCACAAAATGTTGACAGAAAATTCGCTAGCTGCTGTTTTCTTCACCCACCCCGGCGTCTCCGGCGCTGTGAAGCGGTGTGAAGCCAGCTGAACAGCGCGGGCTGCTCGTTACATTACAGAATAAACTCTGCTAACATCGTCGCCTAATTTCAACGCCAAATGGTTCCCGACTATGAAGTTCGTCTCATTTAATATCAACGGATTGCGCGCTCGCCCTCACCAGCTTGCCGCGATTATCGAACAGCATCAGCCAGACGTCATCGGGCTTCAGGAAACAAAAGTCCACGACGATATGTTCCCGCTGGAAGACGTGAGTCAGTACGGCTATCACGTCTACTATCACGGGCAAAAAGGCCATTACGGCGTCGCGCTGCTGACCAAAGAAAAACCGCTGGAAGTGCGTCGCGGATTCCCGAACGATGAAGAAGACGCGCAGCGCCGCATTATCATGGCCGACATCCAAACCCCGCAGGGCGTGCTCACGGTCATTAACGGTTACTTCCCGCAGGGTGAAAGCCGCGATCATCCGACTAAATTCCCGGCCAAGCAGCGTTTTTATCAGGATTTACAGGACTACCTGCAGCAACAGCTGTCGGTAGAGAAGCCGGTCGTCGTGATGGGCGATGTCAATATCAGCCCGACGGATCTGGATATCGGCATTGGCGAAGACAACCGCAAGCGCTGGTTGCGCACCGGCAAATGCTCATTCCTGCCGGAAGAGCGCGAGTGGATGGAACGCCTGAAGGGCTGGGGCCTGGTTGACACCTTCCGCGCGGCAAACCCTGAGGCTAACGATCGGTTCTCATGGTTCGACTACCGCTCAAAAGGCTTCGATGACAATCGCGGCCTGCGCATTGACCTGGTGCTGGCCAGCACGCCGCTGGCGGCGCGCTGCAAGGCGACCGGCATCGATTATGCGATCCGTGGCATGGAAAAACCGAGTGACCACGCGCCGATCTGGGCCGAGTTCGACCTGAATTGAGTGAGGTAATCAGGCTGGAGGTGGTGGCGGCGATTATCGAGCGCGGTGACCATATTCTGCTGGCCCAGCGCGACGGTCAAAGCGACCTGGCCGGGCATTGGGAGTTTCCCGGCGGTAAGGTTGAAGCGGGTGAGACTCAGCCCGCCGCGCTGCGCCGGGAGCTGCTCGAGGAGCTGAACATTGAGGCTCGAGTTGAACAATGGGTTGCCAACACCCTCTGGCAAGCGGGCGAGCGGATGATTGATTTGCACGCCTGGCGGGTCAGTGCCTTCGGCGGTGAGTTAACGTTACGTTGTCACAGCAGGCTTGCCTGGGTCACGCCCGAGCAGGCCCTGCGCTACGCTCTCGCCCCGGCTGACATTCCGCTGCTGCAGGCCTATATCGTCCAACGAGCGAAAAGGGGTCATTAAGCCTAAGGTGACACTGTCACCTTAGTTCGACACCTAAATTGCATGGCGGATCCTAGCGTTGCCCATATGTGACAACGTCACGCGACTCTGCCGACCCTACTCCGCACTCCCCTTGCTGGCTTTGGCCGGTGCCCGCCTGCGCTTGGCCCCCGCTGCCGCTTTAGGCTTCGAAGGCAGGCTGCGAAACTCCGATGAGACACGATTCTGCCTCGCCTGCACGATCAGGCTTTGCAGGGTGGAAACCAGCGGCTGCATAAAGTCCTGATAGCGGCAGTTTTTTTCGCTGATGCGGGTCAGGCTCGATTCCCAGTCGGCGGTCATATCTGGCCGTGCGGCAATATCCGGCAACGAGTGGATCAGCGCACGTCCGGTCGGGCTGGAATGAATGTAGCGCCCTTTCTTGTAGAGAAATTCGCGGCGAAACAGCAGTTCGATGATCCCGGCGCGGGTGGCCTCGGTGCCCAAACCATCGGTGGCGCGCAGGATCTTCTTTAGCGCCTTGTCCTGCACGAAGCGCGCAATACCGGTCATCGCCGACAGCAGCGTGGCATCGGTAAACGGCCTTGGCGGCTGGGTCTGACGTTCGACCACTTCTCCGCGCTCGCACAGCAGTTCATCGCCCTTCGCCACCACCGGCAGCGGCGTGCCTTCGTTTTCCTCGTCACGCTCCTTGCTGCCCAGCAGGGTACGCCAGCCGGCATCGGCCAAAAAACGCGCCTTGGCGACGAACTTGCCACCCGCAATATCCAGGTCAATCACGCATTTGCGAAACACCGCATCGGCGCAAAATTGCATTAAATACTGGCGGGCAATCAGGCCATAAATCTTGCTCTCATCGTCGGTCAGATTGACCTTACTGCTGCGCGCGGTGGGAATAATCGCGTGGTGCGCATCGACCTTTTTATCATCCCAGCAGCGGTTACGCCTGTCGGTATCCAGCGCGGGCTGGGGCATTAAAGCGGGCTGATGAACGGCAATGGCGTTGAGGACCGAGTGGCGTCCGGCAAAGTGTTCCTCCGGCAGATAGCGACTGTCGGAACGCGGATAGGTGATAAGCTTGTGGGTTTCATACAGCCGCTGGCAAATATCGAGGATCTTCTGCGCGCTGAGGTTAAAGGCCCTGGCGCCCTCAATTTGCAGCGTGGACAGTGAAAACGGCAGCGGCGCGACTTCAGGCTCGCGCTTGTCGTTATAGCCGGTGACGATTGCCGGTTGACCGCCAATGCGCCCCACCACGTGATCGGCCAACGGTCGATGCAACAGCCGCCCTTCTTCGTCCTGATACGGTTCGCAGGACTCGCTGGGTTGCCAGATAGCCACAAAGCGCTCATCGGCCGGCGTGACGATATGCGCCTTCACCTCGAAAAAGTCTCTGGCGATAAAGTTTTCGATCTCTTCATCGCGACGCACCACCAGCCCAAGCACCGGGGTCTGTACTCTGCCCACCGACAGCACGCCGTTGTAACCGGCATTGCGCCCTAAAATAGTATAGGCGCGGGTCATATTAATGCCGTATAGCCAGTCGGCGCGCGAGCGGGCCAGCGCCGAGACGCACAGGGGAATAAACTCGCGGTTGTCACGCATGCGGGAAACCGCCCGCTCAACCGCCTGCGGATTAAGATCGTTGACCAGGCAGCGCTGTACCTGCTGACGCTTCTCGGCGTTGAGTTCGAGGTAGTCCAGAACTTCATCTACCAGCAGTTGTCCTTCACGGTCCGGGTCACCGGCGTGGACCACCTGACTGGCCTCCAGCAGCAGCCGCTTGATCACATTTAGCTGTTTGGCGACCGACGGTCGTGGTTGCAGCTGCCATTTCTCGGGGATAATCGGCAGGTCTTCCAGCGCCCAACGGGCAAAGCGGCTGTTGTAGGCGTCAGGCTGTGCCTGTTCCAACAGGTGGCCAACGCACCAGGTCACCACGTCCTGATTTCCACAGGCAATAAACCCATCGCCGCGCTTGTGCGGTTTCGGCAAGACATCAGCTATCGCTCTGGCAAGGCTGGGTTTTTCGGCAATAAACAATCGCATCGGGCATGGCTCACAAACTAGGTCATGCCCCTATGTTAGCCGCTGAGCCAACAATTGATAAGTCGCGATCGGGGTAGAGGCAGGACGTTCGCTCACAAAAACGGCGAAAAAAGGATTTATAGGATAAATCAGGGAATAACTGAACGTTTTAGGCGCTCACCCTCGCTGCGTCGCATCGAGGGTTAAGCCTGCGGTTTGGCGAATAGCATGACTGAGCCGCTAATTATTGGCCAGTTGGCTGACAGCGTCAGTCGAGTTGAGGGTAATCTGCGCGTTGTATTCGCGGTTAAGCCTTCTGGCTTCGAGAAACACCGATTTCCAGTACGGATTTTCCAACGAGGAGCGCATTACGCCCTTGCTGACCGAGGCGTGCAGGAAATTATGATCGGTGTCGTAGAAGCCGACGTGCATTTCATTTTTGATGCGGAAGAACACTAGATCGCCCGGCTGGAGCTGGTCTTCGCTCACTCGCTGCCCCATCTGGATTAGCTGAGCGGTAGTGACGCGATTCATTGGAATATTAAAGCGATCTTTAAGCGTTCGCCAGACAAATCCGGAACAGTCCACGCCCTTTAGGTTAGTCCCGCCCCACTGGTAAGGCGTACCCTGCCATGAGTACATCTGATCGTGAAGTGCGGCGACCACGTTGATCATGTCCGACTGCTGGTCGGTAATTGGCGAACTCGAGTTAGCGGCCGTCGATGAGTTCTTGGCGGCGCAGCCGGCCAACATTAACAATGAAAGACAGAACACGTACTTTAATGATTTTAATGACTTCATTGATGATGACCGGATGGGTAAAATGTTGGATAACGATTTATAGCCCATAAAATCAATGGGCTAAATAGCGATTGGCTAAAAATTACGCTAGATTACACTGATTTACAAAACTTTACGTAATGGGTTAGTGTTACAGAGCCGTTACTGTATGAATTTCAAGCTAAATATAGGAATAGTCCGCTAAATTCAATATTTTGACAAATTTGACAACTCCCCATTTCAGGGGAGTTTTTTGACTGCTTTAGACATCATCAGAAATAACTGACAAAAGGCGTGCTGTCGGTAGGGATCACCTGGGTGGTGGATTTGAGCTGTGGGGTGCCCAAATAGAGGAAACCGACAATCTTGTCTCGCTCGCCGCAGCCGAACGCCTTGCGCACCGCCGCGTGCTCGGTCCAGGCCCCGGTGCGCCAGATACCGTTAAAGCCCTGCGCCAGCGCGGCCATCTGCATCGCCTGCACCGCACAGCCTGCAGAGACGACCTGCTCCCAGTCCGGCACTTTGGCGCTTTCTTTAACATTGGCGATGATAGTGATGATCTGCGGCGCGCGCAGCGGCGCTTGAGTGGCCTTTTCGATCGCCTTCTCATCAAGCTTGTCTTTTTCAGCCGCGCTTCTAAGCAGATTACTGAAACGGATCAGGCCGTCGTTTTCTACAATCACGAAGCGCCACGGCTGCAATGCGCCGTGATCGGGCGCCCGCATCCCGGCATTGATGATGTTTTGCAGTACCTTGCCTGAAGGCGCGGGTGCGGCGAGTCGCGAGGCGGAACGGCGGTTTAACAGCAGGTCTAGAGCGTCCATATATCTCTCCTGTGGTAGGGTTGTTATCCTTTAACCGTAGCATACGCGGCGTTGGCGTGGCTATCGACCCTCTGTGCGGTCTGCCAAATTATGACATCATTTAAAGCTGACTTTTTCCCATCAGGTCATTAGGATAGCTGCACTAGTTGCTCTAGATGGAGAGAACATGCGCATACTGTGGCGAATCATCGCCGGTTTTTTTAGGTGGACCTGGCGTCTGCTTAACTTTATAAGAGAATTTATTCTTAACCTTTTCCTGGTATTGATCATTTTGGTCGGCGTGGGAATTTATTTCCAGTTGCAATCCAAACCGGTCGAGACCCCAACCCAGGGTGCATTACTGGTTGACCTCAACGGCTCGGTGGTCGACCAGCCAACGGTTAATAACAAGGTGCGTCAGCTTGGCCGCGAACTGTTGGGCACCTCCAGCAACCGCCTCCAGGAAACCTCACTGTTTGACCTGGTCGACACCATTCGCGCCGCCAAAGACGACAAAAACATCACCGGTATGGTGCTGTCTCTTACTGATTTTACCGGCACCGATCAGGCGTCGCTGCAGTATATTGGCAAGGCGCTGCGCGAATTCCGCGACGCCGGTAAGCCAATCTATGCGGTGGGCGATAGCTATAATCAGGCCCAGTACTATCTGGCCAGTTTTGCCAACAAGATTTACCTGTCGCCACTGGGCACTGTAGACCTGCACGGCTTCGCCACCAACACGCTGTACTACAAGACCCTGCTCGACAAGCTGAAAGTGACCACCAATATCTTCCGCGTAGGCACCTACAAGTCGGCGGTAGAACCGCTGATGCGTGACGACATGTCGCCCGCGGCGCGTGACGCAGACAGTCGCTGGTTAGGCGGCCTGTGGAGCAACTATCTGAACACCGTTGCGGCAAACCGCCAACTAACGCCTGAGCAGCTGTTCCCTGGCGCACAGGCTATGCTGGCCGGACTGCAGCAGGTTGGGGGCGATACCGCCGAGTACGCGCTGAAGAACAAGCTGGTTGACGTGCTGGCCTCGCGCGGCGACGCCGACGACGCGATGATCAAGGCTTTCGGTTTTAACAAAGACAAGAAAGACTTTAACTACACCAGCATCGAGGACTATACGCCGAAGACCAAGCAGGATAACCACGCGTCACAAATCGCGGTTATCTTCGCCAACGGCGCCATCGTTGACGGTGAAGGCCAGGCGGGAGACGTCGGGGGCGATACTACCGCCGAACAAATTCGTCGAGCGCGTCTGGATCCGAAAATCAAGGCGATCGTGTTCCGCGTCAATAGCCCCGGCGGTAGCGTGAGCGCCTCCGAGGTGATCCGCTCCGAGCTGGCAGCGGCGCGCGCGGCGGGCAAACCGGTGGTGGTTTCCATGGGCGGCATGGCGGCCTCGGGCGGTTACTGGATTTCAACGCCGGCCAACTACATCATCGCCAGTCCGAGCACCCTGACCGGCTCTATCGGCATCTTTGGGGTAATCAATACCTATCAGGACACGCTGGGGCAGTTTGGCGTGCACACCGACGGTGTAGCAACCTCACCGCTGGCCGATATCGCAGTCACCAAGGCGCTGCCACCGGAGTTCTCGCAGATGATGCAGATGAACATCGAGAATGGCTATAAAACGTTCCTCGGACTGGTCGCCAAGTCCCGCAACAAGACACCAGAGCAGATCGATCAGATTGCTCAGGGCCACGTGTGGATCGGTACCGATGCGAAAAACAACGGTCTGGTCGATGAGTTAGGCGATTTCGACGATGCGGTGAAGAAAGCCGCCGAGCTGGCAAAACTGCCGACCTGGCAGCTTAACTGGTACGTCGATCAGCCAAGCATGACCGACCTTATCTTCTCGCAGATGAATGCCTCGGTTTACGCGATGCTGCCCGCGGTGGTACAGGCTTACCTGCCTGCCCCGGTGGCAGACCTGGCGCTGAAGATGAGCGCACAGGCCGATCTGTTCAGTAATATGAACGATCCGCAAAACCGCTATGCAATGTGTCTGACCTGCGGTGAGGTAAAGTAAACGTCGTTTAATCTCTGAAGCCTTGGTTAGACATTAAACAAAAAAGTTAAAATGGCTCCGCGTGCGGGGCCATTTTTTTCGCCAATTCGCATTCACATTTTTATTCCTGCCTAAGTCGTCTTATAATCGCCGCACCTGGCCTGTCTGGCTGATTAAAAAAGAATTGTTCAAATGACTAAAAAATCAATCTATGTAGCCTATACCGGCGGTACCATCGGCATGCAGCGCTCCGAGCAGGGCTACATTCCCGTTTCGGGCCATTTACAGCGTCAATTGGCGCTGATGCCGGAGTTCCATCGCCCTGAAATGCCTGATTTCCACATTCAGGAATATTCTCCGCTGATGGACTCTTCAGACATGACGCCGGAAGACTGGCAGCACATTGCCAATGATATCCAGGCGAACTATGACCAATATGACGGTTTCGTTATCCTGCACGGCACCGACACCATGGCGTTTACCGCCTCGGCGCTGTCGTTTATGCTGGAAAATCTCGCTAAGCCGGTCATCGTTACCGGTTCGCAAATCCCGCTGGAGGCGCTGCGCTCCGATGGCCAAATCAACCTGCTGAACTCGCTGTACATCGCCGCTAACCATCCGGTTAACGAGGTCACGCTGTTCTTCAACAACCGCCTGTATCGCGGCAATCGCAGCACCAAGGCGCACGCCGACGGCTTCGACGCCTTTGCTTCACCCAATATGGCCCCGCTGCTGGAAGCCGGTATTCACATTCGCCGCCTGGCCACGCCGTCGATCCCGGCGGCCACTGGCCCGCTGCGGGTGCATAACATTACCCCTCAGCCGATTGGCGTGGTGACCATTTATCCGGGAATTTCCGCCGAAGTAGTGCGTAACTTTGTGCAACAGCCGGTAAAAGCGCTGATCCTGCGCTCTTACGGGGTGGGCAATGCGCCGCAAAAAGGCGATTTATTGCAGGTGCTGAAAGACGCCTCAGAACGCGGCATCGTGGTGGTTAACCTGACGCAGTGTATTTCCGGCAAGGTCAACATGGGCGGCTACGCTACCGGTAACGCACTGGCGCACGCGGGGGTGATCAGCGGCTTCGATCTGACCGTCGAGGCGACGCTGACCAAGTTACATTATTTACTCAGCCAGCCGCTTTCCGCCGCTGAAATCCGCGAGCAGATGCAGCAAGACCTGCGCGGTGAATTAACCGCCTAAGGGGATAAGATGAACTCTGCGCTATTGCTAATCGACCTGCAAAATGATTTTTGTCACGGCGGCGCGTTAGCCGTCAAAGACGGCGATGCGACCATTAATATCGCTAACCTGGCGATCGCCGCCTGCCGTCACGCCAATATTCCGGTGGTGGCCTCACAGGATTGGCACCCTGCCGATCATCGCAGCTTTGCCATCAACTCCGCAGCCGAAGTTGGCACGGTGGGCGAGCTTGAGGGACTGCCTCAGGTATGGTGGCCGGTGCACTGTGTGCAAAATCAGCCCGGCGCAGAGTTTCATCCCGAGCTGAATACCGCCGGGCTGGACTACATTGTCCACAAGGGTAAAGACTCGGCTATCGACAGCTACAGCGCATTTTTCGATAACGGCAAACGCTCCTCCACCCCGTTGCACGACTGGCTGCGGGAAAAGCAGATCGAGCGGCTGATCGTCATGGGGCTGGCCACGGATTACTGCGTGAAATTTAGCGTGCTGGACGCGTTGGCGCTGGGGTATCAGGTTACCCTGCTCAGCGACGGCTGCCGGGGCGTTAACCTGGCACCAGACGACAGCAGTCAAGCTATCGAACAGGTACAGCAGGCAGGGGCGAAAGTGCAAAGCCTTGCCCAGTG
Source organism: uncultured Gammaproteobacteria bacterium (assembly GCA_963742005.1). Lineage (GTDB taxonomy): Bacteria > Pseudomonadota > Gammaproteobacteria > Enterobacterales > Enterobacteriaceae > Rouxiella. Next base: position 10,235 of record CAVUKG010000009.1, on the reverse strand, counting down.
GGTGAGCAGCCTGCATTTCACACTGTAATTATTAATAAGTTATAGTTATTAATAATTTAGAGTTGTTTGCGCCATTAAGTTATAAACAGCTTAGCGTTATTATCAGTCTAGAGTGATTAACGGCCTGGAATGATTAACTGCACAGTTTTGAACTGCACAGAGTTTGAACTACAGAGAATGTACGCCTGTAAAGTTTGCATCTATATTGCGCGTCTATACACTTTGAAACGGGTCGCATGGAGCATGCCTGCCCCGTTTCCTTACCAAAAAAAGTTGATTAACTATGAGCTCAGTAAAAATCCATACCCAGCAGGAAATTGAAAAAGCCCGCATCGCCGGTAACACTGCGGCAAAAGTGCTTGAGTTTATCAAGCCTTACGTCAAGGTCGGCGTGACCACCAATGAGATTGACCAGCTGTGTCATGACTATATCGTCAACGAGCTTAAGGTGACGCCTGCCAACATTGGCTATCACGGTTACACCAAAACCTCCTGCACCTCGGTAAATCACGTGGTGTGTCACGGTATCCCAGCCGACAAAAAACTGAAAGACGGCGATATCGTTAATATCGACGTGGCCATCATTCAGGACGGCTGGTACGGCGACACTAGCCGCATGTATTTCGTCGGCAAACCGACTATTCGCGGGCAGCGCCTGGTGGAAGTGACCTATCAATCAATGGTCGCGGGCATTAAGGCGGTGCGTCCCGGCGCAACGTTGGGTGACGTGGGCGCGGCTATTCAACAGATTGCCGAAAGCAACGGTTTCTCGGTGGTGCGCGAATACTGCGGTCACGGCGTGGGTGAGGAATACCATACTTCTCCGCAGGTGCTGCACTACGGTCGTCCCGGTGAAGGAATGGTGCTGGAAGCTGGCATGATTTTCACCATCGAACCAATGATCAACGCCGGTAAGGCCGCTACCAGCGTGCTGTCAGACGGCTGGACCGTGGTGACTAAAGACCGTTCGCTGTCGGCACAGTGGGAGCACACCATAGCGGTCACGGAAACGGGTTACGATCTGCTGACGCCGTGGCCAGAAGGCACCGGCGAGTACGAAGCCATTTAACGGCGGCCACCCCCTCGCTAACGCCACCCGCCGCGCAGGCTCTCCTCGGTGGTGGTGAGGGGTTTATATTCACAGCCGATCCAGCCCTGATAGTTCCGTTCGCGCAGCAGGTTGAAGATAAACGCCCAGTTCAGCTCCCCGCTGCCCGGTTCGCTGCGATACGGCACATCGGCGACCTGAATATGGCCGGTCAGCGGCAGATAGCGCTGCAGATTGTGGCTAATATCGCCGTGCGTAACCTGGCAGTGATAGATATCAAACATCAGACGCAGGTTGGGGCTGGCAAACTGCTCGACTATCATCGCCGCCTGATGGAAGTCATGCAGGAAAAATCCCGGAATATCGCGCAGGTTGATCGGCTCGAGCAGCAGGCAGGTGCCCTGCCGTGCTGCCAACGGCAGTGACCATTTAATATTGTCGATAAACTGCTGCAACGCCTGCCGGTGAGTCACGCCCTCGGGCCGTATCCCGGCCTGCAGGTGAATAAACGGACAGTCCAGCGCGGCGGCATACCTCAAGGCCTCGCGCATGCCGCTTCTAAACAACTCGCGAGACTCTGGCTGACAGGCCGTTCCCGACCGCATCACCGAATTTCCCGCCCCGACCGGCGTATTGATCAGTATTTGCCGCAGCCCGTTATCGCGCAGCCGCTGTTGCAAGAACTCTGCCGAGTAATCATAGGGCAAGGCGAACTCCACCGCCTTGAAACCGGCCGCCGCCGCGGCGGCAAAGCGTTGTTCAAACGGCAGCTCGGTAAACAACCATTTTAGATTGGCGCAGAAACGTAGACCGTGCATATTATTCGCCTCGCAGCGTATTGACCGCTCGGGCAAAGAAATCCCTGCCGCCAAAATTACCTGACTTTAGCGCCAGCGCGACGGGATCGCTGCCGGCAGACACCATCGCCGGTACGCCGGTGTCTATCTCCTCACCGATGATCAACGCCCCCAGGTTTAGCGCACTGACCACCGCCCCTGAAGTTTCGCCCCCGCCGACCACGATCCGCCGCGTGCCGTTGGCCACCAGTTTTTTGGCGGTTTCCCCGAACAGCTTATCCAACGCGGCGGCCACTTTTTCACGCCCGTACTCCTGCTGGATCTGCTTGACCGACTCGGGCGTGCCCGAGGAGTAAACCAGCGGCGCACGACCCTGATTCTCCTGAATAAACTTGACCAGTCGATCGGCATTGGTCACGCCGGTAAGCACGTCTTTAACCTCGATCATTAACACCGGATGCCGCTTCTGGTGCTCGTCAATCTGCCCGCGCGTCGCGCCAGAACAGCTTCCCACCAGTATCGCCTCGGGTCCGCTGACGGCTCCCACCGCCGCGCGATGCCCGTTGGCCCGGCCGCGAACGATAAAATTATGTGCCAGGGCCAGGGCAATTCCCGACCCGCCGGTGATCAGCGGCAAACCCTCGCAGGCTTCACCCAGCGTGCGCAGGTCCTGCTCGTTGATGGCATCCACCAGCAGCAGGATGCGCGCATCGCCGCCGATCGAGTCGATAGCCTGGCGAAGCGCGTCGCTCCCCTGGTTGACCTTTTGCCAGGCTACGTGGCCGACCGCATTGCGCGACTGGCGTTGCAGTACGCGACGCAGATCGGCATCTTTCATCGGCGTCAGCGGATGGTGCTCCATGCCTGACTCATTCAACGGCTTATCATGAACGAACAGATGACCCTGATACAGCGTACGCCCCATCGCCGGAAAGGCCGGGCACATAACTACCCGCTGGGCACCGAGCCGCTGGGCCAGCGCATCGGTAACCGGCCCAATATTGCCCTCGGCGGTCGAGTCAAAGGTCGAACAATACTTAAAGACGATCTGCTCGCAGCCCTGCGCCAACAGCCATTCACAGGCGGCAAGCGACTGCTCGACCGCCTGCGCGGCAGGAATAGAGCGGCTTTTGAGCGCCACCACGCCCGCTTCGACTGCGTCGTCAGCCGGGAGGGAGGGAATACCGAGATACTGGGTGGTGCGTAAGCCGCCCTCGCCTTCGAGGCCCTTTGACAGCGTTACGGCAATGTCACTGGCCCCGGTAAAATCGTCTGCAATAACGCCTATTAGCATGGGTTATTCCTTACCGGCGAGAATGCGGGCTTTCATGCGTTTTACCGCCGCGTGAGGTGCGGTCAGCACCGGGATCGTCACCTGCTCACGTACGCTGGCCGCGGCGCGAGAGGTGGAGAAATGGGCCAGCATGATGACATCACAGTGGGCCAGCTCTTTGGCCCGTGCGGCGACTAAGCGGTTGTGGCTGTCGGCATCGCCGAGGCGCAGTAAGTCGATAGCATCCTCCACCAGTACCGTGTTCAGCGTGGCGCTGAGCCGGTGTTCTGCCACATAGCTGTCAAACTCCTCGGTCATGGTTTCAACCGCCGGTCCAAAGGTTGCCAACATGCCAATTTTTTTTCCCTGTTCCAGCGCCTCCTGAAACATCGCCTCATTCGGTTTCAACACCGGAACCGGCAGGCTGGTGGCCAGTTGGTCAATGGCGGGTCCAAAAGCCGAGCAGGTGACCAGGATCCCGTCCGCTCGCATATCGTATCCGTAACGGCCAAAACGGACGAATCGGTCGATCATTGCACTACTGAGAAAGTCTTCTCTGGCGCGATCGATCGATAGGCCATCATCCAGCAGGTTGATAATTTCCGCCTCTGGCCACTCTTCTTTAAAAGCGCTGTGAATAGGCACCATCGCCACCGGCGTAGCGTGCAGTAAGACAATACGGTGTGACATATAACCCCCGAGCAAACGTTGATTGGTCCACGGCGCGAGCTGACGCCCGTTGCTGCAAACCGCCACCTCTAATGTAAGGGCTTACAAATGATTCTGTAAAGTGAGCTGCGTCACATAAAAAAGTTATAATATTGTCGGCTTTACGTTTCCATGTTAGATACTGATAATCAGAATTGTAAGCGCTTTCAAAATTAATGTCTGTTCATAGACCGGGCGAACTTTTTGAAATACAGACAACCGACTCATTTATCGAAGATTGTGGGAACGCATTATGACAACCTCTGCCAACGGATCCTCTATCCAGCCTGCCACCGGCGCTACGGTAACCACCGCGGGCCACAGCAGTGCTCCCACTGCGGCGGCAAAAACACTGCCGCGCGAGTTTCGCGATTTATTGGCGTTAGAAGATTTTGAGCGCCACGCTCGCCGTCGCCTGCCCAATATGATCTATCGAATATGTCGCCGGAGGCGTTGAAACCGGGCGCGGTATTGCCGGTAACTTTGAGGCCTATCAGCAGTACGCCTTTGTGCCGCGCATGTTCCGTGACGTCTCCGGGCGCAGTCAGAGCGTCGAGCTGTTTGGACACACCTACAGCCATCCGTTTGGCATCGCCCCGCTGGGTGGCGCGTCGTTTGTGGCCTATCGCGCCGATATCTCGCTGGCCGCGGCCGCGCGCGTCATGAACACGCCGATGATCCTGTCGGCGTCGTCATTGATCAAGCTTGAAGACGTGCACCAGGCGAACCCCAATGCCTGGTTCCAGGCCTATTTGGCCGGAGACCAGCCGCGTATCGATCGCCTGGTCGATCGCGTGGCGCGGGCCGGTTATCAAACCTTAGTGGTGACCGGTGATACGCCGATGCTCGGCAATCGCGAGCACAACACCCGCAGCGGCTTTAGTATGCCGATAAAGGTCACGCCAAAGGTCTGTTTCGAGAGCGCGATGAACCCGCGCTGGCTGCTGGGCACCGTGGCACAAACATTCTTACGCCACGGCGCACCGCATTTTGAAAATACCGACGCCGAGCGCGGTCCGCCGATGATGTCAAGCAAGGTGCGCAACACCCACGCACGCGACCAGTTAAACTGGAAGCACGTCGAGGCTATCCGCAAGCGCTGGAAGGGTAACCTGGTAGTGAAAGGATTGATGTCGCCGGACGACGCGTTTATCGCTCGCGATTTGGGGGTAGATGCGGTGATATTGTCTAACCACGGTGGCCGCCAGCTTGATTATACCGTGCCACCGCTGCATACCTTGCCGGAAATAGCGGCTAAGAAAGGCAATATGAAGGTCATTATCGACAGCGGGATCCGTCGCGGCACCGATGTCATGAAGGCCTTGGCGCTGGGTGCCGATTTTACCTTCCTCGGCCGCCCTTTCCTGTACGGCGCAGTCATCGGCGGTCAGGCGGGGGTCGAGCACGCGATGCACATTCTGCGTGACGAAATTGACCGCGATTTAGCGCTGGTTGGCGTGCGCAGCCGCAGGAGCCAACCCGGCGCTGCTGAGACGTGCGCCTTTTTATGACATTAATCTGTAACCGCTGTTGGGGTGTGTTTAACGCTAAAATCTCACGGCTGTTAATATTAGGGCACGGCCGTTTTTATGCCATCAATCTCTAACGGCTGCTGTGGCGCACCCGTTTTTGTGCCATCAGTCTCTCAGGACTGCTGGGATATGCGCCTTTTATACAGCCAATTTCATAAGGCTGTTAGGGCGTGTTCGTTTTTATGCGACCCATCTTCAGGCGCGGCGGCGGCTTATTGCCCTAATCTAGCTATTGGCTTGGGCCGTCGCCGCCCCGCTATCCAACAGCAAACTCTGCATCGGGCCGCGCGGAGTTTAGCTGCTGCAAAGGTTCTAACGCGCAGTGCGCGGCGCAGAGCCGGTACTGCTGCGTACAATCAGCTCCGGGGTCAGCACCGCGTGCGACTCCGCCACCTCGCCGTTTAAGGTCAATAGCAGATACTGCGCCGCGCGATGGCCAATCTGGTCCAACTCGACGCGCACGGTGGTCAGCGGCCGTTCGAGATGCTCGGCGTACTCGTAATCATTAAAACCGGCGATGGAAATATCATTGGGCACCCGTAAATAGCGCTCACTGGCCGCCCGCAGTGCGCCAAACGCCAGCATGTCATTGCCGCAGATCACCGCCGTCGGGGGTTGCGGACCGTCAAGCAGGGTGAACATCGCCTTGCGCGCGTCGTTCATGGTGAACGCACACTCGATCAGATTGCTGTCCGGCAGCGTCAACCCCGCTTCGGCCAAGGTTTCGCGAGTCCCACGCAGGCGATCCGACACCCGGTCATTGGTCGGCGGCGTGCCGGCAATCATGCCAAACTGCCGGTGCCCCAGGTCAATCAAATGCCTGGCCACCTGCCGCGCCGCGCCGATGCTATCGTAGCCTATGCTGGGATAATGCGGGTCGGTCGAGAAATCTGGATACAGGGGATCGCCTGCTGCTTAATGCGATCCAGCAGCCGCGGATGATGGGTATGCCCCACCAGCATCAGCGCATCGATGCCGTACTCCAGCAGCTTGTTAACTTCTCGCAGCTCAATCTGCGGATCAAAGTCCGAATTTGCCAGCAGCAGCGTGTAGCCTGACTGGTGGATATGCTGCTGGAAGGCCGCCAACGTGCGGGAAAATGTTTCTGTCGCCAGCGTGGGCACGACGGCACCAATGGTCATACTGCGACGCGAGGCCAGCGTGCGGGCCGCGCGGTTAATAACATACCCCAGCTCTTCGCAGGCGCGCTCCACCGCTTCACGGCGCGACTGACGCACGGTAGTGCTGCCGTTGAGCACGCGAGAAACGGTCGCGGTCGAGACGCCGGAAAGTTTGGCGACGTCCTCCAGTGAGGCTCTTCCCTGAGGTATGGTCTTATCATTCATTGCCGTGATCCCTATAAATTAGTGACGTCGTCCACAAAATTCGCAGACACTTTCCGCCTGGCTTTGAAAGCGCTTACTTTTGGCTTGACTGAATTTTGTAATCGCTTACTTTTAACATCACATTATCAAATTTGAGGCCAGCATTTCATCCAATATTATCAGAAGCCCATCCAGAGCAGGCCACTTGCGATGGGGTTTGGTTGAATGCCCCTATAACCCACTAATATTACGATAATAAAGGATTCCACCATGCGTAGATACCCTCGGATCCGCTGGATGATGATCGTGTTTTGCTTCCTAGCCATCGCGATAAACTATATAGACCGCGTGAATCTGGCCATTGCTGCCCCACACATTAAAAAAGATCTCGGCTTAGACGACGCTAGCATGGGGCTGATCCTTGGCGCATTTTTCTGGACCTATGCGCTAATGCAGATCCCGGCTGGACGAATGATTGACCGGCTCGGTGCGCGGGCAGGATTAGCGATCGCCGTCGGCTGGTGGTCGCTGTTCACCGTCTTTACCGCCTTCGGTAAGGGTTTTACCTCGATATTTATCTCAAGATTGCTGCTTGGCGTCGGCGAAGCGGGTGGTAATCCCGGCTGTGCCAAGGTGGTATATAACTGGTTCGCTAAAAAACAGCGCGGCACCGCCTCGGGGATCTTTGACGCCGGTCCGCGAGCCGGCACCGCGCTGGCCTTACCGCTGGTGGCGTGGATTATCAGCACCTGGGACTGGGAGACCTCGTTCGTGGTCACCGGCGCAATCGGTCTGGTATGGGTGGCACTCTGGCTGGTGTTTTATCGTGAGCCAGAAGAGATGAAAGGCCTCGATGAGCAACAAAAGCAGAACCTTATTGAAGATCGCGGCGAGCGTCATATCGCAGGAAGCGAAAAGATTAAGCTACGCACGCTGTTTGGCTATCGCAACGTGTGGGGAATGATGATCGGCTTCTTCTGCATGAACTTTGCGACCTATTTCTTCGTCACCTGGTTTCCCACCTATCTGACGATGTCGCAGGGCTTTTCACTGAAGGAGTTGGGCACCTATGGCGCGATCCCGGCGCTGATGGGGATCCCCGGCAGCCTGTTGGGAGGCCTGACCTCTGACTGGTTATTCCGCAAGGGTTTCAGCCTCACCGCCGCGCGCAAAACCTGCCTGATTGGCGGCATGGTGCTCAGCTCGGTGATCGCCTTCGCCGCTTTCACCAGCAACATTACGGTGATCCTGACCCTGTTCTCACTGACCTATGCGGGACTGGCCTTTACCGCCGCCAACATCTGGACCCTGCCCGCTGACGTCGCGCCAAACTCGGGTTATGTCGCTACGCTGGGCGGTATTCAAAACTTTGCCGGTAATCTCGCCGGGATCGTCACCGCGTCATTTACCGGCCTGATGCTCGGGCTGAGCCACGGTTCGTTTGTGATACCGCTGTGCGTTGCGGGCGGGATCTGCCTGCTGGGCGCGCTGAACTTCCTGTTGGTGATGGGCAAAATCGAGCCGCTGGATACGCCAAAAAAGCGTCCTGACGCCGGGCTTTCGAAGCCGCAGCAGGCCTAAGCGGCCTCGCTAATAACCTGATGGCCTACTTTGAATGTGCCCTACGTTGAATGTGACCTAAATTGAATGTGACCTACTTTGAATGTGGCCTAAATTGAATGTGCCCTACGCTATATGTGCCCTACGTTGAAATAAAAAAGGACTCTCGTGATGAATAAAAGTGCATGCGCGCTCGCGCTGGTAACCCTGCTTGGCGTCACCACTGCCGCCAAGGCCGCTAGTTTCGTCTATGTTTCCAACGCCGACAGCGGCACGGTGTCAGGCTACGTGCTCGACAAAGCCGCCAGCCGCCTCGAGCCGTTGGGTGATTTTGCGGCCGGTGACAAAGTGATGTCGTCTGCGGTGGCCAAAGACCAGAAGCGGCTATATGTGTCGGTCCGCAGCAAGCCTTATCACGTGCTGGTTTACCAGATCCAGCCGGACGGCAAACTGCAAAAGGTAGGCCAGTCGCCGCTGGAAGAGAGCATGGCCTATCTTGCTCTCGATAAAAGCGGCAAGTTTTTGCTCAGCGCCTCCTACGGCGGTGATCTGTTTACCGTTAACCGTATCAGCAGTCAGGGGCTGGTCGAGACGCCTCCGGTGCAAATTGTGCACACCGGCAAGCGTGCGCACGCCATTCAGACTGATCCAAGTAATAAATTCCTCTATGTGACCCTGCTGGGTGCCGACCAGCTGCTGCAGTTTCATTTTGACGCTAACACCGGCAAGGTGACGCCCAACGATCCGCCGTCGATCAATATTCAGAAAGAGGCCGCTACCGGCCCACGCCACTTTGTCATCGCGCCCCAGCGCGACAAACAGGGCGATCAGAACCTGTATATCCTGACTGAAATGGCCGGCAATATCGAGCGCATCACGCTGGATGCTGACGGCAAGGCGCACGAGCAGGAGTTCGTGAGTTCGGTCTCGCCTCAGGAGGATATGCAGCGCGGAGAGGCTCGCCCGCTGACCGGCGACGACGATTTACCGCCTTCACACAAGCCGAGGATCTGGCAGGCGGACCTTCACCTGACCCCCAATGGCCGTTTCCTTTACTCCACCGAAAGGACCAGCAGCACGCTGTCTTCTTTTTCGGTTAATCCGGACAACGGGCATCTGACCTACCTCACGAGCATAAAAACCGAGGCACAGCCGCGCGGTTTTGCCATCGACAACACCGGGCGCTTTCTGATTGAGTCGGGGCAGAAGTCAAGCCAGCTTTCGCTGAACTGCCATCGATCAGGCCAGCGGTAAGCTCACCCTGCTGGGCCGTTACCCGACGGGCAAAGGTGCCAACTGGGTGTCAATCGTTGAAAGATAGTGTTTATGGATAGCCGGACCCTGTAAGGAGATAATCTATGAAAACTGCAACTTTGGCCTCAGCATCGCGCTATGCGCCGCGTTCGCTTTGCCTGCGGCATTTGCCGCCGAACCGATTGTGCCCACTGACCTGGAACCGCATCACCACGTTATTCTTGAAAATCAGTACGTGACGGTGATGCGGGTGATGATCCGTCCGGGTGAGGCCACGCTGTTTCACGAGCAGCATCTGGACTATGTGAATACCCATATCGATGGCAGCCCGGTAACGGCGTCTTATCCCGACAAGCCGGCCAAAGATTTTGAGATGAAAAGTGGCAACGTGAAATTTGGTGCCCATCAGGGCCATTCCGAAGTCGACAAGATAGCCAACACCGGTTCCAGCCTGAATATGCAAATTGCCTTTGAGATAAAACAGGCCGGACCGCTCGGTTTCGGTACGCCCTCTCGACCTTCTATTCACGCGTTCCAGGCGCGTGTTGGATCAGAAATCGGTAAAAGGCTGGAAAGTGACACTGCAACCTGGTGAGAACAGCGGCACTTACCAGCAAAAAGGCCCCGGCGTGCGGGTGTTCTTCACCGAGGGTCGGGTACTGGAAGCGATCCCCGGCCATCCTAACCGAAACAAAGAAATCTGGGTACACAAGGGCGATGCCATGCTGACCAGCGCAG
>CAVUKG010000008.1:0-7449 GCA_963742005.1 uncultured Gammaproteobacteria bacterium | reverse complement strand
AGCCCACTGCGGGCGCGGAACAATTACCTGATTCACGGCAAGCGCGCTGCCCGGTAACGATTGTTCGAGAAAGGTCAGCAGTGCATGCACCGTCAGCGGTGTATCAAAACGATAGTCATCGTCGTTAACGGTAATTTTCATTGATGTGTTCCACATACCTGACATTCTGCCGATCGCGACAGCTGTAGCGTTCTCCAGCTTTGCTGCTTGCCGTCGAAAAGTCGCAGTTTTCCACTCAGTGGGCTGGTGGATCCTGCCAGCATCTTGATTGCCTCCAGTGCCTGAAGTGTGCCAATAACGCCGACCACTGGCCCCAATACTCCTGCAGTACGGCAGTTGCGAGTCGGCGTTTCCAGGTCAGGATAAAGACAGCGATAGCAGCCGTGGGAATAGGGCGCTTCAATCACTAATAGCTGACCGCTGAACCCGACCGCGCTACCACTGATCAGAGGTTTTCCCGCCTCGACGCAGGCCTGATTAACCGCATGACGGGTCGCCATATTGTCGCTACAGTCCAGTACCAGGTCGGCCAGCGAGACAATAGCTTGCAAGTTGTCTTCACTCAGGCGCTCAGTAAATATCTCGGTATCGCAAAGCGGATTCAGCTTACCCAGCTCGCGCTGGGCAATTTTTGCCTTGTGACTGTCTGTGTCTGCGCTGCGATACAAAATTTGCCTTTGCAGATTAGAAACATGCAACGTGTCGTCATCGGCTAAAAACAGCGTGCCAACGCCCGCCGCCGCCAGATATAAAGCCGCCGGAGATCCAAGACCGCCGAGTCCGACAATCAACACTTTTGCCGCGCGGATTTTCTCCTGACCTTTGATGCCGACATCTTCCAGCAGCAACTGGCGGCTGTAGCGCATAAATTCGTTATCGTTGAGCATGGCTATCGTCCCGATAAGGGCAAAGCTCGATTAACTGCTGGGTTGCTGCTCGCCAATCCGCTGCTTTAGTTATCGCGCTGACGACCGCCACGCTGCCGACGCCGCAATCCATCACCGACTGCACGCGATCAAGACTGATGCCGCCGATGGCTACTGTCGGGAATGTGCCGTTTAGCTGTTTGATATGAGCCGCCAGTTCCGCCAATCCCTGCGGCGCGGAAGACATTTCTTTAGTCTGTGTCGGGAATACGTGGCCGAGAGCAATATAGGAAGGACGCACGCTGATAGCGCGTTTTAACTCGGCCTCATCGTGAGTCGACACCCCTAAACGCAAGCCGGCCTGATGGATAGCCAGCAAATCAGTGGTATCCAAATCTTCCTGCCCGAGATGAATACCGTATGCCTGATGTTTTACCGCCAGACGCCAGTAATCATTGATAAACAGCCGTGCCTCATGCTGACGACCCAGTTTAATAGCCTCAATAATTGCCGGTTCAACCTCGGCGTCAGGCAAATTTTTGATTCTGATTTGCAGTGTTTTAACGCCTGCTTCCAGCAATCGACGGACCCATTCAACGCTGTCAACCACCGGATAGAGGCCGAGATAGTAGGGTACAGCTGGAAACGGAGTAGACGGGATATTCATTTAGCGATTCCTTCTTCAATTTTGTCGGCCGGGTGATAAAGCTCGCCGCCGCGCTGACGGAATTCTGCCGACATCTGCGTCATGCCGGTTTCGACAATATCGATAGGCACGGCTTTGGCTTCCAGCGCCGCAGCATAGTCGCGAACTTCTTGAGTAATTTTCATTGAGCAGAATTTTGGACCACACATCGAACAGAAGTGAGCGACCTTACCTGATTCTTGCGGCAGGGTTTCATCGTGATAGGCACGCGCCGTGGCCGGATCAAGTGCCAGATTGAACTGATCTTCCCAGCGGAATTCAAAACGCGCTTTCGACATCGCATTGTCACGGATCTGCGCGCCAGGATGCCCTTTAGCCAGATCCGCAGCGTGCGCGGCGATCTTGTAGGTGATCAGCCCTTGTTTCACGTCTTCTTTATTGGGCAGCCCAAGATGCTCTTTCGGCGTCACATAACACAGCATGGCGCAGCCAAACCACCCGATCATCGCGGCACCAATACCTGAGGTAAAGTGATCGTAGCCCGGAGCGATATCTGTGGTAAGCGGCCCGAGAGTATAAAACGGCGCTTCATGACATTTTTCCAGCTCTTCGGTCATATTGCGGCGGATCATCTGCATCGGTACGTGACCCGGGCCTTCAATCATCACCTGCACGTCATATTCCCAGGCGATTTTAGTGAGCTCACCCAACGTTTTCAGCTCGGCAAACTGGGCTTCATCGTTTGCATCCTGAATCGAGCCAGGACGCAGACCATCGCCCAGAGATAGCGAAACGTCATAAGCCGCACAAATCTCACAGATTTCACGAAAATGCAGATACAGGAAGCTTTCCTGATGATGCGACAGGCACCATTTCGCCATGATCGAACCCCCGCGCGAGACAATCCCGGTCAGGCGTTTAGCGGTCATCGGGACATAGCGCAGCAAAACACCGGCGTGAATCGTGAAGTAATCGACGCCTTGCTCGGCCTGTTCCAGCAGCGTATCGCGGAACATTTCCCAGTTCAGGTCTTCGGCAACCCCGTTTACTTTTTCCAGCGCCTGATAGATAGGCACCGTACCGATAGGAACCGGGCTGTTACGCAGGATCCATTCACGGGTTTCGTGAATATAGCGGCCAGTGGAAAGATCCATTACCGTATCCGCGCCCCAGCGAGTTGACCACACCAGTTTTTCCACTTCCTCTTCAATGGAGGAAGTCACCGCCGAGTTACCGATGTTTGCGTTGATTTTCACCAGGAAATTACGGCCAATAATCATCGGCTCGGATTCAGGATGGTTAATATTGGCGGGGATAATGGCGCGGCCAGCGGCCACTTCGTCACGAACAAACTCGGGGGTGATATTTTGTGGCAGATTGGCACCAAAGCTTTCGCCCGGATGCTGTTGCAGCAGAACCTCACCGCGAATACGCTCACGACCCATGTTTTCGCGCAGGGCAATATATTCCATTTCTGGGGTAACAATGCCCTGACGCGCATAGTGAAGCTGAGTGACCCACTTGCCTGCTTTGGCTTTACGCGGGCGCGGAAGGTGTTCAAAACGCAGATGATCCAGACCTTCATCGGCCATGCGCTGCTGGGTAAAACCGGAGCTGACTTGCGGCAGTTGTTCGGTATCCTGACGCGCTTCGATCCAGCTGGCGCGTACTTTATCCAGCCCGCGATGTACATCGACTGTTGAATCGGGATCGCCGTAAGGCCCCGCAGTGTCATAAACCGGGATCGCTTCATTATCTTCAAACTTTGGATCGTCTTTACTGCCGCCGATCATCGTCGGGCTAAGTTGGATCTCGCGCATCGGCACCTGAATATCAGCGCGGCTGCCTTGCAGATAAATACGTTTGGAGTTAGGGAAGGCGACGCCCTGTAAACTGTCGATAAAAGCCTGGGCTTCAGCACGCTGCTGACGACGATTACTGGTTTTTTTTACTGGTGCATTTTGATTTTCTGGGGTGTTCGACATAGCAAATTCCTCGTTTTTGGCGATAGGGAAAATTGCTTGTCAGGAGGTTCACTGCGGGAGTAAAGCGATGTATTTAACCCTTGTGACATTAAAGTCTTTTAATAAAGACAGTCGACAACGATTAAACGCAAATAAGTTACTCTTGTTCCCTTCGCGGGTACTAACCCGATCAGGTTCCGCGGATCCCGAATTAACGGTCTCAGCCTGGCAAATTTTCGTTTAAAGAAATTTGCGCTAGGCACTCCGACAAGAATTGGCCTGTGATTTACAGGCCGTTTAAGCAGCTCCAATATACGAGGCTGATTTTAAAACACAACCCTTTACAGGGTTTTAGAGCAAAACTGTTAAACCGGTCCTACTTTTATGAAAGCCTTACAATCAAGCCAGCCATACTTTTATTTCGGTCATACAATCAAGCCGGCCTTGCCACGGCTGCATCGTTTGCAACCGGCGGTAATGAAACCAGGTTGGGATCTAAAGCCAGTGTAATGAGTTGATCCTCAAGCTCAAAACGGGCATCTAGCGCCTCACCGATATCTGATAGCGCATAGTTAAACTCGAAGACGTTGTCATCATTGAAATCGGTTTCGGTATAACTGTCGTGAAAGGTCATGATAGTTTCAGTATTCGCATCCAGCGCCGGGAAGACCCTTGCCGCCTGCAAAGAAATTGCAGCTTGGGGGCCGTCGGATTCTTCAACTATCCTGTGGTAAAGATGAAAATGTCCCGCAGAAAGGTAGTCAACCAGGTTATGGCAGAAGCTATCCAGAGCTTTCTCGTTGAGCGGGGCGTGTTTTTCTTTGTTAGGTTTTAGGCCAACGAGAGTGCAGTAAGAAACCAGGAGTTCCTTGCGCGCTTGCAGCCATTGATCGATCAACTCGTGGTTACCACCTACGCGTTGGGTCAATCTTTCAAGACGATTTAGCATGGTTGACTCCGTGTGAATAATGAAAAATAGCCATTACGTTAAAGATTACTGGTGTAACTTTTTCGTCCCAGACTTTTCAGTGTAGTCGAGGTTTGCAATAAAAAATGGAAATCCAAATAACAGATCGACACAGTGGCTGGTGGGTCATTAGCCTCGACGGCAAGCTGTGGCTACCCGAGGGATCCTTACCGAAAGGATCGGCGAAGCATTTTTCTCTGGTAGGCGATACCGGACGACAGATTGGCGAATGGCAGGGTGAACCGGTGTGGTTGATCCGAAAAAGCATGAATGATCATATGCTTTCAGCACGGCAGCTATTGGATCAAGAAAGAGGACTGTTCCAGCTGGTAGGCCGCGGCGTTCAGTTGTCAGAGTTCTATCGATCCCACAAGTTTTGCGGTTACTGCGGTCATGAAATGCAGGTCAGTAAAACAGAATGGGCCGCGCTGTGCGGGAATTGTAAAGAGCGTTATTACCCGCAAATTGCACCGTGCATGATAGTCGCTATCCGCCGTGGTAACGAAATTCTCTTAGCTCAGCACGTTCGTCATCGCGGGGGTGTGCACACCGTATTGGCCGGATTTGCCGAGGTGGGTGAAACCATGGAAGAGACCGTGGCCCGCGAAGTCATGGAAGAGAGCAATATTCGAGTCAAAAATATCCGTTATGTCAGTTCGCAGCCTTGGCCATTCCCAAATTCTTTGATGATGGCATTTATGGCCGATTACGACAGCGGCGAAATACGTCATGATCCCAAGGAGCTGCTCAACGCCGGTTGGTATCGCCACGATGCCCTGCCGTTGCTGCCCGCCGTTGGCACTATTGCCCGTCGCCTGATTGAAGATACCGTGGTTCTGTGCCGAGCAGAGGACGAATCTTAGCCTCGACGTGCTACAATGTTCGCCTTATTTTTAGGCGCCTGACTTATGCCCGCATGGGTCAGGCTGCCCATCCGGGTCCGCTATACCCTAAAAGATCAGCAAAATATTTAAGGATCTTGTCAAGAATGAACGAGTTAAAAAACGATCGCTACCTGCGCGCACTGTTACGTCAGCCCGTAGATATTACACCGGTATGGATGATGCGCCAGGCTGGCCGCTATTTGCCAGAATATAAAGCGACACGTGCAGAGGCGGGCGATTTTATGTCGCTGTGCAAAAATGCCGAGTTGGCCTGTGAAGTCACTCTGCAACCTTTGCGCCGTTATCCGCTGGATGCTGCGATCCTGTTCTCAGATATTCTGACCATTCCTGATGCCATGGGCCTGGGTCTTTATTTCGAAGCGGGCGAAGGTCCACGTTTTTCTTCTCCGCTGACTTGCTACGCCGACGTTGCCAAATTGCCTATTCCTGATCCAGAAGATGAACTGGGCTACGTGATGAATGCAGTGCGCACCATCCGTAAAAACCTCAAAGGCGAAGTGCCGCTGATTGGTTTCTCGGGTAGCCCGTGGACGCTGGCAACCTATATGATTGAAGGCGGCAGCAGCAAGGCCTTCACCAAAATCAAGAAAATGATGTACGCAGAGCCTGCCACGCTGCACCTGCTGCTCGACAAACTGGCCGACAGCGTCATTCTTTATTTGAATGCGCAAATCAAGGCCGGTGCACAGTCGGTAATGGTATTTGACTCTTGGGGCGGCGTGTTGACAGGTCGCGATTACCTCGAGTTCTCCCTGAACTACATGCACAAGATTGTTGATGGACTGATCCGTGAAAACGACGGGCGTCGCGTACCGGTGACGCTGTTCACGAAAGGCGGCGGTCAATGGCTTGAAGCGATTGCGGCGACTGGTTGTGATGCGCTGGGCCTCGACTGGACCACCGACATCGGTGAAGCTCGCCGTCGCGTTGGTGATAAAGTTGCACTGCAAGGCAACATGGATCCGTCTATGCTCTATGCAGCTCCTGCGCGTATCGAGCAGGAAGTCGACACTATTCTGTCTAGCTACGGTCACGGCAATGGTCATGTTTTCAACCTGGGTCACGGCATTCATCAGGACGTTCCACCTGAAAACGCCGGTGCTTTCGTTGAAGCGGTGCACAGCCTGTCGCGTCAGTATCACCAGTAGGTCAGTAAGACCAACAGGTCAGAGTCACTAAACAGATCAGTATCACTCAATAAATAGTTAGAAAGGATTCTGATGATCAATACCGGCGCAATGCGTGAAGAGCAGTTGATTAAGGCACAACAGATTGTGCTGGAAGATCCACCTTCACCACTGCGTCCGGTGTTTATTGCGGGAGCTGACATCGGTTTTGAGCAGGGCGGCGAAATTACACGCGCGGC
Source organism: uncultured Gammaproteobacteria bacterium (assembly GCA_963742005.1). Taxonomy (GTDB): domain Bacteria; phylum Pseudomonadota; class Gammaproteobacteria; order Enterobacterales; family Enterobacteriaceae; genus Rouxiella. The sequence goes on along the minus strand of CAVUKG010000008.1, from coordinate 735 downwards.
TATTGCTGTGCTGCGCTATCCCTCTATGGAGCTGGTGGAATATCAGATAGCCCGCATTCCTACTCAGATCCCCTATATCCCCGGTTTTCTCTCTTTCCGCGAGTGTCCCGCATTAATCGAAGTCTGGCAGATGCTGCAACATCGCCCCGATTTGCTGATGGTTGATGGACAGGGCATTGCTCACCCCCGACGTCTCGGCGTTGCAAGCCATTTTGGTTTGATGATTGACGTGCCAACGATTGGCGTGGCGAAAAGTCGTCTTTGCGGTCATTTTCTGCCGCTGGGCGATGAAGTTGGCTCTACTCAGGCCTTGTGGGACAAGGATGAACAGCTCGGTTGGGTATGGCGCAGCAAAATTCGCTGTAATCCGCTGTTTATTTCACCTGGCAATGGTATCAGCCTCGCCTCATCGTTATATTGGGTTGAACAATGCAGCCGCGGATATCGTCTACCCGAACCCACTCGTTGGGCTGACGCGGTAGCCTCAAATCGGCCCGCATTTCAGCGCTGGCAACGCCTGAGCGGCCAGCTTTAAGAATCCAGGCGTAGGAGGCTGTCATATTTTCAGGTAAACTCCCGCCCAGAAAAGTTAATGAGAAAATATCATGTTACGTAACCCGATTCATTTACGTCTGGAAAAGCTGGAAAGCTGGCAGCATTTGACGTTTATGGCCAGCCTTTGCGAGCGTATGTACCCCAATTATCAGATGTTTTGCCTACAGTCTGGGTTCGGCG
>CAVUKG010000007.1:0-7339 GCA_963742005.1 uncultured Gammaproteobacteria bacterium | reverse complement strand
CGACCACTGCGGGCGCGGAACGATCTGCTGGTTCACGGCAAGCGCACTGCCAGACAGTGGCTGTTCAAGAAACGCCAGCAGCGAATCAATGCTTAGCGGCGGATCAAAACCATAATCCTCGTCGTTAACGGTAATTCTCATTGCGGGTCTCCACATACCGGACAGTCTAACGAGCGTGCCAGTTGGAGGGTGCGCCAGCTTTGCTGCCTGCCGTTGAACAATCGCAGCTTGCCGCTAAGCGGGCTGGTGGCACCGGCCAGCATCTTGATAGCCTCAAGCGCCTGCAACGTGCCGATCGTTCCGACTACCGGACCCAATACTCCCGCCGTACGGCAGTTGCGGGTCGGCGTTTCCAAATCAGGGTACAGGCAGCGATAGCAGCCGTGAGAATAGGGCGCTTCAATCACCAACAGCTGGCCGCTAAAACCGACCGCGCTGCCGCTAATCAGCGGTTTGCCCGCCTCGATGCAGGCCTTGTTCACCGCATGACGGGTGGCCATATTGTCGCTACAGTCCAGCACCAGATCGGCGCGAGCAACGATAGCCTGCAAATTGTCGGCATTCAGGCGTTCGGTAAAGGCCTCGGTCTGGCACAGCGGGTTAAGCTTTTGCAACTCACGCTGGGCAATTTTGGCCTTAAGGCTGTCGGTATCCGCCGTGCGATACAAAATCTGTCGCTGCAAATTGGAGACGTGCAGGGTATCGTCATCGGCTAAAAACAGCGTGCCCACTCCCGCCGCCGCCAGATACAGCGCTGCCGGAGAGCCCAGGCCACCCAAACCGACAATCAACACCTTGGCCGCGCGAATTTTTTCCTGCCCTTCCATGGCAATATCCTCCAGCAGCAGCTGGCGGCTATAGCGCATAAATTCATTATCGTTGAGCATGGCTGTCGTCCCGATAAGGGCAAAGCGCAATCAGTTGTTGAGTCGCTGCCCGCCAGTCTTCGGCCTGGGTAATGGCGCTCACTACCGCAACGCTGCCCACGCCGCAGTCCATTACCGGCTGAACGCGTTCCAGGCTGATACCGCCGATGGCCACCGTCGGGAATGCGCCGTTAAGTTCGCTAATATGACGTGCCAGTTCGCTTAATCCCTGTGGTGCAGAAGGCATGTCCTTGGTTTGGGTCGGGAATACGTGACCCAGCGCGATGTAAGACGGGCGAACGCTGACGGCGCGTTCCAGCTCGGCGTCGTCGTGCGTCGAGACCCCCAAGCGCAGCCCGGCCTGATGGATGGCCAGCAGGTCGGTAGTATCCAGGTCTTCCTGCCCGAGATGGATACCGTAGGCCTGATGTTTAACCGCCAGACGCCAATAGTCGTTGATGAACAGCCGCGCGTCGTGCTGGCGGCCCAGCGCGATGGCTTCGATAATGGCCGGCTCAACGTCGGCATCGGGCAGGTCCTTAATGCGGATTTGCAGGGTTTTAACACCCGCCTCCAGCAGTCGACGAACCCAGTCGACGCTGTCTACGACCGGATACAGGCCCAGGTAATAAGGTACGGCTGGAAAGGGGGTAGCAGGCAATTTCATTTAGTCATACCTTCTTCAATTTTGTTATCGGCGGGGTGATAAAGCTCGCCGCCGCGCTGGCGGAACTCTGCCGACATCTGATTCATGCCCGACTCAACGACATTAATGGCAATCGCCTTGGCTTCCAGCGCGGCGGCATATTCGCGAACTTCCTGAGTAATTTTCATGGAACAGAATTTGGGTCCACACATCGAACAGAAGTGCGCCACCTTGCCCGATTCTTGCGGCAGCGTTTCGTCGTGATAGGCGCGGGCGGTGGCGGGGTCCAGCGCCAGGTTAAACTGGTCTTCCCAACGGAACTCGAAGCGCGCCTTGGACATGGCGTTATCGCGGATCTGCGCGCCGGGATGTCCTTTGGCCAGGTCTGCAGCGTGTGCGGCAATCTTATAGGTGATCAGTCCCTGCTTAACGTCTTCCTTATTTGGCAAGCCGAGATGCTCTTTTGGCGTGACATAGCACAGCATCGCACAGCCAAACCAGCCGATCATCGCCGCGCCAATGCCGGAGGTGAAGTGATCGTAGCCCGGCGCGATATCGGTAGTTAGCGGCCCCAAAGTATAAAACGGTGCTTCATGACATTTTTCCAGCTCTTCGGTCATGTTGCGGCGGATCATCTGCATTGGCACGTGCCCCGGACCTTCGATCATCACCTGCACGTCATATTCCCAGGCGATTTTGGTCAGCTCACCCAGCGTTTTCAGCTCGGCAAACTGCGCTTCATCGTTGGCATCCTGAATGGAACCCGGGCGCAGGCCGTCGCCGAGCGACAGTGAGACGTCATAGGCGGCGCAGATCTCACAGATTTCACGAAAATGCAGATACAGGAAGCTTTCCTGATGATGCGACAGGCACCATTTCGCCATAATCGAGCCGCCGCGCGAGACGATACCGGTCAGTCGTTTGGCGGTCATTGGCACATAGCGCAGCAGCACGCCGGCGTGAATGGTGAAGTAATCGACCCCCTGTTCGGCCTGTTCCAGCAGCGTGTCGCGGAACATTTCCCAGTTCAGGTCTTCGGCGACGCCGTTGACCTTCTCTAGCGCCTGATAGATTGGCACCGTGCCGATCGGCACCGGGCTGTTACGCAAGATCCATTCACGGGTTTCGTGGATATAGCGGCCGGTAGACAGGTCCATGACCGTATCCGCGCCCCAGCGAGTTGACCATACCAGCTTTTCAACCTCTTCCTCGATGGAGGAGGTCACCGCCGAGTTGCCGATATTGGCGTTGATTTTCACCAGGAAGTTGCGGCCAATGATCATCGGCTCAGATTCTGGATGATTAATATTTAATGGAATAATGGCGCGACCGGCGGCCACTTCGTCCCGGACAAACTCGGGGGTGATATTTTGTGGCAGGTTGGCACCAAAGCTTTCGCCCGGATGCTGCTGCCGCAATACCTCACCGCGAATGCGCTCACGACCCATATTCTCACGCAGTGCGATGTATTCCATTTCAGGGGTGACGATACCCTGACGCGCATAGTGCATCTGGGTGACGCATTTGCCCGCTTTGGCTTTGCGCGGACGCGGCAGGTGTTCAAAACGCAGGTGATCCAGACCTTCGTCGGCCATGCGCTGCTGGGTAAAGCCAGAGCTGACCTGCGGCAGTTGTTCGCTGTCACCGCGCGCTTCGATCCAACCGGCGCGCAGTTTATCCAGCCCGCGATGCACATCGATCGTAGAATCGGGATCGCCATACGGTCCGGCGGTGTCATAAACCGGGATCGCTTCGTTATCTTCAAATTTAGGATCTTCTTTGCTGCCGCCGATCATCGTCGGACTGAGCTGGATCTCACGCATCGGCACCTGAATATCGGCGCGGCTGCCCTGCAAATAAATGCGCCTGGAGTTAGGGAAGGCGACGCCCTGCAGGCTGTCGATAAAAGCCTGTGCTTCGGCGCGTTGCTGGCGGCGATTACTGGTTTTTTTAATCGGGGTGTGCTGAATTTCTGGGGTGTTCGACATAGCAAATTCCTCGTTTTTGGCGATAGGGAAAATTGCTTGTCAGGAGGTTACGGCGGGAGTAAAGCGATGTATCCGGCCCTGGTGGCGCAGCGGTCTTATAATAAGACTGCCAGCAGCGGCCAAACGCAAATAAGTTACTCTTGTTCCCTTCGCGGGTACTAACCCGATCAGGTTCCGCGGATCCCGAATTAACGGTCTCAGCCTGGCAAATTTCCGCTAAGGGAAGGTTGCGCTAGGCACTCCGACAAGAAGTGGCCTGTGATTTCCAGGCCGTTTAAGCAGCCCCAATATACGAGGCTGATTATAAAACACAACCCTTTACAGGGTTTTAGAGCAAAACTGTTAAGCCGGTCGTACTATTGCTTCATCGTTTGCCACCGGCGGCAGTGGCGCGACGGTTGTCTCCAGCGCGAGCATAATGAGCTGATCTTCAAGCTCAAAACGGGCATCCAGCGCTTGACCGATATCAGACAGGGCATAGTTAAACGCAAACACGTTTTCATCATCCAAATCGGTATCGGTATAACTGTCGTGGAAGGCCATGATAGTTTCCGTATTGGCTTCCAGTGCTGGGAAGATCCTGGCAGCCAGTAGCGAAATTGCCGCTTGGGGTCCGTCGGATTCTTCAACTATCCTGTGATAAAGGTGAAAATGTCCCGCAGATAAGTAGTCAACCAGCTGGTGACAAAAACTGTCTAGCGCCTTTTCGTTGAGCGGAGCGTGTTTTTCTTTGTTGGGTTTAAGGCCAACGAGGGTGCAATCGGAAACCAGGAGTTCCTTTCGCGCCTGCAGCCATTGATCGATCAACTCGTGGTTACCACCAACGCGTTGAGTCAATCTCTCAAGACGGTTTAGCATGGTTGACTCCGTGTGTAGGATGAAAAAATATCCAAAACTTTAAAGATTACTTAGGTAACTTTTTTTGTCCCAGACTCTCAGTGTAGTCGAGGTTTGCAATAATATTATGGAAATCCAAATAACAGATCGGCACAGCGGCTGGTGGGTCATCAGCCTTGATGGCAAGCTGTCGCTCCCCGAAGGATCCTTACCTAACGGATCGGCAACGCATTTTTCTTTAGTCGGCGCCACCGGCAGGCAGCTCGGCGAATGGCAGGGCGAGCCAGTGTGGTTGATCCGCAAGAGCATGAACGATCATATGCAGTCCGCGCGGCAGCTGTTGGATCAGGACAAAGGCCTGTTTCAGCTGGTAGGTCGTGGCGTTCAGCTTTCAGAGTTCTATCGATCCCACAAGTTTTGCGGTTACTGCGGCCATGAGATGCAGGTGAGTAAAACCGAGTGGGCGGCGCTGTGCGGGCATTGCCATGAGCGCTACTACCCGCAAATTGCGCCGTGCATGATCGTGGCGATCCGCCGGGGCAGCGAGATCCTGCTGGCTCAGCACGTCCGCCATCGCGGTGGTGTCCGCACGGTGTTAGCCGGCTTCGCCGAAGTCGGTGAAACGATGGAGGAAACCGTGGCCCGTGAAGTGATGGAGGAGAGCAATATTCGGGTCAAAAATATTCGCTATGTCAGTTCTCAGCCCTGGCCATTCCCAAATTCTTTGATGATGGCATTTATGGCCGATTACGACAGCGGTGAAATACGTCATGATCCCAAAGAGTTGCTTGACGCCGGTTGGTATCGCTACGATGCGCTGCCGTTATTGCCAGCCGTGGGCACTATTGCTCGTCGCCTGATTGAAGATACCGTGGTTCTCTGCCGCGCAGAGGAAGAATCTTAGGCCCGACGTGCTACAATGTTCGCCTTATTTTTAGGCGCCTGAACGGTGTTTGTCTCGCTCAGGCTGCCTATCCGGGTCCGTTATACCCTAGAAGATCAGCAAAATATTTAAGGATCTTGCCAAGAATGAATGAGTTAAAAAACGATCGCTACCTGCGCGCACTGTTACGTCAGCCCGTAGATATTACCCCGGTATGGATGATGCGCCAGGCTGGCCGCTATTTGCCAGAATACAAAGCGACCCGTGCTGAGGCAGGTGATTTTATGTCGCTGTGCAAAAATGCCGAGTTGGCCTGTGAAGTGACTCTGCAACCTTTGCGCCGTTATCCGCTGGATGCCGCGATCCTGTTCTCAGATATTTTGACCATTCCTGACGCTATGGGCCTGGGTCTTTATTTCGAAGCCGGTGAAGGTCCGCGTTTCTCCTCCCCGCTGACCTGCTATGCCGACGTGGCTAAGTTACCAATCCCCGATCCTGAAGACGAGTTGGGCTACGTGATGAACGCGGTGCGCACCATCCGTAAAAACCTCAAGGGTGAAGTGCCGCTGATTGGTTTCTCCGGCAGCCCTTGGACCCTGGCGACCTACATGATTGAAGGCGGCAGCAGCAAGGCTTTTACTAAAATCAAAAAGATGATGTATGCCGAACCGGCCACGCTGCACCTGCTGCTCGACAAGCTGGCCGATAGCGTCATTCTGTATCTCAATGCGCAAATCAAGGCCGGCGCGCAGTCGGTGATGGTGTTTGACTCATGGGGCGGTGTATTGACCGGTCGTGACTATCTTGAGTTCTCTCTGCATTACATGCACAAGATTGTCGATGGCCTGATCCGTGAAAACGACGGCCGTCGCGTACCGGTGACGCTGTTCACCAAGGGCGGCGGTCAGTGGCTTGAGGCGATTGCCGCCACCGGCTGTGACGCGCTGGGCCTCGACTGGACCACCGACATCGGCGAAGCTCGCCGTCGCGTGGGTGACAAAGTCGCCTTACAGGGCAACATGGATCCGTCAATGCTCTATGCCTCTCCGGCGCGTATCGAACAAGAAGTCGATACCATCTTATCCAGCTACGGGCACGGCAATGGCCACGTCTTCAACCTGGGTCACGGTATTCATCAGGACGTTCCGCCTGAAAACGCCGGTGCTTTCGTTGAGGCAGTACACAGCCTGTCGCGCCAGTATCACCAGGCGTAATCGTCACCAAGCCAAGGTTGTTGCATGATTGATACCGGCGCAATGCGCGAAGAGCAGTTGATTAAGGCACAGCAGATCGTACTGCAAGACCCGCCTTCGCCACTGCGACCGGTATTGATTGCCGGCGCTGACGTTGGCTTTGAACAGGGCGGCGAGGTGACGCGCGCGGCGATTGCCGTGCTGCGTTACCCCGATATGGCGTTAGTGGAATATCAAATAGCCCGTATCCCGACTCAGATCCCCTATATCCCCGGTTTTCTCTCCTTTCGTGAATGCCCGGCCCTGATTGAAGTCTGGCGCATGCTGCAACATCGTCCCGATTTAGTGCTGGTCGACGGGCAGGGCATTGCTCATCCACGGCGCCTTGGCGTGGCCAGTCATTTTGGACTGGAGATCGACGTGCCCACCATTGGCGTGGCGAAAAGTCGTCTCTGCGGTCATTTTCTGCCGTTGGGTGACTCAGTCGGCTCAACTCAGGCCCTGTGGGACAAGGACGAGCAGCTTGGCTGGGTGTGGCGCAGCAAACTTCGTTGTAACCCGCTGTTTATTTCACCGGGCAATGGTATCAGCCTCGCCTCATCGTTATATTGGGTTGAACAATGTAGCCGCGGATATCGCCTGCCAGAACCCACTCGCTGGGCCGACGCGGTAGCCTCAAATCGGCCGACATTTCAGCGCTGGCAACGCCTGAGCGGCCAGCTTTAAGAATCCAGGCGTAGGAGGCTGTCATATTTTCAGGTAAACTCCCGCCCAGAAAAGTTAATGAGAAAATACCATGTTACGTAACCCGATTCATTTACGTCTGGAAAAGCTGGAAAGCTGGCAACATTTGACCTTTATGGCTAGCCTTTGCGAGCGTATGTACCCTAATTATCAGATGTTTTGCCTGGAGTCCGGGTTCGGTG
>CAVUKG010000006.1:0-31714 GCA_963742005.1 uncultured Gammaproteobacteria bacterium | reverse complement strand
TGGCCTAACAGATCTTTATCTTAATGACCGTAAACTGGCGGGGATCCTTGGTTTGAGCTGACAGGTAAAACCGGAATGCGCGCGCAACTGGTTATCGGTGCGGGGGTTGACCCGAAAATGCGTGAGCCTGCGACTGATACGGGATTAATCAGGGCTGGATTAACCTGCAGGAAGCCGGCGTTAATATAGATCGTAATGAACTCACTGCCACACTTTTAAATGAGCTACGTTCTGCTTTACTGCATTTTGAGCGTGAAGGACTGACACCGTTTATCGCCCGCTGGCGTGGTCTGGATAATTTCCTTGATCGTCCGGTTAAGTTGCTGATCGGTGAACAGGAGATTCATGGTATTGAACGTGGAATTGATCCTCAGGGCGCTTTGCTGCTTGAGCAAGACGGAGTCGTTAAGGCCTTATATCAGTGGGGAAATTTCACTGCGTGGCCTTGGTGATCAAAATAAAAAGGAGAAAGCCCGGCTCTCCTTTATTTTCGTTATTATCAATTTAAATGATAACTTTATTTTCTCAGCCGGACACTTTCGACCGCGTGATTGGCGCTCTTTGTCAAAATCAGACTGGCTCGCTCACGTGTTGGTAGGTATGTTTCTTTCAAATTCAATCCATTAATCTCATTCCATAACTGCGTCGCGATCTTCACTGCTTCTTCTTCTGGCAGTTTTGCATAGTGATGGAAATAAGAATCTGGATCGGAGAAGGCGCCCTGACGGAATTTGAGGAACCGGTTGATGTACCAACCCTGTAATAAGTCTTCCGGAGCATCAACGTATATTGAGAAGTCAACAAAATCGGAAACAAATACATGGTGCGGATCGTGCGGATAATCCATTCCACTTTGCAGTACGTTAAGCCCCTCCAGAATCAAAATATCCGGTTGCTCAATGACTTTATTTCCCTCCGGAATCACATCATAAATAAGATGTGAATAGACCGGCGCAGTCACATGTTTAGCACCTGATTTGACTTCGGAAACGAAATTGACCAGCTGATGCATATCGTAAGACTGCGGGAAGCCTTTTTTCTTCATGATCCCGCGCTCCTGGAGCGTCTTATTGGGATACAGGAAACCATCAGTCGTAATCAGCTCAACAGAACGATGCTCTGGCCAGCGGCTCAGGAGTGCCTGAAGGACACGCGCGGTGGTACTTTTACCAACTGCAACGCTGCCCGCAATACCAATCACATAGGGTATTTTTTGCCCGTCGGTGCCGAGGAACTGCTCGAGCACGGCCTGGCGGCGCAGGTTGGAGCTGATATAAAAATTGAGAAGGCGCGAAAGCGGCAGGTAGATCTGCGCCACTTCTTCAAGAGACAGGTCCTCGTTGATACCTTTCAGGTTCACCATTTCCGCTTCTTTGAGCGTTAGGGGTACTGAATCTCGTAAGGCTGCCACTGAGCACGATCGAACTGCAGGTATGGGGTTGCCAAAGATAGGTCTCTTTTTTTCATAAGTTAAAGTCTGCCTGTTAGCGCAGGTCAGGAAAGGCGATGCACGCCAACTCCAGACAGTAAACCAGCTGGATATTATAGACAGCTTGTTTTGGGGGGAAATCTTTTTCTTATTAACTTATCGATTTCTTTGATGGGATTAAAAATTTTTAAGAACCTTATGAAAGAGAGAAATTGTAGTTAGGAGTGCATAATTCATCGCTAAATATTGCTAATGGACCCGAAATGATGAATTCATTAGCTCAGGGAGGCGACAGCGCCGGAATAACTGCTTATAATATACCTACCTCTTTGGCGTGAAGAGTAGCATGACGCTGTTTCTGCCTGCGATTTACCCGAACATTGGTATCCCTGAGCCCTATAGAAAGCTTCCGCCTCTGTGCCTGACTGCATATCAAGAGAAATAATCCGCGTCGCAGGGCAAAGGCGGAATTTCCAGTTCGCGCATCAGCTGCTTGGCGACACCCCGACGTCTGGCCGAACACACCACAACGAGTGCTGATATCGTCCTGATGGGCTGCTCAGTATTACCGGCTAATTCAAGCTGAACAGTCCCGACAGGCCCAATTCACTGCGGGCAATCCACAGCAATCGCTGATTCCTGGAAAGAGCCGCGCGCAAATCATGGAAAAAGGTCTTCAGCAGCTGCTTTTGTCCCTCATGTGAGGGAAGCCCGCAGCAGCTTGGCATCCTTTACCAGATGCGCGAGTTCATCACGGTAAACGGGTAATGTGGCGGCGTTGAGTATGACAATTTTCATATTCGCTCCTCCAAAGAAGGACGTGGGAGTATGTGATGCCTGCTCTTTACTTTCATAAATACGGTGACTCTCTGGCTTGTTTGTTACCTCAGTACAACTGTGAGGCACGATTGTTAGGTCCTTTATAGCTAAGCAATAGCGCGCCAAGGTGAAATTCGTGGATTAACAAGGGTTAGAAATAGCCGAATAAGTATGGGGAAGGGCAAAAAGTGTGCGTTAGATCACTTTTATGGTGCAGATGAAATGAGGGGATTTAACTTTTTTCATTAAGAAAGAGATTCTTTTTTTGTAGATTTGATATCTAAGGCCAAGTTAACCGACTTGTCAGCGACTAAAAAAACGTCTCAACTGGCTGCTCTTTAAGCAATAAACAACGATGAAAAGGTCAAAAAGCCCCTTTTTGAATAAAACATGACCTAACGAACAATTATCTTAATTTTTTTGTTGCATGACCCGCCAAGTCCCCATAGAATGCGCAGCACTTGATGCCGGCTTAGCTCAGTTGGTAGAGCAACTGACTTGTAATCAGTAGGTCACCAGTTCGATTCCGGTAGCCGGCACCATCAAGTACTTAACACAATTAGGTGGGGTTCCCGAGCGGCCAAAGGGAGCAGACTGTAAATCTGCCGTCATCGACTTCGAAGGTTCGAATCCTTCCCCCACCACCATCTTCCTCTGCGAGGTCGAAACGGCATTAGCCGAATCGACCAGCCAGCAGAGTGAAAGATGAAAATTTATAACCTTGAGTCTCCAGGCTTTCAGTTAACTGAAACAGCATGGGTCTTGAGGTGAAGGTGCGGAATTAAGTGTTTCATCGCCTTGTCCCCACCTTGATGTTCTTCAGAAAAATCAGGTAGCCGGGTTCTAGGATGCGGGCATCGTATAATGGCTATTACCTCAGCCTTCCAAGCTGATGATGTGGGTTCGATTCCCACTGCCCGCTCCAACTAACTAGATGTGCTGATATAGCTCAGTTGGTAGAGCGCACCCTTGGTAAGGGTGAGGTCGGCAGTTCGAATCTGCCTATCAGCACCACTTCTAAATTCTCCCCTCCCTGATTTTCTTCTGAAACTTAATTCAAACAAGCAATTGCTTGGTTGATGTGGTGATACCACCGATCTAACCGTGTCTCAGAGGGACAATCGATGTCTAAAGAAAAATTTGAACGTTCTAAACCGCACGTTAACATTGGTACTATCGGCCACGTTGACCATGGTAAAACTACCCTGACTGCTGCTATCACCACCGTTCTGGCTAAAACCTACGGCGGTTCTGCGCGCGCATTCGACCAAATCGATAACGCACCAGAAGAAAAAGCACGTGGTATCACCATCAACACTTCCCACGTTGAGTACGACACCCCGATCCGTCACTACGCGCACGTTGACTGCCCAGGGCACGCCGACTATGTTAAAAACATGATCACCGGTGCTGCTCAGATGGACGGCGCAATCCTGGTTGTTTCTGCAGCTGATGGCCCTATGCCACAGACTCGTGAGCACATCCTGCTGGCTCGTCAAGTTGGCGTTCCTTACATCGTTGTATTCATGAACAAATGCGACATGGTTGATGATGAAGAGCTGCTGGAACTGGTAGAAATGGAAGTTCGTGAACTTCTGTCTGCTTATGACTTCCCAGGCGACGACATCCCAATCATTCGTGGTTCAGCGCTGAAAGCACTGGAAGGCGAAGCTGAGTGGGAAGATAAAATCATCGAGCTGGCCGGTTACCTGGATACTTACATCCCAGCTCCAGAGCGCGATATTGACAAGCCATTCCTGATGCCAATCGAAGATGTATTCTCCATCACAGGTCGTGGTACAGTTGCTACCGGTCGTGTAGAGCGCGGTATCGTTAAAGTTGGCGAAGAAGTTGAAATCGTCGGTATCAAAGACACCGTTAAGTCTACTTGTACTGGCGTTGAAATGTTCCGTAAACTGCTTGACGAAGGTCAAGCAGGCGACAACGTTCGGTATCTCTGCTGCGTGGTATTAAGCGTGAAGACATCGAACGTGGTCAAGTTCTGGCTAAACCAGGTTCTGTCAAACCACACACCAAATTTGACTCAGAAGTTTACGTACTGAGCAAAGAAGAAGGCGGACGTCATACTCCGTTCTTCAAAGGCTACCGTCCACAGTTCTACTTCCGTACAACTGACGTGACCGGTACCATCGAACTGCCAGAAGGCATTGAAATGGTAATGCCTGGTGACAACGTGAACATGGTTGTTACCCTGATCCACCCAATCGCGATGGATGACGGTCTGCGTTTCGCAATCCGTGAAGGCGGCCGTACTGTTGGTGCTGGTGTTGTTGCTAAAGTTATCGCTTAATCGCTGATAGTTTTTTTGTCACTTTACGTTGACGCAACACACACTAAAAGGGCATCATTCGATGCCCTTTTTTCTACGCTATAGCGCCAGAACCTATCTCATCAGCGATTTATCAGTCATAATCATTGGTGAGATAGGCTCTAGAGATAGCGTAAACACCGAGCGTACGTTCTCGCCTACATTCGGTTTGGTTTGCCTCGCAATGCGAGGCAAAGTTGTTTGTTCTGATTCATTGTGACGGGTTGGTTTATGAGTGCGAATACCGAGGCTCAAGGGAGCGGGCGCGGCCTGGAAGCGGTAAAGTGGATTGTCGTTGCCGTCTTATTGGTCGTAGCTATTGTCGGTAACTATTATTACCGTGCATACAGCCTGCCGTTACGTGCGTTGGCAGTTGTAGTTATCATTGCTATTGCAGGCGCAGTAGCACTTTTGACCCTGAAAGGCAAAGCAACTGTCGCGTTTGCGCGCGAAGCACGTACTGAAGTACGTAAAATTATTTGGCCTACACGCCAGGAAACATTGCATACCACACTGATCGTGGCTGCTGTTACGGCAGTAATGTCACTGATTCTTTGGGGCCTGGATGGTATACTGGTCCGTCTGGTATCCTTCATCACTGGCTTGAGGTTCTAACATGTCTGAAGCACCTAAAAAACGTTGGTACGTCGTTCAGGCGTTTTCTGGCTTTGAAGGCCGCGTGGCCCAATCGCTGCGTGAGCACATCAAATTGCACGACATGGAAGAGTTGTTCGGTGAAGTGATGGTTCCAACTGAAGAAGTTGTCGAAATCCGTGGTGGACAGCGTCGCAAAAGCGAGCGCAAATTCTTCCCGGGTTACGTGTTGGTACAGATGGTAATGAACGATGCCAGCTGGCACCTTGTGCGTAGCGTTCCGCGCGTGATGGGCTTTATCGGCGGCACTTCAGATCGCCCAGCACCAATTAGCGATAAAGAAGTTGATGCGATCATGAATCGTCTGCAACAAGTAGGCGATAAGCCACGTCCGAAAACGCTGTTTGAGCCGGGCGAACTGGTTCGTGTCAACGACGGTCCTTTTGCAGACTTCAACGGCGTTGTCGAAGAAGTGGACTACGAAAAAAGCCGCCTGAAAGTTTCCGTTTCCATCTTTGGCCGTGCTACACCGGTCGAACTGGACTTCGGTCAGGTCGAGAAGGGCTAATCTCCTTCTTACCCACGCGTGTGAGCTGGTCTTACGCTAGCAGTATGAGTGAAAAATAACCTGTTTCAGGTGTTGTACGAGGCGCGAAATTAAACTATAATTTCGCGCCTTTTGTTTTTATGCGCAATGAAAATGTTGAACGCCAGTCTCTGAGACAGGCGACGATATAGCCGCTGTGCCTGAAAACTTATAGTTAAGTTTGTATCGAAAACCACGGGGAGCCTCTTCAAACAGGCGCTAATACCCAACTGAGGAAATTAACATGGCCAAGAAAGTACAAGCCTACGTCAAGCTGCAAGTTTCAGCTGGCTCTGCTAACCCAAGTCCACCGGTTGGTCCGGCACTGGGTCAGCAAGGTGTTAACATCATGGAATTCTGTAAGGCGTTCAACGCTAAGACTGAAAGTCATTGAGAAAGGCCTGCCGATCCCTGTAGTTATTACCGTTTACTCTGACCGTTCTTTCACCTTCGTTACCAAAACCCCTCCAGCAGCAGTACTGCTGAAGAAAGCAGCTGGTATCAAGTCTGGTTCCGGCAAGCCGAACAAAGACAAAGTGGGTAAAGTAACGAGTGCTCAGGTTCGTGAAATCGCAGAAACCAAAGCTGCGGACATGACTGGTTCTGACGTGGAAGCAATGGTTCGCTCCATCGAAGGTACCGCTCGTTCCATGGGCCTGGTAGTAGAGGGATAAGAAATGGCTAAGCTGACCAAGCGCATGCGCGTGATCCGTGACAAAGTTGATGCAACTAAACAGTATGACATCAACGAAGCTGTTGCCCTGCTCAAAGAGCTGGCTACTGCTAAATTCGTAGAAAGCGTAGACGTTGCTGTTAACCTCGGTATCGACGCACGTAAATCTGACCAAAACGTTCGTGGCGCAACCGTACTGCCTAACGGCACCGGTCGTTCTGTTCGCGTTGCCGTATTTGCCCAGGGCGCAAACGCTGAAGCTGCTAAAGCTGCAGGCGCTGAGCTGGTAGGTATGGAAGATCTGGCTGACCAGATCAAGAAAGGCGAAATGAACTTCGACGTTGTTATCGCATCTCCAGATGCAATGCGCGTTGTAGGTCAACTGGGCCAGGTTCTTGGTCCACGTGGCCTGATGCCAAACCCGAAAGTTGGTACTGTAACCCCTAACGTTGCTGAAGCGGTTAAGAACGCTAAAGCGGGTCAGGTTCGTTATCGTAACGACAAAAACGGCATCATTCACACCACCATCGGTAAAGTTGACTTTGACGCTGATAAGCTGAAAGAAAACTTGGAAGCACTGCTGGTTGCGTTGAAGAAAGCCAAGCCTTCACAGGCTAAAGGCGTGTTCATCAAGAAAGTAAGCCTGTCCACTACCATGGGCGCTGGCGTAGCTGTTGATCAGAGCGGCCTTTCAGCATCTGTTGCCTAACTTTTAAAAGTTAGAGTAAGCACAGCTTGCTTTTATCGCTTTACGTGGGCGATAGATTTGTCTAAAATCTATCCCCCGTTCGTTTTTTAAAAAAGCGATAGTGTTTCGGTCGAACGAAACCAAGAATTTTTCGGTTGGAGCCTGGCCTATCCAGGCCTCCGTCCAAGACCGCAGGAGTTTCGCAAGAGACTTAATATTTCCTGCGTAGACGGTGACAGAGCCTGAATAAAAATTTTTCTTTTTAAGAATAGTTTTGCTGGATTCTCTGCTCACCGTGTTTGAACGCTTATTTCCGATCCCGGTAATAAGTGATGTGAGTTCCGGGGGTTTTCCCCGGCTAAATCCAGGAGCTAAAGCTAATGGCATTAAATCTTCAAGACAAACAAGCGATTGTTGCTGAAGTCAACGAAGTAGCCAAAGGCGCGCTGTCTGCGGTTGTTGCGGATTCTCGCGGCGTTACTGTAGATAAAATGACTGAACTGCGTAAAGCAGGTCGTGAAGCTGGCGTTTACATGCGTGTTGTTCGTAACACCTTGATGCGTCGCGTCGTTGAAGGTACTCCTTTCGAGTGCCTGAAAGACACGTTTGTTGGTCCAACCTTGATCGCGTTTTCTCATGAACACCCAGGCGCTGCTGCCCGTCTGTTCAAAGATTTCGCTAAAGCGAACGCTAAGTTCGAGGTTAAAGCTGCGGCCTTTGAAGGTGAGTTCATTCCAGCCGATCAAATCGATCGCTCTGGCAACTCTGCCTACTTACGATGAAGCAGTCGCACGCCTGATGGCAACCATGAAAGAAGCCGCTGCAGGCAAATTGGTTCGCACATTGGCTGCTGTTGCGCGATCAGAAAGAAGAAGCTACTGCTGCTTAATCAGCAACTTCCTTTCTTGTCACGTTTCGCTTACGTATAAACTATTTCTGTTTTCTAGGAACAAATCGAAATGTCTATCACTAAAGACCAAATCATTGAAGGCGTTGCAGCTCTGTCTGTAATGGAAATCGTAGAACTGATCGCTGCGATGGAAGAAAAATTCGGCGTTTCTGCTGCTGCTGCTGTTGCTGGCCCTGCTGCCGCTGCTGAAGCTGTAGAAGAAAAAACCGAGTTTGACGTTGTACTGAAAGGTATCGGCGCAAACAAAGTTGCAGTAATCAAAGCTGTTCGTAGCGCAACTGGCCTGGGCTTGAAAGAAGCTAAAGACCTGGTTGAATCTGCACCAGCAGCTCTGAAAGAAGGCATCAGCAAAGACGACGCTGAAGCACTGAAAAAAGCTCTGGAAGAAGCTGGCGCTGAAGTTGAAGTTAAATAAGCCACTGCTTTCTGAGTGCAGTCTGTTTTAATTAACAGACTGATGGCTGGTGACTTTTTAGTCACCAGCCTTTTTGCGCTATAGAGTGTCAGTGGTGTTTCACACTGTTTGACCACTGAACTACTCCGATATTTATTTACTATCTGCCTGCTTAATATATTGTCGCCCCTTGCCTTGGCTCATCCAGGGATAATGCACAACGAAATGATTTAAGAGTGATAGAAACGAATATCGCGGAAAGTATTTCAACTTTCCGATCGACAGAAATGGTGTTGCATGAACTGTCCATCCGGGCAGACAAGATTGGGTCACTGATCAGCGAGCTGAGGAACCCTATGGTTTACTCCTATACCGAAAAGAAACGCATCCGTAAGGATTTTGGGAAACGTCCACAAGTTTTGGATATTCCTTATCTCCTTTCTATCCAGCTTGACTCGTTCCAGAAGTTTATCGAGCAAGACTCGGAAGGCCAACACGGTCTGGAAGCAGCATTCCGTTCCGTATTTCCTATCAAGAGCTACAGCGGAAACTCTGAGCTGCAATACGTTAGCTACCGTCTTGGTGAGCCGGTGTTCGACGTTAAAGAATGCCAGATCCGCGGTGTAACGTATTCCGCGCCACTGCGCGTGAAACTGCGTCTGGTAATCTACGAGCGCGAAGCACCAGAAGGTACGGTCAAAGACATCAAGGAACAAGAAGTCTATATGGGCGAAATTCCGCTCATGACCGAAAACGGTACCTTTGTGATTAACGGCACTGAGAGGGTTATCGTATCTCAGCTTCACCGTAGTCCTGGCGTATTCTTTGACAGCGATAAGGGTAAAACCCACTCTTCGGGTAAAGTGCTGTACAACGCACGTATCATCCCTTACCGCGGTTCATGGTTGGATTTCGAGTTTGACCCGAAAGACAACCTGTTTGTACGTATTGACCGTCGCCGCAAACTGCCAGCGACCATCATTCTGCGTGCACTGAGCTACACCACAGAACAGATCCTTGACCTGTTCTTTGACAAGGTTATCTACCAGATCCGCGACAACAAGTTGCAGATGGAGCTGGTACCTGAGCGCCTGCGCGGTGAAACAGCTTCCTTTGATATCGAAGCTGACGGCAAAGTCTATGTTGAAAAAGGCCGCCGCATCACTGCACGTCATATTCGTCAGCTTGAAAAAGATGACATTCAGCGCATCGAAGTTCCTGTTGAGTACATCGCAGGGAAAGTCGTTTCTAAAGACTACATCGATACCAATACCGGTGAGCTGATTGTCCCTGCGAACATGGAATTGTCTCTGGATCTGCTGGCGAAACTGAGCCAGGCCGGACACAAAACCATCGAAACGCTGTTCACCAATGACCTCGATCATGGTTCTTACATGTCCGAGACTCTTGCGCGTCGACCCAACCAGCGATCGCTTGAGCGCTCTGGTTGAGATCTACCGCATGATGCGTCCTGGTGAGCCGCCAACGCGCGAAGCTGCTGAAAGCCTGTTTGAGAACCTGTTCTTCTCTGAAGATCGCTACGACCTGTCCGCTGTAGGTCGTATGAAGTTCAACCGTTCTCTGCTGCGTGATGAAATCGAAGGTTCAGGTATCCTGAGCAAAGACGACATCATCCAGGTAATGAAAAAGCTGATCGGCATTCGTAACGGCATTGGCGAAGTGGATGATATTGACCACTTGGGCAACCGTCGTATTCGTTCTGTCGGCGAAATGGCTGAAAACCAGTTCCGTGTAGGCCTGGTCCGCGTTGAGCGTGCAGTTAAAGAGCGTTTGTCTCTTGGCGACCTCGACACGCTGATGCCTCAGGACATGATCAACGCCAAGCCAATTTCGGCCGCGGTGAAAGAGTTCTTTGGCTCAAGCCAGCTGTCACAATTTATGGACCAGAACAACCCGTTGTCTGAAATCACGCACAAGCGTCGTATTTCTGCACTGGGCCCGGGTGGTTTGACCCGTGAGCGTGCTGGCTTTGAAGTTCGAGACGTACACCCGACTCACTACGGTCGCGTATGCCCAATCGAAACGCCAGAAGGTCCAAACATCGGTCTGATCAACTCCTTGTCTGTTTATGCACAGACCAATGAGTATGGTTTCCTGGAAACGCCTTACCGCCGCGTGCGCGATGGTATCGTGACTGATGAAATCAACTATCTGTCTGCAATTGAAGAAGGCAACTTCGTTATCGCTCAGGCGAACACCAACCTGGACGAAGAAGGCCACTTTGTTGAAGATCTGGTCACCTGTCGTAGCAAAGGCGAATCAAGCCTGTTTAGCCGCGACCAAGTTGACTATATGGACGTATCTACCCAGCAGATCGTATCCGTTGGTGCTTCACTGATTCCATTCCTGGAACACGATGACGCCAACCGTGCATTGATGGGTGCGAACATGCAACGTCAGGCTGTACCGACTCTGCGCGCTGACAAGCCGCTGGTGGGTACCGGTATGGAACGTGCTGTAGCGGTTGACTCCGGTGTAACTGCCGTTGCCAAACGTGGCGGTATCGTTCAGTACGTGGATGCATCTCGTATCGTTATTCGTGTTAACGAAGAAGAGATGTACCCGGGCGAAGCAGGGATCGACATTTACAACCTGACCAAATACACCCGTTCTAACCAGAACACCTGCATCAACCAGATGCCGTGTGTGAATCTGGGTGAGCCAATCGAGCGCGGCGACGTGCTGGCAGATGGCCCATCAACAGACCTGGGCGAATTGGCACTGGGCCAAAACATGCGCGTCGCGTTCATGCCTTGGAACGGTTACAACTTCGAAGACTCCATCTTGGTGTCAGAGCGCGTTGTTCAGGAAGACCGATTTACCACTATCCACATTCAAGAACTGGCCTGTGTGTCGCGTGACACTAAGCTGGGGCCGGAAGAGATCACTGCCGACATCCCTAACGTGGGTGAAGCGGCACTGTCCAAGCTGGATGAATCAGGTATCGTTTATATCGGTGCAGAAGTGACCGGTGGTGACATTCTGGTCGGTAAAGTGACGCCTAAAGGCGAAACCCAGCTGACGCCAGAAGAGAAACTGCTGCGCGCCATCTTCGGTGAGAAAGCGTCTGATGTTAAAGACTCTTCTCTGCGTGTACCAAACGGTGTTTCCGGTACGATTATCGACGTGCAAGTCTTCACCCGCGATGGCGTGGAAAAAGACAAGCGTGCGTTAGAAATCGAAGATATGCAGCTGAAGCAGGCTAAGAAAGACCTGACTGAAGAGCTGCAGATCCTGGAAGCCGGTTTGTTCTCAACGTATCCATTCAGCACTGGTTGCCGGCGGCATTGAAGCTGAGAAGCTTGCAAAACTGCCACGCGATCGCTGGTTGGAACTGTCGTTGACCGATGAAAACAAACAAAACCAGTTGGAACAGCTGGCCGAACAGTACGACGAACTGAAGTCAGAGTTTGAGAAAAAACTCGAAGCTAAGCGTCGTAAGATCACCCAAGGCGATGATCTGGCACCGGGCGTGCTGAAAATCGTTAAAGTGTATCTGGCGGTTAAACGTCAGATTCAACCGGGTGACAAGATGGCCGGTCGTCACGGTAACAAAGGTGTTATCTCCAAGATCAACCCGATCGAAGATATGCCTTACGATGCAGACGGTACTCCTGTCGATATCGTACTGAACCCACTGGGCGTACCATCACGTATGAACATCGGTCAGATCCTGGAAACACACCTGGGTATGGCTGCGAAAGGCATTGGTGAAAAAATCAATGCTATGCTGAAGAAACAGGAAGAAGTTTCCAAGCTGCGCGAGTTCATCCAACGTGCGTACGATCTGGGCGACGACGTTCGTCAGAAAGTTGATCTGAACACCTTCACCGACGACGAAGTGCTGCGTCTGGCAGAGAACCTGAAAAAGGGTATGCCAATCGCGACTCCGGTCTTCGACGGTGCGAAAGAGACCGAAATCAAGCAATTGCTTGAAATGGGCGGGATTCCGACCTCAGGTCAGATCACACTGTTTGACGGCCGTACCGGCGAGCAGTTCGAGCGCCAGGTTACTGTCGGCTACATGTACATGCTGAAACTGAACCACCTTGTTGATGACAAGATGCATGCGCGTTCTACCGGTTCTTATAGCCTCGTTACTCAGCAGCCGCTGGGTGGTAAGGCGCAGTTCGGTGGTCAGCGCTTCGGTGAGATGGAAGTATGGGCACTTGAAGCATATGGTGCCGCGTATACCCTGCAGGAAATGCTGACTGTTAAGTCCGATGACGTTAACGGCCGTACCAAGATGTATAAAAACATCGTGGATGGCGATCATCGTATGGAACCAGGCATGCCGGAATCCTTCAACGTATTGTTGAAAGAGATCCGTTCACTGGGTATCAACATCGAGCTGGAAGACGAGTAAGTTCTCAAACCGGACTTCAGGATGCAGGCAGGCGAGAAGCGCGCCTGCAACCTGTGAGTCTGCGATGCAACACTCGTATTCACCGTGGTCACAGGGGTACCTGCCTGTTTACCAGTAGATAGCCAGGTGCCTAACAGGTCTAACCAGACGGGAGCCAATCCGTGAAAGACTTACTAAAGTTTCTGAAAGCGCAAACTAAGACCGAAGAGTTTGATGCGATCAAAATTGCTCTGGCATCGCCAGACATGATCCGTTCTTGGTCTTTTGGTGAAGTTAAGAAGCCAGAAACCATCAACTACCGTACGTTCAAACCAGAACGTGACGGCCTTTTCTGCGCCCGTATTTTCGGACCAGTAAAAGATTACGAATGCCTGTGCGGTAAGTACAAGCGTTTGAAACATCGCGGCGTAATCTGCGAGAAGTGCGGCGTTGAAGTGACCCAGACTAAAGTGCGCCGTGAGCGTATGGGCCACATCGAACTGGCTTCCCCGACTGCACATATCTGGTTCCTGAAATCTTTGCCATCGCGCATCGGTTTGCTGTTGGATATGCCACTGCGTGACATCGAACGTGTACTGTACTTCGAATCCTATGTGGTGATCGAAGGCGGTATGACCAACCTCGAAAAACGCCAGATCCTGACTGAAGAGCAGTATCTTGACGCGTTGGAAGAGTTTGGTGACGAGTTCGACGCCAAGATGGGCGCAGAAGCTATTCAGGCCCTGTTGAAAAACATGGATCTGGAAGCAGAGTGCGAACAGCTGCGTGAAGAGTTGAACGAAACCAACTCCGAAACCAAGCGTAAGAAGCTGACCAAGCGTATCAAGCTGCTGGAAGCGTTCGTTCAGTCTGGCAACAAGCCAGAGTGGATGATCCTGACCGTGCTGCCGGTACTGCCGCCAGACTTGCGTCCATTGGTTCCGTTGGACGGTGGTCGTTTCGCAACGTCAGATCTGAACGATCTGTATCGTCGCGTGATCAACCGTAACAACCGTTTGAAACGCCTGCTGGATCTGGCTGCGCCAGACATCATCGTACGTAACGAAAAACGTATGCTGCAAGAAGCGGTAGATGCTTTGCTGGATAACGGCCGTCGCGGTCGTGCAATTACCGGCTCTAACAAGCGTCCGCTGAAATCTCTGGCAGACATGATTAAAGGTAAACAGGGTCGTTTCCGTCAGAACTTGCTGGGTAAACGTGTCGACTATTCAGGTCGTTCCGTTATCACCGTAGGTCCATACCTGCGTCTGCACCAGTGTGGTCTGCCGAAGAAAATGGCTCTGGAACTGTTCAAACCGTTCATCTACGGCAAGCTTGAACTGCGTGGTCTTGCTACCACCATCAAAGCCGCCAAGAAAATGGTTGAGCGCGAAGAAGCTGTCGTTTGGGATATCCTGGACGAAGTTATCCGCGAACACCCGGTATTGCTGAACCGTGCACCAACCCTGCACCGTTTGGGTATCCAAGCGTTTGAACCAGTTCTGATCGAAGGTAAAGCGATCCAGCTGCACCCGCTGGTTTGTGCGGCATATAACGCCGACTTCGATGGTGACCAGATGGCAGTACACGTTCCGCTGACGCTTGAAGCCCAGTTGGAAGCGCGTGCCCTGATGATGTCTACCAACAACATCCTGTCACCAGCGAACGGCGAGCCAATCATCGTTCCTTCACAGGACGTTGTATTGGGTCTGTATTACATGACCCGTGACTGTGTTAACGCCAAAGGCGAAGGCATGGTGTTGACTGGACCGAAAGAAGCTGAGCGTGTTTACCGCGCCGGTCTTGGCTTCTCTGCATGCTCGCGTAAAAGTGCGTATTACAGAAGAGATCAAGAATACTGAAGGCGAAGATACCCATCGGACTTCGATTATTGATACGACGATCGGTCGCGCCATCCTGTGGATGATCGTGCCAAAGGGTCTGCCGTTCTCTATCGTTAACCAGCCGTTGGGCAAAAAAGCTATCTCCAAAATGCTTAACACCTGTTACCGCATTTTGGGCCTGAAGCCGACCGTTATTTTTGCTGACCAGACCATGTACACCGGTTTCGCCTATGCAGCACGCTCAGGTGTGTCTGTAGGTATCGATGACATGGTTATCCCTGCCAAGAAAGCAGAGATTATCGATGAAGCAGAAACCGAAGTTGCAGAAATTCAGCAGCAGTTCCAGTCTGGTCTGGTAACCGCTGGCGAACGTTACAACAAGGTGATCGATATCTGGGCCGCAGCCAACGAACGTGTTGCGAAGGCCATGATGGAAAACCTGTCTGTCGAAGACGTTGTCAACCGTGACGGCGTTAACGAGCAGCAGGTTTCCTTCAACAGCATCTTTATGATGGCCGACTCCGGTGCGCGTGGTTCACCTGCACAGATTCGTCAGCTGGCCGGTATGCGTGGTCTGATGGCCAAGCCGGACGGTTCCATCATTGAAACGCCAATCACCGCGAACTTCCGTGAAGGTTTGAACGTACTTCAGTACTTCATCTCAACCCACGGTGCTCGTAAAGGCTTGGCGGATACCGCACTGAAAACTGCGAACTCCGGTTATCTGACCCGTCGTCTGGTTGACGTGGCACAGGATCTGGTAGTTACCGAAGACGACTGTGGTACCCATGAAGGTATCCTGATGACTCCGGTTATCGAAGGCGGCGACGTTAAAGAACCACTGCGTGAGCGTGTATTGGGTCGTGTAACGGCTGAAGACATCCTCAAGCCGGGTACTGCGGACATTCTGGTTCCGCGTAACACCCTGCTTCACGAGAAGACGTGTGATCTGTTAGAAGAGAACTCTGTCGACAGCGTGAAAGTGCGTTCTGTAGTAAGTTGTGAAACCGACTTTGGTGTGTGTGCTAACTGCTACGGTCGCGACCTGGCACGTGGTCACATCATCAACAAAGGTGAAGCGATCGGCGTTATTGCAGCACAGTCAATCGGTGAGCCAGGTACACAGCTGACGATGCGTACGTTCCACATCGGTGGTGCGGCATCTCGTGCGGCAGCAGAATCAAGCATTCAGGTTAAGAACACCGGTACGATTAAGCTGAGCAACCACAAGCACGTTCAGAACGCGAACGGCAAACTGGTTATCACTTCTCGTAACACCGAGCTGAAATTGATCGACGAATTTGGTCGTACCAAAGAAAGCTATAAAGTGCCTTACGGCTCTGTAATGGGTAAAGGTGACGGTCAGGCAGTTAACGGCGGCGAAACCGTAGCTAACTGGGATCCGCACACCATGCCAGTAATCAGTGAGGTGAGTGGTTTCATTCGCTTTACCGATATTGTCGATACCCTGACCATTACCCGTCAGACTGACGACCTTACCGGTTTGTCTTCTCTGGTGGTTCTGGATTCAGCAGAACGTAGCACTGGTGGTAAAGACCTGCGTCCAGCGCTGAAAATTGTTAACGCCAAAGGCGATGACGTATTGATTCCAGGTACTGATATGCCTGCTCAATACTTCCTGCCAGGTAAAGCAATTGTACAGCTGGAAGACGGAGCTCAGATCCACTCTGGTGACACCCTTGCGCGTATTCCTCAGGAATCCAGCGGTACCAAGGACATCACCGGTGGTCTGCCACGCGTTGCTGACTTGTTCGAAGCGCGTCGTCCGAAAGAGCCTGCAATCCTTGCTGAAATCAGCGGGATCATCTCGTTCGGTAAAGAGACCAAAGGCAAACGTCGTCTGGTAATTTCTCCGTTGGATGGCAGCGATGCTTACGAAGAAATGATCCCTAAATGGCGTCAGCTGAACGTGTTCGAGGGTGAGGTTGTGGAACGTGGTGACGTCGTATCTGACGGCCCAGAATCTCCACACGACATTCTGCGTCTTCGTGGTGTGCATGCGGTTACCCGTTACATCACCAACGAAGTGCAGGAAGTTTACCGTCTGCAAGGCGTTAAGATTAACGATAAACACATTGAAGTTATCGTTCGTCAGATGCTGCGTAAAGGCACCATCGTTAGCGCGGGCGGCACCGACTTCCTGGAAGGCGAGCAGGCAGAAATGTCTCGCGTTAAAATCGCTAACCGTAAGCTGGAAGCTGAAGGCAAAATCACGGCAACATTCAGCCGCGACCTGCTGGGTATCACCAAGGCATCCTTGGCGACCGAGTCCTTCATCTCCGCTGCATCGTTCCAGGAAACGACGCGTGTTCTTACCGAAGCTGCTGTTGCAGGTAAACGTGATGAACTGCGCGGCCTGAAAGAGAACGTCATCGTGGGCCGTCTGATCCCAGCCGGTACCGGTTACGCTTATCACCAGGATCGTGCTCGTCGTAAAGCTCTGGGCGATGTGCCTGTTGCTCCGCCAGTTAGCGCTGACGAAGCAACGGCTAACCTGGCCGAGTTGCTGAACGCTGGTTTTGGTAGCAGCGAAGATTAATTCTTCCTGGTTACCAAAATAAAAAACCGCCCTTCGGGGCGGTTTTTTTTTGCCCTTCATTTATCCTTCATCTTTCAAACCGCAGATGCGTTACCTGCGCTCACTCGCCCGAATCACTGACCTGTGTCAGCTCATCGGGACTCGGCTCGCTTGCCGCCTGCCTGCAATTTGAATTCTATTGGATAAAGCATTACCTAATATCCGCTGATTAAAGACTTCTTCCCAGATGCTGATCCCAGTCCTTCCAGACGGGTTGTAAACCTGCCTGCGTGAGCGCTTTTGCAACCTGCGCTGGTGGTCGATTATCATGTGGTTCGAACTGTTCCAGCTCGGGTTTATCATCTTCGGCATAACCGCCGGGCTGAGTTTTTGATCCCGCGCTGACCGTAGTGATTGCCACAGGAATTACGTGATCGCGGAAATAAGGGGATTCACGAGTCGACAGTGAAAGTTCGACGTCAGGCGCAAACATTCTGAAAGCGCAAATCAGCTGCACCAACTGTTTCTCATCCAAAATTGACGCCGGTTCTATGCCGCCTGCGCAGGGGCGCAAACGTGGGAACGCCACGGAATATCGACTCTGCCAGTAAGTTTGCTGTAAATAGAACAAATGCTCGGCCACCATGTAACTGTCAGTTCGCCAGTTGTTTGATAATCCGAATAATGCCCCTAAACCAATCTTGTCAATTCCCGCACGACCCAAACGGTCAGGCGTTTCCAGTCGCCAGAAAAAATCCTGCTTTTGCCCGCGCAGATGGTGCAGCGCATAGGTCGGTGCGTGATAGGTCTCCTGATAAACCAGCACGCCATCGAGACCGAGATCTTTCAGCTCGGCGTATTCGTCCTGAGCCAGCGGCTGCACCTCAATCATTAAAGAACTGAAATGACTGCGGATCGCAGGAAAATGACGACGGAAATAATCCATTCCCACTTTGGTCTGATGCTCACCGGTCACCAGCAGCAAATGTTTGAAGCCAAGCGCATTCAGTGCCTCACACTCTTTCTCGATTTCAATCTCATCCAGCGTTTTGCGCTTGATCTTGTTGCTCATCGAAAAGCCGCAATAGGTGCATTCGTTGGCGCAGAGATTAGACAGATACAGTGGGGCAAAAAAACTCACCGTATTGCCAAAACGCTGGCGAGTCAGCTGCTGGGCTTTTTGCGCCATCGATTCGAGATAGGGCAACGCGGCGGGGGAGATAAGCGCCATAAAATCTTCACGGCTGACGCGCGGACTGTTTAATGCCCGTTCAAC
This sequence comes from uncultured Gammaproteobacteria bacterium, assembly GCA_963742005.1. Lineage (GTDB taxonomy): Bacteria > Pseudomonadota > Gammaproteobacteria > Enterobacterales > Enterobacteriaceae > Rouxiella. The sequence continues at coordinate 13,267 of CAVUKG010000006.1, read as the reverse complement.
GTCTGCCGCCGTTTTACCGTTGATGCGCAGAGAAATGTCATCCCAGTCCAGCGTTTTCCAATGGTCTTGAAAACCGCTTCCCTGATAATCCTTGATCATCAAACGTTCTCCAGAAACTTTGTCAGTGGGCTGGAGGCGCTGGCATAGCTAGACTTGCCTCCTAACCCGCTGATTTTCGCCAACTGTCCGGCTTCGACGGCCAATTTAAACGCCGTGGCCATTGTTACCGGATCGCGCGCAACGGCAATCGCTGTATTCACCAGCACGGCATCAGCGCCCATTTCAATCGCCTCTGCCGCCTGACTCGGTGCCCCAATTCCGGCATCAACCACCACGGGCACTTTAGCCTGTTCGATAATAATGCGCAGGAACTCGCGGGTTTGCAGACCCTGATTAGAACCGATTGGCGCACCTAAAGGCATTACCGCCGCGCAGCCAACTTCTTCCAGACGTTTGCACAACACTGGATCGGCGCTGCAATACGGCAGCACCACGAACCCTTGTTTTACCAGCGCTTCTGCCGCTTTTAGAGTTTCGACGGCATCTGGAAGCAGGTATTTCAAATCAGGGTGGATCTCAAGTTTTATCCAGTGTGTTCCCAGCGCTTCGCGAGCCAGCTGAGCGGCAAAAATGGCCTCTTCTGCCGTTTTCGCTCCCGAGGTATTAGGCAGCAGGCGTACACCCAACGATTGCAGCGGACTGAGAATATCGTCGCCGCCGCGTTTGAGATCAACGCGCTTCATTGCCATCGTAACCAGTTGGCTGCCAGAGGCGACAATCGCCTGCTGCATTAAAGAAGAACTGGAGAATTTTCCCGTGCCCGTGAACAGGCGTGATGTAAACGTAGTATCAGCAATTTTTAGCATGGTTTATCCTCCGGCAATGGCCTGAAACACAACAACATTGTCACCATCTTTCAACAGATGCTCAGCCCACTGCGGGCGCGGAACAATTACCTGATTCACGGCAAGCGCGCTGCCCGGTAACGATTGTTCGAGAAAGGTCAGCAGTGCATGCACCGTCAGCGGTGTATCAAAACGATAGTCCTCGTCGTTAACGGTAATTTTCATTGATGTGTTCCACATACCTGACATTCTGCCGATCGCGACAGCTGGAGCGTTCTCCAGCTTTGCTGCTTGCCGTCGAAAAGTCGCAGTTTTCCACTCAGTGGGCTGGTGGATCCTGCCAGCATCTTGATTGCCTCCAGTGCCTGAAGTGTGCCAATAACGCCGACCACTGGCCCCAATACTCCTGCAGTACGGCAGTTGCGAGTCGGCGTTTCCAGGTCAGGATAAAGACAGCGATAGCAGCCGTGGGAATAGGGCGCTTCAATCACTAATAGCTGACCGCTGAACCCGACCGCGCTACCACTGATCAGAGGTTTTCCCGCCTCGACGCAGGCCTGATTAACCGCATGACGGGTGGCCATATTGTCGCTACAGTCCAGTACCAGGTCGGCGCAGCGAGACAATAGCCTGCAAATTGTCTGCACTCAGGCGCTCAGTAAATATCTCGGTATCGCAAAGCGGATTCAGCTTACCAGCTCGCGCTGGGCAATTTTTGCCTTGAGGCTGTCTGTGTCCGCGCTGCGATACAAAATTTGCCTCTGCAAATTAGAAACATGCAACGTGTCGTCATCGGCTAAAAACAGCGTGCCAACGCCCGCCGCCGCCAGATATAACGCCGCCGGAGATCCCAGACCACCGAATCCGACAATCAACACTTTTGCCGCGCGAATTTTTTCCTGACCTTTGATGCCAATATCCTCCAGCAGCAGCTGGCGGCTATAGCGCATAAATTCATTATCGTTGAGCATGGCTATCGTCCCGATAAGGGCAAAGCTCAATCAATTGCTGGGTTGCTGCCCGCCAATCTTCGCTGCCTTAGTTATCGCGCTGACGACCGCAACGCTGCCGACGCCGCAATCCATCACCGACTGAACGCGATCAAGACTGATGCCGCCGATGGCTACTGTCGGGAATGTGCCGTTTAGTTGTTTGATATGACGCGCCAGTTCGCCAATCCCTGCGGCGCAGAAGACATTTCCTTGGTCTGTGTCGGGAATACGTGACCCAGAGCAATGTAAGAAGGACGCACGCTGATAGCGCGTTTCAGCTCGGCGTCGTCGTGAGTCGACACCCCTAAACGCAACCCGGCCTGATGGATAGCCAGCAAGTCAGTAGTATCCAGGTCTTCCTGCCCGAGATGGATACCGTAGGCCTGATGTTTAACCGCCAGACGCCAATAATCATTGATGAACAGCCGCGCGTCATGCTGGCGACCCAGCGCGATGGCTTCGATAATGGCCGGCTCAACGTCGGCATCGGGCAGGTCCTTAATGCGGATTTGCAGGGTTTTAACACCTGCCTCCAGCAGTCGACGAACCCAGTCGACGCTGTCAACGACCGGATACAGGCCCAGGTAATAAGGTACGGCTGGAAAGGGGGTAGCAGGCAATTTCATTTAGTCATTCCTTCTTCAATTTTGTTATCGGCGGGGTGATAAAGCTCGCCGCCGCGCTGGCGGAACTCTGCCGACATCTGATTCATGCCCGACTCAACGACATTAATGGCAATCGCCTTGGCTTCCAGCGCGGCAGCATATTCGCGAACTTCCTGAGTAATTTTCATGGAACAGAATTTGGGTCCACACATCGAACAGAAGTGCGCCACCTTGCCCGATTCTTGCGGCAGCGTTTCGTCGTGATAGGCGCGGGCGGTGGCGGGGTCCAGCGCCAGGTTAAACTGGTCTTCCCAACGGAACTCGAAGCGCGCCTTGGACATGGCGTTATCGCGGATCTGCGCGCCGGGATGTCCTTTGGCCAGGTCCGCAGCGTGTGCGGCAATCTTATAGGTGATCAGTCCCTGCTTAACGTCTTCCTTATTTGGCAAGCCGAGATGCTCTTTTGGCGTGACATAGCACAGCATCGCACAGCCAAACCAGCCGATCATCGCCGCGCCAATGCCGGAGGTGAAGTGATCGTAGCCCGGCGCGATATCGGTAGTTAGCGGCCCCAAAGTATAAAACGGTGCTTCATGACATTTTTCCAGCTCTTCGGTCATGTTGCGGCGGATCATCTGCATTGGCACGTGCCCCGGACCTTCGATCATCACCTGCACGTCATATTCCCAGGCGATTTTGGTCAGCTCACCCAGCGTTTTCAGCTCGGCAAACTGCGCTTCATCGTTGGCATCCTGAATGGAACCCGGGCGCAGGCCGTCGCCGAGCGACAGTGAGACGTCATAGGCGGCGCAGATCTCACAGATTTCACGAAAATGCAGATACAGGAAGCTTTCCTGATGATGCGACAGGCACCATTTCGCCATAATCGAGCCGCCGCGCGAGACGATACCGGTCAGTCGTTTGGCGGTCATTGGCACATAGCGCAGCAACACGCCGGCGTGAATGGTGAAGTAATCGACCCCCTGTTCGGCCTGTTCCAGCAGCGTGTCGCGGAACATTTCCCAGTTCAGGTCTTCGGCGACGCCGTTGACCTTCTCTAGCGCCTGATAGATTGGCACCGTGCCGATCGGCACCGGGCTGTTACGCAAGATCCATTCACGGGTTTCGTGGATATAGCGGCCGGTAGACAGGTCCATGACCGTATCCGCGCCCCAGCGAGTTGACCATACCAGCTTTTCAACCTCTTCCTCGATGGAGGAGGTCACCGCCGAGTTGCCGATATTGGCGTTGATTTTCACCAGGAAGTTGCGGCCAATGATCATCGGCTCAGATTCTGGATGATTAATATTTAATGGAATAATGGCGCGACCGGCGGCCACTTCGTCCCGGACAAACTCGGGGGTGATATTTTGTGGCAGGTTGGCACCAAAGCTTTCGCCCGGATGCTGCTGCCGCAATACCTCACCGCGAATGCGCTCACGACCCATATTCTCACGCAGTGCGATGTATTCCATTTCAGGGGTGACGATACCCTGACGCGCATAGTGCATCTGGGTGACGCATTTGCCCGCTTTGGCTTTGCGCGGACGCGGCAGGTGTTCAAAACGCAGGTGATCCAGACCTTCGTCGGCCATGCGCTGCTGGGTAAAGCCAGAGCTGACCTGCGGCAGTTGTTCGCTGTCACCGCGCGCTTCGATCCAACCGGCGCGCAGTTTATCCAGCCCGCGATGCACATCGATTGTAGAATCGGGATCGCCATACGGTCCGGCGGTGTCATAAACCGGGATCGCTTCGTTATCTTCAAATTTAGGATCTTCTTTGCTGCCGCCGATCATCGTCGGACTGAGCTGGATCTCACGCATCGGCACCTGAATATCGGCGCGGCTGCCCTGCAAATAAATGCGCCTGGAGTTAGGGAAGGCGACGCCCTGCAGGCTGTCGATAAAAGCCTGTGCTTCGGCGCGTTGCTGGCGGCGATTACTGGTTTTTTTAATCGGGGTGTGCTGAATTTCTGGGGTGTTCGACATAGCAAATTCCTCGTTTTTGGCGATAGGGAAAATTGCTTGTCAGGAGGTTACGGCGGGAGTAAAGCGATGTATCCGGCCCTGGTGGCGCAGCGGTCTTATAATAAGACTGCCAGCAGCGGCCAAACGCAAATAAGTTACTCTTGTTCCCTTCGCGGGTACTAACCCGATCAGGTTCCGCGGATCCCGAATTAACGGTCTCAGCCTGGCAAATTTCCGCTAAGGGAAGGTTGCGCTAGGCACTCCGACAAGAAGTGGCCTGTGATTTCCAGGCCGTTTAAGCAGCCCCAATATACGAGGCTGATTATAAAACACAACCCTTTACAGGGTTTTAGAGCAAAACTGTTAAGCCGGTCGTACTATTGCTTCATCGTTTGCCACCGGCGGCAGTGGCGCGACGGTTGTCTCCAGCGCGAGCATAATGAGCTGATCTTCAAGCTCAAAACGGGCATCCAGCGCTTGACCGATATCAGACAGGGCATAGTTAAACGCAAACACGTTTTCATCATCCAAATCGGTATCGGTATAACTGTCGTGGAAGGCCATGATAGTTTCCGTATTGGCTTCCAGTGCTGGGAAGATCCTGGCAGCCAGTAGCGAAATTGCCGCTTGGGGTCCGTCGGATTCTTCAACTATCCTGTGATAAAGGTGAAAATGTCCCGCAGATAAGTAGTCAACCAGCTGGTGGCAAAAACTGTCTAGCGCCTTTTCGTTGAGCGGAGCGTGTTTTTCTTTGTTGGGTTTAAGGCCAACGAGGGTGCAATAGGAAACCAGGAGTTCCTTTCGCGCCTGCAGCCATTGATCGATCAACTCGTGGTTACCACCAACGCGTTGAGTCAATCTTTCAAGACGGTTTAGCATGGTTGACTCCGTGTGTAGGATGAAAAAATATCCAAAACTTTAAAGATTACTTAGGTAACTTTTTTTGTCCCAGACTCTCAGTGTAGTCGAGGTTTGCAATAATATTATGGAAATCCAAATAACAGATCGGCACAGCGGCTGGTGGGTCATCAGCCTTGATGGCAAGCTGTGGCTCCCCGAAGGATCCTTACCTAACGGATCGGCAACGCATTTTTCTTTAGTCGGCGCCACCGGCAGGCAGCTCGGCGAATGGCAGGGCGAGCCAGTGTGGTTGATCCGCAAGAGCATGAACGATCATATGCATTCCGCGCGGCAGCTGTTGGATCAGGACAAAGGCCTGTTTCAGCTGGTAGGTCGTGGCGTTCAGCTTTCAGAGTTCTATCGATCCCACAAGTTTTGCGGTTACTGCGGCCATGAAATGCAGGTGAGTAAAACCGAGTGGGCGGCGCTGTGCGGGAATTGCCATGAGCGCTACTACCCGCAAATTGCACCGTGCATGATCGTGGCGATCCGCCGGGGCAACGAGATCCTGCTGGCTCAGCACGTCCGCCATCGCGGTGGTGTCCGCACGGTATTAGCCGGCTTTGCCGAAGTCGGTGAAACGATGGAAGAAACCGTGGCCCGTGAAGTCATGGAAGAGAGCAATATTCGGGTCAAAAATATCCGCTATGTCAGTTCTCAGCCCTGGCCATTCCCAAATTCTTTGATGATGGCATTTATGGCCGATTACGACAGCGGTGAAATACGTCATGATCCCAAAGAGTTGCTTGACGCCGGTTGGTATCGCTACGATGCGCTGCCGTTATTGCCAGCCGTTGGCACTATTGCTCGTCGCCTGATTGAAGATACCGTGGTTCTCTGCCGCGCAGAGGAAGAATCTTAGGCCCGACGTGCTACAATGTTCGCCTTATTTTTAGGCGCCTGAACGGTGTTTGTCTCGCTCAGGCTGCCTATCCGGGTCCGTTATACCCTAGAAGATCAGCAAAATATTTAAGGATCTTGCCAAGAATGAATGAGTTAAAAAACGATCGCTACCTGCGCGCACTGTTACGTCAGCCCGTAGATATTACCCCGGTATGGATGATGCGCCAGGCTGGCCGCTATTTGCCAGAATACAAAGCGACCCGTGCTGAGGCAGGTGATTTTATGTCGCTGTGCAAAAATGCCGAGTTGGCCTGTGAAGTGACTCTGCAACCTTTGCGCCGTTATCCGCTGGATGCCGCGATCCTGTTCTCAGATATTTTGACCATTCCTGACGCTATGGGCCTGGGTCTTTATTTCGAAGCCGGTGAAGGTCCGCGTTTCTCCTCCCCGCTGACCTGCTATGCCGACGTGGCTAAATTACCAATTCCTGATCCTGAAGACGAGTTGGGCTACGTGATGAACGCGGTGCGCACCATCCGTAAAAACCTCAAGGGTGAAGTGCCGCTGATTGGTTTCTCCGGCAGCCCGTGGACCCTGGCGACCTATATGATTGAAGGCGGCAGCAGCAAGGCTTTTACCAAAATCAAAAAAATGATGTATGCCGAACCGGCCACGCTGCACCTGCTGCTCGACAAGCTGGCCGATAGCGTCATTCTGTATCTCAATGCGCAAATCAAGGCCGGCGCGCAGTCGGTGATGGTATTTGACTCATGGGGCGGCGTATTGACAGGTCGTGACTATCTTGAGTTCTCTCTGCACTACATGCACAAGATTGTCGATGGCCTGATCCGTGAAAACGACGGCCGTCGCGTACCGGTGACGCTGTTCACCAAAGGCGGCGGTCAGTGGCTTGAGGCGATTGCGGCCACCGGCTGTGATGCGCTGGGCCTCGACTGGACCACCGACATCGGTGAAGCTCGCCGTCGCGTGGGTGACAAAGTCGCCTTACAAGGCAACATGGATCCGTCTATGCTCTATGCCTCTCCGGCGCGTATCGAGCAGGAAGTCGACACCATTTGTCTAGCTACGGTCACGGCAATGGCCATGTCTTCAACCTGGGTCACGGTATTCATCAGGACGTTCCGCCTGAAAACGCCGGTGCTTTCGTTGAAGCAGTACACAGCCTGTCGCGCCAGTATCACCAGTAGGTCAGTAACAACATCAGAGTCACTACAGATCAGTATCACTCAATGATTGTTAGAACGATTCTGATGATCGATACCGGCGCAATGCGTGAAGAGCAGTTGATTAAGGCACAGCAGATCGTACTGCAAGACCCGCCTTCACCACTGCGACCGGTATTGATTGCCGGCGCTGACGTTGGCTTTGAGCAGGGCGGCGAAATGACGCGCGCGGCGATTGCTGTGCTGCGTTATCCCTATATGGAGTTAGTGGAATATCAAATAGCCCGCATTCCGACTCAGATCCCCTATATCCCCGGTTTTCTCTCTTTCCGTGAGTGTCCCGCCCTGATTGAAGTCTGGCAGCATGCTGCAACATCGTCCCGATTTGCTGCTGGTTGATGGGCAGGGCATTGCTCATCCACGGCGTCTTGGCGTTGCCAGTCATTTTGGACTGATGATTGACGTGCCCACCATTGGCGTGGCGAAAAGTCGTCTTTGCGGTCATTTTCTGCCGTTGGGTGATAAGTCGGCTCAACTCAGGCCCTGTGGGACAAGGATGAACAGCTTGGCTGGGTATGGCGCAGCAAAATTCGCTGTAATCCGCTGTTTATTTCACCGGGCAATGGTATCAGCCTCGCCTCATCGTTATATTGGGTTGAACAATGCAGCCGCGGATATCGTCTACCCGAACCCACTCGCTGGGCTGACGCGGTAGCCTCAAATCGGCCGCATTTCAGCGCTGGCAACGCCTGAGCGGCCAGCTTTAAGAATCCAGGCGTAGGAGGCTGTCATATTTTCAGGTAAACTCCCGCCCAGAAAAGTTAATGAGAAAATACCATGTTACGTAACCCGATTCATTTACGTCTGGAAAAGCTGGAAAGCTGGCAACATTTGACGTTTATGGCTAGCCTTTGCGAGCGTATGTACCCTAATTATCAGATGTTTTGCCTGGAGTCCGGGTTCGGCGAACCCCAGATTTATCGCAAAATTCTCGATCTGGTGTGGGAAACGCTTGTAATAAAAGATGCAAAGGTTAACTTTGACTCCCAGTTAGAAAAGCTGGAGGAGGCTATCCCTTCTTCAGACGATTACGATATTTACGGCGTTTATCCGGCAATTGATGCCTGTATCGCCCTGGGTGAACTGCTTCACTCGCGTTTAAGTGGTGAAACGCTGGCCCACGCTATCGCCATTAGTGAAACATCGATTCGTACCGTTGCCATGCTTGAAATGACTCAGGCGGGTAAAGAAATGACTGATGAAGAGCTTAAAGTGATACCGGCGGTTGAAGAAGAATGGGACATCCAATGGGAGATTTTTCGCCTGTTGGCTGACTGTGAAGAACGCGACCTGGAATTAATAAAAGGGTTACGTTCTGACCTGCGTGAAGCCGCTGTGAGTAACATTGGGATAAATTTAACGCAATAAGGCATAAAAACGTGATTTAACGCCTTATTTACCGTATCTCAAGGCTTCACATCCGTACCCTGTCTGGTCTACATTTGGGGTGCGTAATAAAAAGTGGCTATCGGTGCGTGTATGCAGGAGGGTGCTGTCAATCGGCATATCCGTCGCACTCGATGCTTTGCAAACGATAAACACACTGTAAAGGATAACTTATGAACAAGACTCAACTGATTGATGTAATTGCTGACAAAGCTGATCTTTCTAAAGCACAGGCTAAACTGGCTCTTGAATCTACTCTGTCTGCAATTACCGAGTCTCTGAAAGAGGGTGAAGCAGTACAATTGGTTGGTTTCGGGACTTTTAAAGTCAATCAACGTAATGAGCGCACTGGTCGTAACCCGCAGACAGGCAAAGAAATCAAAATCGCTGCTGCTAACGTTCCAGCGTTCGTTTCAGGCAAAGCTTTGAAAGAAGCTGTTAAGTAATTGCTTGCAGTGAAAAGAATAAACGAGGGGCCATGCTGGTCCCTTCTGTTTATCACCACCAGACTGGCGGCCGCAGCTTTGGCCCTCAGTCTGGCCGGATGCAGTTCTCACCAAAATCACCCTCTCTTTAGCGCCAGTGGCTATGTCGCAGATCAAGGCATTTACCGACTGTGGCGAGAAGACGATCATCAGCATCGTCCACAAACTATCATCAATGTTTATAGCCCTTATTATGGTAAAGATACCGTTATCACCCGCTATGAATATATCGATGGCAACCTGCACCTGATTAAAGAAGCTCATTCAGCGAGCCAGGAACTGGGCGTAACGCTTCGTTTCGATCAGGATGGCAACGTCAGCTTTATGCAGCGTCAGTTACAGAATTCCCGCGAGAAACTTTCTGCGGATGATATCGAACGCTATAAATATCAGGCCGATATGGTGCTGAATCTCAGTAAAACCTTGCGCGCAGGCAAAGTAAAACTGGTAGAAGGTCGCTGGAGACAAGGCGTGATTACTACCTGTGCCGGACAGCCGGTCACGGTAAATCTGAATGTTGACTCACAAGTCTGGCTGGCTAAGCGCGCAGCAACCGCCGATGACAAGCTGGGTCTTGCCTGGCTGACCGCGCCAGAAGGCAATCAACTGCTGCTGGTGGCTAACGAGGATTTTTGCACCTGGGAACCTCAGGCAGGCAAACTTAATTAATCGTTAGATTTTGGCAATAAAAAAGCCCGCACTTGGCGAGCTTCTTAATGATGAAACAGAGATTATTTGCTCTGTTCGCGAGCGATAGCGCGATAGCCGATATCTTTACGGCAGAAACTGCCTTCCCACTTAATATTCTGTGCCAGCTGATACGCACGTTGCTGCGCGGCTTCAACTGATTCACCCAACGCCGTAACGCACAATACGCGTCCGCCATTAGTCACCACAAGTTCATCCTGCAAGCGAGTTCCGGCATGGAATACCTTACCGTCTGCGACTTCTTCCAGTGGCAGGCCGTGGATCACTTCGCCGTTGGTATAATCACCCGGATAACCACCGGCTGCCAGCACAACGCCTAGAGAAGGACGTGAGTCCCACTCAGAAGTGACCTGATCCAGACGACCTTCCGCACCCGCCAGACACAGTTCAACCAAATCAGAACGCAGACGCAGCATGATAGGCTGAGTTTCTGGATCGCCGAAACGGCAGTTGAATTCGATAACTTTTGGCTGACCATCGGCAGAGATCATCAGACCGGCATACAGGAAACCGGTATAAACGTTGCCCTCTGCCGCCATGCCGCGCACGGTTGGCCAGATAACCTGGTCCATAACGCGCTGGTGGATTTCATCGGTCACGACTGGAGCCGGTGAATAAGCGCCCATGCCGCCAGTGTTTGGACCCGTATCAGCATCGCCAACGCGTTTATGATCCTGGCTTGTCGCCATTGGCACTACGTTTTCGCCGTCAACCATCACGATAAAGCTTGCTTCTTCGCCATCGAGGAACTCTTCGATAACGATACGATGGCCCGCATCACCAAAAGCATTGCCTGCCAGCATGTCGTGCACGGCAGCTTCGGCTTCTTCCAGCGTCATTGCAACAATCACGCCTTTACCCGCAGCAAGGCCGTCGGCTTTGATAACAATCGGTGCGCCTTTGCTGCGCAGATATGCCAGTGCAGGTTCGATTTCGGTGAAGTTCTGGTAGTCGGCGCTTGGGATAGCGTGGCGTGCCAGGAAATCTTTGGTGAAAGCTTTAGAACCTTCAAGCTGGGCAGCGGCCTGAGTTGGGCCAAAGATTTTCAGACCGGCAGCGCGGAAGGCGTCAACCACGCCGATAACCAGTGGGGCTTCTGGTCCAACAATAGTCAGGCCGATGTCATTGCTTTGAGCAAACGCCAGCAGGCCAGCAACGTCGGTCGCGGCGATATCGACGTTTTCGAGCAACGGTTCAAGCGCGGTGCCTGCGTTACCTGGTGCGACGAAAATTTTGTCTGCGAGTGGAGACTGCGACGCTTTCCATGCCAGCGCGTGCTCACGTCCGCCGTTACCGATAATTAAAATGTTCATTCGATGACTCCGAATAGGCGGGCGCTCAGCGCACCCGCGAGGAAATAGTGATTAATGGCGGAAGTGGCGCATGTCGGTGAACAGCATTGCGATGCCATGTTCGTTGGCCGCAGCAATCACTTCATTATCACGCATTGAGCCACCCGGTTGAATAACACAGGTGATGCCAACCGCTGCCGCTGCATCGATACCGTCGCGGAACGGGAAGAAAGCGTCAGATGCCATGACAGAGCCTGCGACTTCCAGCCCTTCGTCGGCGGCTTTGATACCGGCGATTTTAGCAGAGTAAACGCGGCTCATCTGGCCAGCGCCGATGCCGATAGTCATTTTATCGCGTGCATAAACGATGGCGTTAGATTTAACGAACTTGGCCACTTTCCAGCAGAACAGGGCATCAGTCAGCTCTTGTTCAGTCGGCTGGCGGGTGGTAACAACGCGCAGGTCGTCAGCGGTAACCATTCCCAAATCGCGATCCTGAACCAGCAGGCCGCCGTTCACACGTTTGAAGTCCAGAGCCGTTTGTCTGTCTTGCCATTCGCCGCAGGTCAATACGCGAACGTTTTGCTTGGTGGCGGTCAGTGCCAATGCTTCTTCAGTGACGGAAGGGGCGATGATCACTTCAACGAACTGGCGGCTGATAATGGCTTTAGCAGTGGTTGCATCCAGTTCGCGGTTGAAAGCGATGATGCCACCGAAAGCAGAAGTCGGGTCAGTCTTGTAAGCACGTTCGTAGGCTTCGAGAATGTTGCCACCTACGGCAACGCCGCAAGGGTTCGCGTGCTTGACGATAACACAGGCGGGTTCAGCAAATTCTTTTACACATTCCAGTGCCGCATCGGTATCGGCAATGTTGTTATAGGAAAGCGCTTTGCCCTGCAACTGCTGAGAAGTCGCAACTGAAGCCTCAGAAACATTCTCTTCTATATAGAAGGCAGCTTGCTGGTGGCTGTTTTCGCCGTAGCGCATATCCTGCTTCTTGATATAGCTCAGGTTCAGGGTACGTGGGAAGTGACCCGATGCGGATTCAGTATCGCCGTGATACGCCGGAACCATGGTGCCGAAGTAGTTGGCAATCATGCCGTCATAGGCTGCGGTATGTTCGAAGGCTTTAATAGCCAGATTGAAGCGAGTAGCCAGCAGCAGAGAACCGTCGTTGGCATCCATCTCTTCAATAATAGAAGTGTAGTCGCTGCTCTTGACGACAATAGCAACGTCGTTGTGGTTCTTGGCCGCCGAGCGAACCATGGTTGGGCCGCCAATATCAATATTCTCTACCGCGTCTTCCAGTGAACAGTCTGGACGAGAAACGGTAGCTGCGAAAGGATAAAGGTTCACAACGACCATATCGATAGGCGCGATGCTGTGCTGGCCCATGATCTCGTCATCTTTACCGCGACGACCCAGGATGCCACCGTGCACTTTCGGGTGCAGAGTTTTAACGCGTCCATCCATCATTTCCGGGAAGCCGGTGTAGTCAGAGACTTCTGTCACTGGCAAACCCGCGTCGGCAAGCAGGCGGGCAGTGCCACCAGTGGAAAGCAAATCCACTCCACGTTGTGAGAGGGCTTGGGCGAATTCTACGATACCGGCTTTGTCAGAAACACTGAGCAGTGCGCGGCGGATTGGACGACGTTGTTGCATGGTGGTTTTATCCCTTGGCTTTGGAGTCGCAATAGAGAGCGTTACGTGAATTCAATTCTCGTTTCTTTCTATATATAGAAGACTATATAGAAGAAAGACGCCGGATTGGATTCAGATAAGGTTCCACAGATGTGGTAAACATCATTATTGCAGATAGTGTCGATATATTCAGACGCGCGATATTGTAGCGAAAACGATTGCGCGATGCGCGTCAATTTTGAGTTTCAATACGCATTGTGGATAACTTTGTGTGTAAATCGGTATAAACCCCGCTTTTGCTGTGGATTGCAGCAAACAGAATTTTTTATTGAAATTAGGGGTTGCGGCTCCTCAGAAAC
>CAVUKG010000005.1:0-107348 GCA_963742005.1 uncultured Gammaproteobacteria bacterium | reverse complement strand
GTCATCTCCCGACAAGCATTCATCCTTCCATTTAACGTAGTTGTTAGATGAATAGGTTAAACCGGCAATTTCACCCGCGCTCAGCTCGCGCACTTGTTTAACCGGACTGCCTAAATAGAGGTAGCCGCTTTCCAGCCGTTTGCCCGGTGGAACCAGGCTTCCCGCGCCAATCATTACGTCATCTTCAATAATCGCGCCATCGAGCACAATCGATCCCATTCCGACTAATACTCTATTGCCCACCGTGCAGCCGTGCAGCATAGCCTTGTGCCCGACGGTGACGTCTTCACCAATGATTAAGGGATAACCCTGCGGATTATGCGCCGACTGGTGGGTGACATGCAGAACGCTGCCGTCCTGAATATTGCTGCGACAGCCAATCACTACCGCGTTTACGTCGCCGCGGATGGCCACTAAGGGCCAGACGCTAACGTCGTCCGCCAGATCCACATCGCCAATAACTACGCTGGTGGGATCAACCATTACGCGATCGCCAAGTTTTGGACGCGTTCCTTTATAGGATCTTAAAGCCTGTGACATAGATAGTTCCTCTCTGATGAGATTAGTGCTTCCCGCAATATAGTCTTTGGATCGTTGAATACCTAGTTTTGGCCTGGAGGATCGCTGCTAAAATACGCGGATCGCGTAAGAAAAACCCGAAGGGAGCGAAAAATAGGCAGTCAGAATTAAAAGATCAAAAAACACTTGTGACTGTTCGGAAACTCCCTATAATGCCGCTCCATCGACAGGGAACAACGCAGCAGCAACGCGGTGTGAACGAGTCGGAAAGAATTAAAAATGATGATGACCGCGAAATAAGTGGTTGACATCAAAAGAGGAAAGCGTAGAATACGCCACCTCGAGTTAGCAAGCGAAAGCACGCAACTCACTGCTCTTTAACAATTTATCAGACAATCTGTGTGGGCACTCACAAGACGATATCAGCCATCTCGGTGGCAAAAAATATCAAGTCTTAGAGTGACCAAGCAGTAATTCATTTAGTGAATTATTACAGAAGAAACTCTGAGCATCGCTGCACTTGTTGTAGCAAATCGAACTTTAATTGAAGAGTTTGATCATGGCTCAGATTGAACGCTGGCGGCAGGCCTAACACATGCAAGTCGAACGGTAGCACAGAGAGCTTGCTCTTGGGTGACGAGTGGCGGACGGGTGAGTAATGTCTGGGAAACTGCCTGATGGAGGGGGATAACTACTGGAAACGGTAGCTAATACCGCATGATGTCGCAAGACCAAAGTGGGGGACCTTCGGGCCTCACGCCATCGGATGTGCCCAGATGGGATTAGCTAGTAGGTGAGGTAATGGCTCACCTAGGCGACGATCCCTAGCTGGTCTGAGAGGATGACCAGCCACACTGGAACTGAGACACGGTCCAGACTCCTACGGGAGGCAGCAGTGGGGAATATTGCACAATGGGCGCAAGCCTGATGCAGCCATGCCGCGTGTGTGAAGAAGGCCTTAGGGTTGTAAAGCACTTTCAGCGAGGAGGAAGGGTTCAGTGTTAATAGCACTGAGCATTGACGTTACTCGCAGAAGAAGCACCGGCTAACTCCGTGCCAGCAGCCGCGGTAATACGGAGGGTGCAAGCGTTAATCGGAATTACTGGGCGTAAAGCGCACGCAGGCGGTTTGTTAAGTCAGATGTGAAATCCCCGAGCTTAACTTGGGAACTGCATTTGAAACTGGCAAGCTAGAGTCTTGTAGAGGGGGGTAGAATTCCAGGTGTAGCGGTGAAATGCGTAGAGATCTGGAGGAATACCGGTGGCGAAGGCGGCCCCCTGGACAAAGACTGACGCTCAGGTGCGAAAGCGTGGGGAGCAAACAGGATTAGATACCCTGGTAGTCCACGCTGTAAACGATGTCGACTTGGAGGTTGTGCCCTTGAGGCGTGGCTTCCGGAGCTAACGCGTTAAGTCGACCGCCTGGGGAGTACGGCCGCAAGGTTAAAACTCAAATGAATTGACGGGGGCCCGCACAAGCGGTGGAGCATGTGGTTTAATTCGATGCAACGCGAAGAACCTTACCTACTCTTGACATCCAGAGAATTCGCTAGAGATAGCTTAGTGCCTTCGGGAACTCTGAGACAGGTGCTGCATGGCTGTCGTCAGCTCGTGTTGTGAAATGTTGGGTTAAGTCCCGCAACGAGCGCAACCCTTATCCTTTGTTGCCAGCGAGTAATGTCGGGAACTCAAAGGAGACTGCCGGTGATAAACCGGAGGAAGGTGGGGATGACGTCAAGTCATCATGGCCCTTACGAGTAGGGCTACACACGTGCTACAATGGCATATACAAAGAGAAGCGAACTCGCGAGAGCAAGCGGACCTCACAAAGTATGTCGTAGTCCGGATTGGAGTCTGCAACTCGACTCCATGAAGTCGGAATCGCTAGTAATCGTAGATCAGAATGCTACGGTGAATACGTTCCCGGGCCTTGTACACACCGCCCGTCACACCATGGGAGTGGGTTGCAAAAGAAGTAGGTAGCTTAACCTTCGGGAGGGCGCTTACCACTTTGTGATTCATGACTGGGGTGAAGTCGTAACAAGGTAACCGTAGGGGAACCTGCGGTTGGATCACCTCCTTACCTAAAGATACGCATTGTGCAGTGTCCACACAGATTGTCTGATGAAATAGTAACGAGCAGAAATACCTTTATAGGCTTGTAGCTCAGGTGGTTAGAGCGCACCCCTGATAAGGGTGAGGTCGGTGGTTCAAGTCCACTCAGGCCTACCAATTCGTCCTCATACTGCGTTATGACTTCACTCGCATAGAAAACACTATGCTTCGCGAAGCCACGCCTTGTCTGAGAACGAATTTGGACATTATAAAGGTATCTGTTTAGTGACTGTATGGGGCTATAGCTCAGCTGGGAGAGCGCCTGCCTTGCACGCAGGAGGTCAGCGGTTCGATCCCGCTTAGCTCCACCATATCCATACGGTTCACCTTAAATACTTCAGAGTATATTGGAAACAGTATGCTGCGAAGTATTTTGCTCTTTAACAATCTGGAACAAGCTGAAAAATTGAAATGATACAGCTGAACATAACTCTCCGTAGAAGTACTGAGTTATGCGCACCTGTATTAGAGTCTCTCAAATAATCGCAGCGCGAACGGCGTCACTCTTTATGAGTTTACAAGACACCTTCGGGTTGTGAGGTTAAGCGACTAAGCGTACACGGTGGATGCCTAGGCAGTCAGAGGCGATGAAGGGCGTGCTAATCTGCGAAAAGCGTCGGTAAGGTGATATGAACCGTTATACCCGACGATACCCGAATGGGGAAACCCAATGTGATACGTCACATTATCGCATGGTGAATACATAGCCATGCGAGGCGAACCGGGGGAACTGAAACATCTAAGTACCCCGAGGAAAAGAAATCAACCGAGATTCCCCTAGTAGCGGCGAGCGAACGGGGAACAGCCCAGAACCTGAATCAGTTTGTGTGTTAGTGGAAGCGTCTGGAAGGTCGCACGGTACAGGGTGATAGTCCCGTACACAAAAATGCACAGATTGTGAGTTCGATGAGTAGGGCGGGACACGTGACATCCTGTCTGAATATGGGGGGACCATCCTCCAAGGCTAAATACTCCTGACTGACCGATAGTGAACCAGTACCGTGAGGGAAAGGCGAAAAGAACCCCGGCGAGGGGAGTGAAATAGAACCTGAAACCGTGTACGTACAAGCAGTGGGAGCCTACTTTGTTGGGTGACTGCGTACCTTTTGTATAATGGGTCAGCGACTTATATTTTGTAGCAAGGTTAACCGTATAGGGGAGCCGTAGGGAAACCGAGTCTTAACTGGGCGTCAAGTTGCAAGGTATAGACCCGAAACCCGGTGATCTAGCCATGGGCAGGTTGAAGGTTGGGTAACACTAACTGGAGGACCGAACCGACTAATGTTGAAAAATTAGCGGATGACTTGTGGCTGGGGGTGAAAGGCCAATCAAACCGGGAGATAGCTGGTTCTCCCCGAAAGCTATTTAGGTAGCGCCTCGTGAACTCATCTTCGGGGGTAGAGCACTGTTTCGACTAGGGGGCCATCCCGGCTTACCAACTCGATGCAAACTCCGAATACCGAAGAATGTTATCACGGGAGACACACGGCGGGTGCTAACGTCCGTCGTGAAGAGGGAAACAACCCAGACCGCCAGCTAAGGTCCCAAAGTCATGGTTAAGTGGGAAACGATGTGGGAAGGCATAGACAGCCAGGATGTTGGCTTAGAAGCAGCCATCATTTAAAGAAAGCGTAATAGCTCACTGGTCGAGTCGGCCTGCGCGGAAGATGTAACGGGGCTAAACCATGCACCGAAGCTGCGGCAGCGACGCTTAGGCGTTGTTGGGTAGGGGAGCGTTCTGTAAGCCGTTGAAGGTGAACTGTGAGGTTTGCTGGAGGTATCAGAAGTGCGAATGCTGACATAAGTAACGATAATGCGGGTGAAAAACCCGCACGCCGGAAGACCAAGGGTTCCTGTCCAACGTTAATCGGGGCAGGGTGAGTCGACCCCTAAGGCGAGGCTGAAAAGCGTAGTCGATGGGAAACAGGTTAATATTCCTGTACTTGGTGTTACTGCGAAGGGGGGACGGAGAGGGCTAGGCTAGCCGGGCGACGGTTGTCCCGGTTTAAGCGTGTAGGGGGTGTGACTTGGTAAATCCGGTTGCGCACTAACCCTGAGGCGTGATGACGAGCCACTACGGTGGTGAAGTAGTTGATGCCGCACTTCCAGGAAAAGCCTCTAAGCATCAGGTAACATTAAATCGTACCCCAAACCGACACAGGTGGTCAGGTAGAGAATACTCAGGCGCTTGAGAGAACTCGGGTGAAGGAACTAGGCAAAATGGTGCCGTAACTTCGGGAGAAGGCACGCTGTCGCTAGGTGGAGGAACTTGCTTCCCGAGCCGAAGACAGTCGAAGATACCAGCTGGCTGCAACTGTTTAATAAAAACACAGCACTGTGCAAACACGAAAGTGGACGTATACGGTGTGACGCCTGCCCGGTGCCGGAAGGTTAATTGATGGGGTTATCCGCAAGGAGAAGCTCTTGATCGAAGCCCCGGTAAACGGCGGCCGTAACTATAACGGTCCTAAGGTAGCGAAATTCCTTGTCGGGTAAGTTCCGACCTGCACGAATGGCGTAATGATGGCCAGGCTGTCTCCACCCGAGACTCAGTGAAATTGAACTCGCTGTGAAGATGCAGTGTACCCGCGGCAAGACGGAAAGACCCCGTGAACCTTTACTATAGCTTGACACTGAACATTGAGCCTTGATGTGTAGGATAGGTGGGAGGCTTTGAAGCGTGGACGCCAGTCTGCGTGGAGCCAACCTTGAAATACCACCCTTTAATGTTTGATGTTCTAACTCGGCCCCATGATCTGGGGTGAGGACAGTGTCTGGTGGGTAGTTTGACTGGGGCGGTCTCCTCCTAAAGAGTAACGGAGGAGCACGAAGGTTAGCTAATCACGGTCGGACATCGTGAGGTTAGTGCAATGGCATAAGCTAGCTTGACTGCGAGAGTGACGGCTCGAGCAGGTACGAAAGTAGGTCATAGTGATCCGGTGGTTCTGAATGGAAGGGCCATCGCTCAACGGATAAAAGGTACTCCGGGGATAACAGGCTGATACCGCCCAAGAGTTCATATCGACGGCGGTGTTTGGCACCTCGATGTCGGCTCATCACATCCTGGGGCTGAAGTAGGTCCCAAGGGTACGGCTGTTCGCCGTTTAAAGTGGTACGCGAGCTGGGTTTAGAACGTCGTGAGACAGTTCGGTCCCTATCTGCCGTGGGCGTTGGAAGATTGAGAGGGGCTGCTCCTAGTACGAGAGGACCGGAGTGGACGCATCACTGGTGTTCGGGTTGTCATGCCAATGGCATTGCCCGGTAGCTAAATGCGGAAAAGATAAGCGCTGAAAGCATCTAAGCGCGAAACTTGCCTCGAGATGAGTCTTCCCTGGAGCTTCGAGCTCCCTGAAGGGACGTTTAAGACTAAGACGTTGATAGGCTGGGTGTGTAAGTGCAGCGATGCATTGAGCTAACCAGTACTAATGACCCGAGAGGCTTAACCTTACAACACCGAAGGTGTTTTAGAGAGACACAAAGACTTTACGTAAATTTTTCAGCGACTTCCAGATAACGTATTAGCGGGAAATGAAGAGAGTAAGATTCATTTCGTGCGCAAGAATTTGCCTGGCGGCAGTAGCGCGGTGGTCCCACCTGACCCCATGCCGAACTCAGAAGTGAAACGCCGTAGCGCCGATGGTAGTGTGGGGTCTCCCCATGCGAGAGTAGGGAACTGCCAGGCATCAAATTAAGAAGTAGTACTGTGTAATAGTAAGGCAGTAGCCTGCTCGAGTAAGAGAGTAGGACTAAAAGCGCAGCTTTTAGAACGTTGCTTGCAACGGCCCGAAGGGTGTACGACGAAGTCGTACATAAACTGCCAGGCATCAAATTAAACATCGTGCTGTGATTTAACCGGCCAGATGTTGTTACAGATTAGTATGCTGATATGGCTCAGTTGGTAGAGCGCACCCTTGGTAAGGGTGAGGTCCCCAGTTCGACTCTGGGTATCAGCACCAGAAATTAAGCAAATTAAAAGAATTTGCCTGGCGGCACTAGCGCGGTGGTCCCACCTGACCCCATGCCGAACTCAGAAGTGAAACGCCGTAGCGCCGATGGTAGTGTGGGGTCTCCCCATGCGAGAGTAGGGAACTGCCAGGCATCAAATAAACAGAGAAAGCTCAGTCGAAAGACTGGGCTTTTTTTGTTTACTCATTACCGGCACATCGGTACTCGAGTAAGAGAGTAGGACTCCCACCGCAGGGGGAGAACGCTGCGTGCAGCGGCCCGCAGGGTGAACAACGGCGTTGTTCATAAACTGCCAGGCATCAAATAAACAGAAAAACCCCAGTCGAAAGACTGGGGTTTTTTTGTTTACCGGGATTCTGAAAAAATACGATAAAATTCCGGTCAAAAGAAATACATAAAAGGCCTCGATCTCACGATCGAGGCCTTTTTTGCTTTTATTATCGGCAAATAATTAGTGTTTACTGCTCTGCGAGATGCCAATTCCAGTCTGGGAACGCACAAACTGTGGCCAGAAAAGCTTCCTTTCGGCCGCGCCGGAGGCAGATTTATCGGTGATAGAGAATAACCAAATACCGACAAATGCCACGATCATTGAGAATAAAGCCGGATACTCATACGGGAAAATCGGCTTGGCGTGACCCAGGATTTGCACCCAGATGGTCGGACCCAGGATCATTAAAACGATCGCCGTAATCAACCCTAACCAGCCACCAATCATCGCACCGCGAGTGGTCAATTTAGACCAGTACATCGACAGCAAGATAATCGGGAAGTTACAGCTGGCCGCAATCGAAAATGCCAACCCAACCATGAAGGCAATATTTTGCTTTTCAAACAAAATACCTAATCCAATGGCAACAAAACCCAGCACGACTACAGTCGATTTTGATACACGAAGTTCAGCTAACTCAGTGGCTTTACCATCTTTGATCACGCTCGAATAAAGATCGTGTGACACCGCCGAGGCACCGGCCAGAGTGAGGCCCGCAACGACCGCCAGTATAGTGGCGAAGGCCACCGCCGAGATAAAACCGAGGAAGAAGCTGCCGCCAACGGCGTTCGCCAGGTGGACAGCCGCCATATTATTACCGCCCAACAGCGCGCCGGTGGCGTCCTTAAAGGCCGGATTAGAGCTGACGAGCACGATGGCGCCGAAGCCGATAATAAAGGTCAGAATATAGAAGTAACCGATAAAACCGGTGGCGTAGAACACGCTCTTGCGCGCTTCTTTAGCGTCGTTAACGGTGAAAAAACGCATCAGAATATGCGGCAAGCCGGCGGTACCAAACATCAGTGCCAGCCCCAACGACAGCGCCGAGACCGGGTCGGAGACTAATCCTCCAGGGCTCATTATCGCAATTCCTTTAGGATGTATGGCAACGGCCTGGGCAAACAGGGTATTGAAGTTGAAACCCACTGATTTCATGACCATTATTGCCATAAAGCTCGCGCCCGCTAACAGCAATACTGCCTTGATAATCTGTACCCAAGTGGTGGCCAGCATGCCGCCAAACAGAACGTATAGCACCATCAAAATACCGACCAACACTACGGCAACCAGATAGTTAAGCCCAAACAGCAGTTGAATCAGCTTACCGGCACCGACCATCTGTGCAATCAAATACAGGGCGACAACGGCTAACGATCCGCAGGCCGAGAGGGTGCGGATCGGTTTCTGTTTAAGACGATAGGAGGCAACATCGGCGAAGGTATATTTACCGAGGTTACGCAGTCTTTCGGCGATCAGGAACAGAATGATCGGCCAGCCAATCAGAAAGCCAATCGAATAAATCAGCCCATCGTAGCCCGAGGTGTAAACCAGTGCAGAGATACCCAGGAAAGAGGCGGCAGACATAAAGTCTCCCGCGATGGCCAGGCCGTTCTGCAGCCCGGTGATTTGCCCGCCGGCGGTGTAATAATCCTGACGTGAGCGGGTGCGTTTTGAAGCCCAATAGGTGATATACAGCGTTGCGCCGACAAACAGCACAAACATGACGATAGCTTCGATATTCAGCGGTTGTTTCTGCACGGCACCGCCAATACCCTCAGCTGCCCAGGCGCTCGAACTCAGCGCCAGACTGGCGAGGAT
Source organism: uncultured Gammaproteobacteria bacterium (assembly GCA_963742005.1). Taxonomy (GTDB): domain Bacteria; phylum Pseudomonadota; class Gammaproteobacteria; order Enterobacterales; family Enterobacteriaceae; genus Rouxiella. The sequence continues at coordinate 98,660 of CAVUKG010000005.1, read as the reverse complement.
CCCCAGACGACGGGCGTTCATGGCTGCACCTCACGGATAACGTCTGCGGTTAAACGGTCGAATTCACCGTTGGCGCGAAAGACGTAAATTCCGGTCAGCACAAAAGAGATAACGATAAGCCCAACGCCTACGGGAATACCTCGGGTGATGGTTGCGCCCTCGTACAAGGGCGTTCCCAGCCAGTGAGGCTCGAAGGCAATCAGAAAAATAAAAGCGACGTAGAGCACCAGAGTGATGACAGACAGCAGCCAGGCGAACCGGCTGCGTTTTTGCACCAACTCTTTAAAGCGCGGATTACTTTCAACCTTTTGATAAATGAGATCATTCATCTACACGACTCCTATGAGGCATTGATTGAGTTCACCGCGCTAAGGCGGCGAAAATTATGACGACGCTTTCATTGATTGTTTTTCTTCTAAAAGTTTATCGACCACGCCCGGATCGGCGAGGGTAGAGGTGTCTCCAAAGTTAGAGGTATCGCCCGCGGCAATCTTGCGCAGAATACGGCGCATGATTTTGCCCGAACGGGTTTTAGGTAATGAATCGGTCCAGTGGAGGATATCCGGCGTTGCGATTGGCCCTATTTCCTTGCGCACCCAGTTGCGCACCTCGGTATAGAGCTCAGGCGACGGTTCTTCACCGTGATTCAGCGTGACGTAGGCGTAGATTGCCTGCCCTTTAATGCTGTGCGGGAAGCCCACTACGGCGGCTTCGGCAATTTTAGGATGTGAAACCAGCGCCGATTCGATTTCGGCGGTGCCCAGGCGGTGACCGGAAATATTCAGTACGTCATCGACGCGGCCGGTTATCCAGTAATAGCCGTCTTCGTCACGACGGGCACCGTCACCGGTGAAATAGGTATTTTTAAAGGTCGAGAAGTAGGTCTGCTCGAAACGTGGGTGATCGCCAAACAGCGTACGTGCCTGGCCCGGCCACGAATCAGTGATAACCAGATTACCCTCGGTCGCGCCCTCCTGCGGATTACCCTCATTGTCGACCAGGGCAGGCTGTACGCCGAAGAACGGCAGCGTGGCCGAACCGGCTTTTAGCTCCGTCGCGCCCGGCAACGGCGTTATCATGAAGCCGCCAGTTTCCGTTTGCCACCAGGTGTCGACGATAGGGCAGTCGCTGTTGCCGATGGTTTTGTAGTACCACTCCCAGGCTTCCGGGTTAATGGGTTCACCGACCGATCCCAGAATACGCAGCGAACTGCGGCTGGTGCCTTCAATGGCCTTATCACCTTCGGCCATCAGCGCGCGGATTGCCGTTGGCGCGGTGTAGAGGATATTCACCTGATGCTTGTCCACGATCTGCGACATGCGGTTGGTGGTCGGATAGTTTGGCACGCCTTCGAACATTAGCGTGATCGCGCCCACCGCCAGCGGTCCATACAGCAAATAGCTGTGGCCGGTGACCCAGCCGACGTCTGCGGTACACCAATAGACATCACCAGGGTGGTAATCAAAAACGTATTTGAAGGTCAGCGCGGCATAAACCAGGTAGCCGCCCGTGGTGTGCAGAACTCCTTTTGGTTTGCCGGTTGAGCCGGAGGTATAGAGGATGAACAGCGGATCTTCGGCCTTCATTTCCGTCGGCGGGCATTCGGCCGAGGTGTGAGCGGTGACCTCGTGCCACCAAAGATCGCGACCCTCTTTCCATTCGCCTTTCTTGCCGGTGCGTTGATAAACGATGACATGGGTCACGCTAACCACTGCCGGATTTTTCAGTGCATCATCAACGTTTTGCTTGAGTGGAATAGTGCGACCGGCGCGCAGGCCCTCATCGGCGGTGATCACCAGTTTGGCGTTGGAGTCGATAATACGACCGGAGACGGCTTCAGGAGAGAATCCGGCGAAGATAACCGAGTGCACGGCACCAATACGCGCGCAGGCCAGCATCGCCACGGCGGCTTCGGGCACCATCGGCATGTAAATGGCCACCACGTCGCCTTTATTCACGCCTTTTTCTTTCAATACGTTAGCAAACTTGCAGACGTCTTCATGCAGCTGCTTGTAGGTGACCAATCTGTTTTCAGCGTTAGGATCGTCGCCTTCCCAAATGATCGCCACCTGATCGCCACGATCGGCTAAATGACGATCGAGACAGTTGGCGGCCAGATTCAACGTGCCGTCTTCAAACCAGCGAATATCCACGTTGCCGGGAGCAAAGGAGGTATTTTTGACCTTGGTGAACGGTTTGATCCAGTCGAGCACCTTGGCCTGCTCACCCCAGAATGCGTCAGGATCCTCAACAGACTGTTGATAATATTGCTGATATTTCTCGGGTGTGATCAAAGCTCGCTCTGCAATAGCAGCAGGAATCGGGTGCTTGTGAGATTGGCTCATTATTGTTCTCCTTATTAATATGTTAATACTATGTCAATCAATCGTTAATTGTAGTTTGCTGCTCAGCTTTGTTTAGCTTTTGGGTGGCAGATCACGCAATGCCGTGACTTGACAATCAGTTAGTCGGGTTGATGATAAAACGAGCGATGAGTTCGATCCTTTTTTGCCCGAAATCCACTCGAATTTGACTGCCCAAGGGCAACGTTAACATCGGATGGGTGTGACAACAGTCGAAGCCATCGACTATCGGCAAACTCTGCCCATTAAGCACTTCTGTCAGCACGTCGAAAGGGCGGCGGCCAGTGCCCTTATCATAAAATCCTTCGTGTTTACCTAGCAGAACGGCCGAAACGCGATCAAATACGCCGTTAAGTTTAAGCATGTTGAACGAACGTTCGAGGGTGGCGATATCCAACAGGCTGTCTTCAATCAGCAAAATATCGCCGTGCCTGATGTCGGGCATGTAAGGGCTGCCCCAAATGCCGGATAACGTATTGAGATTGCCACCGATTACTCTGCCCGACACCGTGCCGGCGCCGATAAAGCGGCAGTCATTGGCGTAGACCTCTTTCGCACGTTCAGGGACGAGGGTGTCCCAATTCAGCTTTTCATCGCTCCAGACCGGCGGTAGAGGATAGGCGTAGGGGAGCTTAAGCGGGGTTATCAGTAAGTCGGCGAAAGACTGCCAGGTGGTATCGACCAGCGGAGGGAACTCGCCAAAGGAGGCCACGAGCGCCGGACCGTAGAAGGTGATCAGTCCGGTTTTCGCGTAGATGCCCAGCAGCAGTGCGGTGGTGTCCGAATAGCCTATGATAATCTTGGGATCGGCTTTAATCGCCTCATAGTCGATATACGGCAGCAGCGCATTACTGTTCATGCCGCCGATGCTCGACATCACGCAGCGAACGTTGGGGTCGCGCAGCAGCTGGTTAAATTCCTCGGCGCGTTCCTCAATAGTGCCTGAGCGATAGAAATCGGATTTTAGCGTCAGGTTTCCGGCCTGCAGTTTGAATCCCCGAGACTGCAAAAACTGTTGGGCGCGGGCAAAGCGGTTAGGCGCTGTCGCGGTAACAGGGGACGATGCCGAAAAAAAACCAATGGTTTGTCCGGGCAGCAGTGACTGAGGCAACAGCGATTGAGCGTTGATATCCATAGGTTCTCTCCTGACTTTTAGGGAACCTTACCATCGCTTATTCGTTGAATTTCCTCAATCAAAATAGTGTCGGGTACAGTCATACTCGAGGCATTAACGGCGTTAAATCGGTATTGAAAACTCAAAGCACGCGCCTTTACCCGGGCGATCGACCAACGCAATATCACTGCCGTGCAGTTCCAGGATACGTTTAACGATCATCAGGCCTAAGCCACCTGCGCGTCGGCGGCCGGTGCTAAGGATCGAAGGGCGAATAAACAGGTCGCCTTTCAGCTCCGCGGCGATCCCCGGCCCGCTGTCGTTAAGCTGTACCATTACTTTTTCCTTTTGTGGCCACAGGCGAATTTCAATTGTGCCGTGATCGGGGGTAAAACGGATGGCGTTATCGAGCAAATTAGTCATCACCCGTTCAATCATCGCCAGATCGGCGTTGACCAGCGGGATGCCCTGAGTCATATCGGCCTGCAAAGTTAAATGGCGCGTCTCGGCGGTGAGTTCAAATTTTTGATAAACGTCCTGCACCAGCTCACACATCGAAAACGGCTCTTTCTGCGGTTTTACCACCCCGTACTCCAGGCGTGCCAGTTCGAACAGCTCCTGAGCCAAACGCCCAACCTTCTTACTCTGCACCAGCGCAATATTCAGATAACGATGGCGATCTTCATCGCTAAGCAGGTCTGATTTCACCGACAGCGTCTCCAGATAACCGTGCAGTGACGTCAGCGGAGTGCGCAAGTCATGGGAAATATTGGCGATAAACTCGCGGCGCTGCTGGTCCTGGCGGGTCAGACTTTGCCACTGTTCATCGATACGCTTTGCCATATTGATGAAGGCCTGCTGGAGTTGATATACCTCGTCCCGTCGCGCGTGAGGTTCAGGAAGCGTCTGTAAGAGCGCCTGCACGGCCCCCATACCGCCGCTGTCCAGACTGCTGACCTGGGCGGTCAAACGACGGATGGGCCGCGTGACCCAACGAAATGCCATGGTGCCGGCAACCAAACCAAATATGATCACCAGCCCCATCGACCGCAGCGCCATCATGATGGCCGATTGAAACTGAGCATCGCGATCCAAAGCACTGTATTGATCGCCCAGCAGTACGATATAGATATAACCCTGTAGCTGTCCGTTATCGAGAAGCGGCGCGGCGCTGAAAACCTGATGCGATGTTTGCTCGGCATGGCGAGGATTCTCGCCGTAGACCGGCATTTTTGCGCCATTCAGCAGGGCGTGGACAGGTTCGAGGTTGACCCGTGTTAGTTTGACCGAACCCGCCGGTGCCGCATCCCCAATTATCTGGCCATTTTTATCGAGCAGGTACACCTCGACGCTGGGATTCACCGCCATGAGCTGATCGAACAGGGTATGCACGGAAGCGGTATTTAAGCCGTTTTGGCTCAATAGTGGGTTAGTCTCGGCGATGTGTTTCGCCATGTCCTGCGACAGCCGCTGGATCACCGCCTGGCTGTACTGATTACTTGAGCGCACCTGCAAGATACCTGAAATGGTGCAGCAGGCGACCAGCAGGATCATAAAAACCAGCGTCAATCGTTGAGAAAGCGTCATGTTTTTCATTATCTTACCCCTGAACTTCGTCCGTTGCCTGTGCAAACTTATAGCCTTTTCCCCACACGGTCAGGATCCTGTCGGGCTCTGCCGGATTGGCCTCAATTTTGATGCGCAGCCGATTAATATGTGTGTTAACGGTGTGCTCATACCCTTCGTGCTGATAGCCCCAAACCTGATTTAGCAGGCTGAGGCGCGAGAAGACTTTTCCCGGATTTTTAGCAAAGAAATACAGTAAATCGAATTCCCGCGGGGTGAGATCGATACTCTGTTGGTTAAGCATGACTTCGCGAGAAATAGGATCGATAACTAAACCGTTGGCGCTCAGCGTGCCGGCCTCCAACTGTAGATTTCGCCCCATGGCCTCTTGTCGCCTGAACAGTGCTTTGACCCTGGCGACCAGTTCAAGCATAGAAAAAGGCTTGGCGAGATAGTCATCGGCCCCCAGCTCTAACCCCAATACCCGATGGATCTCGCTGGAGCGCGCACTAATAATGATGATGGGCGTATAGCGCGTCATATTGCGTGCCCGGCGACATATCTCCAGACCGTCGACGCCGGGCAGCATCAAATCGAGTATCAAGGCATCCCAGCCGCCTTTGTCGAGCAGTGTGACGCCCTGATTGCCATCAGACGCATGAGTGATGAGGAAGCCCTCGTCGCCCAGGTGCAGAGTCAGCAACTCGGCAATATTGCTGTCGTCTTCAACAATCAGAATCTTTTTAAGCTTATCCATTATCGCCCTCGGCGCGGGTTAAATCTTGGCCATCTGTACGCAGTCTACACAAGGTGGTTAAGCCGAGTTATCACATTTTATTTAACTCTGCGTGAGGTCTCGGGGAACAAATCAATTTAATACTGTTTTCATCGATTAGCGCCGGTTGTGTTAAACGGCAGGGTACGAGAGACAAAGATGAACACTAATCTTAATTCGCCCAATCCTCTGACTTCTACCGCCAGGCGCGTAAAACCGCAGATTGTTCACCCCCTGTGGCTGCGGTTAGCGCATTGGATCAATGCATTAGCGATCCTGATTATGGTGACCAGCGGTTGGCAGATTTATAACGCCTCACCGCTGTTTAATTTCGAGTTCTCGAAAAGCATCACGCTGGGTGGATGGTTGGGCGGCGGGATCCAGTGGCATTTTGCCGGGATGTGGCTGTTTGGTCTCAACGGAGTGTGTTATCTGCTGATGAATATCACGACTGGCCGGCTGAGGGCGAAGTTTTTTCCCGTCACGCCGCGGGCCATTCTGGCTGATTTACTGGCAGCGCTGAAAGGCCGCTTGGCTCATGACGATCTGCGGCACTACAACATGGTGCAGCGGGCGGCTTATCTGTTTGTGATGGCTGATGGAATTCTACTGGTGCTTTCCGGGCTGGTGGTGTGGAAATCGGTACAGTTCCCGCTGCTGCGCGCGCTAATGGGCGGTTTTGACGCCGCTCGCTATGTGCACTTCTTTGCCATGTCGGCCATGGTGGGATTTGTGGGGGTACATTTAATTATGGTGATGCTGGTGCCCAAAACCCTGCTTGCCATGCTGCGTGGGCGCTGAGGGCATCGAGATGAAAAAAAACAGCAAGATAATCACTCCCGGCACGGATACCCAAGACATTCTTCAGGAAGCGCAGCGGCTCATTGCCCGCGGGCTCGACTCGTCTTCCCGCCGCCATTTTTTGCGCCAGGGCCTGACACTCGGTGGCATGGTGATGCTGACCGGCTGCGATATCAGCGATAACGCCAGCGTTGAGAAGGCGCTGGTCTCGATTTCAGGGTTTAACGATCGGGTGCAGGCGTGGCTGTTTGGTGCTAATCGCCTGGCCCCGGAGTATGCCGAATCAGCCATTACTCGTCCGTTTCCTTTCAACGCCTTTTATGGCGAAGAAGATGCCCCTGATATTGATGGGCAAAGTTATCGGCTGCAGCTTGCTGGCAAGGTGTTGGATAAAACCAGCTGGTCACTTCAGCAGCTGGTTCAAATGGCGCAGGTGAGCCAGATAACGCGGCATATCTGCGTTGAGGGCTGGAGTGCAATCGGTAAGTGGGGAGGCGTGCCGTTTGCCCAGTTCTTAAAGCTGGTGGGGGCGGATCTCAGCGCGAAATATGTGAGTTTTAAATGTGCCGACGACTATTACACCAGTATTGATATGGCCACCGCGCTGCATCCACAAACTCTGTTAGCGCTGACTTATGATGGCCAGATCCTGCCGCGCAAGTACGGTTTCCCAATGAAGTTAAGAATGCCAACCAAGCTAGGTTATAAGAATCCGAAACATATCAAACTGATTGAAATCACTAATACCTATCCGGGTGGGTATTGGGAAGACCAGGGCTACAACTGGTTTGGTGGAAGTTAATGACTCTCGACAATGACCCTGCACATCTTGTGCAACGCTTACTATAACGAGGAAATACCATGAAAAAGCTAATCGCTGTAATAATATCTTCAACGCTGATGCTGGGTATGATGGGCGCACATGCTGAAGATACCATGAAGAAACCGATGGTTAAGAAAGACACCATGGGCATGTCAAAAGAGGGCATGTCAAAAGACAGTATGGCCAAAGACCACATGTCGAAAGACAGCATGAGCAAGAGTAAAATGAAGAAAGATGAAATGAAGAAAGATGAAATGAAGAAAAAATCCGCCATGAGCCAGTAAGTTATCCTGCCTACGACTCTGGACGCCCGCCGTTCAGAGTCTTTGTATTTCCCCTTAATATCTCTTCCCCCGCCCAGTCACGGACGTGCCGCTGTCCCCTATTAAACAATTACACTTGCATGATTTTATATCATTAAATTAACAGCCTTAGCGGTAAATAACGTCAGGCCGTTATAAGATTAGTTTTATTTAATTAAATGAAATATTAAATTTTATTAAATTAGTAATGTGTTTGAATATTTTATTTTGTTGCAAATGGTGAGTGGGTAATTCATCATGTCAATACTTCGGGCGTGGTTATTTTTACAATAAGGTGCGTGGACATTCATTGGTTTTATATAATTTAACTTTTTAATTATATAATAATATAAGTAAGGTTTTGATTTTAATAAATGTTAATTAAAAAAACACGATTGCCTTATTCAGCGCCGTTGTTGATTATACAAACAAGCTTCCTTGTTTAATTTTTTTAAATATAAATCAACATTTAGCGAAAGTCGTTATCGGCCTGCCGATGCTATTATTCGCCGTTTATTTAATTATTTTTAGCCAACCTCGTTATCTGAGCGAGTCAAGTGTCGCCATAAAAAGCTCAAATGATATCGACAGTTCAAGCCTGAATGTAGGTTTGCTGCTGGGGGCAACTAACCCGAGCACTGCCCAGGACGCGATGTATCTGCAGGAATATATCAACTCCCCCGACATGCTGGGGGTGTTAAACAGACAGTTAGATTTTTACCAGGCTTTTAAACAAAGTGGTCTGGATTTTCTTAATCGGCTGTCGAGTGACGCGACGCGCGAACAATTCCTAAAATATTATCGCCATCGTATCTCTGTCACTTTTGATGATAAAACCGGCTTGCTGACCATCGGAACTCAGGGCTTTACGCCCGAATTTGCACAACGATTCAATAGCGTGGTGTTAAACGAGTCTGAAAGATTCATCAACGAAGTTTCACATAAAATTGCCCGTGATCTGCAGTCTTTTGCAGAGGATGAAATGTTGAAAGCCCGCCAGCGGCTGAATGACAGCAAGGCAAAGATGCTTGCCTATCAAAACCTTAATAATGTTTTGGATCCCACTAAGCAGGCGATAGCCGCAACTACGCTGGTTAATTCTTTATCAGGCCAGAAGATTCAGATGGAAGCCGATCTTCGAAACTTACGAACCTTTTTACGTGATGACGCGCCGCAGGTCATAAGCGCAATAAACGCCATTGCCTCTCTGGGTAAGCAGATCGAGGTTGAGCAGAACAAAATTACCGCTACAGACGGTAACCGACTCAATAGCATGGCGGTGGATTTCGAAGATATTAAATCCCAGGTTGAGTTCGATACCGACCTTTATAAGTTGGCACTGACGTCAATTGAAAAAACGCGTATTGAGGCTGCCAGGAAACTCAAGGTGTTATCGATTATTAGCTCGCCGCAGCTTGCGCAAGAATCAAGGTTCCCAAACGTCCCTTATGCACTAGCCAGCACCTTACTCGTATGTTGCCTGCTATTTGGCACCATCAAGCTGCTGCTGGCTGTCATTGACGACCATAAAGACTGATGCGGCTTATACCGCTCTAACATTTTTGCAAGATGAACCGTACACCGAGCCTTTAATGAAATTACTAAAAACCGCTTTGATTTTAATGCTGTGCCTCAGCACTCAAGCCCTTGCTTTGGGTGTTAACGCCGACCCGGCCATGACCGGTGCTGCGCCGCTGCCTGCGTTTCTTTCGGGAAAAACGACATCAATGCCGGTAGCCAGCGGTTTTGATGATTCTCAACCCTTACCCGCTGCGGCCATCATGAGCCGGATGTACGGCGCGCAGCTGTTCACCTCCAGCTCTGCGGGCAGCGGTGTCAGCATTGGTTTTAACCCGAGTTACGCCATTAGCCAGGGCGATCAGATCCAGGTCCGACTCTGGGGAGCGTTTAACTTCGAGGGGGTGTTGAGCGTTGATCCACAGGGGAATATTTTTCTCCCTAATGTCGGTCCGCTCAGGGTTATGGGGATTGCCAATAGCCAACTTAATGCGCTGGTAACCAGTAAGGTCAAACAGGTTTACCAGACTAATGTGAATGTCTATGCCTCCCTACTGCAGGCGCAGCCGGTAAAGGTGTTTGTGACCGGCTATGTCAATAATCCGGGCCTTTATGGCGGTGTCGCATCGGACTCGTTGCTTTCTTATTTAAGTAAAGCAGGCGGGGTTGATAGCGAACGAGGCAGCTATGTCGATATTGTCGTCAAGCGCAATAACCGCATTCGCTCGCGCATCAATCTTTACGACTTTCTGCTTAAGGGTAACCTCAGTCTTTCACAGTTTGCCGACGGCGACACGATTGTTGTAGGCCCGCGTCAGCACACTTTCAGCGTTGATGGGGACGTGTATAACAGCTATGACTTTGAGTTTCGCGATAGCGCTATTCCGGTGACCGAGGCACTGAACTGGGCTCGTGCGAAACCGGGAGCGACCCACATCACCATAGTGCGTGAGCAGGGAGCGATGAAACGCAGTGAGTATTTCCCACTGGGCACGGCGGCGGGACGCATGCTGCAAGACGGCGACAGGCTGATTGTCAGTAGCGATCGTTTTACCGGCACGATTCAGGTCCGCGTTGAGGGAGCGCATTCCGGCGAGCACGCTATCGTGTTGCCCTACGGCGCGACGATGCGCCAGGTGCTCGACAAGGTCCGCACCAATAGCATGTCACAAGTTAATGCCATTCGGCTGTATCGCCAATCTGTCGCCGTGCGTCAGAAAGAGATGCTGGACCTTTCACTGCAAAAGCTGGAAGAAGCCTCGCTATCTGCCCAATCATCTACCCAGGATGAAGCCCAGCTACGGATGCAGGAAGCCCAGTTGGTCAGCCGTTTTGTGGCGAAAGCCCGTGGTGTGATACCCAAAGGCGAAGTGGTGCTTAACCCGGCTAATTTGGATCAAACCCTGCTCGAGGACGGGGACGTGATCACTATTCCGGAGAAAACCTCATTGGTCATGGTCCACGGTGAAGTCCTGTTCCCAAATGCCGTGAGCTGGCAAAAGGGTCTGCGTCCTAATGACTACATCAAAAAAGTCGGTGGATTCACTCAGAAGCAGGGCAACTCCAGAGTGATCCTGATTAAGCAAAATGGCGAAGCGTTGAATGCGGAAGATGTTGATACCCTCCAGGCTGGAGACGAGCTGATGGTATTGCCTCAATACTCGTCCAAGAATATCGAAGTGACGAAGGGCATCTCAACCATTCTGTATCAACTGGCCGTGGCCGCTAAAGTGATACTTAACTTCTGATGATTGGCATATTTTCTAACGGCATTTGTCGTATACCGCACCTGGCCAGCTTCCTGTCGACGCCTAGCCGTAGGCTCTCACTGCTACGGCCCATACCCGCAGATATTCAACAGGTTGCGGTGTGGGGATATCGCCCCACGGGTGATAAAGCCGTGGCACTGGCAGAACAGAACGGCCTGCCGGTGCTTCGCCTTGAAGACGGTTTTATTCGGTCGCTGGGGCTTGGCGCTGCGGGATGTCCTCCACTGTCAATGGTCATCGACAGTGAGGGGATGTATTACGACGCCAGCAAGCCCAGCAGCCTGGAACTATTGATTCAGGACCGCCCTGCAAATCGTCTTCTTGCCGACGACGCTCATCAGGCGATGAGGATGATCGTTGAAGGCGATCTGTCAAAATATAATCAGGCCGCGCCTTTCGCTGGCCTTGAGGGGGGCGTGAACGCCGTGCTGGTGGTTGATCAGACCTTTGGCGACGTGGCCGTCACCTACGGTAATGCCGGGCCTGAGCAGTTCGATTTGATGCTCAACGCGGCTTTAAACGAACATCCGCAGTCAGAGGTGTGGGTCAAAATCCATCCTGATGTCCTGCTGGGCAAAAAGTCAGGCTATTTTAGCCGGCTTAAAACCCTTGCGGCAGGCGACCCACGCATCAAATTACTGATCGAAGACGTTAGCCCACAGTCACTGCTACGCCAGGTTGGCCAGGTTTATGTCGTGACCTCCAATTACGGTTTCGAAGCACTCATGGCGGGGAAAGTCGTTAGCGTATTTGGGCAGCCGTGGTATGCCGGATGGGGGCTCACCGATGACCGTCATCCTGCTTCTCAGCCATTGGCAGACAGGCGCGGTAGGGCAACTCTGGCAGAGCTGTTCAGTGCTGCTTGCCTGCGTTACAGCCGCTATATTAATCCGCTCAATGGCCGTGCCGGAACGCTGTTTGATGTGATCGATTGGCTCAGCTTTCAACGCCGACACCAGCAGCAGCGCGCTGGCAAGCTGTGGTCCCCGGGATTAACCCTGTGGAAGCGCAATATCCTCACTTCTTTCCTGAAAACTTCCAGCAACAAGATTAATTTCGGCCAGCGCTGCGTAGACGCCGCCGCGTGTGTGGTCTGGGGTATTAAGGGTGAGGAGCGGTGGCAGGATCGGGCAAGGCATAAAGGGCTCCCGGTATGGCGGATGGAAGATGGATTTTTACGTTCTGCCGGGCTCGGTTCCGATCTCCACCCGCCTTTATCACTAGTGCTGGATAAAAGCGGTATTTATTACGATGCCACCCGTTCCAGCGATCTGGAACAGATGCTTAATAGAAGCCGACTGACGGCTAAACAGCGACAGCGTGCCGAGGCTTTGAGGCTGCGACTGGTTGAGAGCAAAGTCAGTAAATATAACCTTGGGGCGAGCTTTAGCCTGCCGCCAGAAGCGAATGGAAAGACGGTGATTTTGGTGCCGGGTCAGGTTGAAGATGATGCCTCGATATTAACCGGTACCGTCGGCATCCGCACCAACCGCGAGTTGCTACAAACTGCACGCCTGCGTAATCCACAGGCTTACATCATCTATAAGCCGCATCCCGATGTATTAGTGGGAAATCGCCAGGGTGCCATCAATATTCAAGATGTGGCGCGCTGGGCCGATACGCAGGCACTGGATGCGGACATCATCCAATGCATTGAGGCCGCAGACGAAGTCCACACGCTGACATCGCTCTCCGGCTTCGAAGCCTTGCTGCATGGCAAAAAAGTCGTCTGTTACGGGCTGCCTTTCTACGCCGGTTGGGGCCTGACGCAGGATGAACACCCGTGCGAACGACGTACTCATCGACTTTCATTGGATGAACTTATTTATCAGTCACTGATCGTTTATCCGTCTTATATCAACCCGCTAAGCCGGGAACCAATGACGGTGGAGCAGGCCGCAAGCTATCTTGCCGCTGCTCCGAGAGGTGAGATGAAGATAGCAATGACCAGAAGAAAAATGAGCAAGATGATCAATCACTATCGCAAGTTGATGATGCTTATCCGGGTCACTTTTTACTCGCGGGTTTAATCGCTTTTTATTGTTATTACATGGATGAAAATGAACAGTAAAGCTCTGAAAAAATTACTATTGGGGAAAAAATACCTGCTATTGCAGGGACCCATGGGCCCTTTTTTTAGCGATCTTTCAATATGGTTGGAATCGCTTGAGCGTGAAGCGGTACAGGTGGTCTTCAACGGCGGTGACAGGTTTTATAACCGCACGCGCAACTGCCTGCTTTACAATAAAGCCGCGCAAGAATTTCCCTGCTGGCTCAAAGAGACCTGGCAGAAGTATTCATTCGATACCATCCTTTGCTTTGGAGATTGTCGTGAACTGCATCAAACCGCTAAACGTTGGGCGGATGCGAATGGCGTTAGATTTCTCGCCTTTGAGGAGGGATATTTACGGCCGCATTACATTACGATGGAAGAGGGGGGCGTTAATGCATTTTCGAGCCTGCCGCGAGACCCCGAGTTTTATCGTCGCTTACCTGACACTACGATGCCTAAAGTTGAAGCGTTACAGTGCTCAACGGCACTGCGTGTAAGACATGCCATAATCTACTATCTGACAGGGTGGTTTTATCGCCATCACTATCCTAACTATAAACATCACAAATCTTTTTCGCCGTGGTACGAGGCACGCTGTTGGATACGAGCGGTATGGCGTAAGAAGTACTATGCAATACAGCAGCGGAAGGTTTTATCGAGATTGCAGACTGAGTTAGATCAGCGCTACTACCTGGCAATTTTACAGGTTTATAACGACAGTCAGATCCGCAACCATAGCCCTTATAAAGACGTACGCGACTATATTAATGAGGTGATGCACTCATTCTCTCAGCATGCGCCAGCGGGGGAACACCTGGTCTTCAAGCATCACCCTATGGATCGCGGACACCGGCTTTACGCGCCATTGATCCGTCAGCTTGGAAAAAAGTACGGCGTCCTAAATCGGGTAACCTATGTCCACGATCTGCCGCTGCCCGAATTACTCACGCATTCAAAGGCTGTCGTCACGATTAATAGCACGGTTGGTATTTCCGCATTGATACATAACAAGCCGTTGAAGGTGATGGGTAACGCGCTCTACGATATAAAAGACATTACCTTTCAGGGGGATATAAACCAGTTTTGGTGTTCGGATTTTACGCCCGATAGGAAACTTTTTAAAAAGTACCGGCAATACTTGCTGGAGAATACTCAGATTAACGGGGTATATTACAGAAAAGACCCCGTGCCCCGCTATGGTTCTCTGCGGAACTGGGCGTTAAGCCGCCGGTGATAACAGACCCGCACAGCGCGGTTTGATATCTCTCACTTAGCGAAAATCAGCACCGGCAGAAACCCTCATCCCAGGCGGTAAAGGAGAGATGGAAATAAGGGGTCAAAAGCAGTAGAGTCCAGGTAGTGCTCTTAATGATCGAAGATGTGATACCAATGAAACCTTATGACTTGAGTGTAATAGTCACTGCGCACAACTGTGCTCAACACTTAACAGCCTGCCTTGACTCCATCAAGCTGGCACTGGGAGATAAATTCCCCCAGTGCGAAATCTTGCTGATTAATGACTCGTCGACAGATGATACCGGCGAGATTTATCAGCAGTTTACCGTGGGTCAAAGCAACGTCATAGTTTATACGGTCGCTTACAAGAATATCGGTAAAGTCAGAAACTTTGGCGTCGCTAAGGCACAGGGTGAATACATCACGATGGTCGATGGCGACGACCAGTTACAGCCTGGCTCAATGATTGAAGTGATGGAATTTCTTGGCAGCCGCCGGCCCGATATGCTGATCACCAGGCTAAATGAAGTCAGAAACAATGTCATTCCTGAAGTGAGTCAGCCGCTGCAACCCAGGTCAGTCACCACCAATACCGCGATAAAAAAATACCTGATCCATCAGGATTTTCAGGCGCACTTTATCGGAAAATTTATCAAGCGCAGTATCCTTCTGCAATGCAAGTTTCCCAACTATATTTGCTACGAAGACTCCTTCGCCTTCCCAGAAGTCCTTAAAAGCTGCAAAAAAATCTATCTCTCTGCAACCGGGCCTTATCTTTACTTCAAACACGGTGGCACGCTGTCCAGCGACATCAATGAAGAGAAAATTCACCTGTGCAGAAAAGGGCTGGATCAAATGTCGTTGGTCCTGGAGGGCGAGTATCGATTTTTGCAGGTGTGCCATTGGATTGAATTTGTTAATCGCAACCATTTAACCATTTCAAAATGGAAAGATCGCGGTTCAATTAAAAAGAATATCAATGACATAGACATGCTGCCTTTCTTGCTTCATCCCGATATACGCATTAGCTACAAGCGTAAAATGATCAAAGTTAAAAGGCTGATCCGCCACTGGTAAAACTGAGTGAGCCGTGGGTATAAAAATCCTGTATGGCTCACCTATCCCCGCCTAATGCTATTCTTAAACTCGCTATTTTCCACAATTGCCATTAACAGCCATCCACGCCTTATATTTAAATAAAATTAAACCAACCCATAATATATTGATTTCAAATGTTAAAAGTAATCCGCTTATTTACTGCTGATTAATAATATCGGTGAATTGATCAGTTGTCATTAATACATCAAACTATGGCGGAAATACTATGATATACTATGTTACTTATTGAAATGTTTTTAAACGAAGGCTGTCATTTAGCCTTGTTTGTACTATGAACGCTGCAGTATGGGTATTGCTGCTATCAACAGTAATACTACTTCTATTTCTACCACGTTTGATTGCAGAATTCTGTCACTCAATGGCGGTAGCATGAGAATTTATTATTTATTAAATTTAAATTAATTAATTTTTAACGAGATTAGGCTAATGGCTCGCAGTGGCTTTGAAGTGCAAAAGGCGGCAGTGAAGGCGCTATTTTTGAGAGAGATCAAGACTCGATTCGGCAAGTACCGGCTGGGCTACCTGTGGGCAGCACTGGAGCCTATGGCGCATATGCTGATACTCTTGGTTGTTTTTGGTTATGTCATGCACCGCACCATGTCCGATATCTCTTTCCCCGTATTTTTGATTAACGGCATTATTCCCTTTTTCATCTTTAGCAATATCAGTAACCGTTCTATTGGGGCAATAGCCGCCAATCAGGGGTTATTCAATTATCGTCCGGTAAAACCTATTGATACCATCATTGCCAGAACCCTACTGGAGGCTTTCATTTATGCTGTGGTTTATATATTGCTTATGGCTATTGTCGGATTGCTGGGTGAAAATTTTGAAGTCACAAACTTAATCACCCTCATCATCGTTTGGATACTTTTAGTCCTATTTTCATGCGGAGTAGGTTTACTGTTTATGGTGATAGGAAAAACCTACCCCGAGACAGAGAAGTTTTTACCTATCTTCACTAAACCCCTCTACTTTATTTCATGCGTGATGTTTTCATTAAACGCTATCCCGAAAGCATACTGGCCCTACTTACAGTGGAACCCATTGGTACACGCCATCGAACTTATCAGGTCGTCAGTAGTACCTGGTTATTCGAAGGAGGGGGTTAGCCTGAGCTATTTAGCTTTTAGTACCCTGATAGTTTTCTTTATTGGTTTGGCTCTTTATCGTAATCGTGAAAAGGCGATGCTGACATCATGATAAAGATTGAAAACCTGACTAAGTCTTATAGAACGCCTAAAGGCAGACATTACGTTTTTAAAGACATGAATGTCGAGCTTCCCTCAGGAAAAAGTGTTGCCCTTATTGGTCGTAACGGTGCCGGTAAATCCACTTTACTGCGGGTCATTGGCGGCATTGACCGGCCAGACAGCGGTCGCATTCTTACGGACAACACCATTTCCTGGCCCGTGGGCCTGGCAGGAGGATTTCAGGGCAGTCTTACCGGGCGAGAAAACGTAAAATTTGTTGCACGGCTATATGCCAAGCCGGATGAGCTAAGAGAAAAAGTCTCTTTCGTCGAAGAATTTGCCGAGCTGGGGAAATACTTTGATATGCCGATTAAAACCTATTCATCTGGGATGAAATCACGCCTGGGATTCGGATTAAGTATGGCTTTTAAATTTGATTACTATCTTGTCGATGAAGTCACTGCCGTAGGCGATGCACGGTTTAAGCAGAAGTGCGCCGACATCTTTAATGCGTGCCATGAAGAATCAAGCTTTCTAATGGTTTCACACAGCCTAGGGTTATTAAAAGAATTTTGCGATGTCGCTTTATTCATTGGAAGAGATAATAAGGTTACATATTTTGATTCAGTAGGCGAGGCAATATTAAATTATAAGAAAGATGAACAGCGTAATTAAATCATAAGTTAGCAAGTAGGTTAAAAAATGTTGTCAATTATTATTCCTATAGACTTTTTTTATCGTGAGAAGGACATACTTAGCCGTACTAAATACCTGCTGGAAAAGTTAAAGTTTGAGAATGTAAAGGTTGTATTTGGACATAATCATAGAGGCCGGCCAGAGGATTTTTTATTTCTTTCTCTCATTAGTGGATATCATAATGCCTCAGTAAATTCTGATAGATTTTATGAGGGGGGAATTAATGCTTCACTTTTGAGAAATAAAGCGTTTAACAAGATTACCACTGATAATTTATGTCTGCTGGATATTGACATTTGGCCTGACTATAAACTTATTAAAAAGTACTCAGACTTATTGGATTTTCATGATCAACCTTTTTTCATTCTCCCATGCCTTTATCTTACAAGATTTGGATCCAGATTAATTATTAAAGATAGAATAACTAAAGAAGATATAATAAAAAAATACTTTTCCTTTAGTCGTAAAGAGTTTTTACACATGGCGAATCCTTCATCAATTACAATTATGAGGAGTGTTGATTATTATCATTTAAATGGATTCGATGAAGCATATAATGGGCATGGCTATGAAGATTTCGACTTTTTAATTCGGCTTGCTCGTTTACATAACAAGTTGAAAGTATGTAAAAACTTTATAAATATTAACAAGGCCAGATCACCACTGTTTGTAACCGGATTTAAGCGGGCTTTAGGGAGCTTGAGCCTTCCAGCATTATTAAATAAAGATATTGCACTACATTTGTATCATAACAAAGTGGAATTGTCGTCATATAAAAAATCGCGCGATGATAATTTTGAGTTATTTAGTTCAACTCATTTAACTCAATGTCATATAATTGAGGAGTGGGATTCTACTCTTATTACGGAGTTTATTAAATTATGTAATGAGCTTAATTATAATATAGAAGACTACTCTATATTATTTGAGAATAAACCTGGTCATATTGACCGATTTGATACATTTAAAAGACGTTTAAGGTTCATAATTAATGGATAATACTAGTGTTTACAAAAAATTTTTGAAACTACTTCGTGATCCCAACATGTTTTTATATGATTTATTTAGGAAGCGTGCCTTTAAGGCAGCTCCCCCAAAGGCAAAAGTATTAGCTGCAAAGACTAAAATAATTGAAATTCAAACTATTGACGCCTTAGAGGTTCAATATTTAGGGGTCGTTAACTATATTAAGAAAAATCTCAAGGCAGGTGTTGGTCCTAAGGACGGCGCTGATAAAAATAGTTTGTTAATTTGGAGTGGTTATCTAGAGGCTTTAATAAACTTTATTAGTGGCTTAAAATCTGCGATGTCAATGAATTTTACGATTTATACCTTAGGTGGAGGGTATAGCTATTCCTGCAAAAGTGATGAAATTTTTGATAAAAAAATAATACTTAGAAACTTACATGCAAAACCAGATTTTGTTATCGAACTAAGCAATCAAATGGGTGAACTTCATATCTTGCATTTTTATCTTTTTGATTTGGCTGTCAATGGAATAGCGACAGTTCGCTCTAACAGAGCTTGGGTGAGGAAATTTCCTCTAGAAGAAATGGATAGTATTTACTCTCCAATAGACAGTACTCATAAAAAAGAAATTGATGCCGTATATACTTGGGTTAATCATGCAGATTTAACTTGGCAGCAAAATTGGTTAAAAGCATTTCCTGAAAATGGATTTGATCCCGATAGATATACAAGTAATGATGAATTAAAATACTCATTGCGGTCACTTAATAAATATGCACCATGGTTGAATAAAATTTATATAGTTTCTAATTGTAATCAACCGTCTTGGATAATTAATCATCCAAAAATAGTTTGGGTAGATCACAGTGAAATATTCCCCGATTTAGAGTGTTTACCCACTTTCAACTCTCATTCTATCGAAACTTGCTTGCATAAAATTAGTGAGCTAAAAGAGAATTTCATTTATTTGAACGATGATTTCATTTTAAATCACCCATGCTTGCCTTCAGATTTTTTTGATGAAGCAGGAAGGTCATTATCATATTTTGAGCCATATGGAATGGTCTATGATAGTGAGGGTAGTGATGGGATCCCTGATTATCTCCTAGCCTCTATAAATTCAAATAAACTAATAAAGGAAAGATATCCTCATTACGAGTCAAAATACCTTCACAGACATGTTCCTTATGCTCTTAAAAAATCGGTTCTTGAAGAAATAGAAATGGCGTTTCCAAAACCATTTTCCATAACTCGAAATTCAAAGTTGAGGTCAGGGGAGGATATAAACCTTACTTCATTCTTGTATCATCACTATGCATATATAAATGGCAGCAGTGTTAAATCCGAGTTGGCAAGTTTAATAGTTCGCCCGAGTAATATTAACAGTATTTTGTCTAAAGATGCACGTAAATACAAAATATTATGCTTCAACGACGGGAATGGCAGTGCTGGTGACGTAGAGTATAAAAAGAAAACTCAAGAGTATTTTGATCAAAAATTAATGGAAATGGCACCATGGGAAACTCGTGGTTTCTCATGATCTTCCTGCATCTCAAGTGGAGAACTGCATTCTCCACATCCTTTATAGCCTACAATCCAAAATGTTTTTTTACTGCTTCTTTCACCTCATTGACTTTTACTGTCCAATCATTCTGAGTCCTGTGTGTGTTAGTAGGCATAATTTCTGGTGCACCAAAAACGTAGGCTAATTGATTGGGGGCTTGGCAAATCAATGCATCAGCAATGACTAACCATCCAGTTGAAGATATAATTAAAACCTTACATCCTGGGCTTGAGAAAACAGTATTATGCATTGCAGATCCTCCAGAACCTGCGATGTATTTTGCTTCCGAGAATAATTTAATTTGGTCGTAAATGCTCAACTCTTGCGGATGTATTATTTCAAAGCCTAAAGAATAAAAGAGTTCTTCAATTACTTTTTCATTCAGTAACTTTCGACCATTTACTTTTGATCTCGAAATATAAATTCTTTCATAAGGTATAATTCTAGATTTAATCGCAAGGTTTTTCTTAATGCGATTAAAAAGTTTTGTTGCCAGAGGGTTTATGAAACGCCGCCTTTGAATTATTTTACTTGGTAGATAAACTGTTGGGCTTTGAGTGGGTCCTTCTAATCGGTGGATTTTATCAGGACTAATTCCAAGTGCTTCAAATATTGCTAAATAACCTGAAGATAAATTAATAGATGTGGCTATTTTCATTTCGCTATCTGAAATAAAATCGATTGCCCACAGGCTTGGAATTACTTCAAGTAGTACATGTCCATATACATCTGGGTGATCGGTGTCTGCATGATATAAGGGATAGTCGACTTTTTTTAGCTTTTCGATGTCATACTTCGTTTGATAGCTACCATCTTTTTGAAGCGATAAACCCCCATGATGGTGTAATCTATTACGCATGAAAGTATAGGGTATAAGTGAATTATTATTATTGCTTAACACCACGTGTTTCGGTAAGACTGTCAAATCGTTTACTTTTTCGACTGTAAGTTCTAAATAGGTCATTTCTCCAACTGGATAAGCAGTATCTGCTGAAGGAAATTCTATACTACCAAAGTTTAACGGCGGTACGAATTCAGTAGGGTCAGTAGCTGAAACTTTGATAATAGTATTACTGTTAAGCTTTTCTTCAGTATATAAAAATCTTGTTCCTTTTTCTTCATGGCTCACGGCAATTCCTTTTTTCTTTTAATAGCATTATAAGTTTCGTTTACTGATTCTTCTTACTAACTTTTAAACTCTGTTTTATTTTTTTCAACATAGCTCATTGTGAACATGCTTAAATGTTAATTATCAACATCAAACTTAACCGATGTTTAATTTTTGAATGTAAGCTTTAAGTAATTAGAACAATGTTTAGTTTACAAGTAACTAGTTTATCATAAATGTAACAAAGTTTATCATATTATTTTGTAATGCTCTTGCAAAGCTGCTACATTAACTTTGTCTTTTTTCTATGTAGTTATTCTTCTCAGGCGTATTATCATTTTCACAATTCTTGAAATGTTATCTCGGCATGAGAAGAATTTAAGAAATTCTTCTAAATGATATTTTAGGCCTATTAACCCACCATCAGTTCTTCACGTTTCCCTTGGCAGAGCTTTCATGACCATTTGAACTTAACTGATTATCAATAGTATTTGTTGGGTGAAATAGTCCTGGTGATTTACGTTAAGTTTGTTGGTGGGTATATCGGAAGTGATTTGAAAACTTCAATGGCTAAAATTACGGCTTTTGTAGTTTTGAATGGTTAAATTGAATAAGACGAGTCATCGAACGCCGTTCGATGGAGAGTCCGCTGTGCAGAAAGCAAAAAAACCGCCTTTTGGGCGGGTTCTTCTAAATAGGGTGCCCGGACTCGGACAAAGTTGTCTGGAACACCTTTGAACAGCGCTTCAGCGCTGGCCCGCAGGGCGAGTCTCAGGGATAAGACGAGTCATCGAACGCCGTTCGATGGAGAGTCCGCTGTGCAGAAAGCAAAACCCGCCTTTTGGGCGGGTTCTTCTAAAAATGGTGTCCGGACTCGGACAAAGGTGTCTGGAACACCTTTGAACAGCGCCTCAGCGCTGGCCCGCAGGGCGAGTCTCATGGATGAGACGAGTCATCGAACGCCGTTCGATGGAGAGTCCGTTGTGCAGAAAGCAAAAAACCCGCCATAGGCGGGTTCTTCTAAATATGGTGCCCGGACTCGGAATCGAACCAAGGACACGGGGATTTTCAATCCCCTGCTCTACCGACTGAGCTATCCGGGCAACGGGGCGCATTAAACCGTATTGCCCCTGTGGCGTCAACGCATTTATGCAGTAAAACCTTTAAAAGCTTACTGACTGCTGACTTTTCAGACAAAATATGCACCTTTGTGGTTAAAATGTGCAGTCGGCGGTTAAGATAGCGCACCGTGTTCGCGGCAGCGCGCGATGTTTAGCACATCCTCGGCCAGGCGGTGGGCCACTTCGACATCACGCAGCTCGTGCTTGACCAACAGCCTGCTTAAACAGCCTTCAAGGATTAGCTCCATCTGGTGAGCGACCATTTCAGCGTCATCCGATCCCATTTCCTGCAGTAGCGAGAAAGTGTAGCGATAAGATGCCTGTTTCTGCTGCTCGGCAAGCTGATGTATAGGCGATTCTCGGTCGGGATAAAAACTGCAGGCTGCAATAAACAGGCAGCCGGGATAACGCTGTTGCCTGACCTGCTCATTGAGAACCTTATAACGCGCTAACAGCTTCTGTGGCACCGTTAAGGTGTCATCCAGCAGCAGCTGACGGCGCCAGACCTCAATCTGTTCGCCGTGATGACGCAGGCAGTCATACAGCAGGGCTTCGGCATCTGGCCAGAACCGGGTCAACTCGTTGAGAGGAACATCAACTAGCTCGGCAATCGAGTCTACCGACAAGGTCGCCAGACCGCGTTGTTCTAAAAGATTAAGCGTTTGATCTAAAACCTGTTCACGTAGCACTTTGTTCCTCCTTCTCTCCGGCAATCCCGCAACTCTGACTAGTGGTGCTGCCTGTGCCGTCCTGGCAGCGTCGCGATCGCGCCGGAAAATTTGCAATTCTTGATGCTATTATCGTCGTTCTTACAGGATAGCGAAAATAGCTCTGGATACCAGTGTCGTTTAAGGCCGTGTATTGTGCAAATGCGCGGTAAATTGTGTGCTATCCATAAAGCCGGTCACCCGCGAATGGGCAATTTCTTTACCGTCGGGTCCAAAGAACAGGATAGTCGGCAGCCCCAGCACGTTTAGGCGCTTGAGCAGGGTAGCCTGCTCTGCGCTGTTCTGGGTGACATCGGCCTGCAGTAACAAGGTGTTAGACAGCGCGCTCTGCACTTCTGGAGCGGTAAAAGTATACTTGCCGAACTCTTTGCAGGCCACGCACCAGTCGGCGTAAAGATCGAGCATCACGCGTTGACCGTGCGCCTGTTGCAAGGCGACATTAAGTTGTTCAACATTCTGAATTTTCTTAAAATTAAGCCCGTGACTCGCTGACTGAGCGGCCTGCGGGGAGCCAAATACCCAATCCTGCAGCGGTCGACTCACGATCAGTGTGGCGGCAAGAAACAGCAACTGCAGCAACCTGAACGGCCCGCTCGAACGCTTTACACTGAGCTGTAACGCCCAACCGAAGAAGGCGATGCCGAGAATGCTCCACAGCCGCAGTCCCCAGCTATCGCCCAGTATTCTTTCCAGCAGAAACACCGGCAGTGCCAGGATGACAAAGCCAAAGCCTTCTTTAACGTAATGCATCCACGGCCCGCTGCGCGGCAGCAGCCGATTGCCGAACATCGTGGCGGCGATCAGCGGGATACCCATGCCTAACGCGTAAAGATAGAGCGTGCCTGCTCCGGCCCACGGATTTCCGCTTTGCGCGATATACAGCAGGATGGCGCTTAACGGCGCGGTAGTGCAGGGCGAACAAATTAGCCCGGCCAGCGCGCCCATGACGAATACGCCAATCAGCGATCCTCCGCGTTGCTCATTGCTCATCAGCGCGAGGCGGGTCTGCAGGGACGACGGAAGTTGCAGGGTAAACAGGCCAAACATCGATAACGCCAGGGCGATAAACATCACCGATAGCGCAATCAACACCCACGGGCTTTGCAGCGCGGCCTGGAACTGCAACCCGGCCGCCGCGACCACCACGCCGAGCAGGGTGTAAGTCAGCGCCATGCCCTGTACATACAGCATGGCCAGCATAAAGATGCGCTTAAGGCTGTGTGGGCGTTCGCGGCCGAGAATGATGCTCGATATCAGCGGATACATCGGCAGCACACAGGGAGTGAAGGCGATACCTATACCGATGATCAGCGCCCACAGCGGCGAGAACGGCAGAGGCGTGCTCTGCGGCGCGACCTGAACGGTAATCGCTGCAGGAGAAGCGGGCGCCGTAGTGGCATGAGTATCGGCGGTCACTTCGGCGAGTGGGATCTCGCGCGTTTCCGGCGGATAGCAAAACCCTGCCGCGGCACACCCCTGATAGGTTACGCGGACTTTAGCATTGGCCCTGGCCTCTTGCAGCGGAATGGCAACCTTCAGGGCGTTTTTGTAGATCTCCGAGTCACCGAAAAACTCATCGTGATGGGCCAGTCCGGGTGGCAAAATATAGGCTGCCAGCGTGGCATTGTTGGCGACGATCTCGATTTTTTGGCGATAAAGGTAATAGCCGTCGCGGATCTGCCAGTTAAGGTCTAAATCAGAGCCTTTCTGGCTAAAATCAAAGTTGAACGCCTGGTCAACGGTGACAAAATGCGGCGTATCGTTGCCGCCGAACAGCGAGGCATGGCCGCTGTTCGGCATAAACAGCAGACTGCAAAACAGCAGGCAGCACAGCGGGAAGACATTTTTTAAAACTCGGTAATCCGTCACGGGAGCGTATTCTCTATATCGGTCAGACGTTGGGATTTCAATCGCCTGTTTTTTAACCCGCTATTATACCTGTCAAATAGCGCGACGAGAACGTCAGGCGCGTGGCATTAAGTTTCTTTACATCGAAAATGGAGGGGAACGGCGTTATAAGCGCGGGAAAAATCGTTACAGAATGAAAAAGGCACGGCGCTGCTGTGAACGCCGTGCCCGCTGATGTTAGCTATTACCCGCCGCCCTAAATCGGCGGCAGAAAACGGTTATTGCTCGTTTTCGTCGGTATAGCGTTTAGCTTTGTACGCGGGGTGCATCAGGTTCTCAATCGAGAAGATATCGTCAAGCTCGGCTTCGGACAGCAGCCCGCGCTCAAGTACCACTTCGCGCACGCTTTTACCGGTTTCCGCACAAATCTTGCCCACGATATCGCCGTTGTGGTGGCCGATAAACGGGTTCAGATAAGTAACGATGCCGATCGAGTTAAACACGTAGAATTCGCACACTTCTTTGTTGGCGGTAATGCCGTTGATGCATTTTTCCAACAGGTTATAGCAGGCGTTAGTCAGGATATGAATCGACTCGAACATCGCCTGACCTATCACCGGTTCCATCACATTAAGCTGCAACTGACCGGCTTCTGCCGCCATCGTCACGCAAACGTCGTTGCCGATCACCTTGAAACACACCTGATTAACCACTTCTGGAATAACCGGATTGACCTTGGCCGGCATGATGGACGAACCGGCCTGCAGTTCCGGCAGGTTGATCTCGTTTAGACCGGCACGCGGGCCCGACGACAGCAGGCGCAAATCGTTGCAGATCTTCGACAGCTTCACCGCCAGGCGTTTTAGCGAGCTGTGCACCATCACGTAGGCGCCACAGTCGGAGGTGGCTTCAATCAGGTCTTCGGCTGGAATACACGGCAGGTTGCTGACCTCGGCCAGCTTCTGCACCGCCAGCGCCTGGTAGCCTTCCGGGGTGTTCAGACGGGTGCCGATAGCGGTCGCGCCGAGGTTAACCTCAAGCAGCAGTTCACCGGTGCGCAGCAGGTTGCGGGTCTCTTCTTTCAGCAAGACGTTGAAGGCGTGGAACTCCTGGCCTAGCGTCATCGGCACCGCATCTTGCAGTTGGGTACGGCCCATCTTCAGGATCTTTTCAAACTCAACGGCTTTACGTTCGAAGCCGTCACCCAGCTGCGCGATCGCGTCAATCAGCTTCAGCACGGAGCTGTAAACCGCCAGTCGGAAGCCGGTAGGGTAGGCGTCGTTGGTAGACTGGCATTTGTTTAAGTGATCGTTAGGATTGAGGAACTGGTAATCGCCTTTCTGATGGCCCATCAGCTCGAGGCCGATGTTCGCCAGCACCTCATTGGTATTCATGTTTACGGAAGTACCGGCACCGCCCTGGAAAACATCGATCGGGAACTGATCCATGCATTTCCCTTTGTCTAACACTTCGTCACAGGCCTGAATAATGATGTCGGCTATTTTGCGTGGGATAGTTTGCAGCTCTTTGTTGGCTAATGCCGCCGCTTTTTTGACCATCACCATGCCGCGAACAAACTCCGGCACATCGCTGATTTTGGTGTTACTGATGTAAAAGTTTTCAACAGCGCGCAGGGTATGGATACCCCAATAAGCATCGGCAGGGACTTCACGTGTACCCAGCAGATCTTCCTCGATACGGATCGTATTTGACATGAGAACCTTCTTTTTGGTGCTGAACAGTTACAGGCTGATTAAAATGATGTTACAGACGCTAGATTACATAAAATATTACACTACTCGGGGCGGCCGCGGGGGCGATCATATGCTGGTTAGCGAGAAATGCACACCTTAAGTGCAGGGATCGTCGCCTTGAGAGTAAAGGTTTATTATTTTGTGAAAGTTCTCACAATAAACGGCCACCTAGGCATTTAAATCTTATCGATAGGTTGAAATAGCGACTCAACGATACCATCTCAATGGGGTTAGTCCTCATAGGATAAGCCTATGAAGACCCTATTACAGAGTGCTGAATGAATGTCGTAGAAGATATTTTCAGGGCTCTTCACCACAAGGAGAGCGCTGTGCGCTGGTTACCTCTGCTAGTGTTGTTTCTATTGGCTTATATAGAAATAACCATATTTATCAAAGTTTCAGCTGCGCTTGGCGTAGCAATGACCCTGCTGCTGGTGGTGTTTACCTCCTGCGTGGGCGTGTCGCTGGTGCGCAATCAGGGCATGAAGACCTTCTTCCAGATGCAGCAAAAAATGGCGCAGGGCGAAAACCCGGCCGCCGAAATGGTCAAGAGCGTGTCATTAGTGCTGGCCGGTTTTCTGCTCGTGGTTCCCGGCTTCTTCACGGATATTCTCGGCCTGCTGCTGTTGCTGCCGCCGGTGCAAAAATTACTGACCCTGCGACTGCTGCCGCTATTGAAAATCTATCGTCCTGGCGGCGCGGGTCCGGCAACGGGTAACACCTTTGACGGTGAGTTTCAGCGCAAGGACGAACGCCCCGAGCGGCTGGTACGTCCTTTTGATGACGATCGTGCCGATCGCCACGATCGTTAAGTTGGCAATGTGGAAAAAACAAAATTTTTTCCACATTGCCCTTGAAGGGGCGCGGAATGCCCCCATTAATCAATCCACGAGGTCAGGAAGATCTTTCTCCTGACGTTCAACCCCTAAATAATTAGATATGAAGCTGCTCACAGGAGAGTTATCAATGAAAATTCGTCCATTGCACGACCGCGTTATCGTCAAGCGCAAAGAAGTTGAATCCAAATCTGCTGGCGGTATCGTTCTGACTGGCTCTGCAGCGGGTAAATCAACCCGTGGTGAGATTCTGGCCGTCGGTCATGGTCGCATTCTGGAAAACGGTGAAGTGAAAGCGCTCGACGTTAAAGTTGGCGATATCGTCATCTTCAACGACGGTTACGGCGTGAAAGCTGAGAAGATCGACAATGAAGAAGTGTTGATCATGTCTGAAAGCGACATTCTGGCAATCGTAGAAGCGTAATCACCCGCTATCACTTTTTTCTGAACTGAACGAATTTAAGGGAAATTATAATGTCAGCTAAAGATGTAAAATTCGGTAATGACGCCCGCGTAAAAATGCTGAACGGCGTAAACATTCTTGCTAACGCAGTTAAAGTTACTTTAGGTCCTAAAGGCCGTAACGTAGTTTTGGACAAATCTTTTGGTGCGCCAACGATCACTAAAGACGGCGTCTCTGTAGCGCGTGAAATCGAACTGGAAGACAAGTTCGAAAACATGGGCGCACAGATGGTGAAAGAAGTTGCGTCCAAAGCTAACGATGCAGCGGGTGACGGTACCACCACGGCAACCGTTCTGGCTCAGGCAATCATCATTGAAGGCCTGAAGGCCGTTGCCGCTGGCATGAACCCAATGGATATCAAGCGCGGCATCGACAAAGCAGTAATTGCTGCGGTTGAAGAGCTGAAAACGCTGTCTGTGCCATGTGCAGATTCTAAAGCTATCGCTCAGGTGGGTACTATTTCTGCCAACTCCGACGAAACCGTGGGTAAACTGATTGCTCAGGCGATGGAAAAAGTTGGTAAAGAAGGCGTTATCACCGTTGAAGAAGGCACCGGCCTGATCGACGAACTGGACGTTGTTGAAGGTATGCAGTTCGACCGCGGTTACCTGTCTCCTTACTTCATCAACAAACCAGAAACCGGTTCTATCGAACTTGAAAGCCCGTTCATCCTGTTGGCTGACAAGAAAATCGGCAACATCCGTGAGCTGCTGCCCGTGCTGGAAGCCGTTGCGAAAGCCGGCAAACCACTGCTGATCGTTGCTGAAGACGTTGAAGGTGAAGCTCTGGCAACGCTGGTGGTTAACACCATGCGCGGCATCGTTAAAGTGGCAGCCGTTAAAGCACCGGGCTTCGGCGACCGTCGTAAAGCCATGCTGCAAGACATCGCAACCCTGACTGGCGGTACCGTAATCTCTGAAGAGATCGGTATGGAGCTGGAAAAAGCTACCCTGGAAGACATGGGTCAGGCTAAGCGCGTTGTTATCAATAAAGACACCACTATCATCATCGATGGTATCGGCGACGAAACCACTATTCAGAGCCGCGTGACTCAGATCCGTCAGCAGATCGAAGAAGCGACCTCAGATTACGATAAAGAAAAACTGCAAGAGCGTGTGGCTAAACTGGCAGGCGGCGTTGCCGTTCTGAAAGTTGGCGCAGCGACTGAAGTTGAAATGAAAGAGAAGAAAGCCCGCGTTGAAGATGCCCTGCACGCTACCCGTGCTGCGGTTGAAGAAGGCGTGGTTGCCGGTGGTGGTGTTGCGTTGATCCGCGTTGCTCACAAACTGGCTGGCCTGAAAGGCGACAACGAAGACCAGACCGTAGGTATCAAAGTTGCACTGCGTGCAATGGAAGCGCCTCTGCGTCAGATCGTTATCAACGCCGGTGAAGAAGCTTCTGTCATCGCTAACAACGTGAAAGCGGGCGAAGGCAGCTACGGCTACAACGCATACAGCGAAGAATACGGCGACATGATCGCGATGGGTATCCTGGATCCAACTAAAGTGACCCGTTCTGCTCTGCAGTACGCGTCTTCTGTAGCTGGCCTGATGATCACCACCGAGTGCATGATCACCGACCTGCCTAAAGACGATAAAGTCGACATGGGCGGCGCTGGCGGTATGGGTGGAATGGGCGGCATGGGCGGCATGATGTAATCATGCCCCGGCAGCTTATCTGCTGAATTCAGGCGGCGTTTCGGCGCGGCCAGAGTTAAAGAAACCCGGCCTTTTTAGGTCGGGTTTTTTTATTTATACCTTTCTTTTGCGCCGTTAAGTAAGATAAGTCTCATCGTGCAGGTCAAATAACGTGTAAACTAGCGCCACGCTCTGCCACGGATTCGTGTCGGATAATGCGTTGAATTCTGGGTAAACTCGGCAACGGATGCCTTAGATTGCGAAATGTTATCTGATAGGCGTTAGGTACTTCTCAAACAAATGGGGAAAGAGATGCGGATTAAAATGTTGCTAGGCTTTTCGGCAGTCATGCTGCTGGCAGGTTGCAGCACGGCACATCAATTAACTGCTGCCGGCCAGCAGGTAAAATTCACCGACGATAAACCTGCCAGCCATTGCCAGCTGCTGGGAACACTGACCGGTGCTCAGAGTAACTGGCTGTCAGGCACCTCAGGTGACGGCAGTTCCATGCGTGGCGCGGCCAATGACCTGCGCAACAAGGCGGCAGAGATGGGCGGCAATACCATTTATGGGGCCAACAGCCCAACGCAGAATATCTTCTCCAGTTTTGCACCGCTGGACAGCAAAATGGTCGGTCAGGTGTATAAGTGCCCGTAAGCGGCCAATACCGATAGCGCCAGCCACTAAAAAAGGGATGCCAGTCGGCATCCCTTTTGCTTGCTATGCGCTTTGCCACCTCAGGTCTGGCGGCTAAATCAAATCTACCTGCTAAACCGGCAGTCAGGACTGAGTCAGGCGTAAATCCAACGGTGTTTTGCTCGGCTCACCGCCAACCTCACGCGCCAGCGTCGGCACCAGGTAGCCGGAAACGCGGCTCAGCAGGCCTTTCATCAGCATCCGCGCCTCGTCGTCTGCGACCATGAAATGCGCCGCGCCCTGAACTCGGTCCAGAACGTGAATGTAGTAAGGCAGGATCCCGGCATCGAACAGCGCGTTACTTAGCGCGGCCAGCGTATCGACCCGGTCATTCACCCCACGCAGCAGCACGCTCTGGTTCAGCAGCGTAACGCCAGCCTTTTTCAGGCGCGCCATGCTGTCGCGCAGCGCGGCATCAATCTCGTTTGCGTGATTGATATGCGTGACTAACAGCACCTGCCAGTCGTGAGTCACCGAGCCGCTGGCACAGGCCCTGAGTGATGCGCGCAGGGATAACCACCGGCAAACGCGTATGAATTCTAAGGCGTTTTATATGCGCAATGCCTTCAAGCTGGGTGATCAACCAGTCCAGTTCGTGGTCTTTGGCCATCAGCGGGTCGCCACCGGAAAAAATTATTTCATCCAGTTCTGGCTGAGTGCGGATATACTCCAGCGCCTGAGACCAGTTATTTTTGTTTCCCTGATTGTCCTGATAGGGAAAATGACGCCTGAAGCAGTAGCGACAGTTCACCGCACAGCCGCCTTTGACCAGCAGCAATGCGCGATTGCGATACTTGTGCAGCAGCCCCGGCACCACGCTTTTTTGTTCATCGAGCGGGTCGGTGCTGTAGCCCGGTGCGGTGATAAACTCCTCGCGGGCAGTCAGTACCTGCAAAAGTAACGGGTCTTGTGGATCGCCCGGCTGCATGCGCGCAACAAAGGCGCGCGGCACGCGTAACGGGAATAAACGACGGGCTTCGTGGCCCTGCTGCAGTTCTGCATGATCGTTAAGTGCCAGAAGAGTAAGCAGTTCGTCCGGGTCTGTAATAACATCGCCGAGTTGATACAACCAATCTTCTCTAAATGGCGTATTTAGGGTTACAATGTGTGCCATTTTTTTGGCTAAGCTACCAGTTTAAAATTAAGAGGGCCATCATGGCGACTTATTCTAGCAACGATTTCCGTCCGGGTCTTAAAATCATGTTCGAGAGCGAGCCTTACGCTATCGAATCAAGTGAATTTGTTAAGCCGGGCAAGGGCCAGGCTTTCGCACGCGTTAAAATGCGTCGTCTGCTGACCGGTTCTCGCGTAGAGAAAACCTTCAAGTCTACCGATTCTTGTGAAGGTGCGGACGTTGTTGATACCAACATGAACTACCTGTACAACGACGGTGAGTTCTATCACTTCATGCACCCTGAAACCTTCGAGCAGCACGGTGTTGAAGAGAAAACCGTTTCTGACGCGGCTAAGTGGCTACAAGACAACGCTGAATGTATCGTGACTCTGTGGGACGGCCGTCCAATCGCCGTACAGCCACCGAACTTCATCGAAGCTGAAATCGTTGAAACAGATCCGGGTCTGAAAGGCGATACAGCGGGTACCGGCGGCAAGCCTGCTACCCTGTCCACTGGCGCCGTTGTTAAAGTGCCATTGTTCGTACAGATCGGCGAAGTCGTTCGCGTTGACACCCGTTCTGGTGAATACGTTTCTCGCGTTAAGTAATTTTCGCGCCTGTGTGAGAGCCATGGCAATATATTTTGCCATGTTATCTACACTTAACGCGTTATGGCGTGCATTCTCTACTAGGAAGGATTATTTATGTTGAAGAAAAGTATTCTGGCCATCGTATCCGTGGTGCTACTTTCAAGCCTGTTGAGCGGCTGCAATACCTTCCGCGGCATGGGTGAAGATATTTCGTCTGGCGGCCACGCGATTTCCCGCGCCGCTTAAGACCAATTCGAGTCCCCCAAAAAGAGTGCAGGGTGACGAGCGTAAAACGCCGTCACCCCTTTTACTATCGCTGTATGGCTTTCGACTGATTGACCCAAACCAGTTTGCTGGTATCAAACCCATCACGCTGTGCGGTCTCGAGCAGGCGCTGTTTTACCCCAGGCTGCAGCTGCGGCGTACGTGAAAGGATCCATAAATAGCTTTTATCCGGCCCGCAGACCAGCGCATACTGGTAGTCCTTATCCAGCTCGATAACGTTATACCCGCCGTAGAAAGGTCCAAAGAATGACACCTTGAGCGCAGCGGTCGACGTTGAGCCAGTGAAATAACCTTTACCTTCGCTTTGCTGCCATTTGTTTTTCGCCGGATTAAATCCGCGATTGATCACTTTTACCCCACCGTCGTCGCGCAGGCTATAGCTGGCAGTTACCTGTTCCAGCCCACTTTCAAACACGTGGTCGAGGCGGGCAATTTCATACCAGCTGCCAAGATAACGATTCAGTTCGAAATTTTTAACGACTTTGACGTTGTCAGGCGGTGTAATGCTACAACCGACTGAGAGTATTGCAGAAATAATCACACCCATTGTTGACCAGATACGCATAGTCTTCCCTTTCTTATGTTGAAGTTTAATTGTAGCTAACGGAAATTTGTTTGCCTGCTGCGATGCGGGTAGACTGCACCCCCTGTCTGATATTGGAGTAAGTACCATGAGCGAAACAGCAAGCTGGCAACCCAGTGCATCTATCGCCAATTTGTTGAAGCGTGCGGCTATCGTTGCTGAAATTAGGCGATTTTTCAGCGATCGTGGCGTATTGGAGGTGGAAACACCGACCATGAGCCAGGCGACGATTACCGACATCCACCTGTTTCCTTTTGAAACTCGCTTTGTGGGCCCTGGCGCTGCCGAGGGGATGACCCTTTACA
This sequence comes from uncultured Gammaproteobacteria bacterium, assembly GCA_963742005.1. Classification (GTDB taxonomy): domain Bacteria; phylum Pseudomonadota; class Gammaproteobacteria; order Enterobacterales; family Enterobacteriaceae; genus Rouxiella. The sequence continues at coordinate 65,731 of CAVUKG010000005.1, read as the reverse complement.
TGATGACCAGCCCGGAATATCACATGAAACGCCTGCTGGCGGCGGGCAGCGGACCTATCTACCAGATGGGGCGCAGTTTCCGTAATGAAGAGGCAGGGCGCCATCATAACCCGGAGTTCACCATGCTTGAGTGGTATCGCCCGCGCTATGATATGTATCGACTGATGAACGAAGTCGATGACCTGCTCCAGCAGATCCTCGACTGTAATGCGGCTGAAACGGTGTCTTATCAGCAGGTATTCATTCGCCATCTTGAGGTCGATCCGCTTTCTGCCGATAAAACACAGCTGCGTGAGGCGGCGGCAAAATTAGATCTCTCGAACATTGCCGACGAGGAAGAGGATCGCGATACGCTGCTGCAACTGCTGTTTGCAATAGGCGTCGAGCCGCACATTGGCCGTGATAAGCCCACTTTTGTCTATCATTTCCCGGCAACTCAGGCCTCGCTGGCGGAGATAAGCACCGAGGATCACCGCGTTGCCGAGCGCTTTGAGGTGTATTACAAGGGGATTGAGCTGGCAAACGGCTTCCGCGAATTGACCGACGCTCGCGAGCAGCGTCAGCGTTTCGAGCAGGACAATCGCAAGCGTGCCGCTCGTGGCCTGCCGCAGCATCCGATCGACAACAACCTGCTGGCCGCATTGGATCACGGTATGCCAGAGTGTTCAGGCGTCGCGCTGGGTGTCGATCGCCTGATCATGATTGCACTCGGTGCTGAAAGCCTCAGCGACGTGCTGGCATTCCCGGTCGGACGCGCCTGATAGACTCGATACTCGGCTAATTAGAGATCGCCCTGATTTCTTGGGCCACCGCTGCTTAGGGTGGCGCTGTTGCCGTTCTGCGACCGATGCAGAGTTTCCATACGCACCTGGAACGGCGGGAACGGCAGAATAATGCCGTGCTCGCGGAACCCGGCCAGGATCAGCTGATGGATTTCGTGGCGCAGCGGCATGCGATGCGCCATCTCGGCGGCGTGCATGCGCAGTTCAAAGATCTGAATGCCCTGTTGCAGATCTACCAGATAGGCCTCAGGGGCTGGCGTGTCGAGCACCAACGAGCATTTTCTGGCGGCGTTGGTGAGGATCGACGTGACTTCTTCGCTATTGGCTTCGACCGGCGCGGGAACGGTTAACACCACGCGGGTAACCGAATCAGACAGCGACCAGTTAATAAACTGTTCGGTGATAAAGGCCTTGTTTGGCACGATAATCTCTTTGCGATCCCAGTCGACGATCGTGGTGGCGCGGGTATTAATCTTGGTCACGCTGCCGGTAAGGTTGCGGATCGTCACGGTATCGCCGATACGGATCGGCTTTTCAAATAGGATCATCAGACCGGAGATGAAGTTGGCAAAAATCTCCTGCAGGCCAAAGCCTAACCCCACGCCCATCGCGGCAACCAGCCATTGCAGTTTGCCCCATTCGATGCCCAGCATAGAAAAACCCGTCAACCCGCCGATCAGCAGCACCGCATACTTGGTGATGGTCAGCGCGGCATAGCCGGTGCCGGGCGTCAGGTCCAGATGTTGCAACAGCGCCAATTCAAGCAGGGCGGGCAGGTTGCGCACCAGCTGAGTGGTGATAATGAGCACCACAATAGCGATCAGCACGTGGCCCAGGGTGATCGGCTGCATGCTTTCGATACCCTGATTAGTCGAGGAAACGTCCCACAGCTTGATGTTCTCCAGGAATGAAAACGCCGAGTGGATCTCCGACCACAGGAAAATCACCGACACCAGCGCCACCAGGGCCAGCAGTGAGCGCACCAGCCTCAGCGATTGCGAGCTGATAGCATCGAGATCGACCACCGGCTCCTCAATCTCGATCGCCCCTTCATTGCTGTTGGCCAATGCGGCATTTTCTTCACCCTTGGCGCGCTGCGAAAGGATTTCTGCTCGCCGCTGCTTGGCGCGTTCAAAGGCAATTTTACGCCGCTGGATTAGCATCCAACGGCGGATAATATGGTAAATCACCAGCAGCAGGAACCAGATGGCCAGCGAAGTTTCAAGACGTGCCAGCAGGGCCTGCGAGGTCGCCAAATAGCCCAGCATTGAGGCAAAGGCGGCGATCAGCGGTGCCGCGAGCATCAACCACCACAGCGAGCTGTTAATCAGATTTTCGCCGTTGCCCTGCTTGTCGAGATAGAGCGAAATACCCGCACGTTTAAGGCTCTGGGTGACCAGGCCCAGCAGGGCGCAGAGGATGATAAAGCACAGGCGTCCCAGGGTGTTTGAGAACTCGCGATCGCTAAGATTATCGAAGGTTATCAGCGCCATAATCAGCGGAACAATGAGCCAAATAGACAACGAGTAATAGCGCAGCGCGCGGGATACCCGGCGCTGCGGCCAGCCAAGGTGGGTGATGAACAGCCCCTTTGGATGCGCCAAATAGTGGCTGATCATAAATAGGCATAGCACCGGCAGCGTGGCGGTCACGCCGTCGCCTATCGCCACGGCAATCGGGAACGGCCAGGCGCTTTGCAGCCCGAAGCCCAGCGCGGCCCACAGCACCGGCAGCGGCAGGGCGACCAGGGTCGACCAGAACACCGTGCGCGCGGTGAGCGAGAAATGGTCCTGCGTCACCTTGCCCACGCGGCTGCTGGCCCGGTCGAGGAAGTTGTAGTAATGGCGACGCGAGCTGATGCTGATAATCACCAACGCCAGCGCGCCAAACAGCGGCAGAAGCGTCTCTTTGCTGGTCACCATCATCACGGAGGCCTTACCCAGCTGCGACAGGGTATCCAGCGACAGCAGGCGATTAAGGTCGTGCATGATTTGCAGCGGATAGTTAAAGCCAATGGCGCTGACATCGGCAACCCAGAACAGATAGCGGTGGGCGGCGTCGTTGATGTCTTTAAGAGCATCAACCAGCTGGGTATTGGCCACTTTCAGCTTGGTCAGTTCGAGGATCTGCGTGTCACAGCCTGACAGCAGTGAATTCAGCAAATCGGTTTGAGTCTTCAACTGGGCGAGCAGGATTTTTTCCTGCGCGGTGCTTAGCGGTTGGCCATCGTCCTGCTTGCCCTGACGATACTGCTGCTGTTTGCCAAGCAAGTCTTCATAGTGCAGCCGCTGCACGCGCAGTTGGCCCATCTCACCATCGAGCTGCTGCGGTTTCGGCATTTCCGGCAGTTTAGCGACCTGCGCGCGCAGGGTTTCACCCAACAGCGGCGAAGCGTCAAGCCACTGCGCCTGTTCCTTGATGGTGCTCAGGGCCTGACGCACCTGGAGGGTTTGCGCCGCGGCCTGACGCTGCTGCGACGAGATCAGGTCCATGCGCTGCGCCTGCTGGTTTAATGCCAGCGACAGTTCGCGATTGGACTGCAGCTGTTGGGTAATAGATTTTGGCAGCTCGCCACTCTGCTCGGCCAACTGTTCGGTTTTTTCAAGCGCGCTTTCGGCCTCGCGCTGGCGTTGGCTGTTCAGGTTGTTGCGCAGGGTTTGTAGTTGTTCATCGAGGCGATCGTGGCGCGTTTTATACAGTTCGGCGCGAATGCGCGACAGTTCCTGGCGATTGCTGGCAGAAAGCTGTGCCAGCTCGAGTTCGTCAACCCGCGCCTTGCGCGCCGAAGACTCAGCCTGCAGCGCCTTGAGCTGGGCCTGGGCAAGCGCCGACTTATTGTTGTTAAAGTTTTGCAGGCGCTGATCGATATCCGCTAGCGCGTTGCGCGCTTCCGACTGCTGCTGGGGAAGCTGGCTGAGCGAGTCGCTGATATCGCGCGAGCGGTCCTGCTCCTGGCGCAGCTGGCGCGCCTCTTCGAGCAATTGGCTGCTGACCTGCAATATTTGCTGATCGAGCTCGGTGCTCGAAAGGCTGTCATCGACCGGTAGCGGTTTGTCGGCCTGGGTTTTCAGGTCCTGGCGCAGGTTTTGCGACAGCCGGGGGAAATCATCTATTGCCGTTTGGTACTGCCCGGAGCGCGCCGTTGAAGCATCTGCTTCGCTCAGCCAGTTAATGGCCTTTTGCAGCAGTTCAACGATTTGCGCCTGATTAGCCGCCTCCTTATTGGATTCGGCCTGTTTCAGCTCTTGCTGGAGCTGATCTTCTGTGAGCGCTGCGCTAGCATACAGCGGGAGTGCCAACAGCAAACTCACCAACAGGGTGGGGATCAGGCGCACGGCATTTTCCTTTCAACAAACCGACTTTCAAACGGCAACCCAGAGAGTTTACCTAAACTACAGCAGGTCTTCTGGTGCCGGCGTTACGGGCTCGGCGACGGGCGAGCGCACCGCCTCGGCAAACGGCTCGCCCATGCGGGTTACGGTGCCATTTTTCAGCTGCGGCATAAACGTAACCTGATTAGCGGCAAACAGGTTGATGACCGTAGAGCCGAGCTTAAAGCGGCCCATCTCCTGACCTTTCTCAAGCGCAATCGCCCCTTCTTCGCCGGCGGCCGGATAGGTCCAACGTTTGATCACCCCTTCGCGCGGTGGGGTAATCTGGCCCGCCCACACGGTTTCAATGCTGCCCACGATAGTCGCGCCAACCAGAATCTGCACCATCGGTCCAAACTCGGTATCGAACACGCTGATGACGCGCTCATTGCGGGCAAACAGGTTCGGCACGTTGGCGGCGGTCAGCGGGTTAACGGAGAACAGGTCGCCCGGTACGTAGATCATTTCGCGCAGCACGCCGTCGCAGGGCATGTGCACGCGGTGGTAGTCGCGCGGGGCCAGATAAATGGTGGCAAACTGGCCTTCTTTAAACTTCTCGGCCAGCAGGTAATTACCGGCCAGCAGCGCTTCAAGGGTGTAAAAATGGCCTTTGGCCTGGAACAGTTTACCGTCAGCAATCGGGCCTAACTGGCTCACCGCACCGTCGGCCGGCAGGCACAGCATATCCAGACCACTCACTACCGGACGTGCACCGGCGCGGAGAGGACGGACGAAAAAGTCGTTAAAGGTCGGGTAGGCGGTGAAGTTCGGATCCTGCGCTTCTTTCATGTCAACCCTGTAATAACTGGCAAATGCCTTGATCACCCAATGGGTTAGCATCGCGGCACGACGCTCGGCGCCCCAGCCTGCCAGGCGGGTAAGTCCTTGTTTAGGAAGTAAGTATTGTAATTTTATCTTAAGCCTGTCTAACACGGATTATCCTCTTCGCTGCCGTTACCGGCAGCGGATTTTATTAAAAATGAAAATTAGTCGCCAATATTCTGCGGCAGATTTTAATCAAAATGGCGGCTTTTATCAGATGCTATCAAAGTTTTTACGCGTTTTTACATCAGCCATGCTTTCGAGGATGCGGTGATAGTTGTCAAAACGCTCTTCGGCAATCTCGCCCTTGTCGACCGCTTCACGGATAGCACAGCCCGGATCGCTGCCGTGCTTGCAGTCGCGAAATTTGCAGTAGCCAAGGTAGGGCCTGAATTCAATAAAGCCCTGAGTAATTTGCTCTGGGGCCAGGTGCCACAGGCCAAATTCGCGTACGCCCGGGGAGTCAATGACGTCGCCGCCGTGCTGGAAGTGGTACAGGCGTGCCGCAGTGGTCGTGTGCTGACCGAGTCCCGAGTTATCGGAAACGTCGTTGACAACGATCTGCTGTAGCTCGGGTGGCAATAGCGCGTTGAGCAGGCTGGATTTACCGACGCCAGACTGGCCGGCAAAGATGCTGATACGGTCGGTCAGGGCGGTGATGAACTCCGGCATACCTTCGCCGTTATAGCTCGACACCTCAATCACCCGATAGTTGATACGACGGTAGATATTCATCATTTCTGCCACAAACTTGCGGCTTTCTTCGTCGAGCAGGTCGATTTTATTGAGTACAATCAGCGGCTCGACCTCAACGGTTTCGCAAGCTACCAAATAGCGATCGATAATGTTGAGCGACAGCTCGGGTAAAATAGCCGAGACAATGACAATCTGATTGATGTTGGCGGCGATGGGTTTAACGCCGTCGTAGAAATCTGGACGCGTCAGCACCGACGTACGTTCATGTACGGCTTCAACGATCCCTTTAACGTCGGCGTTCTCGCCCGAGCGCCACACGACGCGGTCACCGGTAACCAGTGAACGGATGGTCCGACGAATATTACAGCGATGCGTGCTGCCGTCGGTAGCTTCAACGTCGGCATGCATCCCGAAACGGCTGATCACCACGCCCTCTTGTGGTTCACCGTGTAGGGAGTCGTCTAGCTCTTTCCGCTTGTCGGTCTTGGTCAGACGACGTTCGTGGTTGGCTTTAACGCGACGTTGTTGCCCTTTTGACAGTTTTATCTTAGTCACTGCGCCTCACTTGACTGGCTTCAATCGCTCGTTGCGACCAAAAGGGCTATGATACCAGCTATTTCATATTAATTAACCGTTGTGGGACTATTCATGACTGGAGTCACTAATGTCTGTAACCGATAGCAAGCCGTCTGCAAACGAGAACAATTTAATCTGGATCGATTTAGAGATGACCGGACTCGATCCTAAACGTGACCGCATCATCGAAATCGCGACGCTGGTCACCGATGCCAACCTCAACGTACTGGCTGAAGGCCCGGTTATGGCGGTGTACCAGTCCGATGCACAGTTGGGACTAATGGATGAGTGGAACGTGCGGACTCACACCGGCAGCGGCCTGGTCGAGCGGGTGAAGGCCAGCACTTTTGATGAGAACGCGGCGCAGCGGGCGACCATCGAGTTTCTTCAACAGTGGGTGCCTGCAGGAAAATCGCCTATCTGCGGCAACAGCGTCGGCCAGGACCGCCGTTTCCTGTTTAACTATATGCCCGAGCTGGAATCTTACTTCCATTATCGCTACCTCGATGTGAGCACCCTAAAAGAGCTGGCCCGTCGCTGGAAACCTGAAATCCTTGCCGGCTTCAACAAGCAGGGAACGCATCAGGCACTGGACGATATCCGCGAGTCGGTTGCCGAACTGTCCTACTACCGTGAGCATTTCATCCAGCTGTAAAAAAATTAAAAATACTTTCAGTGGTCTTATATCGCCTTGAAATCAAAGAATTGCTGATTAATTGAACTAATTGCTCTTTTAATCAGCAGTCGAACGATTTATTGAATAAAAACAGTTTTTTTTGGGGAAGGGGGCTTGCGGGAGCGAAGATTTCTCGTATAATGCGCACCCCGTACCGATGAAGAATTTCGTTAGTACGCAGAGCGGGAATAGCTCAGTTGGTAGAGCACGACCTTGCCAAGGTCGGGGTCGCGAGTTCGAGTCTCGTTTCCCGCTCCAAATTTTTTTGATTGGCTTTTCAATCAATTAGATTTAGAAAAAGCAGTAAAAATAGAGTAAAGTAGTTAACAGTACCACCATGCGACGCGGGAATAGCTCAGTTGGTAGAGCACGACCTTGCCAAGGTCGGGGTCGCGAGTTCGAGTCTCGTTTCCCGCTCCAAACTTTTCAAATGTTGTATTTGTCGAAAAGTGAATGACTCTTCAAAACGAAGAGAATTGACCGGAAGAAATTTACAACCGATGCACCTAGCATCTCCTAAGCGGGAATAGCTCAGTTGGTAGAGCACGACCTTGCCAAGGTCGGGGTCGCGAGTTCGAGTCTCGTTTCCCGCTCCAATTTTATTTATCCATTCAGTCAACATCCCAGTCGCCACGCAGCCTGCGTGACTTTTCTGTCGCTAAAAATATAGATTGAATTATTTTTGTGAACAGAGTTATCCACAGATTTAGTTTATTTTTTGCACTGTTCCTTATTTGATCTTGTTAGATTGCCAAAAAATAACTAATTGATTAATAAAGATAAAAAATAACCCTAAAACGTTATAACGATCTCTTGCTCTTTTTTTTGCAGTTGATCGACAAAGCATTTTTATTTTTATGCACAGCGTAGAATTTCTGATGTTTACAGAATAATCCCCGCTTTATGCGTCTCTCGGCAGGCCTTTTTCCACCGCGCGGATCAGCCGTTTCTTCTGCGAAGACTGCACTTCTATGCGATGTTCGCTTCTCTTGGCTAATTGTTGCGCGATAGCCCACTCGATATGCTCATCAAGCATACTATTTTCACCTACTCTCGCTTGCAGAGCCAAGATGACGCTTTCATCGTAGGGAGCATTGCCTAATGCCACCGAGATATTACGCAGCCAGCGCAGATGACCAATGCGTCGAATCGGCGATCCCTCGGTAATGCGCAGAAACTTTTCTTCTTTCCAGCTGAATAAATCGACCAGCTCGGGCGCATGCAGCGCCGCGCGAGGGCTAAAATCGTCTTCATCGGTCAGTTGAGAGTAGCGATTCCACGGGCAAATCAGTTGGCAATCGTCGCAGCCGTAGATTCGGTTGCCCATTAACGGACGAAACTCCAGCGGGATGGCGCCCTCAAGCTCGATGGTTAGATAAGAGATACAGCGTCGCGCGTCGACCTGATAGGGTGCGACAATGGCGCCGGTTGGGCAGGTGGTGATACAGGCAACGCAGCGACCGCACTGTTCCTGCTGCGGCCGATCGACCGGCAGCGGCAGATCGATAAGGAGTTCGCCGAGAAAGAACCAGGAACCGGATTCGCGGTTAAGTATTAGTGAGTGCTTACCAACCCAGCCAAGCCCGGCTTTTTCAGCTAGTGGCCGCTCCATGATCGGGGCAGAATCGACAAACGGTCGAAAACTCAGGGCCGTATCCGGCTGAGATTCGCTGCAGAATTCCTGGATCATATCACCAAGCTTTTTCAGTCGCTGGCGCAAAACTTTGTGATAATCGCGGCCTAAAGCATAACGGCTTACGTAGCCAAGTTGAGGATTATTCAGCGTTTTGGCGAAGGCAGCCTTTGCAGGCAGGTAGTTCATGCGCACGCTGATCACCCGTAGGGTGCCGGGCAGCAGCTCGTGCGGACGGGCACGCAACATGCCGTGGCGTGCCATCCAATCCATCTCTCCATGATATTGTTTATCAAGCCACTCTTGCAGCTTTGGCTCTTCTACCGACAGGTCGGTATCACAGATGCCAACCTGCTGGAAGCCTAGCGACTGGCCCCATTGCTTGATATGTTGGGCTAATTGATCGAGATCGAGGAGGTGCGTCATGACTAACCAAATTGAAAAACAGAACTGCGCAAGTTTACCATACTCCGTCTATTCTGCGGACTGGTTAAGGAATGCTGAGGCAAATGCCGCACGGGATACGGGTCTTACTCTGTTTACGCTGATGCAGCGGGCGGCGGCGGCGGCCTTCCGACTGGCGCGATCGAAATTTCCCCATGCCACTCGGTGGCTGGTGCTGTGTGGCAAGGGCAATAACGGCGGCGACGGCTATGAGGTCGCGCGCCTGGCCAAGTTGGCCGGTCTGGATGTCACGCTATTAGCCGTTAATGGCGATAAACCCCTTCCCGCCGAGGCCGAGCAGGCGAGAGCAGGCTGGATAGCGGTCGGCGGAAAAGCGGGCGATATCGCCTCCCCGTGGCCTGCAGGCTGCGAACTTATCATTGATGCGCTGTTAGGCACCGGTCTATCCTCCGCGCCGCGCGCGCCGATTGCTAATTATATCGAGGTGATAAACCAGTATTCCGCGCCGGTAGTAGCGCTGGACGTCCCCTCCGGCCTGGCGGCAGAAACCGGCACGGCGGCGGGCGAGGTGGTTCAGGCCACGCTAACGGTAACCTTTATCGCCATGAAACCCGGCCTGTTAACCGGACAGGCACGGGATTACGTTGGTGAACTGTGCTGCGACGCGCTGGGTTTACAGAGTTGGCTCAGCGGTCATCTGCCGCTGTTACAGCGAATAGACGAGGGGCGATTAGCTGAATGGCTACACCCGCGCCGCCCTTGCTCCCACAAGGGCGAGCACGGGCATCTGCTGGTGGTCGGCGGCGATAGCGGCTATGCGGGCGCGATCCGCATGGCGGCAGAAGCCGCGCTGCGCACCGGGGCAGGAATGGTGCGAGTACTTACTCACAAACAACATATCGGCCCTCTGCTAACGGCGCGTCCCGAGCTAATGGTGCAGGAGCTGAGCGAAGAATCGGTAAAAGCCGGGCTCGAATGGGCCAGCGCCGTGGTGATCGGGCCAGGACTGGGCCAGAATGATTGGGGGAAATCGGCCTTTACCCTGATCGCCGCCAGCGATAAACCGGCACTATGGGATGCTGATGCGCTTAACATGCTGGCAAAAGCCCCTGATAAACGGCAAAATCGCGTCTTGACGCCTCACCCTGGCGAAGCGGCGCGACTGCTAGACTGCTCGGTGAAGGATATTGAAAGCGATCGCTTACTTTCACTGCGTCGCCTGGTCCAGCGCTACGGCGGCGTGGTGGTATTAAAAGGAGCGGGCACGCTGGTTGGCTCGCAAGACGGGCAAATCGCGATTGCGGATGTCGGCAATGCTGGCATGGCCACCGGCGGAATGGGCGATATCCTTTCAGGCATTATTGGCGGTCTGCTCGCTCAGAAGTTATCTTTTTATGATGCGGCCTGTGCAGGAACCGTGGTTCACGGCACGGCGGCGGATATTATTGCTCAGCGCCAGGGCACGCGCGGCATGCTGGCAACCGATTTGTTAACCTGGATAGCCCCGACGGTTAATCCTGACTTTAAAAATAGAAATCATCCATGAATCAAATTAGCCTACCTCTGCAAGATGAAGCCGCGACTCTGAAACTAGGCGCCGATTTAGCCAACGCCTGCACCGGCGCCACTGTGATCCATCTTTTTGGCGATCTGGGTGCCGGTAAAACCACCTTTAGCCGAGGTTTTTTGCAGGCGCGCGGTCACCGGGGAAACGTAAAAAGCCCGACCTACACGCTGGTGGAGCCTTATCAGCTTGATCCGATGGCGGTCTATCATTTTGATCTGTATCGTCTCGCCGACCCTGAAGAGCTGGAGTTCATGGGGATCCGCGACTATTTTACCGAAGATGCGATTTGTCTGGTTGAGTGGCCTCAGCAGGGCGCGGGCGTTTTACCCGATCCTGACCTGGAACTGACGCTCGCCTATCAGTCAGACGGCAGATTAGCGACCCTTAAGGCCGTTTCTGAGGCAGGTAACCATTTACTGCAGATGCTACAAGAGCAAGGATAATGCTGTAATGATTCAACGCGTTAACAGATTTTGCAACAGCCTGGCGGCCCGCCTGTTGTTCGTCGTGGCGGTGATAGTGCCGGCAGTCAGTGCCTCCGCTTTTGGTGCAGGGATGAAAAACATCAATGTTTCCAACGGCAGTACCCAATCCACCGTGACTATCGATTTTGATGGCAAGCCTGACTATTCCTTCTTTCCGCTGCATAGCCCGGAGAGGGTGGTGATCGACATCAAACAAGATGGCGTGATGCGTGGATTACCGCTCAGCTTCAGTGGACAAAATCTGGTTAAGCAGGTGCGCGCAAGTACGCCCGCGGACGCGAAGACTCAGCGGCTGGTGTTTGAATTAACCCAAAAAGTCAGAACCAATGCGCAGGTGCAGCAGCGCGGCAGCCAATACACGGTGGTGTTTACGCTCAATGCCGCCGGTGGCCAGCGCAATGCCTCGGCCAGCGTCTCACGGCTGCAAACCGCCAGCAGGCCTGCGCAGGCTCGTGCGTCGCGAAGCAATCCGTTTGAGGGTGAAAAAACCACCGTGGCGACCAGCGCACCGGTTCCTGTCGCGAATTTAACACCGCGTACTCAGGGATCCACCTCCGATAATCAAATTATCGTGGCGATCGATGCCGGTCACGGCGGGCAGGATCCTGGCGCGCAGGGCGCCGGTGGACTCAAAGAGAAAAACGTCACTATTGCGATTGCACGCAAGCTGCAGGCGGAAATGTCCCGCGATCCGATGTTTAAACCGGTGCTGACGCGCGACGGCGACTATTTTATCTCGGTCATGGGCCGTTCCGACGTAGCGCGCAAGCAGGGCGCTAACCTGCTGGTATCCATTCACGCTGACGCCGCGCCAAATCGCAGCGCCAGCGGGGCCTCGGTCTGGGTGCTCTCTAACCGCCGAGCCAACAGCGAAATGGGTAACTGGCTTGAGCAGCACGAGAAACAGTCCGAGCTGCTTGGCGGCGCGGGCGATATGCTGGCTAACACCGCCTCTGACCCTTATTTAAGCCAGGCGGTGCTCGATTTGCAGTTTGGTCATTCCCAGCGCGTGGGGTATGACGTCGCGGTAAGAGTATTACAGCAGTTGCGTAAGGTTGGCGAGCTGCACAAAGCCAAGCCGGAACATGCCAGCCTGGGCGTACTGCGCTCACCGGATATTCCTTCTCTGCTGGTCGAGACCGGCTTTATCAGTAATCCAAACGGGGAGCGGCTGCTGGGTAGCAGCGCGTATCAGGATAAGATTGCTCATGCCATTTATGAAGGCCTGCGCAATTATTTCCTGACGCATCCGTTGCAAACCGGCCCAAAGGTCGAAAACCGACCGTTGCTGGCCAGCGCAACGGCGGTCACTGAACCTCCCCCGGCCAGCACGTCATTACGCCAGCCGGGTCCGATTGAGACCACGGCGGCGCTGGGCGGTGCGACGCAGATTCATGTGGTGAAGCGTGGTGAAACCCTGACCGGTATTGCTGCTCACTACAGCACCACTAACAGCGCGCTGCGCGACCTCAACAGGCTCAAGAAAGACGGTGTCTGGGTCGGACAGCGTCTAAAAGTGCCGGCTGGCAGTACAGCGGTAACCTCGCGTTCAGGCTCGAAGGCCACCGCTGCACGCGGGGCCAGCAGCCGGCCTGTGAGACACAAAGTCGTGCGCGGTGACACCCTGTCAGCGATTGCTTCGCGTTATGGCGTGAGCATGAGTGAGATTAGAACCGCGAATCGCATGAAAACCGGCGACGTGCAGTTGGGGCAAACGCTGAAGATCCCGCAGTCCTGACCCGGCCGTTAACATTATTTTTTGAGAGCACAGGAGCGGCTATGCCGATTCGGGTACTGCCACCGCAGCTGGCAAATCAGATAGCTGCAGGTGAGGTTGTTGAACGGCCCGCGTCGGTAGTGAAAGAGCTGGTCGAAAATAGCCTCGATGCCGGTGCCACGCGCATTGATATTGATATCGATCGCGGCGGTGCCAAGCTGATCCGCATTCGTGATAACGGCTGTGGGATCGGTAAAGACGAACTGGCGTTAGCGCTGGCGCGGCATGCGACCAGTAAAATCAGCTCTCTGGACGATCTTGAGGCCATTCTTAGCCTCGGTTTTCGCGGCGAAGCGCTGGCCAGTATCAGCTCGGTCTCGCGGCTTATGCTGACCTCTCGCACCGCGACGCAGCACGAAGCCTGGCAGGCGTATGCCGAAGGGCGCGATATGGCGGTGACGGTTAAACCGGCCGCGCATCCGCAGGGCTCGACCGTTGAAGTGCTCGACTTATTTTATAATACCCCCGCGCGTCGTAAGTTTATGCGCACCGAGAAAACCGAATTCACCCACATTGACGAAGTCGTGCGACGCATCGCGCTAGCTCGCTTCGACGTCTCGATCAACCTGAGCCACAACGGTAAACTAGTACGCCAGTATCGGGCGGCAAAAGATGCCGCGCAAAGCACGCGTCGGCTGGCCAGCATTTGCAGCCCAACGTTTGTCGAGCACGCGCTGGAAGTGGAGTGGAGCCACGGCGATTTGTCGATCCGCGGCTGGGTAGCCGATCCTGCCGGATCGCGCAATTTGACCGATATGCAATATTGCTACGTCAACCAACGCATGATGAAGGACCGGCTGATCAACCACGCAATCCGCCAGGCCTATCAGGATCAGCTAAAAGACGATCAGCAACCGGCCTACGTGCTGTATCTCGAGGTCGATCCGCATCAGGTCGATGTAAACGTGCATCCCGCCAAGCACGAGGTGCGTTTTCATCAGTCGCGCCTGGTGCATGATTTTATTTATCAGGCGGTCGTCGCGGTTTTACAGCAGGCCGCTGCGCCGCTGCTGGATACGGCCGAACCCCAGCAGGATGCGCCGCGCTGGCAGCCGGAAAACCGGCAGGCGGCGGGAGGTAACCATTTCGCCCAACCGTCCGAGATGATCCCCAAAGTCACATCGCCACGCGCTCGGTCAGAAGGGCAAGACGCTGCGCCTTCGTTAAGCAGGACGCCGGTTGCCAAGGCTATTTTCCCGGAAACCTCCCGTTCGGCCCATTTACGTGAGCCAGCGCAGCGATTTAGCGACGAAAACTCCTATAGTAAGCCGCAGGGCGAGCTGTATCAGCGACTGCTTCAGCCCGCGGATACTCAGGCATCAGGCACCGAAGCCATTGCCCCAAAAGCTGCAGCCACGGGCGTGCAAAAGCCTGACCCTGCCCTTGAAGGCCACAGCCAGAGTTTTGGCCGGGTGATGACCGTTTGTGCGTCAACCTATGCGCTGCTGGAGCGGGGGCAAAAATTAGTGCTGTTATCGCTGCCGGTGGCGGAGAAATGGTTGAAAACGGCCCAGTTGACCCCCACTTCTGAAGGATTAAAGCCTCAACCGCTGCTTATTCCGGTAAAACTTAGCCTGACTAAGGAAGAGCGCGTGGCGTTTACTCAACATCAGGCGCTGTTGCAGCATTTTGGGATCGACATGCAGATTGAGCAGCAGCGTGGGACTTTGCGCACGGTGCCTTTACCATTACGCCAACAAAATTTACAAAAGTTGATACCCGACCTGTTAGCATATGTTTCAGTCATGCAGGAAATCACTCCTGATGCGGTAGCTATGTGGTTTGCCCGCAGTATTGGCAGTGAACATGAGGTCTGGACGGTATCACAAGCTATACAATTACTTACGGACGTTGAGCGACTTTGCCCGCAGTTGGTCAAATCTCCCCCGTCTGGACTCTTGCAACCTGTTGATTTACAGCCGGCACTGGCGGCTTTCAAGCATGACTGATTCAGAAATTAAAGACCTGCCTCCCGCGATATTTATTATGGGCCCCACGGCTTCGGGCAAAACTGCCCTGGCGATGGCCCTGCGTCAGCATCTTCCCGTTGAACTTATTAGCGTTGACTCTGCTCTTATTTATAAGGGCATGGATATTGGCACGGCAAAACCGACGCCTGAAGAGCTCGCAGCGGCACCGCATCGCCTGATCGACATCCTCGATCCGGCGCAGTCCTATTCCGCTGCCGATTTCCGCGCCGATGCGTTGCGCGAGATGAGTGAGATAACCGCGCGCAATAAAATTCCGTTATTAGTTGGCGGAACAATGCTTTACTACAAAGCATTGCTGGAAGGGCTCTCGCCGCTTCCTCCCGCCGATCCCAAGGTCAGGGAACGCATAGAGGCAGAGGCGGCGGAGCAGGGTTGGGAAGCATTGCACCAGACATTATGTGAGATAGATCCGGTATCGGCATTGCGTATTCATCCGAATGATCCACAGAGACTGTCTAGAGCACTGGAAGTTTTTTATATTTCGGGTAAAACTTTAACGGAACTCCTTAAAATTTCGGGTGAAGCTATTCCTTATCGGGTCCATCAGTTCGCGATTGCACCTACGAGTCGCCAACTGTTGCACGATCGTATTGAACTGCGTTTTCGGCAGATGGTGGCCAACGGTTTTGAAGCCGAAGCCAGAGCGCTTTTCAGTCGTAGTGATTTGCATACGGACATGCCTTCCGTTCGTTGTGTCGGTTATCGCCAGATGTGGTCATATTTTTCTGGTGAGATCGACTACGATGAAATGGTTTATCGTGGTGTTTGTGCGACACGGCAGCTGGCAAAACGCCAGATGACCTGGTTACGCGGCTGGAAGGACGTCGAGTGGCTTGATTCTGAAAAGCCAGAAGAAGCCTTAAACCGTGTTATTCAGGTTGTTAGTGCATAGGTTGGTTGATTGTGTACAATTGATAAGTACTCAACGCGCAAATTTTTTATGTGATTTATTTTCGAGCTTCTAGGCTCTAAGTTACAAACAACAAACTAATAAGGAAAAGATAGAATGGCTAAGGGGCAATCTTTGCAAGATCCGTTCCTGAACGCATTGCGTCGCGAACGTGTTCCGGTTTCTATTTACTTGGTGAACGGCATTAAGCTGCAGGGACAGATTGAGTCTTTCGATCAGTTTGTAATTCTTTTGAAAAACACGGTAAGCCAGATGGTGTACAAACACGCTATCTCCACCGTTGTTCCTTCGCGCCCAGTTTCTCATCACAGTAATAACCCAGGCGGTAGTACGACCAACAACTATCAGCATGGTAGCGCACCGACTGCTCCACAGCAGCCGCAGGATGGCGATGACGCCGAATAAGGCGCCAGGCTATTCAATCTCGAAGGGGTCATAAGCGGTTATTACCACTTATGTGCCCCTTGTTGAATTTTTTTCTCAATTGAGAGGTCACACGCTTGTTTGACCGTTATGAAGCCGGTGAACAGGCCGTACTGGTTCATATCTATTTCTCGCAGGACAAAGTCACTGAAGATCTAAGCGAATTTGAATCGCTGGTCTCTTCAGCAGGTGTTGAGGCTTTACAAGTCATCACCGGTAGCCGCAAGGCTCCGCACCCAAAATACTTTGTCGGTGAAGGAAAGGCCCAAGAAATCGCAGACGCCGTTAAAGCAACAGGCGCGTCTGTAATCCTGTTTGATCACGCATTATCACCTGGCCAGGAACGTAACCTGGAAGCCTTGTGCGAATGTCGCGTGGTTGATCGCACCGGACTTATTCTAGATATTTTTGCCCAGCGCGCCCGTACTCACGAAGGTAAACTACAAGTAGAATTGGCTCAGTTGCGCCATATAGCAACCCGATTGGTACGAGGCTGGACACACCTTGAACGCCAGGGTGGCGGAATTGGTGCGCGCGGTCCTGGGGAAACTCAGCTTGAAACCGACCGCCGCCTGTTGCGTGACAGAATCACCCTTATTTTAAGTCGCCTTGAACGCGTATCTAAACAGCGCGAGCAGGGAAGACGTTCCAGAATGCGTGCCGATATTCCGACGGTTTCTCTGGTGGGTTACACCAACGCCGGAAAGTCCACGCTGTTTAACCGCATTACCGAGGCCGATGTTTACGTGGCCGATCAGTTGTTTGCCACACTGGATCCTACTCTGCGCCGCATTATGGTTGCCGACGTAGGGGAAACCGTGATGGCGGATACCGTAGGGTTTATTCGTCACCTGCCCCATGATCTAGTTGCCGCATTTAAAGCAACGTTGCAGGAAACCCGACAGGCATCTCTGTTATTACATGTGATTGATGCAGCGGATATTCGCGTTGAGGAAAATATCGACGCGGTAAATACGGTGCTGGCAGAGATTGAAGCAGATGACATTCCTGCGCTGTTAGTGATGAATAAAATAGATATGCTGGACGATTTTGTTCCGCGTATTGACCGCAACGAAGAGAATTTGCCTATCAGGGTCTGGTTATCAGCCGTGACTGGTGAAGGCATCCCGTTGTTATTTCAGGCATTAACGGAGCGTCTGTCAGGTGAAATAGCACAGGTCGAATTGTGTTTGCCACCCGATGCCGGCCGCCTTCGTAGCCGTTTTTACCAGCTTCAGGCGATTGAAAAAGAATGGATTGAAGAAGATGGCAGCATAGGTCTGATGGTGCGAATGCCCATTGTTGACTGGCGCCGCCTCTGCAAACAAGAACCGGCTATGGGCGAATACGTCCGTAACGGCTTCCCGGTAGATTTCGAACATAAAAACCACTGGGAAGACTTGACTGATATAGAGCCTGAAGAACACCAATCATAGAATAATGGAGCTATAACATGGCGTGGAATCAGCCCGGTGATAACGGACAGGACCGCGACCCCTGGGGAAGCAGCAAAAATAGCGGCAACTCCGGTGGAAATAATTCTGGTGGAAATAACAATAAAGGCGGGCGCGATCAGGGCCCTCCTGACCTTGATGATATCTTCCGTAAGCTCAGTAAAAAGCTGGGTGCTTTCGGTGGCAAGGGATCCGGTAATGGAAGCAATACCGGCCCGCAAAAAAGCATGAACGGTCGCTTCGTTGGCCTTGCCGTGGTCGCCGTCGTGGTGATCTGGGCGGCCAGCGGATTCTATACCATTAAAGAAGCAGAGCGTGGCGTGGTAACTCGTTTCGGCAAGTTCAGCCATCTGGTTGAGCCTGGTCTTAACTGGAAACCGACCTTTATCGATCAGGTTCAGGCGGTCAACGTCGAGTCCGTTCGCGAGCTTGCCGCTTCTGGCATCATGCTGACCTCTGACGAGAACGTAGTCCGCGTCGAAATGAACGTGCAGTACCGCGTTACCGATCCTCGCGCCTACCTGTTCAGCGTCGCCAACGCGGACGACAGCCTGAGTCAGGCAACCGACAGTGCACTGCGCGGCGTGATTGGCAAATACACCATGGATAAGATCCTCACCGAGGGGCGTACTACGGTGCGTAGCGACACCCAGCGCGTGCTGGAAGAGACTATTCGTCCTTATCACATGGGTATTACCGTTCAAGACGTTAACTTCCAGACCGCGCGTCCGCCTGAAGAAGTCAAGGCCGCCTTTGACGATGCGATTGCCGCCCGTGAAAACGAGCAGCAGTACATCCGTGAAGCCGAAGCCTACGCCAATGAGGTTCAGCCTCGCGCTAACGGTCAGGCACAGCGTTTGCTGGAAAATGCCAAAGCTTACAAAGATCGCACCATCCTGGAAGCTCAGGGTGAAGTCGCCGGTTTCGCCAAGCTGTTGCCAGAGTATAAAGCCGCCCCGCAGATCACTCGCGAGCGCTTGTATATCGAAACCATGCAGGACGTTCTCAGCCATACCCGCAAGGTGTTGATCAACGATAACGGCAATAACCTGATGGTGCTGCCTTTAGATCAGCTTCTGCAGGGAAAAACGGCGGCAAAAAACAATACCAGCGGTGCTGCAAGCAGCATGATCCCGCTGCGACAGTCTTCTCCGTCAACGGCCAGCACTAACAGCTCGAGCAACAACAGCTCAGGTTCTTCTGAAAGTGTCATGGATCAGCGCCGTGCAGACGTACAGCGTGACGACACCGTTCGCGTAGGGAGAGAATAACCAATGCGTAAGTCAATTTTACTGGTCGTTGCAGTTGTGCTGGTGGCGCTCTATGCCTCACTTTTTGTGGTTCAGGAAGGCCAGCGCGGGATCGTGCTGCGTTTCGGCAAGGTGTTACGCGATGGCGACAACAAGCCGTTAGTGTATGAGCCAGGCCTGCACTTTAAGGTGCCTTTCGTCGAGTCGGTTAAAACGCTGGATGCCCGTGTACAAACCATGGACAACCAGGCAGACCGCTTTGTGACCAAAGAGAAAAAAGACCTGATCGTCGATTCTTACCTGAAGTGGCGTATCAGCGATTTCAGCCGTTACTATCTGGCAACCGGCGGCGGCGATGTGTCTCAGGCCGAAGTGCTGTTGAAACGTAAATTCAGTGACCGCCTGCGCTCAGAAATTGGTCGTCTGGATGTCAAAGATATCGTTACCGACTCGCGCGGCCGTCTGACGCTTGACGTGCGTGATGCCCTGAATCAGGGAACCGGCGATGATGATGACGCCTCGGCGACGACCGAAGCCGATGATGCTATCGCTTCTGCGGCCAAGCGCGTCGAACAGGAAACTAACGGTAAAGTCACCGCGGTCAATCCTAACAGCATGGCGGCACTGGGTATTGAAGTTGTTGATGTGCGGATCAAGCAGATCAACCTTCCGGCAGAGGTTTCGGATGCTATCTTCCAGCGCATGCGCGCCGAACGTGAAGCGGTAGCCCGACGTCACCGTTCACAGGGTCAGGAAGAGGCCGAGAAGCTGCGCGCCACCGCTGACTATCAGGTAACACTGACCTTAGCCGAGGCCGAACGCGAGTCGCGCATTACTCGCGGCGAGGGCGATGCCCAGGCGGCTAAACTGTTTGCCGACGCGTTCAGCGCCGATCCCGATTTCTACGGCTTTATTCGTAGCCTTCAGGCTTACAGAGAGAGCTTCAGCAGCGGTAACGACGTGATGGTGATGAGTCCTAACGATGATTTCTTCCGCTACATGAAATCGCCGGACAAAACCACTAAACCGTAAGCGAGTATTGTTCGACAACGATACTGCCAAAAGGCCCCCTGCGGGCCTTTTGCTTTTTCTAAATCAGGCTATTTCCCCAGGAGAGATCTGCTGCACGAAACGGTAATTTTTTAAACGAATCGGTTATTAAAAGTACTGAAAGCCGGGGTGCAGGGTGATAGACTCTTTTTTTAACGCGAGCGGGTGATTATTGAAATGGGTAACAACGTCGTCGTACTTGGCACTCAATGGGGTGACGAAGGCAAGGGCAAAATTGTCGACTTGCTGACTGAACGAGCTAACTATGTGGTGCGCTATCAGGGCGGTCACAATGCGGGCCATACTCTGGTTATCAAGGGTGAAAAAACCGTACTTCATCTCATTCCCTCCGGTATTTTACGCGAAAACGTGACCAGCATCATCGGCAACGGCGTGGTTCTGGCTCCCGATGCGTTGATGAAAGAAATGGCCGAGCTTGAAGCGCGTGGCATCCCGGTTCGCGAACGTTTACTTATCTCAGAGGCCTGCCCGCTGATCCTCTCCTATCACGTTGCGCTGGATATGGCCCGTGAAAAGGCGCGCGGCGCCAAGGCTATTGGCACCACCGGTCGCGGTATTGGGCCAGCCTATGAAGACAAGGTTGCTCGCCGTGCCCTGCGCGTTAGTGATCTGTTCAACAAGGAAACTTTCGCCCACAAGCTGAAAGACATCGTCGATTATCACAACTTCCAGCTAGTGAACTACTACCAGGTAGACGCGGTGGATTATCAACAGGTTCTTGATGACGTCATGGCTGTCGCCGATATTCTTACCGCGATGGTGGTAGACGTTTCCGACCTGCTGGACCAGGCGCGCAAGCGCGGCGACCTCATCATGTTTGAGGGTGCCCAGGGTACGCTGTTGGACATTGACCACGGAACTTATCCTTACGTTACCTCGTCGAACACCACCGCAGGCGGCGTGGCGACCGGTTCGGGCATCGGACCGCGTTACGTTGACTACGTGCTGGGTATCGTTAAAGCCTATTCAACGCGTGTCGGTGCAGGCCCGTTCCCGACCGAGCTGTTCGATGATATTGGCGAATACCTGTGCAAGCAGGGCAACGAGTTTGGCGCCACCACCGGCCGCCGCCGTCGCTGCGGCTGGCTCGATATCGTCGCGGTGCGCCGTGCGGTGCAGATCAACTCGCTGTCCGGCTTCTGCATGACCAAGCTCGACGTGTTGGACGGTCTTAAAGAAGTGAAGCTGTGTATCGGTTACCGCCTGCCGGACGGTAAAGAGGTGACAACTACGCCGCTGGCGGCCGAAAACTGGGAGGGTATCGAGCCTATTTATGAATCCATGCCGGGCTGGACGGAAACCACCTTTGGCGTTAAATCACTCGACAAACTGCCGCAGGCGGCGCGTGATTATATCAAACGTGTAGAACAGCTGACCGGCGTGCCGGTCGACATTATCTCCACCGGCCCGGATCGCAGCGAAACCATGATCCTACGCGACCCGTTTGACGCGCCGTAGTCAGTTGAGTTATCAGGCGCTTGCTTAGGCTAATCCGCTAAAAACCGGGCACTGTGCCCGGTTTCTTTTTGTGGCGGATGCCCTACTCAATAGAGTACTCTAAAACATACCCGTCAGCTTTTAAAACGACGCTGTCATCATAAACGCAAAAATTACCGGGTAAAGTACCCGTTGGTGAGCAGGGTTAGCCTGTCGCCATTGACCACTTTCTTGATGAGTTGAATCAGTGCACGTTAGCCATGAAGATTAACGATAATGCTCAACTCTACAAATTATTGCTTGTTGAAACATAGACTTTCAACAAACTGCTGCTGACAACGGAGGAACCGCTATGTCACAAGATCCATTCCTGGAACGAGAAGCAGAAAAATACGAATCGCCTATCCCTAGCCGTGAATTTATTCTCGAGCATCTTGGTAAGCGCGAAACGCCAGCCAGCCGCGAAGAGCTGGCAAATGAACTGAACCTTTCGGGTGAAGAGCCGCTTGAAGCGCTGCGCCGTCGACTGCGTGCCATGGAGCGTGACGGTCAACTGGTGTTTACCCGCCGCCAGTGCTATGCGCTGCCGGAGCGCCTGGATTTGCTGAAAGGCACCGTCATTGGCCATCGCGATGGTTACGGTTTCCTGCGTCTTGAAGGCGTGAAAAAAGACGACGTTTATCTCTCAGCCGAGCAGATGAAAATGTGTATCCACGGTGACGTGGTGCTGGCTCAGCCCGTGGGCACCGATCGCAAGGGCCGCCGTGAGGCGCGCATCGTTCGCGTCGTGGTGCCTAAAGTCAGCCAGATTGTGGGCCGTTACTTTACCGACGCCGGTGCCGGTTTTGTCGTTCCCGACGATAGCCGCTTAAGCTTTGATATCCTGATCCCTGCCGAGGGCGTTAACGGCGCACGCATGGGCTTTATGGTGGTGGTTGAACTAACTCAGCGTCCGACTCGCCGTACCAAAGCGGTCGGCAAGATAGTCGAAGTGCTCGGCGATAAGATGGGCACCAGCATGGCGGTCGATATCGCGCTGCGCACCCACGAAATCCCGCACGTCTGGCCACCCGCGGTTGAAAAACAGGTAGCAGGACTGAGCGAGCAGGTGCCGGAAGAGGCCAAAAAAGGTCGCGTAGACCTGCGTAATCTGCCGTTAGTCACCATCGACGGCGAAGACGCGCGCGACTTCGATGATGCGGTTTACTGTGAAGCTAAACGCGGCGGCGGCTGGCGCCTGTGGGTTGCTATCGCCGACGTGAGCTACTATGTGCGTCCGGGCACCGCGCTGGACAACGAAGCTCGCAGCCGTGCCACCTCGGTTTACTTCCCGTCGCAGGTAGTACCGATGCTGCCGGAAGTGCTGTCGAACGGCCTGTGCTCGCTGAATCCGCAGGTGGATCGCCTGTGTATGGTCTGTGAAATGACCATCTCTGCCAGCGGTAAGCTGACTACCTCAAAATTCTATGAAGCGGTGATGAGCTCCCACGCTCGCCTGACCTACACCAAGGTCTGGCAGATCATCGAAGGCAACCCCGAGCTGCGCGAACAGTACGCTCCACTGGTTAAACATCTTGAAGAGTTGCACAAGATGTACAAAGTGCTGGATCTGGCGCGTGCCGAACGCGGCGGTATTGCCTTTGAAACCGAAGAGGCCAAGTTTATCTTCAACGCCGAGCGTCGCATTGAGCGCGTCGAGGCGACGGTGCGTAACGATGCGCACAAGCTGATCGAAGAATGCATGATCATGGCCAATATCGCCGCGGCGCGTTTTGTAGAAAAACATAACGAACCGGCGCTGTTCCGCGTGCACGATCGTCCTAGCGATGACCATATTTCTGCCTTGCGCAGCGTGTTGGGCGAGCTAAGCCTGATCATGGGCGGCGGTCTTAAGCCCGAGCCGAAAGACTATGCCGATATTATGGATCAGCTGAAAGATCGTCCCGATCGCGAGATGCTGCAAACCATGCTGCTGCGCTCGATGAAGCAGGCGATTTACGATCCTGAAAACCGCGGGCACTTTGGTCTGGCGCTGACTTCCTACGGTCACTTTACCTCGCCAATTCGTCGCTACCCTGACCTGGCTCTGCACCGCGCGATCAAATACGTGCTGGCGAAAGAGCACGGCACGCTCAAGGATCGCTGGACGCCAACCGGCGGTTACCACAGCGATTACGAAGAGATGGTGGTGTTGGGCGATCACTGTTCGACCGCCGAGCGTCGCGCCGATGAGGCTACCCGTAACGTGGCCGACTGGCTGAAATGCGACTTTATGCAGGATCACGTCGGCGAGGTCTTTACCGGCGTTATATCTAGCGTGACCGGTTTTGGCTTCTTTGTGCGCCTGACCGACCTGTTCATCGACGGGCTGGTTCACGTTTCATCGCTCGACAACGACTATTATCGTTACGACAATATCGGCCAGCGTCTGGTGGGCGAGTCTTCGGGCAGCGTTTACCGCCTGGGCGATACGGTGGAAATCCGCGTTGAAGCGGTGCACATGGACGAGCGCAAAATCGACTTCGCCTTAGTCTCCAGCACCCGCAAGCCGCGTGGTGAAGGCAAAACCGCTCGCGATCGCGCTAAAAAAGGCGAGCGTGCGATGCGCCCAGCCGGTGCCGCTAACGCAGGTCGTCGCCGTAGCGCTAAAAAGAACGTTAACTTCGAACCGGATAGCGCGTTCCGCAAAGACGGTGACAAGTCTGCCAAGCCGGCAAAAGCCAAACGAGCCGGCACCGCGGCAACCGCTAGCGCCGCGGCGAAGCCCGATACGGCTAAAGCCGCCAAGGTTGCTAGCGCCGTAGGCAAAGACGGCAAGCCGAAGAAGGCTAAAAAGCCTTCCGATAAGACGCAGAAAATAGCGGCCGCCACCAAGGCCAAGCGAGCGAAGAAAAAGCAGATTGAATCCTGATTTGCGTATTTATTGACTGATGGCAGCGTCAGTCAATGATAGAATCGCCACTAAGCATTACCGCTATTCATTACTCATGCGGGCACTCGTTGCCCGCATTATGTTTTTTAAAAAAGCACTATTAAGAGCCTCATGAGCGAAATTATTTACGGTATTCATTCCGTTAAAGCCTTACTCGACAACGATCCCCAGCGCTTTCTGGAAGTCTTTATTCTCAAAGGCCGCGATGACAAGCGTCTAAAACCCCTGATTGATGAGCTGGAAGCCAGCGGCATCGTGATTCAGGTTGCCAGCCGTCAATGGCTTGACGACAAGTCTGAAGGCGCGGTTCATCAGGGGATTATTGCCCGAGTTAAAGAAGGGCGTCAGTATCAGGAGAACGATCTTCCCGCGCTGCTTGAAAGCCTGGAGTCGCCGCTGTTGCTGATTCTCGACGGCGTGACTGACCCGCACAACCTCGGTGCCTGCCTGCGTACCGCCGATGCGGCCGGTGTACACGCGGTGATCGTTCCACGCGACCGCTCAGCCAAGCTGAACGCCACGGCGAAGAAAGTGGCCAGCGGCGCGGCGGAAAACGTACCGTTGATCAACGTGACTAACCTGGCGCGCACGCTGCGCGTGCTGCAGGAGCACAATGTCTGGATCGTCGGCACGGCGGGAGAAGCGGACCACACGCTGTTTGAAAGCAAAATGACCGGCCCGATGGCGCTGGTGATGGGCGCTGAAGGCGAGGGCATGCGTCGCCTGACCCGTGAACACTGTGACGAGCTGATCAGCATTCCAATGGCCGGCTCTGTCTCTTCCCTGAACGTTTCCGTGGCGACCGGCGTTTGCCTGTTTGAAGCGGTGCGTCAGCGCTCGGTGAAAGCTAAAGGCTAAGCCGGGCTTTGCCGTCGCCCGCCAGCGGCTGCGGCAAACTGAGCCTTACCCGCAGCCTCCCCGGCTGCGGGCGTTTCACCTGTTTGTGATCCACTCTGCGGTAAAATGCCTGATTTTAACCATACTTAATCCAGACGCTTTAGCTGACGGAGATGGCGATGAATTGGCAAACACACCGGGTGTTTAATCAGCCCAAACCTTTAAGCAACAGTAATTTATTCCTCTCCGATACCGCGCTGCGTGAAGCAGTGACTCGACAGCACGCCGCCTGGGACCTCGAAGTGCTCGCCTCGCTGGGTCAGCAGCTCGGTTCCGCCGAGTCCCTGGAGCTCGGTCGCCTCGCCAACGCTAATCCACCCGATTTATTACGTTTCGAACCGAGCGGCGAAGCGCTGGATGATGTGCGCTTTCATCCCGCCTGGCACCTGCTAATGCAGGGGCTGGTAGCAAACCGCGTGCATAATCTGTCGTGGCAGGAGGACGCGCGCCTCGGCAGCTACGCGGCACGCGCCGCCCGTTTCCTGCTGCACGCCCAGGTTGAGGCTGGAACCCTATGCCCGATTACCATGACCCACGGCGCTATTCCCCTGCTGCAACAGTTTTTGCCCGCCGAATTCAAGAGCTGGCTGACGCCGCTGCTGGCCGATCGCTACGATGCGCACCTGCTGCCCGGTGATAAAAAGCGTGGGCTATTGATCGGTATGGGGATGACGGAAAAGCAGGGCGGTTCTGACGTGCTGAGCAATACCACCACGGCGACGGCGATTGACGGCCGCGGCGCGGGCAAGGCCTATCGGCTGGTGGGGCATAAATGGTTTTTCTCGGTACCGCAGAGTGACGCACATCTGGTGCTGGCGCAGGCACCCGCTGGACTCTCGTGTTTCTTCCTGCCACGGGTGCTGCCCGACGGCGAACGTAATCACGTCCGTATCCAACGATTGAAAGACAAACTCGGCAACCGCTCTAACGCCAGCGGCGAAGTCGAGTTTTTCGACGCCGTGGGCTGGCTGCTGGGCGATGAGGGCCAGGGCGTGCAGCATATCCTGAAGATGGGCGGCCACACTCGGTTTGACTGTGCGTTGGGCAGCCACGCGATGATGCGTCGCGCATTCTCTGTCGCGCTGTATCACGCCTTCCAGCGGCAGGTGTTTGGTAAGCCGCTGATCGAACAACCGCTGATGCGCCAGGTTCTCGCCCGCATGGCGCTACGCCTGGAGGGGCAAACCGCGCTGCTGCTGCGGCTGGCCCACGCACGCGGCAGCGTCGGTGATGCCCGGGAGCAGGCGCTTGCCCGCCTGCTGACGCCAGCGGCAAAATTCGAGGTCTGCCGACAGGGCATGCCGTTCGTCGCCGAGGCAATGGAGGTATTAGGCGGCATCGGCTACTGCGAAGAAAGCGAATTGCCGCGACTGTACCGCGAAATGCCGGTTAACAGCATCTGGGAAGGCTCGGGCAACGTGATGTGCCTCGACCTGCTGCGTGGCCTGAAGAAAATACCCGTCGCGCAGGAGGTGCTACAGCAGCGCCTGCATCAGGTACGCGGGCAGAATCGCCTGTTTGACAAGGCGGCGCGACAGTTTATGCAGCGGCTGAAAAGGGCAGAGGAGGCGCAGGGGCGGATCATCGCCGCTCAGCTGTTTAACCTCTATGCCGCGGCGGAAATGCTGGAGTTTTCTTCGCCCCCGTTGGCCGACGCCTGGTGTCGGCTGACTCTCGACGAGCGCGGCGAAACACCGATCGATGAACGCCTGTGCCTGCAGCTGTTCGAGCGAGCGATTGGGGCGCAGTAGCGGGGAGGAAAAATCGCATAGCCACGTCGTGCGCCTCTACCCGTTAGAGGTTTATTTATACAGAATCGCCTCGGAATACCAGCGGCCCGGCCGAATCGAGTCGCTGATCAGCAGAATCAGATAGTAGTGCGCGCCTGCCTCGTTGGCCTTGTGACGAATGGCGCGCTCGACATCCATCGGACTGCCCACCACGTCGGCAGACACGCTGCCTATTTTAGTTAGCGTCGTAGTCTGCGCTCGCACCACTTCCTGCGCTTTATCAGCCGGTGCCGGCGGAGGCTCGGGCGTGGTTTTCAGCAGGCTACAGGCGTTAAGCAGGCACAGTAAACACAGCCCGGCCAGAGCGCGTCTACCCACCGCAAGCGTGTTTTTCATATTGCTGCCCCCCAAGAGTTATTATCCAGTGTAGACCTGTTCTGAGCCGTCTGGCGAGCAGCCTATTGTGCCTATTGTGCCTATTCGCTATCGATAGCGTCTTTTGTTTTATGCCCTGTCGGCTGGTTATAAAAAATAGCAAAAAGATAGTGGTAGCATTTTTGCTTATGGATAAAATAAAACCCGTCTTTGACTGGCAATCCGACCCGCCGGGCCTGTGAATGTAAGGAGCAAGAGATGGTTGAACTGTACGAGGAAGACGTCGAGGGTATCCAGATAATCCACGCGGTGCCCGCCGGAAAGTATCATGAAAAACTGCCAACCGTGTTCTTCTATCACGGGTTTACCTCTTCAAAAGAAATCTATTCCTACTTTGGTTATACGCTGGCGAAGGCGGGTTTTCGGGTGATCTTGCCCGATGCCCTGATGCACGGTGCTCGCGCCGAGCCGAATGAGAGCATATTGCTTAAAAATTTCTGGCGCATCCTGCAAAACAACGTCACCGAGCTGGCCCTGCTGAAAGAGACCTTTGTGGCACGCGGACTGGCGGATGAAAAACGCCTTGGCGTCGGCGGCGTGTCGATGGGCGGCATGACCACCATGGCGGCGCTGGTGCATTATCCGTGGGTAAAAGTGGCGGCCAATCTGATGGGGTCGGGTTATTTTACCTCGCTTTCCGACCATCTTTTCCCGTCTTATGGCGCTGATAGCGAGCTGTCACGTGAGGATTTCGAGCGGCAAACCGCGCCGCTGCTGCATCTGGATATCAGTGATAAAACCTCGCTCATTGCCAAAAAACCCTTGCTGGTATGGCACGGAGAGAAAGACGACGTGGTGCCTTATATCGAAAGCCTGAAACTGAAACAGGCGCTCGAGTCCTACAACGGGGCCGCCAATCTGACTTTTATCAGCGAGCCCGAGGCTAAACATAAGGTTTCGGTGCAAGGATTGATCGAAACGACCGACTTTTTTGCCGCCCACCTGTAATTCTCCAGCCAAAAATCGTCTAAAGATCAACCGAAATGCCCAGACAAAGGCGCGTTGAAAAATTAATCAGACTGGGTCCTTGAGTTTCTTGGCTCCCAGTCATATAATTGCGCGTCATTTTTTCAGCCGTACACATAACACGTTCCTTGCTTCCATGGGCCACGGTTGACCCTGACAGGAGGCTGAATAATCCGTAAGGAGCAATTCTATGCGTCATTACGAAATCGTATTTATGGTTCACCCTGACCAAAGCGAACAGGTTCCGGGCATGATCGAGCGTTACAGTGCTGTAATCACTAACGCTGCTGGTCAGATTCACCGTCTGGAAGACTGGGGCCGTCGTCAGCTGGCTTACCCGATCAATAAACTGCACAAAGCCCACTACGTTCTTCTGAACGTTGAAGCTCCGCAGGAAGCGATCGATGAGCTGGAAACTAACTTCCGCTTCAACGACGCCGTTATCCGTAGCATGGTTATGCGTACTAAACACGCGGTAACTGAAGCTTCACCAATGGTTAAAGCGAAAGACGAACGCCGTGAGCGTCGTGAAGATTTCGCCGAAGCTAACGATGATTCCGAAGCTGGGGATTCTGAAGAGTAATAATTGTGATGACTAATCGCCTGGAGCTGTCTGGCACTGTGTGCAAGACCCCCATTCGTAAAGTCAGTCCATCGGGTATTCCTCACTGCCAGTTTGTGCTTGAGCATCGCTCGCAGCAGCAGGAAGCCGGATTTAGCCGACAAGCATGGTGCAGAATGCCCGTGGTTGTTAGCGGACATCAGTCACAAGTATTAACTCACAGTATAACGGTCGGCACGCAACTCACTGTTTCTGGATTCATTAGCTGCCATCAAGGTCGCAATGGGCTGAACAAAGTGGTGTTACATGCCGAGCAGATTGATTTGATAGATTCTGGAGACTAGCCTAATGGCACGTTATTTCCGTCGTCGCAAGTTCTGCCGTTTCACCGCGGAAGGCGTTGTAGAGATCGATTATAAAGATATCGCTACGCTGAAAAACTACGTTACCGAAAGTGGTAAAATTGTACCGAGCCGTATCACTGGGACTCGTGCAAAATACCAGCGTCAGCTCGCTCGTTGTATCAAGCGCGCTCGCTACCTTTCTTTGTTGCCATATACTGATCGTCATCAGTAATAGGCCACTGTCCATAAACGACTTTGAGAGGTTAAGGTAATGCAAGTTATTTTGCTTGATAAAGTAGCAAACCTGGGCAGCCTGGGTGATCAAGTTAACGTTAAAGCGGGCTACGCTCGTAACTTCCTGGTACCACAGGGCAAAGCTGTTCCTGCTACCAAGAAAAACGTTGAGTATTTCGAAGCACGTCGTGCAGAACTGGAAGCCAAACTGGCTGACGTTCTGGGCGCCGCTGAAGCTCGCGCAACCAGCATCAACGAACTGGGCTCTGTTACTATCGCGTCTAAAGCAGGCGACGAAGGTAAACTGTTCGGCTCTATCGGTACCCGTGACATCGCTGACGCAGTAACTGCGGCCGGTGTTAAGGTTTCCAAGAGCGAAGTTCGTCTGCCAGAGGGCGTTCTGCGCAATCTGGGTGAGCACGAAGTGGACTTCCAGGTTCACAGCGACGTGTTTGCTAAGCTGACTGTAGTTGTGGTTGCTGAAGCGTAATATTACGCGTTAAGTAATCTGTCAAAACGCCGGCCTTGTGCCGGCGTTTTGCATTTTAAGCGCGGGGAATTTAGCGCTGGCGCTGATAGCTACCGTCGGGCTGGCGGACAAAGCTGGCCGTGCTGTTTTGATCGTTAGTCACCTGCAGCGCGGTGACGGTGCCCTGAGCGTTGACCTGGATCCTCACCTGCTGACCGGCGTGAAGATTGCTCAACGGTTTGTCGTTACCCTCTACCTGGGCCATGGCGAAGACGTCATTGACCAGCAGATTATTATCACGGAACAGCTGAGCCAGCGTCTGACCAGGCTGAATCTGATAATTTTTCCAATTGCCCTGTGGCTGAGTGACCGGCTGGGGAGCATCGTTCTGAGACGGTAGTTGCGTCGTTCGCCCCTGTTGATTGCGTAAATCGGCCTGCATCGGGATCGACGTCGGCTGGTCCGAAGGCGCATAGGTATTATCGGGCGATGAAGGCCACAGCAGCGCCAGCAGCACCACGATAACGCTAACAATAATCCAGCGGCGATGCACCAGCGGCAGCGGCGACATCCAATGAAAATCATCGCTTAAATGCCAGATCTTAGACGGCAGCGATGGCGACCTGGACTTTAATACCGGCCGCTCGACAGTCCCGTCCTCAACGGCCCGATCTTCCGATACATTGGCCTCATTTTCAGTCTCTGCAGTTTTCTTCTGCAATGGCCTTTGCACCATTGAAATCCAGGATCTCAACATCGGTTGATAAATGCGGGTGGCCTTCCTTCTCCTGGGCGGATATTTGCCCATGACAACCTCTCTTGTTGCGCCAATTGCTAGTGAAATCAGATGTAAATAACCTAACGTTAGTATAGCCGTATAACTGCTCCCCTTCATCCTTTGAAATATGGGGTTGTTGGCCATTTTTGGTTGTAATATTTTACCCAAAAGTCCTGCGCTGTTATGCTGCGTCTTCGACTTTTTATGATTAAAGGAAATTCCATGACAACCCCTTCATTTGACAGCGTTGAAGCGCAGGCAAGTTACGGTATCGGCTTGCAGGTCGGTCAACAACTGCAAGAATCTGGTTTAGAAGGCCTGGAGCCTGATGCTCTTCTTGCAGGATTACGCGATGCGCTGGAAGGGAATATCCCTGCTGTGCCCGTTGACGTAGTTCACCGTGCACTGCGCGAAGTTCACGAACGTGCTGACGCCGTTCGTCGCGAGCGTCAGGAAGCGCTGGCCGTTGAAGGTCAGGAATTCCTGGCGGCTAACGCCAAGCTTCCAGGCGTGACCAGCACTGAGTCAGGTCTGCAATTCTCGGTATTAACCCAGGGCGAAGGCCCGATCCCAGGCCGTCAAGACCGCGTTCGCGTTCACTACACCGGTAAACTGATCGACGGTACCGTGTTCGACAGCTCCGTACAGCGCGGCGAGCCGGCTGAGTTCCCAGTTAACGGCGTCATTGCTGGCTGGATCGAAGCCTTGACTCTGATGCCGGTTGGCTCTAAGTGGCAGCTGTATATTCCTCACAGCCTGGCCTACGGCGAGCGCGGTGCGGGTGCCTCTATCCCGCCATTTAGCGCGTTGACTTTCGAAGTCGAGCTGCTGGAAATTCTGTAACTTCACCCAGTTACCGATCCAAAATCAGATTGATTGATTTAAGAAAGGCGCCCAGAGCGCCTTTTTTGTTGCCTGTGGTATGCAGCCACGGATAAATTGCTTTGAAATTAATTCATTAACAGAATCTCAATACGGGATGGCTATTAGCGGCAAAAAAAACTAGGCTTAATTAAATATGATGAATTCCTGAATAAAGTACCGAGGTGACCTATGTTGGAACAAATTTGCCAGCTTGCCCGCGAAGCCGGCGTCGCTATCCTGAAGGTTTATGACGGCGAACAGCCGCTCAACGCGCGTCAGAAAAATGATGACTCACCGGTGACTGCCGCCGATATTGCCGCGCATAACGTGATCAAAAAAGGCCTGCTGGCGCTAGACCCCGCAACGCCGCTGTTGTCGGAAGAGGATCCGCCTTCGTGGGCGGTGCGTCAGAACTGGACGCGCTTCTGGCTGGTCGATCCCCTGGACGGCACCAAAGAGTTTCTCAAGCGCAATGGCGAATTTACCGTCAACATCGCGCTGATTGAAAATGGTCTTCCGGTGCTTGGCGTGGTGTATGTACCGGTAACCGGCGTGATGTACGCCGCCGCCGAGGGTAAGGCGTGGAAAGAGGAAAACGGTCAGCGGGTTGCGATAAGCGTGCATGAGGCGCATCCGCCGTTGGTGGTGGTGAGCCGCTCTCACAGCAACGACCAGGAGCTGCAGGATTACCTGTCGCAGCTCGGCGAGCATCAAACCGTGACCATTGGATCTTCGCTTAAATTTTGCCTGGTGGCCGAAGGGTCAGCCCAGCTTTACCCGCGCTTTGGACCGACGTCAGTGTGGGACACCGCAGCGGGACACGCGGTGGCTGATGCCGCCGGTGCTACCGTGACCGACTGGCAGGGGAAAACGCTAACCTATACCCCGAGAGAGTCGTTCCTCAACCCGGGATTCAGAGTGTCATTGTTCTAAGTCGTGTGGCGCCATAAGCCTGGGTTATCTAATGGCTTGCGTCATCAAGGATCCTGAGTCCTTAGTGTAAATAAGGGAGTAAAAGCGCGCTTACAGGCTTTTACTCCTTCACTAACTGATTTACCGTATCAATCACTTTCTGCACTTCTTCTGGCGTTAACGCCCCTTCTTTGGCAAAGCGAACCACCCCGGCTTTGTCGAGTACGATAATAGCCGAACTTTTGCTCTCTAGCTGCCAGGCTCTCTGTACCGCTCCTCTGCTGTCAACAATCACCTGCGACCAGGGAAATTGTTTTTTGCCGCTCTCGATGCTGCTACGCACGAATATCCCGCTGCCGATAATGGCGTCGTCGGTATTCACGATAGTGGTGGTTTGGTAGCGATCGCGGGGCAGATTGTCTTTTCTTATTGCTTCAATCAGCGGTTCGTTCATCTCTCTGGCCGCGGTCCTGCCGGCGATGTGCTGAACGATGCGTACCTTGCCGGGCAGTTTAGCGCTGTTCCAGTTGCGGTAGCTAAATTCACCGTGCTCATAGGCAAGCTCCCCCTTATCTTCCACCCCCACGGCGGCAACGCGGCTGCCGATCTCAAAATTGTCGGCTAACGCAATATATGGCGTGAACAAGCAGGCTATAATTAATAAATATTTAACGGGCATAGATACTCCTGAAAATTTCATTAAAGGAAGCGAGATGCACGCCTTTTGACGCGGCAACACGGTTGAATCATAGGCTTTTTAGCAGTGGTCTGTCCTGTTAGAGCGTCAACATTGTGCAGTACTTAGCAGAAATTTGGATTTTGTCTGATGGCGGGGAGGCGTAAAGTAGTGAAAAATTTGCAGGCTGTAATATTCAATACATATTGAAGGCTTAAACTGCACAGCGATTATAAATTAACATTCAGTATCGTCAGGCCGTGTAAAAGTAGTGAATTAAACTGGCGAATAAGGAACTGAGTGCTATCTTTTAGGTCTACTCCACAGACAGGAGTGGAACTCAGGCAAGCTGTCACGGTGAGTCGTTATCATCGACAGGGTCTGAACCAGTAAAATACTCAAGGGAGGAAAGTGAAACAAGATGAGGATCTTCCAGCGTTATAATCCACTGATCGTGGCGAAGTATGTGAAGACGTTGTTCAGAGGCCGCCTTTATATCAAAGACGTCGGCGCATTTGAGTTCGACCAGGGCAAGATACTGTTGCCAACAATTCGTGACAAACGCCATTTCAGCGTGATGTCAGAGGTGAACAAACAGGTTGTTCATCTGCAGCTCGAAGCATAACAGGCGACAAAGGGCGCTGAGTGCTTCACCCGAGCAAAAATATGCTGAAATATGCCTAAAAAAGAGGCCGCTACGTGAGCGGCCTTTTTTATTCTTTATAACAACCCATTAAGAGACAAGCTGGCCGTTAAGAGACCAGCTTTTCTTCAGCCGATTTTGGCAGCAGCGAGGAGACCGGCTTGTCAGTGATCCTGGTGACTAACAGCTGATCGATCTTATAGCTATCGATATCCACCACTTCAAATTTAAAGCCGGAGAATTTCACAAAGTCGGTGCGCTTGGGAATTTTACGCAGCATAAACATCATGAAGCCGCCGATGGTTTCGTAGTTACCGGACTGCGGGAAGTCTTCGATATGCAGGACGCGCATCACGTCTTCGATCGGCGTACCGCCCTCAATCAACCATGAATTCTCGTCACGCGCCACAATCTGCTCTTCCAGACCCTGACCGACCAAATCCCCCATCAGCGTGGTCATCACGTCGTTCAGGGTGATGATGCCGACGACTAAGGCATACTCGTTAAGTATCACCGCAAAGTCTTCACCGGCGGTTTTAAAGCTTTCGAGCGCCTCGGACAGGGTTAAGGTATCGGGAACGATCAGCGCCGAGCGAATTTGCACGCCGCTGCTGAGCATCAGGCTTTGATTTCCCAACACGCGGTTCAGCAAATCTTTAGAGTCGACATAGCCGACAACCTGATCGATCTGTCCGTCACACACCAGGAACTTGGAATGCGGATGGGTAGAGATTTTGTTTTTAATGCTGTCTTCGCTCTCACGCAGGTCGAAGTAGATGACGCTTTCTCGCGAGGTCATCGATGACGGGACGGTGCGTGATTCGAGCTCGAACACGTTTTCAATCAGCTCATGTTCCTGCTTACGCAGCACGCCTGCCAATGCACCGGCTTCAACCACGGCATAAATGTCGTCGGAGGTGATGTCGTCGTTGCGCACGGTCGGTAGCTTGAACAGGCGGAAAATCATATTGGCCAGCCCGTTAAAGAACCACACCATGGGGCGGCAGATCATCAGGCAGAAACGCATCGGGTTGACTATCCTGACTGCAACAGTCTCGGGTGAAATCATACCGATGCGCTTCGGGGTCAGGTCAGCGAATAAAATGAACAGGCTGGTAACCAGGACAAACGAGCAGATAAAGCTGACCTGTTCGGCAAGTTCTGGAGACAGGAATCTGATGAAGAAGCTTTGGAACGCCGGGGAAAACGCGGCATCGCCGACAATACCACCCAGGATGGCGACGGCATTGAGACCAATTTGAACGACGGTGAAGAATAATCCTGGTATCTCTTGCATCTTGAGTACACGTGCGGCGTTGATGTTTCCTTCATCTGCCAAAAGTTTGAGTTTGATCTTGCGCGATGCAGCCAGCGATATCTCCGAAATGGAGAAAAAGGCACTGATCGCGATTAATAAAAGAATCAGTAAAATACTGTTTAACATAATCTATCCGTTTAACACCGGCTCAGGGGCCGACAGGGAAAGGCAATTCGTTTGGTATTGTTAAAAGAAAAATCACTCGAAGGTGATAAAAGCTAAGATAACAGCAAGAAACGTTTTACCGGGCCGCGATTGCGGCCCGAATAGTATAGCAGTGCCAGTGATATCACCGCTACTGCTGAATCTCTAGCCGTTTATGGCGCGAACTTTATCCCTTAACGCAACCCCGTTATTGACGTTATTCGTCCTGCAATTGCGCAGGCAGGCAGACGCCGATACCGCCGAGACCGCAGTAGCCTTCAGGATTTTTGTAAAGGTACTGTTGGTGATCGTCTTCCGCATAGTAGAAAGGCATGGCTTCAGCTATCTCGGTGGTCACCGTGCGAGCATCGCCCGCCGCGCTCATCGCCGCCTGAAAACGCTGCAGGCTCGACTGCGCCGCCAGCTGCTGTGCGTCGCTGAGTGCATAAATGGCCGATCGGTACTGGGTGCCAATATCGCCCCCCTGACGCATACCCTGTGCTGGGTCATGATTTTCCCAGAAGGTTTGCAGCAGCTGCTCATAGCTCACCGCCGTCGGGTCAAATACGATACGCACGACTTCAGCGTGACCCGTTTGGCCGCTGCACACTTCCCGATAGGTGGGATTCGGCGTAAAACCTCCGGCATAGCCTGCGGCGGTGCTGTGTACGCCGTCGAGCTGCCAGAACAGGCGCTCGACTCCCCAGAAGCAGCCCATGGCAAAGAGCGCGACCTGCATATTGGCAGGGACGTGAGTCATGGAGTGGCCGTTGACGGCGTGAAGCGTGGCCACCGGCATAGGCGTGGTTCGTCCCGGTAAGGCGTCCGCTTTGCTGATGGCGTGAGTTTTATCTGAGAGTTGAACCACGTAATACTCCAGTTATTTAATCCAATGAGGTTTGTTGGTTGTATCTGGGCGCTGCTTTGCACACAATAGCACGTTATGTACACTGCCCCTTTTTGGCGAATTAGATGTATATTTTAACAGGATAATGCAACATAGCAGGAGAGCTTGTGCCACGATACCGTGAACTTTGTTTATTAAGCGTACTGCTGGCACCGTCCTTATCCTTTGCTGCCAAAGTGCGGCTTCAGTTGGAAGGGTTGAGTGGGGATTTGCAGAAAAACGTTCGCGTACGCCTTGCCTCCATTGGCAGCGATGAGGTGTCCGCCAACGGACGTTTTCGCGCGCGCGTCAGTGACGCCATTCAGCTTGGCCTGCGGCCATTGGGTTATTACAATCCCACCATCGATTTTGATTTCAAGCAAACCCCACCACCGGGCCGACCGGTGTTGATTGCCCGGGTGACGCCAGGGACGCCGGTAAAAATTGCCGGTACCCGCGTGACCATTGAAGGCCAGGCTAAAGACGATACCGAATTTGCGGCGTTGAAAAAAAGTAAAATACCTGCCAACGGCACCGTGCTTAATCACGGTACCTACGACGGTTTCAAGAGTGCTCTCAGCGGGCTGGCGCTGCGCAAAGGCTACTTTGACGGCGATTTGCGCAAAAGTCAGTTAGGGGTTATCGAGGACAAGCACCAGGCATTCTGGGACATCGATTTTGACAGCGGACAGCGTTATCGCTTCGGCAAGGTTAATTTCGAGGGATCGCAGATCCGCCAGGATTACCTGCAAAACATCGTGCCTTTCCATCAGGGCGACTATTACAGCTCGAACCAGCTGGCCGAGCTTAACCGACGCCTGGCGGCCACCGGCTGGTTTAATTCGGTGGTAGTGTCCCCTGACTTTGACGATAAGGCCGCCAAGGCCAGCAAGACATTGCCGCTGAACGCCGTCGTCACGCCGCACACCCGAAACGTCGTCGAACTCGGCGGTGGCTATGCCAGCGATATTGGTCCAAGAGTGCAGGCCAGTTGGAAAAAACCCTGGCTCAACGATCGCGGGCAAAGCGTAGAAACCTCACTCAATTTGTCAAAGCCTGAACAGACGGTCGATCTTAGCTATAAGATCCCGCTGCTGAAAAATCCTATCCAGGAGTATTACACCATCAGCGGCGGTATCAAGAACGTTAATCTTAACGATACCAAGTCGGACTCGAGTACCGCCAGCGTGGCGCGTAACTGGGACAGCGACAGCGGCTGGCAGCGCTCGGTTAACCTGCGCTGGAGCCTGGATCACTTTACCCAGGGTACCGTGACCAATACCACCATGCTCATCTACCCTGGCGTCAGCGTCAGTCGCACCCGTTCACGCGGAGGCCTGATGCCGACCTGGGGCGATACTCAGCGCTATTCTTTAAACGTTTCCAGCACCACCTGGGGCTCCGATGTCGACTTTGCGATGATGCAGGCGCAAAACGTCTGGATCCGCATGCTGGGCGACAGAAACCGCTTCGTGTTCCGCGGCAATATTGGCTGGATCCAGACCAATGATTTCGAAAGGCTGCCCCCATCGCTTCGCTTCTTTGCCGGTGGCGATCGCAGCATTCGCGGCTATAAATATGAGTCCATCTCTCCGAGAGACAGCGACGGCAAGCTGACCGGGGCCTCTAAAATGGGCACCGGCTCGGTGGAATATCAGTACAACGTGACCGGCAAGTGGTGGGGGGCGATGTTTATCGACAGCGGTGAGGCGGTGAATAATCTCACCAAGAACGATCTCAAAACCGGCGCGGGTATTGGCGTCCGCTGGGCATCGCCGGTGGGGCCGATCAAGTTTGATATCGCGACTCCGGTTGGCGATCCCGACAAGCACGGAGTGCAATTTTACATCGGCCTGGGGCCAGAACTATGAGTTGGTTTAAAAAGATTTGCCTGGCGTTCTTGATCATTATTTTGCTGCTGGTGGGCTCGGTGGCGTTTCTGGTCGGTACGCAAACCGGTCTTCATCTGGTGCTCAACGGCGCTCAGCGCTTGGTGCCCGGACTGTCTATTGCCAGCGTCGACGGCGGCTGGCGCAGCCTGACGCTGAAAGGCGTCAAGTACAGCATGCCGGGAGTCGCGGTAAACGCCGGCGAGTTCCATCTTTCGGTTGATCTTTCCTGCTTTCGCCATACCGAGCTGTGCATTAATGCGCTGCGCGCTCAGGACGTCAACGTGGTGGTCAATACCCATGAAATGACACCTTCGACGACGCCAGAGCCGGCCTCCAGCGAGCCGCTGACCAATCTCAGCACGCCTTATCCAATTATCCTCAAGCTGCTGACCTTAAATAACGTCAACGTGGCCATCGACGATCGCACTATCTCCCTCGCCGAGTTCCGCACCGGCATGGAATGGCGTGAACGGGCGCTGACCCTGAAGCCGACCCATATTTCCGGGCTGCTGATTGCGTTGCCTAAAACGCCGCTGCATCCGCTGCCGCCGGTGGTGCAGGCTGCGTCTGACCAGGCTGCTGCCGTAGTAAAAGAAAAGGTTAGTGGTCAGCCAGCCGTCACGCCTAAGCCTGCCGCGGTAGAACCGCCGCTTGGCGATACGCTAAAGGCGATGTTTGCTAAACCGCTGCTGCCGAATATGCCGGACTTCACGCTGCCGCTGGATCTTACCGTCCAGCAGCTCACCGGCGACAACCTGCGTTTAACCGGTGATAACGATCTGCTGATCACCCGCCTGCTGTTGAAAATTACTACCCAAAACCAGCAGGTTAACCTCGACAAGCTCGAGGTGCGTTCGCCACAGGGGTCGATCGACGGCGTCGGTCAGGCGCGGTTAACTGACAGCTGGCCGCTGGATATGACCATTGATAGCGCGGTAAATATCGATCCGCTCAAGGGCGAGAAGATCAAACTCACGCTCGGCGGCGAGCTGCGTAAACGGCTCAAGGTCGGCTTGGATCTTTCCGGTCCGGTTAAGGCACAGCTGGCGCTGCAAACCGAGCTGGCGGAGGTTGGCCTGCCGCTTGACCTTAGTCTGCAAAGCGACGCGCTACAGTGGCCGCTGAGCGGCACGCCGCAGTATCAGGTTAAGGGGCTAAATCTTAAGTTCAGCGGCAAAGCTACCGACTATGCGCTTTCCCTGCATTCGAGCTTTAGCGGTGACCAACTTCCGCCTGCCAGCCTGGCGTTAGACGGCAAGGGCAACCTGGAGCAGTTTTCCCTCAAGCTGATGCGCCTGACTGCGCTTCAGGGTAATACCGATTTAACCGGCGTGGTCGACTGGAGCAAGGCGGTGAGCTGGAACACCCAGCTGACGCTCAACGGCATCGATACGGCAAAACAGTGGCCGGCATGGCCCGCTAAACTCCAGGGCAAGATTGCGATGCGCGGTAGCCTGTACGGCGGAACCTGGCAGCTTCAGGTGCCGACGCTGGAGCTTGACGGCAACGTGAAGAACAATCTGGTCAAGGCTCGCGGCAATCTGCGCGGTAACAGCTACGGCCAGTGGGATATTCCTCAGCTGCATCTCGAACTGGGACGTAATAATCTCGATGTCAAAGGCAAGCTTAGCGACAAATGGGCGCTGGATGCCAGCGTCGATGCGCCGCATCTCGACGGTGCCTTGCCGGGCCTGGGCGGCGTAGTAAAAGGCATGATCCAACTGCGGGGTAATCTTAAAACGCCGCAGGTGTTGGCCGATCTGACCGCCAGTAATCTGCGCTGGCAGGCGATGAGCGTGAGTCGCGTCAACATCAAGGGTGACATCACTTCTAGCGATCAGATCCGAGGCACGCTGGCGGTTAAGGTGCAGCAGCTCCGGCAGGATGCATTGGATATCAGCGACATTACGCTTGATGCCAAGGGCAACGAGAAACAGCACCAGCTAACGCTAAACGTGACCGGTAAGCCCGTTGCTGGGCATCTGGTGCTAAGCGGCAGTTTTGACCGCCAGACTCAGCAGTGGAAGGGCAATATCAGCAATACGCTGTTTGATACGCCGGTAGGCGAGTGGCGGCTGAGTCGGCCGATTGCGCTGACCTATTTCAATCGCGAGCAGCGCGTCACGGTGGGGCCACACTGCTGGCAAAACCCGAATGCCGATGTCTGCGTGCCGACAACCATTAACGCCGGTGCCAGCGGGCAGGCCAGTATAGTGCTTAATCGCTTTAATCTGGCGATGCTCAAGCCGTTCCTGACCGATGACACTCAGCTTAGCGGCGAGTTTAGCGGCAAGGCCAACGTGGCCTGGAAAGCCAAGGGTGGGCTGCCAGACGCCAGCGTGTCGCTAGTGGGCCGAGGTGTGAAGGTGCAGCAGGTAGTGCAGGGTAATCCGCTGCCGGTGGCCTTTGACACCCTTAACCTCAACGCCGCGTTGCAAAATGGTCGCGCCAACCTCGACTGGCTGATCAAGATTGCCAACAACGGACAGCTGGACGGGAAAATACAGATTGCCGATCCGCTGGGGCGTCGCAATCTTTCCGGCAACGTTAACATTACTCGTATCTCGATGGCGCTGCTGCAACCGGCACTGATGGATGGCGAAAAAGCAGAGGGCATTCTCAATGCCAATCTGCGGGTTGGTGGCAATGCCAAGGCGCCGCAGGTATTCGGTAAATTAGCGCTATCGAACGTCGATTTTGACGCGCAGTTTATGCCGTTCGACATTACCAACGCTAACCTGAATATCGATTTCAACGGTATGTCTTCGCTGTTAGCGGGGGTGGTTCAGACCACCCACGGCCAGTTGGCATTAAACGGCAATGCGGACTGGAGTCAGCCAGAAAATTGGCGCGCGCGCATTGCGGCGAAGGGTGATAAGGTCAGGGTATCGGTTCCACCGATGGTTCGACTTGATGTCTCGCCTGATCTAGTGTTTGATGCTACACCGCAGGCGTTCACGTTGAACGGTAAAGTGGATATTCCCTGGGCCCGCATCGCGGTGCAGGAACTTCCCGCGAGTGCAGTAGGCGTTTCATCGGACGAAGTGATGCTAAACGATCAGCATCAGCCGATAGCGCCGGCTTCGACCTCGATACCTATCAATACGAACCTGGTGGTGAACATCGGCGATGATGTTCGTCTCGATGCTTTTGGCCTGAAAGCGCGACTTAAAGGCGCACTTAAAGTCGCACAGGACAAACGTGGGTTAGGATTAAACGGCCAGATTGATATTACCTCCGGTCGTTTCCACGCCTACGGACAGGATTTAATCGTCAGAAAAGGCCAGCTGTTGTTCTCTGGACCGGCAGATCAGCCGCTGCTTAATATCGAGGCGATCCGTAACCCGGATTCGACCGAGAATAACGTGGTCGCTGGCGTGCGGGTAACCGGTGATGCAGATACGCCAAAGCTGGAGGTTTTCTCTGACCCGACGATGTCGCAGGAGGAAGCGCTGTCTTATTTATTACGCGGACAGGGGCTGGACAGCTCGGGAGCCGACAGTAGTGCCATGACTTCCATGCTGGTAGGTATGGGGGTTGCACAAAGTGGCAAACTTGTGGGTAAAATTGGTGAGGCATTCGGTGTCAGTAATCTGGCGCTGGATACGCAGGGCGTTGGGGAAAGTTCTCAGGTCGTGGTCAGCGGCTACGTGTTGCCTGGATTGCAGGTTAAATACGGGGTTGGGATCTTCGACTCGCTGGCAACCCTGACGCTGCGCTATCGCCTGATGCCTAAATTGTATTTGGAAGCGGTGTCTGGTATCGACCAGGCATTAGATTTGCTCTATCAGTTTGAGTTTTAACCATGCGAATAATTGTCTACGGCAGTTTACGGCGCAAGCAAGGTAATAGTCACTGGATGACAAACGCTCAGTGGTTGGGTGACCACGAGCTTGACGGCTATGCCCTGTATGATTTAGGGCATTATCCGGCAGCGGTTCCCGGAGAGGGAAATATCTACTGCGAAGTTTACCGCATCAACTCATCCATTATGGCTGAGCTTGACGAACTGAAAAGTAACACCAAAGATTACCGTCGAGAGCTAATCTCTACGCCGTACGGCAGTGCCTGGATCTACCTGTATATTCGTTCGCTCGATGGCGTGGAACGTATTGAGGGCGGAGACTGGGTCAAACGTACGTTAGAAGAGAAGTGAGAATAAAATAAAGGTCGTCTTACGCAGTAAATTTTAACACCAGAATAAAAAACACCGCCTAATTAGCGGTGTTTTTTTTGCGTTAAAGCCAAGGCGAAAGCCTTATTTTGCTTTAGCCGCACGCTCGAAAGAGGTCACGATTTCAGCTTTAGCCGCTGCTGCATCGTCCCAGCCTTCAACCTTAACCCATTTGCCTTTTTCCAGCGCTTTATACTGCTCGAAGAAGTGGGTGATTTGGCCACGCAGCAGTTCTGGCAGGTCGTTCACGTCTTTGATGTGATCGTATTCTTTGCTCAGCTTGGTATGCGGAACGGCAACAACTTTCGCATCTTCACCCGATTCGTCAGTCATTTTTAACACGCCAACCGGACGGCAGCGAATGACCGAGCCTGGTTGCAGTGGGTATGGCGTTGGCACCAGCACGTCAACCGGGTCACCGTCTAAAGACAGGGTGTGGTTGATGTAACCGTAGTTGCACGGATAGAACATCGCAGTTGACATGAAACGGTCAACAAAAAGTGCACCGGTATCTTTATCTACTTCATATTTGATTGGATCGGCATTTGCCGGGATTTCGATAACAACATAGATATCTTCTGGCAGATCTTTGCCAGCCGGTACATTGATTAAGCTCATTGTTGGTTTCCCTTTATTGAACCAGAAATAGAGTGGCGAACATTATAGCCAACTCGGACAAGAATTCCTGCCTTTTCCGGGGGGCGATTGTCCTAAAACTTTTATTTAAAAAAAAGGGGTGGCGTAATGCCACCCCGTGTTCAGGATACTGTTAACTCGTTTAGCCGACGGCCTGACGCGGAATATTATTCGTCAGGGTACTGTCGGATAAGGCGCTCGGCATCTTCGACCATATCGGTGTTGCCGACGAAGAACGGCGCACGCTCGTGCAGTTTCTCCGGGACGATATCCAGAATACGGTTTTTACCGTCGCTGGCTTTACCGCCCGCCTGCTCGGCCAGGAAGGCCATCGGGTTGCATTCATACAGCAGACGCAGCTTGCCCTGGGGGTGGCTTGCGGTGCTTGGATAAATATAAATGCCGCCTTTCAGCAGGTTGCGGTGGAAGTCTGCAGCCAGGGAACCAATGTAACGCGAGGTGTAAGGGCGGCCAGACGCTTCGTCCTGCTCCTGACAGAACTTGATGTACTTCTTCACGCCTTTAGGGAATTTAATGTAGTTCCCCTCATTGATGGAGTACATGTAGCCTTTTGGCGGATACATCACTTTCTCGTGAGAGAGGCAGAAAACGCCCAATGAAGGATCGTAGGTAAAGGCGTGTACGCCAGCGCCGGTGGTGTAAACCAGCATGGTTGAAGAACCATAGACCACGTAACCCGCTGCTACCTGTTGGCTGCCCGGCTGAAGGAAGTCGGCTTCGGTAACCGGCTTGCCCAGCGGTGAGGTACGGCGATAGATAGAGAAAATAGTGCCGACTGAAACGTTGACGTCGATGT
This sequence comes from uncultured Gammaproteobacteria bacterium, assembly GCA_963742005.1. Classification (GTDB taxonomy): domain Bacteria; phylum Pseudomonadota; class Gammaproteobacteria; order Enterobacterales; family Enterobacteriaceae; genus Rouxiella. The sequence goes on along the minus strand of CAVUKG010000005.1, from coordinate 22,096 downwards.
TTGACGAGCCGTCCAGCGGATCCATCAAGATGACGTACTTCGCGTTATTGGCGCGTTCCCCTTCGAAGATAACAATTTCGTCTTCTTCTTCAGAGGCGATACCGGCAATTTCACCACGTGCTTTCATCGCCGCTTTCAGCTTTTCATTGGCATACAGGTCGAGTTTCATCTGAACTTCGCCCTGAATGTTCTCAACGCCGCTGGTGCCAAGTATGTCTACCAGTCCCGCCTTGTTGATATCCCTATGAATAATTTTGGCACCAAGTTTGATTGCCGACAGCAGCGCGGTAAGTTCGCCGGTTGCATGTGGAAAATCTTGCTGCTTTTCAACAATAAATTCGCCTAACGTTTTCATGATACGATCCCTGAATCTTAGGATGAGTAAAGGTTTTGTAGTTAAAATTTTACAGAAGCCATAGCAGTTTAGCCCAAATATATGGACGGTTCATAGGCAAATCATAGCCAAATCCATTTCTTCTGGACGATTCTCAGCGGTAGAATAGCCACTGACTTAAAGAGCAATAATGGAAAATTTATGCGCATTCATATTCTTGGGATTTGCGGCACGTTTATGGGCGGTCTGGCTATGCTGGCTCGCGCACAGGGGCATCAGGTCACCGGTTCGGATGACAACGTCTATCCGCCGATGAGTACATTGCTGGAAAATCAGGGAATTGAGCTTATTCAGGGCTATTCGCCGAGCCAGCTGGATCCCCGACCGGATCTGGTGGTCATCGGCAACGCGATGACGCGAGGTAATCCCTGCGTCGAGGCGGTGCTGGAGCAGGGGATCCCCTACGTTTCTGGACCACAGTGGTTGCACGATCACGTGCTGCCGGGTCGCTGGGTGATTGCCGTAGCCGGGACGCACGGAAAAACCACTACCTCGGGAATGGTGACCTGGATCCTCGAAGCCTGCGGCTATGAGCCGGGCTACGTCATTGGAGGTGTACCGGGTAATTTCGACGTTTCTGCGCGACTGGGTAACGGCCCGTTTATGGTCCTTGAGGCCGATGAGTATGATTGTGCCTTCTTCGATAAGCGTTCGAAATTTGTGCATTACAGCCCGCGCACGCTGGTGCTGAATAATCTCGAGTTCGACCACGCCGATATTTTTGATGATTTGAAAGCGATTCAGAAACAGTTCCACCATCTTGTGCGACTGGTGCCGGGTCAGGGTAAAATTATTTTGCCTGAGCATGACACCCCGTTAAAACAGGTGATGGCGATGGGCTGCTGGAGCGAACAGGAATATGCCGGTGATGGCTGTACCTGGAATGCTAAAAAGATCAGCCCTGACGCCAGTAAGTTCGAGGTGTATCTTAACGGTGAAGTCGCCGGCGAGGTGTCCTGGTCGCTAGTGGGCGAACATAATATGCATAACGCATTGATGGCCGTCGCCGCTGCACGGCACGTTGGCGTAACTCCTGCAGATGCCTGTAAGGCATTGGGCAGCTTTATCAACGCCCGTCGTCGCCTTGAGCTGCGCGGTGAGGCTAATGGCGTCACGGTTTATGACGACTTTGCCCATCATCCTACCGCCATTCTCGCGACCCTGGCGGCTCTGCGCAGCAAAGTGGGTGGAACCGCGCGTATTCTCGCCGTGTTAGAACCGCGTTCAAATACCATGAAGATGGGAATGAGCAAAAATGAGCTGGCACCTTCCCTGGGGCGCGCTGACGAAGTGTTCTTGCTCCAGCCGCAAAACATCCCGTGGCAGGTGTCAGAAGTCGCGGAGCGCTGTGTTCAGCCCGCACATTGGCATGCAGACGTCGACGCGCTGGTGGATATGATCGTGAAAACGGCGCAGCCGGGTGACCATATTCTGGTGATGAGCAACGGCGGCTTTGGTGGCATTCACGGCAAGCTGCTCGCCGCACTGGAAAACAAGGCCAGGCTTAAAAACAGCGACTAACCCCCCAGACAGTCTTACCAGCCCTGTAGTCTGTGCAAAAAAAAGCCCTCGCATGCGGGGGCAAAAGGGTGTCGTCGGACAGGACGACAGGGGTCTGGTACATCTTGCAATTCTGTTATGCTTCACCAGATTTGAATGGATATTCAAATCTGGTCTCTCGGGATTACTTCCCTACACCGCGTTGGGCGATGTGCGGAGAGGTTATCCTTCACATCATGAAGTCGAGTATAGCTCTAATAACTGCAAAAATTAATAGCTTGCTAACTGTTTTTTTATGTTTGTTACCGCTTTAAAGCGGTTTTTTTATAGCTAAAAAGAATTAAAAATGAGAATAAACCCGCTGATTTTACTTAAAATGATTTTAAATTAATGGCTTAACTAACATGGGCATTGTGTGCGTTATTTTTTAGCTATCGGCGTTGCTGGGCGCCGGGCCCAAGAGAGAGGCGAGATCGGCAAACGCCACGGCTAGCCGATCTCAGAGGCGCTTACAGTTCTTGTTCGAACAGGCTCAAAATAGCGTCATGCAGTTGCTTAACGGTAAATTTGCGCGCGGGGGTGATAAAGATGGTGTCATCACCGGCGATAGTCCCCAAGATGCCTTCAGATTTGCCGAGTGAGTCAAGCAGGCGAGCAATAAGTTGAGCGGCCCCCGGACTGGTACGGATCACCACCACGGCATCGTTATAATCGATATCTAATACCAGGTTCTTAAGCGGGCTAGAAGTGGTCGGTACGCCAATTTCGGCCGGCAGGCAGTAGACCATTTCCATTTTTGCATTGCGAGTTCTGACCGCGCCAAACTTGGTCAACATGCGTGAAACTTTGGATTGATTGATGTTTTCGAAGCCATCATCTTGCAGTGCGACAACGATTTCACCCTGAGAGCTGAACTTCTCTTCTTTCAAGAGAGCCTTGAAAGCTTTGATTAAATCTTCCTGTTTAGCAGGATTACGCATTTTGCACCCATAGATTCACCGTAGTAGTGGTGATGATTATGCAGATATTTGCATTTTTATGCAATAAGACATGCCGGGTTTGATCAACAAAGAGTGAAATTTTAAAAAGCAAGCATCGAGCGAGCAGGTTCAATTAAAATGAATATGCCAAATTTCTGCATGAGCAAGGCTTTTTCCTTAAAATAAATGTAAAACCTAGTGGTGTAATTTGATATTTTAACCGGCCAGGTAATTAAACTATTTTCTTTTTAATTTTGTCACTTTTAAAGTAATTTATTACTTAATTTTTCATCCTAATGAAATTAGGCAGTAATTTCCCCATTTCTATTTAACGACGTTTTTAATTTCTGCGCCAGCTCGCAATCTATTAATAGGCTGTTTGTTTTTAATACAGCCGTTAACTAAGGTAATTAAGTGAATGAATGCGCGGTACTTTTCAACGTCATTTAATAAGGAGTATAGGATGAAAGTTGCAGTCCTTGGCGCCGCTGGCGGAATTGGCCAGGCCCTCGCTCTACTACTCAAAACTCAATTGCCGTCTGGCTCTGAACTCTCACTGTATGACATCGCACCGGTTACGCCAGGCGTGGCGGTAGATCTCAGCCATATTCCCACCGCGGTTAATATAAAAGGATTCAGCGGTGAAGATGCACGACCCGCTTTGCAAGGGGCTAATATCGTACTTATTTCTGCGGGCGTGGCGCGAAAACCGGGTATGGATCGCGCGGATCTTTTTAACGTTAATGCCGGTATAGTGCGAAATTTAGTGCAGCAAGTCGCCACCACCTGCCCTGAAGCCTGTATCGCTATTATTACCAACCCGGTCAATACCACGGTGCCGATCGCTGCTGAGGTATTAAAGCAGGCCGGAGTTTATGATAAAAATAAACTGTTTGGCGTCACTACCCTGGATACGCTTCGCGCTAATACCTTTGTGGCTGAATTAACTGGAAAATCGCCACAGGAAATGGAGGTCGCGGTGATCGGTGGCCATTCGGGGGTAACCATTCTCCCGCTGCTCTCGCAGGTTGCAGACTGTAGCTTCACGGAAAGCGAAATCCAGCAGCTCACCGCGCATATTCAAAATGCCGGGACGGAAGTGGTTGAGGCGAAAGCCGGCGGCGGATCGGCAACGCTCTCGATGGGGCAGGCCGCTGCGCGTTTAGGCCTTTCTCTGGTGCGCGCCATGCTGGGTGAAAGCGGCATTGTCGAATGTGCTTATGTCGAAGGAGACGGCGAGTATGCACGCTTTTTTGCTCAACCGGTGCTGTTAGGTAAAAGCGGTATCGCTGAGCTAATTAACATTGGCTCGTTAAGTGAGTTTGAACAACAAGCGTTGAATTCGATGCTCGACGTACTGCATAAGGATATTGAGCTGGGGGAAAAATTTATCAATAAGTAGACTTTGGAATCTGTTTCATTATTTCAACAGTAAAAACCGCTGGAAAAATTCCGGCGGTTTTTACTTGGGTGTTTTTTAAAAAATCAACCTCGCTCCCTAAGATTATATTATCCTGATTATCGGGTTCCCGAGCAGCAGGACAACTTTCAAATAACCTTGTCATTACAATTTGAATTACCTTTCATGTGAACCGTGGCGTCGATACGTTGGGGCGCGGGGGAGACGGGGGGAGACTTTCCGCGAGTTTACCGCGCATTTTCCTCTCCAGAAGCTCGTTGGTCTCCGGATGATAATAACGGCTAGGCCAAATTTCAGCAGGGTGCACCTTCAAGGCATTGGCGATAATCCACTCCCCCTTCGGCCACGGGCGCGACAGGGCATTAGCCAGCGTTGATGAGCTTAGTCCTGCGGATCGAGATAATGCAGCTAAAGTGGTTCGTTGTTTATGCAACGAAGCGATAATATCTGCATGATGCCAATCTTCTTTACGTAGAAACATAGATACTCCCTTTATATGTTTAGTTGGCGAGTGTCGTTATGAGTGTTAGGGATTAGCCCTTATTTTCAACTGGGATGCTATAAGAGCAAATTTCTGAACGTAGTTCAAACCTGTTTTCTAAAATTATATTATTATTTTTCATCAATAGCTTGCCGTTTTATTTGAACCACTAACTTTGAGCTTTATTTCCCACAACGTTATGTAACTAATGGTTTTTTTATGCTTTTGTGTTGAGTTTGTTTTAACGTACTTTTAATTACAAGCCGTTTTTTAGGAAAGATTTACTTTTATTAAACAATGCTAAATTGCCTATTTTTTCTGAAAAAAATCAATCGAAGACATTAAACCTTAACTTACTCGCATGAATTTTCAGGCTTTTATTCGCTACGCTAAGCTATAGCTTTAACGTAACTTACTTTATAACGTTAACGATCTATTTTAGTTTTATTTTTTTCTATGAAATTTTTTCATCAATAAATTAATCGGCTAACTTATTAGTGCGTGATAACATTATTTAGTGGTATAACTTATGTGTTCAATGAAATATTTTTGATAAATCATTTTGGTGAATTGTGTTTTATGTCGTCGTAACAGAGAACCTAAATCAATTATACCCGAATAGGGTTAACAGGCAGCGTGTAGAAATTTTCTGCTCTTTATCCCGTATAGTTTGAAATAATTAAAGGAATGCCATGAAAAAGGAATGGTTTGCAGCAAAAGATCTGCTGGGCATAAACGGATTACCCAACACGACCCAAGGTATCCACGGGATGGCCAGGCGACAAGGGTGGCAAACGCGTCGCAGATTAGGCGTTCAGGGTAAGGCGGTGGAATATCACGTTGATAGTTTGCCGAAAATAACCAAACCGGCACTCATTATTCAGGAAAAATCGGCGGAATATCTTTGCACTTCCTATCATGACCCTTTACTAATATGGATTGAAAGTTATAAGCAACTGAATGGGGCCGAACGGGAGATTGTGGCGTCTTTCATCGTGCGTGAGGGAATGATGGCATTGATAAAACGGCTTTCCCACCCGCAGCCTGAATAGGCCAGGCCCGCAAAAAGGAGCCTGGCGAAGGGTAAGTTTAAAAGTCGCGTTTCACGGCTAAGTGAGCGAGTCCCTCAAGCGCTAATCGGTACGGTGATTCTGGTAATGCCTGTAATGCGGCGATAGCCTTGTCGGCTTCTTCTTCGGCTCGTTGACGAGTGTAATCCAGCGATCCCCACTGCTGCATGGCTTTAAGCACCGGCTCAAGCAGGTGCCTGCCGTTGCCCTGTTCAATGGCCTGACGGATCATCGAGGACTGTTCTGCGTCACCGTGTTTCATCGCGTGAAGCAGCGGCAGAGTCGGCTTGCCTTCATTAAGATCATCGCCGGTATTCTTGCCTAAGGTTTCGCCATCAGCATCGTAGTCGAGCAAGTCATCGATCAGCTGGAACGCAGTGCCGATGTAGCGGCCGTATTCCTGCAGCGCAGTAATCTGAGCGTCAGTACCGCCTGCCAGCATGGCAGAAGACTGCGCGGCTGCTTCAAACAGGCGCGCGGTCTTGCTGTAAATGACCTGCATGTAACTCTCTTCGGTAATATCCGGATCGTTGCAGTTCATCAATTGCAGCACTTCGCCTTCGGCAATGACGTTAACGGCTTTTGACATCAGTGCCAGAACCGGCAGTGATTCGAGGTCAGTCATCATCTGAAACGCGCGGGTGTAGATGAAGTCGCCAACCAATACGCTGGCCGCATTGCCGAACGCGGCGTTGGCAGTGGCTTTGCCTCGACGCATGTTCGATTCATCAACCACATCGTCATGCAACAAGGTTGCCGTATGGATAAACTCAATCAGCGCAGCGACGGTCACATGCTTACTGCCTTGGTACTCGAGAGCACGGGCAGCGAGGACGGCAATCATTGGGCGGATTCGTTTTCCACCACCGCTAATGATGTAATATCCCAGCTGATTGATGAGCGAGACATCAGAGTTCAACTGTTCGAGAATTGCCGCATTAACTGCAGCCATATCCTGTTCGGTGAGGTCGGTAATCTGTTCTAGGTTCATTGTGATTTTTCGGCTGTATTTCTCTTCACCGCAATGAGAACGGGCTCACATTGGCACATGATGCAATCTGTAGCGCTGATTGTACTTGAAAAATGAGTGAGATAAACGCGTTGTGATGAACTGCGCTTTTTTTCTTCTTTTCTACTCATTGTGCTCTTGTCATATGCTGATTTTTTGCGTAGAATTCGCGCCCTATTGTGAATATTTATAGCGCCCTCTGAACTATACAAAGTTGAGTGCGCGGAAAGCGGAGTTTTATATGTACGCGGTTTTCCAAAGTGGTGGTAAACAACACCGAGTAAGCGAAGGTCAAACTGTTCGCTTGGAAAAGCTGGACATCGCAACTGGTGAAACAATTGAGTTTGACCAAGTTCTGATGATCGCTAACGGTGAAGAAATCAACATCGGCTTGCCTTTAATTGCTGGCGGTGTGATCAAGGCAGAAGTTGTTGCTCACGGTCGTGGCGATAAAATTAAGATCGTTAAGTTTCGTCGTCGTAAGCACTACCGTAAGCAGCAGGGCCACCGTCAGTGGTTCACTGATGTTAAAATCACCGGCATTAGCGCTTAAGATTAGGAGAGCGGAACTATGGCACACAAGAAGGCTGGCGGCTCCACCCGCAACGGTCGCGATTCAGAAGCTAAACGTCTGGGCGTAAAACGCTTTGGCGGCGAATCAGTTCTGGCAGGCAGCATCATCGTTCGCCAGCGCGGCACCAAATTCCACGCTGGTATCAACGTGGGTTGCGGTCGTGACCACACTCTGTTTGCTTTGACTGACGGTAAAGTCAAGTTCGAAGTTAAAGGCAAGGACAACCGTAAATTCATCAGCATCGAAGCTGCTTAATTTACCGTTCTCGTCTAGATAGATTGATGTAAGCCCCGCAATTAGTTGCGGGGCTTTTTACATTCTGTTGGCCAAACCCGGCAAGAAAATGGACGTCAGGAAAACTGACTTCAACGCAGATTCTCATTTTGCTGTACACTTTATGTGCTATCGCACTGCTTCCTTTGGCGAAGCCTGAGACATTTTTTTACGCTGGCAAGTAGCCTGTCTTCTGTCCTGTGCTATGACCAGGAACAGAACAAGACCCGATGGCTATGTCGAGCATCTGGGTGAATGATTTACGGAGACAGTTCAAATGAAGTTTGTAGATGAAGCGACGATCCTGGTCGTAGCAGGCGATGGCGGCAATGGTTGCGTCAGCTTCCGCCGCGAAAAATATATTCCACACGGTGGTCCAGACGGCGGTGACGGCGGCGACGGCGGCGACGTTTATTTAGTGGCTGACGAAAACCTTAACACCCTGATCGACTACCGTTTTGTAAAATCTTTCCGCGCTGAGCGCGGCGAGAACGGCCAGAGCCGTGACTGTACCGGCAAGCGCGGTAAAGATATCACCATTAAAATCCCTGTCGGTACTCGCGTGCTGGATCAGGGAACTGGCGAAGTGCTGGGCGACATGACCCGCCATGGCCAGGTGCAGCTGGTCGCGAAGGGCGGTTGGCACGGTTTGGGTAACACCCGTTTCAAATCGTCGGTTAACCGTTCACCGCGCCAGAAAACCATGGGCACCAAAGGTGAGCTGCGCGATCTTTCTCTGGAACTGATGCTGCTGGCCGACGTCGGTATGTTAGGTCTGCCGAATGCCGGTAAATCTACCTTCATTCGCGCGGTGTCTGCGGCGAAGCCAAAAGTTGCCGATTATCCGTTTACCACCCTGGTCCCAAGCCTGGGCGTAGTGCGTATGGATAGCGAGCAGAGCTTCGTGGTTGCTGACATTCCGGGTCTGATCGAAGGCGCGTCCGACGGTGCCGGCCTGGGTATTCGTTTCCTTAAGCACCTTGAGCGCTGCCGCGTGCTCCTGCACCTGGTTGATATTGCCCCTATTGATGAATCCAACCCGGTCGAAAATGCCAAGATCATCATTAACGAGCTGCAGCAGTACAACGAGAAGCTGGCAACCAAGCCACGCTGGTTAGTCTTCAACAAGATTGACGTTATTGGTCAGGAAGAGGCCGAGCGCCGCGCCAAAGAAATTGCTGAAGGCATGGGCTGGGAAGGCGATTACTTCCTGATTTCTGCTGCCAACCGCGAAGGCGTGACCGCCCTGTGCTGGGAAGTGATGAAATTCATCAATGAAAACCCTAAACACATGTCGGTTGAAGAAGCGGTACCAGAGAAAGTCGAGTTCATGTGGGACGATTACCACCGTGAGCAACTGGCCGAAGTCGAAGAAGATGACGACGAAGACTGGGACGACTGGGATGATGAAGACGACGAAGGCGTTGAAATCATTTACGAGCGCTAATTCCGCTCGCAGCCTTTGACGCTGTCTATCCTTTTGGGATTTACCGCGTCTAAGCCGAGAAAAGGTCGCCTACGGGCGACCTTTTTTATGCCGGTTATTCAAGCCGTTGATGGCCCATGCGATTTTGGGTAAACGCCTGCTCGGGTATCCAACACTGTGCGCTAAGCCCAATGCCGTCGGCCCGATTAGCCAGTCGCAGATAGCCGCCGTGCAAATTAATAATCCGCAAGACAATATTCAAACCTAACCCACTGCCGCCAAAGCGCTGATCTGCGCGTTTAAAGGCCTGAGTCAGCTCGCCAGCCTTTTGTTCATCAATGCCCGGCCCAAGGTCGTCAACCGTGACTAAAACGCCCTGGTCGCGTTCTGAGAGCGAAATCGTGACCTCGGCGTGATGCGGGCTGTAGCGATGGGCGTTTTCCACCAGGTTTCTCAGCATCAGCCGCAGCAGCACCGGATCGCCCTCGACCTGCATAAAGTTGGCAGGTTGCACCACTAAACGCTGTTGATGACTGGCCAGCAGTTCGCCCAGCTCGGCGCGCAACGGAGCAATGACCTCGTTAAGCAGATCCACCTTTTGATACTGCCCCTGGGCGAAGTTTTGCCCGGCGCGCGAAAGCATCAGCAGCTGCTCAACGGTGTGCATCAGTTGATCGAGCCGGCCTATCAGCATGCTACTGCCGTCGACGCCTTTCTTTTCCATCAGCTCAAGGTGCAGGCGTAAGCCGGCTAACGGCGTGCGCAGCTCGTGTGCAGCATCGGCGGTAAAGAGCCTTTCCTGTGCAATAGTCTGTGAGAGTCGGGCCAGCAGCTGGTTGAGCGATTTCGTTACGGCGACGACTTCCTGAATTTCGCTGTTTAGCGGCAGGGGAGAAAGATTATCGGCAGAGCGCGTTTCCAGCCGATTTTGCAGCTGTTTCAACGGCCTGATGATCCAGCTGATCGCCCAGAAGCACAGCAGCAGCGTTACCGCCAGCATGGTTAACGAGGGCGCAATCAGCGAGGCAATGGCTTCGGCAATTTCTTTCTCGACGTGAGCGTTACGCACCTTGGCCGACAGCGTGTCGTTGACCAGCAGGTTGATCTGCTCCCGACTTTCGTGCCACAGCCAAAAAACGCTGGTTAACTGGGTGACGAATAAAATGAGCCCCAGCATCACCAACAGGCGACGGCGCATGCTGGTCATTTCGGCAGATCCAGACGGTAACCGTTCCCGCGCACGGTGTGGATTAAATCCCTGCCCAGCTTGCGACGCAGGTTATGAACGTGGACCTCCAGCGTGTTGGAACCGAGATCGTCCTGCCACGAGTAAAGATCCTGCTGCAGCAGTTCGCGGTTCACCGTTTGACCGGCGCGCATGATCAGCCGTGAAAGGATCGCAAACTCCTTTGGAGTGATCTCAATCAGCTGCTCCTGCAGATAAACCTGCTGCGAAGAAAGATTGAGTGTCAGATTGCCCACGGTCAGCAGGTTATCGCTGTGCCCCTGATAGCGACGGATCAGCGCCCGCACCCGGGCCAGCAGTTCAACCAGGGCAAAAGGCTTAATCAGATAATCATCGGCACCGGCGTCTAACCCATCGACCCGATCCTCCAGCGCGTCTCTGGCGGTGAGGATCAGCACCGGCAGCGAAATATTCTGCCGCCTCCACTGGCGTAACAGCGTGGTGCCGTCGGTGTCTGGCAGGCCGAGATCGAGAATAATCAGGCTATATTGGCTGCTCAGCAACAGGGCAGTAGCCTCGGCCGCGGTCGAGGCGCTGTCGCTGGCATAGTTTTCGCCGTTGAGCGCCAGCGTTAATCCCTGGCGCAGTAGTTCATCATCTTCGACGATCAGTAATTTCATAGCGGCCTTGTCATCCACGTTTAGTATCACAGTATGTTGGTCGATCCTATCCTGTGACACCCGGCACGGTTAGTTGTTCTGGTAGATATCGCGATAGAGGCGACTTTCGAAGCGAACTAACGGTGCGCGACGCGTGCGTTGGTCTTCAGGCGGCACGGCATAGCCCGACAGGTACTGCACGAAGGCCAGACGTTGCCCGCTCGCGGTAGTGATAAAGCCTGCCAGATTGTAAACACCCGCCAGTGAACCGGTCTTAGCCGATACCTTGCCGTCTACGCCCGCCTCGTGCAGACCACCGCGATACTGCAGGGTGCCATCGTGGCCAGCCAGCGGCAGCATTGAGATGAAGTCTAGCTCCTTGTCATGCTCGGCAATGTACTGCAACGCCATCATCATGGTTTTTGGCGACACCAGGTCGTGGCGCGACAGGCCAGAACCGTCTACCTGAATATTATTGCCCAGATCGATACCGGCTTTTTGGCGCAGGATCTGTCGTACTGCATCCGAACCCGCACGCCAGGTCCCTGGAACGCCGTAAAGCTGATGGCCGATGGTGCGGAACACGGTATCGGCAATCATGTTGTCGGATTTTTTCAGCATGGTGTGCAGCAATTCATGCAACGGAGCCGACTGAGTCTGCGCCAACACGGTACCCGCTGGCGTCACGCGAGTCTGGCGTTTTAAGCGACCGTCAATCTGGATATCGGCCTGCGTCAGCTCACTTTTAAGAATTTCACCGGCGTAGGCGGCACCGTCCTGAATAGCGAAAGCTAAAGGCAGGGGCTCGCTGCGCTGGGTCAGGCAACCGGTCAGCGTAAAGCGGTTAAACTCTCCCGGCACCACGTCCAGCTCGCAGTATTGGGCATCGGGTGAACCCTTGGCGAGTGTGCGGACTTCGCTGAACATCTGCACCGGATAATAGGACGCGACGCGAATAAACGCGTTTTCGTCCGGCTTCGCCGCGCTGTATAAAGAAACGGAGAAACAGTTCTTGTCGACAATCGCCGCCGCCGGTGGGGCATCGAAACATTGGGTGATATCGTTCCACGGCCAGCCCGGCGCTTTGTCATGGCTGGCAAACACCGAGGTGTCGATGACCACGTCGCCGCTTATCTCTTTCACGCCCTGCTTTTTCAGTACCGCAACCATATTGCGAATATTCTGACGGGTAAAGGTCGGATCGCCATCAAAGCGCGCCACCAGATTGCCGTGCAGTACACCGTCGCTGACGCTACCGTTGGTTTCAAACGTGGTATTGAAACGAAACTCCGGGCCTAACTGCAGCAGGGCGGCCAGGGCGGTAAATATCTTCATGGTGCTGGCGGGTAAACCCATTTGATCGCCGTGGTAATCGACCACCGGCGTCGTTGAACCGATCTTTTGTACCAATACCGAGAGGTTGGTGCCTTCCGGAAGGTACTGTGTATAGTTTTCTACCTGTACGGCGTTTGCATTAAGAGCAATCGCGCAGGCTAATCCACTGACAATTCGTAAAAAACGCATTATTTTGAGTATAGGCTCTGGATAACTGCAGGATGACGTGGTGCCATACTACGATGCAACGAACGGGGGTGCAACGTGGGTGAAAGTAAACAATGATCCCAAAGGAACTCTACGGTAAAATAGCCATCAAAGAGAAAAACCAAACTTGGCCTGGCAGTGACTCCGGGTGAGGTTTTTTTTGTTTATCGCCAGAGCGAGTTAGCCTTAAAGGCTTGAATTCTACCTGATTGTTTCAGGACGGTGTTTTACCGAAAGGACAAAGTTAGAGGCAACAAAATATGAACCAGATCCCAATGACATTGCGTGGTGCTGAAAAACTACGTGAAGAACTCGATCACCTGAAAGGCGTTCGTCGCCCGAAAATCATTGCCGATATTGCGACCGCACGCGAGCATGGCGATTTGAAAGAGAACGCCGAATATCACGCTGCGCGCGAGCAACAGGGCTTCTGTGAAGGACGTATTCAGGAAATCGAAGCCAAGCTGTCCAATGCCCAGGTTATCGATATCAAAAAAATGCCGGTTACCGGACGCGTCATCTTCGGTGCAACGGTTAAATTAATGAACCTGGACACCGACGAAGAGCAAAATTATCGCATCGTAGGCGATGACGAGGCAGACTTTAAACAGAATCTTATCTCTGTGAACTCGCCGATTGCCCGCGGTTTGATTGGTAAAGAACAAGACGACGTGGTGGTGATCAAAACCCCCGGCGGCGAAGTCGAGTACGAAATTTTGAAAGTAGAGTATCTCTAATAACTTGGTTCAGTAGCAGTTTTTGTGATGACGGCTGCTCTTTTTAACGGCCTTTTCGGCGTTAAAATAAAAAAGGCCCGCGAGGGCCTTTTGTAAAACCACGTATAGATAGCAACTTTTCATTAAATCCAAAGCGCTTTTCGTTAAACTCTTAAAACTTAACGCGGTAAGATAATTTTGCGGTCTTCAGTAGAAGGGCGATACAGTACCAGCATATTGCCGATGATTTGCACGTTGATTGCCTTAGTTTCACGCACAATAGCGTCAGCAATCAGTGTCTTGGTTTCACGCTCTTCTGCTGCAATTTTCACCTTGATAAGCTCATGATGTTGCAGCGCCTGTTCGATTTCGGCCAGCACGCCTTCGGTAAGGCCATTATTACCCAGCATAACTACGGGTTTTAACGGATGTGCCAGGCCTTTCAGGTACTGTTTTTGTTTATTGTTAAGATTCATCGTCTTTTTTTACTTAAGTTGGGATTGAAAACGGGGCATTCTACCGCCATCTCATCTATATCACCAACTCGGTATGCATCCGAGTGGCGTGCCAGGACGACTTAGCCATAGACAAAACGACGCTAAGAGCTTGTTGTAAAGGCTCTACTCAGGGTAGTTTGATAACTATATGGTTACTAAATAATGTCTAATAAAAAGCGTTCTGCAAGTTCCAGTCGCTGGTTGCAGGAACACTTTAGCGATAAATATGTGATTGCAGCACAGAAAAAAGGGCTACGTTCTCGTGCCTGGTTTAAACTTGATGAAATACAGCAGGGCGACAAGCTGTTTAAACCGGGTATGACCGTGGTTGACCTGGGTGCTGCACCTGGTGGATGGTCACAGTACGTCGTGACGCAGATCGGTAACAAAGGGCGTATCATCGCTTTGGACCTCCTGCCTATGGATCCTATCGTAGGTGTCGATTTCCTCCAGGGCGATTTTCGTGATGAGTTAGTTCTGAAAGCCCTGCTCGAGAGAGTAGGAGAAAGTAAAGTTCAGGTGGTTATGTCCGACATGGCACCGAATATGAGTGGTACTCCGGCAGTCGATATACCAAAATCGATGTATCTAGTTGAATTAGCGCTGGATATGTGTCGTGATGTACTGGCACCAGGCGGAAGTTTCCTGGTGAAGGTGTTCCAGGGAGATGGTTTTGATGAATACCTTCGGGAAATTCGCTCCCTGTTTACGAAGGTTAAGATTCGTAAGCCAGACGCTTCCCGAGCTCGTTCCCGAGAAGTGTACATCGTAGCGACAGGGCGGAAGTCGTAGTACCCTAACGCTGTTTGTTAACACAGTTGTAATATGAGGTTAATCCCTTGAGTGACATGGCGAAGAACCTGATTCTCTGGTTAGTCATCGCGGTTGTATTGATGTCTGTATTTCAGAGCTTTGGGCCCAGCGAGTCTAATGGCCGTAGGGTAGATTACACTACCTTCATGTCCGAATTGACCCAAGACCAGATTCGTGAAGCACACATTAATGGACGTGAGATCGACGTTACCAAGAAAGACAGTAACAAATACACGACCTATATCCCTGTCAACGATCCTAAATTGCTGGATACCCTGTTGACGAAGAATGTGAAAGTTGTTGGTGAGCCGCCTGAAGAGCCGAGCCTGCTGGCATCTATCTTTATTTCCTGGTTCCCGATGCTGTTGCTGATTGGGGTCTGGATCTTCTTTATGCGGCAAATGCAGGGCGGCGGTGGCAAAGGCGCGATGTCCTTTGGCAAGAGCAAAGCCCGCATGCTGACTGAAGATCAAATCAAGACCACTTTTGCCGACGTTGCAGGCTGTGACGAAGCCAAGGAAGAGGTGAGCGAACTGGTAGATTACCTGCGCGAGCCAAGCCGTTTCCAGAAACTGGGCGGTAAAATTCCTAAAGGCGTGCTGATGGTGGGCCCGCCGGGTACCGGTAAAACGTTGCTGGCGAAAGCCATTGCCGGCGAAGCCAAGGTGCCATTCTTTACCATTTCAGGTTCCGATTTCGTTGAAATGTTCGTTGGTGTTGGTGCATCTCGCGTGCGTGACATGTTCGAACAGGCCAAGAAAGCGGCTCCGTGCATCATCTTTATCGATGAGATCGATGCCGTCGGTCGTCAGCGTGGTGCCGGTTTAGGCGGTGGTCACGACGAGCGTGAGCAAACGCTGAACCAGATGCTGGTTGAGATGGACGGCTTCGAAGGTAACGAAGGCATTATCGTTATCGCCGCGACTAACCGTCCAGACGTGCTTGACCCAGCGCTGCTGCGTCCAGGTCGTTTCGACCGTCAGGTTGTGGTTGGCTTGCCGGACGTTCGCGGTCGTGAACAGATCCTGAAAGTCCACATGCGTCGCGTTCCACTGTCTCCAGACATTGACGCAGCGGTAATCGCACGCGGTACGCCGGGCTTCTCCGGTGCTGACCTGGCTAACCTGGTCAACGAAGCGGCGCTGTTCTCGGCGCGTGGCAACAAGCGCGTGGTGTCGATGGTTGAGTTCGAAAAAGCCAAAGACAAAATCATGATGGGTGCGGAACGTCGCTCCATGGTCATGACCGAAGCGCAGAAAGAATCGACTGCGTATCACGAAGCGGGTCACGCCATTATTGGCTGGTTGCTGAAAGACAAGGGTCACGACCCGGTCCATAAAGTCACCATCATCCCTCGTGGTCGTGCACTGGGCGTAACGTTCTTCCTGCCGGAAGGCGATGCTATTAGCGCAAGCCGTGAAAAACTTGAAAGTCAGATCTCCACCCTTTACGGCGGTCGTCTGGCGGAAGAGATTATCTACGGCGCAGGCAAAGTCTCTACCGGTGCGTCTAACGACATTAAAGTGGCTACCTCGATCGCCCGTAACATGGTGACTCAGTGGGGTTTCTCCGAGAAACTGGGTCCGCTTCTGTACGCAGAAGAAGAGGGCGAAGTGTTCCTGGGTCGTTCAGTGGCGAAAGCCAAGCACATGTCTGACGAAACCGCGCGTATTATCGACCAGGAAGTGAAGTCGTTAATCGAAACCAACTACAAGCGTGCTCGTGAAATTCTGGATGAGAACATGGACATCCTGCATAACATGACCAAGGCGCTGATGACGTACGAAACCATTGATGCGCCACAGATCGACGATCTGATGACGCGTAAAGAGGTTATCCGTCCGCCAGCAGGTTGGGATGCGGCAACCAGCACCGGTTCTGACGACAGCAACGGGTCGCCAAAAGCGCCAACGCCTGTTGACGAGCCACGTACGCCTAACCCAGGCAATACGATGTGCGAGCAGTTCAGCGGTAAGTAAGCGGCCGATATCAGCCTTTGCTTCGACAGTCTGTACTGACTAAAATAAAACCCCGGCCTCGACCGGGGTTTTTTTTATGCTGTTCTGCTGGCAGCCTGGCACCAAAAAAAGCGTGTCGCAATAGAATAAATTTATAGGAAAACCACCATGCAGCTCACCGCAAACGGCAGTACTCTGGATCTCACCTTTCCTCAGGTCATGGGGATCCTTAACGTTACCCCCGACTCTTTCTCCGATGGTGGACGACACAACAGCCTCGACCTGGCCATCAAGCACGCTCATGCCATGGTGGATGCAGGCGCCACTATATTGGATATCGGCGGTGAGTCGACGCGTCCCGGAGCAGCGGAGGTCAGCGATGACGAAGAGCTGTCGCGGGTGATCCCGGTGGTTGAGGCGCTGGCTAAACGCTTTGACGTGTGGCTGTCGGTGGACACCTCCAAGGCCTCGGTGATCGCCGGCTCCGCTCAGGCAGGCGCACACCTGATTAATGATATTCGCTCCCTGCAAGAGCCGGGTGCCATGCAGGCAGCCGCGGCGAGCGGCCTGCCGGTTTGCCTGATGCATATGCAGGGTGACCCCAAGACCATGCAGCAATCGCCGCAATACGGTGATTTAGTCGCTGAAGTCGATCAGTATTTCGTGCAACATATTGCCCAGTGCCTGGATGCCGGTATCGCGAAAGATAAATTGTTGCTCGACCCGGGGTTCGGTTTCGGTAAGAATTTGCATCATAACTATGAGTTACTGGCCAGACTGGCCGAGTTCCATCATTTTGGTTTACCGCTACTCGTCGGCATGTCGAGAAAATCGATGATTGGCCAACTGTTGCACGTTTCGCCTGTTCAACGGGTTGCCGGCAGCGTCGCCTGTGCGGTTATTGCCGCCATGCAGGGCGCGCAGATTGTGCGAGTGCATGACGTCAGGGAAACGGTGCAGGCTATGCGTATCGTCGAAGCCACACTTTCAGCTAAGAAGGGATGAAGAAAAATTATGAGCAACCGTAAATACTTTGGTACGGACGGCATTCGTGGCAAGGTTGGCGATACCCCGATTACGCCTGATTTTGTACTAAAGCTCGGTTGGGCGGCGGGTAAAGTGCTCTCTCGTCACAGCTCAGGCACGGTGATTATTGGTAAAGATACGCGTATTTCCGGCTATATGCTGGAGTCGGCGCTGGAAGCCGGGCTGGCAGCGGCAGGTCTCTCGGCCTCCTTCACCGGTCCAATGCCCACCCCGGCGATCGCCTACCTGACGCGGACCTTTCGTGCCGAGGCTGGTATCGTTATTTCGGCATCGCATAACCCGTTTTACGACAACGGCATTAAGTTCTTCTCCACTGACGGCACCAAGCTGCCGGATCATGTAGAAGAAGCGATCGAGGCCGAGATGGAGAAGCCGCTGACCTGCGTCGAATCTGCCGAATTGGGTAAAGCCAGCCGTATTGTTGACGCCGCGGGGCGTTATATCGAATTCTGCAAAGGCACTTTTCCGGCCGAGCTTAGTCTGAGCGGCTTGAAAATCGTAGTCGACTGCGCCAACGGTGCTACCTATCACATTGCGCCAAGCGTGATGCGTGAACTGGGTGCCAAAGTGATTGCCATCGGCTGTGAGCCAAACGGCATGAATATTAACCAAGGCTGCGGTGCTACCGACGTCACTCTGCTGCAACAGCGCGTGCTCGAAGAAAAGGCCGATCTGGGCCTGGCGTTTGACGGCGACGGCGATCGCATCATTATGGTCGATCAGCTGGGTAACAAGGTGGATGGCGATCAGATCCTCTACATCATCGCTCGTGAAGGCCTGCGTCAGGGCCAGCTGCGCGGCGGCGTGGTGGGAACGCTGATGAGCAACATGGGGCTGGAGCTGGCACTCAAGCAACTGGGGATCCCGTTTGCGCGTGCTAAGGTGGGTGACCGCTACGTGCTCGAGAAGCTGAAAGAAAAAGGCTGGCGTATTGGAGCCGAGAACTCCGGCCACGTTATCCTGCTCGATAAAACGACCAGCGGCGACGGTATTGTGGCAAGTTTGCAAGTACTCACTGCAATGGTGCGCAACCATATGAGCCTGCACGACCTGTGCAGCGGCATGAAACTTCTGCCACAAATATTGGTTAACGTGCGCTTCTCTGGCGAAAACGATCCGCTGCAGGATGCTGAAGTGAAACGCATCACCAGTGAGGTTGAAAATCAGTTGGCAGGCAAAGGCCGCGTGCTGTTGCGTAAATCGGGTACCGAGCCGCTTATCCGGGTGATGGTCGAGGGTGAAGACGCTGAACTGGTCGAAAGCCTGGCTCATCGCATTGCCGAAGCGGTTAAAGCCGTTTAAAACGATTTAAATCAATAAGCGCGGCACCGCAGTAGGGTGTCGCAACGTTTTTTAGCCACTCAATCCACGCCGGGATGCCTATTTTATGCGCTGAAAAGAGGTTAAATGGCTGCTTTTGTCGCTTTTTTCCGCAATCAGACGCCAAGGTGAAAATTGCCCTTGCGTGCGCATACCGGTTTGGTTAGTATTCAAACCCGCTTCAGTAGGTCCTTGAAGACCTGCGGCTAATCATAGTAAGAAGCTGGTGAGAAGCAATTAGCACGCGGTGAACCCGCAAGGATACAGGTACAACTATGTACGATGCTCTTCTGGTGATTTTCCTTATCGTAGCAATCGGCCTTGTCGGTCTGGTTATGCTGCAACAAGGTAAAGGTGCAGATATGGGAGCCTCTTTCGGAGCAGGTGCATCAGGCACGTTGTTCGGTTCGAGCGGTTCCGGTAACTTTATGACCCGCATGACGGCTATTCTGGCGGCGCTGTTCTTCGTCATTAGTTTGATCCTGGGGAACATGAGCACCAATAAAAGCCAAAAAGGCAGCGAGTGGGAAAACCTGAGTCAGCCAGTTAAATCTGAGCAGACCACTGCACCGGCCGCTCCAACAGGCCCAAGCAGCGATATTCCTAAGTAAGTTGCTGACCAGTAGTTGAAGTTGATTAGATAGATAGACAGAAGCAAAGCGTTTTAAACAGTGGCAATTACTTGGACAGTAAGTGCGACTGTGAAAAAAAGAGTGCCGAGGTGGTGGAATTGGTAGACACGCTACCTTGAGGTGGTAGTGCCCGAATGGGCTTACGGGTTCAAGTCCCGTCCTCGGTACCAATCTTTTGATGACTTGCATTCTTGCGGTTATCAGCGTAGTATTTTGCGGCATCAAGTCGCGACAATATGTACGCGTTACGTTGTTTTCGGACGCGGGGTGGAGCAGCCTGGTAGCTCGTCGGGCTCATAACCCGAAGGTCGTCGGTTCAAATCCGGCCCCCGCAACCACTTTCCTCAAGTATTTGTTTTCAAATATACTGCTAGTATCTCCCTGGTGCTTACGAGTATCCATTTGAAAAAAATCCTTTTGAAAGTGCACCGAAGCCGCCATGCGGCAAATAGGGTCCAGTTGCATAAAGCCCCGATTTATCGGGGTTTTTTGTTATTTGGCAACAGAATCACTGGGCTATTAGGCCCTTTTTTTATGTCTTGGGGGTGGACTTGTCCACATTAGAACAAAAATTAACAGAGATGATTTCAGCGCCGGTCGAAGCATTAGGTTTCGAGCTGGTAGGTATTGAGTTCGTTCGAGCTCGCCAATCGACACTACGCATCTATATTGATAGTGAAGACGGGATCAACGTTGATGATTGTGCTGATGTCAGCCACCAGGTTAGCGCTGTACTCGAAGTAGAAGACCCGATTACCGTCGCCTATAACCTGGAAGTTTCCTCCCCGGGCCTCGATCGCCCTATGTTCACCGCAGATCATTATCAACGTTTCCTGGGTGATGAAGTCAGCGTAGTGTTGCGTATGGCAATGCAGAACCGCCGCAAATGGCAGGGAATTATCAAGGCTGTCGAAGGCGAAATGATCACGGTTACGGTGGATGGGAAAGACGAAGTGTTCGCACTGAGCAACATCCAGAAGGCGAACCTGGTACCCCACTTTTAAAGTTAGGATGAGGCAACTAGGATGAATAAAGAAATTCTGGCTGTTGTTGAAGCAGTTTCGAATGAAAAGTCCCTCCCGCGCGAGAAAATTTTTGAAGCGCTGGAAACTGCATTGTCGACAGCGACCAAAAAGAAATACGAGCAGGAAATCGAAGTTCGCGTCACCATCGACCGTAAAACCGGTGACTTTGATACCTTCCGCCGCTGGGTAGCCGTCAGTGAAGTGACTCAGCCAACGCGCGAGATCACCATCGAAGCTGCTCAATACGAAGATCCATCCATTGAACTGGGTGGTTATATCGAAGATCAAATCGAATCTGTCACCTTCGACCGCATCACCACGCAGACCGCTAAACAGGTTATTGTACAGAAAGTGCGCGAAGCTGAGCGTGCGATGGTGGTTGACGCATTCCGTGAGCAGGAAGGTGAGATTGTTACCGGCGTAGTCAAAAAAGTTAACCGTGACAGCATTGCCCTGGATCTGGGTAGCAATGCAGAAGCCGTTATCCTGCGCGAAGACATGCTGCCTCGTGAGAATTTCCGTTCAGGTGACCGTATTCGCGGCGTGCTTTACGCTGTCCGCCCTGAAGCTCGCGGTGCGCAACTGTTTGTAAGCCGTTCACGTAACGAGATGCTGGTTGAATTGTTCCGCATCGAAGTACCAGAAATTGGCGAAGAATTAATTGAAATCAAAGCCGCTGCCCGCGATCCGGGTTCACGCGCCAAGATTGCAGTTAAAACCAACGATAAGCGTATCGACCCTGTTGGTGCTTGTGTCGGTATGCGCGGTGCGCGCGTTCAGGCCGTTTCCAGTGAACTGGGCGGTGAACGTATCGATATCATCCTGTGGGATGACAATCCGGCGCAATTCGTGATCAACGCTATGGCGCCGGCTGATGTCGCGTCAATCGTTGTTGATGAAGACAAGTGCACCATGGATATCGCCGTTGAAGCCAGCAATCTGGCACAGGCGATTGGCCGTAATGGCCAAAACGTGCGTTTAGCCTCCCAGCTTTTGAAGCAGCATCGTGGCGATGACAAGTGGGAACTTAACGTGATGACGGCAGACGACCTGCAGGCCAAACATCAGGCCGAGGCGCATGCTGCAATCGAAACCTTTACCAAGTATTTGGCAATCGACGAAGACTTCGCGACTGTCCTGGTTGAAGAAGGTTTCTCTACCCTCGAAGAACTGGCCTATGTGCCGGTGAAAGAGCTGTTAGAAATCGATGGCCTGGATGAAGACACGGTAGAAGCGCTGCGCGAACGTGCAAAAGAAGCGCTGACCACCCTGGCTCTTGCACAGGAAGAAAGTCTCGGTGACAACAAGCCTGCTGAAGACCTGCTGAATCTTGCAGGACTGGAACGCAGCATGGCGTTTAAACTGGCAGCAATCGGTGTTTGCACGCTGGAAGATCTTGCCGAGCAGGGTGTTGACGATCTGACAGATATTGAAGGTCTTAATGACGAACAGGCTGGTGAGTTAATCATGGCCGCGCGCAATATCTGTTGGTTTGGCGACAATGCGTAATAAACTGTAGCAGGAAGGAACAGCATGACAGATGTAACCGTAAAATCGCTGGCAGCGGAGATTCA
>CAVUKG010000004.1:0-968043 GCA_963742005.1 uncultured Gammaproteobacteria bacterium | reverse complement strand
CCGAAGGCGAAATAGCCAGCCGGGTGATTGCCATGTGCGCCGCCGCTCCGCTTGACAGCCAACAGCGGCACGTCGGTTATTATCTGGTCGATACCGGGCGCAGCGAATTGGAAAAAGTATTAACTATTCGCTACTCGCTGGTGAATTATTTCCGCCATCAGATGAATAAAACGCCGCTGCTTTCCTGGCTGGGAAGTTTGAGCCTGTTAACCACCGCGCTGGCGGCTAACCTGATGTTTGAGACACATGAGAGTGGCATGGGTTGGACGCGGTGGCTGTTATTACTGCCGATAATTATCATGTGCAGCCAGTTTGTCATTGACCTTCTTAGTGAAACGGCTAGCCGCAGCCGCACGCCGCGCTCATTGCCAAGAATGGATTTTTCGCAGCATATTCCCGAAGATGCCAGCACCTTAGTCGCCATTCCCTGCCTGCTCACCAGCCATAGCGGCATTGATAAACTGATTAACAGCCTGGAAGTGTGCTATCTGGGCAACACCCATCAATATTTGTACTTTTCGCTGGTGGCCGATTTTCTTGACAGCGACACCCCGCATCCGCACAACGGTGAACTGCTGCTCGACTATGCCAGCAGCAAGATAATTCAGTTAAATCGCCGCTATGCGTCGCCTAATGACGCTCAGCCGCCGCGCTTCACCCTGCTGCACCGAGAAAGCCTGCTTAATCCCGCCGAGGGCGTGTGGATGGGCTATGAACGCAAACGCGGCAAGCTAAGCGCGCTTAATCACTGGCTGCGCGGGGCCGAGAACATCTTTAGCACCTGCGTCGGCGCATCTCAGCAGCAGCTTTTCGGCGTTAAATACGTGATTACCCTCGACAGCGACACGGTTTTACCGCGAGACCATGCTCACCAACTGATCGCGACCCTGGCTCACCCGCTTAATCGCCCTTTTTACGATCCGACACTAAAAAGAGTGACTAAGGGCTACGGTATTTTACAGCCCAGACTGGCGGAGGAGATGCCACGTAACGGCCAGAGTCGCTATGCCGCGCTTAGCAGCAGCCAGCCGGGTACCGATCCTTACTCTTCTATGTCATCAGATATTTATCAGGACATCTTCGGCGAGGGATCGTTTGTCGGCAAAGGTATCTACGATGTGGATACCTTTACCCTGGCTAACCACAACACCTGTCCGGAAAATCTGGTGCTAAGCCACGATCTACTGGAAGGCTGCTATGCGCGCTCCGGTGGCCTGAGCGACGTGGTGCTGTATGAGCAATATCCGGCAAATTATCTGGTGGATGTCGCGCGCAGAACGCGCTGGATACGCGGTGACTGGCAGTTGCTGAACTGGCTGCGCCTGCGCGTGCGTCAGGCCGATAACACCCGCTGCCGCAATCCACTGAGCTTACTTTCACGCTGGAAGCTGCTGGATAATCTTCGTCGCAGCCTGGCGGCGCCTGCGCTAATGATAGCCCTGGTGAGTGCGCTGCTGCTAGTGCCTAATCCACTGTATTGGCTTGTTTTTATCGCCGTTCTACTGCTGTTGCCCACCGCCGCGGCGCTGGTGCTAAATCTGTTAAATAAAGAGTCGCAGACCC
Organism: uncultured Gammaproteobacteria bacterium; assembly: GCA_963742005.1. GTDB lineage: Bacteria > Pseudomonadota > Gammaproteobacteria > Enterobacterales > Enterobacteriaceae > Rouxiella. The sequence continues at coordinate 966,480 of CAVUKG010000004.1, read as the reverse complement.
AGGTATTCCCGCATATAAAATGCGTGGCCTGTGGTCTGCTCGACCGCCTGTCACGCATTGGCCTCTATCTGGCTACCCTGCCGCACCACAGCGCCTATACCCTGAAAGCGATTATTGTGACACTTTGGCGGCTCAACGTTAGCCATAAACATTTGCATGAATGGACCAGCAGCGGTGAGACTGGCAAGCCGTATTTTTCGCTGTCGATGCTGAACTTGTACCGCGTCATGTGGGCCAATCCGCTAGCCGGGGTATTGATCGTTGCCCTGACGCGTCAGCTAAATCCGCACTATTTGCCGATTGCCGTGCCTCTGGGCCTGCTGTGGCTGGTTACCCCGCTAATGATGGGCTGGATCAGCAGAACGCCCGCCAGGCCTGTGGCCGACGTTAATCTTGACCAGCGCGCCTTTTTACGTCGCACCAGCCGTGAAACCTGGTCTTATTTCTCAACCTTCGTCAACCAGCAGGAAAACTGGCTACCGCCGGATAATTATCAGGAAACGCCCGAACCGAAAATTGCCCACCGCACCTCACCGACCAATATCGGGCTGTCGCTGTTAGCAAATATGACGGCAATGGACTTCGGTTACCTGAGCCAGGGCGGCCTGTTGCAACGAACCACTCAGGTGCTGGATACGCTGGACAAGCTCGAGCACTATCGCGGTCACCTTTATAACTGGTACGACACGCGCACGCTAATGCCGCTCAACCCGCGCTACGTTTCTAGCGTTGACAGCGGCAATCTGGCCGGGCATTTGCTGGTGTTAGGCACCGGGATTGCCCTGCTCCGTAATCAGCCAGCCATTGATATTAAAAAGATTTTAACGGGTCTAGACGACACGTTGCAGTTAGCGGAGGCCGAAGCAACGCCAGCGATGATTGAGGGCATAGCCAAACTGAGACAGCAGTGGCTGCGAGCAAACCAGGCACCGCTGCAGCAGGTCGTCGCTCCACTGGCCAGGCTACAGGCGATTAATGGCGAGATAATTCAACAACATGGCTCCACCAGCCGCTGGCTGCGTGAGCTTGATACGCAGCTGCAAGATTTTGCCCAGGAATGGTCGCTGCTGTTTAGCTGGCTCAACCATGAACCTGTCGACAACATGCTGCCTTCACTGCTGGCCTTGTCGCGTCTCGAAGGCCAATATTCCCAGCAGGATCATGCACAAATAGCCCAAACTGCCGCCGCCGCGCGCCAACGGCTGAATGTGATCACCGAGCTGGAGCAGCGAATTAAAGAGCATGCGCGGATGGACTTTGGCTTTTTGTTCAGAAAAACCACCCAGCTGCTTTCGGTGGGCTACAACTGCGAGAACAACAAGCTGGATGTCGGCAACTATGACCTGCTGCCGTCAGAAATTCGCCTCACCAGCTATTTCGCCATTGCCACCAACCAGCTGCCGCTGAAAAGCTGGTTCGCGCTGGGGCGGCTGTTTACCAAAGTCGATCACCAGCCGTCTTTGATGTCGTGGAGCGGCTCGATGTTTGAATACCTGATGCCGCAGCTGGTAATGCCGACCTATCCCGATACCCTGCTGGTGCAGATGAGCCGCGCCGCGGTTGACCGGCAAATTAGCTGGGGCCGTGAGAACGGCGTGCCGTGGGGGATATCAGAATCGGCGTATGCCACTTTTGATCAGAGCCAGAACTACCAATATCGTGCATTCGGCGTGCCGGGGCTCGGGCTAAAACGCGGTCTGGGCGAAGATATGGTGATTGCGCCCTACGCGACGGTGATGGCGCTGGTGGTCGATCCTCAGCAGGCGTTGGCCAATCTTGAACGCCTCGATAGCCTGGGCGCACGAGGCAAATACGGCTTTTACGAGGCGCTCGACTATTCACGTTCCAGACTGAATCACGGTGAAATTTACTCACTGGTGCGAACCTACATGGCCCACCATCAGGGAATGAGCCTGCTGGCGCTGTCACACGTGCTGCTCGATGCGCCGATGGTCGAACGTTTCGTGGCCAATCCGTGGTTGCAGTCGGCCCTGCCGCTGTTGCAGGAGCGCGTGCCCGATGCGCCGACCCTGTACAGTCCGCGCCGCCAATTCGACACCGTTGATGCCCTGCAACCGGTTAACGTCGAGCTAAGGCAGTTCACCCGCGCCGACGGCGCAACGCCCGAGGTGCAGCTGCTTTCCAATACCCAATATCACCTGATGCTGACCCAGACCGGCGGCGGCTACAGCACCTGGCGCAATCTGGCGCTAACTCGCTGGCGCGCGGACGGCACGCGCGATAATTATGGCAGCTACTGCTTTATTACCGACGCCAAGAGCGGCGAGGTATTGAGCAACACCCTGCAACCGTTGGGCTACGGCCACGGACATTATCAAACCCTCTTTACCGACGCCGCGGCCGAGTTTATACGCGTTGAAGATTCGCTGACCATGCAGACTAAAATCGTCGTATCGCCGGAAGATGACGTCGAAATTCGCCGATTGACTCTCACTCACCGAGGCCGTAGCCCGCGGGTGGTTAACATTACCACCTACGCAGAGGTGGTGCTTGCCCCGCTGGCTAACGATATGGCGCATCGCGCCTTCAGCAACCTGTTTGTGCAAACCGAGCTGGTGCGCGAGAACGAAGGCATTCTGTGCCATCGTCGACCGCGTGAGGAGCACGAAGACGGCCCGTGGCTGTTTCACATGGCGGCAATTCACGGCGAAACCGATCGTGAAACCTCATTTGCTACCGATCGCGCGTCGTTTCTCGGACGTGGGCAAACCCTGGCCAGTGCTCAGGCGCTGAAAATTACCGGAGCGCTAGATAATCACGCCGGACCGGTGCTGGATCCGATCATGGCGATCCGTCATCAAATCGAGCTTAAACCCGGCACCGCGCTGGTGGTCGATCTGGTCTACGGCATTACCGCGACGCGGCAAGACACGCTGCTGCTGATGGAAAAATATCGCGATCACAACATCGCGGACCGGGTATTTACTATCGCTCGCTCACACAGTCAGGTGGCGTTAAGGCAGATCAACGCCAACGAGGAGCAGGCTAATATCTATAACCAGCTTGCCGGGGCTATTATTTTTCCTAGCGCAGAGATGCGACCTTGTCCGCAAATTCTTTCCCGCAATCGACGAGGCCAGTCCGCGCTCTGGAGCCACTCTATCTCCGGCGATCTGCCTATCGTGCTGTTGACGATCACCCGCAGCGACAGCATTGCGCTGGTTACCACGCTTATTCAGGCGCACAGCTACTGGCGAATGAAGGGGTTACCGGTCGATCTGTTGATCCTCAATGATTCCCACGAGGGCTACCAGCAGGAGCTGCACAACGAGATCCTGAACCGCGTGGCCGCCGGGGCTGAGTCTAGCCTGATGGACAAGAACGGCGGCATCTTTGTGCGCACCAGCGAGCATATTACCGCCGAAGATCTCACGCTGCTGATGAGCGTGGCGGCGGTGACTATCGACGACCGCAACGGCGAGCTTGTCGATCAGTTGAATAAAAAGATGCAGCCGACGCAAAGTACTCAGCCACGGCTGGTGACCCTTACTAATCTGCCGCCAACCCAGGCGCCTGAGCGGATTTTTAATACCGACCCGCTAAGCTGTTTTAACGGCCTTGGCGGTTTCTCACCCGACGGGCGGGAATATCAAATCCTGCTAGGCCAGAATAAAAACACCCCCGCGCCGTGGGCCAACGTGCTGGCTAATGACAATTTTGGCAGCGTGATTTCGGAAAGCGGTCAGGCCTATACCTGGTATGAAAATGCCCATGAGTTCCGGCTGACGCCCTGGGACAATGATCCGGTCAGCGACAGCAGCGGTGAGGCATTTTATCTGCGCGATGAGGAAAATGGCGATGTCTGGTCGCCGATGCCGCTGCCACTGCGCAATGACGAGGACTATCTTTGTCGCCACGGCTTTGGCTATAGCGTGTTTGAGCACCGCTATCAGGGCATCGATAGCGAACTCACCGTGCTGGTTGCCGAACACGCGCCGGTCAAACTGTTAATTCTGACCTTAAGCAACCGCTCGGGTCGCACGCGCAAAATCTCTACCACCGGCTATGTCGAGTGGGCGCTCAGCGATCTGCGGGCAAAATCCGCGCTACATATCACCACCTCGTCCGCCGTGGTCAACGCAGGCTGCGGCGTGCTGGCGACCAATTATTACGGCAATAACGGCGGCGAAAGCACCGCCTTCTTCGGTGTTACCGGCGTTCACTGCTCTGTCAGTGGCGATCGCAAGGAATTTCTCGGACGCAACGGTTCTCCCGCCGCGCCGGCCGCGCTGCGTCAGGAGCGCCTGTCGAACAAGACCGGACCGGCGCTTGACCCCTGCGGCGCGGTGCAGTCCGCCACCAAGCTGATTGACGGCGATCAGCGCACCTTTATCTTCGTGCTGGGGGTGGGGGAAAACGCGCAGCAGGCCGAACAGCTGATGGCGCAGTTTATGAATGAAGCCACCGCGCGCGCCGAGCTGGATAACGTTCATCGCTACTGGCATCAGCGTTTGGACAAGATTCAAATCACCACCCCTGAACCCGCGGTAAATCTGCTGGCGAACGGTTGGCTGATTTATCAGACCCTCGCCAGCCGTATCATGGCGCGCAGCGGCTATTACCAGTCCGGCGGGGCGTTTGGTTTTCGTGACCAGCTACAGGATACCCTGGCGCTGGCCCATGCCGCACCGGAGAGGATGCGCGAGCAGATTTTGCTTTGCGCCGCGCACCAATTCGTTGAAGGCGATGTGCAACACTGGTGGCACCCGCCAACCGGTCGCGGCGTGCGCACCCGCTGCTCGGACGATTTCCTGTGGCTGCCGTTGGCGCTGTGCCATTACGTCGATGTTACCGGCGATGCCGCCGTTGCGCAGCAGGAGGTGACCTATATAGAAACCCGCTTGCTGGCCCCCGAGGAGGAGTCTTTCTATGGGCAACCGCTGCCCAGCTCGCTTAGCGAATCGCTGTTCGAACACTGCGTGCGGGCGATCAAACGTGGGTTAAGTTATGGCAAACACGGCCTACCGCTGATGGGCAGCGGTGACTGGAATGACGGCATGAACAACGTCGGTATCAAAGGCGCGGGCGAAAGCGTGTGGCTCGGTTTCTTCCTGCTCAACGTGCTGCAACGCTTTGCCACGCTGGCCGAGAGCCTGCAGCGGCCGGAGATTGCCACGCTGTGCCACCAGCAGGCGACCACCCTAAAACAAAATCTGCACCATCACGCCTGGGACGGCGAATGGTATCTGCGCGGCTATTTCGACAGCGGGGAAACGCTGGGATCGCATCGCAATGCCGAATGCCAGATTGATGCCATCGCGCAGAGTTGGGCGGTGCTGGCGGGCGCTGACGATCCGCAGCGCACCCGTCAGGCGATGGCCTCGTTGGACGCTCACCTGGTGGATGAAAGCGCCGGGCTGATCAAACTGCTTACACCACCGTTTAACGACAACGGTCCTAACCCCGGCTACATTCGCGGTTATCTGCCCGGTGTGCGCGAGAACGGTGGGCAATATACTCACGGCGCGATTTGGGCGGTCATGGCCTTTGCCGAAATGGGCGATATTGAACGAGCCTGGCGGCTGTTGGCGGCGATCAACCCCATTAATCACGCCCTGAACGCCGAGGCGGTGGAATGCTATAAAGTTGAACCTTACGTAATGACCGCCGATATCTACAGCGTGGCGCCACACGTAGGTCGCGGTGGTTGGAGCTGGTACACCGGTTCGGCCGGATGGGCCTACCGATTAATTATCGAATCGCTGCTCGGTATTCGGCGCCACGGTGAGTTTATCTCCATTAGCACCCGCCTGCCCGAACACTGGCCGCAGGTAAGCCTGACCTATCAACAGGGCAGCAGCCAGTATCAGATTATCGTGCGTCGCGCCGAGCAGGGGGTTTGTACCCTGCTGGACGGCGTTCAGCTTGCCGATATGCTGATCCCTATTAAAGACGACGGCGAGCGCCACGTGGTGGAGGTGTGGGTTTAATTGGCCGCCCTTTTCTTCCAGCCAATCTCCGGGGCGACGCGTTCAATAAAGTCGGTGAGGATTTGCTCATACTCCTCGCCGCTGAACTCGTAAGGCAGCTCGATACGCAGCTCTTCGACCTCGTGCAGCAGCGGATCCTGATGCAGCTGTTCGAGGATTTGTTCGGCGCTGCCGACCAGATCGGGGGAAAATAGCGTGCGGCGATCGCCCTGCGGCGACAGCGTACGGGCATGGCGCGAGGCGGCAAAATCGCTGTAGCGACGGCGAGTTGCGGCATCGGCGCTGTCGAATGGCACCACCACCCGTCCGCGGGCAATGCGCGGCGTGCGTGGCGCAGCGGCCGGTAATGCCAGGCGGAACGCCTCAAGTTGGCGAAGCTGGGCGGTAAAGTAGTCGTCGGTGCCCTCACCGGAGGTCAGGTTGCCAATCAGTAAATTAAGGTTGTGGGCTCCGGCCCAGCCTGCCGATCGCAGCGAACCGCCGCCGTACCATAGCCGATCGGTCAGCCCGGGGGCATAAGGTTGCAAACGCGGACGCTGGCGGTTGCCGGGAGACTCGATCACGCTGTCACGGTCGCCTAAATAGCGCCCGCTGAGGTTATCCAGCAGTCGCTGAACCCGATGGTAGGAAAAGTCCTCACTGCGCCAGTTGGGGTTAAACACCTCCGGCCCCAGCAGCTCGGCGTGGGCCGGTTGCCCGGCGCTTAACCCGACGTTTAGGCGACCGCGAGACAGCACGTCGACGGTTGAAAGATCCTCGGCCAGTCGAAACGGGCTTTCATAGCCGAGCTGGATCACCGCCGTACCGAGTTCGATGGTGCGGGTACGCTGGCTGGCCGCGGCTAAAAAGGTGCTGGCCGATGATACGCCGTGCTCCAGATGCCGCTGGCGCACCCACGCGCCGTCATAGCCCAGACGCTCACCGGTCTCGAAAAGCTTCAGGCTGTCTTCCAGACCCTGCCACGGCGCGTCATCGGGATAGTTTCCCGGCGTCAGAAAGGCGATGTGTTTGATAGCGAGCTGCGTCATAAACGGTTGTCCCTGAGCGTTAATGTGGTTTTCAGAACATTATGCGCAACGCTAAAAACAAAGTTAAATGCGTAAATAAGCACTGCTTAGCACAAAAAAAGGCTAAAAAAAACCCGCTTCGGGGGCGGGTTAAAGTAGGACGTTATCTGCTGGGGAGGAACTCAGATAATTATTAGTAGAATTCGGCTAATTTTGGGTATCAGCGCTGGCCGCTGTCCATACAGGCCGCTGCTGATACCAGTTTGGATCAGTTTGTTATAAGCAAGGTGAGACAGTTATGGATAAAGCCCGCGGTCTTTGCGCGCCAGTAAAATACGCTCGCAGGCCACGGCGTAAGCGGCAGTTCGCAGCGTCACCTGCAGCGCTTCGGCTTTGCTCCACACCGCGCCTAGCGCATCCTGCATAATGCTGTCCAGCCGCTGGTTGATTTCCTCTTCGCGCCAGTAAAAGCTCGAAAAGTCCTGTACCCATTCGAAATAGCTGACCGTCACGCCACCGGCGTTGCAGATAACGTCTGGCACCACGGTTATCCGGCGCTGGCGCAGAATATCGTCGGCCGCGGGCAGCGTCGGGCCGTTGGCGCCTTCCAGGATCAGCTTACAGTGCAGAGCCTTGGCTCGCTGCTCGGTGATTTGCCCTTCCAGCGCCGCCGGGATCAGGATATCAAAGGCCTGTAGCCAGAACTCATCATCGCGAATGGCCGTCGCCTGGCCGAAACCGGCGATGCTGCCGTGCGCCACCTGCCAGGCCAACAGCGCCGGGATATCGATGCCCTCCTCGCGATACAGGCTGCCGCTGTGATCCTGCACCGCAACCACTTTCGCGCCCGCCTGATAGAACAGCTCGGCCGACACGCTGCCGACGTTGCCCAGGCCCTGCACCGCCACGCGGCTTTGTGCTATCGGCAATCCGATACGCTGCGCGGCCGCCACCCCGGTGACAAAGACTCCGCGTCCGGTGGCCTTGACCCTGCCGAGCGACCCGCCAAGATGCACCGGTTTGCCGGTCACGACGCCGGTGCTGGTCGCGCCGACGTTCATCGAGTAGGTGTCCATCATCCACGCCATCACCTGCGCATTGGTGCCGACGTCGGGAGCCGGAATATCCTGCTGCGGGCCAATAATATTGCCAATTTCACTGGTGTAGCGGCGGGTCAGTCGCTCAAGCTCTTTAACCGACAGTTCGCGCGGATCGACGCGCACGCCGCCCTTCGCGCCACCGAATGGCAGATTCAGCGCGGCGCATTTAACGGTCATCCAGGCCGACAGCGCCATCACTTCTTCCAGCGTCACGTCGGGATGGAAACGCACGCCGCCCTTGCCCGGCCCGCGAGAAAGGTTGTGCTGCACGCGATAACCTTCGAAATGGCGAATCGAACCATCGTCCATCTCGAGTGGAATGTCGACAATCAGGGCGCGTTTAGGATGTCGCAGCGTGTCGGCCCAGCGGGTTAACTCCCCCAGGTAAGGCAATACACGCTCAACCTGAGCGAGATAGGTCGCCCAGGCCGAGTCAGGCTGGTCCGAAACATAAGAAAGCGCAGTCATGGTTAAACCTCTGAATTTTGGGCGCAAGAATTCCTCACCCGGGGGTGATAGACAACAGTGTATATAAGAGACAGATGATGGCCGATCCGCTTCGCAACGTTGGGCGCACATTGCTGGCCCCAAGCCGGGGTCGGAAAAGCTTACTTCACCCGAAAGTCTTCGACAGAAAAGGCGTTGGCGTGCGCAAAGCCCTGCAGGCCGCCGATCAGTACCGACATCAGCTGCCCACCCACCTGTTTTTCGCTCAGGCCGACGGTATCGATCAGGTCAAAAATTTCTCGCGGGTCAAACAGAATATTCCACAGGAACACCGCCTTATCGCCAATATCGGGAAGGTCCATTTCTTCCATTGCCGCGCGCAGGGGCGGACGCACCGCGTTGGCCTGCACCAGCAGGTACTCGGCGCCTTCCCACAGGCGTTCTAGGTAGCCGCGACGGTTACGCATCGGCACCATCGCCGCGCCGCGCTGGCGCACCAGTTTTATCCAATAGCGGCTGACCTTTTCCAGATTCTCCAGCCCGCTGCCGGTCTGTTTCTCACTGTATTCCAACAGCAGCTGACCGACTTCCTGACGATAGGTATTGAGCACCTCTTCGACCGAGGCAAACTGGCGATAGGCCGTCGCGACAGACACACCGGCTTCATTGGCGATTTCCGTCATACTGATCGGGTCTTCGGCGACCTCAAACAGCCGCGCAGCCGCCTGTATCAGGTTTTTGCGGTTCCTTTCGGTATCACTTCGCATCGCTTTTGCCATTGTTTCTCTGCCTATGATTTATTCTGTTAGTACTTTAGGCAACCGTGCACCACTGGAATGCCCAATAATACACGCTGCCTTTCTGCTTACGGACCCGATGAGTTATTGACCCTGCAAGGCTTAACCCAGCGAGGCCAGACCGCGTTTCAGTCGCTTGACGCCTTCTAAAATCGCCTCATTGCTGGCCGCGTAAGACAGGCGCAAATGCCCTTCTCCCGCTGCGCCAAACTCGCTGCCAGGTCGCACCGCAATGCCCTGCTCACGCAGCAGCGCCACCATATCAATCGATGGGATCGGCAGTGAGTAGGACGGGAAGCAGTAGAATGCCCCTTCGGGTTCGTTGAGCTTGAGACCCGGAATGGCCTGCAGGCCTTCCATCATCAGAATGCGACGTTCCTTGTAGACATCATACATACGTTTGATGTCATCTTTACACTCCTTCAATGCGACAACCGCCGCGCGCTGTACCGCGGTGTTCACCGAGCCGTTAACCGAGTTGTGCACCCGTGCGGCGGCGGCAATCATGTCGGCCGGTCCCGCAAGGTAACCTACGCGCCAGCCGGTCATAGCATAACTCTTTGAAAAAGTTTGGCAAAACAGCGTACGTCCGCGGAAGGCCGGGACCTGCAATACGCTGGTAAACGGCTTACCGTTAAATACCAGGTCGCTGTAGGCCTCATCGGCAATCACCAGTACGTCGTGTTGATTGACCAGCCGGGCCAGCGTTTCGATTTCTTCACGGGTGTGAACGATCCCGGTTGGATTGCCCGGGTTACAGAACACAAACAATTTGGCGTCTTCCAGGCTGCTGGCCAGGCGGTCGAGATCCCAGTGCAAATCTGCCTTACAAGGCATCGGTACGCAAACTCCGCCCGCCATATTAACCAGATCGGCATACAGCGAATAGGTCGGATCGGGAATGACCACCCGATCGCCCGGGTTAACGATAGATAAAATCGCCGCCGCCAGGCCCGCAGTGCCGCCGTGGGTCACCAGCACTTCACCCTGCTTGACCGGGAAACCGCTTTGTTCTGCCAGCTCTTCAGCCAACGCTTCACACAGCAGTTTGTCACCCAGCAGGGGCGCATAGTGGGTGAAACCGTCTCTCAGCGCGTCGGCCGCCGCCTGCACGATGCGCGGCGGAGTATCAAAATTCGGCTCGCCCATCGCCAGCGAGACCATATCGCCGCTGGAGGCCGGTTGCTGCACGCGCAGAGAGGTGCGTTCGACACGCAGTACGGCTTCGGCCGCGATAAACTTTTTAGGTAAAGAAGACATAAGTCACCTTAATTAGATCAATCATCAACAAAGATTCAGCGCTTTTTAGGCCAGGATTAAGAACGTTCTCTTTCGGCCAGCAGGCTGTCCGGCGCGCCCTTCCAGCGGCTGACTTCCAGGTCGCCGGAAATATCACGCATCACGGTTGGCGCGACGATCAGCTCTTCAATCACCGTGCGGGCAGGCAAACCGGCGCACAGCAGCACCGCCTCGGCAACGTCTTCCGGCTGCACCATGTTGTCGCGAATAGCCTGGCTTGGCGGATTGGCGCGGTTGTCCATGATCGGCGTATTGACCTCGCCCGGCAGAATGCAGGTCGAACGGATCCCGTCATTGCGGAAGGTATTATGCAGATAAGTCATAAAGTTGCGCACCCCGGCCTTGGCGGCGCCGTAAGCGGCACCGCCCAGCAGATTGGGACGCAGTGCCGCCAGTGAAGAAACGGTAATAATGGTGCCGTTCTTGTTGGCCAGCATGTCCGGCAGCACCGCCTGCGTCAGCAGGAAGACCGCTTTCAGATTGACGTCCTGCACCTGCTGCCATTCGTCTTCTTCAATCCAGCGCGCGTTCAGCGTTTTGCTGGCGCTACCGGCGTTGTTGACCAGAATATCGACCGGGCCCAGCTCGGCGTTTACCCAGCTAATCAGTGCCTGAACTTCTTCTTTGTTTTCGATGTGCGTCGCGCAGCCCCACGCCTGACCGCCCTGCTGGCGAATGCCTGCGGCGACGTCGTCGAGTACCGCTTTACGGCGGCCGACCAGCACCACTTTCGCGCCGCGTGCCGCCAGAAGCTCTGCCGAACACTTGCCAATACCGCTGCCGGCACCGGTCACGATGACCACTTTTCCTTGTAAAGTATCCATGCCTAACCTCTTAATTCTTCGAGTGAAACACCGTAGTCGCGCACTGCGCCCTCTTCGGTGATGTAGCCTTCCTGCAAATCAAACAGAATGGCTTCTTTGCTGCGCTCTGCCACCGGGCTTTTACCGCCGCCGCCCGGCATCTGAATGGTCACCTCATCGCCCGGGAACACGTCATGACGCCCCACCGGTTTCTCCAGCTGCTTGCCGTTGATCGCGATATAGTTAGGGGCACCGGCCTCGCCGCCCAGCACGCCCTGCGCCGGATGTTTCTGACGGGAATAGAACATGCTGTGAGACAGCGGGAACTTGCTGGTGTTACGGATAACCATGCGCTGTGCCACACCGCCGCGATAGCGACCCGCGCCGCCGGAGTCTGGCACAATAGATTTTTCGGTAAACAGCAGCGGCGTAGCGGATTCGATAAGCTCTACCGGCGTTGATGACATGTTGCCCGGGAAGCCGGTCACGATACCGTCGGCGCTTGGGCGCGCACCGGTTCCGCCGTTGACGCACAGGCTTTCAACAAAGCGACGGCCGTCGTCAAACTGCCCGGCGAACACGTCACAGGTCACCGGCGCACTGCCTGAGTGGCCCATCACGCGCTCGGGCATGATGGCGGACAGCGCGGTAAAGATTGCCGCGTGCGCCATGTGGCCTACGCGGTTGCGCATTTCAACCGCACAAGGCGGGCGGGCGTTGGCGATCGAGCCGACGGGCGCGGTCACGGTGATGGACTTAAAACAGCCTTCGTTATTCGGCAGGTGCGGTTCCAGCAGGCACTTGAGCGGATACACGCTATAGGCGTAGGTAAACGACATCGGACAGTTACTGCCAAACAGCGATTCGGCAGAGGAGCCGGCGTAGTCGATGACGATGTTGCTGCCTTCGACGATCACCGCCACGTTGAGGTGAATATCACCCTCGTAGTCGCCGATATCTACCGACGCCTCATAGCGGCCGTCCGGCACGGCTTCAATAGCCTTGCGCATGGCGTTTTCAGTCAGCGAGTGGATCTTCTCTGCCAGCGGCTCTACCGACGCAATGTTCAGGTCGTCCATCAGGCCCAGCAGGCCGTTGGCACCGATCTGGTTAGCGGCCAGCATGGCGTGCAGGTCACCTTCTACCTGGTCCGGCGAGCGCACGTTGGCCAGCAGCAGATCCAGCAGTTGCTGATTCACTTCACCTTCCAGCATCAGCTTGCTTGGCGGGATCAGGAAACCTTCTTCAAACATATCGCGGGACGAGCCCATATTCAGCGAGCCGCCGATATCGGACATGTGCGCCGCCGAGCCGGTAAAGGCCACCAGCTTGCCGTCACGAAACACCGGTGTCACGATGGTCACGTCGTTGAGGTGACCGGTACCGAGCCACGGGTCGTTGGTGATCAGGCTATCGCCCGGCTTCAGCGTTTCGGCCGGGTATTTCGCCAGCAGGTGGCGCACGGTGGCCGGTAAGGTGCCGATAAACACCGGTACGCTGGTTTTTGGCTGCGCCAGAGAGTTACCTTTGGCATCCATCAGCAGGCAGGAATAGTCACCTACCTCGCGAATAATGCTGGAAAATGCCATGTTGACCAGCGTCGCGGCGGCTTCTTCAGAGATGCTGACCAACCGGTCCCAGGTGATCCGCAGGCTGATCGGGTCGTTAAGAAAGCGCAGGTTATCAGGGGTTGAGGTCGTCATTATTTCAGCTCCATCAGGATGTTGCCTTGTTCATCAAGCATGGCGGACGCACCCGGTCCGACATAAATCGCACACTCTTTTTCCTGCAATAAGGCCGGTCCGGCAATCCATTCACCGGTGACCATCAGGCTGCGCGGCACCACGCGGCAGTCGCTAAAACCGCTGTCGCGACCGAGATACACCGCCAGCGTTTTTTCCACCGCGCCCTCGTCCGGCAGAGCCTGTTTGTCGCTGGTGTTCATCAGCGGAGGCGTGGTTTGTACGCGTCCGCGCCAGTTAACCACCTCAACGCCCTGGCCTTTCAAGATACGGCCAAAGCGGGCAAAGTGCGCCTCTTCGAAGGCGGCAATCAGGCTGGTCACGTCGCCGTCTTCGATAAAGCCGCTCGGCAAGGTCACGGTCAGTTCTGAACCCTGTCCGACATAGCGTACGTCGGCCAGTTTCTGCGTGCTGGCGGTAGCCGAGTCGACATTGGCCGCCGCCAGGGTAGTAAAGGCTTCATCGAAACCTTCGGCGAAGTTTCTGTGCACGCTGGCCATATCGATGCCCGGCAGTAGGCGACAGCGATCGCTACGCACAAAATCGGCGCTCGGTGGCGCGGTCAGCAGGCCAAAGGCGGAATACACCCCGGCACCGTTCGGGAAATAGACCTTCTTCACCGAGAGGATCTTCGCCAGCGACCAGGCGTGGCTTGGACCGGCACCGCCGAACGCCAGCATGGTCATCTGATGTGGGCTGACGTTCTTCTCAACGGAGTGGGTACGCAGCGCCTCGGCCATTTTACTGTTGGCCACTTCGTGGATGCCCCAGGCCGCATCTTCAATGCTCAGGCCCAGCGGTTCGGCGATGCGGGCAACCGCCCTGCGCGCCGCCGCTACGTCGAGGGACATACGACCGCCGAGGAAGGCGTCGGGATCGAGCAAACCCAGCACCAGGTTGGCATCGGTTACCGTAGGCAATTCACCGCCGCGACCGTAGCAGGCCGGACCCGGATAGGCGCTGGCGCTCTCTGGACCAATTTCCAGCAGGCCGAGGGAATCGACGCGAGCGATACTGCCGCCGCCGGCACCGATTTCAATCATATCAACCACCGGCAGTTTCACCGGCAGGCCGCTGCCTTTTAACAGGCGATCGGCACGACCCACTTCATAATCGGTGGTAATCGACGGTTCACCGTCGCGCACCACGCAGGCTTTGGCGGTGGTGCCGCCCATATCAAAGGCTAACACCTGTGAATGACCGTTTTTACGCGCAAAGGCCGCGGTGGCCACAATGCCGCCCGCCGGGCCGGATTCGATAATGCGGGTAGGATAATCGGCCGCCACCTGCGGAGCCATCAGGCCGCCGTTGGAGCCCATGACCAGCCAATCACAGGTAAAGCCGCCTTCGCGCAATTTCTGCTCCAGGCGCGCCATATAGTGACGGGCTTTCGGTTGCACAAAGGCGTTCATGGCGGTCAGTACGCCGCGATCGTATTCGCGAATTTCGCGGGAAACCTTGTGCGACACCGAGATGGAGACGCCCGGCAGTTCACGGCTCAGGATCGCCTCAATACGGTTTTCGTGCTCCGGCCAGGCGTAAGCATGCATGCACAGCACCGCCACCGCCTCGTAGCCTTCGGCACGCAGCTTAGCGGCTAAGGCCACCACGTCGGACTCATCAAGTGGCGTGACAACGTCACCCTTGCTGGTCACCCGCTCGCTGATTTCATAAGCCTGTGAACGTGGGATCAGCGGGGCCGCAGGCGCGCCGTTGAGGTCATAGATGTCGTAACGATACTCACGTCCCAGCACCAGCACGTCGCGGAAGCCCTTGGTCACCACCAGGGCAGTCTTCGCGCCGCGTCTTTCAAGCAGGGCGTTAATCGCCAGCGTTGTGCCGTGAGTAATAGTGTGAATATCACTCGATGCCAGTCCTGCCATCTCCACCAGCTGAGTCAGGCCGGTATAAGCGCCCTCAGAAGGATCGTGCGGCGTGGTCAACGTTTTATGACGAAGCGCAACGCCTGTTTCATCGTTGAGCAGCACCAGGTCGGTAAAGGTGCCACCAATATCAAATCCCATTCGCCATGTTGACGCGTTTTTCATAATTCCCTCGACAGATTTACAGTTGCTCGATTAACGCATTCAGGTTTCGGTTATTCCGCACGCAGCGGCTTACCGGCAGTTTCTTTAAGAAATAAGGTGCTGATCAGGGTCAGCATCGCGGTCAGGATCACCATGTAGCTTGGGATGCTGGCGATGCCGGTCAGGCCGATAAGCCAGGTCATCAGCAGCGGCGCTGAGCCGCCAAAGATCACCGTAGAAAGGTTAAAACCGATGCTGTAGGCGGAGTAGCGCACGTTGGTCGGGAACATTTCCGCCAGCGTTGACTGGATAACCGCGGCGTGACCGGCGAAGGCAAAGGCCAGCAGGATAGCGGCCATGCAGGCCAGCGGCATCATGCCCAGCGTCAGTAGCCAGAAGCACGGGTAGGCCAGCACCGCCATCGCAATCGCCGAGGCAATCAGCAGTGGTTTACGACCCAGACGGTCGGAAAGCCAGGCCATCATTGGGATAGCGCCGATAATGGTCAGCAGGCCGCAGGCGGTCACCATCAGGCTCTGGACCTGTGCGAAGTGCATCACCTTGTTCAAATAGGTTGGCATATAAACGAACAGCACGTAGTAACCCGGGCCGTTGACCGCCGGTAGCGTAATCGCCAGTGCGATAGCTTTAAGATGGCGTTTCGAGGTCAACACTTCGCGGATAGGATTGCGTACCACGGTTTTATTCTGTTTAACCATCTGGAAATGTGGGGTGTCTTGAATGCGGGTACGAATATAGACCCCGATAAGCGCCAT
The DNA here is from genome assembly GCA_963742005.1 of uncultured Gammaproteobacteria bacterium. Taxonomy (GTDB): domain Bacteria; phylum Pseudomonadota; class Gammaproteobacteria; order Enterobacterales; family Enterobacteriaceae; genus Rouxiella. The sequence goes on along the minus strand of CAVUKG010000004.1, from coordinate 950,531 downwards.
CGGGATGGCCAGCAGGAACGGCACACGCCAGACCCAGGCTCTCATCGCCTCAGCGCCGTAGATATTGATCAGGCCGCTGATCAATAGGCTGCCGAACAGCAGTGCGATAAACGATCCCATCACCAGCGGCGACATCACCACCGCACGTCGATGGTCTTCGGCATATTCAGCCACAAACGAACCGGCGCCCGACACTTCGCCACCGGCGGAAAAGCCTTGCACAATGCGCAGTGAAATCAGTAAGGCAGGCGCGGCCCAGCCGATGCTGTCGTAGCTTGGCAGCAGGCCGATACCGGCAGTGGCCAGGGAAATAATCAGCAACAGGATGGCGAGTAATTTCTGGCGGCCCATTTTATCGCCCAGGTACCCACAAATTACGCCACCAAAGGGACGAACAACGAAGCTAACGGTAAAACCGAGATACGTAAGCATCAGGCCCGCATCGGTGGTGTTCATGTTATTGGCGGAAAATACCAGCACCAGCGTGCTGACCAGCAGGCCGTAAATGCCGTAGTCGTACCATTCAACAAAGGATCCCACGCCGCCGGCCAATGAGGCACGTTTGACCACGTTATTCTGTGTTGAGTCTTTTGCCGGCAAAGCGTAGTCCATCGATGCAACCTGAGATTTATTCATTGTTCTGCCCTGCTAAAGTAGTGTTGAAATCCGGCCCTTTTTCAGAGCGGGCCGGTCATGTGCGCTGTGATTTAGCGGTATTGGCCGGTGACTTCTGCGGTCATCTCGGCTTCACGTCGTGCCACTTCTTTGACTTTTTCCAGTACGTCTGCTGCTCTCCAAAAAGGAATAACGATGATGCCGTCCTGATCGGCCACCACGATGTCACCGGCGCAGCAAACTACGCCGCCGATGGCGACCGGTTCGCCAATCACGCCCGGACCGTTCTTGTAAGGCCCTGCAGGACTCGTGCCACGTGAGAAAGTTGGGAAGGCGGTAGACTCGATAATTTTCTTGTCACGCACCGCACCGTCGATAACCTGCCCGCGCGCCCCGGCGTGCTGAAAACGCTGCGTTAGCTGCTCACCGACCAGCGCACGGTCAACGTGCCCCATGCCGTTAATCATCATCACATCGCCCTCTTCGATGTAGTCCAGGGCCATAATCACTGCTGCGTTATCGCCCGCGGTAACCTGAACCGGGAAGGCAAAGCCGACAAACTCGCTGCTAGCGGTCAAGGGAATAATCCCGGCATCGCACATGCTCAATCGCTCCATCGCATCACCAATGTTGGCAACCGGGAATGGAGCAAAGGCGTCGAGCCAATCTTTGGACGGGCGTTTCCAGCGTTCTGCGATACGAACTTCAGCGGTTTCTAATGCCATTTTTTTCAGACCTCAGGTAGGGGTTAAAATGAAAAAGAATTATCGAATGAGAATGTTTTATCATTTTAAAAATTAAATGTTCAATGTTTTTTTTCATGACCGATCGGTCAGATTAGGCGTTAATTAATTATTATGAGGCTCTAAATAAATGAGAGGATTAATTAAAAACACCATTATATTCAATGGTATATATTATTATTGCGGGCGGAGTTTTGTGACGCGGATAACATAATTGCGCTTAAAAATGATATCTATTCGATTTTCTTATGGCCGTGAATAAATAAAAACAAAATTAGCATTTATTTTGGTGCAAAATACCCAGTAATAATCAGCCTTCGCACTAATAAAGGGCGTGGGTTTTAGGTGAGCTAAATTAAGCCGTTAATACCGGCGGTGGTGACTTTTCTATTTTGTGGTCTGGCGCACAGATTTGGTGCGTGACGGCGGCGCTACTAATCTTCATCCCCTTTGATGCATCATGTTGTATATTGGCTTTACCCAACACATGGCGATTGAACATCATCAGGAAATGTTACTGGCGCTGAGAGCGCGCGACGCTGAACGGGCCAAACGGCCATTCAGCAAGTTTACTTAGATGCCAGCCGGGAAATGGTGGCATATATGGCCGCAGGCGGCGTTCAACAGGAGGAGGGACCGGCCTCAGACATGCTGGCCACCGTTGACGTGGATCTCCGCGCCGTTAACGTACGCCGCGCCCGAGGTGCAGAGAAAATAGATTAATGACGCCACCTCTTCCGCCTTGCCCAGGCGCTGCAGCGGCACGCTGCGCTCAACAATTTGCTGCGTGCCGGGAGAGAGGATCGCGGTGTCAATTTCGCCGGGAGCGATGGCGTTAACGCGGATACCGTGGGGCCCAAACTCATGGGCCATTTCGCGGGTTAAGGTCGACAGCGCCGCCTTCGAGGTGGCATAGGCCACGCCGGCAAACGGGTGCACCTTGCTTCCGGCAATCGAGGTGACATTAATAATGCTGCCCTGCGCGGCCTTCAGCTCGTCAAACAGGCCGGTGGCAAGCAGCGCGCTGGAAAAAAGGTTGACGTTAAACACTTTTATCCAGGTTGCATAATCGGTATCGAGCACGCCGACCGCCGCCGTCAGCGGTTTTTGGCGATACGCCCGCGTTATCGACTAACGCGTCGAGGCGACCGCCGAGCCGCTGCTTAATCATTGGCAAGGCCCGCTGCACGCTGTCGATATCTTCCAAATCCAGATGAATATGATTAAGAAACCCTTCTGCCCACGGGCACTCGTCTACCCAACTTTGGCGCGAGGCGGTGAAAATACGCCATCCGGCGGCATAAAAATGCTTAACCGTGGCATTAACAATCCCCGACTGGCACCGATCAGCAACAGCGTTTTCTTGTCACTCATGTTCTCTCTCTGCTAAATGATGTTTGATGCATCAAGAATAGTAAAAAGAAGAGGACACTTTACCGTCCTCTTAAATATTTTTAGTGCACTGGCGCTGAGTTACGCAGGCGCTCTCCGCGACGACGCAGCACTTCCATCACAATTAATAACATTAGCGAGGCCGCAATCATAATTGACGCCGCCGGCGGCAATGGTCGGGTCGAGGTTTTCACGAATACCGGCAAACATCTGGATCGGTAAGGTGCGCTGGCCGGGGCTGGAGAGGAACAGCGTGACCACCACCTCATCGAAGGAGGCGGCAAAGGCGAACAGTGCGCCAGAACACCGCCCGGCCCAATCAGCGGCAGCGTGACCGTGCGGAAGGTGTACCAACCAAACTGATAGGTGTTGAACTCACGCAGCGGCAGCGCCTGCTGAATAGGGTTGTTGCGGAAGGTCATGGTCTCCACGGCGGTCGGCTGCAAAATTGCGCGACGGCTAATGAAACGCAGTTCGTCGGTGTCGATGGTGGTGGGGAAATCGGTGCTGGTATCGCGCCATGAACCCCGTTCGATCGCCACGACGTTCAAGCCTGCCTGTGTCAGTTCGTTAGCCATCAACGAACCGGCCCAACCGAGACCGACGATAACCGCGTCGACCTTCTCTCTTACTTTGCTCATAAATTGTCTCCAGGTGAATCTTATGCCCGTTCAAAGACCGGCTTTTTATGATTCTTTGTAGTTACTGACCATGCTGATAGGAACGATGTGCAGGTCTTCGCCGCGACGGTCAATCACGTCACGGAAGTCATATTGCGCACCCGGGAAGCCGAGCATTTTCCAGCTGGCCATGTCTTTATTACCGCCATAAATCGGATCGGCAAAGAAGCCTTCACGCATGTTCTGAATCAGCTGTGCGAAGAAGAATTTGCCATTGACGCCGGCCAACGGCACCTCACCGGTTTCGATTTTGCCCAGCAGCTCGTCCTGTTGCTCAGCGCTCAACTCGCTGAAGGTCTTACCGCCGTAGCCCGCTTTTGAGGCTTCGTTAATTGAGGCCAGGCCCAGGCGATAACGTTCTGCAGGGACGTCTTTATACTGCGGGCCAGCCTGTGGTAAACCGTCTTCAACAAAACGACCGAGGCGATAAACGCTTTCTGCTTTGCCGTAGTCACCGGCCAGTTGACGGTCAAGAAACACCGCACAGCCGGCCTCTTTTCCACCAATGCTCAGCTCATCGGCAGGAATGATGCGGTCAGCGATAGCTTCAATCGTAGTGACCTCTTGCGGATTAAAAAACAGCCAGTCACCGGCAACCACCGGTTTGGGTGGCCTGACGGCGTGGACGACCCACGGCATTCCGCCGGAGATGATTTTAGCTTTGACTTTCAAGGCGGTACTGACTAACAGCACACCTAGGGAAGTCAGAAAATGTCTGCGTTTCACGATATTTCTCCTGGTTACGCACGTTGCACGACGAGTGAAAACAGGGTCCTAAAAAAGGCCCTAAAAAATGTGAAGAAGATTATACGGAGATGTTAGGTGAAAGTAACTAAATTCGTACCAAATGGTACATTAAAAATGCACCTAAAATCAGTAACTTAAAAAAAGAGAATTATACGCTAATAGTAAATAACATTTATTTACAGGAAGGATGTCCATTAATTGCGCATTAACGGCGTATTTAAACGGCGGTTAAACGAAAGCCCCCGCTTTCACTGCGTCATTAAACGAACCAAATAATACATCCGCTAAAGGCGGTCTTAAACCCTTATAAAAAGGGATAGCATTAAGTGACAAAAAAACCCCATTACCTGGCAAAATTAATTTACCTTTGTGATTAATATTCCATTAATCAGCCTCACCAACAGGGAGAAAAATATGCGGATCGTTTTACTGCACACCGCAGAGAGCAACGCGGCGGTTTTTAACGCCGCGGCGACCGAACTGAATATTCCGTCGGCATTTCTACATCACCACGTCAGGGCAGACTTATTGCAGGCCTGTGAACAGGCGGGTGGGCTAACAGCGGATATTAGCCAGCACACCGCCGACTGTCTTTTACAGCTTGCGGAACACGCCGATGCCGTCTTGCTGACCTGCTCGACGCTGGGCCCGGCCGCCGCGCAGGCAGCGGCGCATAGCGAAGTGCCAATCCTGCGAGTGGATCGGGCATTAGCGGAAACCGCGCTGGCCGCTGAGGGGAAAATTAGCGTGCTGTATGCGGTCGAGACCACTCAAGGGCCCACGGCCGAGCTGTTTGCCGGGCTGCAGGGCGATAAACCCGCAGAGATCGATTTTGTCTGGGTCGCGGGGGCCTGGGAGCGCTTCAAACAGGGCCACGGCGCCGCCTATTTACAGCTGATTGCCGCGGCAGCGGACAATGCCTATCGGGCCGGGGCAAAGACCGTGGTGCTAGCGCAGTCTTCAATGGCCGGGGCAGCCAACCTTACCCAGTTTGGCAAACCGTTGACCAGCCCGCAGTGCGGACTTCGTGCGGCCATGGCCTATGGAAAAGCTTAAAAAGTCTGGGCATAGATTTGGGTCAGAAAGGAATTTTTAGCGGCAGGGTCTATACTTGAGTAAAGGATATCATTGAGTTAGCCATGCTTATTCTGCACTGTCCCTACCCAAGGAGAACGTATGAAAATCTTACTATGGATTATTGCCATTATCTTTATCGTGGGTCTGCTGACCATCACGGGCGTGTTCAAGCTCATATTCTAATCGTGTCTTTCTGAAACCCTCCCCTGACTTTCTAAAAAAAGGGCCTATCCGGCGAGTTAATCCGCCAGACAGGCCCCGTTAAGCACGCCCGAGTTAGTCGGCGGCCTGTTCTTCGGTAGGTTCGGTGCGGCGCTGGTCTTTCTCTTTACGATAAACCTTGGCAATCTGTGGCACCGGCACGCTCTTGCCCGTTTCCATCCAGGTACGCAGGCGAGAAGCGTCCGCAAAGGCGGTAAACTTGCCGAAGGCGTCCAGTACCACCAGCGTGACCGGTTTACCGTTGATCACCGTGCGCATCGCCAGACAGTGTCCCGCCTCGTCGGTGTAGCCGGTTTTGGTTACCTGAATGTCCCACTTATTGTTCATGATCAGATGATTAGTATTGCGGAACGGCAGCGCATAGGCCGGATGGCTAAATACCGCCGTTTTTTCCTGCGTGGTACTCAGCTCGCCGATCAGCGGATATTGGCGAGTGGCCATCAGCAGTCGAGTCAGGTCGCGTGCGGTAGAGACGTTATTAATCGACAGCCCGGTCGGCTCCACATAGTGGGTGTGGGTCATTCCTAACGCTTTAGCCTTGGCATTCATCGCCCTAATAAAGGCCTCATAGCCGCCCGGATAGTGCGCGGCCAGGCTGGCGGCGGCGCGGTTTTCTGACGACATCAGCGCCAGTTGGATCATCTGACGACGGGTAATTTCACTGCCGACTTTTACGCGGGAAAATACGCCGCGCATCTCTGCGGTGTTATGAATATCCACCGAGATCACTTCATCGAGGGGCTGCTTGGCGTCAAGCGTTACCATCGCCGTCATCAGCTTTGTCAGGGAGGCAATCGGCCTGACCTGATCGGGATCGCGCGAGTAAATCACTTCGTGGGTTTTAAGATCGACCACCATAGCGCTGCCCGAAGCGATTTGAACCAGAGGTGCGACAACCGGGGTCTTACTGCCCGCCAGGGCGTCAACCGGCATCATCATGCTTGCATTGAGGGCTAAAAAGCTCAGTACCAAAAGACGGATTTTCACATGCATTGCTCTGTATTTAAAAAAGTTGTCATTAATATAACGGTGAATACTGCTGGCGAATTATAAGGGATGAATATGCGGTGCGCACTCGGATTCACTCGGCCCATTTGTGACAAATTCTGTCACTTGATAGTTATTACATCAGATGTGCCCTGCGATTGGCGGTAAGTGAACACTTTCATAGCAACCGAATATGGCCTGCTTAATCGTTAACCCTGGCGATGAGTATAAGAAAAAGCACTGACCCAAGCGCGCAGAGAGATTGACCCGCTAAATCATCTTGCCCATATTACAAAGCCTGTTGGCACAATAAAAAGAATAATGAATATGGCGTTATCTCCCCTTCCTCCCTTGCATACTCTGGTCGCCTTCGAAGCGACGGTTCGGCTGGGCAGCTTTACCCGGGCCGGTGAAGAGCTTAACCTGACGCAGAGTGCGGTTAGCCGCCAGATTGCCACACTCGAACAATCGTTGGGGCGCACGCTAATGCTGCGCCAGCACAGCGGGCTGGTGTTGACTACCGCCGGTGAGCGCTACCTGCATCGGGTGCGTTATCTGCTGGAGGAGTGTGCCGATGCCACGGCAAGGGTGATGAAACACGCCGGTGAAAATGAAATCAACCTGGCCTGCTCGTCGGGGATCGCACAATTTTGGATCCCCGAGCGGCTTAGCGCCTTTCGCCAGGCCTATCCCGAGATACGTTTCAACCTGATCATGCGTGACAGCATAAGCACGCTGTCGAGCTTTGAGTTCGACGTCGGCATGTACTATCTCAGGCAAAGCAATATTATTCATTTTGATACTATTCGGCTGTTCGATGAGGAGATTTTTCCCGTCTGCTCACCGCAGTATCTCACCGACGGACAAGCCTTCACTCCAGAAGCGCTGGCGCAAAAAACCCTGCTGGTGCTCGAGGACGCCCAGCGTCAGTGGATTGGCTGGCATGAGTGGTTGGATCTCAACGGCTTACCGCCGATGAATCTGAGCAACACGCTGCGGGTGAATCATTATCCACCGCTGATTGAGCTGGCGATCCAGGGGGTTGGCATTGCCTTAGCGTGGAAACGCATCATCGACAGGCCGTTAAAGCAGGGGAGCCTGGTGCGCGCCTGTGCGGCCTCGGCGCAGCAGGGCGGCGGCTTTTATTTGGTGACGCCACAACAGCGGCATGAAAATCGCGCCACGCGACTGTTCAAGCGCTGGTTGTTAGAGTACGAAGGCCTGCTGCCGCCGCCGTGAATTAATTGACCGCCTGATACGGCGCGAACAGCTTCTCCCCCAGCCACGAATAGCGAGTCGGCACCGTAGCCAGTCTTTTCCTCTCATAGCTCGCCGCCTGGTTCACATCTCCCGTTCCGCGGTACACCGCATATTCCGGATAAGGAAACACCGGTCGCGAAGGCGCGCCCTCGGCGACGTATTCCAGCCGCATATCACCCTGCAGGGCGCGGGTAACAATCTTGCTTTTTTGCCCCGGCAGCGTCTGATAGGACAGCACCGCATCGGGGGCTTTGCCCTGCTCAACCCAGGCCAGCAATGGGGTAAGAAAATCGACCTGGCTCGGCCCACTGCCGGTAGAACAGTGATAAACGCCGGGCAGCATATAGAGACGTTCAAATTTATCGCGGGTAGCAACGCCCATGGTCTGACCCAGCGCCAGATGGTAAGCCAGCGTGTTTAACGGTGTGATGCTCGGATCGGCCCAGCCGTGCCACAAAATCAGCCTGCCGCCGGCGGCATAGAACGGCTGTAGGTTTGGGTTGCTGGAGTCGTATAACGGATGAAGCTTGGTCAGCTCGCTCAAGGTTTGCTGGCTAAACTTTAGGTCTTTAATAGTGAAATTAGCCGGCGGATTTTTTTCAAAATTGAGGTATTTCAGCGTTGAAAGCGCCACGCCCTGACTGTAGTTCAGGTCACCCGGTTTTTTCGGCACAAACAGCCCGGCCCAGGCCAGCTCTGAACCCGGCAACGGCCCGCCGACCGTGAGCAGTTGACCGGTCACGCTGTCTCGCGGGCCGCCATAGATTTTACGCAGCGCGCTGATTTGCAGTTCCGACAGGCAGTCCTCACCGGCGATATTATCGGCGCTGAGACCGGCACAGCTCAGTACCGAAGGGTCAAAATGGCAGCTTTGCGGATCGGCGATCAGCCCGTCTTTTTGACCGTCCTGCGCATCGCACTGGGCCAACACCGCCCGATGGATCAGCGGCAGTTGGCGAGCGGTGATAATCGCATTGCCGCTGGCATCGGTATTGGACACCGCCTCCCAGCCGTGATCCAGCGCCTTGTGCACCTGAAAATTATTGACCGGCGCCCCGGCGATGATACCGTTAAAATCCAGAGGATAGCGCTGCGCTTCACCCAACGCCTCGCGGCCACCGTCGGAGCAGCCGCTGAAGTAAGAGTAAGTGGCGGTTCGCCCGTAATAGCTGGCGATCAATTTTTTCGTTGCCACGCTGGTCAGATGCACGCTGCGATAGGCAAAGTCGCGCCTTTTTTGCGCGCTGTTGCCAAAGTCTGCCTCGCCGGTGACGTGGCCCATATCGGTGGCGGCGACCACAAAACCACTGGTCTCAAGCGGCCTGCATCCCGCCGCGCCGTCGAGCTGGAGCAGCACTCGGCCACAGAGTCCGCCACAGCCCACCTGCAAGTAGCGCTGCGTCCAACTGTTTATTGGCAGCAGCACGGTGAAATTAATCGCTGGCTTTAGCAGCCCTTTGACTTCGCAGAAAGTATCCCCTTTCACCACTTCCCTGACCGACATCACCTTGCTGCCTGGCCCGCCGATAGCGCTGAGATCGACGTTGGCGAGATCGGCACAGTCGATAACCGGCTGTACTGTAGCCATTACGGGAGCCATCGCCGGAGCGGCAAGCGGTGGCTGAGTCGCGGCAAAGGCCGCGCCTGAAGGGCTCAATAACGCATTAATGACCAGCAGCAGGGCCAGGGTGAAGGCGGTTTGCCAACGGTGGGATAAATAGCTCGCGATTGTCACTGCTCGTCTCATGGTTAAATTACATTCAATGTCCTTTATAACAGCAAAAAATGCTAAAGCGATAATATCAATAATGCATGTTTAATTTTGATGGCTGAGACATTCCGCTAACGCATGGCGGCATGCGCCATTTTCATTTCATTATTTCAAACAGATGACAGATGCTGCAAAAGCCCGCTTAGAGAATAATCAGGCAACTAAAAAAATAATAGCGTTTAAAAATTCAAACACTTAATCACAATTTCAAAACAGGCGAGAGTGCTATGACCGCAAAATCCTCATCCAATACCTTGCTCTTTATCAATGCCAACCTGGTCGACGGCAATGCCGAACACCCCTTAAAGAATCATCAGCTGTTAATTCGCGACGGGCGCATTGCCGCCGTCTCCTCGGGCGTTATCGACGCCCCCGACGCAATCGTTATCGATCTGGCGGGTAAGACCCTGATGCCGGAACTGATCGACTGCCACGTGCACGTGGTGTCCAGCAGCGCCAACCTCGGTGCCAACGCGCTGTTGCCCGACTCTCTGGTCGCGGCCCGCGCCGCGAAACTGATGAACGAGATGCTGCTGCGCGGTTTCACTACCGTGCGCGACGTTGGCGGGGCCGATTATGGTTTGAAACAGGCTCAGGAAGAGGGGCTGATTAACGGCCCGCGCCTGGTTATCTGCGGTAAAGCCCTGTCACAAACCGGCGGTCATACCGACTATCGCGGCCGTTTTGACCGCCGCAATGTCGATTTCTACGCCCAGAAACTCGGCGCACTGGGCCGCATTTGTAACGGTATCGATGAAGTGCGCAGCGCCGCGCGTGAAGAGATCAAAGGCGGAGCGCAATTTATCAAGGTAATGGCCAACGGCGGCGTCTCGTCACCAAGCGATCCGATCGAATTCCTGAGCTTCTCGGTGTCAGAACTGGAGGCCATCGTCGAGGAGGCCAGCAACGCGCAGACCTATGTCAGCGCTCATCTTTATACCGATGAAGCCATTCGCCGCGCGGTCAATGCCGGCGTGCTCTCGCTCGAACACTGTAACCTGATCACCCCAGAAACGGCCGCGCTGGCCGCCGCGAAAGGGGCAATGGCCTGCCCGACCCTGGTCACCTACGAGATGCTCAAACTGGAGGGCGAACAGTACGGTTTGCAGCCGGATTCGATTGCCAAGATCGACGACGTTCGCCTGGCGGGCCTCGATAGCCTGAAGATCATGTACGAGGCCGGTTTACCGATGGCCTACGGCAGCGACCTGCTGGGCGATATGCACGTCCATCAGTCGGGCGAGTTTGAGATCCGCGCTCGCGTGTTGCCTACCCACGAAGTGATCCGCAGCGCCACCGGTCTGGCGGCCAAGCTGCTGCGCATGGAGGGGGAAATTGGCTGCTTACAGGTCGGTGCCAGTGCCGATCTTATCGTGGTCGACGGCTGCCCGCTGGAGAACATCAGCCTGCTCAGCGGCCAGGGCAAGCATCTGCCGCTGATTATTCGTCAGGGTGAAGTGGTCAAAGATAGCGGACTGCTGTCGCGTTAATGATTTGCAATCAAGGCATCAGGACGGCCGCGGCTGTCCTGTTCAGGCAGTCCCCTCCACCCGTGAGATCGCCACTATGTCATTGTTACAACGTTTGGACCGTTTACCCTTAAGCGCACCACACTATTTTCTGCTGTTCATCGGCGGCCTTGGCTACACCTTTGACGGCATGGATATCGCTATTATCGCCTTCCTGATGCCCGCCGTTCACAGCGTCTGGGCGCTCAGCAGCGCCGAGCTGGGCCTGGTAGGCTCCGCCACGCCGATTGGGGTACTTTTTGGCGCACTGTTGGCCGGTTACCTCGGCGACCGCCTTGGCCGTAAAGCGGTCATGTGCTGGGCGCTGGCTATCTACTGCATCATGACCCTGTTTGCCGCCATAGCCCCCAACTATCCGAGCTTCCTGATTGCCCGCGTGCTGGCAGGCGTGGGCGTCGGGGCCGAGAGCGTGATTATCGCCCCTTATCTCAGCGAATTTATTCCACCGAAAAAACGCGGCTGGTTTATCGGCGCGTTGGCAGGGTTTTTCTCGTTTGGATTCGTCGGCGCGGCGCTGATTGGCCGCTTTATCGTGCCCTCCTTCGATGAAGGCTGGCGCTGGGCGCAGGTGATGACCGCGCTGCCGATCCTGATGCTGCTGTGGTGGCGTCGCAGCCTGCCGGAATCCCCGCGTTTTCTGCTCAATCGCGGTCGCGTCAAAGAGGCCGAGCAGGTGATTGCAACGTTGGAGAAAAAAGTGGCACGCTCGACCGGTCGCCCTTTGCCCGCCCCCGCTTTCTCCACCGAGCCCGCTGAGCTCGACACACACTCCGCGCCCCTGGGATTCTTGCAATCGGTGGGCATGATGTTTACCGCCCCGATGCGCAAGCAGACTATTGTTATCTGGCTAATTTGGTTCGTGGTGACCTTCTGCTACTACGGCTTTTTCGCCTGGATCCCTTCGCTGCTGATCGCCAAAGGTTTCACGGTAACTAAAAGCTTCGAGTTTTCGATCATTATTTATATCGCGCAAATTCCGGGGTATTTTTCCGCGGCGCTGCTTTCCGATCGCCTGGATCGCAAGCACACCATTGCGCTGTATTTGGTCGGCGGGGCGATCAGCGCCTGGTTCCTCAGCCAATCGGCGGGCCAGGTGTCGATCATCACCTCGGCGGCGGTGCTGTCATTCTTCCTGAACGGTGCCTATGCCGGACTATATGCCTATACGCCGGAAAGCTTCCCGACGGCGATCCGCGCAACCGGCTGCGGTTTTGCCAGCGCCTTTGGCCGCATTGGCAGCATCATGGCGCCGACCATTATTGGCGTATTTTCGGCATCGTTGGGGTTTGCGGGGGTGTTTACCATGACCACCAGCGTATTAGTCGCCGGGGTCCTTATCGTGGTTATCTTTGGTGCGACGACCAAGGGTAAATCATTGGAAAGGATCAGCGCGGTGACCGAAAGTCCAGCCGTGGCGCAAACTACCTCCCAGTAGCCCAGTTCTCTGGTGGTAATAAAGGGCAGTGGATAATTCACTGCCCTTCTGTTTAGAGTGCCTGAATCGCTAATGAAATATCTTTTGAGGTATTTAGCGCTCTGACCTGGGTAAATACCTCGCTTGCCTCGCCGTACTCTTTACGTAAGTAATTCAGCCACTGCTTGATGCGCGCTACGTGATACAGGCCCGTGTCGCCCTGTTTTTCCAGATAGGTGTACTTTTTAAGCAACGTAAGGACATCGGGCCACGGCATTTTCGGCTCGTTGTATTTCACCACGCGGCTAAGATTAGGCACGTTGAGTGCGCCGCGCCCAATCATCACCGCATCACAGCCGGTGACCTGCATGCATTTTTGCGCGCTGTCGTAGTCCCAAATCTCACCGTTGGCGATCACCGGAATGCGCAACCGCTGGCGGATCTCGCCGATCGCCTGCCAGTTAATTCGCTCCGGCTTATAGCCGTCTTCCTTGGTGCGTCCGTGCACGGTCAGCTCGGAAGCGCCCGCCTGCTGCACCGCGTCGGCGATTTCCAGCGTTTGCGCCAGCGAGTCCCAACCCAGACGGATCTTCACCGTCACCGGTAAATCCGCCGGTACCGCTTCGCGCATCGCCTTGGCGCCGAGATAAATAAGCTCGGGATCTTTAAGCAAGGTCGCGCCCCCGCCGCTGCCGTTTACCGTCTTCGACGGGCAACCGCAGTTGAGATCTACGCCCCACGAACCGAGCTCTACCGCGCGGGCGGCATTTTCGGCCAGCCACTGGGGATATTGCCCCAACAGCTGGACCCGCACCCGCGTACCCGAAGGCGTGCGGCTGTTGTTTAACAGCTCCGGGCAGAGACGGTGAAACGATTTTACCGGCAGCAGCATATCGACCACCCGTAAAAACTCGGTGATACACAGGTCGTAGTCGTTCACTTCACTCAGAAGCTGGCGCACCAACGGATCCAATACGCCTTCCATCGGTGCCAATAATACTCGCATAGCCGTTCTACCCTTGAAAATGACGCGCAATAATACGGGCGAACGGCTCATCAAGGCAATGGCCGACTTACTTATAGTTCAGGCTTTCTTGCCGTGGCGGCTCTGAGGTTTCTCGGGTGGCACAGCGCGAGGTGGCGACGGCGGCTAACGGGGCGAGTAAAAACAGCAGCGCGAGCCAAAAAGCTGCCTGACTGGCCCCCTGCACCCCGCCAACGGTATTGATGCCGGCAAGATTAGCCACGGTGCCCGCCAGCGCGGTGCCCAGCGCACCAGAAAAGGACTGCACCACGCTTATCGAGGTTCCTGCTTTGTCGCGATCCCGGGGATCTGCCTGCTGCAACACGCGAGTCAGCAGGTGCGGCCAACCGAGTCCGGTGGCAAATCCCAGCAATGCCAGGCCAATGACTATGCCACTCATATGCAGCCAGGCGGCGCCCACCACCGACGGCAGTGAAACCAGCAGGCACAGCAGACTGACCAGCATGATCGGCGGACCCGCCTTGATGGCCAGCGAACCGCGCTTGCCGCTCCAGGACGCGCTCCACATCTCGCCAACGGTCCAGCCGATGGCCGCCGCCGCCGTAATATATCCGGCTAATAGCGGGGTTTGCTCGTGCAGATGCTGCAACAGGTACGGCACATAGATGTCGTAGCCCATGCCAATCATCATCAGTGACATGGTGGCAAACAGCGCGCACAGCGGCGACGACAGGGACAGCGCGTTGCGCGGCAGCAGGCGCACCGTGCGAGTCAGCTCAATATTGCGCAGCCACCACACCAGCAGGATTGCCGCCAGGATGCCAGAAAAATTAACCCAGCCGTGCGGCGACAGGCTACCGGCAGAAATTGCCAGCACCGCGCTGGCCAATAACCCCAACTGCAATCGCGGCAGCGGCTCGGCGGCGGCCGGTTTATGCTGGCGGGCGGGCAAACTTTTCCACACTAGCAGAGCAAACAGCAGCGTTATCGGTAGCATCAGTCCAAAGGCATAGCGCCAGGCGTGCAGCTCGGCAAAGACTCCGCCCACCGCCGGTCCCACCAGCGTTGCCACCCCCCACATCGCCGAGATAAGCGCCATCGCCCGCGGCCACAGCGCCTCACGGAACACCAAATTGACCATCGCGTACGATAGCGCGAATAAAAAACCGCCGCCGAAGCCCTGCACTGCCCTACCGATCAGCAGGACCGGCATCGACGGTGCCACGGTGCAGACGGCGGCGCCGAGGATAAAAATCGCCGTTGCCGTAAGGTAAGCACCGCGTGGCCCGCATCGGGTAAGCAGGCGTGCCGACAGCGCCGACCCCATAATCGCGCAGACCACAAACAGCGTGGTGTTCCAGGCGTACCACGCCATGCCGCCGATATCGACCACCACCGAGGGCAAAATAGTGATCACGATATAAGTGTTGGTGGCATATAGCGCCACGCCGCCGCTCAGGGTCATCGCGCTGCCCCGATTCTTGGCAGTAAACAAGCTGCCCCATCCGCTGTGATTGTCTGACATAGCTGGCATCCTTTTCATCGTTTATCACCCCGGGATTGCAGTCACGGGGTGAATGGCCTATATTAAAACAAGTTTTTACTTGGAATAATAATTCCTGCTTAATCTAGGACGCGTACAACTAATATGTCAAGCAAAGACTTGGAAAATACCGAGGGCGTGAAACAGAGCGTGGCGGAGCGTCTGCTGATGCTGCTAAAGACCCGGGGTGAATTACAGGCCAGCGATGCGGGCAATATTCTCGGCACCACGGGCGAGGCGATGCGCCAACAGTTCGTCAAGCTGGAAAAAGAGGGAGTAGTCAGGAGCAAGGCCGTTTCTCAGGGCGTGGGTCGACCGGCGCAGTACTGGCAGTTAACCGCCGAGGGGCACGCCCGCTTCCCCGATACTCACGCGGATTTGACGGTCCAGCTGCTGAGAATGATCCGCTCCTCGCTGGGTGAAGCCGCTTTGGATCAGCTTATCAGCACCCGAGAAAGCGAAACGCTGCAACACTACCAGGCGGCGATGCTGGGCGCAGACTCGCTGGAGGAAAAATTACAACGGCTGGCGACAATTCGCACCGCCGAAGGCTATATGGCGAATTGGGAAAAGCAGCAGGATAACAGCTTTCTGCTGATTGAAAATCACTGCCCGATTTGCGCCGCAGCGAGCACCTGCCAGGGGTTTTGCCGAGCAGAGCGCGAGGTGTTCAGCCAGACGCTGGAGGCCAACGTGGAGCGCACCGAACATATCCTGCAGGGTGCCCGACGCTGCGCCTATCGTATTTGGCTGTAACGGTTACGCTACCCCACAGGCAAAAAAAAAGCCCTCTCGAGAGAGGGCCTGATGCAGATAATCGGGCGAGTGGACCACTAAGCCTTTACAGGCCGCTGCCTTCGGGCCCGATAGGCCGCATTATTCGCCTGAAGGCTTACGGCTGCGACCGGCTGCCGATGCGCTAGCACCTGAACGACGCTGGCCTGCATTGGCGGCACTGCCACGGCTTGGGCGCGCTGGGCGGCTTTCGCCTGAGCCATTTGCACCGTTGCCGCCATTGCCACCGTTACCGCTGCGCTGACCGTTTCCACCCTGACGCGGAGCGCCAGAACGTTGACCGGCACCGCCCTGGCGAGGAGCACCACGACCGCCGCCACCGCTGCCCTGACGACCGTTGACGATCGGCTCGGCTTTGATAGACGGGTCCGGCTCATAGCCAGGCAGAGCGATACGCGGAATTTCGCGCTTCAGCAAACGTTCGATATCACGCAACAGTTTGTGTTCATCGACACAAACCAGCGAGATCGCCTCACCGGTAGATTCTGCACGACCGGTACGACCGATGCGGTGCACGTAATCTTCTGGCACGTTAGGCAGCTCATAGTTCACTACGTGCGGCAGCTGGTCGATATCCAGGCCACGGGCGGCGATATCGGTCGCAACCAGTACGCGGATGCCACCGGCTTTGAAATCGGCCAATGCGCGAGTACGCGCGCCCTGGCTTTTGTTACCGTGGATCGCAGCGGCGGTGATGCCGTCTTTGTTCAACAGTTCTGCCAAATGGTTAGCGCCGTGCTTGGTGCGGGTGAAGACCAACACCTGTTGCCAGTTGCCGGTACCGATCATTTGCGACAGCAGTTCTCTTTTACGACGCTTGTCCACGAAATGAACGCTTTGTTCAATTTGTGCAGAAGCGGTGTTACGACGCGCCACTTCAACCGACGCCGGGTTGGTCAGCAATTTGCTAGCCAGCCCTTTGATTTCGTCAGAGAAGGTCGCTGAGAACAGCAGGTTCTGGCGCTTGGCTGGCAGCTTGGCCAGTACGCGACGGATATCGTGAATAAAGCCCATATCCAGCATGCGGTCGGCTTCGTCCAGAACCAGAATTTCAACCTGGGATAAATCAACCGCTCTCTGGTGTTCCAGATCCAGCAGTCGACCTGGGGTAGCGATCAGAATATCGACGCCGCCACGCAGTTTCATCATTTGTGGATTGATGCTAACGCCGCCAAACACCACCAGCGAACGCAGTTTCAGGTGCTTGCTGTAAGCGGTAACGTTTTCGCCGATCTGTGCCGCTAACTCACGAGTTGGGGTCAGGATCAGTGCACGAACCGGGCGACGTCCCTGGATCGGAACGCTGGTGTTAAGCAGCAGCTGCAAAACGGGCAGGGTAAAACCAGCGGTCTTACCGGTACCGGTTTGTGCGCTAGCCATCAGGTCACGGCCCTGCAACACAACAGGAATTGCCTGCTGTTGAATAGGCGTAGGTGTGTTATAGCCCTGCTCTTCGACAGCACGCAGAATGTCGGCACTCAGGCCGAGAGAATCAAATGACATATAGGGAAAAACTCCAATCCACTCTAACCCGAACAGGTTCGGTGCAGTTTCAAGAGTGGATGATCAGACGAGGCAAATGAGGCATTACCACGAGGATTCGGCACAAACTGCAGTGCGCCAGTTGAATCGATTCTAACAGATAACCTGCCATCGCGTGCATTTATATGATTCAAGCTGTAAATGAGTGCGGCTAAAACCCTTCCTACGATATTTTGTGCGGCAGAATTGGCCGTGCCTGATATAGCATCGTAAAGTCACTCTCCGGCCGGTATTAAACCATTTTTTGTACGGCTGGATGCGCGTTAGCTTGCTATGATCCCGAAGGTTAACTATTTCATCCCTAAGGCATCGCCGTTAAAATGGAAACCTGGAAACTAAATTTAATCTCTGTCTGGCTGGGCTGCTTCTTTACCGGCCTGGCAATGAGTGAAATCCTGCCCTTTCTTCCCCTGTACGTTGAACAACTGGGCGTCCACGATCACCGGGCGCTAAGCATTTGGTCCGGCGTAGTGTTCAGCGGTACGTTTCTTGTTTCTGCCTGTGTCGCGCCCCTGTGGGGCAGCTTAGCCGACCGCAAAGGACGCAAATTGATGCTGCTGCGCGCCGCGCTAGGCATGGCGATAGTCATGGTATTACAGGGCTTTGCGCAAAACGTCTGGCAGCTGTTTATCTTCCGCACGCTGATGGGCTTAACGTCCGGCTTTATTCCCAACGCAATGGCGCTGGTTGCCTCGCAGGTTCCGCGCGATAAAAGCGGCTGGGCGCTGGGCACGCTGTCCACTGGCCAGGTTGCAGGGGTAATTATCGGCCCGCTATTGGGCGGTTTTATGGCCGATCATCTCGGACTGCGCACGGTATTTTTTGTCACTGCCGGGCTGCTGTTCATCAGTTTTTTGATCACCCTGTTTATGATCAAAGAGCGCGTCGTGCCCGTTTCGAAGGCTAATCGCCTCAGCGGTAAAGCGGTATTTAGTTCGCTGCCCTACCCGATGCTCATGGTTAGCCTGTTCGTCACTACCATGATGATTCAACTGGCCAACGGCTCTGTTAGCCCGATTCTGACGCTGTTTATCAGCAATCTTTCCGGCAACAGCGATAACATTGCCTTTATCAGCGGCGTCATCGCCGCCGTGCCAGGCGTCTCCGCGCTGCTCGCCGCCCCGAAGCTGGGCAAACTGGGCGATCGCATTGGCGCGCATCGGGTACTGATTGCCGCACTGGTGTTCTGCTTCGTGCTGTTTTGCTTTATGGCGACCATCACCACCCCAACACAGCTGGGTATTCTGCGCTTCCTGCTGGGATTCGGCGACGGAGCATTAATGCCCGCGGTTCAGGCACTGCTGGTCAAATACTGCAGCGATCAGGTGACCGGCCGTATCTTTGGTTATAACCAATCGTTTATGTATTTGGGCAACGTGGCGGGGCCGCTTATCGGTTCCGGGGTCTCTGCGGTACTCGGTTTTCGCTGGGTATTTTTGGTCACCGCTGTTCTGGTGCTGTTCAATGCGGGGCAAGTGTGGTGGAGTTTTAGCAAGGTGCCAACACGCCTGCGAGTGAAGTAATAGCCCCTTCCTCAGCCATATTGACTGTAGGGATCAGGACGTTAGCCCCTTCCTCCGCCATATTGGCCTTAGGGATCAGGACGTTAGCCCCTTCCTCCGCCAGGCGGGGGAAGGCTGGGATGGGGGAGCAGGCAACTCGGAATTAACATTAAATTCAACAGATTAAATCTTTAATACTGAGTCGCTAGTTCCCCCACCCTAACCCTCCCCCACGCAGTGGGTGAGGGGACTTAACCCCCTTCCTCAGCCATATTGGCCTTAGGGATCAGGACGTTAGCCCCTTCCTCCGCCAGGCGGGGGAAGGCTGGGATGGGGGAGCAGGCAACTCGGAATTAACATTAAATTCAACAGATTAAATCTTTAATACTGAGTCGCCAGTTCCCCCACCCTAACCCTCCCCCACGCAGTGGGTGAGGGGACTTAACCCCCTTCCTCCGCCATATTGGCCGTAGGGATCACGACGTTAGCCCCTTCCTCCGCCAGGCGGGGGAAGGCTGGGATGGGGGAGCAGGCAACTCGCAATTAACATTAAATTCAACAGATTAAATCTTTAATACTGAGTCGCTAGTTCCCCCACCCTAACCCTCCCCCACGTAGTGGGTGAGGAGACTTAAACCCCTTACTCCCGTTCAGACCGAGGACGTAGTGAGGGGATCTTGAAGCTGTAAGTTATCTTCTGTTGCCGAAAATACGCAGCAGCATCAGGAACAGGTTGATGAAATCGAGGTACAGGGTCAGCGCACCGACGATAGAGTATTTACGGAAGTTATCTTTATCATTAACCGACAGCTGCTCACCCATGTTTTTCAACTTTTGGGTGTCATAGGCGGTTAGGCCGACAAATACCACGACACCAATGTAAGTCACCGCCCACATCAGCGCCGAGCTTTTAAGCCAGATATTAACCACCGATGCCAGCACGATACCGATCAGCGCCATAAACAGCAGGCTGCCCATGCGGCTGAGGTCGCGTTTGGTGGTGTAACCGTAAAGACTCATCGCACCGAACATACCGCCGGCGACCACGAAGGTGGCGGCAATAGAGGAGCCGGTGTAGACGATAAAAATACTCGAAATCGTTAACCCGGTCAGCGCAGAGTAAAGCATAAACAGCCCGGTCGCGACGCTGCCGCTTAGGCGATTAACCATGCCGGAAATAACAAAAACCAATCCTAGCTGTAAAATGATCAGGCCGAAAAAGGTGATTTGGCTTGAGAAGATAAAACCGAGAATTTGAGGCGAACGCGAAGCATACCAGGCGACGAATGCCGTGAGCAGCAAACCGCAGGTCATCCAGCCGTAAACCTGGGCCATATAGGCCTGAATACCGCTGTTTGCGCGTTCTACTATTGAACCATTAGAGCGTGGATATCGATCCATGACGCTTACCTCTTACATGGAGAGCAAAAACAAGGCTGAATGAGCAGCCTACCTGTACTCTAAGACTATCATAAATTCTATCAACTGCGTGTTACACCTCTCACCGGTAAACCGTGCGTTTACAAAGCACAGTTAACGCAGAGAGGGTTCCTAAGCTCTAACTCTTACTCAAAGTCATAGGTGTCTAAGCACTGAACCTTCCTCAAAGTCATAAGTGCCTAAGCACTGAGCCTTCCTCAAAGTCATAAGTGCCTAAGCACTGAACCTTCCTCAAAGTCATAGGTGCTGTAGCAAGGCACCCAGTGAGAGAGTCCCGATGAGCTTACACGAGTAAGTGATTCGGGTGAACGAGCGCAGGTAACGCCGCTACGGTGCCTAGGACGACGAGGAAGAGGAAGAAGATGAAGAGGACCAGCGGCTAGCGGCGAGGTGATCGCTGTCCCGTGACTCAACCCAACGATCGCCCTGCTCGGTGGCTTCGCGTTTCCAGAACGGCGCGCGGGTCTTGAGATAGTCCATGATAAATTCGGTGGCTTCGAACGCCATGCCGCGGTGGGCGCTGGTAACGCCGACGAAGACGATTTCGTCACCGGGAAACAGCGCGCCGACGCGGTGATATACGCTGACCCGCTGTAGAGGCCATCGCTGGCGCGCCTCTTCGATAATCTCGGCCAGGGCTTTTTCGGTCATCCCCGGATAGTGTTCCAGGGTGAGCGCGCTAACGCTGTCACCAAGATTATGATTGCGCACCTTGCCGGTGAAGGTCACCACCGCGCCGTCGGAGTCCGACTGTGCCAGCCATTGATACTCGTCCCCGACGCTAAACGGCGCCGCGTTTACTACAATCCGCGTTGCTTGCATCGCTTAGCCTCCGGTCACCGGTGGGAAAAATGCCACTTCGTCGCCCGCTTTAATCGCGTGGTCAGATTCAACCAGCGTCTGATTAACCGCCACCAGCAATTTTCCCGACTCCAGTGCCAGCGCCCAGCGATCGCCGCGTTGGCACAGCGCCTGGCGCAGGATTTCAACATTGGCGAACTCGGCCGGTACTTGCAGGCTGTCGGTGCCAATCAGCTCGCGAACCTGGGCAAAGAATAAAATATCGATCATGGTTGCGCCTTGAAATCAGCGGATTTGCCGCCGCTTTTCTCCAGCAGGCGAATAGGACCGATCACCATGTCTTTCTGCACCGCTTTACACATGTCATAAATGGTTAGCGCGGCGACAGAGGCGGCGGTCAAGGCCTCCATCTCTACGCCGGTTTTGCCGCTGAGGCGACACAGGCTTTCAATGCGCACGCGGCCAAACTCCGGCTGCGCCTCCAGTTTAACTTCAACCTTGGTCAGCAACAGCGGATGGCACAGCGGGATCAGATCCCAGGTCTTTTTAGCCGCCTGGATCCCGGCGATACGCGCAGTGGCAAACACGTCACCCTTGTGGTGATCGCCTTTGATGATCATCTCCAGCGTGCTGTCCGCCATGGCGACGAACGCCTCGGCGCGCGCTTCGCGAACGGTTTCGGCTTTGCCGGACACGTCCACCATGTGGGCGTCGCCGGAGGCATTAATATGCGTCAGTGTAGACATAGTATGATTTTACTTTCTTACGTGAGAAATAAAGTTGCAGGGACGATTACGGGCATCAAGCTGCGACGAGATAATGTGCTCCCAGGCCAGCTTGCAGGCGTTAGTTGAACCCGGTACGGCGAAGATAACCGTCTGGTTAGCCATGCCGGCCAGCGCGCGAGACTGGATCGTCGCGGTGCCAATATCCTCATAGGAGACCATGCGGAACAGCTCGCCGAAGCCTTCGACCTCGCGATCAAACAGCGGCTTTAGCGCCTCGGGCGTGTGGTCACCGGCGGTAAAACCGGTGCCGCCGTTAATCAGCACTGCGCCAATCTGCGGGTCGGCAATCCACTGCGAGACGATCGCGCGGATTTGATAAATATTGTCTTTGCTCACCTGACGGGCGACGACCTGATGTCCGGCCTCGATCGCCGCATCACGTAAATAGTCGCCCGAGCTGTCATCCGCCTCGCTGCGGCTGTCCGATACCGTTAAAATGGCGACTGAAATAGCGATAAACTCGCTGCTGCCTTTACTCATGGCTATTTTCTCCGGGGGTTTAGCCGCCAATAAATGAGAGATTTTGGGTAATACCGGTATTGCCCTGATGCAGGAAATGGGTTTGTTTTTTAAGGCTCAGCCCTCCCTGAATACGCGCCATCAGTTCATCCTGCTGCAGGTCGTCGACTAAAAGGTCGCGCAAAGGAATACCCTGCTCGCCAAACAGGCAAAGATGCAGGTTACCGAGGGCCGACACGCGCAGGCGGTTGCAGCTGGCGCAAAAATCCTTTTCGTACGGCATGATCAGGCCAATTTCACCGAGATAATCGGCATGAGTAAACACCTGTGCCGGGCCGTCGCTGCGGCTGCGGCCCATCAATTTCCAGCCCTGCTGAACCAGCTGATTGCGGATCACTTCACCGGAAACGTGATGCTTGCGGAACAAATCACCGCCGTCGCCGGTCTCCATCAGCTCAATAAAACGTAGCTGAATAGGACGGTCTTTGATCCAGTGAAGGAAGGTGTGCAGGCTGGCATGATTGACGTCGCGCATTAACACCGCGTTGACTTTGACCTTGGCAAAACCGGCATCAAACGCGGCGTCTATGCCGTTCATCACTTCACGAAACTTGTCCTGGCCGGTGATTGCGTGGAACTGACGCGCGTCCAGGCTGTCCACACTGACATTGATTGCCGTCAGGCCTGCGTCGCGCCAGGCCTTAACATCACGGGCCAGACGATATCCGTTGGTGGTCACGGCAAGCTGGCGAATCTCCTGATTCTCGCGCACGGCGGCGATGATTTCGCAAAAGTCTCTGCGCAGCGAAGGCTCGCCACCGGTCAGGCGAACCTTTTCGGTGCCGAGATGGGCAAAAGCGCGGCTGACCCGGCGAATTTCGTCGAGGGTCAGAAAGCTTTTATTGTTGTGACCATGAGGTTTATAGCCGTCGGGCAGGCAATACGTGCAACGAAAATTGCACACGTCAGTGATCGATAGGCGCAGGTAATAGAACTTGCGCGCAAATGCGTCAGTTAGTTGTTGCACCTTGTTAACACCTTTCCAAATACGGGAAGATGCGGACATTTCTATCCAGCACCCTGGCGACGTAAAGTCACGGCCAAGACCCCATATCGTTCGCCAGCACGCGGAACGCGCGCGAGGGCAAAAAACTTAGGGATCAGGGCTAGGAGTTTAATCCTCATCGGCTAAAAGCCCGACAGGGACGCGGTTGAGCAGTATTGTAGCGCCGCAAAAACCCTAACGCCAAGGAGCTTCTTCGCTATGTATATGGATATACAGCGATTTTACCTTTGATAAGCAGCAAAATAATCTATGAAATCAAGCGCCTTATGTTTAACGATCGCGGCGATATGATTGATAACATCTTAGCGAAAAATTAGGTAAAATTGTTTCAGAAACTATTTTTTACATTGCTACATACGCTGCATTTTATAATCTTGATCGGACCTGTAACTTATAACTTTAGGTCTTCATAGGTCATTACTGCCCAACAGTAACCCAAGACATTGGAGTGGTAGCAGGGCGGCAAGCGTGGGTATCCCCGAGGGCTTAAATGAATAAGTGACCGGGCCGCGAGCGAAGCCAACACGGCTATGACTGCAAGGGCAACGGGTTTAATTATATGGAATATTATGCGAGAAAAGGCGTTGGCAGATCTGGAGAGGGTTGTTGCTTTAGGCGGAGGCCACGGCCTGGGGCGCGTAATGTCATCGCTTTCTATCCTGGGATCCAGACTCACCGGCATTGTGACCACCACCGATAACGGCGGCTCTACCGGCAGAATTCGTCGCTCGGTGGGCGGTATCGCCTGGGGAGACATGCGTAACTGCCTCAACCAGCTGATCACCGAGCCTAGCGTGGCGGCGGCAATGTTTGAATATCGCTTTAGCGGCAGCGGCGAGCTTGACGGCCACAACCTGGGCAATCTTATTCTGCGCGCGCTCGATAGCCTCAGCGTTCGCCCGCTCGAAGCCATGAATCTGGTGCGCAGGCTGCTAAAGGTCGATGCCCAGCTGATCCCCATGTCGGAGGATCCGGTAGACCTGGCAGCGATTGATGTCGACGGTAATCTAATCCACGGTGAGGTGGCGGTCGATCAGCTGAGCAGGGTTCCGCGCCAGCTGATGCTTGAGCCCCAGGTCAGCGCGACCAGAGAAGCGTTAGACGCCATTGCCGAGGCCGATCTGATCGTCATCGGTCCGGGGAGTTTCTTTACCAGCCTGATGCCGCTGCTGTTGCTCACAGACCTGACCCGCGAGCTGCGCCGCAGCCGGGCGCACATTGTCTACGTCAGCAACCTTGGCAAGGAGCTTAGTCCGGCCGCCGCGTCGTTAAATCTGCAAGACAAGCTCAACATGATTGAGAAGCAGATCGGCAGACCCGCGATTGGGGCCACCATCGTCGGGCCGGGAACTCATCTTGAGAGGCCAGCAGTCGGCTGATTATCCAACGCCCGCTGGAAGCGCTGGACGTGCCCTACCGCCACGACCGAGAGTTACTGAGACTGGCGCTCGAAGAGGCGCTACAGCGGATGGGTTAAGATCCCAACCATAATTCGCTACCAGAACTAACCTCAGGCGGGACGCTGAGACCGCCAAAGACGCGGAAACGAAAGATCCACAGCGTCTTAATTGCCTTGAGCCAGTACTTACGATTTTTAAGCGTCGTCTTTCTTGAGCAGCGGGTGATTATTCCACGGACTGTCGGCGGCGGGCTTAGCGCTGCTGACTTTCTTGCCGCCAACGGGCTGGGCAGCGCTCGGCGACGAACGTCGTTTCCCTTTGCTGCTCATATCAGGCTTAAGTAATCCCTCAACAAAATCCAGATACAGCGTCTCGACCTCTTTGCGCGCCCACGGCGTTCTACGCAAAAACTTGAGGCTGGACTTGATGCTCGGATCGCTCTTGAAGCAGTTGATATTCACCTGCCCCGCCAGCGCCAGCCAGCCAAAATTTTCCACCAACTCGGTGAGCAGTTTTTCCAGCGTAACGCCGTGAAGGGGATCTTTGGGTTTAATGTCGGTCATAGAGGCTGGCGTCGCTGTAGTTTTGGGCCGCGAAGTCTACCATATTATACCCTACCAATACCTTATAGATTTCACCCGGTAGCAAGGCCCCAACCGAGCTAATCCCCAGCAACTTACACCAGTAAGTGACCGGGGTTAGCGAGGCCAAATAGCGCTGCTACCGTGTGAAAAATAGTGAGATTTATGACATCGCGATAAACTGATCGCGTAAGGCATGCAACTCGTCGCGGGTGTTAGCCGCGGCTTCAAACTCCAGATTCTGCGCGTGCTGATACATCTGCGCCTCCAGCTCCTTGATCCGCTGCTCGAGGGCCTTCGGCGTGAGCGCCTTGACGGTAGAAGCCGCCTGAGCGTCGCGCAGTTCCTTGTTCTTTTTAAATTTAGGCTGCCCAAGCTGCAGAATATCGCCGACTTTCTTATTCAGGCCCTGCGGAGTAATGCCCCTTTCGAGGTTGTACGCCTCCTGCTTGGCGCGGCGACGCTCGGTTTCCTCAATCGCCTTAGCCATCGATTTGGTTATCTTGTCGCCGTAAAGAATGGCCTTACCGTTGAGGTTACGCGCCGCGCGACCGATGGTCTGGATCAGAGAACGCTCCGAACGCAGGAAGCCCTCTTTATCGGCGTCAAGGATGGCCACCAGCGACACCTCAGGCATGTCTAAGCCCTCTCGCAGCAGGTTGATACCCACCAGCACGTCAAACTCGCCCAGGCGCAGGTCGCGAATGATTTCCACACGTTCGACGGTGTCGATATCCGAGTGCAAATAGCGCACCTTTTCGCCGTGTTCGGTCAGGTATTCGGTGAGGTCTTCGGCCATGCGCTTGGTCAAGGTCGTCACCAGCACGCGCTCATTGATTGCCACGCGCTTGCGGATCTCGGACAGCAGGTCATCGACCTGGGTGCCAACCGGACGAACCTCGATCAGCGGATCCAGCAGGCCGGTTGGGCGCACCACCTGCTCAACAATATCGCCACCGGATTTTTCCAACTCATAGTTGCCCGGCGTAGCGGAAACATAAATGCTCTGCGGCGCGGAGGCTTCAAACTCTTCAAAACGCATCGGGCGGTTGTCCAGCGCCGAAGGCAGGCGGAAACCGTACTCGACCAGCGTCTCTTTGCGCGAACGGTCGCCTTTGTACATGCCGCCGATTTGCGGAATGGTCACGTGGGACTCGTCGACGATCAGCAGGCCATCGGCCGGCAAATAGTCAAACAGCGTCGGAGGCGGCTCGCCTTCACCACGGCCTGACAGATAGCGCGAGTAGTTCTCGATGCCCGAGCAGTAGCCCAGCTCGTTCATCATTTCCAGATCAAACTGCGTGCGCTGGCTGATGCGCTGCTCTTCCAGCAGCTTGTTATTGGCCAACAGATTTTTACGCCGATCGGCCAGTTCGACTTTGATTTCTTCCATCGCCTGCACAATGCGCTCACGCGGCGTCACGTAGTGAGTCTTCGGATAGATGGTAAAGCGCGGCACTTCGGTAGAAATTTGCCCGGTGAGGGGATCAAACAGCGACAGCCGTTCGACTTCCTGATCGAACAATTCGATGCGCAGCGCCAGGTCGTCAGACTCGGCTGGGAAGACGTCGATGACTTCACCGCGCACGCGGAACGTACTGCGCTGAAACGCCTGATCGTTGCGCGCATACTGCAGCTCGGCCAGGCGACGCAGGATCGAACGCTGGTCGATGATCATCCCCTTGGTCAAATGCAGCATCATTTTCAAATACAGGTCCGGATCGCCCAGGCCGTAGATCGCCGACACCGACGCCACCACGATCACGTCTTTGCGTTCCAGCAGGGCCTTGGTCGCCGAGAGGCGCATCTGCTCAATATGTTCGTTTACCGAGGCATCTTTCTCGATAAAGGTGTCCGAGCTCGGCACGTAGGCTTCAGGCTGGTAGTAATCGTAATAAGAGACAAAATATTCCACCGCATTCTCGGGGAAAAATTCTTTCATTTCACCATACAGCTGCGCCGCCAGCGTTTTGTTAGGCGCCAACACCATCGTCGGACGGTTCAAATCAGCAATGACGTTGGCGACGGTAAAGGTTTTGCCTGAACCGGTTACGCCCAGCAGCGTCTGATGCGCCAGACCGTTTTCCAGCCCTTCCTCAAGGCGACGTATGGCCTCAGGCTGGTCGCCCGAAGGTTTGAATTCGGAATGTAGTTTGAATACTTTGCTCATTGCGGGCTACCTGAGATGAGAACGTGCGAGACCGGTCAGGAAGTATGGAAGACTCCCCCACGATGTCAAATGGATCACTTGGGTCAAAGGGACCACTTTGCTGCGACTTAAAAAACGGCATCGGCCTGAGCAGCATTAGGTCAACTATTATACTGGATAAATACCCAGCCTCAAGTGACGATTGTGGATCAACCGGGTAAGTTGTTCATTTTAGAGCAACCAATCCTGTTACTTTTCACCATCAAGGGACATTTATCCCCAGAATGCGTTACAAAAAAAAGCTCACCCTCGTCGCTGAGGAAAACTTGAACAAGGTTAGCGACAAAATAATCAGGCTATTGATTTTAGATAAGCCGTTGATAAATAAAACCTTACTTAAAAAGCCGAGAATGCGGACAAACTAAGCTCAGCCCGCGTCCTGACTCGCTTGCAGCAACTTTTATGCTTCTCATGCACAAGGTTATCCACAGGAATGGTGGATAACTCACAGCGCGCCGCGTGGGACCTGCGTTGACAAAAATCGACATTTTCTTAATTCAGGCATTTCTAAGGTTTTTTTAGTTATTTTTTTACACTTTTATTTCTTTATATATTCAGATTTGACCTAGTAAAAGCCGATCTTTTAGATTGCAAAGTGGGTATGTGCATCTCAGCAGGACTTTTCTGCTCCGAAATGATTTCAGCATTGCACCAAAATTTGCATTTTCGGCACTGGCAAAGTGCACCTCAGGATCGTCGATTTGGGGTAAACATTACCGCCGATAACGGATTGCTCCCATATTGCCCGCCAACCCCCTCGCAAACTCTGAATCGAAGCTGTTTAAGATTTATCTTTTTAAACTTGGCCCAAGAGTTGCAACATTATCTCAACAGGGGTGCTTGACGAATTATCTGCTGAGTAACCCGCTACCACTTAATTCTCTACTTTTTTAGCAACAGTGAATGCTTTTATGGCAAGCAAACGTCAGTTTTAGCCGTTTAACACTGCGGGATGGCCGTTTTTCACCTGTTAATGCTGTTTAGATGCGAGACTTAAACGGAATTTAATCCTGTGTTAACAGACTAACGGCATCGTAAAAATGTCAGCAAAGTGACAGGGGTCGTCAATGTTATGTTCAACGGAACGCCTAATAAGTGAGGAACAACTGATGCTAAGCGTAAAAGCTATTAACCAATTTTACGGCCAAAACCACATTCTCTGGGACATCAACCTTGAGCTGTATCGCGGCCAATGTAATTGCCTGATAGGCCGTAACGGGGTGGGTAAGACGACCCTGATTAACTGCATTATGGGGCATTTACCGGTAAAGAGTGGATCGATGATTTGGCAGTCGGCCGATCGTGAACCGCAGAACCTGCTGATGATGCCGGTAGAAACCCGAGCACGCATGGGGATTGGCTACGTGCCGCAAGGGCGACAGATATTCTCGCAGATGAGCGTCGATGAAAATCTGCAAATCGCCATGATGGCCGGGCGTAACAAGACGCGCCGCGTGCCTTCTCAGGTGTATGATCTTTTTCCATCGATGAAGACGCTGGGCTCGCGCAAGGCCGGAGAGCTGGACGAAAGCCAGCAGCAGCAGCTGGCTATCAGCCGCGCCCTGGTACAGGAGCCCGAGCTGCTGATCCTCGATGAACCCACCGAACATACCAGCGAAGCGATGGAAGCCAACATGGGCAATATTATCCACCGGCTTAACCGCGATTTGGGGCTGACGCTGCTGCTGGTCGGGCACAAGCTGCCGTTTATTCGCAGCGTGGCCGACCGCTTCTGCCTGCTGGACGGTGGACGTAACGTCGCCCAGGGCACGCTAGACCAGCTGGATGATAATCTGGTTAAAACTTACCTGACCGTCTAATCAACAGGCTCACAGCAGGGCGTCAAGCGACAGGTAGCGGCCGCTATCGCCTAACTGATGGTGTTGCAGATGTGGGATCTCGCCCAACCGTGGCGCAGGCAGCAATCTTGTCAAGGTGGCCAGATAGGCCTGATGATGCTGCCCGGTTTCCTCTACATCATTGGCAATCCAGCCGGCGAGCGTTAATCCGCTGTGTAAGATAGCCTGTGCCGTTAACAGCGCATGGTTAATACAGCCAAGGCGCATGCCCACCACTAAAATCACCGGCAGCCGCTCGTCGATGACCCAGTCTGCAAAGGTGTGCTCCTCGTTCAGCGGCGTAAACCAGCCCCCGGCCCCTTCGACCACCACCCAATCCGCCAGCGGCTCCAGCGCGCGTAACCCAGAGGACAGCTGACTCAGCGCGATTGGACGGCCTTCGAGCTGGCTCACTATATGCGGTGAGGTCGGTTCAATAAAGGTGTAGGGATTAACCTGGTGGTAGCCTAGCGGCACCGAGCCATTGGCCTGTAACGCCAGAGCATCGCCGTTGCGCGCGCCTTCTGCCGTCATTTCGCTGCCCGAGGCCACCGGTTTATAGCCCGCAGTGGAAAATCCTGCAGCGGCGGCGGCCTGTAAAAAGGCGCAGGTGGCGATGGTTTTGCCGACTTCGGTATCGGTACCGGTGATGAACCAGCGCCGCTTATTGCCCGCCCCGCTCATCCGCGGCTCTTGTTAAATATTTTCTGCCTGAGCATCGTGTCCCTAAGCCTCTTCTTCAACGTAGATCAGTCCATAGACCAGACGATAGGTCAACGGCAGTTGACCTTCCTGTCGCCGATAGTGTTGTTCAACGCTCGCCAGACGCGAACGCCCACCCAGTCCCCCCAGGCGACCGCCCTTGATGTGGGTCGCACCAATGCCTTTAAGGGAGCGCATCAGGGCCATGACGTCCGGGAACAGCGCGGTGTGCTGGCCGAATTCGACGTGATGAGTATAGGGAGCACAGGCCTCGGCGATTTTGTCCGGGGTCAGAAATTTATTCACGTGGGGACGGCCGTCGACCTTCATCCACGCCTGCGACAGTTCGATCAGCGAGTTTTCCGCCAGCGTCGAAAACAGCACCACGCCGCCAGGACGCGTCACCCGCACCAGCTCTTGCAGCGCACGCGGCAGCGCATTACACCACTGCACGGCGAGATTGCTGAAACTGACATCAACCGAGTTGTCCTCCAGCGGCAGTCTTTCGATGTCGCCGGGCAGATAACGCTCGGCAGAGCGCAGTTCACGCGCGCGCTCCAGCATGCCGGTGGAGAGATCCAGCGCGGTAACGCTTTTGCCCATAGCCTGCCAGCAGCGGCTAAAATAGCCGGTGCCGCAGCCCGCATCGAGCACCTGCTGGCCCAGTTTCACGTCCTGGCTCGCGGCCAGGGCGATCAGGGTCTCGCCGCTCAGGCGCTGCAACTCGGCCGCGCCCTCATAACTGTGGGCCGCGCGACTGAACGCATCGGCGACCGCTTTTTTATTCACTAATTCGGTGACTGCACCCATTCAGGGACTCCAGCAAAATATCAATATCTTCGGGCTGATGGGCAGCCGTGAGGGTGATGCGCAGTCGCGCGCTGCCCGGTGGAACCGTCGGCGGGCGGATCGCGCTCACCCACAGTCCCTGCTCGCGCAGCCGCTGCGCCCATGCCAACGCCTGTTGATTCTCACCGACGATCAGCGGCTGGATAGCGCTTGCTGAGTCGGCAAGCCGCAAACCCAGCTGCCCGGCGCCCGTTCTGAAACGGGCAATGTTGCCGAGCAGTTTATCACGCAGGTCATCGCCTTGCTGAACACATCTCAATGCGGCCTGTAACGCGCAGACTTGTGCGGCGGGCATCGCGGTGCTGTAAATCAGATGACGAGCAAACTGCAACAGGTAATCTGCGGTCGCGTCATCACATAAAATCGCCGCGCCGCTGCAGCCGAAAGCCTTGCCAAAGGTCAGCACCAGCAGCTCGGGTCTAATGCCCTGCTGCCAGCAGCTGCCGCGCCCCTGCTCGCCGACCACGCCAACGCCGTGTGCGTCATCCACCAGTAGCCAACTGCCGTATTGCCGGGTGAGCCGCTGCAAAGCCGTCAACGGTGCCGCGTCGCCGTCCATGCTGAAAATGCCCTCGGTCGCGGTCAAGGTTTCGCCGGCCAGCGGCTGCACCAGCAATTTGTGCAGTGCCTCGGGCTGGTTGTGGGCAAAGCGCCGCAGCCGAGCCGGAGAAAGCGCCGCCGCCTCAAGCAGTGAGGCGTGGCTGAGCCTGTCGGCCAGAATGCGGTCCTCGGCCTGCATCATCGCCGCGATTACCGCCTGATTAGCGGCAAAGCCGGAGATAAACAGCAGCGCCCGCGGATAGTTCTGCCACTCGGCCAACTGCTGCTCGAACCGCTGATGCTCTAGAGAAAAACCGGTCACGTGACCCGATCCGCCGCTGCCGACGCCATACTGCGCCGCGCCGCGCTGCCAGGCGGCAATCAATTGCGGATGCTGCGACAGGCCGAGATAGTCGTTAGCAGAAAAATTCAGGTAACGGCGGTCGCCCTGCTGCAGCCAGCGGCCGTTGCCCCCGTGATTGGGCTGCCGCTGCCGAAAGGCGTTGGCCTGCCGCCGTTCGGTGATGGCGGTGTTAATCCGCGCGCTCCATGACATTTTAACGCCCCTTCTCGGCCATCGGCAGCGCGTTCGTCAGCCGCGTTGGATTAACCGGCCGCATTGTAAAACAGATCTCCATCAGCCTGCTGCAGGCTGCGTGCTTAACGCCTGCTGCTGTTCCTCATCGCCCATTTCGGTGGCAAAACTTTGTGGATTCAGCCCCAGCTTGCGGAACAGGATCAGATCTTTATCCTCTGTCGGATTCGGGGTAGTCAGCAGTTTGCAGCCGTAGAAAATCGAGTTAGCTCCGGCCATAAAGCACATCGCCTGCGTCTGCTCACTCATCTGCTCACGTCCGGCGGAGAGGCGCACATAAGAGGTCGGCATCATGATACGCGCGACGGCAATAGTGCGAATAAAATCAAAAGGATCGACGTCGGCGTTGTCGGCCATTGGCGTACCTTTGACCTTGACCAGCATGTTGATCGGCACGCTCTCCGGCGCCACCGGCAGGTTAGCCAGCTGCATCAGCAGGCCTGCGCGATCTTTTACCGACTCACCCAACCCGACGATGCCGCCCGAACAGACTTTAATCCCCGCACCGCGCACCTCCTGCAGCGTATCCAGCCTTTCCTGATAGCTGCGGGTGGTGATCACGCTGCCGTAAAACTCCGGCGAGGTGTCGAGGTTATGATTGTAAAAATCCAGCCCGGCGCTGCCCAAGCGCTGCGCCTGAGCGGTGTTCAACGTGCCCAGGGTCATGCAGGTCTCCATGCCCAACGCTTTGACGCCCTGCACCATTTGCTCGAGATACGGCATATCGCGATCGTGAGGATTCTTCCACGCCGCGCCCATGCAGAAACGGGTCGAACCCGCCGCCTTGGCCTGCCGCGCCGATTCCAGCACCTGCTGCACCTCCATCAGCTTTTCAGATTCAAGACCGGTCTTGTAGCGTGAACTCTGCGGACAGTATTTACAGTCCTCCGGGCAGGCACCGGTTTTGATCGACAGCAGCGTGCTGACCTGCACCTGCCGTGGGTCAAAATGCTGACGGTGGATCTGCTGTGCGTCAAACATCAGCTCCAGAAAGGGTTTTTCGAATAAGGCGGTGGTTTGCTCATAGGTCCAGCGGCTGCGGACGGTCATAAGACGTCTCCAAAAGTAATGATATACCGTAAACCATTTTTGATTTATTTTAGTTTACGGTCAACGTAATATTTTATTTTTAGTTTACTAATTTTCTGTCCAGACTTGTGCAAGGAATTTTGATGACACCCGCCGACCTCGAATTTGATCAACGACATATCTGGCATCCGTACACCTCGATGACCCAGCCGCTGCCGACCTATGCGGTGGAGTCGGCACAGGGCGTGACGCTGAATCTGGCCGACGGCCGCGAGCTGGTTGACGGCATGTCTTCCTGGTGGGCAGCGATCCACGGCTACGATCACCCGCGCCTCAATCAGGCGGCCATCGAGCAGATTGGCAAGATGTCGCACGTGATGTTTGGCGGCATTACCCACCCCGCGGCGATCGCGCTGTCGAGACAGCTAGTCGAGATGACACCGGCTGGCCTGGAATGCGTATTTCTGGCCGATTCGGGGTCGGTGGCGGTAGAAGTGGCGCTAAAAATGGCGCTGCAGTATTGGCAGGCCAGGGGCGAACCGCGTCACAGGCTGCTGACCCTGCGCCACGGCTATCACGGCGATACCTTCGGCGCGATGGCGGTGTGCGATCCGCAAAACTCAATGCACGGCCTGTATCAGGGGTATTTACCGCAGCACCTGTTTGCCGATGCACCGCAGAGCCGCTTCGATGGCGAATGGCAGGAGCAGGATATCGCACCGTTTGCCGCCCTGCTGCAGGCGCATGAAAAGGAGATTGCCGCCGTGATCCTCGAGCCGGTGGTGCAAGGCGCGGGCGGAATGCGGATTTATCATCCGCAGTATCTGCGTCAGGTGCGAAAACTCTGCGATGCGTCGGGCATTCTGCTGATTGCCGATGAAATTGCTACCGGCTTTGGCCGCACCGGCAAGCTGTTCGCCTGCGATCATGCCGGGATTGCGCCGGATATCCTCTGCCTGGGCAAGGCGCTGACCGGCGGGTATATGACGCTGTCCGCCACGCTCACCACCCGCGAGGTGGCTAACACCATTAGCAACGGCGAGGCGGGATGCTTTATGCACGGTCCGACCTTTATGGGCAATCCGCTGGCCTGTGCGGTCGCTAGCGCCAGCCTGTCATTGCTTGCCGAAAACCGCTGGCAGCGACAGGTCGCGGCGATCGAAGAACAGCTTATCGCCGAGCTCGCGCCGTTGCGGGAGCATCCGGCGGTGGCCGATGTGCGAGTCCTGGGGGCTATCGGCGTGGTGGAAATGCGCCAGCCGGTGGAGATGGCGCGGCTGCAGCAGCACTTTGTGGCGCAGGGCGTGTGGATCAGGCCGTTCGGTAAACTGATCTATCTGATGCCGCCGTACGTGATTACTGCCGCGCAGCTCAGCCAGCTAACACGGGCGATTGCCAGCGCGCTGCAACGGCTTTATTAAGGTTTAAGGCCGGTGCGGACCAGCTGACGTGAGGCGGCCAGCAGTCGGTCTAATCTGGCGCGACTCTGCCCGGCCTGCTGATTGAGAAACTCGATCGCTACCCGCAGCGTCGGGCTCGGATTATCTGGGTACAGCAGCTGGTAGCTGGCTCCACTCGCGACGCACAGGGTAAACGGCGCGATCACCCGCTGGGCCTGCAAATCGTCCTCGATCAGCGTCAGATCGCCAATCGCGACGCCGTAGCCCTGCAGCGCCGAGTTGATCGCCAGATCCAGGGTATCAAAATGCTGGGATTTGCTGGATGGCAGCGTTGGCACCCCGGCGGTTTTCAGCCACAGCAGCCAGTCGCGGCGGTCGCGGGTCGGATGCAACAGCGTCTGATCGGCCAGACTGGCAAGCCCGGTCTCCCCCGCACCGACGGCTAAGAGATCCGGCACGCAAACCGGCGTCAGCACCTCATCGAACAGGTGCAGCGCATGAGCGGCATTTTCTACCGGGCGACCAAACACCACCGCCGCATCAAAGTGCTCACTGCTGAAATCGACGCCGTGCGCCGCCGAGGCCGTCAGCTCAATCTGCATATCCGGGCGATCGTTTTGCAGTTGGATCACCCGCGGCAACAGCCAGCGCATTGAACAGGTCGGACACTTGATGCGCAGCGTATCAGGATGGCTCGCCACTCGCTGCAGCGCCTCACCCATCTGCGTCATCGCCTGCTGCATCGGCGGCAACAGCTGCGCGCCGCGCGGCGTCAGGGTCAGTCCCCGCGACTGGCGCACAAACAGCGGATAACCGAGCTGCGCCTCAAGACCGGTAATTTGCCGGCTCACCGCGCCCTGCGTGACGTGCAGCAGCTCGGCGGCCCGGGTCAGGTTCAGGGTTTCTGCCACCACGACGAAGGTCTTCAGCAGGTGCAACGGCGGCAAACTCAGTGCCGGATTAGGCAGGCTATAGGGTGAAAAATCGGGGTGTGTACGCATTGCGCCAGGGCTCCAGCTATGACGTCAGATCATGGCAAGTATGACAAACTTTCCATTGTGGACCTAGCGAATCTGTTGCTTAATCAAACATCACTGTCTCGCCTATCCGCTACCGCCCACAGGAGTTCGCATGAAAAGCGCCATGTCCCCACAGTCGAAGTTACCCGACGTCGGCACCACGATTTTTACCGTCATTGGCCAGCTCAGCGCGGAACATAACGCCTTGAACCTGTCACAGGGCGCACCCAACTTTTCATGCCAGCCCGCGCTGATTGACGCGGTAGCCAAATCGATGCGCGCCGGTCAGAACCAGTATGCGCCAATGAGCGGCCTCGCGGCGCTGCGCCAGGCGCTGTCTGCCAAGGTTGCAGCCCTTTACGGCAGCCATTACGACGCCGACGAAGAGGTCACCATCACCGCCAGCGCCAGCGAAGGCATTTATTCCGCCATCAGCGCACTGGTGCATCCGGGTGATGAGGTAATTTATTTTGAACCGGCCTTCGACAGCTATTCGCCGATCGTTCGCCTACAGGGCGCGACGCCGGTGCCGATCACTCTGTCGATGGATGATTTCAGCATCGACTGGGACCAGGTCTCAAGCGCCATCAACGGCCGCACGCGGATGATCATTATCAACAGCCCGCACAACCCGACCGGGGCTATTTTCACCCAGCACGACGTCGACAGACTCACCGCGCTAACCCGCCATACCGATATCGTGATCCTCTCCGATGAGGTGTACGAGCACGTGGTGTTTGACGGTGAGCGTCATGAAAGTATGGCTCGCCACCCGCAGCTGGCAGAACGCAGTGTGATCGTCTCGTCATTTGGCAAAACCTATCACGTTACCGGTTGGCGCGTGGGTTATACGCTGGCACCCGCCGCGCTAATGGACGAAATTCGCAAAGTGCATCAGTTTATGGTGTTTACCGCCGATACGCCGATGCAGTACGCGTTCGCCGAGGCGTTGGCCAGCCCGCAAAGTTATTTAGGACTGGCCGATTTTTATCAGCAGAAACGTGATTTACTGGTTAACGCGTTGCAGGGCTCCCGTTTCGAACTGCTTCCAAGCCGCGGCAGCTTCTTTATGCTCGCCAGATTCAGCCATTTCAGCCCGCTGACCGACGACGAGTTTGTCCTGAGTCTGATCCGTGACCATCAGGTTTCGAGCATTCCGCTGTCGGCGTTCTACACCGGTAATAAGCCGACCGGCCTGATCCGCCTGAGCTTTGCCAAAGACAATGACACGCTGATCGAAGGCGCACGCCGCCTCAGCAACGTTTAATAACCTCACTTCTGGAGCCATAACAATGCATAAATTTAAAAGCCTGCTGCTACTGAGCTGCGCGCTGGCCTCTTTCTCAAGCCTGGCCGATACGGCGACGATCAAGTTTGGCCTCGAAGCGCTGTATCCGCCTTTTGAGTCCAAATCGGCCAGCGGCGAGCTGCAAGGTTTTGATATCGACGTCGGTAATGCGGTCTGCGCGGCGGCCAAGGCCAAGTGTCAATGGAGTGAAACCTCGTTTGACGGGCTGATCCCGGCGCTGAATGCGCGCAAGTTTGACGCCATTAACTCGGCGATGAACGCCACCGACAAACGTCGTGAGGCGATTGATTTTACTAACGTTATCTATCGTATTCCCACCAAGCTGATCGCTAAAACCGATTCCGGCCTGCTGCCTGAGGCCACCTCGCTGAAAGGCAAGCACATCGGCGTACTGCAGGGTTCGATTCAGGAAACCTACGCGCAGGCTCACTGGGCACCGCAGGGGGTCGATATCGTCTCCTATCAGGACCAGGATCAGGTCTATCTGGATTTGACCTCCGGTCGTCTTGACGGCACGCTGGTTATGGCTCCGGCCGGGCAGAAAGGCTTCCTTGATCGTCCTGACGGCAAGGGTTACGGTTTCGTCGGCGACTCCGTGCGCGATGATAAAATCCTCGGCAGCGGTATCGCGTTTGGGGTGCGTAAGGGCGATACCGCCAATAAAGAGCGTCTCGACCAAGCCATTGCTCAAATCAAGCAGGACGGCGTGGTCACGCAGTTAGCCAAGAAATACTTCGGCGACCTTGACGTCACCGCAAAATAATCGCCAATTTGTCCCCCGCAGCCATCGTCAGGTGGCCGCGGGGGCGGGTTTTCTGCTCGAAAAAGCTTTTATTATTATCCATTAACAAAATACCCCCGCCAATTTCTGTACCTTCTCGCCGCTCCCCTGTAGTGTCGCTTCCACCTTTCGCCCTGCGTTCTATACTTATGCCTGGTGGAATTTTTTTAAATAATAAGGAATCTGCATGTCTCAGAAATCGTCCGTTAATCGTCGCTTCGTTCTCGCCTCTCGCCCAACCGGTTTGCCGGTCGCCGAAAATTTCCGTCTGGAAGAAACCGCGCTGCCTACACCGGCCGAGGGTCAGTTGCTGCTGCGTACGGTGTATCTGTCTCTGGACCCTTATATGCGCGGCCGCATGAGCGCCGGTCCTTCTTATGCCCCGCCGGTTGAAATTGACGACGTTATGACCGCGGGCGCCGTGTCGCGCGTCGTGGAATCTAAAGACGCCAACTTTAAGGCCGGTGACTGGGTGGTGGCGACTAACGGCTGGCAGGATTACGCGGTAGTTAATGCCAGCGAGGCCAGGAAGCTCGAAGGCGCCGCATTGCAGCATCCCTCACTGGCACTCGGCGTACTCGGCATGCCCGGCTTTACCGCCTTCATGGGCCTGTTGGATATCGGCCAGCCAAAAGCCGGTGAAACGGTGGTGGTTGCCGCAGCGACCGGGCCGGTAGGTTCTTTAGTGGGCCAAATCGCTAAACTCAAAGGCTGCAAAGTGGTCGGCATTGCCGGCGGTGACGAAAAATGCCGCTATGCGGTTGAGCATTTCGGTTTTGACGAATGTCTGGACCACCGCGCGGCCAATCTCGGTCAGCGTCTGAAAGATGCCTGCCCGCGTGGCATCGACGTTTATTACGAAAACGTCGGCGGTGCGGTGTTCGAAGCCGTATTGCCGCTGTTGAACACCAAAGCTCGCGTGCCGGTTTGCGGCGTGATCGCCCAATACAACGATGTCGACAACAAACAGGGTGGCGAGCCGATGACCCTGCTGACCAATACCATCCTGAAAAAACGCCTGCGGGTCGAAGGTTTCATTATTTTTGATGACTACGGTCACCGTTATCCAGAATTTGCCGCCCAGATGAGCGAGTGGTTCTCCGCTGACAAGATCAAGTTCCGCGAGCAGATCGTGCAAGGTTTTGAAAATGCGCCCGCCTCGTTAAATGACGTCCTGCTGGGTAAAAACTTCGGTAAGATGGTGATACAGGTGGGTCAGGAAGCGGAATAACATTCCGCAGCGACCTGACGGTAATCAATGGAGTTTAAAAGTATGAAATTACTTATCGTATTAACTTCTCACGACAGGCTGGGCGATACTGGCAAGAAAACCGGATTCTGGCTGGAGGAGTTTACCGCCCCTTACTATGAATTTCTCGACGCCGGTGCGGACATTACCCTGGCCTCGCCGAAGGGGGGCAAGCCACCGCTCGACCCGAAAAGTGACGAGCCTGAGGCGCAAACCGCCAGCACCGAAAGATTTCGTCATGATAAGGATGCGCAAAAGCTGTTAGCCACCACCCGCAGGCTGGCAGACATTGATGAACGTCGGTTTGACGCGGTGTTTTATCCCGGCGGTCACGGGCCGCTGTGGGACCTGGCTGAGGATGCCGATTCTATCGCCCTGATCGAAGCCTTCTGGCTGGCGGAAAAACCGGTTGCCGCCGTGTGCCACGCGCCGGGCGTGTTCCGCCACGTAGAAATTGACGGCCTGCCGTTGGTGAAAGACAAGCTCGTTACCGGATTCAGCAACAGCGAAGAGGAGGCGGTACAGCTTACCGATATCGTGCCTTTCCTGGTCGAGGACGAGCTTAAGAAAAACGGCGGCGAATACAGTAAGGCTGCCGATTGGCGTCCTTACGTGCAGGTTGACGGCAGGCTTATCACCGGTCAAAACCCGGCCTCTTCGGCGGCCGTTGCTCTGGAAGTGATTAAAATGCTAGGCTCGAGCGAGCAGGCATAACCGTTCAACTTATTAATACTTTGCGGGGATTAAATGGCTTTTATTATTAGCAGCAAAGATCTCAAAGACGGCGAAAAAATGCCGAACGCTCAGGTGTTCAACGGCATGGGTTATCAGGGAGACAACCTCTCCCCGCACCTGAGCTGGGAACAGGCACCGGCCGGAACCAAAAGTTTTGCCATTACCTGCTACGATCCGGATGCGCCTACCGGCTCCGGCTGGTGGCACTGGGGCGTAGCCAACCTGCCAGCGGAACTGCGTGAGTTACCGACGGGTGCGGGTTCGGGTCAGGGCGGACTGCCTGCCGGTGCCGTGCAAACACGCACCGATTTTGGCAAGGCGGGCTACGGTGGCGCCGCACCGCCGCAGGGCGAGCATCACCGCTACATTTTCACCGTCCACGCGCTGGACGTTGAGCAGTTAGAGGTTAGCGAAGAGTCCAGCGGTGCCTATCTCGGCTTTAACCTGCACTTCCACACGCTGGGCAAAGCCTCGCTGACGGTGATTTACAGCTAAGTTATTGCTTTTTGTTTGCACAAATAATATTTCCTAATGATAAAATCCGGTTTGTGATACAAAACAACCCTGTTTTTCTCTGGGATGTTTGTAAGCTGCAAACTAGCGAGTAAAACAATACCGAATGTGAAATGTTAAGTGGTCAGCCGAGCTGGCCGCTTTTTTGTGCATCTAGGAGTCAGACACAGTGAAAATTTCCACCCTGTCGCGTGCCAGCGCCATTATCTCTGCCACTATGGTTTTGGCCGCCTGTAGCCACGGCCCTGAAAATCTCTCCACGCAAACCGCACCCGGTACCGCAGCACTGCCGGTGCTGAGCGCTGATGAAGCGGCCAATTATACGGTAAAATCCTATCTGGCCTTTGGCGGACCTTCCGTTCAGGTGCAGCAGCAGGGCTGGACGCCGGTATTGGCTAACACCGACGGCGTGAAAAATGTTTACGTCGTCGGCCCGAAAGTGGGCACCGACGGCGCTAAATATACCTCGGTTCAGCAGGCGGTCGACGCCGCACTGGCGGGGCGTAATCACGGCGAACGTGAATATATCAAGGTCCTGCCGGGCACCTACACGGGTGCGGTTTACATCCCGGCCGGTTCTGCACCGATCAGCCTGTTTGGCGCCGGAGACGGTGCCGACCAGGTTGTGCTGCAGCTCGGTTTAGAGGCCGGTGTGACGCCTGCGGACTATCGCAAAGCCGTCAATGCTCACGGTGAATTCCTGCCGGGCGACCGCGCCTGGTACATGTACAACCTGTGCGCTAACCCACAAAACCAGTCCATCGGTGCGAGCTGTAGCGCCACCGTATGGTCGCAGGGTAACGGCCTGCAGTTGCAAAACCTGACCGTGGCGAACAGCCTGCAGGACGGCGCTGACGCCGGTGAGCATCCTGCGGTCGCGCTGCGCACGGACGGCGATCAGGCAATACTGGAAAACGTTCACCTGCTGGGCCGCGAAAACACCCTGCTGGTCAACACCAGCGACGTCAACAACCAGCCGGTGACCGACCGCTATAGCCGCGTTTATGTCCATAACAGCTTGATTGAAGGCGACGTGGATTACGTGACCGGTCAGGCCAACGCGGTGTTTGATCACGTTCAGTTCCAGACTATCTCAAGCCGTGGCGTTAAACAGGCCAGCATCTTTGCGCCGATCACGCCGGCTAACGTGGCTTACGGTTATCTGGTGATCGACAGTAACCTGAGCGCCGACAAAGGCTTTAGCGGTCAGGGTGCGGCGCAGAAAGCGCTGATCGGTCGCTCCGCAGATGTCGGTGCCGATCAGGGCGGTTACACTGCCGGCTCAACCCCTAACGGCCAACTGGTTATCCGCGACAGCGTCATCGATGCCAGCAGCTACAACCTGCAGCAGCCGTGGGGCGACGCGCTTTACTCGCAGCGTCCTTTCAGCGGCAACGTGGCCCCCAACCGCAATCTTAACGACGCGGGCTTTAATCGCCTGTGGCAGTTCAACAACACCGTGCCTGCGGTGAAGTAAGCGCCGCTGACAGCGAGTTAACAATAAAAAAACGCCGGGCCGTAAAGCCTGGCGTTTTTTTTTAGCCGCCTTTTTCAAATACGCGGCTTTCAATCAAGCCGCTTTCAAACGGCCAAAAGAGCGGCAGATCAGTGATGCAGCTCGATGATGGTGACCCACATCGCGCCCTTACCGACCGGATAAGTCTTCAACTGGGTCAGCTTGCCGGTAGCCTGATCAATCTTCGCCACTTCAATTTCCGGGGATTTCTGGCCCGCGGTTATCACGTATTTACCGTGGTGGTCGATGTTGAAACCGCGTGGCTGGGTCTGGGTTGGATGATGCCCCACCAGCGTTAACTCACTGCCGTCCGCAGAGACCTTAATCACCGACAGCGTGCTGGCGGTACGGTCTGAGGCGTACAGGTACTGGCCGTCTGGGGTAATGTGCAGGTCGGCAGACCAGCGCTCGCCGCTGAAGTCGGCTGGCAGAATATCCAGCGTCTGTACGCTTTGGTATTCGCCGCTAGTGACGTCTTTCTGATAGACGTCCACGGTGCCGTTCAGCTCGTTAACACAGTAGGCAAAATGCTGGTTCGGATGGAAAGCCATATGACGCGGGCCCGCGCCTGCCACGGTAGAGAGATGCTCTGGGTGGTGCGGCGTGGCTTCGCCTTGCAGGTTGAAATCATACAGGCGGATATGGTCTTCTTTCAGCGCCGGGATCATCAACAGCTGATTGGTCGGATTGATATTGGCCGAGTGCGGTGCTTGCAGGTTTTCAAGAACCTGGTGAGGTGCCAGCGCCACGCCGTCATCGCCAATCTTGTGGATACTGACGTTGTTGTAGCTGTAAGAAGCGCTGAATACGAAACGACCCTGCAAATCGATGCCAAGGTGCGTCGGGCTGCCCGGTAACGGAGCCTGCCCCGCCTGTTCTAGCGTGCCGTCATGACCGATATCATAAGTCAGGATCGCAAATTCCGGGCGCACGCCGACATACAGCTGGCGTGAATCCGGCGAGGCAACCATCGGTTGAACCTGGCCCGGAACCTCGACCACCTGCAGCAGGGACAGCTCACCGTCTTCGTGAAGGTTGAACGCGTGGATCTGCTGACTGTCAGGGCTGGCAACATAAACAACTTGTTTCATCATATCTCCTTAATAAATCTGCAATCGGGACCATTTTTTTTTAAACGCAGTGTTTCAGCATAGCTTAACAGTTCGCTAAAGCATTAGCCCCTGATGCGAGGTTTTAACAATTAGATTTAAGGTGTAACATCTCTAGCCTTAATTTTAGACAATGACAATCTGCTGGAACCGCTCATGACTTATCGCGTTATCGCGCTCGATCTCGACGGCACGCTGCTTGACCGTCAAAAACGTATTCTGCCCGAGTCTCTTGCTGCATTGGCCAACGCCCGCGCGGCCGGTATCAAGGTTATCGTGGTCACCGGACGCCATCACGTGGCGATCCGTTCATTCTATAAAACCTTGGAACTGGACACCCCGGCCATCTGCTGTAACGGCACTTATCTCTATGATTTTCAGCAACAAAAAGTCCTATCCGCCGATCCCTTAGACAAAATCAGTGCTAAAAAAGTGATCGACCTGCTGGAGTTTTACGGGATCCACGGCCTGCTGTACGTTGATGATGCGATGCTGTATCAGCAGACCAGCGGTCACGTCGAGCGTTCGATTATCTGGGGAAAATCGCTGCCAGAAGGCCAGCAGCCGACCATTCTTCAGGTGAATAGCCTGCGTGAAGCGGCGGATAAGGCGCAGTCAATCTGGAAGTTTGCCACCTCACACCATGATCTAGACGCGCTGGAAGCCTTCGCCCAACAGGCAGAGAAAGAGCTGGGTCTGGCCTGCGAGTGGTCATGGCAGGACCAGGTTGACGTCGCCAAGGGCGGTAACAGCAAGGGCAAACGCCTGCAGCAGTGGGTGGAGTCTCAGGGGATTAGCATGAGCGAAGTGATCGCCTTCGGTGACAACTACAACGACCTGAGCATGCTCGAAACCGTGGGCTTGGGGGTCGCGATGGGCAATGCCGATGAGAAAATCAAGGCGCGCGCCGGTCTGGTGATTGCCGACAACGAACGCCCCGGTATCGCAGAAGTGATCCGTACTCGGGTGCTCTAAAGCTGAGTAAAAGGGTGGCCCGTAACACTGCGGGCTACTCGCTTATTGGCGCATCAGCTAACCGGGCCTTAACGACAACAGTCAAACGATCAGCTTTTCGGTTCGCTGCGTGACTCTTTTGGATGACCGACGTTAGAAATCAGGTTAAATAGCTCACCCATGGCGTAAATCAGCCCCAGGATCACCGCGATAAAAATAGGCACCATGATTATCGCAAACAGTAAGCTTTCTAAAAGTTCTAACATTGCAGCCTTTCTCCGCTGGCAGCATTCGCCGTTTAAGCAAATGAAAAAATATGTAACCAATCTTAACAGCGTTTTTGCATTTTTACTTAAGCTTTTCGCAACCTCTTTATGAACCCCCGCCGATCGGCGACAATGGCCTATTATCAGGTTATGTCTCGCCGCATAACTTTTGCTGACGTCAAGGTTGGACCCTCAATTATGCAAGCTGAAATTCTGTTAACCCTGAAACTGCAACAGCGGGTGTTCGCCGATCCGCGTCGCATCGAGTTGCTCAAGCAGATTAACATTACCGGCTCGATCAGCCAGGGTGCCAAGCTGGCCGGGATTAGCTACAAGAGCGCCTGGGATGCGATTAATGAGATGAATCAGCTGGCCGACCAAACGCTGGTTGAACGCAGCACCGGCGGTAAGGGCGGTGGCGGTGCGATCCTGACGCGTTACGGCGAGCGACTTATCCAGCTGTTTGATTTGCTGGCACAAATACAGCAGAAGGCCTTTGACGTACTCAAAGATGACGGCCTGCCTCTCGACAGCCTGCTGGCGGCTATTTCACGTTTCTCGCTGCAAACCAGCGCGCGAAATCAGCTGTTTGGCACGGTAATCAAGCGCGATCATCAGGAAGTTCAGCAGCATATTGATATCCTGCTGGCCGATGGAAAAACGCATATTCGTGCC
The DNA here is from genome assembly GCA_963742005.1 of uncultured Gammaproteobacteria bacterium. Taxonomy (GTDB): domain Bacteria; phylum Pseudomonadota; class Gammaproteobacteria; order Enterobacterales; family Enterobacteriaceae; genus Rouxiella. The sequence goes on along the minus strand of CAVUKG010000004.1, from coordinate 905,904 downwards.
GCCCTGACCGAGCAAAGCGCCGATCGTCTGCTGCTACAGCCCGGTAAAGAAGTCCTCGCCCTGATTAAGGCTCCGTGGATCGAACTGGTCTACCAGGCGAGCAATCGCGATAATGCGCTGGCCGGTAGAGTGCAGAGTATTCGGCACGGCGCAGACAATAGCGAGGTGCTGGTCGCGCTGAGTGGCGGAGAAATTTTATGCGCCACGCTGCCGAGCGCAGAAGTCGATATAATGGCCCTTATAGAGGGGGCAGAAGTCTATGCACAGTTCGATGCCGACCGGGTAATTGTCGCCACCCTTTGTTAAAAACAACTATCAATCAATATCTTGCATATTTAGCGCTAACACTTTGCAGAATTGTCAATTGACTTGAGCCGGTGATGGGCTTATCCCTAAAATTCTTAATGATTCAATTTACTAAGAATCTTCGGGTATAAGGCCCCCTGCGGGCATCCCACAGGTCATAAGCAGGCAGGAGCAAGATGTCATCTCTCACTATTTCACAGGCTAATTTCCGTCTTAGCGATACCCGCACCCTCGATTTGCCCGAGCTCACCCTGCGTCAGGGTGAAACCTGGGCCTTTGTGGGATCAAACGGCAGTGGGAAGTCGGCCCTGGCTCGCGCCATTGCCGGGGATTTGGTGCTGTTAAAAGGCTCTCGTCAAAGACAGTTCGGCAGTATCGTGCGCCTTTCCTTCGAACAGCTGCAAAAACTGGTGGCCGACGAATGGCAACGCAATAATACCGATATGCTCAGCGTCGATGAAGACGATACCGGCCGCAGCGCTGCAGAAATCATTCAGGAACAGGTTCATGACGCCGCGCGCTGCGAGTCGCTGGCCGCGCAGTTTGGTATTGCGCACCTGCTGAGTCGACGTTTTAAATATCTCTCAACCGGTGAAACGCGTAAAACGCTGTTGTGCCAGGTACTGATGCAGCAACCTGAACTGCTGGTGCTCGACGAGCCGTTCGACGGGCTGGATGTTAAAGCTCGCGAACAGTTAGCCAAGGTGCTGGCAGAGCTGGCCGCACAGGGCCAGACTATGGTGCTAGTGTTAAACCGCTTCGACGATATCCCCGATTTTATTCAGCACGTTGGCGTGCTGGCAGACTGTTCTTTGGCCTCGGTCGGGCCGCGCGAAAAGGTGTTGTCCGACGCGCTGATTGCCCAGCTTGCTCACAGCGAAACGCTAAGCGGTATGAGCCTGCCACAGGCGGAGGACCCGACGCAAAAAGCCCTGCTACCGGCTGACCAGTCGCTGATCGTCCTGCGCAACGGCGTGGTGGAATACAACGATAAGCCGATTTTGCACGGTCTCACCTGGCAGGTTGATCCGGGACAGCACTGGCAAATTGTCGGCCAAAACGGCGCAGGAAAATCTACCCTTCTGAGCCTGATCACCGGCGATCACGCACAGGGTTACAGCAACGATCTGACGCTGTTTGGCCGCCGTCGCGGCAGCGGAGAAACTATCTGGGATATCAAGCGCCATATTGGCTATGTCAGCAGCAGCCTGCACCTTGATTACCGCGTCAGCTCGAACGTGCGAAACGTGATTTTATCCGGCTTCTTTGATTCGATTGGCATTTATCAGGCGGTTTCCGACCGTCAACATCAGCTGACGAACCAGTGGCTCGAATTGCTGGGACTGGGTGGCGCTACCGCCGATACGCCGTTCCACAGCCTATCGTGGGGACAGCAGCGTCTGGCGCTGATTGCCCGCGCACTGGTAAAACATCCCGCGCTGCTCATCCTCGACGAGCCTTTGCAGGGCCTCGACCCGCTAAACCGCCAGTTAGTGCGCCGTTTTATCGACGTGCTGATCGGTGAAGGTAAAACCCAGCTGCTGTTTGTCTCCCACCACGCCGAAGACGCCCCGCAGTGTATTTCGCATCGCCTGACCTTTGTGCCGGACGGCGATATCTATCGTTATCAGGTTGATAAGCTGGACCAAGCCTAAGGTATTTTTTTAGATTTAGAATCTGCAGGCAATTTTTAAGGCTTTTGGTGCTGTGCACGGCATCTGGTGCTGCGCACGGCTTTTGTGCTGCGCACGGCTTTTATGTGCTGCGCACGGCTTTTATGTGCTGCGCACGGCTTTTAAGTCAAATGCATGCGCTGCGCTTACTGGGCTGCGGCCCAGACCGCCCAAAGGGTATTCCAAGGCAAATACCCTCTGGACTCCCGTGCCTTTGCCCTCGCGACGCGATTAGTGCAAAAGAAATAGATCGTTTCAGTCACCGCCGCGCGTGGCGTTGGCCACGGCCCTGCGGGCTGCCTTCCCTCGGTCTAAAGCCAAAAACGTCTTTATCCCTCGCTCAGCGTAGGCCCGAGGCCGCCAATATTAGCTTGAAAGAAAAACCGGCAACTCTGCGGCGGTCAAGGGCCGTTGCCTTAAAGATCTTTCTTATTATTTTTTCAGTGTTTTACTCCGATTTAGAATTTGAATTCTATCAATAAGACGACGCCGAACGGCCCCTTCCTCCGCGTGCGGGGGAAGGTTGGGATGGGGGAGCAAGCAACTGAAATATAAAAGTATTTTCCCTGACTCCGAGTCGCCAACTCCCCCTCCCTAACCCTCCCCCACGCCGTGGGTGAGGGGATAAAACAAACGTTTTCAACTGGTTAAGTAGCGCCGAACGGTTCCTTCACCCTACGGGGGCAGGCTGGGATGGGGGAGCAAACGGCTAAAATATCGAAGTATTTCCCCTGACTCCGAGTCGCCAGCTCCCCCTCCCTAACCCTCCCCCACGCCGTGGGTGAGGGGATAAATTCAGTAATTTCAGTCAATTAGGCAACGCTGAACGGGCCCCTTCCTCCGCGTGCGGGGGAAGGCTGGGATGGGGGAGCAAGCAACTGAAATATAATAGTATTTTCCCTCACTCCGAGTCGCCAGTTCCCCCTCCCTAACCCTCCCCCACGCCGTAGGTGAGGGGATAAATTCAGTAATTTCAGTCAATTAGGTAATGCTGAACGGGCCCCTTCCTCCGCGTGCGGGGGAAGGCTGGGATGGGGGAGCAAGCAACTGAAATATAAAAGTATTTTCCCTTAGCTCCGAGTCGCCAGCTCCCCCTCCCTAACCCTCCCCCACGCCGTAGGTGAGGGGATAAATTCAGTAATTTCAGTCAATTAGGTAATGTTTAAGGGAAGGTCTTTTGGCCTCAGCCCCCTACTAGGCCTAGCATCTAAAGCTCCTCGGATTTTATTGCCCTTAAGATTTGACCTCAAGCTGCCATAAGATTGTAAATCTCACCCCCTTAGCCCTTAAAAAAACAATTTTGAAATAAAATTCTTAAGTGTAATCGATTACACATCAGGTACCATAAGGGTTGTAATGGATAAGCCGATGTGTGTTAGCCCCATAGTACCAGCCTTTAGGCAGTGGTAAACTAGGAGATGTAAACGATTCCATTTTTGAGATGGATCACCTTTTTACGCGCCACAGCATGATATTGTTAGCTCATCATTTCCATCAAGGAGTCGATATGTACGTTCTAGTGACAGGTGGTAGCGGTTACATTGGTAGCCACACTTGCGTTCAATTAATCAACGCGGGCTATTCGCCGATCATTCTGGATAATTTTTGCAACAGCAAAGCTAGCGTTTTGGAACGCATCACGACCTTAACGGGAAAGACGCCCGTTCTTATCCAGGGTGATATTCGTGACCGTGCGCTGTTGGACAATATTTTCAGCGAATACAAAATTGATTCGGTTATTCACTTTGCCGGCCTGAAGGCCGTGGGTGAGTCAGTGAATAAGCCGTTGGAATACTACGATAACAACGTATATGGATCGATGGTGTTGGTTGAAGCGATGCGCGCCGCAGGTGTGACTAATCTCATTTTCAGCTCGTCGGCAACGGTCTATGGTGACCAGCCTAAAACGCCTTACGTTGAAGACTTCCCAACCGGAACCCCTTCCAGCCCTTACGGCCAAAGCAAGCTGATGGTCGAAAAAATCTTACAGGACTTACAGCGCGCAGAACCGAACTGGAGTATCTCGCTGCTGCGCTACTTCAATCCGGTCGGCGCACATCCGTCGGGCCTGATGGGTGAAGATCCGCAGGGAATTCCCAACAACCTGATGCCGTTTATCGCCCAGGTTGCGGTTGGACGTCGCGACTCGTTGTCGGTGTTTGGCAACGATTACGACACCCCGGATGGCACCTGTCTGCGTGACTACATCCACGTTGTCGACCTGGCGGACGGCCATATTGCCGCGATGAAAACGCTGCACGACAAGCCGGGAGTGCACGTTTATAACCTCGGTGCTGGCGTCGGCAAGAGCGTTTTAGATGTCATCAACGCCTTCAGCAAAGCGTGCGGCAAGCCGGTGAGCTACCACTTCGCCCCACGTCGCGCCGGTGATCTGCCCGCTTACTGGGCCGATCCGACGAAAGCGGCGAATGAACTCAACTGGCGCGTAAGTCGTACCCTGGAAAATATGGCGGATGATACCTGGCTGTGGCAATCAAAAAATCCACAGGGCTATCCAGATTAAGGAAAGAGTATGTCTAGTTTTGACCCCATCGAGCATCCGCACCGTCGCTATAACCCACTGAGCGATCAGTGGGTGTTGGTCAGCCCGCACCGCGCCAAGCGTCCGTGGCAGGGCCAGCAGGAGACCCCTTCGCAGGAGACGCTGCCGGCCCACGATCCGGACTGCTTCCTGTGCCCGGGCAACACCCGCGTAACCGGTGACGTTAACCCTGATTATCAGGGTACGCACGTGTTTACCAATGACTTCGCCGCGCTGATGCCGGATACGCCTTTTGCGCCGGAAAGCGACGATCCCCTGATGCGTTGCCAAAGCGCGCGCGGCACCAGTCGGGTGATCTGTTTCTCTCCCGATCACAGCAAAACGCTGCCCCAGTTACCGCTTATTGCGTTGGAAAAAGTCGTGCGCACCTGGCAGGAGCAAAGCGCGGACTTGGGTAAAAGCTATCCGTGGGTGCAGGTTTTCGAAAACAAAGGCGCGGCGATGGGCTGTTCAAATCCCCATCCGCACGGCCAGATTTGGGCCAACAGCTTCCTGCCTAATGAGGCCGAGCGTGAAGATCATCTGCAGCGTCAATACCTGGCGCAGTACGGTTCTTCCATGCTGCTGGACTATGCCCAACGCGAGCTGGCCGACGGCAGCCGTACGGTGGTTGAAACTGAACATTGGCTCGCGGTAGTGCCTTACTGGGCGGCGTGGCCGTTCGAAACACTGCTGCTGCCTAAAGCCAAGGTCCTGCGTATAACCGAGCTTAGCGATGCACAAAGCAGCGATCTGGCACTGGCGTTGAAAAAGTTGACCAGCCGTTACGATAACCTGTTTCAGTGCTCGTTCCCCTATTCGATGGGCTGGCACGGCGCACCCTATAGCGACGGGGATTTCTCGCATTGGCAGCTCCATGCCCATTTTTATCCACCGCTGTTGCGTTCGGCGACGGTACGAAAATTTATGGTCGGCTACGAAATGCTGGCTGAAACCCAACGAGACCTGACTGCTGAACAGGCCGCTGAACGCCTGCGGGCGGTGAGTGACGTTCATTATCGCGAAGCCGGAGTGGAATGATGGAATTAAAAGACAAGACGCTAGAAATCTTCGAAGACAAGTTCGGTTACCCGGCGACGATCACCATTAAAGCCCCCGGACGCGTTAATCTGATTGGCGAGCACACGGACTACAACGACGGCTTCGTACTGCCCTGCGCGATTGATTACGAAACGGTGATTGCCTGCGGTGAACGTAACGATCGCACCCTGCGCGTGATTGCCGCCGACTATGATAATCAGCAGGACGAATTCTCTCTCGACGAGCCTATCGTCAGCACGGATGCCCTGCCTTGGGCCAACTACGTGCGCGGCGTGGTTAAACACCTGCTGCTGCGAAACAGCGAGTTTTCCGGCGCCGACATGGTGATTAGCGGTAACGTGCCGCAGGGCGCGGGTCTTAGCTCGTCGGCCTCGTTGGAAGTCGCGGTAGGACAGGCGCTGAAAAGCCTCTATGACCTTGATATTGACGGCGTGCAGCTGGCCCTTAACGGCCAGGAAGCGGAAAACCAGTTCGTCGGCTGTAACTGCGGCATTATGGATCAGCTCATCTCCGCGCTGGGCAGAGAGGATCATGCGCTGCTGATCGACTGCCGCTCGCTGGAAACCAAAGCCGTTTCTATGCCGGTCGATGCCTCGGTGGTGATTATTAATTCCAACGTCAAACGTGGCCTGGTCGACAGCGAATATAACACCCGCCGTAAACAGTGTGAGGAAGCGGCGCGCTTCTTCGGGGTTAAAGCGCTGCGTGATGTGAGCATTGCCCAGTTTACCGCCAAAGAGGCTGGACTCGATCCACTGACCGCCCGTCGCGCTCGTCACGTGATCACCGAAAACGATCGCACCCAGGCGGCGGCGATTGCACTGAGCCACGGCGATCTCAAGACCATGGGCGTATTAATGGCCGACTCTCACGCCTCTATGCGGGACGATTTTGAAATTACCGTGCCGCCAATCGATACGCTGGTAGAAATCGTTAAATCGGTGATTGGCGATCGCGGCGGCGTGCGCATGACCGGCGGCGGCTTCGGCGGCTGCATCGTGGCGCTAATTCCAGGCGATCTGGTGGAAAAAGTGCGTAAAACCGTTGCCCAGCAATATCATGCGCAGACCGGTTTCAAAGAAACGTTTTACGTCTGCCATGCTTCAGAAGGTGCCAGCATATGCTAACACCCGTCGCCACCCAGCGAGCCCCAGATGGCTTGCCTTTTCAGTTGGTTACCTTAAAAAACTCCGCGGGAACCACGGCGACCTTTATGGATTGGGGCGCCACCTGGTTGTCTTTGGTTTTACCTCTGCAGGCGGGCGGCGAGCGCGAGCTGCTGCTGGGCTGTCAGAGTCCGGAAGAGTATCCCCAGCAGAGTGCCTATCTGGGCGCCACCGTCGGGCGTTACGCCAACCGTATTGCCCGATCGCAGTTTCAGATTGACTGTAAACCGCACCTGCTGGTCGCCAATCAGGGCGTCCACCAGCTTCACGGCGGGCCGGAGGGATTTAACGCAAGACGTTGGAAAATACTTAGCTATACCGAACAAAAAGTCAGCTTCCAGCTGGTGTCACCCGATGGCGATCAGGGTTATCCCGGTGAGCTGGTCGCTGAGGTTCACTATCAGCTGACCCACGATAACCGCCTTGAAATCAGCTATAAGGCGCAGGTGGACAAGCTCTGTCCGGTCAATCTGACCAACCACGCCTACTTTAATCTTGACGGCGAAGGTCATGACGTACGCAAACACCGGTTGCAGCTGTTTGCCGAGCGTTTTCTACCGATTGATAGCGACGGGATCCCCTGTGCCGATCTTACCTCGGTACAGCAAACCGGCATGGATTTTCGCAAGCCTAAAACGCTGGCGCAGGACTTCCTCGCCGATCGCGATCAGCAAAGGGTCAAAGGCTACGACCACGCTTACCTGCTCTACGCCACCTGTAATGCCAGCGACAATGCAGCAGCACACCTGTGGTCATCCGATGATAAAGTGAAAATGTCGGTGTTCACCTCGGCCCCTGCCCTGCAGCTTTACAGCGGTAACTTTCTCAACGGCACGCCGAACCGCAGCGGTGGACAGTACGCCAACTACGGCGGCGTGGCGCTCGAAAGCGAGTTTCTGCCCGATAGCCCGAACCATTCAACCTGGCCGCAGCCTAGCTGCTGGTTGAAACCCGGTCAGATTTATCGGTCGGCCACCACCTATCAGTTCTTTGCGCTTTAATTTTTCCGTTTGAATTAATAGCAGCCAAAAAAAGGGCCATCGCAGTTGGATAGCCCTTGGTTATTTATCTTTCACCTAGAAATCTACGTTAATCCCCAGTTGGAAGGTCCTGCCCGGCATGGTTGCCAGCGCCAGGTCGGCTCTATCCTGAGCGCTGGAGGTCTCAGTGTCTCGAGTGCTCAGATAATCCCAGTATTTTCTGTCGGTTAGGTTATAAATCCCGCCGCTAAGCTTGACGTTTTGCGCCAGCTGTAGATAACCGGTCAAATCAACAATCCCATAGCCCGGAATGCGCGCGTACTCGGTTGAAGAGTCACCGAGCGAGCTACCGGTGTTGGTATAACTCTGACGGTTGGTCGGGGTGGCCTGCTTGCCTTTGTTGAAGGTTGCCGTGACCGCTACGCCATAGAGCTTGGCAGGATCGTCATAGGCCAAGCCGGTCACCAGTTTCATCGGGGCTACGCTCTCGAGCGGCACGTACTTGTCGCCCTCGTAGCTCGATTTCGAGGCGCCTTTCGAATAGCCAAACGCCAGGCGCGCGCTCAGGCCGTCGACCTGCTGATACCAGGTGCCGAAATTGAATCGCGCCGCCAGGCTGGTACCGTAGATATAGGCCTTATCACGGTTTTCTGCCATATAGGCGGTATAAATATTGCCTGGAATGTTAGTAAATACTTCCGGGTTGCCGGAGCGGGTATAGCGCGTGTAGGCAATAAAGTTTTTGTACTGGCTGTAAAACGCGTTGAGATTAAAAGTCACCCCTGGCGTAGCTTCGCCTTTAATGCCCCACTCATAATTGTTGCTGGTTTCGGTCTTAAGATTCGGGTTACCAATTAGCGCATACTGCGCCGAACCGGCGTAGCTCGAGCTCAGGTTCCAGGAGCCGTAAAGCTGGCTGGCGTCTGGGAACTGTGCGCCGCGCTTGTATTGCAAGTAGGTTTGCACCTTCGGCGTAATATCATAGATAAAGGCCAGAGACGGCAGCAGCTCGGTAGCGCTGGATTTAGCATACAGCTTGGCAAGCTCGGATTCGGAGAGCGAGTCATTCGCTAGCGCCGACAGATCCTTAGGCTCGGATTTCTGGTAGGCCAGTCGTAAACCCGGTACCACCGAGAAGTTATGCCCGGCCAGGTTCCAGGTCATGGTGTCTTCAGCAAATGCGCCAAAAACATAGGTACGGCTGTTGGCGGCAGGCTGCATGATGTAGTTATAGGAGCTTGGCGTCGGAGACTGGCTGAATGGGCGCTGAGTCTCGGAAATATTGCCGTTCACCCCCCAGCGGAATTCGTGGATCCCCCAGGATTTCGCCATCTTGTTATCGAAGCCGAGAGTCTGAGTATTCGAATCAGAGAAAGTCCGCACCATGCTAGTCCCGGTGGTGGTATTCGGGCCATAGGTATTATCGTGCGCCTGAGTACGCTGATAGAACAGTTTGGTATCGACGGTGTCCACCAGCAGCGAGTCTGGCGTCCAGTGATCCAGCAGGCTAGCGCTGAGACGGCGGGTTTCGCTGGTCTGATAATCCGTGCCGTTTATCGCCGAACCGGCGGTGTTCCAGGAGTCAAAATTTGTATGATTGGTTTTCTGATACAGATCGACGGTGCCGGTCAGTGTATGGGTATCCGTGGCCACCCAGGTTGCCGAGGCCATCAACGCATCAGAATGCCAGTTGGCCGGATAAGCATCGCGCGTGCCGCTGTTGTTGCGCGTCTCCTGCCCGTCACGACGGCTTAATACCACAATTCCGCTCAGGTCGCGATCGCCACCGGCAGCGGTGAACCCGTTGTGCCAGCTGCGGTTGGCAGAGTCATAATCGCTCTGATAACCAAAGTAACTGTGTTTGTTGGCATTAAGGTAATCATCGGCCGTTTTAGGCCGGAATGACACCGCACCGCCGATAGAAGTGTTGGCATAGGAAACGTGGGTGGCGCCGGACTGAATGCCCACGGTGCCGTACATGTAAGGATCGATGTAGTCGCGGCCAATGCCGAAAGTGTCCTGCCCTGCGCGCCCGGCGTACGGTCGCCCGGTAGCGCTGGGTTGAGCAATACCGTCGACGTCAATCGCCACGCGATTAGACTCCAGGCCACGGATGTTGTAGCCGGTATAGCCGCCGCGATCGAAGCCGCTCTTACCGACGGAAGAACCGCCTGCCGAACCGGTGGCGCTAACCAACGGCTGATAACGCATAATAGTGCCGAAATCATTGCCGCCGTCACGCTGCATATCCTTGGCGGTGATTTTAGTTTCATCACCGGCCTTGCGCTCAATCTTTGGCGAGATAACGGTCATGACATCGCCGGTATCGGCATTTTTATCCGCTAATTCGTTAACCGCAGGGGTAGAAACTGCATTTTCCGCTGCTATAGCGCTCATTACCGAGCTGGCGACCAGGCTGAAACACAGCAAAGTCTTAAGATGACGCTTTCCCTTGTGAGAAGACATAAAAGGCCTTAAGAGGTATAGGATTATTATTTTACTCAGCCACTTTCCAGAGCATAAAAACTGACGTAGAACCCAAGGTCTAAAAATCAGTAAATAACATGCACAGCAATTCCCTGTTATTAATCAGGTTTTTATTCAATCAAATACTGTAATGAAAATGATAATAATTATCATAACCATTTGTGTCAACGAAATTCCCTCTCACTTTCGCTATCAGAGGTGTTTTTTTATTGGCTGTTTAACTGCGCTTAATTAAGGGTTGTTACGATTGTTAAGCGAGGCTTTAGCGAAATATGTGATATCTATCCTCGCCGAGTGGGAATTTAATCAGCTAATTCTCAGCAGTCCATCTACGCTTACAGGGTGTCCTGGTGAACAGGACGTCCAAATATAAGGAATTCGTTATGCGTCTACCGATTTTGTTGTCACTGTTAACAACGCTGTGTATCGGCGGCAATGCTATGGCCGCCGAGGCCATGAAGGCTCCTTCAGCGGCACAGGCGGCTCAGCGTCAGAAAATGACCGACTGTAATCAGCAAGCCACTACGCAAAGTCTCAAAGGTGCCGACCGTAAGACTTTCATGAGCCACTGCCTGAAAGCAGAATCCAAAACCAGCGATAAGGCCATGACGCCACAGCAAAACAAAATGAAAACTTGTAACGCTGACGCTGCCACCAAAGATCTCAAAGGTGACGCTCGTAAGACTTTCATGAGCAGCTGTTTGAAAAAAGCTGCCTAATCAGCAGTAAAGCTAACGCCTATTAGCGCGCAGTCTGTTAACTCGGACTGCGCGCTTTGTTTAGTGATTGCCGATGCGTGGGTCAGGCCATATAATGATCGAAGTCGTCATTGGAATTTCAGTAAATTGAGGAGTTTAGCTATGGCTGTAACCAAGCTGGTTCTTGTAAGACACGGCGAAAGTCAATGGAACCAAGAAAACCGTTTTACCGGTTGGCATGATGTTGATCTTTCGGACAAAGGTCGTACTGAAGCAAAACAGGCAGGTCAACTGCTGAAAGAAGAAGGCTTCCAGTTTGATTTCGCTTACACGTCTGTACTGAAACGTGCCATCCACACTCTGTGGAGTGTGCTGGATGAACTGGATCAGCCGTGGCTGCCGGTTGAGAAATCCTGGAAACTGAACGAACGTCATTACGGCGCGCTACAGGGCCTCGACAAAGCTGAAACCGCTGCAAAATACGGCGACGAGCAGGTTAAGCAATGGCGTCGCGGCTTCCGCGTCACCCCACCAGAGCTTGAAAAAAGCGACGAGCGCTTCCCTGGCAATGATCCGCGTTATGCGAAACTGCGCCCTGAAGAGCTGCCAACTACCGAAAGTCTGGCACTGACTATCGAACGCGTTATTCCATACTGGACCGAGGTGATTAAACCCCGTCTGGAAAGCGGCGAGCGCGTCATCGTTGCGGCACACGGCAACTCCCTGCGTGCGCTGGTTAAGTACCTCGATGACCTCAGCGAAGACGAAATTCTTGAGCTGAACATTCCTACCGGTGTGCCGTTGGTTTATGAATTCGACGAGAATTTCAAACCTATCAAACACTACTATTTGGGTAACGCTGAAGAAATCGCTGCCAAAGCTGCCGCGGTTGCCAATCAGGGTAAAGCCAAGTAATTCAGTGCTGCACTGAAGGTAAAAAAGGGTTCATATCCAATATGAACCCTTTATTAAATCCCCCGTTTTTCCCCTTGCTCAATCTGACTGCCGTCAACCTATCAGCCGGTGCATTGCCACTGATTATTCATTCGCTGGCTCATTTAAATATTCGTTAAAAAATGGGTTATTTTCTCCCGGCCTAAATCATTTAAAGCATTAAATAAAAATAGCTAAAATAATTAAATAGAAGCGTGCTAATTAATACCGAACTCACTTATTGGTTGAACAATAATTAATATACCAACGGCAAATATCATTAAGCATCGCCACTGAACTATTCACCTGTTATCCCATTAAGTGATCGCTCGCACAAATAAGGTCATTAATAGCCGATTTCTTTAGCTTAAACGTTATCTGCGTATTAGGTTGGCGCAGGCTCACTTAACAAGGAATAAAGATGAAATACTCGGCTGGGATGCTATTGGTTGCCATGATAGGCAGCGCGTCGGCGTTTGCGGGAGATCGGGACCTGACGTTTCTAAACGAGCGCAACGCTCTTGAGGTGCAAACGGGCACGCCAACGTATAAACACGTTTTACACTATCGCAAACTGTATGAGGAGAAACCCTTCGCTGATGCCGTTATTTATTACTATACCAACGGTATCTACAAAATAATCTCCAAGGGCGAGGATCACTTTGGCGTCTACGTACTGCAGGGCAGCTTTGCCGACCAGTCTTATACTATCCGCTATATTTCCCTGCCTTCCAGAGATTGGGGAGATAAAACCGCCTATCACCAATTAACGTTTGTTAACGGCGGCGATCGTCAGATTTTTATTCAGAATGCCATCACCGATAAGGGGGAGGAAATAAGCCAGCAAAATGGCCTCTATCAGTTGGAAAAAAATGGCACTTCCGATCCCGGCAAAGAAACGTGGAGCGAGGACAAAGCGCTGAAATAATAACGATGCTACGGCGGAGCAAGCCTGTCCGCCGTATTTGTATGCGCGACACAGGCAATTAGCCTGGCGTGAGCTTTACTAGCCTCGTTAAAAAAATCGATTGGATATGCCCAAAAAAAATGCTGTTCACCTTAGGTGGACAGCATGATGCGTCGGGGTTGATATTGTCTACGTGAGCCTTTCTATGCGGCAATCTAGCGGTTTATTATCACCGTTAGCAGAGCTGGCTTAGCCGCGGCGCTGTTTAACGGAGTTTGCCAGCTTGCGCAGCAGCGTTTCGGTATCTTCCCAGCCAATACAGCCATCGGTTACGCTTTGGCCATATACCAGCGGTTCATCGGCATCCAGGCTCTGGTTACCTTCGACCAGGTGACTCTCGACCATTACACCGACGATCGCCTGCTCGCCCTGCGCCAGCTGGCCGCAAACGTCATCACCCACCTCCATCTGCTTTTTGAACTGCTTGCTGCTGTTGGCGTGGCTGAAGTCGATCATAATTGCGGCAGGCAGGCCGCCTTTTTCCAGCCCCTCTTTCACTTCTTTGACATCTTCGGCGCTGTAATTTGGCTTTTTTCCGCCGCGTAAAATGATATGGCAGTCGCTGTTACCGGCGGTATTGACGATAGCCGAGTGGCCCCATTTGGTGACCGACAGGAAGCAGTGCGGCGCACCGGCGGCATTAATGGCGTCTATAGCGACTTTGATAGTGCCATCGGTGCCGTTCTTGAAGCCAACCGGGCAAGAAAGGCCAGAAGCTAATTCGCGGTGAACCTGGGATTCCGTAGTACGAGCGCCGATAGCGCCCCAGCTCATTAAATCCGCCAGATACTGTGGCGTGATCATGTCGAGGAATTCGCCCGCGGCCGGTAAGCCACTGTCGTTGATGTCGACCAGCAGTTTACGGGCAATTCTCAAGCCATCGTTGATCTGAAAACTGTTATTCATTTGTGGATCGTTTATCAGACCTTTCCAGCCCACGGTGGTGCGCGGTTTTTCAAAGTAAACGCGCATGACCACTTCCAACTCGCCGCGCAGCTCATGGCGCAGGTTTAGCAAACGTGCAGCATATTCTTTAGCCGCTCGCGGATCATGAATAGAACAGGGGCCAATTACTACCAATAGACGATCGTCATTACCCTTCAATATGTTATGGATAGCACTACGCGCCTGGGCAACCGTTTTAGCGGCTTTATCAGTGGCGGGAAATTTTTCCAGCAACGCTACCGGCGGCAAGAGTTCCTTAATGTCTTTGATACGTAAATCGTCGTTTTGATAATTCATAACTGTTCCATTGGTATTTCAAAAAGAGTGCGGTTCGGATTTCTAATCGCATTCAATCTAGCCGCATTGTGTAACCCTGTAAATCCGCTATGCGCCATTAATAGGCATTAATCTCATTGCTTACCCTCGATCATCGACTAAGCTTTTATATTGATAAGCATTTACAAGATTTGATTGTGAACGATAAAACAATAATGGAGAAAGCAAATGAAAAAGCTCGCTATCCTGTTTCTTACCGCTGGTTTGGCGCTGAGCGCCGGTGCATTCGCTGAAGAGGGTTCTGGCTCAAACAACAACGGCAACGCTAATGCGTCCGATAGCCCAGGCTCTATCCAGAAGCTCGCGCCAAACGGCGTAGATAATGGCAAAATCAATACCTCAAATACCAATGTTGCCCAGCAGTCGCCGCATAAAAAAACCACCACCATGCATCATAAGACCAGCAAAAACAAAGACCATAAAATTACCATGTGCAAAGACGGCCGCTGTCCTAACCAAACGCCGGGCACCAAGCAGTCTGCGGATACCGGTAAATAAATCCTGAACGATTCAGGCTATTGCTTACTGTTTATCAGGCAATAATTTGCGGATTTATGGCATTATCAGGTTCTAACCCAACGGGAGGCTTCGGCTTCCCGTTTTATATTGATCCAGCACCGGCGTTATAGTCACGCGCAGTTCATCAATACTAGAAAATTTAGGAAAAAATATGTCAGTTCGGTCTCTTTTACCTGAGGACAGAAACAGCCGCCGTTTGCTGTTGGCCTTCTTGGTTACCGTGGTCTTTATGGTGGCGGAAGTCATCGGTGGGATAATATCTGGCTCGCTAGCGCTTTTGGCCGATGCCGGCCACATGCTTACCGATGCCGCAGCGCTGCTGATGGCGATTATGGCGGTACGCTTTGCCCGCCGTAAACCCAATGCGCGCCTGACCTTTGGCTATCTGCGTCTTACCACCATGGCAGCTTTCGTTAACGCTGCGGCGCTGCTGCTGATTGTGGTGTTGATCCTGTGGGAGGCCGTTCGTCGGTTTGCTACGCCGGAGCCGGTGCTGGGTGGCCCAATGCTTGCCATCGCGATTGCCGGGCTGTTCGCTAACCTGCTGTCATTCTGGCTGCTGCATCAGGGTGAAGAGAAAGGCAACATTAATGTGCGAGCCGCCGCGCTGCACGTAATGGGCGATCTGCTTGGCTCGATTGGGGCGGTAGTGGCGGCGCTGATTATCATGAAAACCGGCTGGACGCCGATTGACCCGATCCTCTCGGTATTGGTTTCCTGCCTGGTGCTGCGTAGCGCCTGGGCGCTGCTGCGGGAAAGTTTCCACGAGCTACTGGAAGGTACGCCGCAGGAGATTGATATCAACCGGCTGGGCAAGGATTTGTCGCTGGCAATCCCTGAGGTGCGCAACGTACACCACGTTCACGTTTGGCAAATTGGCGAGCAGCGTTTAATGACCATGCATGTGCAGGTCGTTCCGCCGCACGATCACGACGGACTGCTGGCAAGAATTCAGCTTCACCTTGCTGATAAATACAAGATTGGCCATTCCACCATTCAGATGGAATTCGGTGCCTGTGAAATGTATGACTGTACGCTTAATGAAGCGGCGGCCAGCGCGGCGGCTTCAGGACATCATGGGCACAGTCACGGACACAGTCACAGCGCCGATCGCGGCCACGATCATGGACACGACGACGACCATGATGACCACGCGCTTGAGCACGAACACGGCGATAATCACCCGCATGGTGACCCGCATCGCCATTAGTTTCTAGCCCCACTCCCCCGCGTTTAAGCCAAAACGCGGGGGAGCTAGACCGCTAGTAAAGCTAATCGGTCGCGCTGCAGGATCCTCCGCTCGCCCCAGTATCGCCACCTTTACTAACACAATCCCCCGTAGCCCTTCGCTCTTTCAATATCACCTTTCCGGCTCTCCTTCGTGCACTTACATCAACAAAACCACAACCAAACTTTTGAAAAATCCTCATCGTTCACACGGTTTAGAAATGGTGTATTAACGCCTCACTACACTCACTAAAACTCTGACCAAACAGCCAGGCACGGTTCGTTTGATCGCCGATTTGTGCGAACGGTCAAATTGAATTTAACAAAAAATGTCTACGATCTTTTTAACGGGTATCGCAGCGGTGAGTCACTGTAAAATAGGTAAGCGTAAATAATGAAAATCCATTATCTCGTCACCAGCCTTGAAACGGGAGGCGCCGAATTCGCTATCCCAGATATTGTCCAAACGCTTGAAAAACTTGGGCATCAAGTTTCTATCATCGCCTGCGAGCCTCGCGATTTAGGGGCCGTTCCACGCCTTACCGAAGCCGGGCTAACCTATCGCCTGCTGGCGAAGCGGCGACGTGCTATGCCGATTATTCTGTCGGCCTATCTGGCAACCATTATCTCCGATCGCCCTGACATCATCTGGACCTCGCTAAGCTGGGGGACGCTGATCGGGCAGCTGGCCGGCAGGATCATGAACATCCCGGTAGTGAGCTTCAAACACAGCGCTAGCGTGCGTCTCTATACCTATTTGCTGCGAAAAATATCGCGCCTGTGGATTGGGGACTCGCAAACCGTTGTTCGATTCCTGCGTGAAGAAATGCATATCCCCGAACAACAAGTCATGCCGTGGCCGTTTTTTCGCAGCAATCCGCAAGCGCCACAGGCGGTTTGCTGGGACGGGCATTCTATCTTGCAGTTGGGCAGCGTCGGGCGACTGCATGAAGTCAAAAACTATGACCTGTTGATCGAGGCGTTAGCCGCGTTTTTAGTTAAACATCCTCAATTTAGCTCACGGATCCGTTTGACCATTCTTGGCGATGGTCCTGAACGCGAGGCTTTGCAGGCTAAAACACGGCAGCTTGGATTACAGGAGGTGGTCTCCTTACCCGGTTTCTCCTCCGATGTTGCAAACTTTTTGGCGGGGCTGCATGTTTACCTGCAAACTTCTCGTTATGAAGGGATGTGCCTCGCCGCGCACGAAGCGATGAACGCTGCGCTGCCTATTATCGCTACGCCGGTGGGGGAACTGCGCGAGGCCGTAATCAATGAGCAGACAGGATTTGTGCTGGAGGGCGATTTCACGGCCGCTCTGATTGATGCACTCGAACGCATTTTCGCTCAGCCAAGCGCGTTGCAGCAGTATGGTCAGCAGGCGCGCCAGTACGTGCTGGAGAAGTTTGGCCGCGAGTCTTATATCCAGGCCGCTGCCAGCATAACTATGAGGCTTAGTGATAAGCTGAATTATCAGGTTTCATCGGAATAGAACGATTAATCAATGGATATCTTGCAAACTGACTTATGGCAGGTTGGGATCGTTCAAGCGCCGATCCATCAGGTGGCCAAGGCGGGAACGCTCGACGCTTTCGCCATTAAATGGATCGCCGCCGATCGTCCACTGTGTTTTTTAGCCGATCCTTTTGGCTTCTGGCGCGACGGTTATCTTTATCTGTTTGTCGAATTCTATGATTATCGCACCCGGCGAGGGGATATCGCGGTTTATGTGTTGGATGACAGGCTCAATGTTATTGAGCAGCGCACCGTGCTGTCGGAGCCATGGCACCTGTCTTATCCGGTAGTGTTCGAGTCGGAAGGCGAGATCTGGATGCTGCCCGAGGGGTATAAATCCGGCAAGCTAACCCTCTATCGCGCTACCGATTTTCCCTGGCAGTGGGAAAAAGTTCCTGAGTTTACTTTTCCCTGCGCGGCCATAGACGCCTCTCCCTTTTTCGCACAGGGATGCTGGTGGATGTTTTACACGCCACCCGCACCACGCGAAGCGCGCACCCGCGTACTCATGCTTGCCCGGGCCGATCGCCTGTTTGGGCCGTGGGAGAATGTTTCCGAGCAGCCAATCCGTCAGGATAAAAGCGGCGCGCGTATGGGAGGAACGCCTTTTATTGATGAAGGGAGAGTCGTGCTGCCCACGCAGGACTGTAGCCGCACCTACGGAGGTGCCCTGCGACTGCTGGAGATGCCGTTAGCCAGTTTGTCCGCGCCTCGGCTGTCCTGTGGCGCCTTATTGCAGGCTCCGTCTAGCGCGGCACCTTTTGGCGAGGGGTTGCACACGCTCTCTGCGGCGGGCGATATCACGCTAATTGACTGTAAACGTATTCTGCGCGGTTCGCTGCATCGTATCGGGGTGGATTTACAGCGCGCGTGGGATCAATTGCGAAGCTGATGTAAAGCTGACGTTTTCGCGGCCTGCTGCGCCCGGCAACGGGCTCGCGTATTACGCTTTTTAAATCTTCCTCTTACGCATTCCCCTGAACGCGCAATCTAAGGCTGGCGGCAAAGTCCAACATACGGTTTAACGGTATCAAAGACCTCAGGCGCAGCGCCTCAGCCACTTCTATAGCGTGCTGGCTTCCGCCCTGCTCTAACCCTTCTGCGATAGCCTTGAGGCCATTCATCGCCATCCACGGGCAGTGTGCGCAGGTACGACAGCTTGCCCCTTCACCCGCTGTCGGCGCGGCAAACAGTTCTTTATCGGGACACGCCTGCTGCATCTTATAAAAAATGCCGCGGTCGGTGGCGACAATCAGCTTCTGGTTAGGCAGGGTTTTTGCCGCCTGGATCAGTTGACTGGTTGAACCTACCGCATCGGCCAGGTCGACGATGGCCTGAGGAGACTCTGGATGCACTAACACGGCCGCTTCAGGATATAAGGCTTTCATGCGGGTTAGCGCCTGGGTTTTAAACTCGTCATGGACGATACAGGCCCCTTGCCAGCAAAGAATATCTGCACCGGTCTGCTTGCGGACGTAATTTCCCAGGTGACGATCCGGCGCCCAGATAATTTTTTCACCCAAGCTATCAAGATGTTCAATCAGTTCGACGGCAATGCTTGAGGTCACGACCCAGTCGGCACGAGCCTTGACCGCGGCAGAGGTATTGGCATACACCACCACGGTGCGATCCGGGTGAGCATCACAGAAGTCGGAGAAGGCCTGCTCGGGGCAGCCTAAATCTAGCGAGCATTCGGCGTTTAGCGTCGGCATCAGCACCGTTTTTTCAGGGCTGAGGATCTTTGAAGTTTCCCCCATAAAACGCACGCCCGCTACCAGCAGCGTGGAGGCCTTATGCTGACTGCCAAAACGCGCCATCTCAAGAGAGTCGGCAACGCAGCCGCCGGTCTCTTCCGCCAGCGCTTGAATTTCAGGATCGGTATAGTAATGAGCGACCATTACCGCATCGCGCTGTTTAAGCAGCCTTTTGATTTTATCTTTATAAAAGGCTTTCTCATCATCGTTTAACGGCGCGGGTTTAGGAGGGAAAGGGTAAACCGCCGCGTTCAGGTCTAAAGTCTCGCTCATCACTCATCATCTCATTCGGCCGTCAATAATCAGGCAAATCATCGGATCGAGCCTTCTTCGGGCTCGCTTGTTTTGTATGCTAAACAAAATACGCTGATAATGGCTAAATGTCGCTGTAATTTTGTGCTAAACCACCATTGTGTTTAAGTGGCTTAAAATTTAACAAAATTCAATCGGCGAGTTGTTTGCTCCCCCATCCCAGCCTTCCCCCGCACGCGGAGGAAGGGGCCGTTCAGCGTCGTCTAATTGACTGAAATTACTGGACTTATCCCCTCACCCACGGCGTGGGGGAGGGTTAGGGAGGGGGAACTGGCGACTTCGAATCAAGGGAAATACTTTTATATTTCAGTTGCTTACTTCCCCATCCTGGCCTTCCCCCGTAGGGTGAAGGAACCGTTCAGCGTCGCCTAATTGACTGAAATTACTGAACTTATCCCCTCACCCACGGCGTGGGGGAGGGTTAGGGAGGGGGAACTGGCGACTTCGAATCAAGGGAAATACTTTTATATTTCAGTTGCTTGCTCCCCCATCCTAGCCTTCCCCCGTAGGGTGAAGGGACCGTTCAGCGTCGTATTAGTAATTGAATATTAATGATAAATTTGAATTCAAACCCCGACCAAACTCAAAATATTTATCTGTAAGGGAACGGGTCTTGACCGCCGCAGAGTTGCCGGTTTTTCTTTCAAGCTAATATTGGCGGCCTCGGGCCTACGCTGAGCGAGGGAATGGGAGACGCTTTTGGCTACCGACCGAGGGAAGGCAGCCCGCAGGGCCGTGGCCAACGCCACGCGCGGCGGTGACTGAAACGATCTATTTCTTTTGCACTAATCGTATCGCGAGGGTAAAGGCACGGGAGTCCAGAGGGTATTTGCCTTGGAATACCCTTTGGGCGGTCTGGGTCGCCACCCAGTAAGCGCAGCGCATGCATTTGACGTAAAAGCCGTGCGCAGCACATGCATTTGACCTTAGGGATTTTGAACTAAAAATTTCTGCGTTTCTAAAACGCAAAAAACGCCCGTTAGGCGCTTTTTTCTTAGAAGTGGTGGGCCGTGCGGGATTCGAACCTGCGACCAATTGATTAAAAGTCAACTGCTCTACCAACTGAGCTAACGGCCCTCTTCTAACATCTTCTTTCTTACTGCAAACGTTCTACCTACTAAACAGTGGTGGGCCGTGCGGGATTCGAACCTGCGACCAATTGATTAAAAGTCAACTGCTCTACCAACTGAGCTAACGGCCCACTGTTTACTGCTAAACGCCTGTACTTCTTATTAAACAGTGGTGGGTCGTGCGGGATTCGAACCTGCGACCAATTGATTAAAAGTCAACTGCTCTACCAACTGAGCTAACGACCCACTAATCTGCTTAATTTGCTTGCCTGATTAACTTGTTTCAGTTTGTCTGGGCAACGGCGGCATATATTACTGATTTATCTGAGCAGCGCAACCCTAATTTCAAGATAACTGACTGACTGCTTGTTCTTCATACATTCGAGCCCGAAAAACAGCCAATACGGTTACTTTTCGGGCCTGAATGAGGACTTATTTTGAAGCCAAACGTTTTTGAGCCAGTTTTGCAGATTCACTGTTCGGGTATTGTTTAACCACTTGCTGGAACACGGCTTTAGCACGATCGGCCTGGCCTTTTTCCTGCATAATGATCCCGACCTTGTACATCGCATCCGGACTTTTCGGTGACTTCGGATAATTCTTGACCACCACAGCGTAATAATACGCCGCATCATCCTTCTTACCCTTGTTGTAATACAACTGACCTAACCAGTAATTGGCATTAGGCAGGTAAGTGGAATCTGGATACTGCTTGATGAAAGCCTGGAAAGCAGCAATAGCCTGATCGTACTGTTTCTTTTCCAACGCTAACGAGACGGCAGCATTATAATCGGTGTCAGGGTTACCCGTGGCCGCTGGCGCACTGCTGGCAGGCGCTTGAGCGGAGCCGTCATCAGAAGCTGCCGCACCGGCTGCAGCGCCCGCTGAGGCCGCAGGAGCGGCACCAGAGCTTTGCATCGCAGCGATCTGTTGCAGAATTTGATTTTGACGGTCGGTGATTTGCTTCAGCTGATATTGGTTATCCTGTATTTGACCACGAAGATTGGCAATATCGTTCTGATTATCAGAAACTTGCTGCTGCAGTTGATTTAATAGCTGGCCCTGACCGTTAGAAATACGCTCAAGGGTGGTGACTCGATCTTCTATCGAGCCTGAGCCGACATTACTGATTGGCGCCGAGGCAGTAGCGGCCCAGGGGGCCGCTACGCCAACCAGTAACGACAAACTCAACAGGTGATATTTGAAGTTACTGCTCATGCGATTCTCTTAGTAAACCAGTACGGCACGACGGTTTTTGGAGTAAGCCGCTTCGTCATGACCCAGTACAGCTGGTTTCTCTTTACCGTAAGAAACGATAGAGATTTGGTCAGCAGAAACGCCTTTGCCCTGCAGGTACATTTTAACTGCAGTAGCACGACGCTCACCCAAAGCGATGTTGTATTCAGGCGTGCCACGTTCGTCGGCGTTACCTTCAACAGTTACTTTGTAAGATGGGTTGCTACGCAGGAATGCAGCGTGCGCATCCAGCATCTGAGCGTAATCAGAAGAAACATCATACTTGTCCAGACCGAAGTAAACGATGTTGTTCTTCTGCAGTTCTTGCATCTGCAGACGAGCTTGTTCTTCTGAAGACATGTTGCCGTTTTCAGTGCTGGTACCAGCACCGTTTGCGCCATAACCCGCTTGGCCGTTGTCTGCGGTTTTGTGTGAAGAACACGCCGCGATTGCCATTACAGGTACTGCCAGCAGCAGGCCTTTCAGCACTTTATTAAGTTGCATCTCGTTGATCCTTTTTTATAATTTGCCATACATATCTAAATGCATCACAGGTACGGCGACCAGGCAGGAAATGAGACCTGTCCATCGGTTGCCGGAAGACGCGCTTTGAAACGCCCATCTGTAGAGACCAACTGCAACACCGTGCCCAGTCCCTGTGAGGAGCTGTAAATAATCATGGTGCCGTTCGGCGCGATACTAGGCGTTTCATCCAGGAACGTGTCCGTTAATACTTGAACGGCTCCGGTTTCCAGATCTTGTTTGGCGATGTGTTGGCTACCGTTGTTGGAGCTAACCATTACAAGGAATTTTCCATCGGAGCTAACATCTGAGTTCTGGTTCTGAGAACCTTCCCACGTCAGACGTTGAGGCGCACCGCCATTAATGTTCACTTTATACAACTGTGGACGACCGCCCTGATCCGAGGTAAACGCCAGGTTTTGGCTGTCCGGATACCATGTTGGTTCAGTGCTGTTGCTACGTCCATCGGTTACCTGGCTCAGTTGGCCAGACGATAAATTCATTACATACAGGTTCAAGCTGCCTGATTTAGACAGGGCCATTGCCAGTTTTGTGCCATCCGGTGAGAACGCCGGCGCACCGTTGTGACGTGGGAAATCGGCAATCTGACGGATAGCGCCGTTAGCCAACGTCTGAATAACCAGTGCAGAACGGCCGCTTTCGAACGTCACGTAAGCCAGTTTGCTGCCGTCTGGAGACCAGGCCGGAGACATCAGTGGCTCAGGAGAGCGATGCACCACGAACTGATTAAAACCATCATAGTCCGCTACGCGCAGTTCGTACGGGAATTTACCGCCGTTAGTCTGCACGATATAGGCGATACGGGTACGGAATGCCCCTTTAACGCCGATCAGTTTCTGGAAGACTTCATCACTTGCGGTGTGTGCCGCATAGCGCAGCCACTGCTTGGTGATTTTGTACTGGTTCTGCGAAATAACCGTTCCGCTAGCACCAGAGGTGTCTACCAACTGGTATGAAACGACATAGCTGCCGTCGCCACCCGGTTGAATTTGTCCCACTACCACGTCGTTGATACCCAGCGCGCTCCAGGCCGCAGGCGTCACTTCCGCCGCGGTGCCAGGCTGCTGTGGCATACGTGCATTGTCGATAGGATTAAATTTACCGCTGTTGCGCAGGTCTGCCGCAACGATAGCGCCAATATCCTGTGGAGGCGTACCCGGACCCGCCCATTTAAAAGGTACTACTGCGATAGGACGGGCCGTATCAACACCCTGAGTGATCTCGATGCGAACTTCCGCCTGAGAGACCGTTGCCCACATCATCAATAGGCCGAACGCTACTCGAATTGCCTGTTTCATTGTATCTCCCTTATCTGGACTCAGAGCCCGAAAGAAATCTTACGCCTCGCAGGGCGGCTAACAAACAGCAGAAGCCCGCGCATAAGCTCCCCGTTTCCATGTCGGGGAATGCGCGGTTTACGCGGTTATAAACTGCCACCAGGCCTGCGAGCCATGAAGTCTGACCGGCTTATTCTTTCCGCGATAAATTAGCAGAATTTTAACAAACCAATACACACAAAACTACACCAACACCAGATAAGCCATCGTAAATATCTTAAAGTTGAATATTTTCGACTGCCGATTACTCACGCCGTGACCCAACTCTCTTAACGAGGCTTAAAGTCTAACCCTGCGTCCTTAAATGCTTCATACACGGCCGCCGAAGGAGGCGCCGGGAACTTGGCCTGACGCGCCGCAGCGATGGCTGCCTGACAGAGGGCAGGATCGCCCCCCTCTGACTGGATATCTAGCAGCGTGCCGTTAGATGCCATCTTGACCTTAAGCTTACAGGTCTTGCCAATGTATGACTGATAATCATAGAAACGTTGCTGGATTGCTGCCTGAATTTTGCTGCCATAGTTAGCAAGCTCTGCTCCGGTAGCACCGGCCGATTTATTTTTTCCGACTCCCGCAGGCGCACCACCGCCGCCCTTAGGCGCGTTTTTAGAGGAGGCAAGACCGCCAAACAGATCGTTAACGTCTGCAGACTCTTTCGCTGCCGCAGCGGCCGCTTTCTTCTTGGCGTCGGCGGCAGATTTAGCCGCAGCGGCTTTCTCGGCGGCCGCTTCTTTGGCCGCGGCGGCCTTAGCCTCTTTCGCTGCAGTGGCTTTCGCCTCGGCGGCCTCTTTAGCCGCGGTAGCCTTGGCTTCAGCGGCCTCTTTAGCCTCGGTGGCTTTAGCCTCGGCGGCGGCCTGCTTGGCCTCTTCAGCGGCGGCCTTCTTCTCGGCGTCAGCGGCGGCTTTCTTCGCCTCTGCCTGGGCCTGTTTCTTAGCGCTTGCAGCAGCAGCAGCGTCAGCCTCGGCCTGTTTCTTGGCTTCGGTTGCGGCTTTCTTCTGCGCATCGGCCTGGGCTTTAGCGACTTTATCCGCCTCGGCTTTGGCCTTCGCGGCAGCATCGGCTGCCTGTTTTTGCTGTTCTTTCACTGCTGCAGCCTTGGCATCGGCAGCGGCCTGCTTAGCATCTTCGGCCGCTTCTTTAGCCTGTTCGGCTGCGGCCTGCTTCTGTTGCTCAGCGGCCTGCTGGGCCTGAGCTGCGGCAGCCTGTTTTTGCTCCTGAGCAGCCTGCTTAGCCGCTTCGGCAGCCTCTTTAGCCTGTTCGGCCTTTTGCTGCTGCGCGGCCTGCTTAGCCGCTTCGGCGGCTTCTTTAGCCTGCTCCGCTTTTTCCTGCTGTGCCGCCTCTTTAGCGGATTCAGCGGCCTCTTTGGCCTGCTGCTCAGATTTTTTCTGCTGCGACTTCTGGGCGCGGTTTGCATCAGCCTGTTGCTGCTGCTCGCGATTGTATTGATCGACTACGGCACCGGAATCGACCATGACTGCCGAAATATCACTGCCGCCGCCACCGCCGCTCATGTTGGTGTCCTTATCGAAAGAACTCCAGATCAGCACGGCTATCAATATGATATGCAGAACGACCGAAACAATAACGGCGCGTTTGAGCTTATCGTTTTGTTCAGTGACAGTTGCCTTTACCAAAATAGATTTCCCAACACAGGATTGCTAAAGCCTGGCCTGTACGCACCGCTGCCCTGCTCCGCCGAATTCGTGCTGGAACAGGGCCCAATGGTCAACGTACCGCCACCAGGTTTAAGATAAATGTTACCCATTCGCCACGGATCAGATGGGCTGTGTCATCAAACCGACAGATTTCACGCCCGCCTTGTGCAGCAAGTTAAGCGCTTTGATAATTTCATCATAAGGCACCTCTTTTGCTCCACCGATCAGGAAAACAGTCTTCGGATTAGCCTGGATGCGTTGCGACGCTTCCGCAATGACCTGCTGTTCCGGCAGCTGTTCCATTCTTTGATGGTCTATAACAATGGTGTATTGGCCTACGCCAGAAACTTCAACGATTACCGGTGGATTGTCATCGGTAGACACCGTTTTAGAGTCGGTCGCATCAGGCAAGTCCACTTCAACGCTCTGCGTGATGATAGGTGCAGTGGCCATAAATACCAGCAGCAGAACCAGCAACACGTCGAGCAGTGGAACGATATTGATTTCCGACTTTAGTTCGCGACGCTTGCGACCTCGTACTCGAGCCATACTCCCCCCTTAATTGCTGCTTTCGCGAGAGAAGGCCTGACGGTGCAGGATAGCGGTAAACTCTTCGATGAAGTTATCGTAATTTTGTTCGAGTTTGTTGACGCGCAGGCTGAGACGGTTATAGGCCATAACGGCAGGAATAGCGGCAAACAGGCCAAGAGCGGTGGCGATCAGCGCTTCTGAGATGCCTGGCGCAACCATCTGCAGGGTAGCCTGTTTTACCGATCCCAAACCTATGAAGGCGTTCATGATCCCCCATACCGTACCGAACAGGCCGATATATGGGCTGATTGAGCCAACTGAGCCCAGGAAAGGAATGTGATTTTCCAGCGCTTCTAGCTCGCGGTTAAAAGAAATTCGCATGGCGCGCGACGAGCCGTCAATGACCGACTCAGGCACGGTGCTGTTGGCACGGTGCAAGCGGGCAAACTCTTTGAAACCGGAATGGAAGATCTGCTCGGCTCCGCTTAGGGAGTCGCGACGACCCTGGCTTTCCTGATACAGACGAGAAAGCTCAATACCGGACCAGAATTTGTCTTCAAACGCCTCAGCTTCGCGGGTTGCAGCATTCAACACCTTGGTACGCTGAATGATGATTGCCCAAGAGGCAACTGAAAAACAGATCAGGATAAGCATGATCAGCTTAACCAAGATGCTGGCATTTAAAAACAAATCGATAATGTTCATGTCAGTCACTGCTTGAACTCCGCGACAATAGACTTAGGAAGCGCTCGTGGCTTCATTTGGTGTGGATCGATGCAGGCAATAAGTACCTCTGCACTACACAGAAGATTGCCATGCGAATCAAGAATTCGTTGTGCAAAGGTAAGCGAAGCTCCCCGAACCTCGGTTATTTCACTCTGTACCTCCAGCAAGTCGTCAAGGCGTGCCGGAGCCAGATAATCAACCGTCATTCGACGAACTGCAAAAGCGATATGATCTTCCAGCAATTGGTGCTGGTGAAAGTCGCGTTGGCGCAACATTTCAGTGCGGGCCCTTTCAAAAAAGGCAACGTAACGGGCGTGATAAACCACGCCGCCTGCATCGGTGTCTTCGTAATAAACACGGACGGGCCATCGGAACAACGAATTACTCACTCTACATCCCGTATTGCAATTTGACGGCCCTACTATACGCAACTGGTTTCAGCTTGGGAATGGGTTGCAACTCTGGAATGAAAATAATTATGGACCCTGATGGTTGATTGAAATCGCACTGTCAGTGCTTTGTAAATCATGTAAAAAAAATCGGCACCGCGCGCGGGCAAAAGCAAAGGCCCCACGCGGGGCCTTTAGCCATTACGGCGGTAAATGGATTAGTGGAATGACAGGTTATTGTGGCTCTTTTTCCGCCCTGCCCTCTTCGACATGTTCTAAGGCCAGGGCGGTGATAATTCCCGCCGAACAGGCGAGCAGCGTTCCAAGTATCCAGGCAAAATACCACATAGCGTTTAACTCCCTCTGCGATGAGATTAGTACAGCGAATGCTTATTTTTTTCGATGAAATTTTTATCGAGGCGGCCAAACATCTTGTAATAGGCCCAGCTGGTGTAAAGAAGAACGATCGGCACAAAAATGCAGGCGACTACGGTCATCACTTTCAGCGTCAGCAGGCTTGAGGTCGCGTCCCACATGGTCATGCTGACGTCTGGCGTGGTGCTTGACGGCATAACAAACGGGAACATCGTTACGCCGGTGGTGAGGATCACGCAGGCTAGGGTCAACGACGATGTCACGAACGCCCACGCCCCTTTATCGAACCTTGAGAGCAGAATGGTAAATAAAGGTAAAATCAGGCCCAAGGCCGGGATTAACCACAGGAGCGGCTGGTGAGTAAAGTTACTCAGCCAGGCACCGGCCTGATGCGCTACCGTTTTACGCAGCGGGTTAGATTCGGCCGCGGTGTTAATGACTGAGGTCACCACATAGCCATCAATCCCTTTTACCAGCCAGATGCCGGCAATCAGGAAGCAGAGCATCATCACCAGCGCCGAGACTTGCGAGGCGAGACGA
The DNA here is from genome assembly GCA_963742005.1 of uncultured Gammaproteobacteria bacterium. Lineage (GTDB taxonomy): Bacteria > Pseudomonadota > Gammaproteobacteria > Enterobacterales > Enterobacteriaceae > Rouxiella. The sequence continues at coordinate 878,080 of CAVUKG010000004.1, read as the reverse complement.
GTGCGCCGATGTAGCTCACCGGTGGTGCGCATTTGCAGATAGGTGGCCCCCTGAGTGATCAGCATGCTCAGGCTGACAACCCCTGCCAAAAGACCAAACGGATTAAGCAGTTGCAGCAGATTGCCGGTGTAATAAAAACGCAGGTAGTCATCGAAATGGAACGGCACGCCCAAGAGCAGATTGCCGAACGCCACGCCAAACACCAGAGCAGGCACCAGGCTGCCGATGAAAATGCCCCAGTCCCACAGGTTGCGCCAGCGGCTGTCGTCTACCTTGCTGCGATAGTCGAATCCCAACGGGCGGAAAAACAGCGCGCACAGTACCAACATCATCGCCGCGTAGAAACCCGAGAAGGCGGCGGCATAGACCATTGGCCAGGCGGCAAACAGCGCACCCGCGGCGGTGATCAGCCAAACCTGATTGCCGTCCCAGTGTGGAGCAATCGCGTTGATCATCACGCGACGGTCGGTATCAGTTTTACCGATGATGCGCACCAGGATCCCCACGCCCATGTCGAACCCGTCGGTGACTGCAAAGCCAATAAACAGCACGCCAATCAGCACCCACCAGATGAACCTCAATACTTCATAGTCAAACATTTATATTCTCCCCTTTATTGCGCGTGCTGAGTCGAAGCGACAGGCTTTTCAAAATGATAACGCCCCGTTTTCAGACTGCTCGGCCCCAGGCGGGCAAATTTGAACATCAGATACGTCTCGGCGACCAGGAACAGCGAATACAGCGCGCCGATCAGGATCATTGAGGTCAACACGTCGCCAGCGCTAAGTGAAGAGTGGGCCACTGCGGTGGGCAGGATCTCGCCGATAGCCCAGGGTTGACGGCCGTACTCCGCCACAAACCAACCGGCTTCGATAGCTATCCACGGCAGCGGTAAGCCGTACAGCACCGTACGATGCAGCCAGCGACGCTTGCCAATCTTGCCCTGTAAAACGGTAAGGAACGACACACCGATAATCAGCAGCAGCAGGATCCCGGCCAATACCATGATGCGGAAGGCAAAGTACAGCGGCAGAACGCGCGGGATGGAGTCCTGGGTCGCCAGTTGGATCTGCGCCTCGGTGGCATTGCTGACCGTGGAGGTATAGCGTTTCAACAGCAGGCCGTAGCCCAGATCAATTTTAGCTTTCTCGAAGTCACTGCGAACCTGCGGGCTATTATTGCCCGCGCGGAGCTCCTCAAGCAGCGCGTAGGCTTTCATGCCATTGCGGATACGGACCTCATGCTGCGCCAACAGCTCTTTCAGGCCGATGACCGGTTTATCCACCGAGCGGGTGGCGATGAGTCCCAGCAGATAGGGGATTTGGATAGAGTATTGGTTCTCCATCTTGTCCTGATTAGGCAGCCCGATCAGCGTAAAGCTGGCCGGAGCCGGCTGGGTTTCCCATTCGGCTTCGATGGCCGCCAGCTTGGTTTTCTGTACGTCGCCCATCTCATAGCCTGATTCGTCACCCAACACGATGACGGAGAGCACCGCCGCCAGGCCAAAACTGGCGGCAATGGCAAACGACCGCTTGGCAAACGCCGTATCGCGTCCTTTGAGCAGGTACCAGGAACTGATCGCCATGATGAACATCGCACCGGTGACGTAACCCGCGGCCACGGTGTGGACAAATTTGACCTGCGCCACCGGATTGAGCACCAGCTCCGAGAAGCTCAGCATTTCCATACGCATGGTTTCATAGTTGAACGACGAGGCCACCGGATTTTGCATCCAGCCGTTGGCCACCAGGATCCACAGCGCCGACAGGTTAGAACCCAGCGCGACAAACCAGGTTACCGTCATGTGCTGCACTTTTGACAGCCGGTCCCAGCCGAAAAAGAACAGGCCGACCAGCGTTGACTCGAGGAAGAAGGCCATCAGGCCTTCGATGGCCAACGGTGCGCCAAAGATGTCTCCGACGTAATGAGAAAAATACGACCAGTTAGTCCCGAACTGGAACTCCATGGTCAACCCGGTGGCCACGCCCAGCGCAAAGTTAATCGCAAATAACTTGCCCCAAAACTTGGTCATATCCTTATAGATTTGCTTGCCCGAAAGCACATATACTGTTTCCATAATTGCCAGCAGAAACGCCATACCCAACGTGAGGGGAACAAATATAAAATGATACATGGCGGTAAAAGCAAACTGTAAGCGCGACAGCTCTACGATATCTAACATTCTAGCCCCTAGCTCCTCGGAGGAAGACTCCACACTGCGATTCTCTGACGCACGGATAAAGCGCGCCTCAAAACTACCCATATTTAACTTGCCGTTATCAAAAAACCCGTAATGATTTAATTAATTATTCTGTTTCTACTGCACTGAATATTCACCCGCTAAGTTTTAATTAATTTAATTAATCACCTCAGTCTCTGGGTAAAAGACGCGGGCGCATTTGCCCACGGGCGCTCGCCCATTAGCATGGCAAACGGCGCAGCGGGACGCGGTTGCATAAGACTTCGATTAAAAGAATTTAAAGGTATGCGATATTATTACGCCAATGCCTCCCCTGATGGATAGAACTTTTAGTGCGCTGTGGCGTTGCGTATAACGACAGGCCCATTCTCATCGCTAATCCAAAAGATAGTTTATATTTACTGACAGTAAGTTAATCCCTTCTAGCTTTTATTTCCAGATTAATAATAAAATATTTAACTCACGCTCACTTAATATGTTAATTAATGGATGGAATGTACTTTACACTAATCATTTCTGTTAAATTAGTGTAACGCTTAGGATTCAACGTTAACTTTATTATCGTCAAACTTTAAATTCAATTAATCTAAATAATTAAAGCCATGATCCCGATCAAATATTAACTTAATTAAATGTAAATCCATTAAACATTTAAATAGGCACTTAATTCTATAAATAAGAATTAATAGCCTAGGAATAATTATAAAAACGAGTAAATCGGCAAGGAGTTTGAGTGTCGCGAGGGCAAAAAAATGCCGCCTCAGCGGGCGGCATTTTCATTAACAAATCGCCAGAGGCGGTTGCCTTAGTGTGGCAGTACCGATTTCACGGCGTTGCCGATATCGGCCAGGCTGCGAACGGTTTTGACACCGGCCGCTTCCAGCGCAGCAAATTTGTCGTCTGCGGTGCCTTTACCACCGGCAATGATGGCACCGGCGTGGCCCATACGTTTGCCTTTCGGCGCAGTCACGCCCGCGATGTAACCAATAACCGGTTTGGTCACGTGCTCTTTGATATAGGCAGCGGCTTCTTCTTCCGCATTACCGCCGATCTCGCCGATCATCACGATCGCCTCGGTCTGCGGATCTTCCTGGAACAGCTTCAAAATATCGATAAAGCTTGATCCCGGGATCGGGTCACCGCCAATGCCGACGCAGGTTGATTGACCAAAGCCGAAGTCGGTAGTTTGTTTAACGGCTTCGTAAGTCAGGGTACCCGAACGGGAAACGATACCAACTTTACCCGGCTTGTGAATGTGGCCAGGCTGGATACCGATTTTACATTCGCCCGGTGTGATAACACCCGGACAGTTCGGACCGATCATACGCACGCCGCTTTGCTCAAGCTTCACTTTCACTACCAGCATGTCCAGCGTCGGGATGCCTTCGGTGATACAGATAATCAGCTCGATACCGGCATCAATCGCTTCAAGAATAGAGTCTTTGCAGAAAGGCGCGGGAACGTAAATCACGGAGGCGGTTGCCCCGGTGGTTTCTACCGCTTCGCGAACGGTATTGAACACCGGCAGGCCCAGATGTTGAGTGCCGCCCTTGCCCGGCGTGACGCCGCCAACCATTTTGGTTCCGTAGGCAATCGCCTGCTCGGAGTGGAAAGTCCCCTGGCTACCGGTAAAACCCTGACAGATAACTTTGGTGTTCTTATTGATTAAAATCGACATTATTTACCCTCCACTGCAGCAACAACCTGCTCTGCGCCGTCGGTCAGACTGGTCGCTGCAATGATGTTCAAACCACTGTCTGCCAGTTTCTTGGAACCCAGCTCGGCATTGTTACCTTCAAGACGTACTACTACCGGTACGTTGACGCCCACTTCGGCCACTGCGCCGATGATACCGTCAGCAATCAGATCGCAGCGTACAATACCGCCGAAGATGTTAACGAATACCGCTTTCACCTTGTCGTCTGACAGGATGATTTTAAACGCTTCAGTCACGCGCTCTTTGGTCGCGCCGCCGCCCACGTCCAGGAAGTTAGCCGGTTCGCCGCCGTGCAGCTTAACGATATCCATGGTGCCCATGGCCAAACCCGCGCCGTTAACCATACAACCGATGTTGCCATCCAGCGCCACGTAGTTCAGCTCCCACTGCGCAGCCTGAGATTCACGCGCATCTTCCTGACTGTGGTCACGCATTTCGCGCAGCTCTGGCTGGCGGAACAGGGCATTAGCATCAGCGCCCAGCTTACCGTCCAGGCAGATTAAATCGCCTTCTTTGGTCACAACCAGCGGGTTGATTTCGATCAGCGCCAGGTCGCGCTCCAGGAAGATGTTCGCCAGACCGATGAAAATCTTGGTGAACTGGGCAACCTGCTTGCCGGTCAGGCCCAGCTTGAAGGCCAGCTCGCGGCCCTGATAAGGCTGTGGACCCGCCAGCGGATCCAAGGCCACCTTGTGGATCAGGTGTGGCGTCTCTTCTGCAACTTTCTCAATTTCCACGCCGCCTTCGGTAGACGCCATGAACACCACGCGACGTGAGCTACGGTCAACGACCGCGCCAAGATACAGCTCTTTGTCGATATCGGTCGCGGCTTCAACCAGGATCTGATTTACCGGTTGGCCGTGCGCATCGGTCTGGTAGGTCACCAGACGCTTGCCCAGCCAGTGCTCTGCAAAGGCGCGGATCTCGTCTTTGCTTTTAACCACTTTAACGCCACCGGCTTTACCGCGACCGCCCGCATGGACCTGACATTTGACTACCCACGGGCCGGCACCGATTTTCGATGCTGCCTCTTCCGCTTCACGCGGGGTGGAACAGGCGAAGCCCGTTGGGGCAGGAAGGCCATAGCGCAGAAACAGCTGTTTCGCTTGGTATTCATGTAAGTTCATGATTTATATCCATTTATTTCAGTAGGGCACAGAGCAGATAATTCTGCCCTGCGCTTATTGTGGTCACGCCTTCAACCAGGAAGCGCTAAATCCTAGACGTCCAGCAGCAGACGAGCAGGATCTTCCAGCATTTCTTTAATGGTCACCAGGAAGCCTACTGACTCACGGCCATCGATCAGACGGTGATCGTAAGACAGAGCCAGATACATCATTGGCTGAATAACAACCTGACCATTAACCGCCATTGGGCGATCTTTGATGGCGTGCATGCCCAAAATCGCACTCTGCGGTGGATTGATAATTGGCGTGGACATCAGAGAGCCGAATACGCCGCCGTTAGTGACGGTGAAGTTACCCCCGGTCATCTCCTGGACGGTCAGTTTGCCATCGCGACCTTTGATAGCCAGCTCTTTGATTTTCTTCTCAATATCTGCCATGCCTAGCGTATCGACATCGCGCAGAACCGGTGTAACCAGCCCGCGTGGCGTAGAGACGGCAATGCTCACATCGAAATAGTTGTGATACACCACGTCGTCGCCATCGATTGAAGCATTCACCTCAGGGAAACGCTTCAGCGCTTCCACTACGGCTTTCAGATAAAACGACATAAAGCCGAGACGTACGCCGTGGCGCTTCTCGAAGCTGTCGCCGTACTGCTTGCGCAGATCCATGATCGGCTTCATGTTGATTTCGTTGAAGGTAGTCAACATGGCGGTGCTGTTTTTGGCTTCCAGCAGACGCTCGGCCACGCGCTTGCGTAAACGGGACATCGGCACGCGTTTTTCAGTGCGTGAACCCAAGGCAGGCTCGGTAGCGGCGGGTTTAGCCTCTGCCGGTGCTGACACAGGCGCGGCGGCCGGCTTGTCTTTACCCGCTTTTGCGATGTGTTGATCGATGTCTTCGCGGGTCAGACGACCACCGACACCGGTACCCTTGATAGCGCTAGCGTCCAGAGAATGCTCGGCGATCAGGCGGCGAATGGCCGGGCTTTGCGCGTCGTTGCTCTCATCGTCCAGTGACGCAGTGTGGCGGTCGGAAGGCGTAGACTCTTTGGCTGAACTTTTTTCCTGGCTTGGTTTGCCAGAGCTGTCACCCGGACGCAGGCGGGCCAGCAGCTGTTTAGAAAGCACGGTCGCGCCTTCTTGTTCCAGAATGCTGTCCAGAATACCGGCTTCACTAGCCGGAACTTCCAACACTACTTTGTCAGTTTCGATTTCAACCAGAACTTCGTCGCGCTCAACGCTGTCGCCAGGTTTTTTATGCCAGGTCGCCACCGTCGCATCTGCAACGGATTCAGGTAGGTCAGGGACCAGAATATCTACGCTACTCATTAATCTATCCTTATTTTTCCCTTGGTGACTGCCGCGGGTAAATTACAAAATTAAACGACTATTTAAGGTTCAGCGCGTCGTTGACCAGATCTTGCTGCTGCTTCTGGTGAACTGACATGTAGCCTACGGCAGGAGATGCAGATGCCGGACGTCCCGCGTAGCGTAAAGAGGCACCGTAAGGCACAACTTCACGGAAATTATGCTGACTGCAATACCATGCGCCCTGGTTGAGCGGCTCTTCCTGACACCAGACGAAATCTTTGACATGCGCATACTGCTCGATCACGCCCTGCACCGCCTTGTGCGGGAACGGATAAAGCTGTTCGATACGAATGATAGCGACGTCTGTTTGTTCATTCTTACGGCGCTGCTCCAGCAGATCATAATAGACCTTACCGGAACACATCACGACGCGCTTAACGCCTTTCGAGTCCAGCTCATCGACTTCACCAATCGCTGGCAGGAAGCTGCCGTTGGCCATTTCGTCGAGAGTGGACACCGCCAGCGGATGGCGCAGCAGTGACTTAGGCGACATGACGATCAGCGGGCGACGCATGCCGCGCAGCGCCTGACGACGGATCATGTGATAAACCTGCGCTGGCGTAGACGGCACACACACCTGCATATTTTGCTCGGCGCAAAGTTGCAGATAGCGCTCCAGGCGCGCGGAGGAGTGCTCCGGTCCCTGACCTTCATAGCCGTGCGGCAGCAGCATAACCAGGCCACACATGCGGCCCCATTTCTGCTCGCCGGAGCTGATAAACTGGTCGATAACCACCTGAGCACCGTTGGCGAAGTCACCAAACTGCGCTTCCCAGATAGTCAGGGTGCGCGGCTCGGCGGTGGCATAGCCGTATTCAAAGGCCAAAACGGCTTCTTCCGACAGCACGGAGTCCCAGACGTTAAACACGCCCTGGCTGTTGTGAATGTTGGACAGCGGCACGTAGACCGAGCCGTTTTTCTGGTTGTGGATCACCGCATGACGGTGGAAGAAGGTGCCGCGACCGGTGTCTTCACCCGACAGGCGGATTGGAATACCTTCGTCGACCAATGTGGCGTAGGCCAGATTTTCTGCACCGCCCCAGTCGAACAGCTTCTTACCTTCGGCCATGTCTTGGCGATCGCCGTAAATCTTGGCCACCCGCGACTGCATTTCGATGGCTTCAGGCACGCTGGATACGCGGCGTGCCAGCTCTTGCAGGCGTTTTGGCTCAACCGTTGCCGGATAAGCCTCGTCCCATTCGTGGTTCAGATAGGGCGACCAGGTAAAGGTGTGCATATCGTTTGGACGCCATTCGTCCACCACGCATTCACCGGCGTCGAGCGCATCACGGTAAAGATTGACCATTTCCGTGGCATCTTCCAGGCTGGCAACCCCTTGTTCGGTCAGGATATCAGCATACAGTTTGCGCGGCGTCGGGTGCTTTTTGATCTTCTGATACATCAGAGGCTGGGTCGCACTCGGCTCGTCGGCCTCGTTATGGCCATGACGACGGTAGCAAACCAGGTCGATCATTACGTCACGCTTGAAGGTGTTACGGAAATCCAATGCCAGGCGAGTGACGAAGGCCACCGCTTCAGGATCATCGGCATTGACGTGGAAAATCGGCGCCTGCACCATTTTGGCAATGTCAGTACAGTATTCGGTAGAGCGCGCATCTTTCGGGTTGGAGGTGGTAAAACCAACCTGGTTATTGATTACGATACGCACGGTACCGCCCACTTCATAGCCGCGAGCCAGTGACATGTTTAGTGTTTCTTGAACCACGCCCTGCCCGGTAATGGCCGCGTCACCGTGAATGGTGATCGGCAGAACCATGTTGCTGCGCGCTTCATCGAGGCGATCGCGACGGGCGCGAACCGAACCAATAACGACCGGGCTAACGATCTCGAGGTGCGACGGGTTAAACGCCAGCGCCAGGTGAACCATGCCGCCTTCAGTTTCGACGTCTGAGGAGTAGCCCATGTGATATTTCACATCGCCGGTGCCCAGATGCTCTTTGTGCTTACCTGAGAATTCATCAAACAGGTCTTGGGGTTTTTTACCCAGCACGTTGATCAATACGTTCAGACGACCACGGTGCGCCATGCCCAGAACCACTTCACGCGTACCGTTCTTACCGGCGTGGCGGATCATGTCCTTAAGCATAGGAACCAGTGCATCACCGCCCTCGAGCGAGAAGCGTTTTGCGCCCGGGAATTTAGCGCCCAGGTAGCGCTCAAGCCCTTCGGCGGCGGTTAATTCTTTAAGGAAGGTCTTCTTCTCTTGCTCGCTGAACTTGGCGCGCCCCACCACGGACTCGATGCGCTGCTGGATCCAGCGTTTTTCATCGGTATTGGTGATGTGCATATACTCGGCACCGATCGATCCGCAGTAGGTCTGCTTCAATGCGGCGTAAAGCTCGCCCAGTTGCATGGTCTCTTTGCCGATAGCAAACGAGCCCACGTTGTAGCTCTCCTGGAAATCAGCCTCGGACAGATTATGGTAAGCCGGATCCAGGTCTGCCACGGTTTCCTGTTGCCATAAACCCAGCGGATCGAGGTTAGCATTCTGGTGACCACGGAAGCGGAAGGCGTTGATAAGCTGCAACACCTTAACCTGCTTCGCATCGGTTTGCGGATCGTTGATAGCCGAGTTGTAACGCGAGGCGTCCTTCGCCAGACGGCGGAAGTAGTCTCGAGTTTGTGAATGGAGTTGTTCTGGTTGTACACCGACTGTCGGTAGCTGTTTAAAAATTGAACGCCAGCTATCGTCAACGGAACCAGGATCTGTTAAATAATCTTCATAGAGCTGCTCTATGTAAGACTGGTTCGCGCCCGCCAGATAGGAGGAATCCAGCCAGGCCTTCATTGCGCCGTTCTGCATCGTGATCCCTTAAGCTTTAAAAGCTTTAGTTTTCGCCGTGGTTAATAAAATCACCGTGGTACCGTAGATGCTAATGTCAAACATCCTAGTAAGACGGTTTTCCATACAACAGTTCTCTTAACGGACTGACTCAATACTCTATCATCTGTCAAGGAAGCTCCAAAAGCGGGCGCAATCGCGCGTTGCTCCGGCTTTTGGCGTTTCCCTGTAACCTAACTGATTATGCCTGTTAACGTGGCAAATTTATCGCCTTTTATCCTGAAATTTCATCAACTTAATGGTGAAATTTATGTGCGATTTGTTGCGTAATTGTTACACCTCATTCACTTAATAGTAGCGGGAACCTGAGTTCCCGCTATTTTGCATTTTCTGCTTAGGCGCCGCGATGGAGCAGCATCGACTTGATGTGCCCTATTGCCTTGGTCGGGTTGAGCCCCTTAGGACACACGCTGACACAGTTCATGATGCTGTGGCAGCGGAATACGCTGAAAGCATCATCAAGGTTATCAAGGCGTGATTGCGTTTCTGTGTCACGGCTGTCAATCAGGAAACGATAGGCCGCCAGCAGTCCCGCAGGTCCGACAAATTTGTCAGGGTTCCACCAGAATGACGGGCAGGACGTCGAGCAGCAGGCGCAGAGGATACACTCGTACAGGCCGTCCAGCTTTTCACGCTCTTCCGGCTGCTGCAGATGCTCACGCGCCGGAGGATTCTTGCCATCGTTAATCAGGTAAGGTTTAATCTTCTCGTACTGCTTGTAAAATTGCCCCATATCGACCACCAGGTCACGAACCACCGGCAGACCAGGCAATGGACGGATAACAATTTTCTTGCTGCCGTTGCGCAGGGAAGACACCGGCGTGATGCAGGCCAGGCCGTTCTTGCCGTTCATGTTCAAACCGTCTGAGCCACATACGCCCTCGCGGCAGGAACGACGAAACGACAGCGTCGGATCTTGCTCTTTCAGCAGTATCAGTGCGTCTAGCAGCATCATGTCGTGGCCTTCACCCACTTCCAATACATAGTCTTTCATGTAAGGAACGTCGTCCACGTCCGGGTTGTAGCGATAAAGCGAAAATTCGAGTTTCATTTATATGCTCCTGATCGCCGGCCTAGTAGGTACGTGCTTTCGGCGGGAATGCCGCGCGCAGCTTAGGCTGCATGTTCACCTCACGGCGAGTCATGCTTTCGGTTTCCGGTTGATAAAGCGTGTGGCATAACCACTGCGCGTCATCGCGGTCCGGGAAGTCGAAGCGGCTGTGCGCACCGCGGCTTTCTGTACGATAGTTGGCCGATACCGCCGTGGAAAATGCGACTTCCATCAGGTTGTCCAGTTCCAGGCACTCAATACGCTGGGTGTTGAACTCGGTAGAAGTGTCATCCAGGCGCGCATTTTGCAGGCGCTCGCGGATCACTTTCAAATCTGCCAGTCCCTGAGCCATCGCATCGCCTTCACGGAATACCGAGAAGTTGTTCTGCATACAGGCCTGCAGATCTTTACGAATTTGCACCGGGTCTTCACCCGAACGCGTGTTGTTCCAGCGATTCAAACGCTCTAACGAGAAGTCGATATCTGACTGACTGGCATCGCGACTTTCGCCCTGCTCCTGCAGCGACTCTTGCAGGTGTACGCCCGCCGCGCGTCCGAACACCACCAGGTCGAGCAGCGAGTTTCCGCCGAGACGGTTAGCGCCATGAACCGATACGCAGGCAATTTCGCCCACCGCAAACAGGCCAGGAATAACGACGTCTTCACCTTTCTCGTTCACGCGGATCGCCTGACCGGTAACCTTGGTCGGAATACCGCCCATCATATAGTGACAGGTTGGAATAACCGGGATCGGCTCTTTGATCGGGTCAGCGTGGGCAAAGGTGCGAGACAGCTCGAGGATGCCCGGCAGGCGGGATTCCAGCACGTCTTTACCCAGGTGGTCTAATTTCAGTTTAACGTGCGGGCCCAGAGGACCGTCACAGCCGCGACCTTCACGGATTTCGATCATGATAGAACGCGCTACCACGTCGCGACCCGCCAGGTCTTTGGCATTTGGCGCATAGCGCTCCATGAAGCGCTCGCCGTCTTTATTTAGCAGGTAACCGCCTTCACCACGGCAGCCTTCGGTGACCAGCACGCCCGCGCCGGCAATGCCGGTCGGGTGGAACTGCCACATTTCCATATCTTGCACCGGTACGCCCGCACGCAGTGCCATACCTACGCCGTCGCCGGTGTTGATATGGGCGTTAGTGGTTGACTGGTAGATACGGCCCGCGCCGCCGGTTGCCAGCACGGTGGCCTTCGCCTTGAAGTACACCACCTCACCGGTTTCGATGCAGATAGCGGTACAGCCGACGATCGCGCCGTCCTGATTTTTAACCAGATCCAGCGAATACCACTCGGAGAAGATGGTGGTATGGTTTTTCAGGTTTTGCTGATAAAGGGTGTGCAACAGCGCGTGACCGGTACGGTCGGCCGCCGCCGCAGTGCGTGCCGCCTGTTCGCCGCCGAAGTTTTTCGACTGGCCGCCAAACGGACGCTGATAAATTTTTCCGTTGTCTAAACGGGAGAAAGGCAGACCCATGTGCTCGAGCTCGAGGATCGCCTCCGGGCCGGTATTACACATGTATTCGATAGCGTCCTGATCGCCGATATAATCGGAACCCTTGACGGTGTCATACATGTGCCATTCCCAGTCATCATCGTGCGTGTTGCCCAGAGCAACGGTAATACCGCCCTGCGCAGACACCGTATGGGAACGGGTTGGGAAAACCTTCGAGATCAGTGCACAAGACATGCCTGACTGTGAAATTTGCAATGCTGCGCGCATACCGGCACCGCCTGCGCCGATGACAACAGCATCAAACTCTCTGACTGGCAGATTCATTGACTACGCTCCCCACACAACTATTGTTCCATAAAGCAGATAAACCACCAGCGTAACGACGATGGCGAGTTGAAGCACCAGACGGACTGCCAGGTTTTTGACATAGTCGGTTAACACCTGCCACATGCCGATCCAGGCGTGAACCAGAATCGAGAGCAAAGTCAGCAAGGTGAATACTTTAGTAATGGAAGAGGCAAAGAAGCCGTGCCAGACCTCGAAATTAATGTCCTGGGCCATAGCAACAAAACCCAGTATATAGAGGATGTACAGAGTGATAACGATAGCCGATGCACGCACCAGCAGCCAGTCATGAACGCCATTACGTCCCAATGCAGAAACATTGTTAACCATACTTTATTTACCCTACGAAGACGGCAGCAAGAATTGACAACAGCACGGTGATCCCGATGGCAATATATGCCGACAGTTTACCGACAGCCAAACTCTCTTCGATGACACCAAAGTCCATCAGCAGGTGGCGAATTCCGCCGCACACGTGATAGGCCAAGGCGGTGAGTATTCCCCAAAATATGAACTTGACGAAGAAGCTGTTCATTATTTCGGCGGCATGAGCAAATCCTTCCGGGGAGGAAAGAGATGTACCAAGCAACCAAAGGAGGATACCAACTGCTACGAAGGTTATTACGCCGGAGACGCGGTGTAAGATGGACGCTATCGCAGTAACGGGGAACCGGATCGTTTGCAGATCCAGATTGACAGGTCTTTGTTTTTTCACGGTTTTGCCCACACAGCCCTTAGAACCTGTTCATAGACATTCTGCGGGGTACATACAAAGAAAAAAAAGCGGCAATGCCGGTTTACACTTACACGGTAAAGAGGCGTTTTGTGCTTGTTTATCACAGCAGACCGAGCGCAGTACGTCTTGAATGGCGCTTATTATTTTCCATCCTCCGGCCTGGGCGGAAATCAGACAGCGTTAAGAGCCAAGGGCCCTTCACGTCACGCGCTCAAACATCGACATCCACTGTGCTTAAACGGCGCGTTCTATTTAACGCTGGGTGCTCCTACTACAGGGTGTTCCGGAGACCTCGTAGGAGTATAAGAGGATCACATTCCTATTACAATTCCCCTACAAATTGTTTGGTCACTTTTCTGCGAAACAGTGATTTGAGTCGCATTTCTCACATTATACACAAAATTAATTATCTTGTTTGACACTGTGCTAACATTTCTATTACAAATGATTCATGGTTCACTCCTATGACTTACCTCAGATCAACACATACACTTCCCTGCGACGCCGACTTGTGCAAAAGTGTAGCATCTGTATGCCCTCATACTTGTCGTAGGTATTGAGCAAAGATATCGAATCAATAACAACAATGAAACACCGCCTGTCCGCCAGATGCTGCGCAGTGGCAGTGATAGGGTTTTGCCCCAAGCTTTACGGGCCTTAACGAGTTGGATTATTTTGTAACCAGTTCTTTATCAGGCCCGCAGGCGTGAGTAAAATCTACAATTATAACGGCGGAGAATTTCATTTTCAGGCAGTACCGGGTTCTGCAACCAGACCAAGGACAGAGTTGTTAGAGATTATTAAAATAAGGCGCTAAGGAGACTGTAAATGGCTGATAAGAAAGCGACACTTACCCTACAGGGTCATGATCCTATTGAACTAGACGTGCTATCCGGCACCCTGGGACAAGACGAGATTGATATACGCCCGCTCGGTTCGAAAGGTTTGTTTACCTTTGACCCAGGCTTTACCTCTACCGCATCCTGCGAATCTAAAATTACCTTCATTGACGGCGATGAAGGCATTCTGCTGCACCGAGGATTCCCGATTGACCAACTGGCCACGGAATCAAACTATCTCGAAGTGTGCTATCTGCTGCTGAACGGCGAGCCGCCAACGCAGAAACAGTATGAAGAATTCAAAACTACCGTAACGCGCCACAGCATGATCCATGAGCAGATCACTCGTCTGTTCCACGGTTTCCGTCGTGACTCGCACCCGATGGCGGTATTGTGTGGGGTAACCGGCGCGCTAGCGGCGTTTTATCACGACTCCATCGACGTCGAAAACGTGCGTCACCGCGAGATTGCCGCCTTCCGCCTGCTGTCGAAAATGCCGACCGTGGCCGCGATGTGCTACAAGTATTCCATCGGCCAACCGTTTGTTTATCCAAAAAACGATCTGTCCTATGCCGGTAACTTCCTGCACATGATGTTTGCCACTCCGTGCGAGGAATACGTGGTCAATCCGGTGCTTGAAAGAGCCATGGATCGCATCCTGATCCTGCATGCCGACCATGAACAAAACGCCTCAACCTCTACCGTGCGCACCGCTGGCTCTTCCGGTGCCAACCCGTTTGCCTGTATCGCCGCGGGCATCGCCTCGCTGTGGGGACCGGCCCACGGTGGTGCCAACGAAGCCTGCCTTAAAATGCTCGAAGAAATCAGCACCGTCGACCACATTCCAGAATTTGTGCGCCGCGCGAAGGATAAAAACGACTCCTTCCGCCTGATGGGCTTTGGCCACCGGGTCTACAAAAATTACGACCCGCGCGCCACCGTGATGCGTGAAACTTGCCACGAGGTATTGGAAGAGCTGAACATGAAGGACGACCTGCTGGAAGTCGCCATGCAGCTGGAGCACATTGCGCTCAACGACCCGTACTTCATTGAACGCAAACTCTATCCTAACGTCGATTTCTATTCGGGCATCATCCTGAAAGCAATGGGCATTCCTTCCTCGATGTTTACCGTTATCTTCGCGATGGCGCGTACCGTTGGCTGGATTGCCCACTGGAATGAAATGCACGATGACGGAATTAAAATTGCCCGTCCTCGCCAGCTGTATACCGGCTATGCGAAACGTGAATTTAACTCTAAAGTGGCAAATAAATAATGGCCGTAATCGCTAAGCGGCTAAGAAGCCCTTAGCAGACACTGAAGCGGCAATAAGCCCTTTGAAAACTGGATTTCCAGTCAACAAAGGGCTTTTTTTATGCCGGTTTTTAGCGCTGACATCCCGGGCAGTAGAAGAACGGGCGGGTCGAGACGCTGGTCTTGACAATGGTTTCACCGCAGCGTTCGCACGGTTTACCCTCTCTGGCGAAGACCTTAAAGCGAAACAGTGCGCCGTGGTGGACGTTCTCATCCATCGTTCCACGCATGGCGTAGGAGTGGCGAGCGATGGACAGGCAGGCATCGGCCAGCAAATCCAGCTGGTTCTGGTCGAGATCCGACGGGCGGTGCGCGGGCAACAGCCCTGCCAGCCAGAGGATCTCGGCGCGCAGATAGTTACCTAGCCCGGCGAGAAACGCCTGATCGAGCAGCATACCGCCCAGTTGGCGATTATGAAAACGCGTCGACACCAGGCGCACCCGCACCTGCTCGACCGTGAGTTTTTGGTCCAGCACGTCCGGTCCGATGCGCTGTAAAAACGGATGCTGATAGACCTCTTCGGTAGGCCAGATTTCAATATCCGACGCGCTGTAGAGCAGGATTGCGCTATCCGGGGTCGCAATCTTTACCCGCAGAGATCGCTTGCCGTGATCGATGGCGTCGTCGTGCTTAAACACCCGCCAGATGCCGTACAGCTGGTTGTGGCTATACAGCGTCAGGCTGTTAGTGAAGTGGGTCAACAGCGCCTTTCCGCGGGTTTCAATACCCTTGACCCGCTGGCCGATCAGCGCGGGCTGATAGGGTTGCAGCCGGGGAAAGGCAAACCAGACGTCGGTAAGCGGTTTGTCGACCACGGCTTCTTCAAGCTGATCCGCTGCCCGGCGGATCTCAGGACCTTCTGGCATTAATGGGTTGCTCCTTCTGCAATCGCTAAATCTTGTTGCGTATGTAAAGCGATAGCTACCGTCAATTCAAGCGCTTCCTGGATTGTTTTTTCCGCCATGCTGGCGCTGCCCGGATGCAGGGCCGCCTGCTCGGGCAAATAAGGCACGTGGATAAAACCGCCCTTCTCAATCTTGTTGCCGTCCTGTGCCATGCGGTGCAGCAGGCCATACATCACGTGATTGCAGACGAAGGTGCCCGCCGTTTGCGATACCGAGGCCGGGATCCCCGCCTCGCGCAGGCCGTTGACCAGCGCCTTGATCGGTAAACGAGAGAAATAGGCTGCCGGTCCGTGGGTGACAATTGGCTGATCTATCGGCTGCTGGCCGTCGTTGTCAGTAATGCGCGCATCGTCAACGTTAATTCCCACGCGCTCAATGCTAATATCGCTACGGCCACCGGCCTGACCGACGCAGATAACCATCAGCGGATCCACCTCGTCAATCGCCTTGTTCAGCGCCGTAATCGCCTCGCCAAACACGCAGGGCAACTGACGCACCTCCAGGCTAACGCCCGAGATGTGCAGGTCTTGCAGCTTGCTGACCACTTGCCAGGAAGGGTTGACGCGCTCGCCGCCAAACGGCTCAAATCCGGTCACTAAAACTTTACGCATCGGAACTCCTCGGGTGCAGCGACTTAACCTGCATTAACCTGAATATTATGCTCGGCAAAGGCCGTGCGCAGGCTGCGAGCAAAGGCCAGCGCGTGAGCGCCGTCGCCGTGCAGGCAGACGGTATCGGCCTGCACCGCGACCTTGAGGCCGTCGCGGCTTAAGACCTGCTGGTCGATTATCATGCTCAGGGTTTGTTCCAGCGCCAGGGCATCGGTTTCAATCATCGCGTCAGGCTGGCTGCGCGGCACCAGATTTCCGTTGCTCTGGTAGCGGCGGTCGGCAAACACCTCCTGACGGGTTTGCAGGCCAAGACGCTCGCCGGCGCGGATCAGTTCGCTGCCCGCCAGCCCGACCAGCCTGAGCGAGGCATCGACGTCGCGTACCGCCCGGGCGATGGCATCGGACAGCGCCGGATCGGTGGCCGCCTGGTTGTAAAGCATGCCGTGCGGCTTGACGTGAACCATCTTACCGCCCTCGGTGCGGGCAATAGCGGCCAGCGCGCCAAGCTGATAAACCACCTGCGCATACACCGTTTCTGGCGGCAGCTGCATCGCGGTGCGACCAAAGTTTTCACGATCGGGAAAACTCGGATGCGCGCCAATCGCCACGCCGTATTGCACGGCCCAGCGCACGGACTGGCGCATGGTCTCGGCATCGCCGGCGTGGAAGCCGCAGGCAATATTTGCCGAGCTTACCAGCTGCAACAGCGCTTCGTCGTTCTCGCAGCCTTCGCCCAAATCAGCGTTCAAATCAACGATCATGTAATCCCCACTTAATTTGTTCGATAAAGCGATTTTGTTCTTTGTTGGCAAACAGGGCCTCTTCTACCGTGCATTTCACAAAGTGAACCGGCATGCCGAGACGGATCTGCGCCAGATTGTAGAGATCGGCCTCGATCACGCAGGCAATACGCGGATAACCGCCGGTGGTCTGCGCATCGGCCATTAACACAATCGGTTGACCGCCGTGGGGAACCTGCACCACGCCCGGCACCAGACCGTGCGACAGCATTTCGCGCTGGGTGTCGCGCTTCAACTCGTGACCGTGCAGGCGATAACCCATGCGGTTGCTCTGCGGGCTGAGCTGCCACGCCGTGCGCCAGAAAGACTCGCGCGCGTCCTCGCTGAACTCGTGGAACTCCGGCCCCTCAATCGCGCGAATACGATTGCCAAACAGCAGTTGCTTAACGCCGATAGACTTCTGCGGCGGATGCGCCGCTTTGCCCGCTTTTAGAACATCGCCGTCTTTCAGTGCGCGGCCGTTAAAGCCGCCGAAACCGGCCTTGAGATCGGTACTGCGCGAATCGAGCACTAGCGGCACGTCGATGCCACCGGCCACCGACAGATAGCTGCGCATCCCGCGGATCGGGGTTTTCAGCGTTAAAACCTGCCCCGCCTTCACCGGATAACACCAGCCGGTCCATACCGATTCGCCGTCGAGCGTGGCGTGGCTGCCGGCACCGGTCAGTGCAATCCAGCCTTTTTTGCTAAATTCGACGCTAAACTGGCCCAGCGTGATTTCAATCCCGGCGGCATTTTCATCGTTGCCGACCAGCAGATTGCCAATCCGCAGCGCGGGAGCATCGAACGCGCCAGACTGGCTGACGCCCAGTTGGCGATAGCCGTCGCGCCCCAAATCCTGCACCGAGCTCAGCATCCCGGCTTTTAAAATTTTTAACATATGCCCTCCCTCTGCGGCACAAAGCGAACCCGATCGCCGGGACGTAGCAGGGTCGGTAAACGACTGTCGGGATCGAACATTGACAGCGGCGTGTGGCCGATAAGCTGCCAACCGCCCGGAGTAATCAGCGGATAGATCCCCGTCTGGCCGCCGCCAATTCCGACGGTTCCCGCCGGTACGCTCAGCCGAGGCTCGGCATGTCGCGGGGTAGCCAGCACGTCAGGCATGCCGCCGAGGTAAGGAAAACCGGGTTGAAAACCGAGGAAGTAAACGATGTATTCGGCGCCGCTGTGGCACTCCACTACCTGCTGCGGGGTCATACCGGTATGGCTGGCGACGCCCGCGAGGTCTGGTCCGCCTTTACCGCCGTACACCACCGGGATCTCAATCAGTCGTGATTCGGGTTCGAAAGCGTCGCTGTCCTGCCACCAGCTCTGTAACTGGTCGACGGCCCGTGCCGCGTAAACCTGCGGATCGGTGAGCAATACGGTGAGATTATTCATGCCAGGAATGACTTCTTTAACGCCGGGGAAATCCACCACGCGCTGAGCCAATCCCCAGATTCGTTGCTGGCTCGCCAATGACACGGGAGGTTCCAGCTCGAGAACGACGGCGCGTTCCCCTAACAAGTAACATCGTGCTCGTTGCACTTGATGACTCCTAAGCCACAGAATTAACAGAAGTAGAGTAATGCTTAGTTAAAGATAACGTTATTTATACAACAGTTACAGACCCTAAATGCTCGCTGAAAACTTAACTTCTCGATGGTCAGCCGCTGAGCTGCTACGCTGTAGGGCAAAGACCGCCCGCGTGTCTGATGTTTCTGCAAAACCCTGTGTGCCAGGAAGGCGTTAATAAGCAGGGCGTTGCCTCAATGAAAGGGAGAAACAGTGAAAAAGACCTTCGGCGTTTTTTTTCCGCTTTATACCACCACCTTACTGATGCTGCTTGGCTCCGGCCTGCTCACCACCTATGTCTCACTTCGCCTAAGCGCTATCCACGTGGGTGGCACGATGATCGGGGCGATTATTGCCGCCAACTATGTTGGCCTGGTGATTGGCGGTAAGGTTGGGCACTTTTTGATTGCCCGCGTCGGCCACATTCGCGCCTACGTCTCCTGTTCGGGGATCATTACCGCCGCCGTCATTGGCCACGGACTGACGGAGTTTATCCCGGTCTGGGTGGTTCTGCGGCTGATTATCGGCATGTGCATGATGTGCCAATACATGGTGCTGGAGAGCTGGCTGAACGATCAGTCTGACTCCAGCCAGCGCGGCGTGGTGTTCGGCTTCTACATGGCGGCCTCGTATCTTGGCATGGCGTTGGGCCAGGTGGTGCTGATGCTGCAAACCGATCTCGGCATGAGCACGCTGCTGGTAATTGCGCTGTGTTTTTCGCTCTGCCTGGTGCCGATTGCCCTGACCACCCGCACCAAGGTCGGCCACATGTCACCGGCCCCGATGGAGCTTAAGTATTTTGTCGGCGCGATCCCCAAGGTGTTAGCCATTACGCTGGTGATCGGCATGATCGTCGGCTCGTTCTACGGTATGGCGCCGCTGTATTCCAGCCAGCAGGGGCTAAGTACCCAACAAACCGGCCTGTTTATGGCGCTGGCGATTTTTGCTGGCCTGATCGCGCAGTTCCCGCTGAGCTGGTTATCGGATCGCTATAACCGCAACCTGCTGATGCGCATTAACGCCGTGCTGCTGGCGGTGGCCGCGCTGCCATTGGCTGTCTTCAGCCATTTGTCGTTTACGCTGCTGCTTGCCGTGGGCTTTACCGTCAGCCTGATGCAATTCACCCTGTATCCGCTGATTGTCGCGCTGGCCAATGACATGATCGAACCCGAACGCCGGGTGTCGCTGTCCGCCTGTCTGCTGATGGCCTTCGGGGTCGGTGCCTGTATCGGCCCGTTGGCGGTCGGTGCGCTGATTGAACCGCTGGGGGGGAATATTCTTTACGCCTTCTTTGCACTCTGCGGCGTGGCCATTGTGGCGCTAAGCCGCAGCTCGGCCAAAGAGCAGCAGACGCACATGGCCGAGGATGCGCCGGTGCCGCATATCGCCATGCCCGACAGCCTGAGCAGTTCCCCGCTGTCACCGGCGCTCAACCCTAATCTGGACGAGCAGATGATCCAGGAGCACATGCCTGCGCCGGAAACAGCCGAGTACGCGGAGCCTGAGCTAGAGGTTGAAGGCGAGGCGGAGAGCCGTCCGCAGGGTGCCGATCCCGACGCCGATACCGGCCTGCAACGGGCGTTTACCCTGCTTGAAGACAGTGAGTCGCCGCCGACGTCATCGACAAAGCTTGAGGAGGAGGAAGACGAGGCAGACGCTGTGCCGCGAAGAGCAGCACAGCAGGGTCGGTAGGATCAGGCCGGGTTATCAATATCAATAAAGGTCACGTCTAGACCGTGCTCTGCGGCGAGCCATTCGCCCAGGGCTTTCACCCCGTAACGTTCGCTGGCGTGATGACCGGCGGCAAAGAAGTGCAGCCCCATTTCGCGGGCAATATGGATGGTCTGTTCTGACACTTCACCGGTGATAAACGCGTCGACGCCAAACTCGGCCGCCTGCTGAATAAAGCCCTGACCGCCGCCGGAACACCAGGCCAGGCGGCGAATATTTTGCGGGCCGCCCTCGGCGCTGTGCAGCACCTGACGACCGAGCTGCTGCTCGATTTTCTGGTGAAACGCCTCGGCCGGCACGTCGACCGGCAGATCGCCGTAGGGCACCAGCGGCATCACCTCGCCCAGCACGTTAATCCCCAGCAGCCGCGCCAGCTGCGCGTTATTGCCCAGTTGCGGATGCGCGTCGAGCGGCAGGTGATAACCGTAGAGGTTAATATCGTTAAGCAGCAGCGTTTTCAATCTGTTGCGCTTCATGCCACGCACCGCTGCGGGTTCGTTTTTCCAGAAATAACCGTGATGGACGATAATAGTGTCGGCGTCGTGCGCCACGGCCGCGTCCAGCAGTTTCTGGCTGGCGGTGACGCCGGTGACGATGCGCTTAACCTCACCGCGACCCTCTACCTGCAAGCCGTTCGGCGCGTAATCCTTGAAGGTATCCGCCGCCAGTTTCTGGTCGATTAATTTTTCTAACTCAATGTTGTTCATCACACTTTTCCATTTGTCGTGCGGCGCGTTAACGGCGGAGGCTTAAAACGTCCTGCTCTCGCCCTGCTGCATAAAGATAAAGTTTACGCCGAGGTGATTGCCCTGTTCAAGTTGGCGGATGATTTCTTCCCGCGGATCCTCCCCGGCGTTCAGGGTCGGTTTGATATGGCCAATCGCCACCTTCAGGCCCTTAAGCGACCCTTCGCCGCCCGCATACTGCTGCAAATGGGCGAGCTCAGCCAGTAACAGCTGGGGAGTCAGGTGACCAAACAGGCGTGCGTCGGGGACGTCATTGGGAAAAGAGGTTTCGATAATAATGCCTTTCAGGCGCTGTCGTTTAACCTCTTCGCCCAGCACCCGCCAGACGGCGTCGAGATCGCGGGATTTTTCCTGCCGATCGGCCCCGGTATCGCCGAAGAAAGCGAAAGACTGCTGCTCTTTTGCCGTGGCCGCGGTGCTGATTAGCAGCATCGATGAGCTCACCCCGCCGTGGCTAAGCGGGTACATCACGCCGTTCAAACCGCTGGTGGCCAGTGAGAAGCGTTGGCCAAAGCGCGGTGCGTTGAGGCGATAAGTACCCAGGCGCAGGCCGCTGCCGGAATCGCTAAAATTCGGCCACACCTTGCCGTTGAAATAGTATTGTCGCAGGTCGTTGATCGTCTCTGCAGAGCCGTAGATGGGTTTTTTACTGTCCTGCGGTGAGGAGATAATCAGCCCGGCAAGGTGGTCGAGATGGCCGTGACTGATAAAATAGCCGCTGATGAGATGGCGAAACACCGCGCCCTGCGGCGTTAGCGGCGCGGAATTAGCTACGGTTACCTCGGGAAAGCTGCCCTTGTCCAATGCTTTGCTGATGCCCGGCAGTACGGAACCGGCATCCAGCGCAAAATACTCTTTTTGTCCGTCGCTGCGGATCAGATAAGAGGTTAAATTCCCCTCCTCGACGCCGCCCTGGACGCCGAGCGCCACCACCTGAAAAGCGGCGCTGGCGCTAAAAATGCCGCCTAGTCCGCCGGCTAAAACACCGAGCTTTAGCCATTTATAGGCAGAAAACCGCGCCGTACACCGGGATCGTTGAGTCATCACATCGCTCCATGCCGTGCTGAAAGGCGATTAAGACCGCAGCCTTAATCCTCTGCCTGAGCGCGACTCTTGGCTGCCTCAAAGGCCGCCAGCGTATCCTTACGTGCTCGGGCGTGATCGATAATCGGATGGGGATAGTCTATCACGCGCCGCTGTTTCTCGGCCCAGCGATGGGGTTGATGCAGGTCTTTTTCCGGCACTTCGGCCAGTTCTGGGATCCAGGACTTGATAAACTGTCCCTGCTTGTCGAAACGTTCGCCCTGGGTCGTCGGGTTAAAGATGCGGAAATAGGGTGCCGAGTCGGTGCCGGTAGAGGCGCTCCACTGCCAGCCGCCGTTGTTGGCCGCCAGATCGCCGTCGAGCAACTGTGACATAAAATAGCGCTCGCCTTTGCGCCAGTCGATCAGCAGGTCTTTGACCAAAAAACTCGAGACGATCATCCTCAGCCGGTTATGCATCCAGCCGGTAGCATTCAGCTGACGCATGGCGGCATCGACAATCGGATAACCGGTTTTTCCCTGCTGCCAGGCGGCTAAATCGTCCGGCGCATCCCGCCAGCGTACGCCCCGAGTCCATTCTACAAACGGCTGATGCTTGCACAGCGTTGGCCAGGTCGCCAGCAGGTGGCGATAAAATTCGCGCCATACCAGCTCGTTGAGCCAGCCAAAAGCGCCACTGTCGCTGTCCTCTACTAACCGCGGGTGCTCGGTGCGCAGGCGGTTAAAGCACTGGCGCGGGGAAATGACGCCAATCGCCAGATAAGGCGACAGCGTGCTGGTGCCGTCAATCGCCGGCAAATCACGTTTTTCAATGTAATCTTCGACTTTTTCGCGACAAAAACGCCGCAAACGGTCGCGGGCAGCGTCTTCACCAATGGGGAAACCGTCGCCCACCTCCTGCTGCGGATAGTCAAACGGCTCGATCGGCTCTTTGGGTCCCGCGTGCGCCGTTTTACGCGGCTGCGGGGCGGGCAGAGAACGGCTATCGGACTCACCCAAGCGCTGTAAAAAGGCGCGGCGAAACGGCGTGTAAACCTTATACATTTCACCGCTGCCGGTGGTTACCGAACCGGGCGGCAGCAGCAGGCTGTCTTCAAAGCGCTGGACAAGCAGGTTGGGAGACAGCAGTTTATCGACCGCCGCGTCGCGCTCAACCTCATTAACCTCTACCTGATTGTTATAAAACAGCGCGTCTACATTATGCTCACGGGTAAATTCCCCAAGCCAGGCAACGCTGTCGGAGAACAGGCCGCACTGGTGATAATAAAGCGGGATACCGCGTTCTTTTAGCGCAGCCTGCAAGGCCAGCAGGTGTTGATAAATGAACGTCGCCTGCCGCGGTGCCATATCGTGCCTGCGCCACTGCTCGGGAGTGGCAATAAATAGCGCAACGACCTTGGCATCGACGTCGGCGCAGGCGGCCGAAAGCGCGCGGTTATCGGTCACCCGTAAATCGTTACGAAACCAAACCAGATGGGTGCTCATAACCAGACAGTCCTTATACTTTTAATGGCAATCTCAGTGTCCGTAACGCAGGCGCAGGGCTTCGGGATAGGGCTCGAAATAGCGCTGCTGCTGCAAATAGTCGTCCGGATACTCATGCATGTAATGTTTAAGCAGCGTAATCGGTGCCAGCAGCGGCTGCATGCCCTGACGATAATGGTCAATCAGCTGCGACAGCTCTTGACGCTGACCGCTGTTGAGCTGCTTGCGGAAATAGCCCTGCACGTGCATCAGCACGTTGGTGTGGTTGCGGCGAGTAGCCCTGTGGCTCATTAAGTTCATCAGGCGAAGGCGATATTCAACAAAATACTCTTCCAGCGAAGACCATTTATCCATCGATGCCACGAATCGGCCGAGTTCGCGATACTCGGGCTGAGAATGTGACAACAGCGAAAGCTTGTAGCGACTGTGAAAGGCCATCAATTTGCCGCGAGTCAGGCCGGACTGGCGCAGCATTTTCAATTCATATAGCGCAAACACTCGCTCGACAAAATTCTCACGCAGCAGCGGATCGTTAAGACGGCCGTCCTCCTCGATAGGCAGCCAAGGCAGCTGTTTTTGCAGCTCGGCGGTGTAAATGCCTACGCCGCTTTTGCTGTTATCCTTGCTGTTCTCGCGATAGACCCGCACCCGTTCCATGCCACAGCTCGGTGATTTGGCGCAGAGAATATAGCCGCAAAGATGCTCGAGCGCGGCCACCCGCTGCTCGGAATATTGCTGCATTTTATCCGTGAGATCGATATCGGGATCGTTGCTGAACTGCATGCGAACGCTGTCTGGAGTCTGCACCAGACGAAGCGCGGGCCGCGGGGTGGGCAGGCCAATGGCCATTTCCGGGCAGATAGCCTCAAAGCGCACATAGGGCGCTAACTGCTCGACGGCAAAGGCCAGGCGTTTGTGGCCACCGTCGAAACGGACCCTCTCTCCCAGCAGGCAGGCGCTAATGCCAATCGGAATTTGTTCACTCATTTTCAACTCCTGGCAGTTTTGCATTCCATGACGCGGCAAGATTGTACAGCGCCCCTATTAAACTTATACACAAACTATAACTTGTACAAGTTTACTTGCCAAGCAGAGACAAAAAAACCAGCCCATCAGCTGGCTGGTTTTTATTGTTTTTAAGCCATTTCAAACAAGCTTAGCCCAACGCCTTGAACCGACTAGTGAAAATAAGCCAATCGGTAATAATGTTGGCCTGCGACATCAACCTGCGCTAACCACAGCGGCTTAGCGCTGGTTTGAGCCCACGCGCGATACAGCGAGCGGTAATATCCTCCATTTTTATACTTTTTTTACACCCCTGCCCCGCTTCTTTTCAGGTTCTTTAGAAGCCGTTCATTACACTCGCTTTATTAATAATGCTGTTAACAACTTCCCAAAATCATGGGTGCTGTAGCAAGGCGGCTAGCGAGTGAATCCCGATAAGCTTACTCAGGTAAGTGCGTCGAGTTAGCGCGCGCAGCCAACGCCGCTTCAGTGCCAGGGATCAAGGGTAAGCACACTAAGGGGTGGTTTGTGAACACTGAAGTAATCTGCGGCGCACTGCTGGTGCTGTTACTGATCGGCTATCTGGTTTATGCCCTGCTCAATGCGGAGGATTTTTAAATGGCCGCGCCTGCTTTTTTACTGATCGCCAGTTTTATGCTGGTTTTACTGCTGCTTTCACATCCGTTGGGCAAATTTATTGCTCGACTGATTGAGGGCGAGGTCGGCGCCGCTCTCGCCGGTTTTGAACGTCGGACCCTGGGTCTGGCGGGCGGTGCCGAGGGGGAAATGAACTGGAAGCAGTATGCGATAGCGATTTTCACCTTCAACCTGCTGGGCATCGTCTTACTGATGGCCATCCTGCTGCTGCAGGGCGTGCTGCCGTGGAACCCACAGCACCTGCCCAGCCTGTCATGGGATCTGGCCTTCAATACGGCGGTCAGCTTTGTCTCAAACACCAACTGGCAGGCCTACAGCGGCGAGAGTGCGCTGAGCTATTTCAGTCAGATGGTCGGACTCACGGTGCAGAATTTCCTGTCGGCAGCGACCGGGATTGCCGTGGCCTTCGCGATGATCCGCGCCTTTGCTCGTCCGTCAGGCAAAACGTTGGGCAACGCCTGGACCGATATACTGCGCATCACGCTGTACCTGCTGCTGCCGATCTCCCTGCTGCTGGCGCTGTATTTTGTTAGCCAGGGCGTGCTGCAAAATCTCGGGGCCTATCAGCACGTTACTACGCTGGAAGGCGCACAGCAAATACTGCCGATGGGGCCGGTCGCATCGCAGGAGGCGATTAAAATGCTCGGCACCAACGGCGGTGGCTTCTTCGGGGCCAACTCGGCGCATCCGTTCGAGAACCCAACCGCGATGACCAACATGGTGCAGATGCTGAGCATCTTCCTCATTCCCTGCGCGCTGTGTTTCTCATTCGGCCGCCTGGTCGGCGATAACCGCCAGGGCCACGCGCTGTTGTGGACCATGTCGCTGATCTTTGTGGTCTGCGTGGTGATAGTGATGGCCGCCGAGCTGCAGGGCAATCCACACCTGTCGGCCCTCGGCGCCACCAGCAATATCAACATGGAGGGTAAAGAAGCGCGCTTTGGCATTCTGGCCTCCAGCATGTTCAGCGTGGTGACCACCGCCGCGTCCTGCGGGGCGGTCAACGCCATGCTCGACTCGTTCACCGCGCTGGGCGGCATGATCCCGCTGTGGCTGATGCAGATTGGCGAGGTGGTGTTCGGCGGCGTTGGCTCTGGCCTGTACGGCATGCTGCTGTTCGTGCTGCTGACGGTGTTTATCGCCGGGCTGATGATTGGCCGCACGCCAGAATATCTGGGTAAAAAAATCGACGTCTTCGATATGAAAATGACCGCCTTGGCTATCCTGGTGACGCCAACGCTGGTGCTGCTCGGCACCGCGCTGGCGCTGGTTAGCCCGGCCGGGCTGGCGGGTATTGCCAACCCCAATGCGCACGGTTTCACCGAGGTGCTATACGCCTACTCTTCGGCGGCCAACAACAACGGCAGCGCCTTTGCAGGCCTTAGCGTCAACACGCCGTTTTATAACCTGACGCTGGCGGTGACCATGTTCCTCGGTCGCTTCGGGGTGATTTTACCGGTGTTGGCCATTTGCGGTTCGCTGGTGGCGAAGAAGCGCCAACCGGCGGGCAACGGCACCTTGCCAACCTCCGGCCCGCTGTTTATCGGCCTGCTGATCGGCACCATCTTGCTGGTCGGTGCATTGACCTTTATTCCGGCGCTGGCGCTGGGTCCGGTGGCTGAACATTTACAGGTTTGGCTGGCGAAGTAAGCCAGACATCTTGCACAACAGATAGTTAAGAGAGAAGACGATGACTCGCAAAACACGTGCCCTGTTTGATCCTCGACTGATACGCATCGCGACTTTTGACGCGTTGAAGAAGCTCGATCCGCGCGTACAGTGGCGTAATCCGGTGATGTTTGTGGTGTATCTCGGCAGTATCCTGACCACGCTTATCTGGCTGGCGATTTTAACCGGCAAGACCGAGGGCAGCGCCGGATTCACCGGCAGCGTGTCCCTGTGGCTGTGGTTTACCGTGCTGTTTGCCAACTTTGCCGAAGCGTTGGCCGAGGGCCGCAGCAAGGCGCAGGCCGAAAGCCTGAAGGGCGTGCAGAAAACCAGCTGGGCGAAAAAACTGTATGAGGCGCGCCTCGGTTCACCGCCGATCAACGTGGCCGCCGACAGTCTGCGCAAAGGCGACTTTGTGCTGATCGAAGCCGGTGATACCGTTCCCTGCGACGGCGAAGTGCTGGAGGGTGGCGCGTCGGTTGACGAAAGCGCTATCACCGGCGAATCGGCGCCGGTTATCCGCGAATCCGGCGGCGATTTCTCATCAGTCACCGGCGGAACGCGGGTGCTGTCCGACTGGCTGATCGTCGAATGTACCGTCAATCCCGGCGAAACCTTCCTCGACAGGATGATCGCCATGGTCGAAGGCGCAAAACGTCGCAAGACCCCCAACGAGGTGGCGCTGACCATCCTGTTGGTCGCCTTGACGCTGGTATTTGTGCTCGCCACCGCCACGCTGTATCCGTTTTCACTGTTTAGCGTCGACGCTAGCCATGCCGGCGTGCCGGTCACCGTTACCGTGCTGGTTGCGCTGCTGGTTTGCCTGATCCCGACCACCATCGGCGGCCTGCTGTCTGCCATCGGCGTGGCCGGTATGAGCCGCATGCTGGAGGCTAACGTGATTGCTACCAGCGGCCGCGCCGTCGAGGCAGCGGGTGACGTCGACGTGCTGCTGCTGGATAAAACCGGCACCATCACGCTGGGTAACCGCCAGGCGGCACAATTTTTACCGGCTCCGCAGGTGAGCGAACAGGAGCTGGCCGACGCCGCGCAGCTCTCGTCGCTGGCCGATGAAACGCCGGAAGGTCGCAGTATCGTGGTACTGGCGAAACAGCGCTTTAACCTGCGCGAACGCGATATCAAATCGCTAAACGCCACCTTTATCCCCTTCTCGGCGCAGACCCGCATGAGCGGCGTCAACGTCGGCGATCGGATTATCCGCAAAGGCGCGGTGGACGCTATCCGTCGTCATGTAGAAAGCAACCAGGGCCACTTCCCACCGGCGGTAGAGGGGCTGGTCGAAACCGTGGCGCGCAAAGGCGGTACGCCTCTGGTCGTGGCAGAAGGCGCGCGCGTACTGGGCGTGGTTGAGCTGAAAGACATCGTCAAGGGCGGCATTAAAGAGCGTTTCTCCGAGCTGCGTAAAATGGGCATCAAAACGGTGATGATCACCGGTGATAACCGTTTGACCGCCGCCGCCATTGCCGCCGAAGCCGGGGTCGATGACTTCCTGTCAGAGGCCACGCCGGAGGCCAAGCTTGCGCTGATCCGCCAATACCAGTCAGAAGGTCGACTGGTGGCGATGACCGGTGACGGCACCAACGACGCACCGGCGCTGGCCCAGGCCGATGTGGCGGTGGCGATGAACTCGGGAACCCAGGCCGCCAAAGAGGCCGGTAACATGGTCGATCTGGATTCTAACCCGACCAAGCTTATTGAGGTGGTGCATATCGGTAAACAGATGCTGATGACCCGCGGTTCGTTGACCACCTTCAGTATCGCCAATGACGTGGCCAAGTATTTTGCCATTATCCCGGCGGCGTTTGCGGCGACCTATCCGCAGCTCAACGCGCTGAACGTGATGCAGCTGCACTCGCCGTCGTCGGCCATTATGTCGGCGGTAATATTCAATGCGCTGGTGATCGTGTTTCTGATCCCGCTGGCGCTGCGCGGGGTGAGCTATAAACCGATGAGCGCCGCCGCGCTGCTGCGCCGTAATCTGTGGATTTACGGTGTGGGCGGTCTGCTGGTGCCTTTCGTCGGCATCAAGCTAATTGACCTGATCCTCACCGTGGTGCATCTGGCCTAATCGCCGCCGCGCTATTACTGGATTAAAGAAAGGAACAGAATCATGACTACCGTAATTCGTCATCATTATTTACGCCCATCGCTGGTGCTGCTGGTCGTGTTTACCCTGATCACCGGCGTGGCCTATCCGTTGCTGACCACCGGGCTGTCGATGCTGCTGTTGCGCGCACCGGCGGAAGGCTCGCTGCTTTACGCCGCCGGTAAACCAGTGGGTTCGGCACTGATAGGCCAGTCTTTTTCACGGATGGATTATTTTTGGGGCCGCCCTTCCGCCACCTCGGATAGCGCCTATAATGCGATGGCATCCTCGGGCAGTAATCTTGCGGTCAGCAATCCGGCGCTGGATAAAGCCGTGGCGGACCGCGTGGCGGCGCTGCGCAAGGCTAACCCGACCAGCTCGCCGCGGGTGCCGGTTGACTTAGTCACCGCTTCAGGCAGCGGTTTGGATCCGCAAATTTCAGTGGATGCCGCACTGTGGCAGGCGCAGCGCGTGGCGACGGCCAGAAATCTGCCGCGCGATCGCGTGGTTCAGCTGATTACGGCCAATACCACCACCCCGCTGGCGGCCTTTACCGGTCCTGCGGTAGTGAATGTGTTGCAGCTTAATCTGGCTCTGGACACCCTAACCGCCCACTAAGAAGAGAGCATATGGTAGACCAAGAGACGCAGCGGCCCGATCCTGACAGCCTGTTAGCGCTGGCCAACGAGAAGCCGCGCGGTCAGTTAAAAATCTTCTTTGGCGCCTGCGCGGGCGTAGGCAAAACCTACGCCATGCTGCAGGAGGCGCAGCGGCTGCGCGCTACCGGCCTTGACGTAGTCGTCGGCGTGGTTGAAACCCACGGCCGTAAAGAGACCCAGGCCATGCTGCCCGGCCTGGATCTTCTGCACCCCAAACGTATCCCCCACCGCGGCCGCCAGCTGCTCGAATTTGACCTCGACGCTGCGCTGGCACGGCATCCGGGCCTGATCCTGATGGACGAATTGGCGCACAGCAACGCGGCGGGCTCACGTCATCCCAAACGCTGGCAGGACATCGAAGAGCTGCTCGACGCGGGGATCGACGTTTTCACCACCGTTAACGTTCAGCACCTTGAAAGCCTCAATGACGTGGTCAGCGGCGTTACCGGCATTATCATTCGTGAAACCGTGCCGGACCATATTTTCGACCAAGCCGATGAGGTAGTGCTGGTTGACCTTCCCCCCGACGACCTGCGCCAGCGCCTGAAAGAGGGCAAAGTGTATATCCCTGGCCAGGCCGAACGGGCCATTGAACATTTCTTCCGCAAAGGCAATCTGATTGCCCTGCGCGAGCTTTCGCTGCGCCGCACCGCCGATCGCGTCGATGAACAGATGCGTGAATTTCGCGATACCCAGGGCCGCGAGCGCGTCTGGCACACCCGCGACGCCCTGCTGCTGTGCATCGGCCACGATAGCGGCAGTGAAAAACTGGTGCGCGTAGCGGCGAGGCTGGCGGCGCGTCTTGGCGGCGTGTGGCACGCGATTTATGTTGAAACGCCACGGCTGCACCGCCTACCCGAAGGCCAGCGACGCGCCATTTTAAAGGCGTTAAAACTGGCTCAGGAGCTGGGTGCCGAGACCGCTACGCTGTCAGAACCGCAGGAAGAACAGGCGATCCTGCGCTACGCTCGCGAGCATCATCTCGGCAAGATTGTGCTCGGCCGTCGCAAACAGCGCCGCGTCAAATGGCGCATGACGCTGGCGGAACGGCTGGCAAACATCGGCTCCGAGCTTGACCTGCTGATCGTCAGCCTGGAAGAGGTCTCAACCGGCAGTGCACGCAAAGAATCCGACGCGCGCACCTTTAGTGAACGGTTCAGCCGCCAGCTGCAGGGCTGCGCCGTCGCGGTTATGGTGTGTGCCTTCATCACCTTTATCTCGCAATTTCTGGTGCCGTTCTTCGCCCCCGCCAACCTGATCATGGTTTACCTGCTCGGCGTGGTCATCACCGCGCTATTTTACGGACGCTGGCCGTCGGTGTTCGCGGCGGTGATTAACGTCGCCAGCTTTGACCTGTTTCTGGTACAGCCGCGCGGCTCGTTCGCGGTGACCGACGCACAATACCTGCTGACCTTTGCGGTGATGCTGATTGTCGGCGTGCTGATTGGTAATTTGACCGCTGGCGTGCGCTATCAGGCGCGGATCGCCCGCCATCGTGAGAAGCGCGCCCAATATCTGTATGAAATGTCGAAAGGGCTGAGTCAGGCTATGACCCCAGACGATGTCGCTCAGACCAGTCGGCATTTTATTTCAACCACTTTGCAAGCCAAAACGGCGGTGCTGCTGCCGCACGCTGAGGCCTCCGGCGAAGGCTCGCTAAGCCTTCAGCAGAGCGAGGTGGCAGCCGGGCAGGCTATCGCGGTCGATCAGGCCATTGCTCGCTGGAGTTTTGACAAGCAGTCGCCCGCCGGGGCCGGTACCGATACTCTACCGGGCGTGCCCTATCAGCTGCTGCCGCTGGTCGCATCGGGAAAAACCCTGGGCCTGCTGGCGGTTGAACCGGCCAACGTCCGCCAACTGCTGGTGCCCGAACAGCAGCGACTGTTGCAAACCTTCACCGTGCTCATTGCCAATGCGCTCGAGCGCCTGCAACTGGCGGCCAGTGCCGAAAGCGCGCGTCTGGAAACCGAACGCGAACAGCTGCGCAACTCGCTGCTGGCCGCGCTATCTCACGATTTGCGTACCCCGCTGACCGTGCTTTTTGGCCAGGCCGAGATCCTGACGCTGGACTTGGCCAGCGAGGGTTCCGCCTACGCGCCACAGGCCAATCAGATACGCCAGCAGGTTTTGAGCACCACGCGCCTGGTCAATAACCTGCTGGACATGGCGCGCATCCAGTCCGGCGGATTTAATCTGCGCAAAGAGTGGCAGTCGGTAGAGGAGATTATTGGCAGCGCGCTGCGGATGCTCGAACCGCTGCTCAGCAGCCATAAGATTGTGGTCGATCTTCCCGACGAGCTGCTTTTGGTCAACTGTGATGCTAGCCTGATCGAACGGGTGTTTATCAACCTGCTGGAAAATGCCCATAAATATGCCGGAGCGCGGGCGCTGATCGTGCTTAGCGCGCGGGCCAGTGAAGATTGGCTGGAGATCTCGGTGACCGACAACGGCCCCGGGATCGTGACCGGCGGCGAGCGTCAGATTTTTGAGAAGTTTTCTCGCGGTAACAAAGAATCGGCGATCCCCGGCGTGGGCTTGGGATTAGCGATTTGTCATGCCATTATAGAGGTACACGACGGGCGTATCTGGGCCGAAAATAACCCCGCAGGCGGGGCGAGATTCTGCTTTACGCTGCCGCTGGAGAAGCTGCCAGTTCTTGAATCCATGGAGCTGGAACCCACTGAACCGCTACCCAAAGAGCTCCCCTAAATGAGCCTGACCCCGACTAATATTCTGATTGTTGAAGACGAGAAAGAAATCCGCCGCTTTGTTCGCACCGCGCTGGAGGGGGAAGGCATGAAAGTTTTTGAGAGCGAAACGCTGCAGCGCGGGCTGATTGAGGCCGGAACCCGCAAGCCGGATCTGGTGATCCTCGATCTCGGCCTGCCGGACGGCGATGGATTGGACTATATCCGCGATCTGCGTCACTGGAGCAGCATTCCGATTATTGTGTTGTCGGCCCGCACCGGCGAAGAGGACAAAATTGCCGCGCTCGACGCGGGGGCTGACGATTTCCTCAGCAAGCCTTTCGGCGTCGGTGAACTGCTGGCCAGGGTGCGCGTTGCCTTACGTCGCCACGCGGGAGGTCTGCAGGAAAGCCCGCAGGTCTGCTTCGCCGACGTGACGGTCGATCTGATTAACCGGCGGGTGCAGCGTAACGGAGAGGACCTGCATCTTACGCCAATTGAATTCCGCCTGCTGGCCGAACTGCTGGCAAACAGCGGTAAAGTCATCACGCAGCGACAGCTGCTGAGCCACGTATGGGGGCCAAACTACGTGGAGCACAGCCATTATTTACGGATTTACATGGGGCATCTGCGGCAGAAGCTAGAGTTGGATGCCGCCCGCCCCCGCCACCTGCTTACCGAAACCGGCGTCGGCTATCGCTTTATGCCCTAGCCCGGTTAAAAGATCGCAGACACAAAAAAAGCGCTGTATCAACAGCGCCTTATTTAGCGTCAAACCAATAAACTCACATCCGCAGCGGGAAATTATTTAGCGTCGGCTAATACCTTGCTAACGATTTCCACGGCTTCTTTTTCAATCTGTGCACGGTGCTCTGCGCCCAGGAAGCTTTCGCAGTAGATCTTATAGGCTTCCTCGGTGCCGGAAGGGCGCGCCGCAAACCAGCCATTCTTGGTCATGACTTTCAAACCGCCAATCGAGGCGCCGTTGCCCGGTGCCTTGGTAAGACGATCGGTAATCGGATCGCCCGCCAGCGTGTCGGCCTTGACCTGCTCTGGAGACAGCCTGGACAACGCGGCCTTCTGTGCGTGGGTCGCCGGAGCCTGAATACGGTTATAGCTCGGAGCACCAAAGCGCGCCGCCAGCTCGTCGTAATGCTGCTGTGGGTTCTTGC
The DNA here is from genome assembly GCA_963742005.1 of uncultured Gammaproteobacteria bacterium. Taxonomy (GTDB): domain Bacteria; phylum Pseudomonadota; class Gammaproteobacteria; order Enterobacterales; family Enterobacteriaceae; genus Rouxiella. Next base: position 844,217 of record CAVUKG010000004.1, on the reverse strand, counting down.
CGGTTACCGCGGTGATTTCTGCCGCCAGCAGGCACAGGATGATGCCGTCTTTATCGGTTGACCAAGGCGTGCCGTCGAAACGCAGGAATGAAGCCCCGGCGCTCTCTTCACCGCCGAAACCAAAGCTGCCGTCGAACAGGCCGTCGACGAACCATTTGAAGCCCACCGGCACTTCAACCAGTTTGCGACCGAGGTCAGCCACTACGCGGTCGATCATCGCGCTGGAAACCAGCGTTTTACCTACGGCCACGTCAGCGCCCCACTGTGGACGATGCTGGAACAGGTAGTTGATCGCAACGGCCAGATAATGGTTTGGATTCATCAGGCCTTTCGGCGTGACGATACCGTGGCGGTCGTAATCCGGATCGTTGGCAAAGGCCAGGTCAAACTTGTCTTTCAGCGCCAGCAGGCCGCCCATCGCAAACTCTGACGAGCAGTCCATGCGGATCACGCCGTCGTGGTCGAGATGCATGAAGCGGAAAGTCTGGTCAACGGAGTCATTAACCAGCGTCAGATCCAGCTGGTAATGCTCGGCGATGCGTTTCCAGTACTCGATGCCTGAGCCACCCAGCGGATCAACGCCGAGTTTCAGACCTGCTTTCTGAATCGCAGGAATATCGATGATGTTTACCAGATCCTCAACGTAGCCCTGCACCAGGTCCAGCTCTTTGAGATGGTCACCCTGCCAGGCCTTGTCCAGCGACTGGCGCTTCACGCCTTTCAGGCCGTCGGCGATCAGCACGTTAGCGCGTTTTTCGATCACCGAGGTCAGATCGGTATCGGCCGGGCCGCCGTTGGTAGGATTGTATTTGATCCCGCCGTCTTCCGGTGGGTTATGCGACGGCGTAATCACGATGCCGTCAGCCTTTACGCCGCCTTTTTTATTGTGGGTCAGGATAGCGTGAGAAACCGCAGGCGTTGGCGTGTAGCCATTGTCTTGCTGCACAATCACGTCAACGCCGTTGGCGGTCAGCACTTCCAGCACCGAGATAAATGCCGGCTCAGACAGCGCGTGGGTGTCTTTACCCACGTAGCATGGACCCGTCGTACCCTGCTCCTTGCGCACTTCTGCGATGGCCTGAGCGATCGCCAGAATGTGGGATTCGTTAAAGCTGTGGCGTCCAGCGCTGCCGCGATGTCCAGAAGTGCCAAATTTCACCGCGTGAGCACTGTTGGCCGGGTCTGGTTGCAGCACATAATACTGCGACGTAAGTTGTGCAACGTTAATCAAATCGCTTTGCTGAGCAGGTTGCCCTGCACGGGGGTTGTTAGCCACTGGCATTTCTCCCTAATGCTGTATTAAAGGGTGCCGCAAACTTTATCGATCAGTTCGGCTGGGAACTGCATCAACTGCATGATGTGTTCGATCATGCTGGATTTGCGACCGGTGTTGGTATTGGTGATGACCCAATATGGCGTTCCAGGCACGTGTTTCGGCTTGGTATGGATACCGTTTTGCAGCAAAGTTTGCTCATTGCCGGCAAAATAAGTGCGGGTACGGCCGCGCAGCGAGTCGGTCGCTACGGCAAATTCTTGTGGATTAAGCGTATATAGCGTGGTCAGGATCAGCATAAAACGGTTAACCGCTTTGGTCTGCTCTGCGTATTCGTCGGACAGCAGCAGTTCACGCACGGCGCGTACGCGATTAGCAGGCGTATTGGCAACGACCGCCGCTGGCTTCTCTACTGGAGCCGCGCTGGCGCTGGTTTTTACAGGCGTCTGCACTTCCTGGCCGGCAGTAAATTTCAGCATCCGCCGTATAATGTCTGATGCACTTTCACCGATATGCTGCGTGTGGCTCGCGATATAGCGGTAAAGCTCTTCATCAACCTCAATCGTTTTCATCTTTATCCAGTACTGTTTTTCTACTTAATTTATTCAAAGGATTATACAAATTAAACTGCGCAAACAAAAAGGCGAAATCGCCCGATTATTCAAAAAGCAGACAAAACCTTATATCCGGGTTTACCTCAGCGTGCGCTTTGCTTTATCCCACACAGGGTTGTGACAGAAATTCTTCCGCGACTCATGATAACCTAATGAGATCCTTACCTGTAATAAATGTCTGCACGGACCCTGTCATGAAATTACATTATCGACTGCAACCGGCTGAATCAGCCAATCCTTCTGCGCTGCCCGTGCTGCTGGTGCACGGCCTGTTTGGCACGCTGGACAATCTCGGCGTGCTGGCGCGTGACCTGAAACAACAGCATAGTGTGCTACAGGTAGATTTGCGTAATCACGGGCTGTCGGCGCGATCAAAACAGATGACCTATCGCGACATGGCCGAAGATTTGCTCGCTACGCTGGACGAGGCCGGGATCGACAAGGCGGTGGTTATCGGTCATTCGATGGGCGCCAAGGCGGCGATGGCGCTGACCGCCGTGGCGCCCGACCGCATCGACAAACTGGTGGCGATCGACATGGCACCGGTGGACTACCAGACTCGCCGTCACGACGAGATTTTTGCTGCACTGAATGCGGTGACCGAGGCGGGAATTCAGGACCGCGCGGGCGCGACTCGGCTGATGCAGCAGTTTATAAAAGAGGACGGCGTGATCCAATTCCTGCTGAAATCTTTCTCGCAGGGCGAATGGCGCTTTAATGTCCCGACGCTGCTGGCGGAGTATGCCAACATCATCGGCTGGCAGGAGGTTCCCGCCTGGCCGCACCCTGCGCTGTTTATTCGCGGCGGCGATTCCTCTTACGTGCAGGACAGCTATCGCGACGCCATCGCCCGCCAGTTTCCTCTCGCTCGCGCCTATGTTGTCGCAGGCAGCGGACACTGGGTACACGCCGAAAAGCCGCAGGCGGTGCTGCGCGCCATCCATCGTTTCATCGATGCGCCATGATCGCTGAGCATTCAGTGCGCAACTGCTCGAAAAAAGGGCTAAACATAATAACTTAGCGCGCAATCAAGGCAGTTAGGCGTTGTGGAGGGATATACGCTAGGGTATGATTGCGCGCTGTAATTTTGCCCCTGCGTCGAGTCGGTTTTCTCGGGGCGTGGGAGGTAAATTGGGTTAGGGTTTATTGGCCCGAAATGTGTAACCATCTCATCTGAAAAGGGCGTGAGTCGCTTTTCGATGTAACTTCCCTAGTTGTACCGCTACCTATGGCAAAAGAACAACTGGATCGCACGACGCTTGATCTGTTCGCAGACGATCGCCGTCCGGGACGTCCAAAAACAAATCCGCTTTCTCGCGATGAACAGCTTAGGATTAACAAGCGTAATCAGCTTCGCCGTGACAAAAACAACGGTTTACGTCGCGTAGAGCTGAAAATTAATGCCGAAGCGGTAGATGCGCTTAATAAGCTGGCGGAACAACAAAATATCAGTCGTAGTGAACTGATTGAACAGATGCTGCTATCACATCTGAACAATCAGCCAAGCTGACCGATTCGGGCAGGTGATCCAACAGGATTACCCGCCTTGTTGTTGTCTACCTGCACCCCACCGCCAGAAATGTTTTCGGTAGTCCGCATTGACACTCAAACCCGCAGCAGAACACACAAAGGCGATAACACTTGCCTTAATTGCCCGGTAGAATACAGGGCAAATTAAAATGACTCGCGCGACGCGGATCCACAAATAGACTCACTGAGTCTTATGCAGAACAAGAGGTTAGATAAGCTTATGGCAGTTGTAGGTATCTTCTTTGGTTCCGACACCGGAAACACCGAAAACATCGCAAAAATGATCCAGAAGCAGTTGGGCAAAGACGTTGCTGACGTGCAGGACATCGCAAAAAGCAGCAAGGAAGACCTGGATAAATACGATATTCTGCTGCTCGGCATCCCAACCTGGTACTACGGTGAGGCACAGTGTGACTGGGACGACTTTTTCCCGACGCTGGAAGAAATTGATTTTGAAGGCAAACTGGTGGCACTGTTCGGCTGTGGCGATCAGGAAGACTACGCGGAATACTTCTGTGACGCGATGGGCACCGTACGCGATATCATCGAACCACGCGGCGCAGTTATTGTAGGTCATTGGCCTACCGAAGGTTATGGCTATGAAGCCTCAAAAGGCATGGCCGACGAGACGCACTTTATCGGTTTGGCTATCGACGAAGACCGTCAACCCGAGCTGACCAGCCAACGCGTTGACGCCTGGGTTAAGCAAATTTCCGAAGAATTGAGCCTCGCTGAAATCCTCGGTTAATCCCACACAAAGCCTAAGGCCCTGAAACGTTGAGGTTATTCGTGAAAGGGCCAAACTATCACTGAAATTAACAATTTAAGTCGTACAAAATTGTAACTTTCAGCTTGATCAAGGTACACTTGTTGTATCTGTTTTTATCGTTCCGCCTCTCTTGGGCGTTGACCTTTTTGGTTATAAACATTTTGGGTTGGGACGATGGTTGTGAACAGCCCACCGTTTTCATTAACGTGATTAGCATAGTACAGGACTAAATCCGCATGACTGACAACAACACCGCACTGAAGAAAGCCGGCTTAAAAGTCACGCTTCCACGCCTGAAAATCCTGGAAGTGCTGCAAGCCCCGGCAGGTCATCACGTCAGTGCGGAAGATTTATACAAAGAACTGATTGATATGGGTGAAGAGATTGGTCTGGCCACGGTTTACCGTGTTTTGAACCAGTTTGACGACGCCGGCATTGTTACCCGCCACAATTTCGAAGGCGGCAAGTCAGTATTTGAGCTGACACAGCAGCATCACCATGACCACCTGATTTGCCTCGACTGCGGACGCGTTATCGAATTCCGTGACGAGTACATCGAAGCCCGTCAGCGTGATATTGCCAAGACTCACGGTATTAAATTGACTAACCACAGTCTCTATCTTTACGGCCACTGCGAAAGCGGTAACTGTCTGGAAGATGATTCACTGCACGGTAAAGGCTGATACCGGCTGGATTTTTCTCTCAGGGATAAGAAAAAGTCCGCATATAAAATGACCGCTGAAAAGCGGTTTTTTTATGCCTGAACAAACTGCTCCTCACGCTCTTTTAGACGGCAGAAGGTCGGGATGGGGAAAGGAGATCTTAAAACTCCTTCCCCCGCTCTTTTCAGCGGGGGAAGGCAGGGATGGGGGAACAAACAACGCGGAATCTGAGTCGTCTGCTCCCCCACCCTAACCCTCCCCCAAAAAAATTTTTGGGGGAGGGGATCTTAAACGCCTTTCCCAAAAAATTTTGGGGGAAGGCGATCTTAAAACCCCTTCCTCCGCTCTTTTCAGCGGGGGAAGGCAGGGATGGGGGGACAAACAGCGCGGATTCTGAGTCGTCTGCTCCCCCACCCTAACCCTCCCCCAAAAAAAATTTTGGGGGAGGGGATTCTAAACTCATTTCCCAAAAAATTTTGGCGAAAGGGGATCTTAAAACTCCTTCCCCCGCTCTTTTCAGCGGGGGAAGGCAGGGATAGGGGTACAAATAACGCGGAATCTGAGTCGTCTGCTCCCCCACCCTAACCCTCCCCCAAAAAAAAATTTTTGGGGGAGGGGATCTTAAACTCATTTCCCAAAAAATTTTGGCGAAAGGGGATCTTAAACTCCTTTCCCCAAAAAATTTTGGCGAAAGGGGATCTTAAAACTCCTTCCCCCGCTCTTTTCAGCGGGGGAAGGTCGGGATGGGGGAACAAACAACGCGGAATCTGAGTCGTCTGCTCCCCCACCCTAACCCTCCCCCAAAAAAATTTTGGGGGAGGGGATCTTAAACTCCTCCCCCAAAAAAATTTGGGGAGGGGATCTCATTAAACGACCGGTTTGCTTTCCCAGTTGTCACGCAGGCCAACGGTGCGGTTAAACACCAGATGCTCGGCGCTGGAGTAAGTGCTGTCGGCGCAGAAGTAGCCTTCGCGCTCGAACTGCAGGCTCACACCGGCTTGGGCATTCGCCAGGCTCGGCTCGACGAAACCGTTAGCGATCACCAGAGACTGCGGATTAATGGTGGTCAGGAAATCCTCGGCCTGGGCCGGGTTTGCCACGCTGAACAGGCGATCGTACAGGCGGAACTCGGCCGGTTTGCCTTCGCTAGCGGAAACCCAGTGGATCACACCTTTGACTTTACGGCCGTCGGCAGGATCTTTGCTTAAAGTATCAATGTCGTAGCTGCAGAAAATGGTTGTCACGTTACCTTCGGCATCTTTCTCGATACGTTCGGCTTTAATAACATAGGCATTACGCAGGCGAACCTCTTTGCCCAGCACCAGACGCTTATACTGTTTGTTAGCTTCTTCGCGGAAATCGGCCTGATCGATGAAGATTTCAGCGGTAAACGGCACATCACGCGAGCCCATTTCTGGCTTGCTCGGATGGTTCGGCATTTTCACCCACTGAACCGCATCGCCGCTAAAGTTCTCAATAACCACCTTAACCGGATTGATCACCGCCATCGCACGCGGGGCGTTTTCGTTGAGATCGTCACGAATACAGGATTCCAGCGCGGCCATTTCCACGTTGTTGTCCTGCTTGGTCACGCCGATACGACGGCAGAACTCGCGAATTGAAGCCGAGGTGTAGCCACGACGACGCAGGCCAGAAACCGTTGGCATGCGCGGATCGTCCCAACCCTCTACAACCTTATCGGTCACCAGCAGGTTCAGCTTGCGCTTGGACATGATGGCGTATTCGAGATTCAAGCGCGAAAACTCGTACTGACGCGGATGACAAGGAATGGTGATGTTGTCCAGCACCCAGTCGTACAGGCGACGGTTGTCCTGGAATTCCAGCGTACACAGCGAGTGGGTGATCCCTTCCAGCGCATCGGAAATGCAGTGGGTGAAATCGTACATTGGGTAGATGCACCACTTGCTGCCGGTCTGATGATGATCGGCAAATTTGATGCGGTACAGCACCGGATCGCGCATCACGAAGAACGGCGAAGCCATGTCGATTTTAGCGCGCAGGCAGGCGCTGCCCTCGGCGAAATCACCGTTGCGCATTTTAGCGAATAGCTCGAGGTTCTCTTCCACGCTGCGATCGCGGAACGGGCTGTTTTTGCCCGGCGCGGTCAGGTTGCCGCGATACTCACGGATCTGTTCCGGCGACAGCTCGTCAACGTAGGCCAGACCTTTCTGAATAAGCTCTACCGCGTAATGATGCAGTTGGTCGAAGTAGTCGGAAGAGTAATGAACCTCTCCGCTCCACTCGAAGCCAAGCCATTGCACGTCTTTCTTGATCGACTCGACAAATTCGATATCTTCTTTTACCGGATTGGTGTCATCAAAACGCAGGTTACATTGGCCCTGATAGTCTTGTGCGATGCCAAAGTTCAGGCAGATCGATTTTGCGTGGCCAATGTGCAGGTAACCATTTGGCTCAGGCGGGAAACGGGTCACTATAGACGCGTGTTTTCCCGATGCCAGATCTTCATCAATAATCTGACGGATAAAATTTGTTGGGCGGGCTTCAGCCTCACTCATTGTTCAATTCCTCTACGCGAACGAAAGCTCGAAAGACTAACCGCATATGTTCCAACAAGCCACGCTGGGAAACAACCCTTAAGTGTTAAATTTAGATTTATTAAAATTTTTTTAGCGTAAAGACAGGGTGACGGCGATTAAAAAAATAAAAAAACGGGAAGAGACTGCTCTCTTCCCGCCGGTTTTTTAGCCCATTTTTTTAGCCAACAGGCAACTCGGTGTTATTTAGCTTTAATCTCGAACAGCGGGCTTTCCCCGGCGATGACCGAGCCACCCGCCAGCAATGCCAGCCCAGAGAAGTCTTCCATGTTGCTCACCACCACCGGGCTTATCATCGAACGGGCATTGCCGTTAAGATAATCCAGATCCAGTTCCAACACCGGCTGACCTGCGCTGACGGTTGCCCCCTCTTCCACCAGGCGAGTAAAGCCCTGACCGTTAAGCGCTACCGTGTCGAGACCGATATGCACCACCACCTCGGCACCGGCCGCGGTTTCCAGACAGAAAGCATGGTTGGTGTTGAAGATCTTCACCACCACGCCATCCGCCGGCGCAACGACATTTTTAGCCGTAGGGCGGATCGCCAGGCCTTCACCCACCGCGCCGCTGGCAAAGGCTTCGTCAGGCACCTCGGCTAACGCCACCACCTCGCCGGTAATCGGCGAAACCAGCGTTTCGAGCGTGGCCTTCACGCCGTTTGGCACCGCCTGCGCTTTTATTTCGCTCACTCCCGCGGCAGGTGCCGCAGCGGTAACCGCCGCCACGGGCCCGGAGGTCAGTACGTTGCGCATCGCACCGGCAATAATCTCGGCACGCGTGCCGACAATTACCTGCACGCTCTGCTTGTTCAATCGAATAACCCCAGACGCGCCGAGACGCTTGGCCAAAGAATCGTTGACCAGCGACGAGTCTTTAACATTCAGGCGCAGACGCGTAATGCAGGCGTCGATGCCGGTCAGGTTGTCCGAGCCGCCAATCGCACTAATGTAGCGTCGTGCCAGGTTAGCCGTTTCATCGGCCTTGCCGTTGCCTGTGCTCTCGATATTGGTGTCATAACCGTCGGATTCGTCGCCCGCTACCGCCAATTCACGTCCTGGCGTCAGCAGGTTGAATTTCTTGATGGTGAAGCGGAACACCACGTAGTAGATAACGAAGAACACCAGGCCCTGCGGGATCAGCATGTACCAGTGCGTTGCCAGCGGGTTGCGCGATGACAGCACCATATCCACCAGCCCGGCGCTGAAGCCGAAACCGGCAATCCAGTGCATGCTGGCGGCAATAAATACCGAAAGACCAGTCAGCACCGCGTGGAGGAAATACAGCACCGGCGCCACGAACATGAACGAGAACTCTAGCGGTTCGGTGATGCCGGTAAAGAAGGAGGCAAACGCCGCCGCCAGCATGATACTGCCCACTTTGGCGCGATTTTCCGGACGCGCGCAGTGATAGATAGCCAACGCCGCACCCGGCAGACCAAACATCATGATAGGGAAGAAGCCCGCCTGATAACGACCGGTGATGCCTAAAATGCCTTTGCCAGACTCGATAGACTCCTGACCGCCGAGGAAGTTAGGAATGTCGTTGATACCCGCCACGTCAAACCAGAACACCGAGTTCAGCGCGTGATGCAGGCCAACCGGGATCAGCAGTCGGTTAAAGAACGCGTAGATGCCTGCGCCCACGGAACCCATCTGCTGGATATGCTCACCGAAGGTCACCAGACCGTTGAAGATCAGCGGCCAGAGATACATCATGATGAAAGCCACGACGATCATCACAAACGAGGTCAGTATGGGCACCAGGCGACGACCGCTGAAGAACGAAAGCGCCTTTGGCAGCTCGACATGACTAAAGCGGTTATACAGTTCGGCTGAAATGATACCGACCAGAATACCCACAAACTGGTTATTGATTTTTCCAAAGGCGGCGGGAACGTCAGCGACCGGGATTTTCTGGATCATTGAGACAGCTGCCGGCGAGCACAGCGTGGTTAACACTAAAAATCCGACAAAGCCGGTCAATGCCGCCGCACCGTCCTTGTCTTTGGACATGCCGTACGCCACGCCGATCGCAAACAGTACGGCCATATTTTCAATAATGGCCGAACCCGACTTGATAAACAGGGCGGCCAGCGCGTTATCTGCCCCCCAGCCTACCGGGTCAATCCAGTAACCTACCCCCATTAATATTGCCGCTGCGGGTAATGTAGCAACCGGTACCATCAAGGCACGGCCGATCTTCTGCAAGTAGCTAAGTATGCTCAACTTCCCCCCCATTCGCCCTGAGACGAATAACCTAAAGTAGTTTAATTAGAATGTTTTACTACCGTGTCCAAAACCGTTCCAAAACGGTCTCACCAACCGTCTGTCGCCTAGTGTAAAAAAATTAATTCGTATCGCAAATTAAAAGTGCCTTAATTGTGACTTTTATCACCAAAGTGGGTGCTTAACAAGCCATAATACTGGTCATTAATGAAAACTTATTTTATCATGAAAAAAATCTAGGCAGCACATTGCCGATCATCAGCGTTAATCGGCTAGGTGTAAAGTCACAAACGCTGACGCCAGAAGCAACTGATTCTTTATCCAGCGCCTGCGCGATGGATACTCGGCTTATAAAGACAAAGTAGAAACCAAGAGGTGCGTGATGAGACTTATACCCCTAAACACTCCCGCTGAAGTCGGTAAATGGGCGGCGCGTCATATTGTTCAGCGTATTAACGCCTTCAAACCCAGCGCCGAGCGGCCGTTTGTCCTCGGTTTACCCACCGGCGGCACGCCGCTTGAAGCCTACAAACACCTTATTGCTATGCATAAAGCAGGCCAAGTCAGCTTTAAAAACGTGGTAACCTTCAACATGGATGAATATGTTGGACTCGCGCAGGAACATCCTGAGAGCTATCACACCTTTATGCATCGAAATTTCTTCGATCACGTTGATATAAAAAAAGAAAACATTAATCTGTTAAACGGTAACGCCGCCGACGTGGATGAAGAATGCCGTCAATATGAAGAAAAAATAAAGGCTTACGGCAAAATTAACCTCTTTATGGGTGGCGTAGGCAACGACGGACACATTGCTTTCAACGAACCGGCCTCATCGCTGGCATCGCGTACTCGCATCAAGACGCTGACCCACGATACTCGTATCGCCAATTCACGCTTCTTTGGTAATGACGTTTCTCAGGTACCCAAGTTTGCCTTAACCGTCGGCGTCGGCACGCTATTGGATGCTGAAGAAGTGATGATCCTGGTGACCGGCCACGCCAAGTCGCAGGCATTAGCCGCCGCGGTAGAAGGCAACGTCAACCATATGTGGACCATCAGCTGCCTGCAGCTGCATGCTAAAGCCGTGATCGTCTGCGACGAGCCGGCCACCATGGAATTAAAAGTGAAAACGGTTAAGTATTTCCGCGAGCTTGAAACGGAAAATATGAAAGGCCTGTGATTAGGGTCTTTTAGGATAATTAACCGCTGTCAACGCCTCTGCGGCGCGAAAGATGACCAGTATAGGGAGGGGTATGTTTGCTTATGTTGAGGGCCGCGTGTACACCGGCCATGAAATTCTCGATAACCACGCCGTGGTGATTGCCGATGGGCTAATTGAGCGCGTGTGCCCGCTTGACCAACTGCCGGCCGGCATTGAAACGCGCAGCCTGCAGGGTGCGATACTGACGCCGGGCTTTATCGATCTGCAGCTTAACGGCTGTGGCGGCGTGCAGTTCAATGATTCCCTCGAAGCGATTTCCGTTAACACGCTCGAAATCATGCAGGCCGCCAACGAGAAGTCCGGCTGCACCAGCTATTTACCGACGCTAATCACCTGTAGCGACGACTACATGAAGCACGGTATTGCGGTAATGCGCGAGTATTTGGCCAAGTATCCGCACCAGGCGCTGGGACTGCATCTTGAAGGGCCTTATCTGAGTATCGAGAAAAAAGGCACGCATAATCCGGCATTTATTCGCAAGCCCGACGCGGCGATGATCGACTATATTTGCGCCAATGCCGACGTAGTGACCAAAGTCACGCTAGCTCCCGAGCAGGTCGAAGACCATTTTATCCGCCAGCTTAAAGAGGCCGGGATTATCGTTTCAGCCGGGCACTCTAACTCCAGCTACGAGCAGGCACGACAGGGCTTTGCCGCCGGAATTAGCTTTGCCACCCACCTGTATAACGCCATGCCGCCGATTTCTGGACGTCAACCGGGCCTGATGGGCGCAATTTTCGACACCCCGGAAGTCTACACCGGCATCATCGTCGACGGGCATCACGTCGCCTGGCCGAGCATTCGCAATGCGAAAAAGCTGAAAGGCGACAAGCTGGTGCTGGTGACCGATGCTACCGCTCCGGCCGGGGCCGAGATTGAAGAGTTCATTTTTGCCGGTAAAACAATATACTATCGAGACGGCCTTTGCGTGGATGAACACGGCACTCTCAGCGGATCTGCGTTAACGATGATCGAAGCGGTGCGAAACAGCGTAGAACATGTCGGGATCCCGCTAGACGAAGCGCTGCGCATGGCGGCACTGTATCCGGCTCGCGCTATCGGAGTGGAAAACACTCTGGGCAGCATTGAAGCAGGAAAAGTGGCCAATCTAACGGCGTTTACTCACGATTTTAAAATAACAAAAACGCTCGTCAACGGTGACGAGGTGTAACAGCAGAGAGCATGGGATGAACACAGGCGGGCAGGCACAAATCGGTAACGTCGATCTGGTTAAGCAGTTAAACGGCGCTGCGGTCTATCGCCTGATTGATCAGCAAGGACCCATTTCACGGATTCAAATCGCAGAACTGAGCCAGCTAGCGCCCGCCAGCGTGACCAAGATCTCCCGCCAGCTGCTTGAGCGGGGCCTGATTAAAGAAGTCGATCAGCAGGCCTCGACCGGCGGCAGGCGCGCTATCTCTATTGTTACCGAAACCCGCCCTTTTCAAACCGTGGCGGTGCGCCTGGGCCGCAATGATGCGACCCTAACGCTGTACGATCTCAGCGCCAAGTCGTTGTCCGAACAGCATTATCCCTTGCCAGAGCGCACGCAGGAAACGCTGGAAAACGCGCTGATCGCGGCAATCTCTCACTTTCTTGAATTAAATCAGCGCAAGACGCGCGAGCTGATTGCTATTGCGGTGATCCTGCCCGGCTTAGTCGATCCGCTAAAAGGCATCGTGCGCTATATGCCGCATATCAGCGTGCATAACTGGAAGCTGGTCGACGTACTCGAGGGTAAGTTTTCGGTCACCAGCTTTGTCGGCCACGATATCCGCAGCCTGGCGCTGGCCGAGCACTACTTTGGTGCGACCCGCGACTGTCAGGATTCAATTTTGGTTCGCCTGCATCGCGGAACCGGCGCCGGTATTCTGGTCAACGGACAGATTTTTCTCGGCAGCAACGGTAACGTCGGCGAAATTGGCCATATTCAGGTCGATCCCCTCGGCGAACGCTGCCACTGCGGCAACTTTGGCTGCCTGGAAACCATTGCCGCCAACTCGGCTATCGAGAATAGGGTGCGCAACCTGTTGACTCAGGGCTATCCGAGCAAGATGTCCCTCGATGACTGCACCATTAGCAGTATCTGTAAGGCTGCCAATCGCGGCGACCAGCTGGCCTGCGAAGTGATTGAATACGTTGGCCGTCATCTCGGGAAGAGTATCGCCATCGCCATCAACCTGTTTAATCCGCAGAAAGTAGTGATTGCCGGTGAGATAACCGAAGCCGATAAAATCCTCTTGCCCGCGTTGCAGAGCTGTATCAATGCGCAGGTATTGAAAGATTTTCGCCGCAACCTGCCAATTGTGACTTCAGAGCTCGACCACCGCTCGGCGATTGGCGCCTTTGCACTGGTCAAACGCGCGATGCTCAACGGCGTCCTGCTACAGCGACTGCTGGAAAACTCCCCTCAATAATCAAATCTTTTGCTACCCCGATATCGGTGAGATTTCGGGGTGTAGCTTTGGGTATTCATGGTGCAAGGACGGATATATCTTCATGACTATTAAGAATGTAATTTGCGATATCGATGGCGTACTGCTGCATGACAACACGCCGGTGCCGGGCGCAGACCTGTTCTTGGCGCGGATACAGGAACAAAAGATGCCGTTGGTTATTCTCACCAACTACCCATCGCAAACCGCGCAAGACCTGTCAAACCGCTTTGCCTCGGCAGGCCTTGAGGTGCCGGAGAGTGCATTCTTCACCTCGGCGATGGCCACGGCCGATTTCCTCAAGCGTCAGGAGGGCAAAAAAGCCTATGTCATCGGTGAAGGGGCGCTTATCCATGAACTGTATAATGCCGGTTTCACCATCACCGATGTTAATCCTGATTTTGTGATCGTCGGCGAAACGCGGTCTTATAACTGGGACATGATGCATAAAGCGGCCTACTTTGTCGCCCACGGCGCGCGCTTTATCGCCACCAACCCGGATTATCACGGCCACGGATTTGTTCCGGCCTGCGGGGCGCTTTGTGCGCCGATAGAAAAAATAACCGGCCGCAAACCGTTCGTCGTCGGCAAGCCAAGCCCGTGGATTATTCGCTCGGCGCTCAACAAGATGCAGGCTCACTCGGAAGATACGGTGATCGTGGGCGATAACCTGCGCACCGATATTTTAGCCGGATTTCAGGCCGGATTAGAAACCATTCTGGTGTTGAGCGGGGTATCAACCTTGAACGATGTTGAAAATATGCCGTTCCGCCCAACCTGGATCTACCCTTCCGTCGCCGACATCGACGTTATTTAAGGTTCTCTCTCCGCCGGTCTGCTGACGCCCGCCTCAAAAGCGGGCGTTTTTATTTGCAATAATATTATGCTGCCTCTTTTAAGTGCAGGCTGTGCCATTCAACCTTTTTTTATCGATTCGATAATTTTAAGCCGTTAAAACTGGCAATCCGTTAATAAACGCGACAGGTCAACCAACTATTTTTCAAACAATAACTAAATTACTTGCAAAGGATCGCGCTTTTACGCATTTTCGTTATCAGAGACGCAGCGAAGTCCGAAAATAATTGTGAATTCGGCAACGCCGCACAACAAACACTGGTTATGCAAAACAACATCACCGCCTGAGAAAAGTCGTTAGGGAGAGTTATATGTGTTCTATATTTGGCGTGCTCGACATCAAGACCGACTCCATCGAACTGCGCAAAAAAGCGCTAGAGCTGTCACGCTTGATGCGTCACCGTGGTCCAGACTGGTCTGGCGTTTATGCCAGTGACAAAGCGATTCTTTGTCACGAGCGTCTATCGATTGTTGACGTCAACAACGGCGCACAGCCTCTGTACAACGAAGCACACACTCACGTGCTGGCCGTGAACGGCGAAATCTACAACCATCAGGCGCTGCGTGCCTCCCTCGGCGAAAAGTATGCCTTCCAGACCGAATCTGACTGTGAAGTGATCCTCGCGCTTTATCAGGAAAAAGGCCCCGCTTTCCTCGACGAACTGCAGGGCATGTTCGCGTTTATTCTGTATGACACAGAAAAAGACGCCTACCTGATTGGCCGTGACCATTTGGGTATCATCCCCCTGTATATGGGGCATGACGAGCACGGCAACATGTACGTGGCGTCAGAAATGAAGTCACTGGTTCCGGTGTGCCGCACGATTAAAGAGTTCCCGGCGGGCAGCTATCTGTGGAGCAAAGACGGTGAAATTGTCGAGTACTACCAGCGTGACTGGTTCGATTTCGACAACGTTAAAGACAACGTTACCGATAAGGCCGAGCTGAAAGAGGCGCTGGAAGAGTCGGTGAAAAGCCACCTGATGTCTGACGTGCCTTACGGCGTACTGCTGTCTGGCGGCCTGGACTCCTCGGTTATCTCAGCTATTACCAAGAAATTTGCCGGTCGTCGCATTGAAGATAAAGATCAGAGCGAGGCCTGGTGGCCACAGCTGCACTCCTTTGCCGTGGGCCTTGAGGGGTCTCCTGACCTGCGTGCCGCGCAGGAAGTGGCAACCCACTTGGGCACCGTGCACCATGAAATTCATTTCACCGTGCAGGAAGGTCTGGACGCCATTCGCGACGTTATTTACCACATCGAAACCTACGACGTGACCACCATTCGTGCGTCGACTCCAATGTATCTGATGTCGCGTAAAATCAAAGCGATGGGCATTAAGATGGTGCTGTCGGGTGAAGGTGCCGACGAAGTGTTTGGCGGTTACCTTTACTTCCACAAGGCTCCTAACGAGCTGGAATTCCACGAAGAAACCGTGCGTAAACTGTTGGCCCTGCATATGTATGACTGCGCGCGTGCCAACAAGGCGATGTCAGCCTGGGGTGTCGAAGCTCGCGTACCGTTCCTGGACAAAAAATTCCTCGATGTGGCGATGCGTATCAACCCGAAAGACAAAATGTGCGGCAACGGAAAAATGGAAAAACACATCCTGCGTGAGTGTTTCGAATCTTACCTGCCGCATAGCGTGGCCTGGCGCCAGAAAGAGCAGTTCTCTGACGGCGTAGGTTACAGCTGGATTGACACATTAAAAGAAGTGGCAGCGCAGCAGGTTACCGATCAACAGCTCGAAACTGCGCATTTCCGCTTCCCGTACAACACCCCAACCTCTAAAGAAGGGTATTTGTACCGCACCCTCTTTGAAGAGCTGTTCCCGGTTCCTAGCGCCGCCGAATGCGTACCGGGTGGCCCAACCGTCGCCTGTTCTTCACCTAAAGCGGTTGAGTGGGATGAGTCATTCAAAAACATGAACGATCCGTCCGGTCGTGCGGTTGGCGTTCACGCCTCTGCCTATAAATAACCGACGCTTTATCAATATCACGGGCCTCCAGGGGCCTGTTTTTTTATCTTTAAATTGATTGAAAATACTATCTTTTGTTGAATTTATCGCCGGAGTGGTCATAACCTACACAAATGGACCCAATCTGCGATTTTTTGGCAAAAAACTTGTTGACGCAAATCTGCCATATACGCATAATGCGCCCCGCAACGCCGATGAAGGTTGAGCAGAGAGAAGACGGCTACGTAGCTCAGTTGGTTAGAGCACATCACTCATAATGATGGGGTCACAGGTTCGAATCCCGTCGTAGCCACCATTCTTCTTTCATGTTTGCGGGAGTGGCGAAATTGGTAGACGCACTAGATTTAGGTTCTAGCGCCGCAAGGTGTGCGAGTTCAAGTCTCGCCTCCCGCACCATTTCACTCGGTTTGCACGGATGGGGTATCGCCAAGCGGTAAGGCACTGGTTTTTGATACCAGCATTCCCAGGTTCGAATCCTGGTACCCCAGCCAATTTTTTTCACGGTCCTGTTCAGCAGAACGAACGGTGAAAATAAAATAATTTGAAAGTAATAAGATGGGGTATCGCCAAGCGGTAAGGCACTGGTTTTTGATACCAGCATACCCTGGTTCGAATCCAGGTACCCCAGCCACTTTCAAATTGTTAACTGTTTGAAATATATTAATTTAATTTAAAATTAATAGTAAAAACAGCTTGCAATAACGATTAAGATAGTTAAATATTGGCTACGTAGCTCAGTTGGTTAGAGCACATCACTCATAATGATGGGGTCACAGGTTCGAATCCCGTCGTAGCCACCATTTCAGTCTGAATGGTTATGAGTTAAGAAAGCAGTAGGTAGTAGAATTAATAAGTAACACCATTGGGGTGTCGCCAAGCGGTAAGGCTCTGGTTTCTGATACCAGCATACCCAGGTTCGAATCCTGGCACCCCAGCCAAATTTAGAAAAGCTCGCTTCGGCGGGCTTTTTGCTTTTCTGCGTTCCGAAAACCTTAACTAAAAAAGGCAGAACGGTTTTGCCGCCCTGCCCTCTCTCACTATCCAATGCGCCTTACAGCCCCAAGGCATACTCCAGCGCTTTAGACTTAAGCTTGCCCGCGCGCTGGGCCGCCATTAGCGCCAGATTACGCAGCATCCGCACTGGAGGCAGGCTGTTACTGAATGCGGTATAGAACAGGTCCATGCCGCTCTGCATCAACAGGTTATCAACCCGGCGACGACGCTGGTAACGCAGCAGTACGCGTTCAGTCCACCAGTCCTCACCGCTATCCTTAGCCTTTGCCACCACCTCGAGCAACGCTTCAACGTCGCGATAGCCGAGATTAACTCCCTGCCCGGCCAGCGGGTTAATGGTGTGCGCAGCATCTCCCACCATCACCAGGCCCGGCGACACGTAGCGCTGTGCATGGCGGCGTACCAACGGGAACGAGCCTGCCGACAGCGCCTGCACCGATCCCAGTCGAGCAGGAAAGGCCTGCATCACCTCCTGAGTCAGTTGCTTCATATTTAGCGATTGCAGATGGCGAATTCGCTGCGGACTGTCGTACCACACCAGCGAGGCGTTATTTCCCCACAGCGGCAGGAAGGCCCGTGGCCCGGTCGGGAAAAACTGCTGCCAGGTAACGTCCAGATCTTGCGACTGGGTCTCGACGTTAATCAGCATACAGTTCTGGCGATACTGCCAACCGTCGATGCCAATACCGGCCTGTTGGCGCACCAGCGAATTAGCCCCGTCGGCGGCTATGATCAGTTTTGCCTGGAGCCGCTGGCCGCTCACCAGCTCCAGAGACCCGCTTTCATCGGCGCGGTGAGAGAGCCGCAAAAGTTTGTCCGGGCAGAGTAGCGTCAGGTTCTCCTGCTGCTCCATCTCCTGCCACAGCGCCAGCTGCAGCACGCGATTCTCCAGCATAAAGCCTAACTCCGGCAAGCCCAGTGAGCGGGCGTCGAACAGCACTTCAGATCCCGGCTGCTCCCAGGTTTCCAGTCGGCGATAAGGCGTATGGCGCATTTGCTCGACGTTTTTCCAGGCACCGAGTTTTTCCAACAGGCGAGCAGAGGCGCAACCGATAGCCGAAATACGCAGGTCGATGGCGTCATCGGCCGCGTAAGGCCTGGGCGCTTTGTCTTCAATAACCGCGACTCTTAGCCCCTGCAGCGCCAATCCCAGCGCCGCAGCCGCGCCAACCATGCCTCCGCCGACGACAACCACGTCGAACGTCTTTTCAGCTTCGGTCGATTGGCATTGCGCATTGACGCTCACGTCATCTATCCCCTCAGTCTTCACCACCACAGTTTCCATCACCTTCTTCTTTAAGCATTATTAAATGAGGTTGCAGATCCTCTGAATTTTGCGAAGTGTACCCGATTTTTCATTCTGTATCAGGCCGTCACCCTAATTAGCCTATCCACAACGTCGCGCATGTCCGGTTATAACCGGTGCTCATCACCGCCGTCAGCAATATTTATCATGCCCCCAATCTTACCGCTTATGCAACGGGCCGCTTAACCGCCCTTTAATTTCTCGAGATAGGCCGCATATTCATTAATACAGCACGTGCGGTACTGGGAAAATTTCGCCAAGCGCATGTATGATTACTTAATCAGTCGGGATGACGGCCCGGCAGCCGAGATACACATTCAACAGGTCCAGAGCGGCCCAGAGGAATAGTTTGAACGTTGTAACACAAGAGATTTTGCTGGAGCCTGAGGACAATCAGCGTTTGCTGAGCCTTTGCGGGCCGTTTGATAATAATATCAAACAACTGGAACGTCGGTTGGGCATCGAGATCAATCGTCGTGATAACGCTTTTAAACTGATTGGCAAGAATTTGATCGTCGAAGCCGCCGTGGATATTTTACGCGACCTCTATGTCGATACCGCCCCGCTGCGCGGCGAATTAAGGGATATCGATCCTGAAAAGATTCATTTGGCGATAAAAGAGAGCCGAGTGCTGGAACAAACCGCAGAAAGCGTGCCTGATTACGGCAAATCCGTGATCATCAAAACTAAACGCGGTATGATCAAACCCCGCACGCCAAATCAGGCACAGTACGTGGCCAATATTCTTGACCACGATATCACCTTTGGTATCGGGCCTGCGGGTACGGGCAAAACCTATCTGGCGGTGGCGGCGGCGGTTAACGCGCTGGAGCGTCAGGAAGTACGTCGTATTATGCTGACCCGTCCGGCGGTAGAGGCGGGTGAAAAGCTCGGCTTCCTCCCGGGTGACCTGAGCCAGAAAGTTGACCCCTATTTGCGTCCGCTGTACGACGCGCTGTTTGAAATGCTCGGCTTTGAAAATGTCGAAAAGCTGATCGAACGCAACGTGATTGAAGTTGCACCGCTGGCCTATATGCGCGGACGTACGCTCAACGACGCCTTTATCATTCTTGATGAAAGCCAGAATACCTCGATTGAACAGATGAAAATGTTCCTGACGCGTATCGGCTTTAACTCCAAGGCGGTGATCACCGGTGACGTAACGCAGATCGACCTGCCGCGGCATCAAAAATCCGGCCTGCGCCACGCTATCGAGGTGCTTTCCGGCGTTGAAGAGCTGAGTTTTAACTTCTTCCACAGCGAAGACGTGGTCCGCCATCCGGTGGTAGCCCGTATCGTTGTCGCTTATGAAGCCTGGGAAGAAGAAGAGGAAAAACGTCGTGACGACGCGGCAAAACAGCGTAAACACGACGCGCAAAGTTATACTTCTCAATCCACCCCTGAACAGAGCAATACATGAGTCAGCAGGTTATTTTAGATTTACAAATCGCCAGTGAGAGCAGTGAAGGCTTACCGGCAGAAAACGACTTCCAGCAGTGGCTGGAAGCCGTGCTTCCCCAGTTCCAGGAAGAGTCAGAGGTGACGATACGCATCGTTGACGAAGCGGAGAGCCACGAGCTGAATTTAACCTATCGGGGTAAAGACAAATCGACCAACGTGCTGTCTTTCCCGTTTGAAGCACCTCCTGGCATGGAGCTGCCGCTGCTGGGCGATTTAGTCATTTGTCGTCAGGTCGTTGAGCAAGAAGCCCGCGAGCAAAACAAGGCGCTTAATGCGCATTGGGCGCATATGGTTGTTCACGGCAGTCTGCATCTGCTAGGGTATGACCATATCGTCGATGAAGAAGCCGACGAGATGGAGGCCATCGAGATTGAAATTATGCAATCTCTTGGTCATCCAGACCCTTATCTGCTGCTAGACGAGTAGCGGGTAGGCCGGTTAGCCAGTATCGTATGTCCTGATTTTTTCGCGCCGCCGCTCACGCAGTCGCGGCGTCAATGAAGACGGACATTAACATTCCTTAAATATGAGATCACCACCCCAACGCCATGAGCGATGACCACCCACAAAACAGCGACAGCCCCAGTCCCAAGAAGGGCTTCTTTTCCCTTATGCTCAGCCAGTTATTCCACGGTGAACCTAAAAACCGTAATGACCTGGTCGAGCTGATCCGTGATTCCGAACAAAACGATCTGATCGATCCCGATACCCGTGACATGCTGGAAGGCGTGATGGATATTGCCGAGCAGCGCGTGCGTGACATCATGATCCCTCGTTCACAAATGATTACGCTCAAACGTAACCAGCCAATCGAAGAGTGCCTTGACGTTATTATCGAGTCTGCACACTCTCGTTTCCCGGTGATCAGCGAGGATAAGGACCACATTGAAGGCATTCTGATGGCTAAAGATCTGCTGCCATTTATGCGCACAGCATCCGAGCCGTTCAGCATCGACAAGGTGCTGAGAACTGCCGTCGTTGTTCCCGAAAGCAAGCGCGTTGACCGCATGCTGAAGGAGTTCCGCTCCCAACGCTACCATATGGCCATCGTGGTCGACGAGTTTGGCGGCGTTTCCGGTCTGGTGACCATTGAAGATATTCTTGAGCTGATCGTTGGCGAAATAGAAGATGAATACGATGACGAGGAAGATCTCGACATCCGCCAGCTCAGCCGCCACACCTACACGGTTCGCGCGCTGGCATCGATTGAAGACTTCAACGAAGTGTTTAACACCAGCTACAGCGATGACGGCGTCGACACCATTGGCGGCCTGGTGATGCAGTCATTCGGGCACCTGCCCGCTCGCGGTGAAACGATCGAAATCGACGGTTACTCATTCAAAGTTGCCATGGCCGATAGCCGCCGTATCATTCAGGTTCACGTAAAAATACCGGACGACGCGCCGCAACCGAAACTGGAAGATTAATTTATTCATGGATGCACGATTGTTATACGGCCGCCAGAGGGTGAGAGTCCTGCTGGCGATACTGTTTGGTGCCTGCGGCACGTTTTCATTTTCCCCTTACGACTTCTGGCCAGCGGCTATCGTGTCGTTGTTTGGCCTGCTGGCGCTGACGCTTGACCGCCGTCCGGGCCAGTCAGCGACGCTAGGCTTCTTTTGGGGCATGGGGCTATTTGGCAGCGGGGTAAACTGGGTTTATGTCAGTATCGCCACCTTTGGCGGCATGCCGGAGGCGATTAACCTGTTCCTGGTGGTGCTATTGGCGGTTTACCTGTCGCTATACACCATGCTGTTTGGCGGTCTGCTTGCTAAATTCTGGCCAAAAACTACCTGGTGGCGACTGGCGCTGGCCGCTCCGGCGCTGTGGCAGGTGACCGAGTTCCTGCGTGGCTGGGTATTGACCGGTTTCCCGTGGCTACAGTTCGGCTACAGCCAGATCAGCGGCCCGCTCAAGGGCCTCGCGCCGTTGGCTGGCGTTGAAAGCATCACCTTTGTCATGATGTCACTCAGCGGTTTGCTGGTTTATGCCGCTTATCGTCGCAAGGCCATACCCGCGGTAATTGCGCTGGCGATGCTGCTCTTGCCCTGGCCACTGCGCCAGGTACACTGGTTTACGCCACAGCCCGATAAAACCGTCGACGTGGCCATGGTTCAGGGCAATATTCCTCAGTCGATGAAATGGGACCCGAAAGCCCTGATCTCGACCCTGCAAGCCTATCTTGACGAAACCCGCCCTTACCTCGGCAAGGCAAAGCTTATTATCTGGCCTGAGTCTGCTATTCCGGATATCGAATCCGATCAGCAGCAGTTCCTGACCATGATGGATGACCTCAGCCGTTCGCATCACAGTAACCTGATCACCGGCATTGTCGATTACCAGCGCACCGAGGCCGGCGAGAAGACTTACAATAGCGTGATTGCATTGGGCGAGCCCGAACAGTATCGCTACCCTGATCCGAACCGTTATAACAAATATCACCTGGTGCCGTTTGGCGAGTACGTGCCGATGGAGAGTCTGCTGCGTCCGCTGTCGGGCGTATTTGATTTGCCGATGTCGTCATTCAGCCGCGGGGCTTATATTCAACCGCCGCTGCACGTGGCAGGACTGAACATCACCACCGCGATTTGCTATGAAATCGTTGAGGGCGAGCAGGTGCGGGAAAACTTCCATCCTGATACCGACCTGCTACTCACCGTGTCTAACGATGCCTGGTTTGGTCATTCGATTGGCCCGTGGCAGCATTTCCAGATGGCGCGCATGCGGGCGTTAGAACTGGGTCGTCCGCTTCTGCGCAGCACCAACAACGGCGTAACCGCCGCGGTTGATGCCGAAGGCAATGTCATTGCCGAACTGCCGCAGTTCACCCGTCAGGTATTGGCGGTCACGGTTACGCCAACGCGGGGAATGACGCCTTATGCGCGGGTAGGCTCCTGGCCGGTATGGATAATGACGCTGCTGTTTGCAGGCGTCGCAATCGCGCTGGGCCGCCGCAGGCGCTAAGCCCCCTCGACCGGCGATTTTATAATGCAGAGACAGTAAACCTGTCTGAGTTTAATGACAAAGTAGTCTTTTACATTGAGATACACGGGGCGACCACCGGGCGAGGCGCTTCGGCGGCTTACGCCGCTACGACCTCATCCCGGTGTTTCCCCTAAAAATTGGCTTTGTCAGTAGTCTGAGAGACAGTAAACCTGTCTCTGCATTTTTTCAGTGCAACTTCTCTTAACCTCCCCGTTTTAACTCGCCGTTTTCTCTCAAAATTTCCGCCGTTATTCCCCGCGCTAACTCCCCAGCAAGGGTTATAAATTCGTCTAATCCCGCCTACTGGCACGCATCTTGCTACATGTTGTTGAAAGATATCTTATTTATATACCAAATTTCGCTAATTGCATCGTTTTGACACATTGCGAGCATTAAGTAATCACCATCAAGGTGCAACTCACCTTTATTGCTTTAAATTGGTGCGCGCTCAGTCTCAAAAAAGAAACATTTTGATATCACTGAGTTCACATTACGCTATCTTTTCAAGGCAGAGATTGTCAGTAACGATGTAGGGCTTAGATAACAAGATTATTAACGACCGTCAGATTCATCTTTGATCCTGTTAACAGGATCCATCACTAAGCAAAGGAGTTAGACCATGCAAATGCGCAAATTGGTGTTGTCGGTACTGCTGGCAAGTGTCGCCGCAAGTAGCCTGGCCCATGCCGAAGACCTGACTGGTACGCTGAAAAAAATTAAAGACAGCGGCCTGATCGTGGTCGGCCACCGTGAATCCTCAATCCCCTTCTCTTATTACAACAATGAACAGAAAGTGGTGGGATATTCACAGGACTTCTCCAACGCTATCGTTGATGCCATTAAGAAGAAGCTGGACGCGCCCAATCTTCAGGTGAAGATGTTACCTATCACCTCGCAAAACCGCATTCCGCTGTTGCAGAACGGCACCTATGACTTCGAGTGTGGGTCAACCACCAATAACGTCGAGCGTCAGAAGCAAGCGGCGTTTTCCGACACCATCTTTGTCATCGGTACCCGTTTGATGGTCAAGAAAGGCTCCCCGATCAAGGACTTCGATGACCTTAAAGGCAAAACCGTGGTAGTGACTTCGGGTACCACTTCTGAAGTTCTGATCAACAAACTGAACGATGAGAAGAAACTGGGCCTGAAAATCATCAGCACCAAAGACCACGGTGACTCCTTCCGTACCCTGGAAACGGGCCGCGCTGCCGCCTTTATGCTTGATGATGCCCTGCTGGCTGGCGAACGCGCCAAAGCCAAACAGCCCGATGACTGGGTGATCCTCGGTACCCCGCAGTCAAAAGAGGCTTACGGCTGTATGCTGCGTAAAGACGATCCACAGTTTAAGAAACTGATTGATGACACCGTGGTGCAGGCAGAAAGCTCTGGCCAGGCCGCCACATGGTTCGAGACCTGGTTCAAGAAGCCTATTCCACCAAAGAATCTGAACATGAACTTTGATCTGTCCGATGACATGAAAACCTTGTTCAAAGCGCCTAACGATAAAGCGCTTTAATAGAAAAATGCAGTGATCCCCTAACTGTTGGCGATGCCGCAGGGCGGCCAAGGATATAGGGGATGTGATGGTGTTCGAGGTACAGGCAGGAAGTAGAGAATGCGGGGGGGTCGTTCCCCTCCCCGCCATTCTTTATGACCAGCAATTCATGACTGTTAACGTCATCACTCGCCAAGGCAACACATAATCGGAGTTTACTATGTCTTCAGGCTGGAATTGGGGCATTTTTCTTGAGCAGGCCCCATTTGGTAATACCACCTATCTCGGCTGGATCTGGTCTGGTTTTCAGGTCACCGTCGCGCTTTCGCTGTGCGCCTGGGTGATCGCTTTTATCGTCGGTTCATTTTTTGGCATTATGCGTACGGTACCTAACCGTATCCTTGCCACTATCGGCACCTGTTACGTTGAACTATTCCGTAACGTTCCGCTGATTGTACAATTCTTTATCTGGTATCTGGTGGTGCCGGAGCTGCTGCCCGAAAACATCGGCATGTGGTTTAAACAGGACCTGGATCCCAACGTTCAGTTCTTTGTCTCCTCAATGGTCTGCCTCGGCCTGTTCACCGCTGCCCGCGTTTGCGAGCAGGTGCGCGCGGCAATCCAGTCACTGCCGCGCGGCCAGCAGGCTGCCGGGCTGGCAATGGGCCTGACGCTGCCACAAACCTATCGCTACGTGCTGCTGCCCAACGCCTACCGGGTAATTGTGCCACCGCTAACCTCAGAAATGCTTAACCTGGTCAAAAACTCCGCCATTGCCTCAACCATTGGCCTGGTGGATATGGCCGCGCAAGCGGGCAAGCTGCTCGACTATTCGGCTCATGCCTATGAGTCTTTCGCCGCGATTACGCTGGCTTACGTGCTGATCAACGCGGTCATCATGCTGATCATGCAACAGGTTGAGCGCAAGATACGCCTGCCGGGCAATGCGGGGAGTAAATAATTATGTATCAATTTGACTGGAGTTCGGTGGTTCCCAGCCTGCCTTACCTGCTTAACGGCATGGCGATTACGCTTGAAATTACCGCCACCGCTATCGTGTTCGGCATCCTGTGGGGCACATTGCTGGCCGTGATGCGCCTGTCTTCGTTTAAGCCGATTAGTTGGTTTGCTCGCGTTTACGTCAACCTGTTTCGCGCCGTGCCGCTGGTCATGGTGCTGCTGTGGTTTTATCTGGTGGTGCCAAATTTCCTGCAAAAGGTGCTGGGGCTATCGCCGAAAACGGATATTCGCCTGATTTCGGCGATGATCGCCTTCGCGCTGTTTGAAGCGGCCTACTATTCGGAAATTATTCGCGCCGGCATTCAGAGTATTGCCCGCGGGCAGTCTTCCGCAGCCCTGGCGTTAGGCATGACCCACTGGCAGTCAATGCAGCTGATTATTTTGCCGCAGGCGTTTCGCGCCATGGTGCCGCTGCTGTTGACTCAGGCCATCGTATTATTCCAGGATACCTCTCTGGTCTATGTTCTTAGCCTCGCAGACTTCTTCCGCACCGCAACCAACATTGGCGAGCGTGACGGAACCCAGGTCGAAATGATCCTGTTTGCCGGGTTTGTCTATTTTGTTATCAGCCTCTCTGCGTCGTTGCTGGTGAGCTATTTGAAGAAAAGGACCGTTTCATGATTTCGCTGAAAAATGTCTCTAAGTGGTATGGTCATTTCCAGGTGCTGACCGAGTGCAGCACCGAAGTTAAGAAAGGTGAAGTTGTGGTGGTTTGCGGTCCCTCCGGCTCGGGTAAATCGACGCTGATCAAAACCGTTAACGGGCTGGAGGCGGTGCAGAAAGGCCAGATTCTGGTCAACGGCACGCCGGTTAACGACAAAAAGACCAATCTGGCGCAGCTGCGGGCCAAAGTCGGCATGGTATTCCAGCATTTCGAACTGTTCCCTCACCTGTCGATTGTCGATAACCTGACTCTGGCACAGGTCAAAGTCTTAAAGCGCGACAAAGCGGCGGCCAGAGAAAAGGGCCTGAAACTGCTCGATCGCGTCGGTCTTACCGCGCATGCCCACAAGTTCCCCGGGCAGCTTTCCGGCGGCCAGCAGCAGCGTGTCGCCATCGCCCGCGCGCTGTGTATGGACCCGATCGCCATGCTGTTTGATGAACCCACCTCGGCGCTGGATCCGGAGATGATCAACGAAGTGCTCGACGTTATGGTGGAATTAGCCAACGAGGGCATGACTATGATGGTGGTGACTCACGAAATGGGCTTTGCCCGCAAGGTGGCTAACCGGGTGATCTTTATGGATGAAGGAAAGATTGTAGAAGATCGCAATAAAGACGACTTCTTCAACAACCCAGAATCCGAACGCGCACGCGACTTCCTGGCGAAGATCCTGCACTAATACACTTCGTTCTTGAGGCTACGGCGACGCTGGCTGCAACCTCAAGAATCTTCAAAGTCATTGACGCTACAGCAAGGCGGCAAGCTTGAGAGTCCCCAGGAGCTTACACAAGTAAGTGACTGGGGCGAGCATGAGCGGCCAACGCAGCTGTGGTGTCAAGAACGAAGAAGATTTTAGGGTTCGAAGGGGCGACGGGTAAACTCGTCATTACCACATTCCGGGCATTTGCTAAGAATTTCTGGCGTATAAACCGCTAAGTGAAAATGGCACTTCTCGCAGATTAAATCACCTAACCCTACTACCTCCCCACTGTGATACACGCCGTGATGGTTGACGTCTTTAAACACCTCTTTCCATTCGAGCTGAGTTTTATCGGTGATATCGGCCAGCTCGCGCCACAGGCTTTCCTTGATGACGCGTAAAAATACGCTGTCCTGCGGTTCATTCTCCGGCTCGACCGGTCTTGCCACTCGCTGGCTTGGCGCATATTCACCGTAAATACGCGCAAATTCTTGCAGATCACGCCGGGCATAAATAGCCAGGCGATCGATTTCAATCAGCGACAGCTTGCCTTCATTGCTGAGGCTTTCTCGCGCATCGCGCACTAACAGGTCAATATCGCGTTCCCCACCGCGCAGGCGTTCGGTCAATGAAGCCATCAGTTGGCGATAATCCTGTTGTTCAGTTGTCATAGCTTCTCCTTAAGGTGCGGCTTAACGCGTTGCGGTACTTATCAAAGGCGTGTGTATTGCTACTACAGGTTTAGGTCCAAAACGATTGATAGTTCAAAACAATGCTTCCACTTTGTAGCTCATCATTTTATTTTAGTCATGAATCATCGGTTGAGGCGGATGCAGAGCACAGTTTCCGTTTTGTCCTAAAAATAAATCCCGACAGATCAGGATAAAAAGCCTCTGGTAGAACGCTTGGTGTTGTTGCCGTTGCTGCTTATCAGCTATGCTATGCGGATCTGTTTGAAACTTTTATTATTAACGCATCATTTGTTAATTGATTAACGAAATAGGGCTACGGATGTAGCTGTTTTTCACTCACAGGACCATCGGCCGCCATGCAAGAGCAATACCGTCCAGAAGAAATAGAGTCACAGGTTCAACTTCACTGGCAAGAGAAGCAGACCTTCAAAGTTACCGAGCAACCGGGCAAAGAGAAGTACTACTGCCTTTCCATGTTGCCTTACCCATCGGGTCGCCTGCACATGGGTCACGTGCGCAACTACACCATCGGTGACGTGATTTCCCGTTATCAGCGCATGCTCGGTAAAAACGTTCTACAGCCGATCGGCTGGGACGCCTTTGGTCTGCCTGCTGAAGGTGCCGCCGTTAAGAACAATACGGCGCCGGCTCCGTGGACTTACGAAAATATCGAATACATGAAGAACCAGCTTAAACTGCTGGGCTTCGGCTATGACTGGGACCGCGAACTGGCGACCTGTCAGCCTGAATATTACCGCTGGGAACAGTGGTTCTTCACCAAGCTTTACGAAAAGGGTCTGGTTTATAAAAAGACCTCGGCGGTTAACTGGTGCCCGCAGGACTTGACCGTTTTAGCTAACGAACAGGTTATTGACGGCTGCTGCTGGCGTTGTGATACCAAAGTGGAACGTAAAGAGATCCCACAGTGGTTTATCAAAATCACCGCTTACGCAGACCAACTGCTGAACGATCTGGATACGCTTGAGAGCTGGCCTGAGCAGGTCAAAACCATGCAGCGTAACTGGATTGGCCGCTCTGAAGGCGTAGAAATCACCTTCGAGGTCGAAAACAGCCAAGAAAAACTGACCGTTTACACCACGCGTCCTGACACCTTTATGGGTGCCACTTACGCCGCCGTGGCCGCGGGTCATCCGCTGTCATTGCAGGCAGCCGCGTCCCAGCCCGCGCTGGCAGACTTTATCGACGAATGCCGCAACACCAAGGTAGCCGAAGCAGAAATGGCAACCATGGAGAAAAAAGGCATGCCGACCGGCCTGTTCGCGGTGCATCCGCTGACCGGTAAGAATATCCCAATCTGGGTCGCCAACTTCGTCCTGATGGAGTATGGCACCGGCGCAGTGATGGCCGTTCCTGGCCACGACGCTCGCGACTGGGAATTTGCCAGCAAATACAATTTGCCGATCGAAGCTGTGATCCTCAATGCAGACGGCAGCGTGCCTGACGTGCAGGCCGCAGTCATGACCGAAAAAGGCGTGCTGTGCAACTCCGGCGAGTTCGACGGTCTGGACCACGAGCAGGGCTTCAACGCCATCGCCGACAAGCTGGTAAGCCTGGGCGT
Source organism: uncultured Gammaproteobacteria bacterium (assembly GCA_963742005.1). Taxonomy (GTDB): domain Bacteria; phylum Pseudomonadota; class Gammaproteobacteria; order Enterobacterales; family Enterobacteriaceae; genus Rouxiella. The sequence goes on along the minus strand of CAVUKG010000004.1, from coordinate 815,161 downwards.
GGGTGAGCGTAAAGTTAACTACCGCCTGCGCGACTGGGGTGTTTCACGCCAGCGTTACTGGGGCGCGCCAATCCCGATGATCACGCTGGAAGACGGCACCGTTATCCCTACGCCAGAAGACCAGCTGCCGGTTATCCTGCCGGAAGACGTGGTCATGGACGGCATCACCAGCCCGATCAAGGCCGACCCAGAGTGGGCTAAAACCAGCGTTAACGGCGTTCCCGGCCTGCGTGAAACCGACACCTTCGATACCTTTATGGAGTCGTCGTGGTACTACGCGCGTTACACCTGCCCAGACTACGATCAAGGCATGCTGGACCCGGCCGCGGCTAACTACTGGCTGCCGGTAGACCAATATGTCGGCGGTATCGAACACGCCATCATGCACCTGATGTACTTCCGCTTCTTCCACAAGCTGATGCGCGATGCGGGCCTGGTCACCTCTGACGAACCTGCCAAACGCCTGCTGTGTCAGGGTATGGTGCTGGCCGATGCCTTCTACTATCTGAACGAAGGCGGCGCACGCGTTTGGGTTTCCCCAATCGATGCTACCCTCGAGCGTGACGAGAAAGGCCGTATCGTTAAAGCCACCGACCCTGAAGGTCGCGAGCTGGTGTACGCGGGCATGAGCAAGATGTCCAAGTCTAAAAACAACGGTATCGATCCACAGGTGATGGTACAGAAATACGGTGCGGATACCGTACGTCTGTTCATGATGTTCGCCTCGCCTGCGGAAATGACGCTGGAATGGCAAGAGTCAGGCGTTGAAGGGGCTAACCGCTTCCTTAAGCGTGTCTGGAAGCTGGCTTACGAGCACAGCCAGAAAGGCGCAGCAGCGGCTCTGGACCTGGCAGCCCTGACCGTGGAGCAGAAAGACCTGCGCCGTGACCTGCATAAAACTATTGCTAAAGTGACCGACGACGTCGGCCGCCGTCAGACCTTTAACACCGCTATCGCGGCGATCATGGAGCTGATGAACAAGATGGGCCGTGCGCCTCAGGAAACTGAACAGGATCGCGCACTGATCCAGGAAGCCCTGTTGGCGGTTGTGCGTATGCTTTATCCGTTTACGCCGCACCTGTGCTTCAGCCTGTGGCAGATTCTGGGTGGCGAAGGTGATATTGATACCGCGCCTTGGCCACAGGCGGACGAAAAAGCCATGGTCGAAGACTCTAAACTGGTAGTTGTACAGGTAAATGGTAAAGTACGTGCCAAGATAACCGTTGCCGCCGACGCGACAGAAGAACAGGTTCGCGAATTAGCGGCACAAGAGTATCTGGTCGCAAAATATCTGGATGGGGTTACGGTTCGCAAGGTAATCTACGTGCCAGGCAAGCTGCTTAACCTGGTAGTGGGTTAAGCCAAGGAGGCTTTTTTTGCGAGATTATATTATGCCACATCGTATTTTGATGCTGTTGGTAAGCGCTATTGTACTGGTCACAGCGGGCTGCGGCTTCCACCTGCGCGGCGCGACTAACGTTCCTGATGAGCTCAAAACCATTACGCTCAACAGCTATGACCCGTATGGCCCACTGACGCGTCAGATCCGCGATCAGTTAAAACTTAATGACGTAACCGTCGTTGAGCCAACGGCCTCTAACAAGAAAAGCCTGCCTGAGCTACGCATCGTCGGCGCGTCCGAGGGTCAAGTGACAGCATCAATATTTGAGGACGGTAAAACGGCCGAATACTCAAAACAGATGATTGTCAGGGCGCAGGTGCTGCTGCCGGGGAGAGATATTTACCCTATCAGCGTAACCGTATACCGTTCCTTCTTTGATAACCCACTGGCAGCGTTAGCAAAAGATGCCGAGCAGGATATTATTGATAAGGAAATGCGCCAGCAGGCCGCCGATCAATTGATTCGTAAGTTCCTGACGGTACACGCCGCAGAGCTGTCGAAGAAAGAGCAGGTAAGCGCTGCACCTGAAGTGATCAGCGTTGGAAAAGCCCCCGCGGCCAGCACCACTGCTCAATGATCCGTATTTACCCTGAACAACTTGCCGCGCAGCTCCGAGAGGGGCTGCGCGCTTGTTATGTGCTTTGTGGTAACGATCCCCTACTGTTGCAGGAAAGCCAGGACGCCGTGCGTCAGGCCGCAAATGCCGCAGAATTTAACGAACATTTCAGCTTTATCCTCGATGCCCACACCGAGTGGGACACCATATTCAGCAGTTGTCAGGCGCTCAGCCTGTTCGCCAGTCGCCAGACCCTGACGCTGCACTTTCCGGAAAGCGGCCCAACGGCCCCGATAGCTGAACAGTTAAAGACGCTGGTCAGCCTGCTGCATGATGATATTTTGCTGATTTTACGCGCCAGCAAAATCACCAAGGCCCAGGAAAACGCCGCCTGGTTTAAAGCCATTGCCGACCGTAGCGTGTTCGTCACCTGCCAGACGCCTGAGCAGGCACACCTGCCGCGCTGGGTCGCCAAACGGGCGAAGTCGTTACAGCTTGAGCTCGACGATCCGGCCAACCAACTGCTGTGTTACTGCTATGAGGGTAACCTGCTGGCGCTGGCACAGTCGTTAGAGCGGCTGGCCCTGCTCTACCCGGACGGCAAACTGACGCTGCCTCGCGTTGAGGAGGCGGTCAACGACGCGGCCCACTTTACGCCTTATCACTGGTTAGATGCGCTGCTGGCGGGCAAAAGCAAGCGCGCATGGCACATCCTGCGCCAGCTGCAGCAGGAAGACAGCGAACCGGTAATTTTACTGCGCACTCTGCAACGTGAGCTGTTAATGCTGCTCAACCTGCGGCGCAAAATGGACCACCAGCCGCTGCGTAACCTGTTCGATCAGTACAAGGTGTGGCAAAACCGCCGCGCGCTGGTCACCCAGGCGCTACAGCGTTTATCGCTGCAACAGCTGAATCAGGCGGTGCAACTGCTCACGCAGATGGAAATCCGCCTTAAACAAGACTATGGTCAATCGGTCTGGCCCGAACTTGAGAGCCTTTCAATGCTGCTGTGTGGAAAACCGCTTCCGCCAAGCTTTATTGATTCAGGAACCCTGTGATGACCGTAACCGATAGCGAAAAAAATGAGCTGGTGGCGCTGTTTGGGGGCACTTTTGATCCGATCCACTACGGTCATCTGCGCCCGGTAGAACAACTCGCCCGCGAGATCGGGCTCGAGAAAGTCCTGTTACTGCCCAACAACGTGCCGCCACATCGCCCGCAGCCAGAGGCCACACCGGCGCAGAGGCTGACAATGGCGCAGCTGGCCGTGCAAGATAACCCCTTGTTTTCGGTAGATTCACGTGAACTGCAGCGCAATACTCCCTCCTATACCATCGAGACTCTTGAAACGTTACGTAAAGAACATGGCACTCAACGTCCATTGGCGTTTATTATTGGTCAAGATTCATTACTGACGCTTCATAAATGGCACCGCTGGGAGTCTTTACTCGACGTGTGTCATCTGGTGGTGTTAGCGCGTCCGGGATACGCCACGGAGCTTGATACCCCGGAGTTGCAGCGTTGGTATGATGCGCACATAACAGAAGATGCCGGTCAACTCAGGCAACGCCCTTACGGCTTTATATATCAGGCCAACACGCCGCTGCTGGATATTTCTGCGACAGAAATTCGCCAGCGACGCCACGAGGGGCGCGATTGCTCAGATTTACTCCCCTTCTCCGTTGAGCGCTATATCGAATCTCAAGGGTTATACAGCGAACACTTTACGTCGTGAATAAATAACGCGACCAGTCAACGCGTGTTATACTCCGCCGCTTCATTTTCGGTTACAGAACTACTCAATAATCCCCAGGGGGAATCTTTGCAAGGTAAAGCGCTCCAAGAATTCGTCATCGACAAAGTTGATGACCTTAAAGCCCAGGACATCGTTGCTATCGACGTGGCTGGCAAATCTAGCATCACCGACTGCATGGTGATTTGTACCGGTACCTCAAGCCGCCACGTTGTTTCTATCGCCGGTCACCTGGTAGAAGAAGCCAAAGCGGTAGGCATTGACGCTCACGGTATCAAAGGTATTAACGAAGCTGACTGGGTTGTTGTTGACCTGGGCGAAGTGATCGTACACGTCATGCAGGAAGAAAGCCGCGTGCTGTACGAACTTGAGAAGCTTTGGGGTTAATTAGTGAAACTGCAACTCGTCGCCGTGGGCACCAAAATGCCCGATTGGGTGCAGACTGGCTTCACCGATTATCTTCGCCGTTTCCCAAAAGACATGCCGTTTGAGCTGATTGAAGTGCCCGCGGGAAAACGCGGGAAAAACGCCGATATCAAACGCATTCTTGAAAAAGAAGGCGAGCAGATGCTGGCCGTGGTCGGCAAAGGCAATCGGATCGTTACGCTGGATATTCCCGGAACGCCTTGGGAAACGCCGCAGTTGGCCCAACAGCTTGAGCGCTGGAAGCAGGATGGCAGAGATGTCAGTTTGTTGATCGGCGGTCCTGAAGGGCTGGCACCGGCATGTAAAGAGGCTGCGGTACAGAGCTGGTCGCTGTCTCCGCTCACGTTGCCACACCCGCTGGTCAGGGTTTTGGTAGCTGAAAGCCTTTATCGTGCCTGGAGTATCACCACTAATCATCCGTACCACCGCGAATAAGCGGCTGGTCAATATCAGCAGCACTGTGAATTAAGTAGTGGGATGAAAATAGATCGTAACCCTTTTCGCGACTATACGGCTGAATCAGCCCTGTTTGTGCGCCGTGCACTGGTGGCACTTGTCGGCATTCTGCTACTTAGCAGCATCCTGTTTTACAATCTCTACACTATCCAGGTGGTGCGTTTTGAGGATTATCAAACGCGATCTAACGATAACCGCATCAAGCTGGTCCCCATTGCGCCCAGTCGTGGCATTATCTACGACAGAAACGGCACGCCGCTGGCGTTGAACCGCACCATCTACCAGCTGGAGATGATGCCGGAAAAGGTCGACGACGTCAGAAATACGCTGATTGCGTTAACGACGATTGTCGATCTTACCACCGAAGATATCGAAAACTTTTACAAAGAGCGCAAGCGTGCGCGACGCTTTACCTCTATTCCGGTCAAGGTCGGGCTTAGCGAGGTGCAGGTGGCGCGCTTTGCGGTGAACCAATTCAAATTTCCAGGCGTTGAGGTTAAAGGCTATCAGCGCCGTTACTATCCCTACGGTTCTGCCCTGACACATGTGATTGGTTATGTTTCAAAAATTAACGATCGCGACGTTGAAAGGTTAGACAAAGACGGTATTCTTGCTAACTACGCCGCCACCCATGACATCGGCAAGCTGGGCATCGAACGCTATTATGAAAGCACGCTGCACGGCAAAACCGGTTATGCCGAGGTCGAGGTTAACAACCGTGGGCGGGTGATCCGCCAGCTGCATGAAGAACCGCCGCAGGCCGGGAAAGACATTACGCTGACGCTGGACCTGCCGTTGCAGATGTATATCGAGCAGTTACTCAGCGGCAGCCGCGCGGCGGTGATCGTCACCGACCCGCGTGATGCCAGCATCCGCGCTCTGGTTTCCAACCCGAGCTACGATCCGAACCTGTTCGTCGACGGCATTTCCAGCAAGGAATACAACACCCTGCTGAACGATCCTGACCGTCCGCTGATTAATCGCGCTACCCAGGGTATTTACCCACCGGCCTCGACGGTCAAGCCTTACATCGCGGTTTCGTCGTTAACGGCGGGCGTGATTAACAAAAATACTTCGCTGTTCGATCCCGGCTGGTGGCAGCTTCCCGGTACGGACAAGCGCTATCGCGACTGGAAACACTGGGGTCACGGCAGATTAAACGTGACCAAGGCGCTGGAAGAGTCCGCCGACACCTTCTTCTACCAGGTGGCGTATGACATGGGCATCGACCGCTTGTCCGAATGGATGGGTAAGTTTGGTTACGGTGAATACACCGGTATCGACCTTTCTGAAGAGCGCAATGGCAACATGCCCACTCGCGACTGGAAGATGAAGCGCTTTAAAAAACCGTGGTATCAGGGTGATACCATTCCGGTAGGCATCGGTCAGGGTTACTGGACCGCTACGCCGATTCAGAATAATAAGGCGCTGACTACGCTGATTAACGACGGCAATGTTAAAACGCCGCATCTGTTACTCAGCACGCAGGATGGCGCAAATAAGGTGCCTTATCAGCAGCAGGAAGTGAAACAGATTGGTGACGTTCACTCCGGCTACTGGGAGCTGGCCAAAGACGGCATGTTCGGCGTCGCTAACCGTTCAAACGGCACGGCGCGTAAATACTTTATGGATGCGCCCTACAAAGCGGCGGCGAAATCCGGTACAGCACAGGTTTATGGCCTAAAAGCCAATGAGACCTATAACGCACATAAAATCGCAGAGCATCTGCGTGACCACAAGCTGATGAACGCCTTTGCGCCGTATGACAATCCTACCGTTGCCGTCAACGTAGTGTTGGAAAATGGCGGCATCGGGCCGGCGGTGGGCACGATTACTCGACAGATCCTCGACCATATCTTATTGGGCGATAATACGACGACATTACCGGCCGAAGCTCCTGCTCCGCCGGGCATTGAAGGTGATTAACGTAGAATGACTGATAGCCAAAAACAAGGGTCGCTGTGGTACAAGATGCACATCGACATCACTATGTTGCTGATCGTACTGGCTTTGCTGACCTATAGCGCTTTCGTTATCTGGAGCGCCAGCGGTCAGGACGTCGGCATGATGGAGCGTAAGCTGGCACAGATCGCCGGCGGTCTGGTCATTATGCTGGTGATGGCGCAAATCCCGCCACGGGTCTACGAAAGTTGGGCACCGTACCTGTATATTTTTTGCATTTTTCTGCTGGTGCTGGTCGACGTCTTTGGGCAGGTCAGTAAGGGCGCACAGCGCTGGCTCGATCTCGGCTTTGTGCGATTCCAGCCCTCCGAGCTGGCGAAAATTGCCGTTCCGTTGATGGTGGCGCGCTTTATCAACCGAGACATCTGCCCGCCGTCGTTAAAAAATACCGCGATTGCGCTGGTGTTAATTTTCGTGCCAACGCTGTTAGTGGCCGCACAGCCTGACCTCGGGACCGCGATCCTGATTGCCGCTTCGGGCATTTTCGTGCTGTTCCTGTCGGGCATGAGCTGGAAGCTTATCGCCTGCGCGGCGTTGCTGGTTGCGGCCTTTATCCCGATCCTGTGGTTCTTTCTGATGCACGACTACCAGCGAGAGCGCGTTATGATGTTGCTGAACCCGGAGAGCGATCCGCTGGGTGCCGGTTATCATATTATTCAGTCGAAGATTGCCATCGGTTCGGGTGGCTTTTCCGGCAAGGGCTGGCTGCACGGCACCCAGTCACAGCTTGAGTTTTTGCCCGAGCGCCACACTGACTTTATTTTCGCCGTCCTGGCCGAGGAGCTCGGCCTGCAAGGGGTATTGGTGCTGCTCGTGCTGTATCTCAGCCTGATTACCCGCGGACTGGTGATCGCGGCAAAAGCACAAACCACCTTCGGACGGGTCATGTCGGGAGGGTTGATGCTGATATTCTTTGTTTATGTCTTTGTAAACATAGGCATGGTGAGTGGTATAGTGCCGGTAGTCGGGGTGCCTTTGCCTTTGGTCAGTTATGGTGGGTCAGCGCTAATCGTGCTAATGGCTGGGTTTGGTATCGTCATGTCGGTACATACTCATCGAAAAATGTTATCAAAAAATCTATAGGGGTCAGCAATGCGCAAGGAGTGGGTAGGGGCGATTTTCGCCGGGCTGTTATTGAGTGCCTGTAGTTCTCCAGACAACCAACCGCAGCAGGCCGCACCAGAGCCCGCTTACAACGGTCCGGTGGTCGAGATTGGCGGTGCCGATCCGGTCTATGAACCGTTGAATGCGAATGCTAATAACGATTACAGCGCCAACGGCAACAGCTATAAAATTATCAAAGACGCGTCACGCTTTACCCAGACCGGTACCGCAACCTGGTACGGCAATGAGGCGGGCAGCAACGTCACCGCCAGCGGTGAAGAGTTCGATCCTTCTGCCATGACCGCGGCGCATCCCACACTGCCGATCCCTAGCTACGTGCGCGTGACCAACCTGGCCAACGGGCGCATGCTGGTAGTGCGCATCAACGACCGTGGTCCGTTTACTCCGGGCAAAATTATCGACCTGTCGCAGGCGGCGTTCGATCGTCTAAACCTCACTAACAGCACCCGCGTCAAGCTCGACATCATTAACGTTGCGCCGGACGGTACGCTGTCTGGACCGGGCACCGTGGGGACGACGGTAGCCAAGCAGACCTACGCCCTGCCCGCGCGCCCGACGTTAGGCGCAACGGAGATGGGAACGCCGATGCAGTCATCACCGGCGGATAACGGCGCGGCGGTTCGTCCCATCGACAACAGCACGCTGAACACTCAGGGCGATGATTCAAACGCCGACAGCGGTGCGCAGGGTGCAGCATCAACCGGCGGCAGCGGCTTCCTCGGGGCACCGAAACCGCTGCCTTCCGGGGTGTTAGAAACCAGCCAACCGGCTGGCGTGGCCGATGACTCGGCGGCAGACAACAGCGACGACGCGGCTCCCGCCGTGGCCACCGCACCGGTCATTGCTGCTCCCGTGGCAACTCGCCCTGCGACACGCCAGTCGGCCCCGGTCTCCGGCGGAGGTTACATGGTGCAGGTCGGTGCCTTGAGCAACCCGCAAAACGCCGACCTGTGGCAGAAAAGCCTGAGCAAACGTTTTGGCGTAGCGGGAAAAGTGCAGCCTAACGGCAGCAACTACCGCGTACAGTTAGGGCCATTTACCCGCCAGCAGGCCGAGCAATTCAAGCAGCGCCTGTCGAGCGAAGCCCAGCAGCAGTCATTCATAGTCTCCGCTTCAGGCGAGTAAGTTTTATTACTCGAATCACTGACCCAGTAAGTGATTCGAGTTAACGGGCGTAGCCAACAAAGCTAGAGTGACAAGGACGACGCGGCACCCGCAAAGGCATTGGTGCTGAGACCAGGCGGCCAGAGGATTTATCCGATGAGCTTACACAGGTAAGTGATTCGGTTAAATCCACGCAGCCAACGCAGTATCAGTGACAAGGACGACGCGGGTTACAGGTTGTAAAATTCGGTAAAGGGCAGCAAGTCAACGTATTGGCAGATGTCTGATTGTGTCAGTTCTGCTATAGTGTCGCACGATTTTAATTTACTTCACGGATGTTGTTGTCTCAATCATGAAACTTGCTACTCCTTCTCGTTTAGTCAAGGGCATTGCGCTTGGCACCGTCATTTCTCTCAGCTCAGCGTCAGTGGCCTTTGCTGACGATGTTAATATGAAGACAATGATACCCGGCGTTCCGCAAATTGATGCCGAAGCCTACGTGCTGATGGACTACAACTCAGGCAAGGTTCTTGCCGAAATGAATGCCGACGCCCGTCGTGATCCTGCCAGCCTGACTAAAATGATGACCAGCTATGTTATCGGGCAAGCGATCAAATCAGGAAAAATCACCCCTTCCGACGTGGTTACCGTAGGGAAAGACGCCTGGGCCACCGGTAATCCGGTGTTTAAAGGCTCATCGTTGATGTTCCTGAAACCCGGCGATCGGGTGCCGGTGTCGGAGCTTAATCGCGGCATTATTCTACAATCGGGCAACGACGCCTGCGTCGCCATGGCCGACTACGTTGCCGGTAGCCAGGACGCCTTCGTGGGCCTGATGAACAACTATGTTAACGCCCTAGGTTTGAAAAACACCCACTTCGGCACCGTTCACGGTCTGGATGCCGACGGTCAATACAGCTCGGCGCGTGATATGGCGTTGATCGGCCAGGCGCTGATCCGTGACGTGCCGGAGGAGTATGCGACCTATAAAGAGAAAGAATTCACCTTCAACAACATTCGCCAGATGAACCGTAACGGCCTGCTGTGGGACTCCAGCCTGCAGGTTGACGGTATCAAAACTGGCCATACGGAATCGGCGGGCTATAACCTGGTCGCCTCGGCCACCGAAGGCCAGATGCGTCTCATCTCTGCGGTGATGGGCGGCCATACCTACAAAGGTCGTGAAGTCGAGAGTAAAAAATTGCTGACCTGGGGCTTCCGTTTCTTTGAAACCGTAGCCCCGCTGAAGGCCGGTAAAGACTTTGCCTCCGAGCCGGTGTGGTTTGGTAACACTGACCGCGTCGAGTTGGGTGTCGATAAAGACGCCTACCTGACCATCCCTCGCGGCCGTATGAAAGATCTCAAAGCCAGCTACGTGCTGAATAATACCGAACTGCACGCCCCATTGCAGAAGAATCAGGTAGTTGGCAGCATCAACTTCCAGCTTGATGGCAAAACTATCGACCAGCGCCCACTGGTGGTGCTCAACGAAGTTAAAGAAGGTGGCTTCGTTAGCCGCATCGTGGATTATATTAAACTGATGTTCCATCATTGGTTTGGCTAAAACCCGGCGGTCAGGGTTGAAAATGTGCGCTTTAACCCCATATGAATAGTATATAATTGTAATCGCAATTCCTGCCTGGTCGGGAGTTGCGATTTATACATTCTAATAGCAGTAACTACGCGGGAGTGCACATGAAAACCAAACTTAACGAACTACTCGAATTCCCCTGCCCCTTCACTTATAAAGTGATGGGTCTGGCGCAGCCCGAGTTGGTTGACCAGGTTGTGGAAGTCGTGCAACGTCACGCGCCTGGCGATTACAACCCGCAGGTGAAACCCAGCAGCAAAGGCAACTACCACTCAGTTTCTATTACCATCACCGCGACGCATATCGACCAGGTCGAAACGCTGTACGATGAATTAGGTAACATTGAAATTGTACGTATGGTTCTCTAAAACCTAGAGAAAATGAGTCAGCGTAGCGCACAGCGTTACGCTGATTTTGTTTATGTGGCCCTATTCTCAGAATGACGATAACTGCCGTGCAACGAGAAAAACTGCAACAACGCATTACCCTTCGCCAGCTTGGCCTGCAACCTTATGCCGCCGTTTCGCACGCCATGCACCTCTTTACCGATACCCGCACCCCCGACACGCAGGATGAAATCTGGCTGGTTGAGCACCCTAAGGTGTTTACTCAGGGTCAGGCCGGCAAGGCTGAACACCTGCTTTTCCCCGGCGATATTCCGGTGGTGCAGAGCGATCGCGGCGGTCAGGTGACCTATCACGGGCCCGGCCAGCAGGTGATGTACGTGATGATTGACATTAAACGCAGAAAAATGGGCGTGCGTCAGCTGGTTACCGCTATTGAGCAGACGGTGGTCGATACGCTGGCATTTTTCAACATCGAAGCCTACCCCAAAGCCGATGCGCCCGGCGTTTACGTTAACGGTAAAAAGATTTGTTCGCTGGGTTTACGCATCCGTAAAGGCTGCTCGCTGCACGGGCTGGCGCTGAATATCGATATGGATCTTGAGCCTTTCCTGCGCATTAATCCGTGCGGCTATGCCGGATTGCAAATGACCCAGGCAAGCCTTGAGAAACCCGGGCTCACCGTGTCTGACGTCATGCCGGTGCTGGTTGAGGCGTTTAACAAGCAGCTGGGCTATTTACAGGTCGATAATCTAGCCTGGCAGTGGGAAGATTACCCCGCAGCGCTGGCCGAATAAGGGCCCACTGCGGGACGAAAAAAATTTACATCTTTTTAACAGCACAGGTTGTCGTTACTTTAAGCTATCCCGCTTCAATGATATAATTTCTGCATAATTTCTAATTATTTTTTAATGAAGCAGCTAGTTCATTGAATATTATTAAAAATCTCGCCTGCGAGAGACGAAACTGGAAACTGCAAGATTATGAGTAAACCGATCCAGATGGAACGCGGCGTCAAATACCGCGATGCTGATAAGATGGCATTAATCCCGGTGAAAACCGTGGTCACCGACCGGCAGGAAATGCTTCGCAAACCGGCCTGGTTGAAAATCAAACTTCCTGCCGACTCCTCTCGTATTCAGGGCATCAAAGCGGCGCTGCGTAAGAATGGCCTGCACTCCGTCTGTGAAGAGGCCGCCTGCCCTAACCTTTCAGAATGCTTTAACCACGGCACCGCCACCTTTATGATCCTTGGCGCTATCTGCACCCGCCGTTGCCCGTTTTGTGACGTTGCCCACGGACGTCCGGTGGCTCCAGACGTCAATGAACCCGGCAAGCTGGCACAAACTATCGCCGACATGGGCCTGCGTTACGTAGTGATCACCTCGGTTGACCGCGATGACCTGCGCGACGGCGGTGCTCAGCACTTTGCCGACTGTATTAGCGCCATTCGCGAGAAAAATCCGACTATCAAGATTGAAACGCTGGTCCCTGACTTCCGTGGTCGTATGGATCGCGCACTGGAGATTCTTAATGCAACGCCGCCAGACGTGTTTAACCACAACCTGGAAAACGTGCCGCGCGTCTATCGTCAGGTGCGTCCGGGTGCAAACTACGAGTGGTCGTTGAAACTGCTGGAACGCTTTAAAGAAGCGCACCCTGAAGTGCCGACCAAGTCTGGCTTAATGGTTGGGTTGGGCGAGACTAACGAAGAAATTCTTGAAGTGATGCGTGACCTGCGTCGTCACGGTGTGACCATGCTGACGCTGGGGCAATACCTGCAACCGAGTCGTCACCACCTGGCGGTTCAGCGCTATGTGACCCCTGAAGAGTTTGATTATATGAAAGAAGAGGCGCTGGCAATGGGCTTTACCCATGCCGCCTGCGGTCCGTTCGTTCGCTCTTCCTACCACGCTGACCTGCAGGCTAAGGGCATCGAGGTTAAGTGATTCGGTAATTATCCGCCCATCACGCATAAAAAAAGCTGCTTATCTAAGCAGCTTTTTTTTAGCAAACTCATTCGGAATGAATCAGTCTTTATGCTCTACACGCTGTTCAACCTGCGCGTCAGCTTTGGCGACCGGAGCCGGATCGTCATTCATGGCCTTTTTGAAGCCTCTCAGCGCTGCGCCAAGATCGCCGCCGAGTGAACGAAGTTTGCTGGTACCGAACAGCAGCACAATCAGCACGCCGACAACTAACAGTTTAGTAATGCTCAAACCTTCCATAAATACCTTCTTTACACTGATTGCTGATTTAGACAGCTGGAGAATAAAATCGTCGCCATTAGCGACCTGAATTCCATCCCTGTACGGATTGTAACCATAACGCCATTATGAGCCTCAGAGGCCGCACGTTAAAGCATTTCTTTGTTTATTGTTTTTACAAAGCGCCGCGAGACATAAAAAGTGGGGGGATTATACGCCCGTGACCTCGTTTGAAACAAACCTTGAGTGCTACCTTTAACGAGAAACCAACAGCTTTACAACAAAAAAGAGCGGGTAAAGATGAAAAAAAGCTCGCCATCTCCACCCACCCCGCGTGTTTTCAGCAAGTTAGATAAAACGGCTCAGGAACGCCTGGAAACGTGGCTGTTGGGGATTTACCAGCACCTGCTCCGGTGGACCTTCCTCAATCACGTAACCGCCATCCATGAATACCACCCGATCTGCCGCTTCGCGGGCAAAGCCGATTTCATGGGTGACCACAATCATGGTTAACCCCTGATCGGCCAGGCTGCGCATGGTGGCAAGCACTTCCCCCACCAGCTCGGGGTCCAGCGCCGAGGTCGGCTCGTCAAACAGCATCAGCTTGGGTTTTATCGCCAAAGCACGCGCGATGGCTACGCGCTGCTGCTGTCCGCCCGAAAGATGGCGCGGATAGGCGTGGGCCTTATCGGCCAGGCCTACTTTTTCCAGCAGCGCGTGCGCGTAGGCTTCCGCCTCACGACGACTCTGCTTGTGTACGCCAATGGGTGCCTCGACGATGTTTTGCAACACGGTCATGTGTGGATAAAGATTGAACTGCTGGAAAACCATGCCGATATCGCGACGCTGGCGGGCAATGCCGCGTTCGGACAGTTTGCTCAGCCGTTCGCCGTGCAACTGGTAGCCAATCTGCTCGCCGCCGACCATAATCGTACCGCGATCGATATCCTCCAAGTGGTTGATACAGCGTAGGAAGGTTGATTTACCCGAGCCTGACGGCCCTAAAATCACCACTACCTCACCCTGATTCACATCCAGATCGATGCCCTTTAATACTTCATTATCGCCGTAACTTTTATGCACGTTGCGCGCGGTAACCAGCAAGTTTTGCCCAGTGGATGGGTTCAGACTCATAACTCCTCCTTCTGAGCCAGGTTCGGCTGTGCGATAAGGGATTTCTCGCTGGCCTTGGGCTGGCGACGCTTGGCGGCTACGCTACGGCGCGTACCTTTGGAATAAAAACGCTCAATAAACGACTGGCCGACGTTGAGCACCGAGGTGATCAGCAGATACCAGATCACCGCCACCATCAGCATGGGTACGACTTCGAAGGTGCGATTATAGATAGTCTGCACCGAGTAAAGCAGATCGCCCATCGCAATAACGCTGACCAGCGATGTCGCCTTGATCATGCTGATGAGCTGGTTACCGGTTGGCGGAATAATCGAGCGCATGGCCTGAGGAATAATGATCCTGCGCAGCGCGCGACCGCGGCTCATCCCGAAAGCCTGGGCAGTTTCAGCCTGACCGTTGTCCACCGACAGTAAACCGGCGCGAATGATCTCTGCCATGTAGGCGGCCTCATTGAGCGCCAGGCCGGCGATAGCGGCGGTTAACGGCGTGATCAGGTCGTTAGTATTCCAGCTGGCAAAGGTGGGGCCGATAAACGGCAATCCTAGCGCCACGTGCGGGAACAAGGTCGACATGTTGTACCAAAACAGCAGCTGTACCAGCAGCGGCGTACCGCGAAAGAACCAGACATACAGGCCTGACAGGCGGCGAAGCAGCATGCTTTGCGACAGGCGCCCCACCGCCAGCAACAGGCCGAGCAGCGTGCCGAGGATCATCGACACCACCGTGAGGCCGAGCGTGACGCCCAGCCCGTGGATCACCGAGGCCTCGGTAAACCACTGTCCGACCACGTGCCATTCAAAGTTAGGATTGCGCGCCACGCTGTAAATCACATCAATTGCGAGGATCAACACCACAATCCAGGCTACCCAACGACCGTAATTACGCGGCGCGTGTGCAAACTCAACATTACGTCGTGGGTCAGGGGTAGTTTTCTCAATCATTTAGTGGGTTTCCCCAGGTTGATGCCCGGTGCTGGCAGCATGTTGCCCTCAAGGCCCCATTTTTTCATGATTGCCGCATAGGTGCCGTTGGTAAACAGCTCCTGGTAGGCGGCCAGTACAACCTTGCCGATTTCAGAGTCTTTCGCCACCACGGTACCCTGGAAAATATCGTTGAAGCCGTTAGATTTTCCCGCACCCGCCAGCGTCAGCTGACCGTCTGATTCTTTGATGAAATAGCTCAGCGGAGCCTGGGAAGAGAAGAAAGCGTCAGAACGCTTGGAGCGGACTGCCAGAATAGAGGTTGGCTGGTCGCTAAACGATTGCACAGTAACCGCCGGTTTGCCGGCCTTCACACAGTCTTCAGACTGCTGTTTAATCACTTTCTCGGCAGAGCCGGCGGCCATTACGGCAATGCGCAAACCGCAGGTGTCGGCTAAAGATTGAATGTTTTTAGGATTGCCGTTCGGCACCGCAAAGGCGACGTATTCTTTAACAAAATCAATAAAGTCATTTTTCGCCTGACGCTCGGGATAATCGCCAATCGGGCCAATGTCCATCTGATAACGACCTGAGGAAATACCGGTAAGGATGCCTGAAAGCCCGCTCACCGAGGCGTGCTCAATCTTAACGCCCAGCAGCTGGCCCATAGAGGTGGCCAGATCGGCGCTGGCACCGTCCAATGAATGGGTCCCGGTCACGATTTCATAAGGGGGAAACGATCCGTTGTTCACCGAGGTTAATACGCCGGATTTTTGGATATCAGCCGGCAGCTTGGCGTGCAGGGCCGGATCCATTTTTACCAGCGGAATAGCCACGGTTTCAGCAGCAAAGGCGTTGACAGAAAGTAATACAGCAGACAGCACGGCGGCACGACGAAATTGTTTAACCATCATCTTTATTTCCTCTGTGTAAAAGCAAGCGTTGGTGTTGTGAATGTTGTTAAGTTTTCATTTTTGCACCTTCCGTGGTGATGAAATCCTGGACGCCTTAGAGTTTTTTAAAACCACGATTTCCGGCGCTGAAACCGTGGTTGTCGATAAACGCTCCCTGGTGCAGGTCGCGCTGTTATTGCTTAACCGCCCGTCAGCGTTAGGTTGACGTCAACGGGCGGATATTTTTCGTTAAATGGTCTAAAACGACTAAAAATGCCTTATCTCAGCTGCGGAACGTCGAAGCAGCGGTTCTCTAACACCGGCAAGACTTTACGAGCGTGGGCCAGGCGATCGCGGTCGATATCGGCAAAGACCAACGCCGGTGCTTCGGCCGCGCGGGCAGTGGCGACGCCGAGCGGATCAACCACCATGCTGTTGCCAATATTACGTTCGCCGCATTCGCCCACCGCCACGATATAGCTGGTGTTCTCCAGCGCGCGGGCGGTGACCAGCACTTCCCAATGCATTTCTTTCAACGGACCCTTCACCCAGGCAGCCGGCAGCACCAGCACTTCGGCACCGTCCAGCACCAGGCGACGCGCCAGCTCCGGGAAACGGATGTCGTAGCAGGTCATCAGGCCGACTTTAAATCCGGCCACCTCCACCAGCGGCGGCACTTCGGTGCCTGGCGTCACGTTGCGTGACTCCTGCATATTAAATGCGTCGTACAGGTGCAGCTTGCGGTATTCAGAAATAATTTCGCCATTGCGGATGGAGATCAATACGTTAAACGCACGGCCCTCGGGCGTAGGCGTATGAATACTCATCATGGTGGTCAGCTGATTGCCTTTGCTGGCAGCGATCAGTTGGCTGACAAACGGGCCATCCAGCGGCTGTGCGGCTTTAAGTACCAGATCGGGATCGGTGATATCACGCGCCAGAATACCCTCCGGCAGCACCAGCAGATCGGCACCGGCGGCCAGCGATTTTGCCATCAGCGTCAGGCAGATTTCGACGTTGGTTTCCCACTCGCGTGATACCGCAAATTGACCCATTGCAACTTTCATTCTAATTCCTCTCGCCGTCAGGGCGTTAAATCGGCTTGCTCAAGGTTATTGGGCATAAGCCGGGAAGAGATCGGCCGGCGTCAAACGCACAGCGGTAATCTTTTGAACATAAAGCTCATTGGCAAAGTCGTCGATCATTTTTTCGTTTTGCGCGAAGCCGTTATCATTCCAGCTCACCGGCAAATCAACCACGGTGCGGCGAATATCGTCCAGCAGCCAAGGCGTGGTATCGGCGTACTTGGCGCGTTTATCCATCCACACCTGGTAAGACTTATCGATAATTTCGCTCAGCGCGGCGGCTAGCCAAGGATGCTCGGCGGCAACGTCTGCCTTGATGCCCAAGATATGCATACCGGGCACGTAGCCCACCCGATTGAAATACTCCAGCTCGGACTGGCGGAAATCGGGCTGCAGCTGACGGAAGCCCGAACCCGGCTTGAAGAAGCCTTCTGGCATAAACGGGGTGAACACCGCATCCAACCAGCCTTCCTGCAACAGTTCCATCATAGGCCGCTCGCCCGGACAGGCTTCAATGCGCCCTTCTCGACCGAAGCCGTTAAGGCGATCGACGATAGGATGCGCCTCGGTCAGGCGACCCGCGTACCAATAAGCATCATCGATACCCACGCCGTCAACGCCCAGCACGGTGCGGGTCCAGGTATTGCCAGAGTCTTGCCAGCCGGTAACGCCAATGCGCTTACCCGCCAGTTCGGAAATTTTGTTCAACGGGCTGTCATCACGAGTGATGATGCAGCGCTGACGGAAACCACGCATCAGAAAATGCGGCACGGCAAACACGTCATCCTCACCCTTGGCGCGGCCCTGCGCATAGCGGCTAAAGGAAATTTCAGCGGCGTCGTACTCGCTGCTGGTGCCCAGATCGCCCACCAGGGTCCCGATACGTTCAATCTCAAGATTGAAGCCCTCAGGTTTAATATCGCCCAACGCCAACGGCGTAAAATAATCCCAGTCACGAACGGCCAGTCTGATAGTAATCGCCACGTTTTTCCCCTTATGTCTGCAAAATTGCGCCTTCACAAAACCTGCATGTCCGAGCGGAGAGTGATCACATGGGTCTAGATGTGATTATTTTATCGCCTCCGTTGGCTAAGTTTGATACTAATAGCATAAATTAATATGTACAATAGAATCTTTGTTACTGAACAAAAGGTGATTTAATGGGGGAAACTCTGAAAGAAAAAACGCTTGATGCAGAGTGGTTAGCCAGCCATTTGCATGACCGCTCCATGCGTGGCATTGCCATTGAAACCGCCGCCATGATCCGTTCAGGCATCATCGAGATTGGCACCCATTTGCCTTCGGTAAGAGAGTTGGCCCAGGCTTTGGGCGTGAGCCCGGCGACCGTTTCCGCCGCCTGGGGACAGCTGAGGAGACAGAAAGTCATCGCTGGCCGAGGCCGTAATGGGGTCTGGGTCTGTGGCGACACGCTCTCGCCACGGCCTGCACGTTTCGAGAAGATCGGCAATTTTGGCGACCATATCATCGCGGATATGACCCTGGCCTCGCCCGATCCCGAACTGCTGCCCAGGCTTAATCAGGCATTGCTCAGCAGCGTCGAGGCCGAGAATCTCAACAGTTACCAGCGCGAGGCGATCTCGCAGGTGTTGGTCGATGCCGTGCTGCCCAGTTGGCCTTATCCGGCGGAGGCGTTTATGGCCGCCGATGGCGGTTTCGACGCCATGAACCTGACGCTACAAACGCTGATCATGCAGGGCTCGGTGGTCGCTATTGAAGACCCCACCGCCACGCGTTTGTTGGACATGCTCGATAATATTGGCGCCCAGGTCATTGCGGTAAAATGTGATGAATTTGGTCCACTGCCGGACTCGCTTCAGGCGGCATTAGGCAAAAACCCGGCGGCGTTTATCTATCAGCCGCGCACCCATTCGCACTGCGGGCACATCGTCAGTCGTGAACGAATGGCGGAGATGGCGGGGATTTTGGCGACCGGTCAGACGCTGATTATTGAAGATGACGGCATCGGCGAACTGGCCAGCACCGCGCCGCTCAGCCTCGGCACTTATCTGCCCAAACGGACGGTACATGTGCGATCCTATTCTAAAGCCTATGGCCCGGACCTGCGGATGGCGGTGATTTCCAGCTCGGATGATTTAATCAAACAGATCAAATCGTTCCGTAACTTTGGCGCGGGCTGGTCGAGCCGCATCTTGCAGCATGCGCTGGCCTGGCTGATTAACGATCCGGTGACGCAGGCTGGCATTGTCGAGGCAAAAAGAATTTACGCCAAACGTCGTCAGGCGTTGGTCGACGCGCTGGCGATACGCGGGATTAAACTTCCGCCGCGAGACGGATTATCGGTGCTGATCCCGGTGCCGTCCGAACAGTTTGCACTGGTCACGCTGGCCGCGCGCGGTATCGCCGTGTTGCCTGGTGAACGCAGCCGCATTGGACCCGGACAATTTATTCGCGCCAGCACCAGCCTGCTGCATCTCGACCAGGTTGACACTATTGCCGACGCGATTTTGCTGGCGATGGGCTAATCGCGCCGTAACCCATCAGCCATTACGGGCCATAGAAAACTAGACCAGACTTTTAATCAGGTATTTGGGCGATTCAACATATTCGGCGCGGGCGTAAAATTGGTGCGCACGCACGCGGCGAGTGTGGCTGTGAACCTCCATGCGGTCACAGCCCCTGTCACGCGCCAGGCGCTCAGCCTCATCGAGCAGTCGCTGGCCGATGCCGGCCCCGCGATGTTCGCCGTTCACACACAAATAGCTGATTCGGCAGAAGTCACCCGCCAGCGGGAGTTGGGCAATGAAGTGCAGTGAGATAAATCCGCAGACCCGCTCGTCTATTACCGCTACCCAAAGCCTGCTATCAGGATTACCCTGCATGCGCATAATCTGCTGGCTGATAAAATTCGCCTCGGTCGGATAATCTAAATCCGCCAACAGGCTAACGATCAGCGGCGCATCCGCCGGGCTGGCATCACGAATAAGCATCATATTCCTCACGGCGGGCGGCTTGCCCAAGATTAAGACTACAAATTAGTGGTGTGTTTCGCTAAAATCAGCGCCCGAACCTTTCTACACCCTCAACCTTACAATGAAAGGCATCTATGTTTAGCACCTTCCTGGCAGTGTTAATTGGCGGCGGCGTGGGCAGCGTTGCGCGGTGGTATATCAGCCTGAAGCTTAATCCCACCAGCTCGCTCATACCGTTGGGCACCCTGGCGGTCAATCTGGCCGGTGCCTTCATTATCGGCGTGGTTATTGCCCTGTTTAACCGCATGACCCAGTGGGATCCGCTGTGGAAAATGCTGCTGACGACCGGCTTTTGCGGCGGTATGACCACCTTTTCAACCTTCTCGCTTGAGGTGGTCTATATGCTGCAAGACGGCCGTTTCGGCGCGGCCTTGCTGAATATCGCCCTCAACCTTTTGGGGTCTATTACCCTGACCCTCCTCGGTTTTATGCTGGTGAGCTGGTACAGCGCGCACTAAGCGGGGTCGGGCCAAGATGCTAACCGTAGATTATGACAGCGTGATGTCTGCCTGGCTGTCTTACAGGCAAAACCTCAGTATCAAACCCGCCAGGGTGGCTGTTTTACAGCTTTTATAATACAAATATTTACCTGGCCCGCTATCTTCCCTATAATTGAGAATGAACGTTCACACTTCTCATCTCAAGCTTTTGTTCGTTGTTAGCGTATTGATTTGAGACAAGAAGTTAATATTTACTTGTCAGGTGCCCCTATGCATCCCGCTAACCAAACAAAAGACCAACGCGTTTGTGCCCGCCGGGACCAGATCGTCGCCGCGTCACGACTTTGTTTTCGCAAGCACGGATTTCACGGTGCAGGCATGGCCGAGATTGCCAGAGAGTCGCAGCTCAGCGTAGGTCAAATCTACCGTTACTTCGTCAATAAAGACGCCATTATCGAAGAAATTGTGCGCCGTATCGTCTTCAAAAAAATACAAATTATGACCGGTGGCGCGCACAATCTGAAACAGATGGCCAGCAACCTGGCTTATCGAGTGATCGGGGTGCAAAATGTCGATCACAGCCAGTACGGCGACTGCCCTGAGCTTAGCCCCGAGCAGAACGAGATCGATCACGCACTGATGCTAGAGGTCACCGCGGAGGCCACCCGCAATACGGTGGTGGCAAAAATTCTTCGTGACGCCGAGGCCAAGCTGTTTAACGAAGCCAAGGCAATGATGATCCCTTATTATCCCGACATGTCAGAGCAGGAATTAACGGCGCGTCTGGAGATGATGGCGGTGCTTTGCGAAGGCACGGCTTTTCGTCGCTTGACCCATGCTCATGCCGACTCAGAAATCCTGAGAACGATCTATGTTCAGGTATTTTCGAAAGTTTTTAATGATTATACCCCTCCTTACAGCCCGGAAAATCAATGAACGATCGTGTAGTCAACAAGCGCCTGGGCTATGCCTTGATGTTGGGTTGGCTTGCAGCACCTGGGCCTTTTGTACCGACCTCTATCTTCCCGCATGACCCCATCTGGCACATCAATTAGCGGCAAAAAAAAACCCGCATCGGCGGGTTTTTATTAATTCGGCTAAAGTTAGATTGCGACAACGTTAGCGGCAGACGGGCCTTTGGCACCGCTGGTGATTTCGAACTCAACGCGTTGGCCTTCAGCAAGAGTCTTGAAACCGTTACTTGTAATGGCAGAGAAATGCACAAAAACGTCTTTGCTGCCATCTTCAGGAGTAATGAAACCGAACCCTTTGGATTCATTGAACCACTTAACGCTACCTTTGATCGTTGCCATCTAATTACCTTAACGTGAATGTAAAACACAAAAAGTGTGTCTTAACGAGTACAGCAATAGATCCCAGTTTTGTCCAGAAATCTGCGGCTAAATGACGATAAATCTCTCACTCGCCTTTTTACCCGCGGAAATCGTCTACCACGCTAAGGGTGGTGCGTTAGTGATTCATTTAGAAAAATGAATCGTCATCGTCGTCGTTATTGCCGCCGAAGAAGCTGTCGTCAGAATCATTCAGGAAACCTGAATAGGTATTGTCATTGCTGTTGTCGTTGTCTTTAAACGCCGGGTTATCCCAAGAGTTATCGCCGCTCAGCAGCGGATCGCTGGCTGGGTTAAAATTCTCAGTGGTGTTATTCACCGTGTTGTCTTCAACAATATTGACGATTTCGGAAGGCTGGCTGTGATGGAACATGCCGGTGAGCATATCAGCCAACACCACACCGCCCGCCACGCCCGCGGCCGTTTTCAACGCGCCACCTAAAAAACCGGAACCAATAGGCGCGGCTGGAGCCTGCTGCTGATAAGCAGGAGGCTGTTGCTGGTAAGCAGGCTGTGAAGGCGCAGGGTTGTTGCCCCATCCGCCGTTCTGCGTGCCTGGGATGGGTGCGCTGCCGGAGGAAGGCTGGCTGTTTTGCGGCTGGCTTGCGCCGCCACCGAACAGGCCGGCAAGGAAACCGGTGCTTTGTGGCTTGGCGTTTTGTGCCTGGCTTTGCAGTTGGGTAATCTGCTGTTGCAGTTCCTGCACCTGAGCGTTCAGACGCTTCAACGCGGCTTCTTGAATGATCATGGCCTGAGCCATGTAATAAGGCGCGGAAGGCTGCTTGCTGACGTAGGATTGGATGAGGCGCTCTGCCTCAACGTCACGCGGTGCGGTACTGGATTCTGCCTGTTGTAAACGGCTGAATAAACCTTCGATCAAACGCTGTTCTTCGGATTGCATAGAATCACCTTATCACTGTTTATTACTGGCCATGCGAAAGCATGGCCAAGCTGACACTCACACTAATACAAATAGTTTCATCTATGAATTAACTGAGTGTCAACAAATGTGATCGGCGTAAAGATGTGTACGGCTATTTCTTCGGCTGCCAGCTAAAGATGAAATTCTGATCCGGCAACTGGGTGAAATTACGCACAATTTGGTGATAGGTTTTCGACGGATCCAGATCCTTGAACTGCTGCGGATAAATAAATTTCGCCAGATATTCCATCCCAACGATGTTGTAAGGATGGTTGTAGAACTGGTGATAAACCGCGTAAACTCGTTGATCCATTATTGCAGGAACCTGGGCCACGCCGGTACGCGAGGTCAGCGTCTTGGCTTCCTGATCGACTTCTGCCTGATTGGCCGCATAGCCGAACGGCATCATGGTGGTCTGGCCTTTGCCCGGATGGATAGAGCCGGTAAAGATGTAAACGTCGGGCTTCATGCTGATGACTTTTTCCAGCGCCACTTCACCGGTCGCGCCCGGCAGCAGAGCAGAACCAATATTCTTGGCCCCCACCGCTTCAATCAGCTTGCCCCAGCCGGTTTCACCGTGCGTGAAGCAGCATGAGTCGGAACGGCCCGCCAACGGTTCGATAAACACGTTTGGTCGATCCTTGATGGTGGCAATCCTATTCTGGATCTGTTGATAATGCGCCCGGTAGAAGGCGGTATAGGCCGAGGCATTTTTCTCCTGGTTTAACACCTTGCCCAGCAGATCGATGCTTGGCGCGGTGTCTTTTGCAGGATCGATATCGTAATCGACGAACACGATCGGGATGTGCAAGGCATTCAGCTTGTCGATGACTCCACCCTGTTGCAGCGATTTTTTGGCCCGCAGCTGGGCAATCATCAGATCGGGATGCTTAGCAATCACCGTTTCCAAATCGACCTGCCCCTGATCGCTAAAGCCCATATCAAGAATTTTGCTCGCCTCTGGCCATTTGCCTTTAAGCAGGTTCCAGGTTCCGGCATCGGTGGTCTTCAGCAGGTTATTCCATGCCACCACACGCTTGAACGGATCGCTTTTATCCAGCAGCGCCAATGACAGCATATCGCGACCATCCTGTACGATCACTCGCTGAGGCTCTTTGTCGATAGTGATTTTCTGGCCCGAGAGATCGGTTACGGTCAGCGGATAAGTGGTGGCAAAAGAGGCGAACGAGGCCGCCATCAGGCCAGCAGCGGCCAATGCGCGCGTGGCGTTGTTAAGCAGGATTGTGTTCAAAATAAAGGATCCCAGGCTGTGGACTTATAAATAGAAATGATTCTGATAACCATTATCATAGATAAGTAAATAATAACCATTTAACGTCGCGCTGGGCAATGACTTTAGGCCATAGAAAATAGCTTAACTATGTCCAACTGTTAATCATAGGTGACGAAATTGAGGCGTTAGCGCTGGGCGAGGCTACAAACTCAGCCTTAATGAACTGACCCGCTGCGAGGCGCAGCGGGCAGATTAACGTTAGGAGGCTTGATAAGAGCGGTTAACATTAGCGCTCTTCTAGATAACGCCATAAAAACTCGCTGACCAACGCGCGCTTAAAAGCATTTTGCGCCTTATCCGCCGCGGCGCTGTGTCCGCCCTCGGTATTCTCATAAAAATAGACGTTTTCAATCCCCGACTGCTGCATTTTAGCCGCCATTTTTCTGGCGTGTCCCGGCCCAACGCGGTCATCGCTGGTGGCGGTGGTGAACAACACCGGAGGATACATTTTTAATGGATCGATATTCTGATACGGGGAAAACTCTTTGATAAATTGCCACTCTTCGGGCTTCTGCGGGTCACCGTACTCGGCTATCCACGAAGCACCGGCGGAGATTTGCGTATAGCGCTGCATGTCCAGCAGCGGCACTTCACAGATGATAGCGCCAAACAGTTCGGGATAAAGGGTCAACATATTGCCCACCAGCAGCCCGCCGTTGCTGCCACCCTGTGCGGCAAGGTGCGCCGGAGAGGTGACTTTACGGGCGATCAAATCTTTGGCCACCGACGAGAAATCCTCGTAGGCGCGCAGGCGCTTCTCTTTCAACGCCGCCTGATGCCAGCGCGGTCCAAACTCGCCGCCGCCGCGAATATTGGCAATCACAAACACGCCACCGCGCTCCAGCCAGGCCGGGCCGCTGACGCCGAGATAGTAAGGCTCGAGCGAGACCTGAAAACCGCCATAGCCGTACAGCAGCGTCGGATTGCTGCCGTCCAGCACAATATCTTTGGCCGAGATAATAAAATACGGGACCTGCGTGCCGTCGTCAGAGGCGACAAAATGCTGTGCCACCTGATACCTGGAGGCGTCGAAATAGCTCGGCGCCTGCTTGATAATCTCCGCCGCCTGGCCGTCTTCCTCACCCAGCACGCCGTAATACAGCGTAGTGGGTTGCAGGAAACCGGTCACCGTCATGAAGAATTCGTTGGTCTCTTCGTCGATGCCCGTAGCGCTAATCTTGCTCAGCTCCGGGGCGTCTCCCAGTCCCTGACGGCTCCATAGCCCGGCTTCGGATTTCAGCACTTCGAGGCGATTGACCACGTTATCCATGATGCTGAGGATCAGATAATCACGGGTCGTCGAGAAATTCGACAACGAGGTTGTGGCGCCCGGCGTAAACAGCGTTTTAAACTGGCGTTCACCGCCCATAAAACGGTCAAAATCGGTGACCAGCAGCGTGCCGGAGGGATAGGTTTGCTCGCCGACGGTCCATTCCGATGACAGCAGCAACAGCAGCCACTGCTTCCAGGTGCTGAACCTGGCATCCTGTGGAATAGCCAGCGGCCGCAGCCTTTTCTCCTGCTCCTGCTGGCTTTCGTCGAGCAGGAACACCTCTCGGTGATAGAAATCAAGGGTTCTGCCAACGAAATTACGCTCATAGCCCGGCGTGTCGTCGTGAACGATGATCACCGACATATCGGTTGGCTCGGCGCTAAACTGCGTTTCTGCGCTCTCAAACGGCGTGCCGCGCTGCCAAATCTTGGCGATACGCGGATAGCCGGAAGTAGTCATTGAACCCGGGCCGAAATCGGTAGCGATAAACAGGCGGTCGTGGTCAATCCACGACAGGCGGCTCTTCGCAGACGGCAAATTAAAACCGTCCTCAACAAAGCTCAGGGTAGTTAAATCGAATTCGCGGATAGCCGAGGCGTCGCCGCCGTCGGGTGACAGATGCAACAGCCCACGCTGGTACGCAGGCGCCAGAGTCTGCATGCCGTGATAGACCCAATCGGTGCCCTCCGCCGCGCCCAACGCATCAATATCGAGCACCGTTTCCCACACCGGCGTCTCGGTTCGATAAGAGGCAAAACTGGTGCGACGCAGCAGGCCGCGCGGATTTTTTTCATCCTGCCAAAAGTTATAGAAATAGTTGCCGCATTTGTTGACCATGGGGATCTGCGTCGAGGCATTCAGGCACTCGAAAACGTCATTGCGCAGCGTTTCAAAACGATCGCTTTCGGCAAATTCGCGGTGGGTTTGCTGACTCTGCTGAATTGCCCAATCCACCGCCGTTTCGCCCTTTATCTCTTCAAGCCAGATAAAATCGTCGGCGGTTTGCTGGTAGTCCTTTGAACCTGATGACGTAACATGACCCGTTGACATAAAACCTGCTCCTGCGTGTTTTTAGCGGATAAACGTAATCTGATGAAAAAATTTACATTAATTTAGCGGCGATCGCTGTGGCGGTAAGGCTCTTTGATTCAATGCCTTACCCAGGCAGCGCCTTATTTATAGCTTAGCATTTTATCATAGTCGCTTTTAGCAGCCGTAGCTTCGCCCATTGGTGTCAAAACTTGTCGTGTGCCTAACTCATCAGCCCGGCACCGACGTTAATCGACAGCCCGAGTATCGCCAGATTAAAAATAAACGACAACACCGCCTGCAGCAGAGTTATTTTCCTGACGCCAGAATTACCGGTGCCAACGTCGGCAGTCTGCGCGGCAACCGCAATAGTGAAGGAGTAATAGGCGAAGTCCCAGTAGCCGGGCAGCGCGATTTTATCGGGAAAAAGCAGCACTTTGTCGTCGCCGTCGCTGTGCAGATAATACTTGTGGGCATAGTGCATGGTGAAAGCCGTGGGCAGCAACAGCCAGGATACCACCAGCGTAGCGGCGGTCAGGATAATATGCAGCACCTTAGCCGATCCGTTGAGATGCTTTACCGCACCTAATTCAAACAGAATAGCTAAAATGCTCACCAGACAGGTGATACAGACCAGCGCCAGCACCGTAGCCGCGCTTTCATCCTGCCGACGGGCAATATCGACGATCCCCTTGGCCGGCGTCCTCAGCATCATCCACCAGAGAAACAGCAGATACAGCCATGCCAGCACGTTCCAACTCAGCAACAGCCGTTGCAGCAGTGGTTGGTTAGCCGGAAAAACAAAGAAGCTGACCAGCGCCAGGGTAAAAGCCACCAGCAGCCTTGGGCGAGTTTGATAGTAATGCTTGAGTGGGTGCAATAGGTTCATTTTTCGCCGTTTGTGAGTCGGTTAGGAGTCACTTAACTGTAGACGGCTATCGACAAAAATTTAAAACATAAAAAAAGGGCCGCTGAATTAACCGCGGCCCCTGAGTCACTTAACCTTAGCCGAAGCCGCGGTTACTCACTTATTTTTTAGCATCATCTGGCAGCGCGTAGGCAATGATGTAGTCACCCAGCTTGGTGCCGAATGAACCATGACCGCCTGCGGCAATAACCACGTACTGCTTGCCGTTCACTTCATAAGTCATCGGTGTAGCCTGACCGCCCGCTGGCAGACGAGCCTGCCACAGTTGGTCGCCGTTGCTCATGTTGAACGCGCGCAGGTAGTTGTCCGCGGTGGCTGCGATGAAGAATACGTTACCCGCGGTTGAGGTAGGCGCACCCAGCATTGGCATACCCATTTTGAACGGCAACGGCACAGGTGAGCTGTCACGAACGGTACCGATACGTTTTTTCCAAACGATATCGTTAGTTTTCAGATCAACACCCGAGATGTAGCCCCAAGATGGCTGCTTACAAGGGAAGCCCAACGGAGACAGGAACGCATTCAGCTCAACGCCGTATGGCACGCCGTACTGGGTCTGAATACCAGACTCAGTGCCGCTACCGCCGGTAGAACCTGCCGGTGGCTCGATTGGGTTACCCGGTCCACGTGGGATCAGTTTAGAGGTGAACGGCAGCGCGATCGGGTTAGCGATAGCCAGCTGACGATCGGTATCAACAGAGATACCGCCCCATTCGAACATCCCCAGGTTACCCGGGAATACCAGCGTACCCTGCTCGGAAGGAGGCGTGAACGTCCCCTCGTAGCGCAGGCGGTGGAACATCACACGACACATCAGCTGGTCGTAGATGGTTGCGCCCCACATGTCTTTACCGGTCAGCTTGGCTGATGGACGGAAAGTCAGGTCAGAGAACGGCTGAGTCGGAGACGTGCGGTCACCCTTCGCTGCGCCCTGTGGAACCGGTTTTTCCGGAGCTGGAACAACCAGCTTGCCGTCACGACGGTCGAGAACAAAAATGTTACCGGTTTTGGTTGGAACGTAGATAACCGGAACCTTGTTGCCGCTCTTGTCGGTGATGTCTGCCAGGGTAGGCTGAGCCGGTACGTCCATGTCCCAAAGGTCATGATGCACGGTCTGGTAAACCCAGGCCAGTTTACCGGTTGAAGCATTCAGCGCCAGCAGGCTGCTCGCATAACGCTCCATGTCTGGAGTACGGTTGCCGCCCCAGATATCCGGAGTTTCCACGCCGATTGGCAGATAAACCAGGTCAAGCTTAGGATCGTAAGACGCAGGAGCCCAAGAGTTTGGTGAGTTAGGGGTGTAGTTTTCGCCTGGACCTGGGATCTTGTTCGGATCAGCAGCGCCTGGATCGAATGCCCACAGCAGTTTACCGGTATGAACGTCGAAACCACGAATAACGCCTGAAGGCTCTTTAGTCGAGTAGTTATCGGTCACCGCACCGGCAACAATGATCACGCTTTTGGTGACGATTGGCGGTGAAGTTGGCTCGTAACGGCCCGCAGAAGAGTAAGGCATGTTGCTCTGCAGATTCAGTTCACCGTTGTTACCGAAATCGGCACAGCGAGCACCCGTCTCTGCGTCCAGCGCAAACATACGGCCGTCATTCACTGGCAGCAGCACGCGGCGAGAACAGATTGCCGGCGCGGCACCGTTAGTCGCGTTGCCTTCAGCAACCGCAGGATCTTCGTAGTAAGAAACGCCACGACAGGTCACGTGCTGGAAGGTTGGGTCGGTTTTCAACTGTGGATCGAAAGTCCACTTCTCTTTACCGGTCGCCGCGTCCAGAGCAAACAGCTTCTGGTGTGGAGTACACAGGTAAAGGGTATCGCGGATTTTGATCGGCGTAACTTCGTCGGTGAACTCGCCCGGATCGTGTGCTGTTTTCACATCACCGGTCTGGAAGGTCCAGGCTTCTTTCAGCTGGCCAACGTTTTTGTCGTTGATCTGGCTCAGTGGAGAGTAACGAGTCCCGCCCTGAGTACGACCGTAGGCAGGCCAGTCAGCGTCGGCAACGCCTGGAGTTGACTGTACAGCGGTGTCGGCAGCAGGGATTGTCCCGTTGATTTCCTGAGGATCGTTGAATACTGAATAAACCAGTACCACTACGGTGAACACCAGAGAGGTCGCCAGCGCAGCGCGTGCGAAGCCGTTCTTGTTGCTCATGTAGTTATAAACGATTGGCAGCAGGATCCACAGGCCCAGGAAGAACGTCACGTCTAAACGCGGCGTCAGTGCCCAGAAGTCGGAACCCACTTCCCAGAGACCCCAAATGGTGGTCGCAAAAAGGAACACGGCATAAAGCAGCAAAACAGAAGCACGGCGGCGTAAAAGCAACCATGCCGTCGCCAGATAAATAACACCGGCGATGATGTAATAGAGGGAGCCCCCTATTGCCGTCAGCCATATTCCGCCGACCAATAAATATAATCCGCTTAACGCGGCGAACAAAGCGGTAATTATGACGACTATGCGCGATAACGGAGCTTTAGTTTGCATATTTTTAACCTTACAAGATTTTCATTGTCTTCGATCTCGCCGTAAGAGGAGATCTTTAAAACATTCGGCTTGACCCGGAATGTCCTTCCTCGGACAAGCCCTCTCAGTATCCGGTTAAATCGATACTGAGAGCGGCTTGCTCTAGGTTCTTTAACGGCCCTGTCCTGTTCCCTGGCGGGAGCCCATGTACGTTTTTAAAGCGATTATTCGAAAGTATAGGTAAGCGTAGCGCCGCCGCCCCAGTTTCTTCCGGGTGCCGGTTCGTAATACCGGCCGTTGGTCTCATTGACGATAACCGAGCCAACATAGTGGCGGTCAAACAGGTTATCGACACGGGTGAATAGATCGAGTGACCAGTTGCTGCGCCAATCCAGACGATAACCCGCATTGAGACTGGTAATGGTGTAGGCCGGAGCCTGGGCGGTATTGGCATCGTTAGCCTGAATATCGCTCATATAACGGATTTCTGCGCCCGCGTGGAACCCCTCTTCTGGCTCCCAGCCCAATGACGCATAGGCCGAATTGCGCGCAATGCCGGGCATTTTATTACCGGCCGGTATCGAACTCACGGCGGTAGTCACGTTGTCGCGATAGGTTGCATCCAGCAGCGTCCAGTTCATGTGCAGACGCCAGTCGGTGGCGAATTGCTGGTCGAACGACAGCTCCAGACCGCGACGACGGGTATTGCCGACGTTGGTATAGCTGGTGCGGCCGCTGCCGCTGGTCGCTACCGCCAGATCGTTGCTGGTATCGGTCTGGAACAGCGCCGCCGTTAATAGGCCATAGCCGATGCGGGTTTTGCTGCCAATCTCGACGGTGTTACTGGTCGAGGGTTTTAGATTGATGTTCAGGCCGCTGCTGCCGTCTGGGCGATACGACAGCTGGTTAATGGTCGGCGTTTCAAAGCCGCGCCCCGCCGAGGCGTAGACGTTCCAGGCCGGCGTCAGCGCGTAGCTTAACGAGGCCATCGGCAGCGCTTTGTGGTAACGCTTGCTGCCGCTGTCATCGCCGTTACCGGCGGTGATGTAATAGTCTTTTGAGTCAAAACTCACGGTGCTGTAGCGCACACCGGCGTTCAGCGTCCAGCGATCGGTCAGGTGCCAGGTGGTTTGCAGATAGGGATCAAGATTCCACATCTTGTTCCTTTCATTGCGCCGCTCATTGCCCTTGACGCCGTAATCGGTAACGCCGTCAGCGACTATAAAGTTTTCATAGCCGTGGCGGCGTTCGGTCATGGTTTCATAGTCCAGCCCGCCGATGATGCTAAACGGTACGCTGCCCCACTGGTCGTCGTGCTTCCAGCGGGTATCGATTCCCTGATACTGACGATCTAGCTCGATCACACCGCCCGGATAAGCCGGATTGGCCTGTACGCTTTTCGGGATCGACTGATACTGGGTGGTGTGACGCTCACCCTTGTAGGTCATGATGGTCAGCTCGTCGTGATCGCTCATCTCGCGCTGATAGCGCAAACCGACCTGAGTCTGATCGATAGACTTACGGGTGTTGTACTGGTCGGCACGCGGTGACTGCGTGGGGTTGGCCTTCCATTCCGACTGGGTCAAACCGCCCGGATCGTTAGCGTCCACCGAGACGCTGTTAAACATCAGCGTCAGGGTACTTTTGTCGTCTATGCGCACGCCAAGCTTGCCGTTGCCCAGATTTTTACGCGCCGCGCTGTCGTCGCGAAAGCCGCGAGTGGTGAAGCGCGAGGCGGAAATAGTGTAGTTAACGTCACCGGCGTGAGTGCCGTCGCCGGTGGCACCTGAGGCGCTGACGCTGTTACGAAACGATCCGTAGCTGCCGAAATAGGTTCCGGCGGTCAGCGTGGTCGGTTGGCTACCGGACTTGGTTTCGACGTTGACCACGCCGCCCGAGGCGTTGCCGTACAGCGCCGAGAAAGGCCCACGTAGTACTTCAATTTTATCTACCGATGCCAGATCGATATTAGAGGTCTGGCCCTGGCCGTCGGGCATGGTGGCCGGAATGCCGTCAACATAGATGCGCACGCCGCTGACGCCATAGGTCGAATTAGCGCCAAAACCGCGTACCGATAGCTGCAGGTCCTGCGAATAATTTTGACGATTCTGTACCTGTAAACCCGGTACGCCGAGCAGGCTTTCGGAAAGATTCACCTGCGCCCGGCTATTGCGAATATCGTCGCCGTTGACCACGCTCACGGCGGCGGGCGTATCGAGCTCGGACAGGCCACTCTCACGCTGCTGTGGCACGATCAATAAAGTATTGCTCTGGGAGGTGTCGGCGTTGACTGCACCGCTTTTAGTTAGGGTTTTCTTGTCTTTGGTCAATGCATCACTGTCTTTCGCAATCGGGCTTTCAGGCGTTGCGGACGCTTGCGCATAGCCTGCCGTGAGCGGCGAAAAAACCGACAGCAGCACCAGAGTTGAAAATGAAGTTTTATTATTCACGGAAAGATTTCGATTTGTCAGTTAAGCCTGCTTACGATTGCCTTGCCTGCTATTAATAAGTCAGATAAGAGTCGTAATCCCCAGAGGCGTGTTTCGTCGACGCATAATATAAATTTTATCTAACGGATAGTATATACAGAACTTTACAGAATCGCGTGGTTTTAAAAAATATAGCACGCAGGGTTAATAGCGCTGATTTTTAAGGTTATGTGGAAGTATCTATTATGTATAAACCCTCAAGTGTAATCGGTTACATTAAGAACCAGTCCACTCCGACTTTTAAATAATCCTTGCAGATGGGGGGCCTAATTTTAAAACTATATCGACTGGAATTAATAAAAATAACCTTTAATAACATTAAATTAAAACTTAGCAATCGAATGCGCCTGGCGCCAATAAATTTCGAACCAAAAGGTTCATTATAAGCTAACCGCTGGCCAGAATATTTTAAACACTGATTTACCCTGAGGCTTTACGCGGATATTCTGCGCCCAAAATGACCTATTGATGTAAACGCTCACGCCCTTTAACGGGCAATAATTGGACATAGTTTCACTGAGCCATTCTTTACAAACGGTGGGTTGCTCAACGATCTCGGCTATTTAACCCAATTCTGTTAACCCTTATTTAACTTCATCGTGCTGACAATATTTTCTAATAGCAAACCGGCCCGCCAAGAAATAACGGCTCGGCTAATAGGAATTAGCTATCCATAATTAGAGTTAGATAAGTCTCACCGATGAAGTGTGATGCAGATCACACTCTTTTTACTGCCGCCGATACCGAGATTGCCGATAGACCGCTGGATCACGTCTTACACTGCTGTGAGGCTATGACTCGCTGGCGATCAGTGCGTTGGCGGTGTTTTCGTCGGTGATCAGCCCGTGCAGTAATCCGCTGGCCAACACCGCGCGAATGGCCTCGACTTTGTTTTCACCGCCGGCAATCGCCACGATTTTATCGCCGCGGTTGGCGTCCAGGCTCACCGCCAACGTTCTTGCGGTAAGCTGGGTATTAATCATGCGCCCGTTTCGGTCGAAGAAATGGCCGATCAGCTCACCGACGCCGCCGGAGGCTGAGATAGCGCGCATTTCGTCTTCTTCGACCATGCCGGCCTCCACCAGTTGGGCGGCGGCTTCAACGGTGCCAATGCCCACCAGTTTGATCTCGGCGCTCTCTGCCAGGGTGAACACTTCCTTGACCCCGCGCTGTGCTAACAGCACCTCTTTATCTTCGACGGTATTGGCAAAAAAAGGCACCGGCATAATGTAGGCATGAGCACCGGTTTTCTCGGCGATACGATGCATAACGTCATGTGGGTTGAGGGCGTAGTTGCGGGTCAGGCAGCCGAGCAGCGAGACGAAACGCAGGCTGTGCGCATCGAGCCGCGGCAGTTGATGAACCACTGAGGAGAGGGTACGACCGTGGCCAACGCCGAGTGTGGTCAACGCGTTGGAGGCCAGCAGGCCGCGCAGATAATCCGCACCCGCCATGCCTAATGCTCGAACCGGCAAAGCGCTTTCGGCGAGATCGGGCGCGACCCGGCAAAAGTTCAGACCAAAATGCTCTCTCAGGCGATTTTCGAGCTCAACACATTCGACAATATCGCCATCAATCGTCACTTTTACCGCGCCGTCGGCCACCACTCTGGCAATCATCCGGTGAGTTTTTAACGAAGGTAAACCTAGGCGTTTTGCTACATCGGCCTGAGTTAATCCTCCCACGTAGTGCAGCCATGCGGCCCGTAATGCCAGGGATTCGTCTGCGTCCGCCTGCGAGGAAGAATGTTTCATGGATTACCTCGACAACCCGCCTGTCATTTGATTGCGTGAACTGCCGTTACCGCTCTGGCCGCTTCTGCGCCTTTCTTGATGAAGTGCTGAGTGTAGAATTCGGTGAACTCTTTTTCAGGCTGGAAGTTGTGCGGGGTCAGAGAAACGGAGAATACCGGCACGTCGGTTTCAAGCTGAACCTGCATCAGGCCGCTAACTACCGCCTGCGCAACAAACTCGTGACGGTAAATACCGCCGTCGACGACCAATGCCGCACAGACAATGGCGTCAACGTTGCCACGCTTCGCCAGGCGCTTGGCCAGCAAAGGCATCTCAAACGCGCCAGGAACGTCATAAACTTCAAGCTCATACGCCTGCTGATTGCTCTCTAGGTATTGCTTAAAACCTACCAGCGTCTGGTTAACAATATCGGCATGCCAGTTAGCTTTAATATAGGCAATCTTAATAGGGGCGGTCATAAAAACTCCAGTAAAGGTTCGATGATATCATCATTATAATCAAGGGGATCGCCCTTATCATCCACGATACAACGCCGTTATGGCAATAAATGCCTGCTGCCGGTATCAATGTGCGCTGCCCAGAATGCCACACTTTCGGCAATCTCCGCGACCACTTGTCGGTCGTTAGGCTCACGCTCTTTGAAACTTAGCTCGAGACAGATTTCGTTGTCTCGCGCGCCTCCGCGGGCAAACGCCTCGAGTAACGCCTCGGGTTGGATGCGGCCATTGACATTATACTGCGCAGTGAAGGGTCGATGACCACCTTTATCTGCCATACTTTGCTTTATATGGATAATCGGCGAGTAGCGCGGCACCGCTTCGGCCCAGGTGTAAGGATCGTAATCTCCTGGATTTTCAGAAGTTATGTCACCGTGATCGATATCCGCCATCATCCACATCGGGATCGGTAGGCCGGCGTCGGTTAGCCACTTTTGCAACATCATGCTGGCCTGAATAGTTTCACCAAACTCGCGCCCCACGCTCATTGGCTCCCAAAACAGGAACGTCAGTCCCGCAGAGGCAGCGTGTTCCGCGACTTCGCGCCAGCAATCAAGGGCGGTATTTTGCAGTGCTTCACGCCGCTCGGTATAGTCAAAATCTTGATAAGTAAAGATAGCAAATTGCGAACCCAGCGACTTTCCGCCCAGATCGGCGATAATATCCGCGAACGTTTTAAACCAATCAATGTAATAACGGCGCACGTTGGCATCGGGGTGACCGAAATGATTAAGTCGCCCATAAGGCCCGGTCATGCCCGATGTCACCCTGACACCGGTATCGTTCATCGCCGATTTCATCCGCCGAGTCAGGCTGCGCACCGTGGAGGCGGGCCACGATGGGTTGATAAACTCGTGAGTGAGCTGCAAATCACGAATACGAATATCGCGCGCCACGGTGTGGATCAAATCCTCCGGTTCGGCGAAACGGTTCACCAGCGGATTAGTATTTAACGACAGAGTCAGTGCCATGTTGCCTCCTGCCTAGCCTGCGCTAGCCTGCAAAATAATCGGCGGATGCGAAACCAGGTTTTGCTCAAACCACTGCTCAAAGACCCGAGCCTGCTCGCGGGTCAGATGCAAACCGTGCTTGGTGCGGCGCAGCAGGATATCTTCCGCGCGCTGCGCCCATTCGCAGTTAACCAGATAACGCGCCTCGGCCTCATACAGAGTGCCGCCAAAGTGTTGACCCAGATCCGCCAGCGAAACGGCACTGCCAATCAGATTGCCGGTGCGCGCGCCGTACAGACGGCCGTAGTGTTGACGCAGCGGCTGCGGCAACCACGGGTAATCATTCTTGAGTTTTTGGCTAAAAGTCTCGAAGTCGGCATTGTCGATTTCCCCCCCCGGTAACACGCTGTCCCGAGTCCAGTCCGGTCCAATGTTGGGCAGATAAGGCGCCACTTTTTGCAACGCATGTTCGGCCAGCTTACGGAAGGTGGTTATCTTGCCGCCGAATACGTGCAGCAGCGGCGCACCGCCCTGAGTATCGAGATCGAACACATAGTCGCGGGTCACCGCGGAAGGATTGCCCTTGCCGTCGTCAAATAACGGCCGCACGCCGGAGAAATGGCGGATCACGTCGTCGCGGCGCAGCTTGACCTTGAAGTAACGGTTTACCGCGTCCATCAGATATTGAATTTCACTCTCATCGGCCTCAACCTCCTCGGCGCGCCCCTGATAGGGAATATCGGTAGTGCCGATTAGCGCCTTGTCACCCTCATAAGGGTTGATGAAGATCACTCGCTTGTCGTGATTCTGCACCAGATATGCCTGCTGCCCTTCCCAGAATTTCGGCACGATAATGTGCGAGCCCTTCACCAGACGCACGTTGCGCGCGCTGGTGGTGTGAGTGACCTGCTTGACGATATCCAGC
The DNA here is from genome assembly GCA_963742005.1 of uncultured Gammaproteobacteria bacterium. Classification (GTDB taxonomy): domain Bacteria; phylum Pseudomonadota; class Gammaproteobacteria; order Enterobacterales; family Enterobacteriaceae; genus Rouxiella. The sequence continues at coordinate 778,863 of CAVUKG010000004.1, read as the reverse complement.
ACCCACGGACCGGCGGCGTTTATCAGCACCCTGGCAAACACCGTGCGCATCTCACCGCTTTTTTCATCACGCAGCGCCACCTCCCACCGGTCCTGACCGCGTTTGGCGAACGCGCAGGCGGTGCGGGTCAAGATTGTCGCGCCCTTCTCTTTGGCACCAAGCGCATTCAGCGTCACCAGCCGCGCATCGTCGACCCAGCAGTCGGAGTACTCGAAACCGCGATGAAAGCTGTCGAGCAGCGGTGCGCCTTCAGGACTGCGATGCAGATCCAGCGTGCGGGTGGCGGGAAGTTTCTTGCGCCCCCCGAGATGGTCATAGAGGAACAGCCCAAACCTGACCAGCCACGCCGGTCGGTCCTGCGGGCTGTGCGGCAACACAAAGCGCATCGGCCAGATAATATGGCAGGCGGAGTTGAGCAGCACCTCACGCTCGATCAGCGCCTCGCGCACCAGTCGAAACTCGTAGTACTCCAGATAACGCAGGCCACCGTGCACCAGCTTGCCGGAGCGCGAAGAGGTGCCCTGCGCCAGATCGTCCTTTTCGCACATCAGCACCGAGAGCCCGCGCCCCGCCGCATCACGGGCAATACCGGCACCGTTAATTCCGCCACCAATCACTACCACGTCGTAATGTTCAATATCGCTCATCGGTTACTCCCCGCAGGCGCGACGCTGGGCCGCCTGATTGATAGACTGCAATTCGGACCATACCGGCGGCAAGAGCTGCCGAGTTTGCTGATAGGTGTCATACAACCGACTGTAATGATCGACTAACGCCAGCGGCGGCGCTTCCACCGCCCCGAGCAGCGGCGTTACCCAGGTGGCGATGCAGCTGTCCATAGTGGGGTAAGCGCCGATAGCGACCGCGGCCATCATCGCTGCCCCGGCCGCGCCGGCCTCATCGCGCACGCTGACCCGCACCGGAGCACCGACGCAGGCGGATAAAATCTGCCGCACCTTGGCCGAACGCACCGCGCCGCCCGACAAGCGCAGCTCGTGCGGCATCACCTCCGACATTGCCCGATAGCAGTCGCGCGCCGCCATGCCAATCCCTTCAATGACTGCACGAAGCAAATCCGCATAGCCGTGGCTGTAGCGCAGGCCGATAAAGCTGGCGCGGGCATCGGCGTTAACAAACGGACCGCGCTCGCCGGCCAGCGAGATATAAGGATGATAAAGCAGCCCGTCGGCGTGGGTTTTACCCAACCACTGGTCGATATGCTTGACCAGCGTCGGGTGATCTGCGGTGCCGCCAAACTCGTCGATAAGCGTCAGGGTCATATTGAGCAGCCAGTCGAGATTCAGCGCGGCGGCCATGTTGGTCTGCATCTGCGTCACCCGATCGGCAATCGGCAGAGCGATCACATAGCCGGTCTGCTCGGCGTTAAGGACTACCTCCGCCGCCGACACCGAGCGCATGTGGACGCCGGTGGAGCCGAGTATCGAGCAGGCGGTGTTGCTGCCATCGCCGGTATGCACTCCCGCCCCAAGGCCGGTCATCACCATATCGACATAGCCCAGACACACCGGCGTTCCCGCCAACAGGCCAACGGCCTCGGCCGCCTCAGGCGTCAATGGATGGGTTATCTGCGAGCCGTCGACGATGTCCGGCAGCAAATAGCGTCGATCGCCCAGCCCCAGCGCTTCGAGCACCAGCGGCTCGTATCCACGATGGCGAAAATTTCCAAAGGTAAAGCTCGCTTCGGAGGGATCGGTGGCGCGCACGCCGGTGAGATTAAGGTACAGCCAGTCTTTGCAGTGCATCGCCGACTCCGCGCGGTCGAGCTGCTGGCGATGGTGCTGCTTCATATACGCTAACTGCGCCCCCTGCTGACAGGTGTTAAGCCCCGTGCCGGTCGCACTAAAACGCTGCTGAGAGAGTTCGGATTTTTCGAGCTGTTTCACCGTCTCGGCGGCGCGGGCGTCGAGCCAGATCCACGCGTCACCCACCGGACGATTATCTTTTCCCACCAGCCAGGTGCCGTCACCCTGCCCGGTCACCGCCAGCGCGACCACCCGCGACGCGAGATCTTCTATGTCATCGCCCAGCTTGCGGATCGCGCCCGCGCAGTCGCGCCAGGTTTGATCCATAGACTGCAATGCCGATCCGTCTTCACCGCGCTGATAACTATTTCTCACCGAGGCACAGCCCAGCTGTTGACCCTCAAGGTCGAACGCGACGGCTTTAACCACCGATGTGCCGGAGTCAATGCCGAGAATAATGTCGCGGTTATCCATGATTTACTCCCAAGATGTAGAGGGCGAAAGATACATATCACTAAGCTAACACGCAGGATGAATTAAATTTCATATCAAATAAAATATTTCAATTCAGTTAGCGTTACCGATCACATTTCTGCTGCATAATTGAACACTTTTGGATGGAAAGTCTTTATTGTCTATTAACCGACGGGCGCTAGATAGCCTGATATCAAGGAATGAGATCCAGATCTCCAACCGAGAAAAAAGTCCTGGAAAGGATTGACAGGAAATACGATGAGCAACATTTTTAATGTTAACTCATGGCCAACTTATAACATAGACAGGCCGTTATAACGGGATTGGTTATGATATTAATCACACTAACCGTGTGATTTAGCGTAAACCAGGCAGTTACCAAGAGGTCAATGCTATGTCTACCCTTGCCACCTTTTCACAACAGGTCAGCCCCAAATCCGTTAAGCGATGGGGTATTAGCCTGGCCGTTACGCTGGCGGTGCTGGTTGCCATCGGCCTAAATACCAAAGTGGTCAAAATCGGCTCGGCGCAAGACGCGGCCGAGCAGGCTTTTGCTCCCGACAAATACGGAGCAAAGGCGTTTCCAGAGATTCAGAAAAGCGTTGAGGCTCGCGCGGTGGATGTGGTCACGCTCGCCACGGCGCTCAACGCCGACGCCAATGCGGCGAAAGCCAAATACGCTATTGGCGACGCGCTGCCGGTGTTCTCGGTTTCGTTTACCGGCGTGGTCGGTGACGGCCAATCGGGGATTTATCAGGTAAAAGTCGCCGGACTGGCGGACGACCTCAAAATCCGCCTGCAAACCGGTCCAGCCATTAACGGCACCGACCTTCGTGACGCCACCGGCAGCATTAATTTTGGCGACTTCAAGAACCAGATTGAGTATCAAAATGCCGGTTCCGGCATTAATCGCGAGATGAAAAAAGCGGTACTGGGCAAGATAGACACCGCGCATCTCAGTGGGAAAACGGTGAAAGTCACCGGCGTTTTCCGCCTGCTTAATCCGAAGAACTGGCTGATTACGCCGGTAGAGATGGTCGTCCAATGAAAACCGAACAGTTTATAGCCAGCCTCACCGGCGGTGAGATCGTGCTCTCGGCCCGCAATGTCAGCAAGGTGTATGGATCAACCCACGCGCTCAAAGAGGTCGACTTTGACATTCGCCGCGGTCAGGTCACGACGCTGTTTGGTGAAAACGGTGCCGGGAAATCCACGCTGATGAAGATCCTCTCCGGCGTGGTCACCCCGAGCTCCGGCCAAATTATTCTTAACGGCGAAGCGGTAACCTTCAGCTCGACCAATCAGGCGCGGGAATGTGGCATCTCGATCATTCACCAGGAGCTTAACCTCTCCCCCAACATGAACGTGCGCGACAACATTTTTGTTGGCCGCGAACTGCATCAGCTGACCGGGGTGAATTTCGCCGAGGAAGAGCGCATCGCCCGCGAGCTAATGGAGGAGTTGGAACAAGAGATTGACCCCTTGACCCTGGTGGAAGACCTGCGTCTCGGCCAACAGCAGATCGTCGAGATCGCCCGCGCGCTGGCGGTGAAATCGCGCATCCTGATTATGGATGAACCCACCTCCGCACTCAGCGCGGCCGAGGTTGAGGTCCTGTTCAAGATCATTCGCGACCTGACCGGTCGCGGCGTGGCGATCGTGTATATCTCGCATCATCTGGAAGAGGCGCTGGAAATCACCGATCGCGCCGTGGTATTACGCGACGGCGTGATGACCGCCTATGCCAAACGCGATGATATCGACCTGCAGTGGATCGTTCGCAATATGGTGGGCGACCATTTTGACCTCGGTTCACCGCCGAGCGGCTACGATTTTGGGCCAGCCGCGCTGCAGGTGAGCGGGTTAACGGTAAAGGGGCGGACCGGTATCAAAGTGGTCGATAAACTGTCGCTGGAGGTTCGCGCCGGAGAGATTGTTTGCATCTACGGCCTGATGGGCGCAGGACGCACGGAGTTGATGGAATGCATCGCCGGGCGTGCTCGGGCAGAGAAAGGCAGTATTACCTTAAATAATAAAGAAATATCAGGATTAAGCATCGCCGAAAGAATCGAGCACGGTTTGGCCTTAGTGCCTGAAGACCGCCAGCGAGACGGGCTGATTCAAACCATGAGCGTCGGTGAGAATTTATCACTTGCCAGCATCGGGGAATTTGTAAAAAGGATGGTGTTGTCGCCCAAGCGTGAGAAACGACTGGTCGATGAATCCATTCGCAACGTGACGGTAAAAACCTCCGGCGGCGAGGCCACCATTGGCTCGCTGTCAGGCGGCAACCAGCAAAAAGTGGTGATCGGCAAGATGCTGGCCACCCATCCTAAAGTCATCTTGCTGGACGAGCCGAGCCGGGGAATTGATATCGGCGCCAAGGCCGAAGTCTTTCGGCTGCTGGCCGAGAATGCCAGCAAGGGCCTGGCGGTGCTGTACTCCACCTCCGAGGTCGGTGAATGCCTGAGCGTGGCGCACCGCATCGTAGTGATGAGCAAAGGGCATATTTCGGCCATTTTTGACGCCAACGCCACCAAAGAACAGATCATGGCCGCCTCGGGCGAATCGCTGGTTGCCTGACCCACAGACTATGGCTTCACACCTAAGGGGAAGCGAACATTATGAATAATAGAATCCATGCCCTCAGCACCGCGCCCGCACCGGCGGAGAAGGCAAAGAAAAAGTCTGCCCATCGCGGATTCAGTATCGCCAAACTGCTGCTGGAGGGGCGTGCCTTCTTTGCCTTGCTGCTGATTATCGTCGTGTTTTCCATGCTGTCGCCGAACTACTTCGATTCGGCGAACTTTTTGACCATGGCCTCGCACGTCGCCATCTTCGGGCTGCCCGCTATCGGCATGCTGCTGGTGATCCTCAACGGCGGGATAGACCTTTCAGTAGGCTCGACGTTGGGCCTGGCCGGGGTGTTCGCCGGCTTTCTGATGCAGGGCGTTAACTTATCGGCCTTTGGCGTGATCCTCTATTTCCCGGTGTGGGCCGTGGTGATCCTGACTATCGCATTAGGGGCGGTAGTGGGCCTGATTAACGGCGTGCTGGTGGCGGTGTTTCGCGTGCCGGCGTTCGTCGCCACGCTGGGTTCGCTGTATGTCGCGCGCGGTATCGCCCTGCTGATGACCAACGGCCTGACCTATAACAAATTATCCGGTGACGCCGCGCTGGGTAATACCGGTTTCGACTGGCTTGGCTTTAATCGCATCTTCAATATACCCATCGGCGTACTGACCCTGTGCGTGCTGGCACTGGCCTGCGGTTTTCTGCTCAGCCGCAGCGCGTTTGGCCGCTGGCTGTACGCCTCCGGCGGTAACGAACGCGCCGCCGACCTCTCCGGCGTACCGGTAAAGCGGGTGAAGATCACCGTTTACGTGCTCTCCGGGGTCTGTGCCGCGATAGCCGGGCTGGTGTTGTCCTCCCAGCTCACCTCGGCGGGTCCCACCGCCGGCACCACCTATGAACTCACCGCCATTGCCGCCGTAGTGATTGGCGGTGCGGCCCTGACCGGCGGGCGTGGCAACGTGCGCGGCACCCTGCTCGGCGCATTTGTTATCGGCTTTCTCTCCGACGGCCTGGTGATTATCGGGGTCTCCGCCTACTGGCAAACCGTGTTCACCGGTGCCGTTATCGTACTGGCCGTATTGCTTAATACGCTGCAATACGGAAGACGTAGCAAGTAGTAATTAATTAAAAAATAGATAAAAAAACACAAAAATCGACCCTACAACAATCGATCATACAACAATCGATCCTACAACATCGGAGTATGCCACATGTTCCCTAACAGCAAACGTTACCTCGTGATTGCCGCCATCGCCGCCGTGACCGTATTCGCCAGCCCGTCGTGGGCGGCCAGAGGGCCTGATGACGATTATTGTTAACGACCCTTCAAACCCTTACTGGTACACAGAGGGGCAGGTCGCCAAGGCACAGGCTGAAAAACTCGGCTATTCCGCCACCGTCGGCGCGCACAAAGGCGATACCAACACCGAAAGCCAGCTGATCGATACCGCGATCACCAACAAATCCAAGGCGATCATTCTTGACCCGGCCAACGCCGACGGATCGATAGGATCGGTGAAAAAGGCGATCGCCGCCGGCATTCCGGTGTTTGTGATTAATGCCGAGCTGAACCAGAGCGGTCTGGCCAAGGCACAGCTGGTTTCTAACAATGCGCAGGGTGCCGCGCTGGGTGCGCAGGAGTGGGTGAAGGCGGTTGGCGACAGCGGTAATTACGTCGAGCTGTTGGGTTCACAGTCCGACAATAACGCCGCCACGCGCGCCAACGGTTTCGATACCGTGCTGTCACAGTATCCTGACCTTAAACAGGTGGCAAAAGAGGTCGCCAACTGGGACCGTACTCAGGGCTACAACAAAACCCAGTCCATGCTGCAGGCACATCCTGACATTAAAGGGATTATCAGCGGTAACGACGAGATGGCGCTGGGTGCCATCGCCGCGCTTAAAGAGGCCGGTAAGCTGAAACAGGTTAAAGTCGGCGCCTTCGACGGTTCACCTGATGCCGTTGACGCGGTTAAGGCCGGTACCCTGGCCTACACCGTGATGCAGCCGGTAGCGTTATTTGCCGCCAAGGCGATCGACGAGGCCGATACCTTCCTGAAAACCGGTAAAACCGGTGCCGCACAGGAGAAACAGCTGTTTGACTGCGTGTTGATTAACCAGGACAACGTCGCTAAATACACCTCGGCGTTTAAACTTTCTGAATAACCGCCGATCGGCCGCTTAACTTTGCGTATTTTCAGGGCTTTTTACTCCGCTGATTTGCCAAACCGCTAAATCAGCGCTGTAATGGGCCCTGTTTTACAGGACACCCTGCCCGGCACGCGGTTTGGGGTGACGTTAACTCGTCTTTTGGATATCACTATGGCCCAGGCTCCTCAAAATAATGCTGTCGACGTTTTTATGGCCGAAGTACTGCCCAGCGACAGTCGCCAGGCCAGACAGCTGGCACGCCGCCAACTGATTGTTGAAGCGGTCATGGCCGAAGGGGCTATCCGCATTGAGGATATTACCGAGCGCTTTAGCATCAGCCTGATGACCGCCCATCGGGATATCGATGAACTGGTCGAGCGTGGGCTGCTGAGAAAATCGCGCGGCGTGGTCTCGGCCACCTCCACCAGCCTGATCGAGTCCAGCGACGTGTATCGCTCAACCCGGCAGTTAGAGGAGAAATGCGCCCTGGCCGAAGTGGCCGCCGGCTATATCGAACCCGGCCAGGCGATATTTTTTGACGACTCCACCACCGTGTTACAGATGGCCCGCTACTTGCCTTCGAAAGCGCCGCTAACGGTCATCACCAATTCACTGACCGCGATGAGCGAACTCAAAGAGATGCGTGACATTACGCTGATGGGGTTGGGTGGCCAGTTTTATAACTGGTGCAACGCCTTTATGGGACAGATGACGCGTAAGGAAATCGGCAATCTGCAGGCGGATATGTTTTTTGTCAGCATGTCGGCCATTATCGACGATCGGGTCTATCACCAGTCAGCGGAAATGGTCGAAACCAAACGCGCGATGTTTGACTCCTCAGAGAAACGCATCCTGCTGGTCGACCACACCAAGTTTGAACGCCGCGCCTTGCACAGTTTCGCCCATCTGTCGGAATTCGACGTAGTCATCGTCAATCAGGGCACGCCGCAGCCGATTATCCAGCGCATGAAGGATAAAGGCATTAACGTGGTGATCGCGCCGATGAAACCGGGAATGAGTGGGCGGGAGGAGGAATAACCCCCTTATGAGATATTGGTCCTGGACTGCTAAATGAATACAAAATAGCCAGCAGCATGCTATAGTTTGAGTCAATAAAGAGGTTTCCGAAGATGAAAACGGCTCCGATTAGTGTTTCAAGCAAAGTCATAAAGTTGGCTGAATCCTACAATATCACCGCTGAGCAGGACGGAATCAGTCGTTTGGCCTCCTCCATTACACGCATGTCTGGCGATGTAGTGGTGCTTGATAACATCGAGCAGTTAATGATCAATCTCAAAAGGAAAGGTATTTTAAACAAATCTGAAATACTGGAACTCCAGAGAGGCTATCTGCAGGAAAAAAGAAAGTCGATGAAAAAGCCCATTGTATGAGCTTTGATCCGTTTGGTGACTTTGAGACTGCCGGCTATCTTCAAAATTCACTCGGGCTAAAAGACCCCACGGAAGTTAAAGAATCAGAACATCTTTCATTTGAATTAAGCATCGAAGATGCGCTTATTTGTCTTGCAAAAGAAAATCCTATTAATTACCAGACCTTCCTAAAAATTCACCTGCTCCTGTTCTATGACTTCTATCCTTGGGCAGGCCAAGACAGAAACAAAATAGTGCCCCACCTTGCCATATTCAAAGGTTCACTTGCTGATCCCGACAAAACTCTCTTCGAGCGCCCGGACCTGATAGAAAGGTCGATGACCTTTGCATTGGGACTTACTGCTAATAAAAGACGCATCAGAGAAAACCCTGGGGAAGTTTTGGGTCTTTTCGCTTTTGCTCACCCCTTTCTAGATGGCAATGGTCGAACAATTTTGCTGGTCTTTATGGAGCTTGCGTATCGGGCAAAATTTGCCATCGATTGGTCAAAAACTAACAAAGATGAATATCTGCGGGCACTTAGTTGTGAAATTCGCGACCCCGCTAAAAGACACCTTGATCATTATCTTAAGCCCTTTATTGTCAACATATCCAGCCGTAAACAATGGCCAGATATCATCGGTGGCATCCAGGGACTAAATGGGCTAGATAGTGAAGTTCTAACTTATGAAAGCCTCGATAACTTAGAAATTCAGAAAGCCTATAATAGCTATAAATCACGGCCGTGTTATGTCTCACAACCAGTCGGTAAAGACACTTAAATGATAATCTTAGGGTCAGTCATTACAATCACAACTCAGAAAAAAGCCTAGCCGTTATCCTGGAATCCCGGATAGAGGCTCATGCCACCGTCGACGAATAGCGTAGTGCCATGAACGTAGTCGGAAAGATCGCTCGCCAGCCATACGACGGCGTTGGCAACGTCCTCGGGTTCGCCGATACGGCCGTAGGGAACCAGCTTGAGTATTTTTTCGGTGCCGTCACCCGCCCTGCTGCTGGCGTTGATCGGTGTAGCTATCGCACCCGGCGCCACCGAGTTAACGCGGATCTTATCGCCGCCAATTTCCTGGGCAATGCTGCGCATCAGCATATCAACCCCGCCTTTTGAGGCCGCATAGTTAACGTGTCCGCCCCACGGGATCAGCTGATGCACCGAGCTCATATGAATGATTTTCCCCTTAGCGCGACTCACGTTACGCCCTGAACCCTGGGCGCGGAACTGGCGCAGCGCGGCGCGCGCGCAGAGAAACTGCCCGGTGAGATTGACCTCGAGCACCTTGTTCCACTGCTCTAGCGTCATCTCGCCTATCGGTGAGTCCTGCTGCAATCCTGAGTTAGCGACTAAAATATCCAGCGCGCCGAACTCGGCAAGGGTCTTTTCGAACAGGTTTTCCACGTCAGCCTCTTTCGAGACATCACCGCCGACGGCGATAGCCCGACCACCCTGTGCAATAATCTTTGCTGCCAGCGCCTCGGCAGGCTCGGCGTGGCTATTATAATTAACTACCACGCTGGCCCCCGCCGCTGCTAACGCTTCGGCGCAGGCATAACCCAGACCGGAACTGGCACCGGTAACCAAAGCGACCTGATTGTTCAGAGAAAGATTCATCTACGATCCTCATTAATGCGAGTAGTCATTAAAGCGTAGTGTAGATATCACCCTTTTACTGCTGGAATAATCGTCAGGATCCGTTTCTTACACTCCATCACAATTTTTACCTCAGTTGCGTTTTCGGACGGCGCATATTTTCATCCCAGCCTAAATGACTTCCGGCCGCCGCGACGACTATCAACAGTCACAGCCATTTTGCCCGGCTAACTTTCTTACCCACCAATAGCCTATTCAATAACACCCGCATCAGCGGTTGAGTAGGGTAAATAACCTAGTCACACCGATTGAATGAGGCTTTACCTATCGCGCTAACTTCATGTCAGGCATTTTTAATCATTTGCTCGGCCATGCTATCCAGTAATTCGAAACGGCGGCGATATTCGGCACGCTTTTTACTCGGAATATTTTCCAGCAGCTTGCGCTCTGGCATCGCCGGTAATAGCCAGAACCGCTTGTTCTCTCTAACGCCGCCCTGCGATCCCCAGAACTCGTCATAGCTGGCATGAAATTGCCGCCCCTTGCTAAAACGATAGCGCAACGCCTGAAAAACGTGGCCATGGTTACTCACTCCGCACAGTGAAGTAATCGAGGTGCGAGCCGCCAGCAACCAAATGAACTCCATTAGCAGCCTCTTGGGAAAAATTCCGTGGCAGTTACGCGTTGCGTCCTTGATAACATCATGCGAGACCTGACGTCTCGGTCCCTGAAGCCCTCCCACCATTAAGCGCCACTGATTATTGACCTGCATAATGCTAAACGTCAGGCTGGCCAACAGCCGATCGCTATCGTCACGCAACCACAGCGTCGTTTCCCCTTCCCGATCCGCTTTGTGGGCGCAGGAGGCTGAAAGAGTAAAATGGCTTTCCCCCTTTCCCGCTAACTGCATTAGCGCCACCTCCTCGGTGGCGATAAACGCCCTGGCCAACCGCGGATCCGCCAGGGTATCAATATAGCGGTAATGGGCAACTATCGCCTCAGCGCGCTGTCGCGCAGTTAATCCTAATACCAGATAATGGCGTTGGGGTTTGGTCGGTAAGGTAATTTGGGCATTCAATAGGTATTCAAAATCGACACGTTGCGCAAGCTGTTGCAACATTTGGCGCGTCTGGCCTAAATAGAGTGCAGTCCGGATCATAAACTTGAAGCGGTAATTTCTCTTCTGCCAGATTGGCCCTGGGATAAGTTTACCGGTGATTAGGTCAGAAATAATATGGGTGCGCGACAGTGCCAATTCATTTTGTTTCATGATGTTATTACTATGTAGGTTCTAATTCCTGTGTCATGCCCAGAGCAGCAGCCGGTGGGAGGATTAGAATAATTAATTGATTTTTATGACAATTTAAAATCACTGCCCGAGAGTTTTCCTCAGGCAAGACTTCATTTATTGATTGTCTGCTAGCTGGCAGTCATTAAGAGCGCAGCGCCGGTGGCAACTTTAACACCATGCCACCCGCGCCGGTTGGCCGATATCGATGTGGTTTATTCTATGTTTATCTTTAAAATTGGCGGTCTGTGGTGGGCGATAGAATCAATATTTTTCATTAGTTTTAGGTTTTGTAATCGATTATAATTTCGTCTCCTTAACTATGACAACGAGCCGGATATGGATAAGATGTTATTCGGGCTAAGCTGCCTACTAATCTTGATAAGTATTTATTTCGCCATATCGTTGTACCTGGAAAGTAAAAACGAAGTGCGGGCACGCAGGCGCAGCACTAAAAGCACCAAGAGTAAAAATCGGACTCGCCGTCGCCGCAGCAGGTTACAATGATAATTTGACGGTCATGCTATTGCCTATGGCATTATCGAAGATATTAATCGACGCCAGCAGCTTTAACGCCTGGGTTGGGATAAAAATCTCGGCCCCAGCATCAAGACATATAGCCATCGACACGGGGAAATGAGGTGGTGCGCTTCTTAAACCAATAATCAACATGAAGTGATAAATTCCCCCCCTTGCTAAAATAAAAAACGATTTTCAGACAGCTCATTGCCCCCCTTCTAACCACCGCTCATTTTTTGGCAAATAGTGCCCATCCAGCAGCATTCGAACGCGAAGCGTTGCTATTAAGCATAATATGCCAATGCAATCGGCTAAAGGTAGATTATGATCCTACCTTATCTCTACAGAACGCTGGACAGTAAATGGATATTTTCCTTATCATATTTGGCCTTGCCACTGCGGCTTTTTGCGCCTATTACAGTATAACAGGCTATAAAGAATGGAGAGCTAAGGCTCAGCGTTTTAAATAGCACATAATCTCAATAGTCTTATGCTATAAGGCTATTGAGATTTTCTAATCAACTATTCTAACCCCCTCCCTTTAGTATCGCCATTGAGTTAAATTCTTATTAATATAGAGGAATTTATATTCTAAATTAATACTTTAAACTTTATAAAAGATTAAAACTTTTCAAGAGTAGTCTCGTATCGTGCCCCTCTTCCTCACCCTATCCTCGCATTATATAATTCCTGTAATTCGCAGGATTCTATTTTATTAATCAGGAATCGCTATGCGTCGACTTATTCTTGCCGTGCTGCTTGTCTCGCCACTTGCGTCTGCAACCATTCAAATAACCAATATTTCTTATCATAACATTAGTGCAGGTACGGTACCGGGTCGAGTCTCTGCGGACATGACCTTTACTATTAGCTATCGTAATATGACAGACAGCAGCCCTAATGGCAGCCGGCTTCGTTCAACGTGTCGGAAAGTTACCCCGCTGGGATATTTTTATAGTGACTCTTCATATATAACCACATTATTCGATAATGATGAAATTGATGTGCCTAACTCAGGGCCGGCTTATATCACCATGAATGAGATTTATAGCTATTACAAGCCTGACACGGAGACTCTCACGCTTAGACTCGAAAACGCAAAGCCTGACACCAACGTCACTTTTACTCTAGGCCTATCGTCTTCCTATGATCCTTACTGTATTTCAAGTGACAATGGGTTTGCTCCAGGGCCTATAAGCACTCCTGTCAGGCCGTTATGCAATATCAATGTACATTCCGACCTGAACCACGGTGCAATCTCGCTCCCTGCCGTGGGCAATTCCCATGTGGCAAACGGTGCCGTGCAGGTAACCTGTGACAATCCTGCCGATGTCAGGGTATCAACCGGACGCACTGGCAGTCTGAAAATTAACGATATGCTTTCCACTGATATTTCCATCAATGGAAAGCCTAATAGCGCAACGAAAATGGTCAATGGAACGGAACTATTTAATGTATCATCCCGCTTATACCGCACCTCGGTCAGCGATTGGAGTGGTTCATTCTCTCAGCCGGTCATTATGACTATTTCCTGGCCTTGATTAAACGGATTTGAAGCATTAGTTATTCCTCATAAAACCACCTGGCGAAACACCGATTTTTAGTAAGGCATTTGCTTCTTATTAACACTAAGAGTCTAACCCATAAAATTGAAATCTTTTTAATTTAATTAAAGGTTAAAGTTTTTCGAGAGTGGTCTGGTAGCATACTTTATTCCTAAAGATTATCTTATATGACGCCTGTGTTTCGCAGGACTTTACTTTTAAACCAGGAAACTCCATGCGTCGACTCATTCTCTCCATGCTTTTAATTTCTCCAGCGGCATCGGCTCTTGATATAACAGGTGTGACTTACTCAAATATTCGTGAGGGCACTATAGCCGGTCGAGTGACTGCGGAAATGACCTTCACGGTTAGCTACCGTAATCTGAGGGACACACAATCACCTACGTCCAGACTTCGTGTTAACTGCCGCACCGTCCATGCCACTGCCTGGTTAACAGGCGTAGATCTTGCTAATAGTAATTTTTTTACCCGATTTAGTTACCCTGTCTCCAGTACGGGAGGAGAACATGTCACCCTTAACGAGGTGTACAGTGCGATAAGGCCTGCAACTGAGACCTACACCAAGACGATTGAAAACGCAATTCCCAATGAAGATATCACTTTTAATGTTAAAATTGGAATTAACACTGGCACCAATGTCTGCCTTTCCTATGATTGGACGAGGGTTCCGGGGCCAGGAAATGCGCTTCCAGTGTGCAATATCAACGTACAATCCGATATGGCCCACGGTGCACTCTCGCTGCCTGTCGTAGGCAATTCTCATACTGCAAACGGTGTCGTACAGGTAACCTGTAGTACACCCGCTGACGTCACCGTCTCTACCGGACACGCGGGCAGCCTGCGGATTAACGATACCCTGTCAACCGATATATCCGTTGACGGCAGTCCCAATAGCGCAACCAAAACGGTCAACGGCACGGAGTTATTTACTGTATCCTCCCGCCTGTACCGCACCTCGGCCAGTAACTGGGGCGGATCATTTTCCCAGCCGGTGGTAATGACGATTTCGTGGCCATGATCAAACGGCTTGAATAATTCTTCATTCATTATTTGCGATAATTAAACAGCCCGTGTTATCACTTTACCAGGAATGATAACGTGGGCTATTTTTATTGTTGATCGACCTATTATTCTTTCCGATTTAACATCTCAAGGTAAAGAGCATAGACAGGGTGTGAATGGCGAATTAAGGATAATACAATGTGAAGGTGCTATTGGCGCTGAAGGTACCGGACACAATGCCGTCACTGACCAACGCATCCGGTTCTACCTGCAAGCGCCGATGGAAATGCAGCGTGTTGGTTGCACCGGTGAGCGGCAGCGTTAATGCCGTGCCCAAACTAATTTGCCGCTGTGCGGCGTCACTCAATACTACCGCCACACCCCGCGCGATGCTGGCGCTATCGAGGGCCAGCGCGCCCGGAATGGTTGGGCTACGGCTCCCCTCAAAAGTAATGTCAACCTCACTGGCTACGGCCGATTTGCAATCAATTAAGCGGATAGCGAACGGCTGATTAGCCGTGCCACCGTTCAGATAAAGGTCGCGAGTGCCGACATCACTGAAATCAATATCAATCACACCATCGTCAGGATGCAGCGAACAGGCATGGGCGCGCAGCGTACCGGAAAACGCCATATTATCCGCTGCCAACGCCGCACCGGCAAAGGCCGCCAGCACCGCTATTAATGGCAACGCTCTTTGAATGCTTAACTTCATCGTTAATAGTACTCCGCCTGAAGATTGGCCGTGGCGCTGAAATATCCTTCATCAGGCTCGGCGCGCGGATCCTTAACCGGCACCACGGTTAACACCGGTGGACTGGTGCGACTGGCAATCGGGATCTCGCGTCCTATCTCTACCCGGTTTCCGCCGAGTTCGAACTGCAGTCCCAGATTGGCCTTATCGCTCTGCAGCGTCTGATTATCCCAGGCGGTCAGGCCCAGCAATTTGAGTTTCAGCTGCCACACCTGGCCGTCATCTTCACAGTCAATCTGATAAGGCACCGCTTTACGATAGCGCACTCCGTCAAGGCGATTGATGTTGATCTCGTCACCAAAATCTACCTTGATGGTGCCGTGGCTACCGTCATGAACCGTACAGAATGGCGGTAACAGATGTCCCGTAATATCCAAATCCACATCGGCCCGTGCCGTCGCGGTCAGCATCAGGAAACATGCGGTAGCCATTGCTGTACGCAGTATCATGTTACTGTCACTTTAACGGTCAGGGCAGCGGTAAATGCACCCGCCGCATATGCCTCACCGGCTTTGACTTCCGGCGTCAGGGTTAAATTAAGCGAACCATCGGCGGGCATCGGAATATCGCTGGCGAAGTTCTGAGCCGCTGCGCCTTTTTTCAGCGCCAATTCGAAGCCTTTCGCCACGCCTGAGATCGGTAATTTATTGGTGGTGGCTCCCGCTGCGGTCACCTGCACATTGACGCTCTGCAACGGGTTACGGTTGGTGCAGGCCACGGAAACGCCCAGATCCTTCTGGTTCGCGGTGCCATCAATTTGCGACGACAGGATATCGCCAAAGGCGATAGTCGCTGACGTTGCGGTCACGTTACACACGGTGGGCACATGCAGGCTGCCGGTGACGTTGAGCGTGACGGTATCAGCAGCAAAACCGGTCATGGGGAAAGCAAGTAAAGCCATAGCTTTCATCGTATTACGCATAAAACCTTTCCTTTATTATTGATAGTGGATCTGAAAATCAAGCGTGGCGTTGTAATTACCCGCCTGTAAGCTAGCCGGGGTGCGTTCTGCCGCCAGACTGAAATACAACACGCCATCGCCAGGGGTTAAAAACTGCGGCTGGCTTCTGACGCCGGGTGACAGTGCCTTACCTGCCGCATCCCGTAAGCGCAGCCCGATGCCCTCAACGCCGTTCGCCTTAAACAGCGAGGGCGCAGAGGCATTGGCCACGCCGGAAAACGTCAGCGTGGCGATCGGCTGCCAGTCGCTCCACACCGTGGTGTTGTTATGACTATCTGCCACCGCACCGGCGGAGCGCAGGCAGCCTTCAAGACGGACATAGAACGGCGTAGGCTCCGCGCTGTCGCCCGGCCTTTTCAGCGCGTCGGTACTAATGGGCGGCAGTACAACATGCTGCCAACGTGACGCCATCGCCACGCGACAGGCCGGTTCCTGCATCACGCCCTGAACGTGCAACCAGCCTGCGGTGCCGCCCACCTCCTTATCGTTGCGCGCAGCCGCCGCGACAGAAGAAGTAAACGCCGCCAGCAGTATGAGTAGCACACTGTTGCGCAGGAGATGGCCGCTGATCATTGGCTTTTCAGCTCTTTAGCGTTGCACTGCTGAGCGTTACAGCTGAACTGCAGCTGCGGACGACCGCCGTAGTCATTGATGTAGGTCAGCACCGGTGCGGGTCCCACCTGCGCCATACTAATCTTCAGCGGCGCTTCGCTTTTTGGGGCAACCATCACCGGCTCGAAGCTGGCAATATTGTCTTTTGCGTCTTTGCCTGCGGCGGAGAGCGTAATGTAATAAGGCGTCGGGTTAACCGCGATAAACTGGTTACCGTTCTGCTTTAGCGTCAATTTGAGCTGCGGCGCTGAGGCATTGTTGTCAATCGCCAACCCCTTCGGGCGATAGAACAGCTTCACGCGCGTTTGCAACGCCAGCTGCAACGTGTTGGCTTCGGTACTTTTTGGCGGCACTTCGCGCAAATTGAAGTAGAACAGCGATTCACGATCCTGCGGCAGCGCGGAGACGGCCGGCAGCGGCTGTATCTTCAACTGCCCACGGCTATCTGGCTCCATACGCTGCAATGGCGGTACGACGATCAGTGGCGACTGAATTTTTTCTCCCGCCTCATTCTCGATCCAGCCCTGTGCCAGATAAGGCAGCTTGGTGCTCTCATTACGAATATTGACCGTGGTGGCAGCGCTGCCGCCTTCGACCACCACTCGCGTGCGGTCAAGCCCAACGGCGGCATTAGCCAGTTGACTGCTGCCCAGCGTGGCCAGCATCAACGTCAGTAAGGTGGAATAGTTAAATTTCATTTTTGGATCCTGAATCGGTTGTTTGTTGAGTCATGGCTGCTTGTGTACGAGTACAGGGAAGCAGCAGTGCTGATGTTTCTGCGCTAGCGAAGTTATCTGGCAGTGTCACTTCGCACTGCGTTTGACCCTCCCAACGTACTTGCATGATCTCAGCCGCTTTCATACCGCTGAGCCAGATCTGCCCATCGTCAGCGACGATGCCAGCATTTTTACCGGCTGCGGTGTAAACCACTGCCCCAAACGGCGGCGCTTTTCCGTCTTCCAGACGGATCACCGCGAGCCCTTTACCGCCGGCAACCACTTCGATTTTGCGATAACCGATAGCCCCTTCGGTCAGCGTCAGCTGGGTCACCGAGCTGGTCGCTTCAGCGTCCTCGCCCAACTTATCCAGCGCGACGCTGGCCTGCGTCCGGTTATAGCTGCTGACGCCGTTCATTACCGCCAGCCCCTGGCCGTTAGTCACTCCGCCACGCCCCGCTCCCTGGATAGGGATGCCGGAAACGCCCTCGGTGTCGAGCATCAGTCGCGTCCCGCCGTTGCTGCCGGAACCGTGTAATGCCATACCGGCGGCCGTTATCGTCATTCCACCATTTAGACCCACGCTGGCTGAACTGCGGGATGAACTGCTTTGGGTTCCGCTGAGACTGACATCGCCCCTGGCGCCCTGGCGACTCCAGAATCCACTAAAATCGGTGTCATTGCGGTTGACGGTAGAACGGATATTGTAAGTGTCATCGTTCGCCGTCCTGCCTGAATACCCCACGCTATGGCTGCTGCGCTCGCGGTTGAGATTGCCGTCATAACGCAGCCAGCCCTGTTTGCCCCACGGGATACTGACCCCGAATGACACTCCATCATCATTTCTGCCGTGATACGACTGGCGATAAGCGCGCACATTGCCGCTGATATTTTTGATGCCCGCCAGATCGAAATAGTGGCTAAATGTCAGATCCATTCGCTGAGTCGATGGACGATTCCAGTACGACTGATGGCTGTAGGTCAGGTAGGTGGTAATACCCGTTTGCGAAAAACGCTTATTAAAACTCAGGTCATAGCGCTCTTTGCTGTTGCCGCGAAAATGGTCATTGTTTTTCAACGCACTAAGGTATTCGCTCATCGAATAAAAACTCTCCTGAGAAAAGCGGTAGCCCGCAAAAGTGACCTGGCTGTCAAACTGCTCGAACACTTTGGCGTAGTTAATACGCAGAGAGCGTCCTTGACTGTTTTCCTCGCCCGGCAGGCGTTGGCGTGAAACCGTGACATCCATTGCAATCGCTCCCAGCAGGTAAAGATCGCGCCCGATACCCGCAGCAAGGGACTGATAATCGTCGCTGCCCATCGCGCCACCGTACAGCGACCAGCCGTTGGTGATGCCCCATGAGGCTTCACCAACGGTGAAAAACGGTCCTTCTACGCTATGGTTCCAGCCGGAAGGACGACCGCCGGTAAGCTTGTATCTGACCGCACCCGGGCGTGTCAGATAGGGCAGTGACGCCGTGGCCACCTGGTATTTTTTTACCTGTCCATCCTGTTCGCGGATTTCAATATCCAGCAAACCGCTGATTGAGGAGTTCAGGTCCTGAATACTGAAAGGGCCGGCAGGCACCTGTGTCTGATAAAGAATGCGGCCCTGCTGGCTGATAATTACCGTCGCGTTGGAGTTTGCTACGCCATTAATTTCTGGCGCGTATCCGCGCAACGAAGGTGGCAACATCGATACATCCGACTCCAGGCTGCCGCCGACAAAGCGGAAAGAGTCAAAAATATCGGAGGACAGGTAGTTTTCCCCCCCTGAAAGCTTGGCCTTGAGCGTCGGTAGCGCGCGGTAAAGGTAATAACGGCTCACTTCGACCCCTTTTGACGATGAATAGCGATCGCCCAGCATATTTTGCAGCTGCCAGTCGGCGCGAAAACGCCATGCGCCCATATTGCTGCCCAGCGTACCGCTCCCGGTGAAACTATTATTCTCACCGGAATTTTTACCGCGGTTAGTGCTGGCGTTTAGGCTGTAGTCCAGCATGCCGCCTGTCACACCTTCATCCCAGCGCGCAGGGGGATCCCAGTCGCTGCTGATATATTCAAGATATATTTGCGGTACGCTGATATTCAGCACTGAACTGCCTAAATCGGTCTTGGCGTTCATACCCGGCAGCGATGAATAAATTACCCCGCCATCATTTGACCAGCTCAACGCATTGTAATAACTCGGCTTTAATGCCATTAATGCGACGAATTCTTTAGTGAGCTTCGCTTCTGGAAGATCGCTACCTTCAATATTACGGTAAACAACTTTTTGTGTTGAGACACTGTGCCCATTAATTTTCACATCAAGTAAATATTCACCCGGCATGATATAGCCAGATTGGGTGAAAGGGGTTAGATCGATATTTTCACGATCTTGGATATCCAGCACATCGGTATTAAATTCAATATCCTCGGCAAAAACGACTGGGAAATATAAAAAAACTAAAAAAAATAAAAATCCATAACCTTTTACGCTCAAGTTATTCTGGTCTTTCATATTATTAACTCATTAATCAGTAATAATCGAGCTTGTAATTCAGAGAGGTAAAGTGGCTCCCGCCGCGCAGTAACTGCGAATTTCCGACCAGCCTTAAATTATAACCTAGAGTTTTATTGCCTTCGGGAACGGGATGGGGTGGCATCGCAACACCTGGTATGGCAATAAAACCACGATCGTCCTGAATTTCTATTGACATGCCCTTACTGTCGCCCAGCAGAGCAAAGTTGTTGCCATCCGCTTCACCATGAAAGGTAATTTCAAATGCCAACCAGGATCGTCCACCGGCTCTGGCAAGAGAACAGTTAAATAATTTAATATTAAAGGGATGCAACTCACCGCTACCACGCTTAATAATGGTGTCAGCAGAGACATCATTAAGAGCAATATTTTGCTGATAACTATCGGGATGAATAGCACAAGCAGACTCTATAATGTTGCCGCCCATTCGCACGTAGCCCGCTGAACTTTGCTTCGAGGTGGATAACACGCCCCCTGAAAAAAGCAGCGTACTGGCAACGAGTGTGCATCCTAAGAAAAACGGAGGAAGTCGCATCATAGTTATTTCAGACTCAGTGAAAATAACTGACGGTCAGCGTGATGCTTTCCGCCGTTATCATAAACATCTTTATAGCGGTTGATTAATTACTTAATCAAATATATTCAATATTAAAGTTAACTGCGCTGCTGAAAGTCCCCTCAGTGATATCCATACCCGTTGCGCTGTTACCAATCACTGATGCCTGGAAGTTGATGGTATTATCACCGTCATTAAGGGGCTGTGATACGGAGGAGCCCGGGGTCACCGCCGTGCCGTTTTGTTCGATCACGATACCCACATTATCCACACCGCTGACCCCGAAAGCATCCTCAAAGCCGGCTGCTGTCCCAGACAGAGTAGTTTTAATTTGCGTCAGCGTGCCTTGACTGCAGCTTTGCAGTTTAATTTCTACCGGTTTAGGCGCTGAGCGACCGCCACCATTAATCAGTGATTTAGCCACATCTCCAAAAGCGATAGTCTGATTTTGGTCACTTGCATCAATAGAACACGCGGTATCACGAATGGTACCGTTAAAATTAAGGGTGCCCGAACTTGCCTGTGCCATAGTGGCTGTCGCTAAAAATAAGGTTACGGCCAATACTGACTTTTTCATCTTAAACTCCATTAAATTAACTTATATAAAAAATTTTTCAATAAACCGCACATCTTATTCCCAACAAAATAGTCAGTGGTTTTCCACTATTTAAAAAAGGAAAATCAAGGTCCAAATAAGGTATGCTCATCCCCTGCTATGAATAAGAGATGGATTTTAAATTATTTAAATCTTAATACCTTTTAATACCGGCTGTGCAATTTACAGGGGCGATATTAGCCATGTGTGAACGGTGGCAATACAAGAGCACTCTCAAAAAAACAACACGTAGGCTTAGATTAGCGAGGAAGAGAACCAATCAATTTATTTAACTGCTCAAGCCACTGCTGGCTGCACCATTCTTCTGGCGGTGGATACGCCCTGAGCGTCTGCTCAAGATGGCTGGAAAAGTCCGCCAGCTCCCCCAAATCATACATCTGTGCCACGCCAGCAATACGATGAACGTAGTGGATCATTCCCCGCAGGTCGCCTTTTAACATTGCCTGCTCAAATTGCCGCTCATCTTCGCTTAAGCCTTTAAAGAGCTCATGCAGGGTCAGCTTTTTGCTGACAGGTTTTGCCAGCGAGACCCCGTAAGCCATTTTAGACCAGCGCTTAAGCATCTCCGCCAGTTGATTAAGGCGAATAGGCTTGGTGAGCACGTCATTTATCCCACACGCACGGCAGCGCGCCAGATGGGAATGGGAGTTAAGCGCGGAAATCGCTACAATTGGCGTGGCATCACGCTGATTGGATTGTTCCAATTCACGGATCATCTGCGCAGTCTGATAACCATCGATGCCCGGTAAGCCGCAATCCAGCAGAATAATGTCGTAGTAATTCTCATCTTCCAGCAGTTGCAACGCCGTTTCACCATCTTCCGCCATTTGATAATGGCAGGACATCAGCGCCAGCTGGTCGCCTAGTAATTGACGGTTAGCCTGATGATCTTCAATGAGCAGCACTGAGATAAGCCCGAAGAAATGGGGCAGCGGCATTTCCACGCTCTCTTCAGCCTGCGCTGCAGCGCACTCTTCAACGGGGATCGCCACGTTAATCACCGTTCCTTTACCCGGCTCACTGTGCAGCGAGATGGTGCCCTGCATTAACGTCGTGAGTGAGCGGCAGATATATAGTCCTAACCCACTGCCACTGGCCTGAAGGGCGCGATTTTCCGTACTCTGCTCCCACGCCTGAAACAGCTTGCTCTGCGCCTCGGCGTTGATTCCGATGCCCGTATCGCGCACGCTAAAAGACAGTCTATTCAGCCTCCCATTGAGCTCTTCGGCGTGCACTGAAAGCGAGACCTCACCATGAAAAGTAAATTTTATGGCGTTAGACAGCAGGTTATTAATGATTTGACGGATCCGGTGAGAGTCGAGTTTGACCCAACGTCCTGAAAGATGTGCATCAAACTGCAAGGATAGCGTTAATCCTTTACGCTGTGCCGCAGCCTGCTGGCTGTCGCACAGGGCTTCGACCAAGCCTTGCAGTTCACAGGGAGCCGGTGACAGCGCCAGTTGATGTTGAGTCATTTTAGTGTGGTCAAGCACGCCGTTGAGCAGTTCGAGCAGGCCCTGTGAAGAAGAAACTGCCAGTTCAATATACTCCTGCCGTTTTTTACTGTGCTTTGACTGCCGCAGTAACTCCAGTGCCGCGATGATGGCATTCATAGGAGTTCTGATCTCGTGACTCATTATGTTCAGAAAGTCAGTTTTATGCTTTTCACTTTGCTGTGCCTGTCTGCGGGAGATAATCGCTTTGCGCAATGACCACATCAGCAGCACAACCAGCAGGCAGGCAATGAGCAGCTCGTACCGGTAATGGTAGAGAAGGAAGCGCCAGGTGGGCATACCAAAATCCGCATGGCTAATCCAACCGGTGTAGATTTTCTGTGCGCCAAGCGCCGAAATATTTGCCATCGACTCATTAAGGATTGCCCGCAGTTCCGGATAGGCCGGATCGACGGCCATACGAATGCTGCTAAGCAGTTCAGGTATTTGTGCGGAGATGGCCAAGCGATTGAAGTATT
The DNA here is from genome assembly GCA_963742005.1 of uncultured Gammaproteobacteria bacterium. Classification (GTDB taxonomy): domain Bacteria; phylum Pseudomonadota; class Gammaproteobacteria; order Enterobacterales; family Enterobacteriaceae; genus Rouxiella. The sequence continues at coordinate 755,837 of CAVUKG010000004.1, read as the reverse complement.
GGCGTTGCATAATAGGCAGTAGCACCAGACCGGAGGCAATGACCGCATCGGTTTCACCGTCATCCACCGATTTAAGCGCGCTGAGGATGTCTTTTTTTGGCACCAGATGAATGCCCGGATAGTTTTGCCGTAGCCACGGCGCATAATCCGATGTTGCTACGATAGCCACACATTTCCCAACCAGTTGACTGAGGGTTCTCAGGCGGATACTGTCATTTCTTCCCGCGATCATCGGCATGACGTTGACCCACGGAAAAGTCCACAACCAGCGCGATCGTTCATCCTCAGTCATACGGTTGTAACTCAGCGTTGAGACCATCATGGGTCGCTGCATCTGACCATCATCGGGTAACACATAAATGAACTTCTGGCCGGTGCGCTGCTCGATGTCATCCAGCAGGGAGCGGCTCAGGCCAATATGCTTATTGCCTTCCCTGTATTCCTGTGGCCAGCGCTCTTTAACGGTGTAGTAGACTGTAGGATGCGCTTTTATCCAGTCCAGTTCCTGCGGGCTAAGTTGCAATGAAGCGGCCTGGGCAGTAAGCATAAAAATTCCGGGCAACGCGGCCAGCATGCGAGAAACAAAGCAAACGTTTTTGATATACCCCCCAGATGAAAAAGTTATGCTCTGTATCAATCATCTGATTATCCATATGATTTTTTGTTGATTTAGCGCACAATAGCATCCATTAAGGATGTCTGAAATAGGGACTAGTAATGAGTGTATTTCCGTTGAAAAACGTCTCAATTTCATTGTTAGACGATCATTTTCTTGTCTTACGTGGCCTGAGTGAGGTCCTCAATGAAACAGACCACTTCACAGTGGCGGGCGCTTTTACTACCAGTAAACAGTTGCTAAAAAGCCTGGAGAGTGCGCCGGTTGATGTGGTGATTGTCGATTATGAACTGGCACCGTCAGATATGGATGGCCTGACATTAATCAAAAACCTGCATCGTCGTCATCCGGCAGTGGCAATTTTGGTGGTCTCGGCGCATTACAATCCGGTAACCGTCGCGCACGCCCTGCGTAGCGGGGCAAAAGGTTTTATCGGCAAAAATCGCCCCTTTGAAGAACTGCAAAAAGCGGTTTTAAAGGTCAGTCAGGACCATATTTACCTGGAGCCGGAGATGGTGCAGCAGCTCGCCAGTCAACAGCATCAAGGCGAAGTGCTGATCAATGGAAAACTTAATACGGATAATGTCAAACGCGCGACCTCACTCTCATCGCTCTCTCCTAAAGAACTTGAAGTCACCCGCCATTTTCTTAAAGGCATGACCGTGACCGATATTGCCGAAAAGTTCAATCGCAGCATTAAGACCGTCAGTGGCCAGAAGCAGAGCGCAATGCGCAAACTTGGCCTTAAAGCGGATCATGAACTGTTTATTATCAAGGATGAGTTGTTGTAATGGCCTTACGGGTGAGAGCATAGATCCCCCGTTTGCTCTGTTGTGAACGAGGGGTGCGCCCCCAATTGATAGGCTAGCGAAAAGTCGCATAGTGGAAATCATTAGCATGATATATAAACAACCTGTTTCATCCACATTGTTTTCATCCACAATGTCATAAAATTTGAGTGCACCTGGAAATCTCTTTGAAAACAAAGGTCCATTGGATGAAAAATTCGAATTCCAGACTATAAGAGCACTCTCAAATAGTCTTTACTGTCATTTAATAAAAAAATCAAGACTAATGCTACCTTAATATATGACCTTTCTTATTATCATTAACATTTATGGCTTTGAACCGTGCTACTCACTAATACTGTCTATTATACCTTTTACTGGTTTATATAACATAAACAGATTACATGCTGATTTTATTAAATGTGAAATCTAAAGTGGAAAGCTTGTTTTTTAGGTCACTAATTGAAAATATATAGATAGCGAAAAGCGCTAACTTTTTGAGTAACAGGATAATATTATGGGTTTGAATTAGCGGTGTGCGTGAATATAAATATTAAAGTTAGGGAATGTTAATTTTTTAAAAGGAAGGATAATTATGGCGTGAGGAAAAGACGTAATGCTAATGAGAAGAGTTGTGCATGGTTAACCAGGCAGACTGGGGGAGTTTTAGATGTAGCCCGGACTCTAAAAATTCTTATTTGGAAGTCAGGCTCATTCATTAAAGGTAAGAATTGCCATTAAATCATCTGGAGGGTGAAGCGCGGGAGATGGCGGGATGGGAAAGCATAAAAATGGTACGTCGTTATACTCATCTTGCGGCGAACCATTTAACGGAGCATGCGTTCAAAATTGACTCATTTTTAGATGATGACGACACAAATACGACACAAGGAGGAAATCAGGCAGGGTTACGAATAGCGTAACTCATTGATTTAAAATGGTACGCCCTACAGGGCTCGAACCTGTGACCTACGGCTTAGAAGGCCGTTGCTCTATCCAACTGAGCTAAGGGCGCATTAGACTGCTAAAAGGCAGTACAGCGGACTCGGATTATACGGGCCATCGATGTTGAGTCAATGGCTTTCGCGCTTACTGCTTAATGCCTGAGCGTTTTTGCCGATTTTTCTTGTTAATCGGCGGCGGGCTTGGCGAAATTAAATAAATTTCAATCGTTAGCCCATCGCCGCCTAAAACTCGTTCGACTTATTCAACGCCTATAGCGTGCTGGTGAAGGCGTCCAAAATTACCTTTGCCGAAGCATCGAACGCAGCCTGCTCACTGCTATCAAGCCGTGGTTTCAGGACGCTAACAATGCCGTTAACACCCACAATAGCCGGTTGGCCGATATATACCTGCTTAGCCTCATCCCAGGCCGCAAGCGGGTAAACGCTCTGCGCGTCGGATAACACCGCGTCTACCAGCCGCGCCGTGGCCGTGGCGATGCCAAAGCTGGTCCAGCCTTTGCCCTGCAAAATGGTCCATCCGCCGTCGCGAACCGACGATTCGAGCGCCGCCCAGTCGGGCTGCTTGTCCCCTGCCAGCTCGCGCACCGGACATCCACCGATAGTGACCGTACTCCAGGCGACAAACTGTGATTCACCGTGTTCGCCCAACACGTAGCCGTTGACGCTTTTTGGATCGACGTTAAAGTATTCCCCCACCACGCGCTTCATGCGGGCAGTGTCCAGCGAGGTGCCGGTGCCAAACACCTGGCTGTTCGGTAAGCCGCTAGTATGCTGAACAATTTGGGTTATCACGTCGCACGGATTGGTAATATTGATAATGACGCCGTTAAAACCGCTGGCGATAAGCTTAGGAATAGCGTCGCGCACCGCGTCTCGGGTTTCGGCTAATTCATCGAGGCGGTCCTGTTTCAACAAGGTTTTAGGACCCACCGCAATCACCACTACGTCGGCGTCGCCGAGCGCAGCATATTGGTTGGCGATCACCGTGGTACGCGAGGCGGTTAACGACGCCATATCGCGCAGTTCCAGCGCCTGGGCATGGGCTTTTTTTTCATCCTGATCGACTAACACCAAGATGTCACACAGTCCCTGAGTGACGATCGAAAATGCGGTATCGGCACCGACGTGCCCGACCCCGATAATACCCACCTTACTGGTCATAGCCGTGTTTCCTTGTTAAGTGTTAGTTAAGAAGTCAAAAGTATGATGAAGTTTTATTCACTTATAAAACGCATAACTCACAGCGCTGTCACGGTTTTTTAGGCTTAAGTGTTAAAAATAGCGGCCATCTGTTTATTATCTGTTCGGCTTATTATGATTCAACGCCTGACAGCGGCCGCGGGTTCTGACAAAATAGGCGCATTCCCCCCTAATTATTAATTGATGGATTTATTCCCAGATGGCAGCAAAGATTATTGACGGTAAAACGATTGCGCAGCAGGTCAGAAGCGAAGTCGCTGAAAAAGTTAAGCAACGCATCGCGCAGGGTAAACGCGCTCCAGGACTGGCCGTGGTGCTGGTCGGTGAAAATCCGGCATCACAAATTTATGTCGCCAGCAAACGCAAAGCCTGTGATGAGGTCGGCTTCCTTTCCCGTTCATACGATTTGCCTGTTACCACCACCGAATGCGAGCTGCTGGAGCTGATCGATGGTTTAAATAACGACGACGCAATCGATGGCATTCTGGTTCAGCTGCCGTTGCCCGCGGGCATCGACAATGTGAAAGTGCTGGAACATATCCATCCGGATAAAGACGTTGACGGTTTCCACCCTTACAACGTGGGTCGCCTGTGCCAGCGCGCGCCAAAGCTGCGCCCTTGTACCCCGCGCGGCATTGTGACCCTGCTGGAACGCTACAATATCGATACCTTCGGCCTGAATGCGGTGGTGATTGGCGCATCCAATATCGTCGGTCGCCCAATGAGCATGGAGCTGCTGCTGGCCGGTTGCACCACTACCGTTACCCACCGCTTCACTAAAAACCTGCGCCATCACGTCGAAAACGCCGATTTAGTGGTGGTTGCAGTGGGCAAACCGGGCTTTATTCCCGGCGAATGGATCAAACCGGGCGCCATCGTGATAGATGTCGGTATTAACCGTCTGGAAAGTGGTAAAGTAGTCGGCGATGTAGAATTTGAAGCGGCGTCCGAACGTGCCTCGTTCATTACACCGGTTCCTGGTGGCGTTGGTCCTATGACTGTTGCTACACTTATTCAAAATACCTTGCAGGCTTGCGAGGAATATCACGACGTGAATACTCACTAAGACAGGATGGCATGGAAACTTTTTTTCTCGAATCTCACCCGCACGTTGAACTCTGCGACTTGCTCAAATTTATGGGCTGGTGTGAGAGCGGTGCAGCAGCTAAAGCGGTGATTGCCGAAGGTCAGGTTAAAGTCAACGGCAAGGTTGAAACCCGTAAACGTTGCAAAATTCTGGCCGACCAGCAGGTCGAATTCGCCAGCAGCAAGATGGTGGTTAAAGCCTCCGCGTAATCAGGCCCGCCTGTGACGCACAAAAAACGACGGTTAAGCGATTAACCGTCGTTTTTTATTGCCAAAAATTTAGGCCCCAGGAACTTAGACAACTAAGTGACTGGGGTGAGCGAGGGCGGCCAACGCAACTACGGCTTGAAAGATGCGATTCAATAAATCTGTAGATTTCTCATCACAGCAAGGCGACAAGCGAATAAGTCCCCAGGAGCTTAGCTAACTAAGTGACTGGGGTGAGCGAGGGCAGCCAACGCAGCTACGGCTTGAAAGATGCGATTCAATAAATCTGTAGATTTCTCATCACAGCAAGGCGGCAAGCGAATAAGTCCCCAGGAGCTTAGCTAACTAAGTGACTGGGGCGCATGAGCGTAGCCAACGCAGCAGTGGTTAGAAAGATGCGATTTATTTTATTTGCGGCGCCAGGTGGTGCCCTGAGCCCCATCTTCTAAGACGATCCCCATCTCATTTAAACGGTCACGGGCTTGGTCGGCCATTGCCCAGTTTTTGCTGGCGCGCGCATCGTTACGCTGCTTGATTAAGGCTTCGATTTCGGCCACTTCGCCGTTGTCGTCTACCTGCGCACCCGACTGCAGGAACTGCTCGGGATCCTGAGCCAACAGGCCCAAAACGCCCGCCAGACGGCGCAGTTCGGCGGCCAGGCCGTTGGCCGCTGCCGGATTTTCACTCTTCAGGCGGTTGATATCGCGTGCCATATCGAACAACACCGAATAAGCCTCTGGGGTGTTGAAATCGTCGTCCATCGCCGAGCGGAAACGAGCCTCAAACGCTTCGCCACCCGCCGGTTGCGCGTTAGCATCGGTGCCGCGCAGCGCGGTATACAGGCGTTCCATGGAGGTACGCGCCAGTTTGAGGTTCTCTTCGCTGTAGTTCAACTGGCTGCGATAATGACCCGACATCAGGAAATAACGCACGCTCTCAGCGTCGTAATACTTTAATACGTCGCGAACGGTGAAGAAGTTATCCAGCGATTTGGACATCTTCTCGCGGTCGATCATCACCATCCCCGAGTGCATCCAGGTGTTAACGTACGGGCCGTCATGGGCGCAGGTTGATTGGGCGATTTCATTTTCGTGATGCGGGAACATCAGGTCAGAACCGCCGCCGTGAATATCAAAATGCGAACCCAGCTGTTTGCAGTTCATCGCCGAGCACTCGATATGCCAGCCCGGACGGCCGTTGCCCCACGGTGAAGGCCAGCTTGGCTCGCCCTCTTTCGACATTTTCCACAGCACGAAATCCATAGGATTGCGTTTCACGTCGGCAACTTCTACCCGAGCACCGGCCTGCAGCTGGTCCAGGTCCTGACGCGACAGCAGGCCGTAATCTTTATCGCTTTCGACTGAGAACATCACATCACCGTTAACGGCAACGTAGGCGTGCTCGCGATCGATCAGCTGTTGAACGATCTCGACAATCTCTGCAATGTGATGCGTCGCGCGTGGCTCAAGGTCCGGGCGGTAAAATGCCCAAGGTGTCAAAGTCGGCATGCATCTCTGCAATCATGCGATCGGTAAAATCATTAAACCCTTCGCCATTTTCTGCCGCACGTTTAATGATTTTGTCGTCGATGTCGGTGATATTACGGACGTATTTCAGCGAATAACCGAGAAAACGCAGGTAACGTGCTACAACGTCAAAAGAAATAAAAGTGCGCCCGTGTCCAATATGACAGAGGTCGTAAACGGTAATCCCACACACGTACATACCGATTTTTCCGGCATGAATTGGTTTAAATTCCTCTTTTTGGCGACTCAGGGTATTAAAAATCTTCAGCATCGAGCTATTCCAATTGTGTTGTGGGTAAATTACTTAAACGGCAGAAATATACCGATAATAACGCTCATAATATAACGAAAATTGATCGACCGAAACGGAATAAGCAGATTCCAGGTGATATTGGCCAGTTAATAATTGTTATAGTATAACAATTTTCGTTTTTTAGGACCGTCAGTTTAGTGAAAATCAGCGGCCCTCATGCAGAAGCTGACTGCTACTTTTGAGTTATGGTATAAGAAAAGGCTATAGTACTGCCTCTTAATGAGTAAACACTAACAAAAGCAGGATGATTATTATGGTCACTTTTCACACCAACCACGGCGACATCGTTATCAACACCTTTGCTGACAAAGCGCCAGTAACCGTTGAAAACTTCCTGAACTATTGCCGTAAAGGGTTCTACGACAACACTATTTTCCACCGTGTAATTAACGGCTTCATGATCCAGGGCGGCGGTTTTGAGCCAGGCATGAATCAGAAAAACCCTGACGCGCCTATCAAAAACGAAGCGAACAACGGTCTGAAAAACACCCGCGGCACGCTGGCGATGGCGCGTACCAACGATCCACATTCCGCAACGGCTCAGTTCTTCATTAACGTTACCGATAATGATTTCCTGAACTTCACCCGCGAGAATGCACAGGGTTGGGGCTACTGCGTATTCGCAGAAGTGACCGACGGTCTGGACGTGGTAGATAAAATCAAAGCGGTTAAAACTGGCCGCAGCGGCATGCACCAGGACGTACCAGCAGAAGATGTGATCGTGACCCGCGTTACCGTTAGCGAATAACGCGACCTGGAATGACCACATTTTTTATCGCAGATATCCATCTTTGCGAACAGGAACCGGCAATTACTGCCGGTTTTCTGCGTTTTTTACGTGAGGATGCACCAAAAGCGGATGCCCTGTACATTCTGGGCGACCTGTTTGAAGCCTGGATTGGCGATGACGATCCACAGCCGCTGCATGGGGAAATATCCAGTGCGCTCAATGCTTTGCATCAGCTGGGCGTGCCCTGCTTCTTTATTCACGGCAACCGGGATTTCTTGCTGGGCCACCGATTCGCCCGCGATAGCCTGATGACGCTGCTGCCAGAGAGCAAGGTGCTCGAACTTTACGGCCGCAGAGTGCTGATTTTACACGGCGATACGCTGTGCACCGACGATGTCGGTTATCAAAAATTTCGCAAAAAAGTGCACAATCCGCTGATCCAAAAAATCTTTCTGCTGTTGCCGCTAAAATGGCGACTGAGAATTGCTGCAAAAATGCGCGCCGGAAGTAAGACCTCGAACAGCCATAAAGATTTAAGCATCATGGACGTTAACCCGCAGGCGGTAGTGCAGGAAATGCAAAACCACGGCGTTGAATGGCTGATCCACGGCCACACCCATCGACCGGCAATTCATGAAGTTAGGCTAGGCGACACGCTTGGACATCGCGCGGTGCTGGGTGCCTGGCACCAGGAAGGCTCGATGATTAAAGTGTCGGCAGACGGCGTCGAACTGATCCCCTTCCCACTCTAACCCTCGCGGTTTATGGCGACGCAACCGTTTTCCTCGCGGTTTTGCCGTGCTATTATTTGCGCCCTCTCGGTCAGGTAGCGCAATTAAATTGCACTATCATCAGGTCGTGCAATTTAATTGCATTATGTACCTACCTGACAACGTTTGCACAATCACAGGAGCTTTACAGGCATGACATCCAACGTTACCCCGGCAAAAATCGCTATCGTCATGGGGTCTAAAAGTGACTGGGCTACCATGCAGTTCGCTGCCGACGTCCTCACAACGCTGAATATCCCTTTTGATGTCGAAGTCGTCTCCGCTCACCGCACGCCGGACAAACTGTTCAGCTTTGCCGAGCAGGCGTCTGAAAAAGGCCTGGATGTAATTATCGCCGGAGCCGGTGGCGCTGCACATCTGCCGGGCATGATCGCGGCAAAAACGCTGGTGCCGGTGCTGGGCGTGCCGGTACAGAGCGCGGCCCTGAGCGGCATTGATAGCCTGTATTCTATTGTGCAGATGCCGCGCGGTATTCCGGTCGGTACGCTGGCGATTGGTAAAGCGGGTGCCGCTAACGCCGCCCTGCTGGCGGCACAGATTCTGGCGCTGCACGATCCGCGCATCGCTCAGGCGCTCGCCGCCTGGCGTAAAGAGCAAACCGATGAGGTCCTGAATAATCCAGATCCGCGGGAGGATGCATGAAGCCGGTCTGCGTTCTCGGAAACGGCCAGCTTGGCCGCATGCTGCGTCAGGCGGGTGAGCCGTTGGGTATCGCCGTTTATCCGGTAGGTATCGACGCCGAACCCGAAGCGGTTCCTTTCCAAAACAGCGTGATTACGGCAGAAGTCGAACGCTGGCCGGAAACCGCGTTAACGCGCGAGCTGGCGAGCCACACCGGCTTTGTTAACCGCGATATTTTCCCACGTCTGGCCGATCGCCTGACGCAAAAACAGCTGCTCGATCAGCTAGGCCTGGCGACCGCGCCCTGGCAGCTGCTGGCCGATGCCTCTGAGTGGGCAGAAATTTACCCGCGCCTGGGCGAGCTGGCTATCGTCAAGCGCCGCGTCGGCGGCTATGACGGACGCGGCCAATGGCGTTTCCGCCAGGGTGAAGAGGCAACGCTGCCAGAAGACTGCTACGGCGAGTGCATCGTCGAGCAGGGTATCAATTTCACTGGTGAAGTTTCACTGGTGGGCGCACGCGGCCATGATGGCAAGACGGTATTTTATCCGTTAACCCACAACCTGCATCAGGAAGGGATCCTGCGCACCAGCGTAGCATTGCCAACGCCAGACGCGGCCCAGCAGCAACAGGCAGAATCCATGCTGTCGGCCATCATGCACGAGCTTGGCTATGTCGGCGTGATGGCGATGGAGTGTTTTATCGTTCCTGAAGGCCTGCTGATCAATGAACTGGCGCCGCGCGTGCACAACAGCGGCCACTGGACGCAGAACGGCGCGTCTATCAGCCAGTTTGAGCTGCACCTGCGCGCCATTCTCGGCCTGCCGCTGCCAACGCCGGTAGTGAGTACGCCATCGGTGATGGTTAACCTGATTGGTACCGAGGTTAATCTCGAGTGGCTGAATCAGCCGCTGGTTAATCTGCACTGGTACGAGAAAGAGGTGCGCCCGGGCCGCAAGGTTGGGCATCTTAACCTCAACGACGCTAACCCGCTGCTGCTGAAAGATAATTTACAGGCGCTGGTGCCACTGCTGCCGGCAGAATATGCCAGCGGTATTGCCTGGGCGCTCGAGAAACTCTGATCGGTTATTGATCGCGAGACTCGGGCCGACCACACCTGGGGCGCTTTGGCGGGCAAGCCCGCTACGACCCCAACGCGGTGGTCTCACCAAAAATTGGCAATCGTTAAACAAGGAGCGCAAATGTGCTCCTTTTTACTTTAGCCCTGGTAACTACGGAACAATGCCTTTCCTCGCAATAACCGAATCCCTAACCATCCGCCGCACAGCGACAGCAGCACGGCGCTAACGATCGGCACCGACCACCACAACACCATGTTTGGCTGCCATGGGAAATCGAACACTTGGGTTTGCAACAGCCAGAGCGCGGCTTCGGCACCGACCGCAGCGGCAATGCCCGCCACTAACCCTAACACCGCAAACTCGCACCACAGCGTACTGCGCAACAGTTTTTTACTGGCCCCCAGCGTGCGGTAGACCACTAACTCCTGACGGCGCTGGCGCATGCCGACCTGAATTTGTGCCAGCAGCAGCAGGCCGCCGCAGAGGATAACCAGAATAACCATCACCTCCAGCGCACGACTTACCTGCTGCAATACTCCGCTGATTTGCTTCAGGATCGAACCGATATCCAGCAGGCTTAGGGTGGGGAACTGGCGGTTTAACTCCACTAGCAACTGGCCGTTCTCCCGATAGTGGAAGCTGGTGAGCCAGCTTTGCGGTTGGGCATCCAGTGAACCCGGCGGGAAGATAAAGTAAAAGTTCGGCCGCAGGCTGTCCCAGTCATCCTTACGAATGCTGCTAATTTTAGCAGTGAAGTCCTGAGTATCACCGGTAAAGGTCACGCTATCGCCGAGTTTAACCCCCAGACGTTCGGCAATGCCGGAGTCGATTGAAACCTCACCGGCTTTCGGCGCTCCGCTGCCTTGCAACACCTGATCGTGCGACGGCAGTCCCTGCATCCAGGTCAGGTTGAGCTCTCGGTCCAGCGCCTCTCGACCGGGATCGCCCGGTTTAATCAGATCGGTCGCCAGCTGCTGGTTGATTTTGCTCAGCCTGACGCGAACAATCGGGTAGAAGGTATCCGGTTCGACGTTATGCTGACGCAGGAAGTCGGTCACCTGTGGCACCTGTTCCCTGGTAATGTTGAGCAGGAAATAGTTCGGGCTATCCGCAGGCAGCTGCTGCTGCCACTGGCTCAGCAGGTCACCGCGCAGCACCAGCAATAAGGCCAATAGCATAAACGACATTGAAAATGCTGCCAGCTGACTCAGCGTGACCCAAGGCTGGCGCAGCAGGCGGTTAATCGCCAGCCGCAGCCCGAGATGGCTTACCGTCAGACGACGTAAAATCAACAGGCTGAGCCAGCCAATGCCACCGAGCAACAGGGCCAGCACCACAATACCGGCCAACAGCGCCCACAGCAGCGAGCTATTGCCCACCAGCGCAACCAGCAGGCCCACCACAATCACGGCGATGATCGGCAGGAAATAGCGCAACGGCCAGACATTGGCAACCACGTCCTGACGCAGCACCCGCAGCGGAAGGGTAGCGACCAGCTGCCGATAAGGCCGCAGGCCGACCAGCAGCGAAATCACTACCAGCGCCCCCATCGACCATACCCACGGCCACACTCCGGCGGCGGGCAGCTTGCCCGGCAGCACCGGGGCCAGCATCTTGATCAGCAGGGCTTCAAAGCCTAATCCAATCACGCTGCCCACCGCCGCAGCCAGCAGCAGCACTGCCAGCCACTGGCCAATAATCAGCTTTTGCAGCGCTCGACGCCCTGCCCCAGCGTTTTGAGCACCGCCACCAGGTCATAGCGGCTGCGGCAGTAATGGCTCATCGACACCGCCACCGCGGCAATCGACAGCATCAGCGTCAGCAGCGCGGACAGGGTCAGGAACTGCTGCGAACGCTGCAGTGAACGGCTCAGCGCGCCGTCGGACTCTTCCATGCCGTACCAACGCTGATCGGGACGCAGCAGGCCTTTAATCGCCGCGCCGTAAATAGTGATATTTTTCGCTGATCCGGCAAACATGTAGCGATAGGTCAACCGGCTACCCGGCTGGACAGCGCCGGTTTTCGCCACATCGGCAAGGTTCATAATGATGCGCGGTGCGGTCTGGAAGGGGTTAAATCCGGCGTCGGGCTCTTGATTAATGACCGCCGCGATACGCAGCGTGGTATCGCCAACGTCGAGATTATCGCCCACTTTCAGATTGAGCAGGGCCAGCAGGCGCGGCGCAACCAATACGGTTCCCGGTGCCGGTTTAATCCCCGCAGGCTGAGTATCGAGCTGGCCGTACAGCGGATAAGCCAGATCGGTGGCTTTTACCGCCGCCAGCTGGGGCGTATTACCGGCAAAGGTCATGGTCATAAACGACAGTTGGCGACTGACCTTCAAGCCCTGCTGGGTCGCATCGTCAATCCATGCCTCGGTTATCGGGTGGGCAGACTGCAACACTCGGTCAGCGGCAATAAAATCGCGGCTTTGTTCGCTAAGCCCTTTGTCCATTCGGTCGCTGATGCTGCCCAGCGCCAGCACGCAGGCCACCGCCAGCGTCAGTGATAACCAGACAATCAGCAGCGAGGGCGATCGCCATTCTCGCCAGAACCAACGCCAAATCATGCATCCTCCCACAATTTTCCGTCTCGCAGCCGCAGGCGTCTCTGACAGCGCGCGGCCAGTTGCTCATCGTGGGTGACCAGGATCAGCGTGGTGTGGTTATCGCGATTAAATGAAAAAAGTAAATCAGCAATGCGCTCTCCGGTCTGGCGATCCAGATTACCGGTTGGCTCATCGGCAAACAGCAGTTTAGGCTTGCCGATAAAGGCGCGCGCTAGCGCAACACGCTGCTGTTCACCTCCGGAAAGCTGGGCGGGTAAATGCTGTAATCGCTCCCCAAGCCCTAACTGTTTAAGCAGTTGAACCGCCTGCTCGCGACTGCTGGCATCGGTTTCACCGCGCAGCAAAGCGGGCAGCTGCACGTTTTCCAGGGCATTGAGAGTCGGCACCAGCATAAAGGATTGAAATACGAAGCCGACATTTTTGGCCCTCAGCGCCGCGCGCCCTTCTTCGTTGAGCGCTGATAGTGGCTTACCGAGCAGCGTGACTTCACCGCTGCTGCCATCGTCAAGACCGGCAAGAATGCCGAGTAACGTTGACTTCCCCGAACCCGACTCGCCGATCAGCGCTATAGTCTGAGCAGGTTTGACAACCAGCTCAACACCGGACAGGATGGATAACTCATGTTCCCCTTGACCGACGTGTTTACTAAGATGATGAACTTCAAGTACGTTTCCCGCTGGCATCTTCCCTTCCTTCTGTTGATGGGAATACTAAGTTTTCGCGCCGCTGCTGCTGATACGCTGCTGATTGTAGGCGACAGTTTAAGTGCGGTTTACCGATTACCGGCAAACACTTCGTGGCCTAATCTACTGAATAATCAGTGGAAAAAGCGTAGCGGCCTGCCGGACATTGTCAATGCCAGTATCAGTGGCGATACCTCGGCGCAGGGGTTGGCTCGCCTGCCCGCCCTGCTGCAACAGCACCATCCGCGCTGGGTATTGATTGAGCTGGGAGCCAACGATGGCCTGCGCGGTTTTGCCCCGCAAACCATCAGCCAGACGCTGGCCCAAATCATTACCCTGGTGAAGCAGGCCAAGGCCCAGCCGTTGCTGATGCAGATCCGCCTGCCGCCGAATTACGGCAAACGTTACAACGACGCGTTCTACGCGATTTACCCGGCGCTGGCTAAGCAGGCCGACATTCCGCTGGTGCCGTTCTTTATGGAACAGGTGGCGATTAAACCCGAGTGGATGCAAGACGATGGGCTTCATCCTAATCAGGCGGCGCAAAAATTTATCGCTGACTGGATGTCCGGCAAACTGGCTCCCCTGGTCGCTCCTTCATTGAGTAAACCATAATCTTTAATTATTAGGGGCCTTCAACAGGTAAAGTTATGCAAAAAGCTGTTTTAATTACCGGTTGTTCCAGCGGCATCGGGCTGGCAGCGGCGCACGATCTGCGAAATCGCGGTTATCGGGTCCTCGCCGCCTGCCGAAAACCGCAGGATATTGCCAGCCTGCGCCAGGCGGGATTTGAGGCTATTGCGCTCGATTTAGACGATCGACACTCGGTAGACCAGGCGGCGGCCGAGGTTATCGAACTCACCGGTAACCGGCTCTATGGCCTGTTTAACAATGCTGGCTACGGCGTGTATGGCCCTTTGAATACCGTCAGCCGCGAGCAGTTCGAACAGCAGTTCTCAACCAATTTGTTCGGCACCCATCAGCTGACCCAGCGGCTGTTGCCCGCGATGCTGGCGCAGGGTGAGGGGCGAATTATCCTGACCAGTTCGATACTGGGGCTGATCACCATGCCCAATCGCGGTATTTACGGTGCCAGTAAGTACGCGCTCGAGGCGTGGTCCGACGCGCTGCGCATGGAGCTGCACGGCAGCGGGATTAAGGTCAGCATTATTGAACCGGGGCCGCTGAGCAGTAAATTTGCCGACAACGTCAAGCAGACGCGGTCCGAGAAGCCCATCTTCAACAGCGGTATGGCCGAGAGATTTACGCTGACTTCGGAGGCGGTTTTACCTAAATTGCGCCATGCTTTAGAGAGTCGACGCCCGAAATTGCGCTATCCGGTGACGCCGATTGCGCACGCTGTGTCGCTGCTGAAACGCCTGTTACCCGGCCGCCTGATAGATATTCTGGTGCGCGGTAACAGTTGAATATGAACAATATCGCCCCCATCTAGAGTTAAACGGAACGGACGAGAGAGAAAAGAATTCATGCTTGCACAACCTTTAGCGATTGATATTAACGAATCCAATTTGCACCAGACGCTGGACCAGTCCATGACGGTTCCGGTGATGTTTTATTTCTGGTCTGAACGCAGCCAGCATTGCCTGGTGCTCGGCCCTATTCTGGATAAGCTGGCGGCCGAATACGCCGGTCAGTTTGTGCTGGCCAAGGTTGACTGTGACGCGCAGCAGGCGATTGCCGGTCAGTTTGGCCTGCGCTCTATTCCGGCGGTCTACCTGTTCCAGGACGGGCAACCGGTCGACGGCTTCCAGGGCCCGCAGCCGGAAGAGGTGATCCGCGAACTGCTGAGCAAAGTGCTGCCGAAAGAAGAAGAAATTAAAGCCGCCCAGGCCGCAGAACTGATGCAGGAAGGCAAGGTTATTGAAGCGCTGCCGCTGCTAAAAGATGCCTGGCAGTCGAGCAATCAGCGCAGCGATATTGGACTGTCGCTGGCAGAGGCGCAAATCTTGCTTAATCGCAGCGAAGAGGCCGAAACCGTGTTGGCAACCATTCCGCTTCAGGACCGCGATACCCGTTATCAGGGTCTGATAGCGCAAATTGAACTGTTGAAGCAGGCGGCCGACACCCCTGAAATTCAGCAATTGCAGCTGCAAATCGAACAGGATCCGCAGAATGCCGATCTCGCGGTGCAGCTTGCCCTGCAGCTGCATCAGGTTGGCCGCAACGAAGAGGCCCTCGAACTATTACTGGGTCACCTGAAAAAAGACCTCGGCGCAGCCAACGGTGCCGCGCGCAAAACGTTGATGGATATTTTAGCCGCGTTAGGCACCGGCGATGCGCTGGCGGCTAAATATCGTCGTCAGCTGTATTCACTGCTTTACTGAGACTCAGTATTAACGATGACTAAAACGCGAGGAGTTTGCCGCCAACCTCCTCGCGTTGTGCAAACAGCCTATCCCTAACTTACGCCGCGGCGCACGCCCTATTTCACTCTCTCGGCTACCGCGTGCGCTTTCTGCGAGACGTCTCGCGAAAACGCCCTCTCAATGTGCAGTATGCTTTTTACTCATCCCGCTCTAACTCTAAATATGCGATGATTTACCCGCTGTGGGATTTAGCCCGCAGGCAAAGGGAACGGTTTAGCCGATTTTTCGGACCATCTCATTACAGGAGTTTTCAACCATGCTGACTTTCATACCGATTGTGGTCGTTCTGGCGCTGATCGTGGTCTTCGCCGGGATCAAAATCGTCCCTCAGGGGTATCAATGGACCCTGGAGAGATTTGGCCGTTACACCAAGACCCTGATGCCGGGCCTCAATCTGGTTGTGCCTTTCATGGACCGAGTCGGTCGAAAAATCAATATGATGGAGCAGGTCTTAGACATTCCCTCGCAAGAGATTATTTCTCGTGATAATGCCAACGTAGCGATCGACGCCGTGTGCTTTATTCAGGTGATCGACCCCGCGCGCGCCGCCTATGAGGTGAGTAATCTTGAGCAGGCGATCGTCAATTTGACCATGACCAACTTTCGTACCGTGCTGGGATCGATGGAGCTAGACGAAATGCTGTCCCAGCGCGATAACATCAACGCACGGCTGCTGCACATCGTCGATGCCGCCACCAGTCCCTGGGGCATCAAGATCACCCGCATTGAAATCCGCGACGTGCGGCCGCCGGCCGAGCTGGTGTCGGCAATGAACGCGCAGATGAAGGCCGAGCGGACCAAGCGTGCCGACATTCTTGAGGCCGAGGGCGTACGCCAGTCCGCCATACTGCGCGCGGAGGGTGAGAAGCAGTCACAGATATTGAAAGCGGAAGGCGAACGCCAGTCGGCATTTTTGCAGGCCGAGGCGCGCGAGCGTAGTGCCGAAGCGGAGGCTAAGGCCACGCAAATGGTCTCCGCCGCTATCGCCGCCGGGGATGTGCGAGCGATTAACTACTTTGTGGCGCAGAAATATACCGAAGCCCTGACTAAAATCGGCTCCGCCAACAACAGTAAGGTGATTATGATGCCGCTGGACGCCAGCAGCCTGATGGGCTCCATTGGCGGTATTGCTGAGTTATTAAAAGAAACCAAAGGCGGAAAATAATGCTGCAGCAGTTGATGGCAACCCCACATCTGTTTTGGTTATCGCTCGGTGGCCTGCTTCTGGCCGCCGAAATGCTGGGTGCCAGCGGATACCTGCTGTGGAGCGGCGTAGCGGCGGCGCTGGTCGGCCTGCTGGTTTGGCTGGTGCCGCTTGCCTGGGAATGGCAGGGTATTGCGTTTGCGATACTGACCGTGGCGATCGCCATGCTGTGGGCCAACTGGCTCAAACGTAAACCCGATCACTCAATAAGCAACGAGAGCCTAAACCAGCGCGGCAGGCAAATGGTCGGGATGCACGGGCATTTACTTGAACAGCCCGAAAACGGCTACAGCCGAATTCGCATTGGCGACAGCACCTGGCGCGTCAGCTGTGCGGACAGCCTATTGCTCGGCGAAGAGGTCATCGTGACCGGCGTTGAGGGAAACACCCTGCGAGTAGTCGGTTTAACAATCTCCTAACCAAGCGACGCAAGCCGTTAAGGACTGGTTTTTGCTTTTACTGTGGCAACAGCCGCTTAGTACTGATTTTTGCTTTTACGCCGACAGCCGCCGCTCAGGACTGGGTTTTGCCCTTACTGTGGCAGCAGCCGCTTAGGTTATCGATGATGGGGCAAAATGCGCCATCGTCTCCCGGACATGAGTCGGCCAGCGCCAATAATCTCTGGCGCATTTCCGTGAGTTCTTCGATATGTCTGGCAATTTCGGTGGCTTTTTCCAGCGTGCGCGCCTTGACATCGGCGCTGTGTCGCTGCGGATCGTTGAATAACGCCACCAGCTCCTGACACTCTTCAAGGTTGAAACCGACCTGCCGCGCCTGCCGCAGCAGGGTAAGCTCTTCAATTTGCTTCGGGGCATAGCTACGGTAGCCGTTCTCGCTGCGCATCGGCGCAGTCACCAGGCCTCTCTGCTCATAAAAGCGAATTGCTTTGCTGGTTAAACCGGTTTTTTTTGCCACGTCGCTGATATTCATCTTCGCTCCTTGACCTTCCCCTTGCTGGAAGGTTTATTCTATATCACCAGTGGCAATTGGCCACTGGTGATATTCAACGGGGCACAAATTGCCCAGAGGATTTGACTATGACAAACACCACCGTATTAGCCCTTGAAGGGTTGTCCTGCGGGCACTGCGTGGCCTCAACGCGTAAGGCATTGGAAGCGGTATCCGGGGCGCAAGATGTTGAAGTGACGATTGATCAAGCGATTGTTAAAGGCGAGGCCAATAGCCAGAGTTTGATTGATGCGGTCGAAAATGCAGGCTATCACGCTCGGCTGCTGGCGGACTCCCCGTCCCCAAAATAGAGCCGCTGACTCCCCCTGAAATATCCCTGCCGGAATCTCAGTCAGCGGCATCCCTGGTAGTTCCGGTAACGACCTCTACGGACTCTCCTGCAGCGAGTGAAGACAGCGTGCAGCTGCTGTTAAGCGGCATGAGTTGTGCCAGCTGCGTTAATAACGTTCAGCGCGCTTTGGAAAGCGTCAGCGGTGTTAAAAGGGCGCGGGTGAATCTCGCCGAGCGCAGCGCGCTGGTGCAGGGCGCCGAGGACACTCAGGCACTGATCGCAGCGGTCGAAAAGGCCGGTTACGGTGCTGAAATTATTATCGATGAAACCCTGCGCCGGGAACGACAGCAGCAGACCGCGCGCAGCAGCATGATACGCTTTAGCTGGCAGGCAGCACTCGGCCTGGCGGCAGGTATCCCGCTGATGGCGTGGGGACTGTTTGGCGGCGACATGATGGTGAGCGCCGATAATCAACCCGGCTGGCTCCTGGTCGGTATCCTGACGCTGGCCGTGATGGTGATTGCCGGCGGCCATTTTTATCGCAGCGCCTGGAAAAGCCTGCTGCACGGCAGCGCCAACATGGACACGCTGGTCTCTCTCGGCACCGGCGCGGCGTGGATTTTTTCATTTCTGGTGACGCTCTGGCCGAACGCCTTCCCGATGCAGGCGCGGCACTTATATTATGAGGCCAGCGTGATGATCATCGGCCTGATTAATCTTGGTCACGCCCTCGAGCAGCGCGGTCGCCAACGCTCATCAAAAGCGCTCGAACGCCTGCTGGATCTCACGCCACCCACCGCGCGTATTATTACCGACCAGGGCGAGCACACCGTACCTCTGGCTGAGGTGAAACAGGGAATGCTGCTGCGCCTGACCCCCGGCGATCGCGTGCCGGTAGACGGTGAGATTCATCAAGGTGAGGCCTGGATGGACGAAGCGATGCTGACCGGTGAGCCGATTGCCCAGCATCGTAGCCGTGGCGAAAAAATTAGCGCCGGTACGCAGGTCAAAGACGGCAGCGTGCAGTTTATCGCGCAGGCGATTGGCGGCCAGACGCAGCTGTCGCGCATTATCAAACTGGTGCGCGAAGCCCAAAGCAGCAAGCCGGAGATTGGCAGGCTGGCTGACCAGATCTCGGCAGTCTTCGTGCCGGCAGTGGTGCTAATCGCCCTGTTCAGCGGGGCGATGTGGTACTTTTTCGGTCCCCAGCCGCAGCTGATGTATACGCTGGTAATTGTGACCACGGTACTGATTATTGCCTGCCCCTGCGCTTTAGGGCTGGCGACGCCGATGTCAGTCACCGCAGGCGTAGGACGCGCGGCGGAGTTTGGCGTATTGGTTAAGGATGCCGATGCGTTGCAGAAGGCCAGCACCCTGACCACGCTGGTATTCGATAAAACCGGCACCCTGACCGTAGGCAGGCCACAGGTGGCCGAGATCCACCTGTTTAATCAGCACAATGAAGCGCAGGCCCTCCGCTGGGCGGCCTCGCTGGAACAGGGATCTCATCATCCGCTGGCGTTGGCAATCTCAGAAAAGGCCGCCGGATTAGACAAAGAGGGAATTGAAAACTTCCGCACCCTGGGTGGCCTGGGCGTCAGTGGCAACAGTGCGACTACCGCCCTCTTGCTAGGCAATCGCGCACTGCTTGAACAACAGCACATAGACTGTGGCGAGGCCGACGATCTGTTGTCGCAGCAGGCGGCCGCAGGCTTTACCCCGGTATTGTTAGCGGCAGACGACAAGGTAGTGGCGCTGTTTTCAATAGCGGACTCGCTGCGCGAAGACAGCGTGGAGGCGTTGCAACGCCTGCGCCAGCAGGGCTACAAGCTGGTGATGCTGACCGGCGATAATCCGCTGACCGCGCGGGCAATAGCCAGGCTGGCGGGTATCGATGAGGTGATTGCCGGCGTGCGTCCCGATGGCAAAGCCGAGGCGATTAAGCGGCTACAGGCACGCGGTGAGCGGGTCGCAATGGTAGGCGACGGTATCAATGACGCGCCCGCACTGGCCCAGGCCGACGTAGGGATTGCCATGGGCAGCGGCAGCGATGTGGCTATAGAAACGGCGTCGATTACCCTGATGCGCCCTAGCCTGCACGGCGTCGCCGATGCATTAGCGTTATCAAAAGGCACGCTGCGCAATATGAAACAAAACCTGCTGGGAGCGTTTATTTATAATGCCACCGGTATTCCGATTGCCGCCGGCGTGCTGTTCCCCTTTACCGGGACGCTGCTCAGTCCTATCGTCGCCGGCGCGGCGATGGCGTTGTCCTCCATTACCGTCGTGGCGAATGCAAATCGCCTGCTGCATTTCAAACCGCAAGGCGGCGGCGGGAACAAGAGCCAGTAGTCGCTTTTCAAAAGCGGCAGATCAATAGCCGCTGACAAATAACTGGCCGTTCAGGAGTATTTCCCTATTACCGCTAGCCCGATGAGGCTAGCATGAAACACCATCACAACAGGGAGACCACGCATGTTACGGGATCTATTAATTCGCGCCGCTCGCTGGGCAGGTCTGCTTTCTCCTACGCATTATTCCTATCCGGCAATTGACGTCGTGCTGGCCGGCGGGCGCTATCTTCATCTGGTCGGCAGCATCCATATGGGCACGCAAAATATGGCGCCGCTGCCGCGTCAGCTGATCCGCAAGGTCTCGCAGGCCGATGCGCTGATCGTTGAAGCAGATATCAGCACCAGCGAATCGCCCTTTGGCGACCCTGAGGATCTGGCACCTCTTAATCAACGCGTTGATCAACAGCAGTATCAACAAATTGGGCAACTGTGTGACGAACTGGGCACCCCGCTTTGGTCTTTAAGCAGTTTGCCGTGCTGGCAGGTCGCGCTGATGCTGCAGGCTACTCAGGCGCAGCGTTTAGGGCTGCGCGGCGAATACGGTATTGATTTTCAATTACTAAACTGGGCCAAAACCAACGACAAGAAAGTCATCGAGCTCGAAGGCGCAGAGCAACAGCTCGAATTGCTAAAACAATTACCCGAGGGCGGGCGTGGCCTGCTTGATGACACCCTTACCCACTGGCACACTAATGCAAGATTATTACAAACCATGATTAGCTGGTGGCTCGAGAGTCGTCCTTCGGTAGGAATAGACTCACTGCCTTCGACGTTTGGTAATGCGCTGTATGACGTGCTGATGCACCAGCGTAATCAACGCTGGAAACAGCAGTTAGAGAGCCTGCCTGCGGGAAACTATGTCGTCGCGGTCGGTGCACTGCACTTATACGGCGAGGGTAATCTACCTAACCTGCTGAATAATAATCTTTAAAATTCACGGTTAAATTGTAGAGTACAAAAAAATGGCCAATATTTCTATTGGCCAGTCAAAGAGGAATTTCATTTTTATTAATTATCGCGGCAGTATGGAGTTCTTGAGGAATCCATACCGGCGCGCGTAGGTTAGCAACGAGTGCGCCTTCTGGCAACCGTCAATCTGATTAAAATTCACACTACACGGTCGAATTTCATACTTTGTTCTTATGTTTCAAAACATTGTGCAATGTGATTATTTTTTTGGCTTATCCGGCCAGCGGAGGCAAAAGCTGGCTTCGTTAAATGGAAATGAAAATGACGCCTGCGGTAAAGTTTTTAGAAAAGAATAAAATCAGTTTTACGCTTCATCCCTATGAACACAGCAGCGATGAAACTAACTTTGGTGATGAAGCCGTAAAAAAACTCGGCCTCGATGCCGCACAGGTCTACAAAACGCTGCTGGTCGCCCTCAATGGCGAGGCCAAAAACCTTGCCGTGGCGGTGACACCGGTCGCCACTCAGTTAGATCTCAAGAAAGTTGCCAAGGCGCTGGGCGCCAAGAAGGCGGATATGGCCGATCCTCAGCTTGCGCAGCGGGTAACCGGTTATCTGGTCGGCGGCATCAGCCCTCTGGGCCAGAAAAAGCTGCTGCCCACGGTGATCGACAGCCCGGCCGAGCAGTTTGCGACCATTTTTGTCTCAGGTGGTAAACGCGGCCTCGATCTCGAACTGGCGGCGGCCGATCTTTGTCGTTTACTCAACGGTCGCTTTGCCGATATCGCAAAACGCGACTGATTCTGACTCCTCTACCTTCAATGATAAATAATAAATCATGACCGATAGCATTGAGCCAAAAATCCAAAACAAGGACAGCGCGTTAAAAGGCACGGCGTTTAAGGTGTTGACGGCGATTAGCGCCTCGCACCTGATTAACGACATGTTGCAGTCGCTGATCCTGGCGATATACCCGCTGCTGCAAAAAGAGTTCACCCTGAGCTTTACGCAGATCGGCATTATCACCCTCACCTATCAGATCACCGCCTCGCTGCTGCAGCCGCTGATTGGTCACTACACCGACAAGCATCCCAAACCCTATTCGTTGCCCATCGGCATGGGCTTTACCCTTGCAGGCCTGCTGCTGTTGGCAGTTGCGCAAACCTATGGGGTGATTTTAATTGCCGCCGCGCTGGTCGGCACCGGCTCCTCGGTGTTCCATCCCGAGTCTTCACGGGTTGCGCGCATGGCTTCAGGCGGTCGTCACGGGCTGGCACAGTCGCTGTTTCAGGTCGGCGGTAACTTTGGCAGCGCGCTTGGCCCGCTGCTGGCGGCGATTATTATTGCCCCTTACGGCAAGGGCAACGTCGCCTGGTTCTCGCTGGCAGCGCTGCTGGGCATGGTGGTGCTGTTGCAGGTCAGCCGTTGGTATAACCACCAGCAGCAGTTGGCCAAAAAACGCGGTCCGGCTCCGGTCGTGGTTAGCCATCTGCCGAAACGTACCGTGGTGCTGTCGCTGGGAATTTTGCTGATGCTGGTGTTCTCGAAGTATTTTTACCTGACTAGCCTAAGCAGCTACTACACCTTCTACCTGATCCACAAATTCGGCGTATCGATTCAGGAGGCGCAGTTTCACCTGTTTGCCTTCCTGCTGGCGGTGGCGGCAGGGACTATTCTCGGCGGACCGATTGGTGACAAAATTGGGCGTAAATACGTTATCTGGGTGTCGATACTCGGCGTGGCGCCTTTTACCCTGCTGTTACCGCACGCTAATTTATTTTGGACCAGCGCGCTGAGCATTGTTATCGGAGTGATCCTTGCTTCGGCATTTTCGGCCATTCTGGTTTATGCCCAAGAGCTTATTCCCGGCAAGGTCGGCATGGTTTCTGGCCTGTTCTTCGGGCTGGCCTTTGGTATGGGCGGACTGGGCGCTGCGGTTTTAGGCTACGTGGCGGATAAAACCAGCATCGAGCTGGTTTATCAAATCTGCGCTTTCCTGCCCCTACTAGGCATACTCACCGCCTTCCTGCCGAATATCGAACGTAAATCTAGGTAAAGAGGCCACTTTTGGGCTGATAATGCACCTTCTGCGCCCGCAGATGCCGTGCTTTATCAGCCCGTTGTTGGGTAATAGGCAATAAATGACCCCCTCACTGGCTCCCCCCCGAATTTATTACATTTATCGCGATATAATAAACATTTTCTTACACAATCAATCTTATTTAACTTAAACTCAAGATCTTAGATTCGCGCGGTTCCGTGCATAACGAGAGGGAATCTTGATGCATAACTCTACTCCCCTGATCACTACTATCGTTGGCGGCCTGGTATTGGCCTTTCTGCTCGGTATGCTGGCGAATCGGCTGCGCATTTCACCTCTGGTCGGCTATTTGGCCGCCGGCGTATTAGCAGGCCCCTTTACCCCCGGTTTCGTTGCGGACGTCTCACTGGCTCCAGAACTGGCAGAAATAGGCATTATTCTGCTGATGTTCGGCGTCGGGCTACATTTTTCCCTCAAAGATCTGCTGGCGGTGAAGTCTATCGCTATCCCCGGGGCGATTTTACAGATAGCCGTCGCGACCGTGCTGGGCATGGGGCTGTCTCATTTGATGGGCTGGAACCTGACCAGCGGTCTGGTCTTCGGGCTCTGCCTGTCAACCGCCAGTACCGTGGTGCTGCTGCGCGCACTGGAGGAGCGACAGCTCATCGACAGCCAGCGGGGGCAAATCGCTATCGGCTGGCTGATCGTCGAAGATCTGGCGATGGTGTTAACGCTAGTGCTGCTACCGGCAATGAGCAATATGATCGGCAGCCAGCAGATTAGCGCGGGGCAGCTGCTCGGCGAGCTCGCCATTACCCTTGGAAAGGTGATTGCCTTTATCATTCTGATGATTGTGGTAGGCCGCCGCCTGGTGCCGTGGATCCTGGCAAAGTCAGCCGCTACCGGTTCGCGCGAGCTGTTTACATTAGCGGTGCTGGCATTGGCGCTGGGCATTGCCTTCGGGGCGGTAGAATTCTTCGATGCCTCTTTCGCACTCGGGGCTTTCTTCGCCGGCATGGTGCTCAACGGCTCCGAGCTCAGCCAACGCGCGGCGCACGATACCCTGCCGCTGCGTGACGCCTTTGCGGTGCTGTTTTTCGTCTCGGTCGGCATGCTGTTCGACCCGATGATCCTTATCCATGAACCGCTGGCCGTGCTGGCAACCTTAGCGATTATCCTGTTTGGGAAATCCGCCGCCGCCTTCGCGCTGGTACGACTGTTTGGCCACTCACAGCGCACCGCGTTAACCATTTCGGTTAGCCTGGCGCAAATCGGTGAATTTGCCTTTATCCTCGCCGGGTTGGGTATTTCCCTCGGCATGCTGTCCGAGCATGCGCGTAATTTGGTGCTGGCAGGCTCGATACTCTCGATCATGCTTAATCCGCTGCTGTTCTCGCTGCTGGAAAGCTACCTGATTAAGACCGAGGTTATCGAGGATCAAAGCCTGGAAGAGGTAGTTGAGGACGAGGCGCAGACCCCGGTTTCATTTTGCGATCACGCGCTAATCGTTGGCTATGGGCGGGTGGGCAGCCTGCTCGGCAGCGGGCTGGTGCAACAAGGCGTGCCGCTGGTGGTGATTGAAAACTCCCGTCCGCGGGTCGAAGCCCTGCGCGAACAAGGCATTAGTGCGGTATTAGGCAACGCTGCCAATCAGGAGATCATGGAGCTGGCGGGCCTCGACTGTGCCCGCTGGCTGCTGCTGACCATTCCTAACGGCTATGAGTCAGGGGAGATCATCGCCACTGCCCGCGCCCGTAACCCGACCATCGAGATCATCGCCCGCGCGCACTATGACGATGAGGTCACCTACATCATGGAGCGCGGTGCAAACAGGGTAGTGATGGGTGAGCGCGAAATAGCCAATAATATGCTCGATTCGATTAATCTCGATGTAAACACCAGGCTATAGCGCGAGCTTAGTTAACCCAGCCCTCTGCGCAGAGGGACGGGGATTTTTATTTTTCCCAGTAGGATTCTTCCAGACTGTCTTCACGTTCCGGCAGTCCTCGCGTCAGTCGCGGCGAGTGCTGGTTCAGCACCTGATAACTGACCCGATTAGCATACTTACACACCTGCGCCAGTGAGGAATAGGTGAGGTATTCAAGGTCGTGCTTGCTGGAGTTTGGCACCGAAGAACGATGAAAACCGTTGGCTGCGATGTCGTGCAGCAACGCCGACAGCGCGCCGTCGCCCGCGCCGTTGGTGTTCATGATTTTTTCCGGGCCGCCCATGTAGGGCGCGATATGCGAGAAAATACGCCGCGGCTGGCTGCAGTTCTCCCGACGCATCGCACGACTGAACTCATACTGATTGAACTCGGCAATGGCACCAGGCAACAGCGGATGATTGGTCTCACGCTTGTTAGCGTCTTCGATATAACTGCCCATATACAGCCCGCTCGGGCCAGCGGTACACAGCACCAGATCGGCCCATTCCAGCGCCCGATCGGTCGCCATCAACGGATCGCTAAGGCCGGTTAGCGCGCAGGCTTCATCCTCATTCATCGCCAAAATAGTGATATTTTCACCAATAAACTCGCGCCATGCCTGCGGATCTTCGGCAATCACGTATTGGGTGCCTAAGGTCAGCACGACCGGAACCTGATATTTTTTAGCGTAAGCGATAGCTTGTCGAGTGGCGGCGGGCATCGGATCGCCGTCCTCGCCGCGCAGCAGATAAGAAGTCAGCACCAGCGCAGAGGCGCCGGCAATCACCTGTTCGGGAATACTCTCCGCCCGCAGCTGATTCATCTGCCCCGGGCTGATAGCGAAGGTGCGTTCGCCGCTCTCATTAATTAGCGTAAAACAGCGGCCGATTGCGCCCTCCACGCCCTGCAAATAATCCAAATCCGTGCGGCTGGAGGTATTGCAAAGATACCGATAGGCGTAGCTGCCAATCTTGATATTACTGCACATCACGCCAAGCAGCACCGAACGATCGTCGGCCAATACCGAATAATTATGCAAGGTATTGCCGATAGTCCCGCCGGCAAACTCGTGGCTGATTAACGCCTGCTGGCTCAGCTCATGATAAAGCTGCTCGGCGAGATCGTCGTCAATCAGGCTCGACTGTCCGGTAACCAACCCATAACGGGCAATAGCCTCGTCATCCACTCTGGCTTCGATATCGACCATGGTTTGGTCGATGCCCACAATGTAGGACGCGCTGGCATCGGGTTGCGCGTCGGGCGGCACATTGTGCAACATCGAGTCTCGCAGCAAAGGATCGCGGGCGCTGACGGGGAAATAGTGTTTGGACTTACGCTGACCGGGAAATTTCATGGGCTTTTAACTGGCTGTGAAACAAGGGGGAATGTTAGCACAGGAAAAGAGTTGATAGCGGAGGAGTTAGCGTGTTGGCCGTCGAACGACAGCGGCCAACACCGCGTTATTGCGCAATTAGAAGTGTTGCGATACCAGCTGTTGCAGCATGTCGATGTGATCGTCACGATCGTTTAACGCATCGATATACTCAAACTTCTCGCCACCGGCGTGCAGGAACAGTTCACGGTTCTCACCGTTGATTTCTTCGATAGTTTCCAGGCAGTCAGCAGAGAAGCCCGGACAAACGATCTGGATATGCTTCACGCCCTGCGCAGGCAGGCTTTCCATTGTCGCATCGGTATACGGCGTCAGCCAAGGCTCACGACCAAAGCGCGACTGGAAGGTCAGCATGATCTTACCCGGCGCGAGCTGCAACGCGGTGGTCAGAGCCTGAGTCGTCGCCTGACAGCGCTGCTGGTAGTCATCGCCCAGCGCAACGAAGCGCTTGGGAATACCGTGGAACGACAGCACCAGGCGATCCGGTTCGCCGTGTTTAGCAAAAGATTCCAGGATGCTGGCCTTGAGCGCAGAGATATAGGCCGGATGCTCGGCATAGTCGCGAATAAAGCTGACCGATGGCAGGCGACGCTGTTGTTTCAGCACCCGCGCAACGCCGTCAAATACCGAGGCGCTGGTCGAGCAGGAATACTGCGGATACAGCGGTAGCACGACCATCTTGGTCACGCCCTGATCCAGCAGGCGGCCGATGCCGTCTTCCAGACTCGGTTTACCGTAGCTCATTGCCAGTTCAACAGGCGTATCGGGAAAACGCGCCGCCAGCGCCTTTTGCTGACGCAGGCTATAAACCATTAACGGCGAGCCTTCGTCCATCCACACGGATTTGTACAATTTGGCCACGCGTGGGGAACGGAATGGCAGTATCACACCCTGCAAAATTGGCCACCAGATCAGCCGATTAGTGTCCACCACGCGAATATCACTTAAAAACTCAGCCAGAAAACGTTTTACCGCCGCCGTGGTTGGAGCCTCCGGTGTTCCCAGGTTAACCAGTAACACACCGAATTTCGTCTGCATCATGCTGAATTCCCTAAATAATATTGCTAATTTTCTAAGACAGGGCAAATGACCTGTTTGAATGCGCCCTTATTGTAACCAAACTCAGGCAAATCGGAACCGATAACAGCAAATGGGATTAACAATCAATGCGATTTAAGAGGGAAGAAATGGGTATTGCAGATAAAACCAAGGCGGCCAAGGCCGCCCTGATAACGTTAATGCACTGCGCGGCGGTTAGCCCAGGATAGAGGCCAGCTCTTCGCGGACTTCGGTCACTTTGCGGGTGCCGTCAATCTTAACGTAAGTAGTGTTGCCCGCCTGCGCTTCTTTACCGTAGTAAGAAATCAGCGGTTCGGTCAGCTCGTGGTATTCCACCAGACGTTTGCGGACGGTTTCTTCCTGATCGTCTTTGCGGGTGGTCAACTCTTCGCCGGTGGCGTCGTCTTTGCCTTCAACCTGAGGTGGGTTGAATTTAACGTGGTAAACGCGACCTGAAGGTGCGTGCACGCGACGGCCAACGATACGATCAACGATCAGTTCGTCAGGAACATCGAATTCCAGAACGAAATCAACGCTGATACCGGCTTCCTTCATGGCATCTGCCTGTGGAATGGTGCGCGGGAAACCATCCAGCAGGAAGCCTTTACGGCAGTCTTCCTGGGTAATACGCTCTTTAACCAGAGCGATGACCAGTTCGTCGGTAACCAGTTTACCGGCGTCCATAATCTCTTTAGCTTTCTTGCCAAGACTGCTTCCGGCCTTAACAGCTGCGCGCAACATATCACCGGTGGAGATTTGCGGAATACCGTATTTCTCCATGATAAATTGAGCCTGAGTACCCTTACCTGCGCCCGGAGCGCCCAGCAGAATGATACGCATTGCGTAAATCCCCTTGCATTGTAATTTTATTAAAAGTCGAAAACGGTCAACCATACCATTCTGCGCCCCCTTCCTCAAGAAAGCGGGCGCAGCAAGTGGCGTATAAATAGCTATAACGCTATGGCTGCCTGTTTTTTCGCCTGCAAGGTTTGTGAAACAACGGCAACAATGATGATGCAGCCGCCAATTACCGCATTGCTGGTCGGTGCCTGGTGCAAGAACAGATAAATCCACAGCGGGGCCAGCGCGGTCTCAAGCAGCAGGAACAGTCCCGCATTAGCCGGAGCCACGTAGCGGGTCGAGAGGGAAATAAGCCCCATCGCAAGCGGCATAATCAACGCGCCTTCGATTACCAGCCACAGCCACTGTTCGGTGTGCAGACCGCTAAGAGTCGACACCATCCCTGCTCCGGCAAATATCGGCACGATCACCGAGGCCAACACGCCGCCCAGCGAGGGCAATGCCAGCGTGCCTTTTTCAACCCGCGAGGCGAAGATGAACGCCAAGGCCATAAATACCGCCGTCGCCAGCGCAAAATAGTTCGCCGTGCCGTCGACACCCGCCTGGCGCCCTGACATCACGATCACCACCCCGAGCATGCCTGCCACCGCGGCAACCATCAATGAGCGGTCAATTTTGGTGCCAAAAAACAGCCGCGAAATAATCGCCGAAACAAACGGAGTTGAAGAGATAATTACCAACACCGTGGCGATATTGCCGCGATTGAGCGCGTTGACAAAGCAGGCCGATGAGGCGCAAAAGAACAGCACCGACAGCAGATTCTGGCGAGTTATCCACGGCACGCCCAGCACCGATCGGCTTTTAGGCACCAAGAGCCAGACGGCGAAAACTACCGCCCACATTAACAATCCGCGTAACACCACAATCAGCCACGAATCATCGACTGCCATCAAACGGATGAAAACCGAATCCGAACTGAGAATAATGCCGCCCAGAATACCGATCATGTTGCCGTTCACTGCATTTGTTTTACTCATCTTATATTCCATAGTTTTGAAATATCTTCAAAAACGCTGCCGGTACAGTTGACCGGGCGTCCATTCTGCCCACGCGTCCAGCGTGACAGCCGAAGGGTATTACTGTGTTCAAAATAGCTGCCGTTAAGCTCTTTAACGGTCTGGCGCTGCTGGTCGGTGAACGCCGGCACGTGGAAACAGCTAAAAGGCAGTCCGGGTTGGCCCATAGACTTCAGGCGCTGTCCGTCGGGTAGCCAAACGTCGATAGCATCGACACTGGCCACGTTAAAAGGCTGCCAGCCTGGCGAATTAATGGTTTCCAGCGCCTGCTCCAGCGGCGCATCCGAGACCGTGGCCCGTTCGAACAGGCGCAACTCGCTGCGCAGCAACAGGCTATAGTCTTCCGGACGGACGGCAATCAGGGTTAAGCCCACCGCCACCGACGCGTGTTTGTGCAACGGTGCCAGAAACAGCGAACCGTGATTGACCAGATCATCGTGCATATTGGTCGCAAAACTGTGCGAGGCATCGACCACGAAACGGTTTTGCGGTTTTTGCAGTTTATTTAGCTCACCGGTGTACGGATTAACGTGGGTGGCAATCTGCACCCCGCTGTTTTCCATCCCCTCGGCTATAAAGGGCGGAAACAGCAGGTCGATCGGCTGATAATGTTGGTGGTTAGCCAGGCTGAGCGAAATATTCTGTTTATGTAACAGGTGAGACAGCATCGCCAACCCGACGCTGACCGACTGGACCATAAACACATCATACTGCTCGAGACGGTAAACCTCGGTAAGCCTCTCTCTGAGCGCCTCACGCAGCTGGTTCACTTTCTTGTAGAAGTGACCTCCGCCGTGCTGCTGCTGGAGATGCGGTGACAATGCTGAAGGGTCCATTAGTCAATGAGCTCCTTTTGATATAACAGTGGCAAAACGTTGTCGCGAAATACCGAGCCGACCCCGACTTCGCAAGGAGGCTTGCGATAGTTAACCCAGGCAATCTCGGCGATTTCCGAGCTGGCGACCGGCTGACCCACGACTTCGACCTGATAGACGTGATTCTCAATCGCCACCGATTCAAACTCGGCAATACCGTGAAACAGGCCAAAAGGTTTGATCTCGGCCGCTTCTACATTGAGCTCTTCCTTAAGCTCACGGCGCAGGCACGACAGGTGATCCTCGCCGAGTAACGGTTTACCGCCCGGCGAAATAAACACGTCGGTGCCCTCTTTTCTCGTCAACAGCAGCGAACGATTACGAATGATAATGGCCGAACACTTGATGATAGTTTTCATCACAGGCTCCACTCAGGCAGCTTCAGCGGAAGAGGCGGCAACTTTTTTTGCCAGGCTCAGGGATTCACCGGACAGGAATTTAACGATATTCAGCGCCAGCGGGGTTTTTTCACGCAGGTAAGCCATGATGGTGTCGTCGCTCGGCGTGGTGAAGCTGTCGCCGAAAATACTGACGCCTTCCAGCGACTTGGTGGAGATACCCAGCTGCAGCAGGCGGTATTTCACGTCATCGGAAGACTGGGCAAATTCATATATTGGTGAGTGATATTGAATGCCGAACTCTTTCATTAAATCGACCAGGTAATCTTTGGCGACCTGACGCTGCTCGGGGAACTCTTGCTGATAATGCGTGATACCATCGTTGATGACCTCAATGTCATGACGGCCGCAGAAATCAATAAGATGCGCGTGGATTGCTAATTTCTCGCCAAGCAGGACCAAATTTTTTCTATACTTCAGGATGTCGCCTTCGATATTTTCAATTGCGATACTGCGGAAGGTGCCGCTAATATCTTCTACCGTGTGTTCGACCACTAAATCACCAAAACGGTTTTTAAGTTCATCGACACGATGAGAAAGAATGCCGCGATGCAAAGAGCAACCGCTGTTGGCAGAATAGAGGTGAACCGGGATACCCTGTAACATTAGATAACAGGCTGCCAAGGTACTATCACGACCGCCGGTAAACATAACGAGCTGAGTTTTTACGTAAGTATTTTTCATTATTGATCCTTAATATTTACTGGGATGCTCGGGTGCAAGGCGTTTTTTGTTTGCTGTGTAAGGCTGTCCCGCCACCTCTTCCTGATAACCTACTCCGCCATCCTGGCGACTCGTGTCGGGACAAGGTCGAGACTAAAGGGTTTTTTTTTGCTTAGAAAATGATATAAACAGACAGACCAGTTGAAAAAAACTAACAAGGTGGCGCTATGTCAGATCTCCCTTCACTGCGCGCATTGCACTACTTTAAGCAGGCGGCGATGTTTGAAAGCTTCAGTGCCGCGGCCGAATCATTGAATGTCACCCACAGCGCAATCAGCCACCAAATAAAGAACTTGGAGAGCTGGCTGGGAACGCCGTTATTTAAACGCACGGCTGGACGGGTTTATTTAACTCAGGATGGCGAGACATTAAAGAAATGCTGTGAACAGGTATTTAGAAATATTGAGGCAACCTGCAAGGAAATTAAAACTCGAGAAGAGAACAGCCTTATTATTTCTTGCGCGCCGAGCTTTTTATCCCAGTGGTTAATTCCGCGCATCAATCGTTTTTCACAGCTGCATGAAAATATCGTCCTTACCTTTCAGACCCATGTAAACATTGAGAATATTCAGGATGAAAGAACCGATATTTTAATTAAAAGTAATGAAACACCGATGCTGGATGAGATTGAAGCTACGCTGATTACCGTCGATTATATTGGGCCGGTTTGCTCGCCCGAGTTTCGCCATCGCTTCACCTACGAAACCGACTTTACGACTCAGCCACTGCTGCACGCGGATACTAAAATCAACGCCTGGCAGGAATGGGCGCGCAAGACTAATACCCGGGGAGATTTTATTTCCGGTAAGCATTTTGACAATTTGACGCTGGCGATCCAGGCCGCCAAAAACGGATTGGGAATTATTATGACGCCGCAGATCCTGGTGAAGAAAGAAATTCAGGAAGGGAGTTTGATTGCACCGCTGGGATTTACCGAGGTCGATCGCGCCACGTACATGCTGGTGAAGCGCACGCGCAGCCACGAGCGTGAGATTACGCTGTTTCGTCACTGGTTATTAGAAGAGGCCAGCCGCGGTTAGCGACTGGCCTCTTGAGTAGCACGGTTAACGTATAAGAAAACGGCTTACGCCTGCAACAGGCTATTCATACGGCGAATAAACTGGTTAGGATCTTCCAGCGTACCGCGCTCGGCAAACAGCGCCTGATCCAGCAGCAGCTCAACCCACTCAGAGAACGCCTGTTCCTGGGTTTCATCGGCGGCACGTTTCACCAGCGCGTGTTCAGGGTTCAGCTCAAAAATGTACTTAACCTCTGGCGCGTCCTGACCGGCGGCGGCAAACAGCTTGGCCATCTGCGTGCTCATCTCGTCGGCACCGGTGGTGACAATCGCCGGAGTATCGGTCAGACGGTGCGTCAGGCGCACTTCTTTGACCCGATCGCCGAGCAGGGTTTTAACACGCTCAACGAACGGCTCCAGCGCCTTATCGGCATCTTTTTGCTCGTCGTTCTTCTCATCGGCCAGTTTGTCCAGCGACTCATCGGCCTTGCTGACTGACTGGAAGGATTTGCCTTCGAACTCGGTCAGGTAGCTCATCATCCATTCGTCAATGCGATCGGAGAGCAGCAGCACTTCGATGCCTTTCTTGCGGAATAGCTCAAGGTGCGGGCTATTCTTGGCCGCGGCATAGCTGTCTGCGGTGATGTAATAAATCTTGTCCTGCCCTTCCACCATGCTAGCAACGTAATCTTCCAGCGACAGCGTCTGCTCGGAAGAGTCGCCACGGGTGCTGGCAAAGCGCAGCAGTTTAGCGATGGTGTCTTTGTTGCTGCCGTCTTCCGCAGGGCCTTCTTTCAATACCAGACCGAACTGTTTCCAGAACTGCAGATATTTCTCTGCGTCGTCTTTGGCCAGTTTCTCCAGCATTTGCAGGGCACGCTTGCTCAATGCGCTGCGCAGGTTTTGCGTCACGCGGCTGTCTTGCAGAATTTCACGCGAGACGTTGAGTGGCAAGTCGTTGGAATCTATCAGCCCGCGCACGAAACGCAGATAGTTCGGCATAAACTGCTCGGCTTCGTCCATGATAAACACGCGCTGCACGTACAGTTTCAGACCGTGCTTGTGATCGCGGTTCCACATATCCCACGGTGCCTGCGACGGGATATACAGCAGGCTGGTGTATTCCTGCTTGCCCTCAACGCGGTTGTGGCTCCAGCTCAGCGGATCGCTGAAATCATGGGAAATATGCTTGTAGAACTCGGTATATTCTTCGTCGGTGACTTCGGTACGACTGCGGGTCCACAGCGCCTGCGCCTTGTTGATCTGGTCCCAGGTGGTGGTGTCGTCTTCTTCGTTGCGGGTTTCAATCTCAACCGGCAGCGCAATGTGGTCAGAATATTTGCTGATGATCGAGCGCACGCGCCAGTCATCGAGGAATTCGTCCTGATCTTCGCGCAGGTGCAGGGTTATTTCGGTCCCGCGATCCGCTTTCTCGATCTCGGCCAGGGTATAGTCGCCTTCGCCGGCAGATTCCCAGAACACGCCCTCGGCGGCGCTAACGCCTGCCGCACGGGTACGCACGGTGACTTTATCGGCCACGATAAACGCGGAATAGAAGCCCACGCCGAACTGACCAATCAGTTGGCTGTCTTTCGCCTGCTCGGAACCGACCGATTGCAGGAACGCCTTGGTGCCTGACTTGGCGATAGTACCGAG
The DNA here is from genome assembly GCA_963742005.1 of uncultured Gammaproteobacteria bacterium. Taxonomy (GTDB): domain Bacteria; phylum Pseudomonadota; class Gammaproteobacteria; order Enterobacterales; family Enterobacteriaceae; genus Rouxiella. The sequence continues at coordinate 721,599 of CAVUKG010000004.1, read as the reverse complement.
GTTATCGATCGCCTCATCGCGGGTCATACCGATACCGTTATCGCTCAGCGTCAGAGTACGTTTTTCTTTGTCGAACGACAGGCGGACGTGAAGATCGGCATCGCCTTCATACAGTTCGGGTTTTGACAGCGCGCAAAAACGCAGTTTATCCGCAGCATCCGAGGCGTTGGAGATCAGCTCACGCAGGAAGATTTCTTTATTCGAATAAAGCGAGTGGATCATCAGGTGAAGTAACTGCTTAACTTCAGACTGGAATCCGCGGGTCTCTTGTCCTTTCATACTCATCAAATACCTCAATCAAACCGTTTGAGTGGTTAAAAAACGTTACTGTGTTCAAAACAGACTGATTGAGAGATGGGGTGCCAGTGACAACTATTCAAGAGGAATGGGATAGGAATTGTAAAAACGTGCGCTGATTGATGATTTTACCAGCGAACCCCGCGGGTTTTAAAAATAGACCGTTTAGTTACGCAGGCCTGAGTAAGGCGGGTTTCAAAAAACAGACCGTCTAAGTAGTTGCCGCTGTAGCAAGGCGGCCAGTGAGTTTATCCCCAGGAGCAGACTCAAGTCTGTGACTGGGCTGAACTCGCGCAGCCAACGCTGCAACAGTGGCAAATACGACGACGGAGCAAACTTGACTGGGGTGAACTCACGCAGCCAACGCTGCAACAGTGGCAAATACGACGACGGAGCAGGCTAATAAGACGAATGATCAATATTTAAATACATGCCTTCCAGCCAGGGAATGCGCGAGGGTGGTACCATCGACCATTTCCAGCTCGCCACCGACCGGCACGCCATGGGCGATGCGGCTGGCAACCACGCCGTACTGGCCGCACATCTCGGCGATATAGTTTGCCGTCGCGTCCCCCTCGACCGTGGGATTGGTCGCGAGGATAACTTCCTGAATGCTTTCGCCTTCAAGACGCTGCTCAAGCCTGCCCAAACCAATGTCATCAGGGCCAATGCCGTCCAGCGGGGATAAATGCCCCATCAGCACGAAATAGCGTCCCGAAAACTGACCGGTTTGCTCGACAGCGTGTATGTCTGCCGGGCTTTCTACCACACAAATCTGACCGTTTTCTTTGCGCCTTGGGTTGGCGCAAATGGTACAGATATCCTGCTCGGTAAAAGTCCGGCAGTCGGCGCAGTGGCCGATTTCAGACATCGCACGAGTCAGAGACTGCGCCAGCCGCATTCCGCCACTGCGATCGCGCTGCAGCAGCTGGAATGCCATACGCTGCGCCGACTTTGGGCCAACGCCCGGCAGGCAGCGTAACGCCTCCATTAATGATTCAAGGAGTGGGCTGGTTTGCATCAGAACGGCATCTTAAAGCCCGGTGGCAACTGCATGCCGCCAGAAACTGCTGCCATTTTTTCTTTCTGCGTTTCATCGATACGACGGGCCGCATCGTTGAATGCTGCCGCAATCAGGTCTTCCAGCAGGTCTTTGTCATCTTCAAACAGGCTAGGATCGATCTCAACGCGACGCACGTTGTGCGCGCCGTTGATGGTGATCTTAACCAGGCCTGCACCCGATTCGCCGGTCACTTCGATAGTGGCGATTTCGGCCTGTGCTTGCTGCATTTTTTCTTGCATTTGCTGGGCCTGTTTCATCAGGTTACCAATGCCGCCTTTTCCAAACATAATCTTCTCTCTTAGCGTCGGGCCGCGTATGTGCACCATGCTCCTACTGCGGCGGTTAAATAGGGCGAATACTCTCTTCGTCCAGCTCGGCGTCGAAGAAACGACGTAAAGTCTGGATATTAGTATCCGCGATAATCGACTGACGCGCCTGCGCCAGTTTTTCTTCATATATTGCCTGCCGCCATTCCAGCGGCGTGCGCGTTGCCAGCTCGTCATCCTCGACCACGCTCAGCGTAATCTCTTGCTGATAAAGCGCGGCCAGGGCATCTGCCAGCGTTTTTTGCGCCGACGGCGAGTTCAAATGCCGCTGCGACGAACGCAAATGCAGACAGAGGGTAGCCGAATCTAGGCGTTCAAGGAAAGCGTTAAGCGCTAACTGCTGCACCAATTTCGGAATATTCAGCCGATGGATGATCGCTGCCCATTCGTCGCGCTCAATCGCCTCTTCCGCCAGGCGTGACGCCAGCTCGGGAGATTTCTCATGCTCTAACGCGGCGCGCAGAGCCTTTGGCGTGGCGACCGGCTCGGGCAAAGCCTCGGGCTCGTTGACGGTCTTCCAGCGATAGGCCTCTTCCTTGACCGGCGCGACGGGCGCTTTTTTCTGGGCAGTCGCGCCCGTGCGCTCTAGCGAACGCTCGGTGACGGAAGCCAGTCGCTCCAGCACCGAATTTGCCGGCTGCGCTTTTCCTGGCGCGGCCGGCTCAGCTTTTTTTGGGGAAGCACTTCCCTGCTGTCGATGTAGCTGAGTTCGCGCCTGTAGCAGCTGCGCGGTAGAGTCCGGGATAGCCGCGTCGGACTGCGGCGCAGCCTGACGAACCGGCGCGGGTGCGACAGGCGGTGCATCATTTGGCGCAGGCGTCGGCCGTTGAACGGCGGCTGGCCGCGGTGCGTTGACTTCCGGCTCGGCGATGAAAACTTTAGGATGAAAAGCCAGCGCGCGCAGCAGCGTCATTTCAACCCCCATGCGCTTATCTGGCGCAAACGGCAGCTCTTTGCGGCCCATCAGCAACGTTTGGTAATACAGCTGGACGTCGGTCGGCGGAATGACCCGCGCCAACTCGCGTAAGCGCTGTTCTATCGCCGCATAGTGGTTATCGAGCACCGACGGCAGCAGTTGAACCATCGCAATACGATGCAACAGCGCCAGCGTTTCCACCAACAGCGTTTCCCAGTCAACGCCGCGCGAGGCGGCGTGTTCAACCTGTGCCATCACGGTGGCACCGTCGGCGCTGACCAGCGCTTCGAGGATTGCCAGCGGCTGCTCGTCGTCGAGCGTGCCGAGCATCAGTGACACGGTTTCGGTGGTGACCTGCCCTTGCCCCATGGCGATCGCCTGATCGGTGAGGCTCAGCGCGTCACGCATGCTGCCGTCTGCCGCGCGAGCCAGCAGTTGCAGGGCACGCGGCTCGCTGGCGATCTGCTCGGCCTGCAGCACTTTATCGAGCTGTTTGCGGATCTGCTCGACGTCCAGCGCCTTGAGATGAAACTGCAGGCAGCGTGACAGGATAGTGACCGGCAGTTTTTGCGGATCGGTGGTAGCGAGTAAAAATTTGACGTGCGAAGGCGGCTCTTCAAGCGTTTTCAACAGCGCGTTAAAGCTGTGACGCGAGAGCATGTGTACTTCGTCAATCAGATAAACTTTGAAACGGCCACGGGCCGGGGCGTACTGCACGTTATCGAGCAGTTCGCGAGTGTCTTCGACTTTAGTGCGCGAGGCGGCGTCGATCTCAATCAGGTCAACAAAACGGCCCTGCTCAATTTCACGACAGTTATCACACACGCCACAGGGCGTGGAGGTGATGCCGGTTTCGCAGTTCAGGCCTTTGGCCAACAGGCGAGCGATAGAGGTTTTACCCACGCCGCGAGTGCCGGAGAAAAGATAGGCGTGATGGATCCGCCCCAGCGACAGGCCATTAGCCAGTGCCGTCAGCACATGTTCCTGACCAACTACGTCAGCGAAAGTTTGGGGGCGCCACTTACGGGCAAGAACCTGATAGCTCATTAATACCGGAGAAGTCGAGGGGTCTGTAGCGTTATGTTATCACAGCCCCGCCCGCACGAGCGAGGGCTAGAATAAACGAGGGATGCAAGGGCAGCCAACACCCCTGTAGCTCGAAGGACGGAGGAAATTAATGGCCGGCGAAATTTACCAGGCAGTAGCAGTCGATTCCTAAGCCGTTGAGGCGCTTCTCGCCGCCCAGCTCGGGCAGATTAATAATAAACGCCGCGTCGGCCACTTCACCGCCGAGACGGCGGATAAGCTTGGCGGTGGCTTCAATGGTGCCACCGGTGGCCAGCAGGTCATCAACCACCAGCACTTTGTCGCCCGGCTTGATGGCATCGACGTGGATTTCAAGCTTATCGGTGCCGTATTCCAGCTGGTACTGTTCCACAATAGTTTCACGCGGCAGTTTGCCCGGCTTGCGCACCGGAACAAAACCCACCCCCAGTGCCAGCGCAACAGGCGCACCGAACAGGAAACCGCGGGCTTCGGTACCCACCACTTTGGTGACACCGGTGTTGCGATAATGCTCTGCCAGAAGGTCAATGGTGGCCTGATAAGCCTCTGGGATTTCCAGCAAACTTGTCACATCACGGAACAGTATGCCCGGCTTTGGATAGTCGGGAATGGTCTTGATACTGTCTTTAATAAACTCAAGCTGCTGTGCAGTAGCGGTCATAACGGTAGCGCTCATAATAAAATCGATTCATATCCGAACAACACCAGCGTTACCCACGACATACGCCCTGCCCCGAGTGAATCGGCATGGCAGAGGACAACGGCAACGAATCTGGCGAGCTGTTCAAGAAAATACGTTGGGGACGACACGCGGTCGAGTCGCCCAAATCTATGCAAAGCCACTATAAAAAGCAACCCACAGCCGGATATGATCGCCTGTTTTATTGCTTCAGGTCAACCACTGCGAACGGCCAAATTGCGATTAGCCGCGCGTAACGCATGATTTCACACCACGTTTGCCGCATAATCGGCGGAAATAATCGGTCTGGAGAATATCAGTGAGTACGCAAAGCCTAATGCAGTCGCTGGAACAGCAAATTGAAACGCTGGCGCGCGAGATTGAACCCATCGCCCACGCCACGGCACAGCAGGCGCGCTTTGACGTTACGCTATTTTCCACCAAGGGCACGCGTTTGCGCGAATACCTGCTGGAGGTGCGCACTAACTTAGCCCAACTGCGGCAGGTGGTGGCGGAAAATCGCAGCGCGCAGGTGGCCTACGTGGCGGAGCGGCTGGTCTCGCAGATCACCGCACTGCAGCGCGAGATTGCCACGCAAACCCTGCGCAGAGCCGATACCTATAAAGAAGCCAAGAGCAGCGATTTTTATGGAAAACTGGTGGAGCATCAGCAGTATGAACGCCGCCTGATGGCCATGATCCAGGACCGTGAAAGCAAGCTCGGCAGCGTAGAAACCTTTAAAGAGCAGCAGCAGATGCAGAAAGAGCTGGCGGCGTTGGAAGGGCGGCTGATGCGCTGCCGCCAGGCGCTGATTAAAATCGAGCGCAGTATTGAACGACAAGAGCGCGGTTTATGACGCTCTTATCACAAAATTTGAAAAATGCCGTCGTTAGTTGAGTCAAAAACTCTATACTGGTTAACTTGATTACACGCCGTGGGATGCCGTGGTTGGCAGCAGTGAGTCAGCCAATAACTCGTATCCAGCGCCAAGCCAAAGTGGAACGCCTATGTCCGTTGAAAACGCCTCCCCCGAACTGCAACTGGCGGTCGATCTGATCTATCTGCTGGAATGTAATGAAATCGCCCCGGACGTTGCGCTGGCGGCGTTGGAGATTGTGAAAAAGGACTATCAGGAAAAGCTCAAGCAGCCGGCCGGCAGCCTGTCTATTAGCTATCGTTAGGTCGTCGCTGCCATTAAGGCGCTATCGTTAAACGCGCCGGCCCTGATGATTCAGAGCCGGATAGCGGGTAACACCGCCAATTAGATAAGCTTTTCCTCACCCGGTGGCGTGAGCGGGCGATTGATTTCCTGCACCTCATTGCCGTTCTGATTATGCAGATAAACCTCTAGCTGGTTGAACGCAATATTGATGCCGTTATCGGTACACAGGCGGTCAATTTTTCTGTTTAGTTCATCGACGGTCAGGTTACGATCGCCCAGTTCGCGCACGTAGACCCGCAGCTCGTGGTCTAAGGTGCTGGCACCGAAGTTCAGAAAATACACGTGCGGGATCGGGTCACTCATCACGCGCGAACTTTCATTGGCCGCCTGCAATAAAATTTCTTTAACCTTGTCCAAATCCGATCCGTAGGCCACGCCCACTTTAATCACCACCCGAGTCACCGTGTCGGTCAGCGACCAGTTTATCAGCCGCTCGGTCACGAACGCCTTGTTGGGAATGATGACCTCTTTGCGGTCAAAGTCGGTGATGGTGGTGGCGCGAATGCGGATCTTGCTCACCGAGCCTGAATAACTGCCGATGGTCACGGTATCGCCGATGCGGATCGGACGCTCAAACAGGATGATTAAACCAGACACGAAATTGGCGAAAATCTCCTGTAAGCCAAAGCCTAAACCTACCGATAGCGCCGCCACCAGCCATTGCAGCTTGTCCCACGATACCCCGAGCGACCCAAGCGCCGTCACTGCACCAATCACCGTAATGGCGTAGGTCATCACCGTGGTAATGGCGTACGAGGTGCCCTGCCGCAGTTGAAGCCGCGAGAGTACCAGCACTTCAAGCAGTCCGGGCAGGTTGCGCGTCAGCACGTAGGCAATAATCACCGCGCCAAAGGCCAGCAATACGCTGCCCAGCGTCACCGTTTGCACCACCACTTTACCCGCCACGTTGGCCGACGTGTGCCACATAGTAATGCTGTCGAGGTAAGAGATAACCGTAAGCAAATCTGACCAAATCAGGTACAGCACCACTGCAAAGACGATAAACAGCGCCATCGTCGTCAGGCGTAAGGTCTGCTGGTTTATCTGATCCAGCCCCATCGGCGTCTCTTCCACCGCCTCGGTGCCGTCCGCTCCCTCTTTAGTATTTAATACCTGACGGCGAGCCAGCGCGCGGCGAAAGGCCAGTCGCCTTGCCGCCACGCTTAGGCCACGCAGCGCGACCTGGCTGGTAATATTCCAGATAATTAGCAGATACAGGCTTTCAAGCCAGCGGCTGGCCAGACGCAGGGTGGTATAGAAGTATCCGGCAAACATCAGGCCCATCAAAAATACCGGCGCCAGGGCAATGGCGGTCACAATCACCAGATGCACGCTGTGAGCGTTTTTCTCGCGCCAGCCTTCGCGGAGCATCGGGAACAGCAGCACCGAAAGCGTGGCCAGCGTGAGTAAAATCACCACCTGACCAATGGTGTCATCTACCAGGCTCAGCGGCACCTTTTCACCCAGCACCGTCCAGAAGATAAGCGGCAGCATGGTCAGCGACAGGCGGAGGATCGAGCGGCGATAGTGGGCGCAGATTGAGGCGCCCATGTTGAAGTGGCGCTCGCTGACGCCTTTCGGGGCCAGTAAACGGAAACAGAATCCCATCACCAGTTGGAAAACGGCGATGCGCTGCGCCAGGGTCCAGAGGAGGCCGCTGATGCTGATATCACACACCGAGAACCAATAGCCGACGGCGAGCGTGAGCAGCATTCCCGGCGCAACTCTCAGTATCAGCAGGATTAGCGCCTGCGGGGTGTGCAGCTGGGAATCACGCTTCAGCTGCCCGACGTCACTGCTGAGCTTATCGATGCGATTTTTGATCGCTTTACCCTGCCATAATAAAAACAGGATAATCACCAGCGCGGGCACGGTCACCGGGATTGAGCGCACCAGCCCCTGGCGCAGGTCGATCCACGACACCTTAAGGCTGAGGCCACTAACCTGCGTTTTTACGTCCTCCGGCAGCGACTTGAGAAACTGCCAGTCCATCGGCTTGTTGCTGCTCACCCAGAAAATCTGTTGCGTCAGCGTATCGTTCAACGTTTCATTAACGCTTAACAACTGCTGCTGGTTGATTTGCAGATTGATCGCCAAAGCCAGCTCGTTACCCAACTGCTTGTTGAGCTGGTCAAGAAGATCGCGACGGATATCGACAATTTGCTCGAGCGCATCGCTGATATCGTCGTTGATGGTCTCTTTACTGTTTTTCACCAGGTTCTGAATGTAATCGTCGCCCTGGAAAAGAGCGTCACGCTGCTCATTCAGGTTGAACTGTTCGAGTCGCAGATCGGCGATTTGCGCCTGAGTATCGGTCATTAGATTGGCGGTTGGTTGGGTATTTTGCTGCTGCTGGTAGAGAATGCGTGACAGCAGCAGGCTGCCCCTGAGGACGCTGATTTCCTCACTCAGATCATGTTCGGACTGAGAGGAGCGATCGAGCCAATTCTTAACGGTAATATTCTGCTGCAGCAGCTTATTGCCCTCTTCCGTCGAGGCAATCAGCCGCTTGCTCAATTGACGGTTAATATCCAGCTCCTGGCTGACCAGCGGATCTTTTTGCAGATCGGGGGTGCTGTCTGGCGTCTGTGCCTCTTTGGCCGTGCGTTCCGAGAGCGTCAGGCGCTTGCCGTTGATCACTTCCTGCAGCGCCTGGGTGTAGCTTTCCAGCTCGCTGATATGAGCATTAATATAGTCGCGCTGTTTTTGATACAGGTCCTGCAAGGTGGTGTTAGCTTCGAGACTGTTGCGCTGGAAATCGACCTCCTCATTCAGCAAGGTCTGCTCGGTGACCAGCATTGTCTGCTGGGTTGGGCGCAGATCCTGCTGATTGGGCGACATGCCGTTGAGCTGGTTGCGCACCTGCTCCAGACTCTGCGAATAGCTGTACATCGCGCTCTGCGCCCTTTCGGGCTGGGTCTGTAGCGAAATAAGCTGCGTATTGTAAGTCGAGAGGTCGTTTTGCGATGACTGTAAATCATTGAGCGTATCGCTGAGCTCGCTCTCGAGCTGGCGCAGCGGCATCGCCAGCAGCGCGGTCTTGGTCTGCGCATCGGTGCCCTGATTCTGCAGCTTAGCCAGCCCATCGGTGGCCTGGCGCAATTTGCCCGGCGCATCGGCCAACTGTTGCTTGAGCACACTCTGCTGCTGTCTGATTTTATCCAGCGCGTCGAGCAGCTCCATCGTGTGATAGAGATCCTGCTGCGTCAGTTTTTCAACCGGGGTCAGCGTTTTTTGTTTTCCCAGTGCATCAATCTGATTCTGCACGTCGCTGCGGGCCGGAATATCGACTAGCCCGGCGGCGAAGGCGTGAGGCATTGCCAGCATCGAGGCGCAAAAAACCAGGGCAATCAGCAGAAAATATAGCCGTCCCGACGGGAAAAAACGATATGGGGTAAAACGTATGCAACGCGAGGCAGCGGATCGGCTAAACATAGTCAACTTAATTCAATCAGAGATAGATAATATTAGCACGGCAATTGCCCGAAACGCGCGAGTGGATTGTGCATAGCGTCAAGCAAACTTGTAAAACTTTACTAAACCAAATCAGTTTGTGAGACATAATTAATTACTTTTAATCAACCTTGGACATACTCTAGACATCTGGTTATAAGTATCAACAGGCTGCTATGCCATTTGCCGAGGTCGACGCGTTTAATCTCGAGACAACCTTCCGCCATACAGCGCCTTACGTGCATCAATAACGGTCTTTATCTCCCCAACTTATTCACATTTTTAAAATATGATTTTCACCTAGCCGTGTCGCAAGGCTTTATTTACTCGCAGGCGCGGCTCATTTAGCAAAATTTCACCCCGCGTATGCGGCAAGTTAGCGTGCAGGCTGAGGGGTCCGCCGGGGAGTTTGATTTACATCTATAAATAATTTTATGTAACATAGCTCGCACATACTAAAGAATAGCAATGGGCTGTAACATTAAGAATCCATTGATTACATTTTAAAAATCGGACACTTGAGGTTTATTTATGAACAAAAACAGAGGGCTAACGCCTCTGGCGGTCGTTCTGATGCTAACCGGCGGATTAGCACTTACAGGATGTAATGATAAAAAAACCGATCAGGGAGCCCCGAAAGCTCCTGAAGTGGGCGTCGTCACGCTAAAAGCCGCGCCGTTAAACGTCACGACAGAACTTCCTGGCCGCACCTCTGCCTATCGTATCGCCGAGGTTCGCCCTCAGGTCAGCGGGATCATCCTGAAGCGTAATTTCGTTGAAGGCAGTGAAGTCAAGGCTGGCACCTCGCTTTACCAGATTGATCCGGCAACTTACCAGGCGAGCTACGACAGCGCCAAGGGCGATCTGGCCAAGGCTCAGGCCAGCGCGCAGATTGCTCGCGTGACGGTGAATCGTTACAAGCCGCTGCTCGGCACCAATTATATCAGTAAGCAAGATTACGACACCGCAACCTCGACCGCGCTGCAGGCCGACGCCTCGGTCGTAGCGGCCAAGGCGGCAGTAGAAACCGCGCGTATCAATCTCGCCTACACCAAAGTTATCGCGCCCATCAGCGGCCGTATTGGTAAATCCTCGGTGACCGAAGGCGCCTTGGTGACCAGTAGCCAGACCGACGCGCTGGCTACCGTGCAGCAGCTCGACCCTATTTACGTCGATGTGACCCAGTCCAGCAATGATTTCCTGCGTCTGAAGCAGGAGCTGGCCGACGGTTCGCTGCAACAGCAGGACGGCAAGGCTAAGGTGACGCTGATTCTGGACAACGGCAGACAGTATCAACAGCAGGGCGCGCTAGAATTCTCCGACGTAACGGTTGATGAAACTACCGGCTCCATCACCTTGCGCGCGGTGTTCCCGAATCCGCAAAACGATCTGCTGCCGGGCATGTTTGTGCGCGCCCGCCTGGACGAGGGGGTAAACAACAATGCCCTGCTGGTTCCTCAACAAGGGATCACCCGTAATCCTCGCGGCGATGCGACGGCGATGGTGGTGGGTGCGGATAACAAAGTAGAGCTGCGTACCGTCACCACACAGCAGGCGATTGGCGACAAGTGGGTCGTTACCGGCGGCCTCAAGCCGGGTGACAAAGTCATTGTTACCGGCTTGCAAAAAGTGAAACCCGGCGTTCAGGTCACGGCTGAAGAAGCTAACCAGAACGCGCCAGCAGCAGACGCGACGAAGTCCTAACAGGAGCCGGTAACAAATGGCTAATTTCTTTATTGAACGCCCGATATTTGCCTGGGTTATCGCCATCATTATCATGCTGGCCGGAGGATTATCGATCCTCAAATTGCCCATCGCGCAGTATCCCACCGTTGCGCCACCCGCTATCGAGCTGACGGCAACCTATCCCGGTGCCGATGCGCAAACGGTGCAGGATACCGTCACCCAGGTTATCGAACAGAACATGAACGGTATCGATAACCTGATGTATATGTCCTCCACCAGCGACTCTTCCGGTGCGGTACAGCTAACCCTGACCTTTGCCTCCGGATCTGATGCCGATATCGCGCAGGTTCAGGTGCAGAACAAGCTGCAATTAGCGATGCCGCTGCTGCCGCAGGAAGTCCAGCAGCAGGGGATCAAAGTCCAGAAATCGAGCAGCAGCTTCCTGATGGTGGCGGGCTTTGTGTCCGACGGGGATATGACCCAGGAAGACATCGCGGACTACGTTGCCTCCAACGTCAAAGATCCGATTAGCCGCACCTCGGGCGTCGGCGACGTTCAGCTGTTTGGTGCGCAGTATGCGATGCGCATCTGGATGGACCCGAACCGCTTAAACAACTATCAGCTGACGCCGGTGGACGTGATAAGCGCAATTACGGTGCAGAACAACCAGGTGGCCGCCGGTCAGCTGGGCGGCACGCCACCGGTGCCGGGCCAGCAGCTCAACTCCTCAATTATCGCGCAGACCCGACTGAAATCCGCCGACGAGTTTGGTCAGATCATCTTAAAAGTCAACGCTGACGGCTCTCAGGTGCGCCTGAAAGACGTGGCCGACATCAAGCTGGGCGGTGAAAGCTACGACGTTATCGCGCGTTTCAACGGCCAACCGGCAGCCGGTCTGGGGATCAAACTGGCGACCAACGCCAACGCCCTCGACACCTCTTCCGCGGTCAAGGCCGAGCTGGCCAAGCTGCAACCGTTCTTCCCGAACGGGCTGAAGGTGGTTTATCCGTATGACACCACGCCGTTCGTTAAAATCTCGATTCAGGAGGTGGTTAAAACGCTGGTCGAGGCGATCGTGCTGGTATTCCTGGTGATGTATCTGTTCCTGCAAAACTTCCGCGCCACGCTGATCCCGACTATCGCCGTGCCGGTGGTGCTGCTGGGCACCTTTGCGATCATTGCCGCCTTTGGCTATTCGATAAATACCCTGACCATGTTCGGCATGGTGCTGGCGATTGGCCTGCTGGTCGATGATGCCATCGTGGTAGTGGAGAACGTCGAGCGCGTGATGGCCGAAGAAGGCCTGCCGCCGAAAGAGGCGACCATTAAATCGATGGGGCAGATCCAGGGCGCGCTGGTGGGGATTGCCATGGTGCTGTCGGCGGTGTTTATTCCGATGGCCTTCTTTGGCGGCTCTACCGGCGTTATTTATCGCCAGTTCTCGATTACTATCGTCTCGGCGATGGTGCTGTCGGTGCTGGTGGCGCTGATCCTGACCCCGGCGCTGTGTGCGACGCTGCTCAAGCCAATCGCCAAGGGCGATCACGGAAAAACCAGCGGATTCTTCGGCTGGTTTAACAAGAAGTTTGATCAAAGTACCCACCACTACACCGACAGTATCGGCAATATTCTGCGCAGCACCGGCCGTTATCTGATCATCTATTTGCTGATCGTGGTCGGCATGGCGTTTCTGTTTATCCGCCTGCCGACCTCATTCCTGCCGGAGGAAGATCAGGGGGTGTTCCTCACTATGGCGCAGCTGCCGGCCGGTGCCACGCAGGAGCGTACTCAGAAAGTGCTGGACGAGGTCAGTAACTACTATCTGACCAAAGAGAAAGCCAACGTTGAGTCGGTATTTACGGTTAACGGCTTTGGTTTTGCGGGTCGCGGTCAAAATACCGGTATTGCCTTCGTCTCGCTTAAAGACTGGTCCGATCGCAGCGGGGCCGAAAACAAGGTAGCGGCGATCACCGGCCGTGCCATGGGCGAGTTCAGTAAAATCAAAGATGCCATGGTGTTTGCCTTTAACCTGCCTGCAATCGTTGAGCTGGGCACCGCGACCGGCTTTGACTTTGAATTGATTGACCAGGCCAACCTCGGACACGACAAGCTGACTCAGGCGCGTAACCAGCTGTTAGGCATGGTCGCTCAGCATCCCGACCTGCTGGCCGGCGTGCGTCCAAACGGGCTGGAGGATACGCCACAGTACAAGCTGGAAATCGATCAGGAGAAAGCCACCGCGCTGGGGGTGTCTATTTCCGACATCAACACCACGCTTGGCGCCTCGCTGGGTGGCAGCTATGTGAACGATTTTATCGATCGCGGTCGCGTTAAAAAAGTCTATGTCCAGGGCGATGCAAAATTCCGCATGCTGCCTAAAGACATCGAAAACTGGTACGTTCGCGGCAGTTCGGGACAGATGGTTCCATTCTCGGCCTTCTCTACCGCGAAATGGGAATACGGCTCTCCCCGCCTTGAGCGCTACAACGGCCTGCCGTCAATGGAAATCCTCGGTCAGCCGGTCGAAGGCAAGAGCAGCGGTGAAGCAATGGCAATGATGGAGTCTCTGGCGTCTAAACTGCCGACCGGTATCGGCTTCGACTGGACCGGCATGTCCTATCAGGAAAGGCTGTCTGGCAACCAGGCTCCCGCGCTGTATGCCATCTCGCTCATCGTGGTGTTCCTGTGCCTTGCCGCCTTGTATGAGAGCTGGTCGATACCGTTCTCGGTCATGCTGGTGGTTCCGCTTGGGGTGGTCGGTGCGCTGATTGCCGCCACCGCGCGCGGCTTAAGCAACGACGTTTACTTCCAGGTTGGCCTGTTGACCACCATTGGGCTGTCGGCGAAAAACGCCATCCTGATCGTCGAGTTTGCTAAAGACCTGATGGACAAGGAGGGCAAAGGCCTGATCGAGGCGACGCTGGAGGCGGTGCGCATGCGTTTGCGCCCTATCCTGATGACCTCGCTGGCCTTTATCCTCGGCGTCATGCCGCTGGTTATTAGCACCGGCGCCGGTTCCGGTGCGCAGAACGCGGTAGGCACCGGCGTAATGGGCGGCATGATCACCGCCACGCTGTTGGCTATTTTCTTCGTCCCGGTGTTCTTCGTGGTGGTCCGCCGCCGCTTTGGCAAGAAGGTCGATGAAACCGGTCACTCTCGCCCGAGCGAGACGCTTCATCCATAAGGTCTAACGTTTTTCTCCCTAAGGGTCGCGCAAGCGGCCCTTTTTTTGTTCTCAGCCTGCTCGGCTGGTGCTTCCTTTAAAAAAAATCAAATCCACTCTTGATGCGATGAACCAATGCGCGCATAATAATTGTTATATTATAACATTACATTTAAGGGTTATTATGAGAGAGAACATTCATCCGGCCTATCGCACCGTGGTGTTCCATGACACCAGCGTTAACGAGTATTTCCACGTCGGTTCGACTATCAAGACCGATCGCACCATTGAACTGGAGGGAAAAACCTTCCCTTACGTCACTCTGGATGTTTCTGCCGCGTCGCATCCGTATTACACCGGCAAGCAGAAAGAGTTCTCAAAAGAAGGCAGCACCGCGCGCTTCCAACAGCGTTTCGGCAGTTTCCTGGGTAAAAAGTAAATTTTATTGTTGGAGGATTAAATGCAGGTATTAAGTTCGTTAAAATCGGCCAAGAATCGCCACCCGGACTGCCGGATCGTTAAGCGTAAGGGCCGTCTGTATGTGATTTGCAAAAGCAACCCGCGCTTTAAAGCCGTGCAGGGTGGCAAGAAGAAGCGCTGATTTCGGCGTACAAGGACGCTTAGCCCGCGATAAAAAAAAAGCCCCGTTGCTGCCCAACGGGGCTTTGTTGCCTCTAAAAGAAGTGGAAACTTATTGTCTCCCCGCTGGCCTGTGGCGTGGCGGGGAGACGGATGCTATTTCATACTGGCGACGATCGATTCTACGTTATGGGTAAACGCTTTCTGGTAGGTGGTAGCCGGTCCCTGCGGGCCAGACAGTGCCTCAGGATATAGCTCACCGCCCGGCTGCGCGCCGGTGGCCGCAGCAATCTGCTTCACCAGGCGTGGATCGGTCTGATTCTCAATAAAGTAGGTTTTCACCTTCTCGGCTTTGATCTGTTTGATCAAGCTGGCGACACCGCTGGCGCTGGCCTCAGACTCGGTAGAGAACCCCACCGGGGCCAGGAAGGTCACGTTGTACTCTTTGCCGAAATAGCCAAAGGCGTCATGGCTGGTCAACACTTTGCGTTTGTCGACTGGAATGGCGCTAAACTCCTGCTTGGCCCAGCTATCGAGCTTATTCAAACTGGCGATATACGCGCCGCCGTGTTGACGGTAGTAATCGGCATCTTCAGGATTGGCGGCGATCAGCGCGTTCATCACGTTGGTGGCATAGATCACCCCGTTGGCCATACTGTTCCAGGCGTGAGGATCGGTAACCACTTTGCCTTCGTCCTCCATCTGGCGCGAATTCACCCCGCTAGAGGCGACGATAACCTTGCCGTGATAACCGGAGGCGCTGATCAGGCGATCCATCCACCCTTCCATGCCTAATCCGCTGACAAACACCAGGTCAGAGGTGGCCAGCGTTTTGCTGTCGCGCGGTGCCGGTTCAAAGCTGTGCGGGTCGCCGTTGGGGCCGACCAGGCTAGTGACCTTAACGTGATCGCCACCGACCTCCTGCACGATATCCCCGAGGATAGAGAAACTGGCAACGGCGTTAACCGTTTTGGCCATCGCCAGCGGGCTCGACAGCAGGGCAGCTACTGACAGAGCAACGGGTAAAAGTTTCATTTCCACTCCTTTAAAAGTGCTTCTTCTATTGATACTTCTTAACGTCGCGAGGCAGTCAACATACCGCCACGCGTTCCAAACAGAACCGAAATAAAGAAAATCACGTTGGCGCTGAGCACAATGGCCGGACCGGCGGGCAGCGAGGCGTAGTACGACCAGATCAGCCCAACGACGCTGGAGATCATGCCAATCAGCATGGCGATCAGCAGCGTATGCGGCAGATCACGCCCCCAGAAACGCGCGCTGGCCGCGGGCAGCATCATTAATCCTACCGACATCAGGGTGCCTAAAATTTGGAAACCGGCGACCAGATTGATCACTACCAGCGCCAGGAATATGCCCTGGATGACCGCCAGCCATTTGCCCGCACTCACGCGTAAAAACAGTGCATCGAACGATTCAATCACCAGCGCACGATAGATGCAGGCCAGCACCAGCAGCGACACGCTGCTGATTGAGCCCACCATCAGCAATGCGTGGGGATCTACCGCTAAAATGGAGCCAAACAGCACGTGCAGCAGATCAACGCTGGAGCCTTTAAGAGAAACCAGCGTCACCCCAAGCGCCAGCGATCCGAGATAGAAACCGGCAAAGCTGGCATCTTCTTTAAGCTGGGTGCGGCGGCTGACAACCCCCGAGAGCATGGCAACCGAGAGCCCGGCAATAAAACCGCCGACGCCCATCGCCACCAGCGACATGCCTGAAATTAAATAACCAATGGCCGCGCCGGGCAACACCGCGTGGCTCAGCGCATCGCCTACCAGGCTCATGCGGCGTAATAATAGGAAAACCCCCAACGGCGTGGCGCTAATGGACAACGCCAGACAGGCGATCAGCGCGCGGCGCATAAACCCGAACTGCACGAAAGGATCGACTACTAGATGAAACCAGATCATGAAATAACTCTCCGCTGCTCGCTGAACTCATCGGACAGCACGCAGGCGTGATCGCGATGGGGGAAGTGGCACAGCACGCTATCGGCGCTTCCCCAAATATTTTGCTGTTGGCTCAGGAAAAGCACCTGCGGGAAATGGCGGGCGACCATGGCAATGTCGTGCAGCACGGCGATCACCGTTTTCCCCTGCGCGTGCCATTGGCGGATCACCTCAAGCAGCAGCTCGGTGGTCTGGCTATCGATGCCGGTGAACGGCTCGTCGAGCATAATCAGCGGCGCCTGCTGGATAAGCAGGCGGGCGAACAGCGTGCGTTGCAGCTGGCCGCCGGAGAGTTCGCCTACCGCAGAGTGGCGCATCTCGGTCATGCCGACGGTGGCCAGCGCGTCGATCACCTGGCGTTCGGACTCACGGCTGATGCCACCGAAAAGGCCACTTTGCGGCCAGCAGCCCATGGCAACCAAATCAAACACGCTGATGGGGAATTCGCGATCCAGTTCGGCCTGCTGGGGTAAATAAGCCAGCACCGGGCGTTTATTCTTGCTCGCGAGGCCGGTGAACTCGATGCTGCCGGCAATCGGCGGCTGCAGGCCCGCCAGCGTTTTAAGGAAGGTCGATTTTCCGGCACCGTTGGCACCGATAACGGCGGTGAGAGAGCCTGCAGTAACGGTTCCGCTCAGCGGCATTGCTACGGCGCGACGCTCATAGCCCACTTCAAGTTTGGAGAGGTTTATCATGGTAACGAGATGGCCCAATAAATCCCTGACCACAAAATTGCTAATAAAATTAAAGCAATAGCACAGCGGGAGAAAGCAGATAGGGTAAAAAGCGTCTTAGTCATAGTGGCTAGCTCTTGAGATGTTATAATATAACAACATGTTTTCGACGATTTTTCAAGTTCAGGAAAGGCAAATCTCTAAAAAAGTAGGGGTAATGGCTAGCGCAATATGACCCAGCTCGCAATTTTGAGAAATTGTGCGGTTTGCAGACCTCAGGAAAGCGTAATTAAGTATCGAAAAAAATTAAAAACACTGATAATCAATAGGTTATTAAAAATTGCAGATAAGGATTTTTTTAGTTTCATTTCCCACTTGGGCAAAGATTTATGCAATAATTCATCCAGACCATTTTTATGTTCAGACAACCGTTATGAAAAAATTGATCCCTATTGCGCTTCAGGAAAAAAAAACCAGCATTACGGAACTTAAGCAGCTAATAGAATCTAATATCGATAAGATTGAAGTTCCATTAACAGCCGGTTTAAGTTATTACTCGTATAATGCCCGTTATACTCCCGGCTCACTGGTTATCAAATCCATTGAATTATTGAAGAATCAAGTGTATTCAATGAGTTACACTTATGATTGGACCATTTTTAATGGTTGTCTAGACCTTAATGCCGCTGAAGTCTCGAAAGAGTCAGTCTCATTTATCGTTAAACCAGAAGGTTTGGAGTTCGATATAATAGACTTTAGTTCAGCGGGTACGGAAAACGAATTGTAAGTTTCAGTAATCGATTTGCACAGTTTCTAAAAATTAGATTATATTTATATTGAGAGTGCATTATTAAGTCACGATTTACATCCTCCGACAAGATAATGACCCGGGTTATCAACAAATTTCCAACCTGGTTTTTAGACTGGCAGCCCATATTGAACGCAACGAGTTTAGTTTTTATCGGTTAATTACGTTTTACTTAGCAGTCCTTGGTTAGCTCGGATTTTGTTGTTTATTTACGGTTTTTGTTTACTCACAGAGTGTTATCACACCGAATAACCATTACGGAGGGGATGATATGGATGAGTACTCGCCTAAGCGACATGATATTGCGCAACTGCGGTTCCTCAACGAAAATTTGTATGATGAAGGAATTGCAACCCTGGGAGACAGCCATCACGGCTGGGTCAATGATCCAACTTCAGCGGTTAATCTGCAGTTGAATGACCTGATTGAGCATATAGCCTCATTCGTCATGAGCTTTAAAATTAAATACCCGGATGAAACTAATCTTAACGACCTGGTAGAGGAGTATCTCGACGATACCTATACCCTGTTCAGTAATTACGGAATAAACGATTCTGATTTACGTCAATGGCAAAAAACCAAAAAACGACTATTCAGAATGTTCTCAGGGGAGTATGACTGCACCCTGATGAAAACCTAAAAGTAATTTATTAAAGAATACAGAAATGTTAAAAAGGCCATGATGAACAAAATCGACTATTTGATGCGTTTAAGAAAATGCACCACTATTGATACACTTGAACGTGTCATCGAAAAAAACAAGTATGAGCTTTCAAATGACGAGCTGGAGTTGTTCTACTCTGCTGCGGATCATCGTTTAGCCGAGCTAACGATGAACAAGCTGTATGACAAAATCCCCGTCGCCGTGTGGAAATTCGTACGTTGATTTTTCGTCCATGATCTTGTTGAGCCGATAGCAATATCGGCTCAACGGTGCAAGCCACAGCTCCTAAACTCACCTGTTACATGCCAGTAACTGCGCTACTCCGCGCCCTTAGTCTTACCCCTAAGCCGTTAAATCGCCCTATTAACCGCCTATATTAAAGTTGATTAACTCGACTTAACCTAAATATAAAGATTATTTATTTGCCATTAATTTCACTTTGTCGCGAAATGCCTGTAATAGATACTCGAAACACTGTTCGGTCTGTGGCGAACGTAAAAGTGAAGGCGTGCGCAACATAGCCACACTGCGTGTTAGTGCCGGTTGCTGCAAATGCACCACGGTCAATTCATTATCGTTGAGCGTCGCGGTATATAGCTGCGGCAGAATGGCTAACGCCAATCTGGAACGCACCAGCCCGTATAACGTTTCCTGAAAATCGACCTGATAGGCAATATTCAAACGCAGGCGCTGGCTCTCAATCAGCGAATTAACCAGTCGATGGATATTTCCTTTCTGAAAGATAGCGATTGGACGCTGTGACAGCTGTCGCCACGGAAGATGATGACTCTCGGCCAGCGGGTCGTCTCTGCGCATCACCACTACAAAAGGATCCTCCAATAGCGGATAAACCTCAACGTGCGCAGGCACCGAGGTGTCTAACGATCCTACCCCGAAATCAATCGCCCCCTTTTCCAGCTGGCTGAGCAGGCGATCGTTGGTCAAATCGTGAAATTCGACCCGCATCCCCGGAAACCGCGTCGCCAGCAGCTCGGGCACCGCCGGAAACAGCAGCGTGCTGACCGACGGCACCAGCCCAATGCGCAGCGTGCCGTCACCGCCCTGCGCCATAATCTGCTGCATATCCTGAAAGGTGTGATGGGCAATATTGAGCATTCTTTCCGCATAAGGCAAAATCGCCAAGCCGCGATCGGTCAGGGTAACCGACTGCGCGGTGCGGTTCACCAGTTTACCGCCGAGCACCGATTCAATTTGGCGCAGCGCGCTGCTTAAGGCAGGCTGACTGATCGCCAGACGATGGGCGGTGGTAGTAAAACTGCGCAATTGGGCCAGCGTAACGAAATACTGGATTTGCTTGAGCGATAACGCAGGCAGCCTGCGCCAGGGTTCTGACATATGTCCCCGATAACGGTGTCATGCTAAGTAAGGTAGCAGCCAGCATAACCTCATCTTATCCACTGATAAAATAAATCATCTGTTAAATCCTGCCGCCGCTGCCTACAGTAGGGCGATGGGCGAATGCGCCTCCTGTTTATAGGGTCTTGAAGGCAGATAACACGATGACAGCAGACCATCCTGCAATGTTGCTGCGGCGACGCGCGGTGCAGGCCGCAATGGGTCAACGCCCCTTCGATAAACTGTTAAAAAACGCCCGGCTGGTTGATATGGTCAGCGGGGGAAATTCGCCGGGTCGATATTGGGCTGAGCGGCTCAATGATTGCCAGCGTGCACCCCTGCGGCAGCGATTTTTCCGCGCTGGATACCCTGGATCTGGCCGACGCCTATCTGTCGCCGGGGCTGATTGACACCCACGTCCACATCGAAAGCTCGCATCTCCCCGCCGATCGCTATGCGCAGATTGTGGTCGCCCAAGGCACCACCACTGTGTATTGGGATCCGCACGAGCTGGCCAACGTGCTTGGGGTAGAAGGCGTGCGCTACGCGATCGATTCCAGCCGCAACCTGCCGCTGCGGGCGATCGTTGCCGCCCCCTCAAGCGTGCCCTCTACGCTGGGTCTTGAGATCTCGGGCGCCGATTTTCGCGGCGCTGAAATGCAGACCATGCTGGCCTGGCCGGAAGTGGCAGGCGTGGCGGAGATGATGGACATGCAAGGGGTGATCAACGGCAGTGAGCGAATGCTGGAAATCCTCGAGGCCGGTCATCGCAGTGGAAAATTAATTGAAGGACACGCGCGCGGGCTTAAAGGTCGCGAGCTGCAGGCGTATCTGGCCGCCGGTGTCGGCTCGGATCACGAGCTGACCTCCGCCGACGATGCGCTAGAAAAATTACGCGCCGGATTGAACCTGCAAATTCGCGGATCGCACCCTTACCTGCTGCCCGAAATCGTAGAGGCACTGAAAACGCTGCCGCACCTATCCTCACAGATAACCCTCTGTACCGACGACGTGCCGCCCGATTTTCTGCTGCAAAGAGGGGGCATGATTGCGCTGGTCAATACGCTGATCGACTGCGGTCTGCGCGCCGAGGACGTGCTGCGGATGGCCACCTTCAACGCGGCAATTAGGCTACAGCGCGCGGACTTAGGCCTGATTGCCGCGGGCAGAACCGCCGACTTCTTTACCTTCGATTCGCTGGAAAATATCCGGCCGCAAAAGGTCTTTGTGGCCGGAGAGTGCGTGGCCGATGGCGGGAAAATGCTGCTGGCGGACACCGCGCCGAGCTCCACGGCAGAGCCGCCGCGTAACACCATGCACCTGTCTGCGCTAACCCGCGGCGATTTTCAGTTAACAGTGCCGGCCATTAAACACGGCCAGGCCAGGCTACGGCATATCAAAGGGGCGCGATTTACCCAATGGAGTGAGACGGTGGTCGAAGTGCGTGACGGCATTGTTCAACTCCCTGAAGGGTTCAGTCTGATCTGGGTTCAGCATCGGCATGGAAAATACCCTGCCCGACCGCAGATGGCGCTGCTCGAAGGCTGGGGTGAACTGCGCGGGGCCATTGCAACCTCTTATTCCCACGACTCACACAATTTGGTGGTTCTGGGTAGGGATCCGGCCGATATGGTCATCGCCGCCAACCACCTTATTGCCTGCGGCGGCGGCATGGCGCTGAGTCAGAATCAGGCCCTGCTGACCAGCGTCGAGATGCCGATTGCCGGCATGCTGTCTGATTTACCGGCGCAACAGCTGGCGGAAAAATTCGGCCAGCTGCGCGAGGAAAGCGCAAAAATCGCCGACTGGGAACCGCCGTATCGGGTATTTAAGGCCATAGAAGGCACCTGCCTGGCCTGCAACGCCGGTCCACACCTTACCGATTTGGGACTAACCGACGGCGCAACGCGACAGATTATCGACCCGCTGGTCGACGCTTGGGAAGTCACCGTTTAATCATTACTGAAAAACCGTTTTTATAACAAAAATAATTTTACTTTCGATCAGGGGATCACCATATGGCAGACGCGTCCGTAAAAAACCCGCCCTCGGCGGCCGATAATAGTTGGCTCCAGAGGCGCTTCAAACTCTATCAACGCCAGACCAGCGTTAAAACCGAATGCCTGGCCGGGATCACCGGCTTTTTGGCCGCCGCCTATTTGCTGGTGGTCATTCCGGGCCTCTTGTCGGTGGGAGGGATCGACAAGGGCGCGGCGCTGACCGGGACCATTATCGTGCTGGTGCTCGGCAGCCTGCTGATGGCGTTTTATGCTAATCTGCCCTTTATGGTCGGTCCCGGCATTGGCGGCTCGGTGCTGATTGGCATTACGCTGGCCGGTGACGGCATTAGCTGGCCAATCGGTCTGGGCATCGCCTGCTGGTCGGGGATTTTATTCTTCCTGCTCACCGTGCTTGGGCTGCGCGAGGTGATAACGCGATCTATTCCCTCGTCGATCAAGCTGGGCCTGACCGCCTCGATCGGCATTTTTGTCGCGCTGCTGGGTTTTCGCAACGCCGGACTGGTGATCGCTAACGCAAAAACTCACGCCCTGGGATTAGGCGATTTCACCGCACCCGGCGCGCTGATTGCGCTGCTGGGGCTGTTGCTGGCGATAGGTATGCAGGCGCGTCGCGTGCCGGGCGCTATTTTATGGGCCATCCTGCTGGCCACCTTGGCGGGTATCCCGTTTGGTATCACCCATCTGCCCGCCCAGTGGATTTCATTGCCACACTCGCTGACGCCGCTGGTGGCTAAAATCGACCTGTTTGGCGCGATTAATATTACCTTCCTGCCCTTCCTGTTTATCTTCTTTGCGTCGGAGTTTTTCTCGACCATGGGCACCACGCTGGCGGTCGGTGGCGAAGCCGGACTGCTGGATCAGCAGGGCAATATGCCGCAAATCAATCGTCCGTTTATGATTGATTCGATTGCCGCCGCGCTGGGTCCGCTAGTCGGCATTCCCGCTGCGACCGCGCTGATTGAGTCCGCGGCTGCCGCAGAGGCGGGCGGAAAAACCGGGCTGACGGCGCTGGCGGCGGCGGTGATGTTTCTGCTAACCCTGCTGCTGACGCCCGTCGCGCTGATGATCCCTAAAGAGGCGACCGCACCGGCGTTGATACTCATCGGATTAAATATGTTTAGCGGGCTGCGCAAGGTCGATTTAGCTAACTTTACCGAAGGCCTGCCGGTATTGATGATGGTGATGGCGACGCTTATCTCTAACAGTTTCGGTACCGGGATCGCGGCAGGTTTGCTGTTTTACGTGGCGATCAAGGTGGTGGCAGGCAAGGCGCGCGAGGTGCCTGTCAGCCTATACGTGCTGGCGATCCCGCTGATTTACTACTTTGCGACGCTGACGCATCACTGAGCGATTAAGATGTGCATAGTGAGGTGGTAACAGTGAGATTTTGCCACATTGAGGTTTTGCCACATTGAGGTTTTGAAACACTGGTGTTTTGAAATAATGAGGTTTTAAAAACAGGTAGATTTTGAAGCAGGTAGGGCTGAAATGGTGGAGGCCCTGCCAGCTACATCCCGGCACACACGACACCTGCTATGGCTGCTTCCTTCCGGACCTGACCTAGTTAACAAGTTAGCGTTGCGGGAGAACCAACAGGGCCCCCATTGACGTTGACGGCTTCAGTACTGCGAAGCGGTGGGCATTATCACGGATGACCATTACAAAAGCAAGTTAACTGCCGACAACCGTTGTTTTCTTATACAATCAACGGCGAATTCTTTTTTAAAGGTGTCGCCTATGTCAGAAGTAGACAATTTTCGCCAACGGGTATTGCAGATCCTTGCGGCTATTCCGCTGGGTCAGGTTACCACCTACGGCGAGGTCGCTCGCCTGGCGGGTTCGCCGCGCGCGGCAAGACAGGTCGGTGGCGTGCTGAGAAAACTGCCTGAGGGCAGCACCTTGCCGTGGCATCGGGTGGTGAATCGCCACGGTGAAATATCGCAGCAGGGAGAAGATTTCAAGCGCCAGCGCTATGCCCTGGTGGAGGAAGGGATTATCTTTCATGAAGGCAGGATCGATTTGAAGCAGTTTGGCTGGAAGTACTAGCCTCGGAGATCACAGCTCCTGGGATGTTAGCTCCTGAAAGGGTAGCTCCTGAAATGATAGCTCCTGAGTTGTTTGCTCCTGAAATGGCAGCTCCTGAGTTGTTTGCTCCTGAAAGGGCAGCTCCTGAGTTGTTTGCTCCCCCACCCTAGCCCTCCCCCAAAAAAAATTTGGGGGAGGGGATCTTAAGCCCCCTAATCAAATCTTGGGGGCGGGGATCTTAAGCCCCCTAATCAAATCTTGGGGGCGGGGATTTTAAGCCCCCTAATCAAATTTTGGGGGCGGGGAATTTACCAGCTTGAGGTTGGTGCTGCCGTTGGCGGCATGGGTGCACCGCTGGCATCTGGTGAGACCGGGTTGCCCATAGGGCCCAAACCGCTAGGTTTGGTGGTAACCGGCACTGAGGCTACCGGGACCAGATTCAGGTCGGCACGCGTGCCCATCGCATTGTTGATAACCTCTTTGATGCTATCGGTGATCAACACTACGCGACCATTCTCGGTCACTGCACCGCTCAGGATAATTCGTGCGTTAGGCTGAATGTCCTGCGGGTTGTAAGGCAAAATAAAGCTAAATGGCGCCTGCTTGCCATCGGTGCGCGCGACTTTCTGCGCGATAACCCGCGAAGGCGCATCGGCCATCGAGGCGTCGGACAGGGTCACCGTTAACACCGCATCCGGCGGCAGGGCTAATCGTTGAGCAATGTTCACCACCCCGGAGACGTTAGGCCCGGTAATGCCCGGACTCGACGGCGCAGCGGCGGTGGAATTAGGGGATTCTGGTGGCGGTGTCTGCGAATGTGACGCACAACCTGCAAGAGCAAAAGACAGCGCGGTCCCACCTACTATCTGCCAAAGTTTCATAGATCGTACTCCTTTAAGGGGTCATCTTCTCAACATGAATTTATACATGCCAATTTGATTGGAATAGTTAATTTAACCACTCGTGTTAATAACTATGGCACATAAATCCGACTTTTTCCTACCGATGGGACAACGCCCCCTTCTGCTGATAAACAGTATCTACTATCATCAAGACTATAAATCTCGCTGAGACAGCCTATTAGCGAAATTTATTGCCCTTTCCCGCGTCGATTTATCACTGCAATTCGACAGGAAAATATTTTACTTTGACGAGGCCAGCCATGAGTCAGACGCTAAATAATTTATTAAATTTGCTGAATCTAGAAAGTATAGAAGAAGGGCTGTTTCGGGGGCAAAGTGAAGATCTGGGTTTGCGCCAGGTGTTCGGCGGACAGGTGGTGGGCCAGGCGCTGTATGCCGCCAAGCAAACGGTGCCCAACGACCGCGCAGTTCATTCTTTTCACAGCTATTTTCTGCGTCCCGGTGACAGCAGCAAGCCAATTATTTATGACGTCGAAATTCTACGCGACGGCAACAGTTTTAGCGCCCGCCGGGTGAAAGCGGTACAGGCCGGCAAACCGATCTTTTACATGACCGCTTCTTTCCAGAGCCAGGAGCAGGGTTTCGAACACCAGAACACCATGCCGGATGTGCCCGCGCCGGAAACGCTCAAATCCGAGTCTGAAATCGCACAGCAGTTTGCGCATCTGATCCCGCAGAAGTTTAGAGAGAAGTTTTTAGGCCAGCGGCCAATCGAAATGCGGCCGGTTAAATTCCACAACCCGCTGCAGGGCCATAAGGATCTGCCGGAGCGTGCAATATGGATCAAGGCCAACGGCGAGATGCCTGACGACCCGCGCATCCATCAATATTTGCTGGGTTACGCCTCGGACTTCAACTTTTTGCCCACCGCGCTGCAACCTCACGGCGTCGGCTTCCTGGAACCGGGCATGCAGGTCGCGACTATCGACCACTCGATGTGGTTCCACCGCCCTTTCCGCCTCGATGAGTGGCTGCTATACAGCATCGAGAGCACCTCGGCTTCCGGTGCGCGAGGTTTTGTCAGGGGGCAGTTTTACACCCGCGAAGGGCTGTTAGTCGCCTCTACGGTGCAGGAAGGGGTGATGCGTCAACGCCCGTCGGATCCGCTGTAGCGAAAGGATTGACGCCTCCAATAAACAAAAAAGGGGGCGATTTAATATCGCCCCCTTTTGCTATCTCACCATTATCCGTTTGTACGGGGTGTGTTTATCCAGTTTTGACTGGCTATTATTGGTTGTAAGCGTTTTCGCCGTGGCTGTTAACGTCCAGACCTTCGCGCTCTTGTTCTTCAGGAACGCGCAGACCCACCACCATGTCAGCAATTTTGTAGGCAATGAATGCCACAACGCTTGACCAGACCAGAGTCACTACCACGCTCAGCAGCTGGATCCAAACCTGGTGGCCCATGGTCACGCCTTCCGCATAACCGGTACCGCCCAGAGAGCTGGCACTGAATACGCCGGTCAGGATACAGCCGACGATGCCGCACACGCCGTGAACGCCGAACACGTCACAGGTATCATCCACGTTGAGCCATTTTTTCAGGGTAACCACACCCCACAGACCCGCAACGCCGCCAACCAGACCGATAATCAACGCACCGCCAACGCCGACGGTACCGCAGGCTGGGGTGATAGCAACCAGACCGGCGATAGCGCCTGAGCAAGCGCCCAGCAGAGAAGGTTTACCGCGAACCATCCACTCGACCAAGGTCCAGGACAGGATTGCGCCCGCCGTGGCCATCACGGTGTTAAGGAACGCCAGGGCCGCAGTTGAGCTTGCCGCACTTGCTGAACCGGCGTTGAAGCCGAACCAGCCAACATAGAGAATAGAAGCACCGGTGAAGACCATCGGCAGGTTGTGAGGTTTGAACGCTTCTTTACCGAAGCCCGCACGTTTGCCTAACAGGTAAGCACCGACCAGGCCTGCGCTTGCGGCGTTAATGTGAACCACGGTACCGCCCGCAAAGTCCAGCGCGCCGTCTGCGGCCAGGTAACCGCCCGCCCACACCATGTGTGCAATGGGGATATAAGAGAAGGTCAGCCAGATCACGGTGAAAATCAGCACCGCGGAGAAGCGAACGCGTTCAGCGATGCCGCCAACTACCAGCGCAACGGTAATCGCCGCGAAAGAGCATTGGAAAGCCACGTGGATCAGCTGCGAGAAGGTGCCGGTCACTGAAGTCAGGCCGATCCCTTTGAGCATCGCATTACTAAAGCCGCCGAAGAAGGCGTTACCGGTGCTGAATGCCAGGCTGTAGCCGTAAAGCATCCACAGTACGCACACCAGAGCAAAAGTTACGATGACCTGGGTCAGCATCGACAACACGTTTTTAGAACGCAGCAGGCCGCCGTAGAACAGCGCTACGCCAGGAACGGTCATGAACAGAACCAGAGCCGTACAAATCATCATGAAGGCATTATCGGCACCGTTAGCCACCGGATCAGCAGCCATTGCCAGCGAAGGCAGCAGGGCAACAGCAGCCAGCCCCATCATGGATAAAAGTTTTTTCATTATTAATCTACCCCTATTTCTTTCAGATCAGAGTTCTACCGTTCTGATGCTATTGACCGAGTCAGTGATTACAGCGCTGCTTCGTCGGTCTCGCCGGTACGGATGCGAATAACGCGTTGCAATTCGGCAACGAAAATTTTGCCATCACCGATCTTGCCGGTGTAGGCCGCTTTGCTAATCACATCGATAACTTCATCGAGCTGATCGTCAGCAATCGCGATATCAATTTTAACTTTTGGCAGGAAGTTGACGCTGTACTCAGCACCACGATACAACTCCGCATGACCTTTTTGGCGACCAAAACCTTTGACTTCTGTTACGGTCAGCCCCTGTATTCCCACGGCTGACAGCGCTTCACGCACGTCTTCCAGTTTGAAAGGTTTGATCACCACAGTAACCAGCTTCATTTTGCCACTCCTTAAATTAAGAGCTTATCGTGATACGACTCACGCCCGATACGATTGGGATAAAGCAAAGGCTGTGCCAAATTTGTTCAATTTCAGCGATTCAGGCTATTAACCCCAGCCAGCGGCATTTTCAGATTAATCATAAGGCGATTTGGCAGGGATCCTGCGCACTGCACCTCTCAAAGAATAGACTAACTAGCACCATAATGGTGCATGTCGATCACAAAGAGTGCAGGGTTATTGAGGGACGTCGAAGCATTGCCTGAAAAGGGTGCGTTGGCGTGGAATGTCAGCGTTGAAAAAGGCGTTTCGCTCACCTGCGCCCGGGCATTT
Source organism: uncultured Gammaproteobacteria bacterium (assembly GCA_963742005.1). Lineage (GTDB taxonomy): Bacteria > Pseudomonadota > Gammaproteobacteria > Enterobacterales > Enterobacteriaceae > Rouxiella. The sequence goes on along the minus strand of CAVUKG010000004.1, from coordinate 693,455 downwards.
TACAACACCCGGGCACAGTACGATCACAGCGTCGGCAGGAGTTCACTGTCTTCGCAGTGGGCTAATTCTTCACCCACCAGCTGGAGCTGATACATCTGATAATACCGGCCTTTTTGCTGCAACAGCTGAAGATGGCTCCCCTGCTCAACCGCCTTACCACGATGCAGAACCAGAATATTGTCGGCGTCGACGATGGTTGAGAGGCGATGCGCGATCACTACCAGCGTCGTCTGCTGGCGGATTGCCCGCAAGGCCCGAGAAATTGCCTGCTCGGTGCCGGAGTCAATATTTGCCGTTGCCTCGTCGAGGATCAAAATTTCTGGCGCTTGCACCAGAACGCGCGCCATCGCCAATAATTGTTTCTGTCCCACCGACAGATTATTTCCCTGCTCGCCGAGACGGGTGTGGAGACCCTGCGGCATGGCTTTTACCAGCGGGGCCAACTGCACCGTTTCCAACGCATGCCACACCTGTTCTTCGTCTACCTCGCGGCCCAGGGTCACGTTAGCCAGCACCGTTTCGGCCAGCACCACCGGATCCTGCTGCACCATCGCGACCCCCTTACGCAGACAGTCGTGAGACAGCGTGGTCAGCGGGCGATCGTCGATGTCGATTTCTCCACGATTCAGCGGGTAATAGCCCATCAGCAGGTTAGCCAGGGTACTTTTGCCACTGCCGGTGTGGCCAACCAGCGCCACGAAGCCGCGCGACGGCACGTGCAGAGAAATATTCTCCAACACCCATTGCTGGTCACGATAGGCAAAGCTAACGTCGCGGAAATCGATTTTCCCGCTGCTGAGCGGCTTAACGTCTTCGCCGTATTCCTGCTGCGCGCGATCCATTAACTCAAAAATGCGTTCACCGGCCACAACCGCCTGCTGCATGATTGACTGCTGCGAGGTCAGGGCAATCAGCGGCTCGTTGAGTCGCGATAAATAGTTGATAAAGGCGTACAGCACGCCGACGCCAATGCTGCCCTCGGCGCTGAAACCAAACAGCACCAACAGGCCGCAGAGGATCAGCGAACCAAACAGGCTAAGCAGCGGACGCAGTAAAAAGCCTTCAAGTTTCAGCGTCTTCATGCGCGCCAGATAGTGGGATTGGCTGGCGCGGGTCAGGCGGTCGCCGAAGCGCTTCTGCTGGCGGAACTGTTGCACCACGCCCATGCCGTTAATCACTTCGTTGAAACCGTCATTAATATCAGCCAGATAGGTACGCAGCTGGCGCACTACCGGCGTGCTGTAGACCTGATACAGCGCCATCACCACCAGCACCGCGGGGAAAATACACATCGCAATCAGCGCCATGCGCCAGTCGAGCAGGAACATCGCCACCAGCATCGCACCGATTAACGCAATGCTGCGCAGCACGGTAGACACCACGGTGACGTATAGGTCGCGGATCACCTCAGTGTCGTTGGTGACGCGAGAAATCAGCTGCCCCACCGGCTGGGTATCAAAGGCGCTTAGCGGCTGGCGCAGTGCCGCGTCCATCACGTCGGTACGCAGTCGCTGAACCACCCCAACGGCGGCGCGATTGAACAGCAGCGCCTGAGAATAATGCAGGCTGGCGGCCAACACCTGCAGCACGATAAAGGCCACCGCCAACAGGCTGACCGTCACCAGCGGCAAATCGCCTTTGGAAACAAAATGGTCAATGAAATAGCTGATAAGGATCGGCCCCAGCACTTCGGCGGCGGCGGCTATCCACAGCATCACCACCGCAATGGTCAGCGGGCGGCGATATGATTTACCGTAAACCAGCAGGCGTTTCAGGGTCGGCCAAAGCCTGATCTTTTTAACCGCGGGCATTTTCAATGGCGTCTGACTCATGGGTTGACCGGCTCCTGTGGGGCAGGAACATCATCCAGCGCCGCTTCAAGCTGTTGATAACGATTCATATCGCGATACCAGCCCGGGCTGGCTGCCAATTGCTCATGGTCACCGCGCTGCACCACGCTGCCCTTGGTCAACACCAGGATCTCGGCAGCATCAACCAGTGCGGACAGGCGATGTGCGCTGATAATCACCGTTTTATTGCTGCCCCAACCGCGCAGATTTTGCAGGATCTGATGCTCGGTGCGGCCATCGACGGCGCTGAGTGCATCGTCGAGGATCAGGATTTCAGCATCCAGCAACAGGGCACGGGCGATAGAAATACGCTGCTTCTGGCCGCCGGACAGCATCACGCCGCGCTCGCCCACTTCGGTTTCATAACCCTGTGGCAGGCGTAAAATATCATCGTGTACGCAGGCCATCTCCGCCGCGTGCTCAATTTGCTGCTGCGTAGCCTCTGGGCGACCGAGCGCGATGTTTTCCGCCACGCTGGCTGAAAATAAGAAAGGCGTCTGGCTGACAATCGCCAGTCTTGCGCGCCAGTCGTCGAGCAGCACCTCATTCAGCGGCCTGCCCTGAAAGCGGATGCTGCCCTCGGTGAGGTCAAACTGGCGCTGCAGCAGCGCCAAAAGAGTGCTTTTCCCGGCACCGGTTGGCCCGCACAGTCCGAGCATCTTTCCCGGTTGCAGGGTAAATTGTACGTTGTGTAAAGACGGCGCGAGAGTCTGCGGATAGAGGAAGCTGACGATATCAACCTCCAGCGCGCTGCGCTCCGGCGACAGCGGCTGAGTGCCGTCGACCACGCACGGTGCCTCCTGCAACAGGCTGCGAATACGGGCGTAAGCAGCGCTCCCACGTTCAACAATATTAAACATCCAGGCTAACGCCAGCATCGGCCAGATCATCAGGCCGAGATACATCACAAAGCTGGTTAACTGCCCCAGCGTAAGATGGCCGTTGACCACCATCCAACTGCCGCCCCCGATCGCCAGCATATTAGCCATGCCAATAGAAACGTAAATAGTGGGGTCAAAACGGGCATCGACGCGCGCCACGTGCATATTTTTGACGCCGGTATCCTGCGCCACGTCGGCAAACTGCGCGGACTGATGATTCTCGAGACCAAAGGCTTTAATCATGCGAATGCTGGTCAGGCTTTCCTGCGCCTGATCGTTTAATGACGAGAACGCCGCCTGCGCCACCTTGAAGCGCTGATGCAGCTGGTCGCCGTAGCGCTTGATCAGCGCAGCCATAATCGGCATCGGCACCAGCGACAGCAGCGTTAACTCCCAGCTAATCTGCGTGGCCATCACAATCAGCACCGCCAGCCCCATCACCAGCGAATCGACCAGCGTCAGCACCCCTTCACCGGCGGCAAACACTACGCGATCGACGTCATTGGTGGCGCGGGCGATCAGATCACCGGTGCGATGGCGTAAATAGAAGGCCGGATGCTGGCGGCTGAGCTGGCGATAAAAGTTTTGACGCAGTTCGACGGCTAATTGATAGGATGCGCCGAACAGCAGTACGCGCCAGACATAGCGCAGTAGATAAACCAGAATAGCCGTGCCTAGCATCAGGCCCAGCCAGTAAAAGAGTTTGCCAGCGGACAGGGTTTTTCCGGTTACGCCATCAATAATGATGCCCACCAGCTTGGGCGGCAAAAGTTGCAGGATGGCGATAACGATTAACAGAGCGACGGCTCCCAGATACCTTCGCCATTCGCGACGGAAGTACCAGGCCAGTTGGGCGAACAGTCTCACGCAGATTTTTCCATGATTTTAGTTTTTAAATTCTCTTATTTGCTGCGCTAGGATACCACCGATGACCGCCCATTCTTACGAAACTTTTTTGCCTAAAGAGGCAAATGAGTGGTCGATTTGATGCGTTCCATAGCAAAGTTGGAGGTGACATCCAGCAGCCCCGGCACCGCGCTGACCAACTTCTTGTAAAAGTTATCGTAGCTCTTCATATCGGCTACCTGCACCTGCATCAGATAGTCAAACTCGCCGGCCATGCGATAAAAAGACAGCACCTCGGGGAAAGACTCGACCTGCTCAACAAAATTCTGATACCAATCGCTGCTGTGCTGCTGCGCTTTGATACGCACGAAGGCGGTCAGGCTAAGCCCAAGTTTGTCGCCGTCGAGCAGCGCCACTCTGTCAACGATGATCCCCTCTTCCTCCAGCCGCTTGATCCTTTTCCAGCACGGCGTCGAGGTCAGATTCACCGCTTCCGCCAATTGGTTTAATGACAGCGTGCAGTCCTGCTGCAACAGCGCCAACAGCTTACGGTCAATTCTATCTATCATCAGGCCTTTCCAGAAAAATATTTTCTATAAAATTGCCGTTTATGATGAAAAATAGCAACCTTTTACTCTCTACCGCAGGGTAAGCTATGGCTATCAAACATTCTTGCTCCCTGGAAACAAATCGTGAACGACTGTTGGGTTAAAAACGCTATTAAAGAGATCGATGCGGATTTCCGTCGCTCCGCCGACACGCATTTGATCCGCCTGGATATTGCCGATTTTCCGGGGATCGCGCTGTATCTGAAGGATGAAAGTACCCATCCGACCGGCAGCCTGAAACATCGTCTGGCGCGTTCGCTGTTTTTGTACGGCCTGTGCAACGGCTGGATCAGAGAAAATACGCCGATTATAGAGTCCTCATCCGGCAGCACGGCTATTTCGGAAGCCTATTTTGCCCGCCTGCTCGGGCTGCCGTTTATCGCGGTCATGCCCGCCTGTACCGCGCCGCGCAAGATCCAGCAAATTGAGTTTTACGGCGGCCGCTGCCATTTTGTTGAACACTCCAGCCAGATATACGCCGCCTCGGAACGGCTGGCTAAAGAGCTGAACGGCCACTATATGGACCAGTTCACCTACGCCGAGCGCGCCACCGATTGGCGGGGCAACAACAATATCGCCGAAAGTATCTATCGCCAGATGGAGCTTGAACCTTATCCGGTGCCGCGCTACGTGGTGATGAGCGCGGGTACCGGCGGCACCTCGGCGACGCTGGGGCGCTACATTCGCTATCAGGGACACCGCACCGAATTAGTGGTGGTCGATCCGGAAAACTCGGTGTTTTATGATTGTTATCAGCAGGGTAATAAACAATTAGTCAGCCAGTGCAGCAGCCGTATCGAGGGAATTGGTCGCCCGCGCGTCGAGCCTTCGTTTATACCAGGCGTGATCGACCGGATGATGCAAATTCCCGATGCCGCCAGCGTGGCAACCGTGCACTGGCTGGAAAGCATGCTAGGTCGCAAGGTCGGCGGTTCTACCGGCACCAACGTCTGGGGCGCGCTGCGCCTGGCGGAGGAGATGCGTGACCGAGGCGAAAAAGGCTCGATCGTAACGCTTATTTGCGACAGCGGCGAACGCTATCAGCACACCTATTTTAATCCGCACTGGGTGGCGGAAAACCTGGGCGACCTGTCGCCGTTCCGCGAAAAACTTAGCGGTTTGCGTTAACCAGCGCGCAGGATGAAAGCAAAAAAGCCGACGCTCACGCGTCGGCTGGCTGCAATACCTCAGTATTCGGGGGAATAACTCAGGTGGGGTGAGTTCAGCCAATGTTGTAAAAAGTGCGCCACCGCCTGATCCTTGCAGTGACCAATCACCTGCAGGTGACTGACCTGCTGCTTCAACAGCGGCAATGCGTTGCCCATCACCAGCCCACGCCCCACGCTTTGCAGCATTTCGCGGTCGTTCATCGCGTCGCCAAACGCCATGCAGGCCGCCAATGGAATATCTAGCCTTTGGGTTAACCGCGCCAGAGCGCTGCCCTTATTACTGCCGGCGGGCATCACGTCCAGACAGTCGTAGGCCGAGAAGCAGCAATCCAGGCGAGTGCCGAAATAGTCCTGTAATCGCGGTAATAATGCTAACAGTTCGTCGTGCGGCGCACAGAAGCAGACCTTGCTGTTACCGGTCTGAGGAACCCGTTGCAGGTCGATCAGCTGATAGCGAAAACCGCTGAACTGATGGGCAAGCAGCAGCTCAGTATTCTCGTGCTGGGTAAACCAGCCGTCGTCGCGAAAAGCGTGCAGGCTGGCCGAGGTTTGCCAGTCACGGTTAACCAGCGCGTGAAAATCGTCAGCGGGTAAGTTACTGGCGTGCAGGAGAGTGCCGTTCAGGTCATGCACTCGCGTTCCGTTACCGGTGATCAGATAGCCGGGAATATCAATATCGGCCAGCACCTGCCTCATCTCGAGGTAGTGACGTCCGGTGGCAAAGGTCAGGGTAACCTGACGCTCCGCCAACTGACGCAGCGTGCCAAGCGTGGTTTCACCCAACTGATGGTTTGGCATCAGCAGCGTTCCGTCCATATCAAACGCCGCCAAACGCAGCGTGCTTTGTTGTTCCACAGTGCTGTTCCTCCTGAAACCTAAACGCGATCTCGGTCAAAGTTAACGCTACTCGGTTCGGTAAAAAGTATCGTCTGTAATATGCTGAACAAATAGTGACGGCTTTTAATAAACACTTCCGGATTTACCATGCGCCTGCTAAATCGCCTCAATCAGTATCAGCGTTTGTACAATAAAACCGGCCTTGAGATGCAGCCCACCACCGTTGCGGCGCTGGCGGCACATTTTTTCTGTAGCGAACGCCACACCCGAACCCTGCTGTCGCAGTTTCAACAGGCCGGCTGGATACGCTGGTCGTCGCAGGCCGGGCGCGGCAAACGGGCCGAAATAACCTGCTTACAAACGCCGGAAAGCCTGCGTGAAAGCTACCTGCAAAAACTGTTGGCCGACGGCGAACATTCCGCCGCGTTGCGGCTGAGCCAGCTAGATCCGCAGCATCTAAACGTGCTTCTCGCGCCGCATCTCGGCGGCCAGTGGCAGGAGGATGCCCCAACGCTGCGTATTCCTTATTATCGAGAATTGCAGACGCTTGACCCGCAAACGCTAACCGGACGCGCCGAGCAGCATATTGCCCACACGCTGCACGCCGGCCTGACGCGATTTGTCACCGGCGATCCTACCCCGCAGCCGGATTTGGCCCACCGCTGGCAGATAAGTCAGGAAGGCAAAGTGTGGCAGTTCTTTCTGCGCAGCCAGCTTTATTGGCACAACGGAGAGCGGCTGTTGCCCCAGCAGCTTTGCACGCTGTTTGAGATGCTGCGCACGGCACCCCGCAGCCGCCACGGCCTCGAAAACGTTGAGCAGATCACCCTGCCTCACGCGCTGTGCCTGCAATTTCGCCTCAATAAGCCCGACTACTGGCTCGCGCATCGTTTAGCAGATCTTAGCTGTTTGATGTTTCACCCCCATGAACCCACCCTCGGCGCGGGCCCGTTCAAGCTGGCACATTTTGCTCCCGAGCGCGTGAGGCTCGAACAGCACGCCTGGTACCATTTGCAGCGCCCTCTGCTTGCTGCCATCGAGTATTGGATTGCTCCGCCGCTGTTTGCTGGCCGTGAGGCGGGCAATATCAGCTGCCAGCATCCGGTGAGAATTACCTTGGGCAAGCAAAGCGAAATGGCCTTGGTCAGGCCGGTCAAGCGCAGCACCAGCCTCGGATTTTGCTACCTGGCGCTGAATCAGAAGAAAAATGGCCTCACGCCCGAGCAGGCGCAAAAAATCATTGGCCTGGTTCAACAGTCTGGCCTGATCGACAATCTGCCCATCGACCCTAACCTGGTCAAACGCAGTCGCGAAATGCTGCCAGGCTGGCCGCTTCCCGTCGCCGATAGCGAGTTCAGGCACGAACAGGAGATCAGACTACCGGCAAAACTGTCACTGCTGTTTCACCCTCCGGTCGAGCTGGAGCGGGTTGCCGAGGCGCTAAAAACCGTGCTGGCCGCTCACGGCTGCGAGTTGGAAAGCCGTTATCACGCGGGGCGGCTGTGGGATAACGCAGAACGGCTGGCGGAGGCCGATTTACTGCTCGGCGACAGGCTGATTGGCGAAGCGCCGGTGGCGACGCTGGAAAACTGGCTGCGACAGGATCCCCTGTGGGCAGCAATCCTCTCCTCCGGTCAACTGCAACAGCAGCAACGGCGTTTGCTTGCCGTCCAGCAATACCCTTCGGAGTCGCTCAGGGAGCAAAAGCTGCGCGACCATTTTTTTGAGCTCATGCAGCAGGGCACGCTGACTCCGCTGTTCAACTATCAATATCAGGTCAGCGCGCCGCCAGGGGTAAACGGCGTAAGGCTGACGGCCTGGGGATGGTTTGATTTCTGTGAGGCCTGGCTGCCGCCGCCGGTCGAGGAAATTGAATGATTTTTGCTATTAACGTCGCTAAAACGCCAGTAACATATCGCCATTACGCGCTGTTTATCCTTGCAGCCTGAACAATTTAAGAGGTAATTACGATGAAAAGAGCCGTTGTGGTGTTTAGTGGCGGACAAGACTCGACCACCTGTCTGGTGCAGGCCCTGACCCAGTATGATGAAGTTCACTGCATCACCTTCGACTATGGCCAACGCCATCGCGCCGAGATTGAGATTGCGCAGAAGTTGTCAGCCGAGCTGGGCGCTAAAGCGCACAAGCTGTTAGACGTCGGCCTGCTCAACGAGCTGGCGGTAAGCAGCCTGACTCGCGACAATATTCCGGTGCCGCAATTCGGTGAAAATGCTGAGAATGGCCTACCTAGCACCTTCGTGCCGGGGCGCAATATTCTGTTCCTGACGTTGGCGGCAATTTACGCCTATCAGGTCCAGGCCGAAGCGGTGATCACCGGCGTTTGCGAAACCGACTTCTCGGGCTACCCAGACTGTCGCGACGAGTTCGTCAAGGCCTTAAATCACGCCGTTACGCTAGGGATCGCGCGTGATATACGCTTCGAAACGCCGCTCATGTGGCTCAACAAGGCCGAAACCTGGGCGCTGGCCGACTATTACGGCAAGCTGCCGCTGGTGCGTCATCAAACCCTGACCTGCTATAACGGCATTGCCGGCGACGGCTGCGGTGAATGCGCCGCCTGCCACCTGCGCGCCAAGGGCCTCGAAGAGTACCAGCAGGACGCCGAGACCATCAAAGCCAGCCTAAAACAAAAAACCGGCTTAATGTAATAGCCCGAGCGAGTGCCTATTTATCCCCCAGCCAAACCCATATGATCATCTCGTTAGCCTCAGCTAAGCCGATGTGATCATCTAGTTAGCTAAGCTAACCCATGTAATCATTAAGTTTAGCTAAGCCCATGTGATCATCTAGTTAGCTAAGCTAAGCCATGTGATCATTTAACTTTAGCTAAGCCCATGTGATCATCGAGTTAGCTAAGCTAACCCATATGATCATTAAGTTTAGCTAAGCCCATGAGATCATCGAGTTAGCCAAAGTAATTCGTGTTGTGGCAAGGCGGCAAGTGAGAGAATCCCCGGGAGCTTACACAGGTAAGTGACCGGGGTGAACGAGCGTAGCCAACGCCGCTACGGCGCGAAGTACGAAGGCTAAGGCCAACGCCGCTACGGCGCGAATGACGCAGGCTATTCTAGCTGGCGAAGATTTTCGAGTAGGTCCCCTTCCAACGGCAGCGCCCGCTGCGTCTGCAAATCAATGCATACAAAAGTCAGTAGCGCATCTGAGACAGTTTCGCCGTTGCAGGTGATCACCTGCTTAAGCGTGCCGCTCTTGCCGCCAAGCTGCTCTAAGCGGCTGTCGATTTGCAACACGTCGCCGAGCACCGCCGGTTTGCGATAATTGATATTGATGTTGACCACGATAAAGGCGATGTTGTTTTGCGCCATCCACTGAAAGCCCGCTTTATTATCGAGCCATTCCCAGCGCGCCGTTTCGAGAAACTCCAGATAGCGGGCGTTATTAACATGTTGATAAACATCAATATGAAATCCACGAACCTTAATAACCGTTTGCATAAAGTGAACCTGCCGAGTGATAGAAGTTTAATAACTGGCGTTGTCAGCAGGACAACGCCAACTGGTCAGACTTCTTTCAGATTAGCAGAAAAACGCGGCGAAAAAAGCGGCTCGCTCATCGCCGCGATCGCTATCACAATTTCAAACGAGACTGATTACGTTGGTATAAGGCCTCACCGATGCCCGGCACCTCCTGGAGTTGGTCAATCTTGGTAAAGGCTCCCATCTCCTCGCGATATTCCACAATGGTTTGGCCTTTCTTTAATCCTACACCGTTCAGGACTTTAGCCAGCTCCTCGGCGCTTGCCTGGTTAAGACTCACCTTTTCCTCTTCGATGCTGCCTTTGCCAACCGCGGCAGCAGAGGACTTATCGTCCTTACTGTCCTTGGTCACCGATTTCTCGGTGCCTGTGGTAGACGTCGTTTTAACCGCACTTTCAGCGGCGGCCTGCGTGCCGAACGGCATTATTGCCAGTCCCATAACTAATGCCAGGGTGGTGATTAATCGTGTTTTCATGCTGTGATCCTCCGTGTTGTTGACAGCGATGCCAGAGTGTCGCAACGGCGGGACGATAACAAACGGCAGAATTCAGAAATGGAAAAGGCCGCGAAAGCGGCCTTTTTGTGTTGCAGACTGTTGCACTACGGCTTCGCGAAGCCTCGCACTTTTACTGATTCTGTGCGGCAGTGCCCAGCTTGATCTTAGCCTGCTGGCGCAGGTTACCCAACAGCGCATCGAAGGTGTTATTGGACGAGGTCTGTTGCAGCTGCTGAGCAAACTGCGCAGCCTCGGCTTCAGGCAGTTGGCCCTGAGTCACCGCGGTCAGCTTAATCAGCACCGTGTTACCGTTTTGGTCCTGAGAAATACCGTAGCTCGGTTTGTCTGCGCTGCCCTGTGGCAAGGCATAAACGTTCTGCTCGAAATCTGAAGGCTGAGCGGTACGCTGCACCTTCTGCACGCCACCAAAGCTGACACCGGCGGCTTTCAGCGCATCGTCACCCTTGCCTTCTTTCAGCGCAACCAGCGCTTTCTGTGCGTCAATACGCGCCTGATCTTCGGCTTTCTGGCGTTTCACCAGGGTAGCAACCTGATCTTTGACTTCGGCGAATGGCTTGATGCCTGCCGCTTTGTGAGCGTCTACCCGCACTACGAAGGCACGATCGCCGTCAACGGTGATAACGTCTGAGTTGCTGCCCGGTGCGCCATCGTGACCGATTAGCGAGCCATCAAACAGCACCTGCACTACCGGCTTAAAGTTAATCACCGCAGGAATATTTTGTTGAGTAAACCAGTCGGTATGAGCGGCCTGGCTACCGGCGGCCTTCTCGGCCGAGGCCAAAGACTCATTGTCATTGCTGGCCGCATCGCTGACTTTCTGCTGCAGCGCGTAGTAAGCGTCCAACGCCTTCTCCTGCTTGAGCTTGTCTACGATGCCATCGTGAACCTGAGCCAGCGGTTTAACCTGCTCTGGCACAATATCAACCAGGCGTAGAATGAAGTAGCCGCTATCGGACTTAATCACGCCAGAGGTTTGGCCTTTAGTGGTCAAGTTAGCACTCTTGAATTCTGGCAGCGTGGTTTCAGGCTCCATCCAGCCCAAATCGCCGCCCTTCTTGCCGCTGAGAGTGTCAACTGACTTGGTTTTTGCCAGCTCGGCAAAATCGGCACCGCCTTTCAGCTGGGCGTCGATAGCCTGGGCATCCGCCTGGTCCTTGGCAACGATCACGCTGTAACGACGGCGCTCCGGTTGGCCAAATTCACTTTTATGCTGGTCGTAGTAGGCTTCAATATCCGCATCGGTAACCTGAACCTTGCCCTGCATCGCCGCCGCATCCATCTCGATGTAGCTGACTTTCATTTGTTCTGGGGCAACGAACTGGTCTTTGTGCTGGTCATAAAAAGCCTGCAACTCGGCGTCGCTGGCCTGCTGCTTAGCCGCCAGGGCGTCGGTGTTGAAGACCGCGGTGTGAACGTCACGCTCCTGCAGAACCAACTGAGCCATAGATTTGGTTTCAACCGGCAGCACGAAATCAGAATCGCCATACGCCTGAGCCAACTGTTGGCTGACGAGCTGTTTCTTCATCAGCTGGGCGAAGTTATCGGCGGTGTAACCCATGCCCTGCACGGTCTGCAGGTATTTGGCGTTATCAAACTGTTTGTTAGTCTGGAACTGCGGAGTCGCCAAAATGGCATCTTTGATTTGTTGATCGCTAACGGTCACGCCTAATTTCTGCGAGTACTGCTCGAGCAGGGTAACGTCAATCAGGTTGTTGAGCGACTGCTGGCGCAGCTGTTGCATGTAACCGTCGCTACCGGCCAGCGCGGCAAACTGGTCGCCAAGCTGCTGCTGTAAACGGCTACGCTGATTCTGCACCGCGTCGTCTAACTGTGCACGGCTGATTTCCTGGCCGTTGACTTTCACTGCGTAGTCGCTTGACCCACCGATTAAATAGTTGCCAACACCGGTCAATACAAAAGATAGAACGATCAGACCAAGAATAATTTTGAGCACGACGTGATTAGCTGCCGCGCGTAAGTTGTCCATCATAGTGAAGCAACACTCCGCTGTATTTGGGGTTTAAAACTTGGGCTGCGTGGAAGATACCAACGATCCCTGTGACACCCATCAGGGTGCTGCACAATAAACTGCGTGTTTACACTGACACTTCGTTTCGAGTGGTGTTCAAAAGAATCACTGTTAACAGGCAATGTCCAAAGCTTGAAAACGGGTACTCCCGAGCGTACCGGCTCGCAAAAGTAAAAAAAGCGCACCTCTACGATGCGCCTTATATATTACCTTACCAACCCAGTGACGTCAGGTTATTGTTAGTAATTATCCGTTTACCGCATCTTTCAACGATTTACCGGCGCGGAAGCCAGGTACTTTAGCAGCCGGAATACTGATTTCTTTACCGGTTTGCGGATTACGGCCGCTGCGAGCTGAACGCTCACGAACGCCAAAAGTACCGAATCCTACCAGCGCAACGTCATCTCCCGCTTTCAGAGAATCGGTTACCGATGCAAGCACCGCGTCCAGCACACGTCCAGCGGCCGCTTTAGAAATATCCGCACCGGCTGCAATTTTGTCGATCAGTTGTGACTTATTCACGTTTTCATCCCCTCTTAGAATTCTATCGTCACGCCGAAATTTCCCTACGGACGCGACAGCGCAGCTGTTATATCAAGCTTGTCAGGGGTATGCAAGCTACCCAAAATACGCCGCCCCCGTCTGACATGGCCTACTAACTTAACGGCACAAAAAAAGGCTGGCAAGTAGGAATTCGCTTGCCAGCCATGATTTTGCTTACACTTTCGGGATTAGGTCACTATTTGGCGGCGACGGGCAGTGCACCGAACGCTGGGTTTTGCAGCGCGAGGTTCAATACGTCATCGATACGCTTGACCGGGTGGATCTCCAGGTCCGCCAAAACGTTGTCCGGAATTTCTTCCAAATCGCGCTTGTTGTCGTCTGGGATCAGCACCACTTTGATGCCGCCGCGGTGTGCGGCCAACAGTTTTTCTTTCAAGCCACCGATAGGCAATACCAGACCACGCAGAGTGATCTCACCGGTCATCGCCACATCGGCACGCACCGGGTTACCGGTCAGGCAAGACACCAGCGCGGTACACATTGCGATACCGGCGCTTGGGCCGTCTTTCGGCGTTGCCCCTTCAGGTACGTGAACGTGAATATCACGTTTTTCGTAGAAGTCAGGGTTGATGCCCAGCTTGTCAGCACGCGCACGCACCACGGTCAGCGCAGCCTGAATCGACTCTTGCATCACTTCACCGAGAGAACCGGTGTAGGTCAGCTTGCCTTTACCCGGCACGCAGGCGGTTTCGATGGTCAGCAGTTCGCCACCCACTTCGGTCCACGCCAGACCAGTCACCTGTCCCACGCGGTTTTCGGTGTCGGCACGGCCATAATCGACCTTCTGCACGCCGAGATAGTCCTTCAGGTTATCGCCGTTAATGACGATGTGCTTCAGGGTCTTATCCAGCAGCAGCTGTTTAACCGCTTTACGGCACAGCTTGGAAATTTCACGTTCCAGGCTACGCACGCCCGCTTCACGGGTGTAGAAACGAATAATGCCGATGATGGCGCTGTCTTCAACCGTCAGCTCATTTTTCTTCAGCGCGTTACGCTCGATCTGTTTCGGCAACAGGTGCTGTTTGGCGATGTTCAGCTTTTCATCTTCGGTATAACCCGACAGGCGAATTACTTCCATACGGTCAAGCAGCGGAGCCGGGATGTTCATCGAGTTTGAGGTCGCCACGAACATCACGTCAGACAGGTCGTAATCGACTTCCAGATAGTGGTCGTTAAAGGCCACGTTCTGTTCTGGATCCAACACTTCCAGCAGGGCCGAGGCCGGATCGCCACGCATGTCAGAAGACATCTTGTCGATTTCATCCAGCAGGAACAGCGGGTTCTTAACGCCAACCTTGGCCATTTTCTGGATCAGTTTGCCCGGCATTGAACCGATATAGGTACGACGGTGACCGCGAATTTCCGCTTCGTCACGCACGCCACCCAGCGCCATACGCACATATTCACGACCGGTTGCACGGGCAATCGACTGACCGAGTGAGGTTTTACCCACGCCCGGAGGCCCTACCAGGCAGAGGATCGGCCCCTTAAGTTTGCTGACGCGCGTCTGCACCGCGAGGTACTCGAGGATACGGTCTTTGACCCTTTCCAGGCCGAAGTGGTCGGTATCCAGCACCTCTTGTGCCTTACGCAGGTCTTTCTTCACTTTACTGCGCGCGTTCCACGGCACCTGAAGCATCCAGTCGATATAGCCACGCACTACGGTGGCCTCGGCGGACATCGGCGACATCATTTTCAGCTTTTGCAGCTCAGCTTCGGTTTTTTCACGCGCGTCTTTCGGCATTTTTGCCGCATCGATTTTGCGTTTCAGCGCTTCGTGTTCGTCAGGCGCGTCGTCCATCTCGCCCAACTCTTTCTGAATGGCTTTCATTTGCTCATTCAGATAGTACTCGCGCTGGCTTTTTTCCATCTGTTTCTTGACGCGATTGCGGATACGTTTCTCAACCTGCAACAGGTCGATTTCCGATTCCATCATCGCCATCAGGTATTCCAGACGTTCGGTAATATCGAACATCTCGAGCACCGACTGTTTGTCGACCAGCTTCAACGGCATGTGCGCGGCAATAGTATCCGCCAGGCGCGCGGCGTCTTCGATGCTGTTCAGCGAAGTCAGGACCTCAGGTGGGATCTTTTTATTCAGCTTGATGTAACCTTCAAACTGATTGATCGCCGTGCGGACCAACACTTCCTGCTCACGTTCGTCAACGGCGGGCGACTCCAGATATTCGGCCTGGGCAGCAAAGTGCTCGCCGCTGTCGGAAAGCGTGGTGATGCGGGCGCGCTGCAAACCTTCAACCAGAACTTTGACGGTTCCATCTGGAAGTTTCAGCATCTGTAAAATAGAGGCTACGGTACCCACTGAGAACAAATCGTTGATACCAGGCTCATCCGTCGAAGCCTCTTTCTGCGCAACGAGCATGATTTTTTTATCATTGTCCATTGCCGCTTCAAGACAGCGAATCGATTTCTCCCGGCCAACGAACAGCGGGATCACCATGTGCGGATAAACCACCACATCGCGCAGAGGCAATACGGGGATTTCTATGCGTTCAGAACGCTCAGGGTTCATAGAGCTCTCTCTTAGTTTAGCTTCCGCCAGGTTAAGGAAATCTCGTGAAACACGAGTCAGCGGGTTTCAGCAAGTAGTTAACTGAGTATATGGGGATGAATGTCCGACATTCAACGACTAGAATGCGAGGAAAAAAAAATGGGGGAAAAAATCCCCCATTTATCCACTAAACCGCTGTAAGAATGGCTATTTATTCACCAGAAGCTTGTTGCGCCTCAGGTTTGCCATAAATCATCAGAGGTTCAGATTGCCCCGCAATGACGGACTCATCAACAACGACTTTGTCCACACTGTCGAGAGATGGCAGATCGTACATCGTATCCAGCAACGCGGCTTCGACGATAGAGCGCAGACCACGAGCACCCGTTTTACGATCCATCGCTTTCTTCGCGATGGCAATTAATGCTTCTTCGCGGAATTCCAGCTCAACGCCTTCAAGGTTAAACAATGCCTGATACTGCTTGGTCAGGGCATTCTTTGGCTCTTTAAGGATTTGAATCAGCGCGTCTTCGCTAAGCTCGCTCAGCGTTGCCACGACCGGTAGACGACCGATGAACTCAGGGATCAGACCGAACTTGATCAAATCTTCTGGTTCAGCCTGAGCCAGCAACTGACCTTCGGTAGCTTTCTCTGACTTGCCTTTAACCTCGGCACCAAAACCAATACCGGTGCTGACGTTCAGTCGTTGACCAATCACTTTATCCAGGCCAGCAAACGCGCCGCCGCAGATAAACAGAATTTTTGAGGTATCAACCTGCAAGAATTCCTGCTGTGGGTGCTTGCGTCCGCCCTGAGGTGGAACCGCAGCCACGGTGCCTTCGATCAGTTTCAACAGCGCCTGCTGCACGCCTTCGCCCGAAACATCACGGGTGATAGACGGGTTGTCAGACTTACGAGAAATTTTATCAATTTCATCGATATAAACGATGCCGCGCTGGGCCTTCTGCACGTCGTAATCACATTTTTGCAGCAGCTTCTGAATGATGTTCTCGACGTCTTCACCCACGTAACCGGCTTCCGTCAGCGTGGTGGCGTCGGCCATGGTAAATGGCACATCCAGGAAACGGGCCAGCGTTTCAGCCAACAGCGTTTTACCGCTACCGGTTGGGCCGATCAGCAAAATGTTGCTCTTGCCAAGTTCGATACCGTGGCTGGTGTCGGCGTTACGCAAACGCTTGTAGTGGTTATAAACCGCAACTGCCAGAACTTTCTTCGCCGGTTCCTGACCGATAACATAGTCATCGAGGTGTTCACGGATCTCATGCGGTGTCGGCAGCGCGCTACGCTCGCGATGCGGAGCGACCTCTTTAATCTCTTCGCGAATAATGTCATTACATAAATCGACACATTCATCGCAGATATACACTGACGGACCGGCAATCAGCTTACGCACTTCATGCTGGCTTTTGCCGCAAAAAGAGCAGTACAGCAATTTTCCTGAACCGTCTTTGCGCTTATCTGTCATCAGTAAACCTCTTCTTTAATCTCTGTCCCGCGGACAACTCACGACGGTACGACCATTTAACCCAACAGACATGTCATTCACTGACGCACATGCTGATGTCTATTGAACAATTGACTCATATCTTGCGCCTGGGGTAAAGCATTGTGCGGCGATTTTACACCGCCGCACAATAGGTCACTATGAGTTTAACTATAGACCATCGCGTCAGCAGAAAAATGCCGGTTAGAGTTCGCCGCGATGAGTCATTACTTTATCCACTAAGCCATACTCTACAGCTTCGCTGGCTGACAGGAAACGATCTCGCTCCGTGTCACGCTCTATTTCTTCAAGAGACTTGCCCGTATGTTGCGCCATCAGCGTATTCATACGGTTTTTCACTTTCAGGATCTCTCTGGCGTGAATGTCGATATCAGTCGCCTGCCCCTGGAAACCGCCCAGCGGCTGGTGGATCATCACGCGGGAATTTGGCAGCGCGTAACGCTTGCCTTTCGCGCCTGCGGTCAGCAGGAATGAGCCCATTGAACAGGCCTGACCCAGACAAATGGTGCTGACATCCGGCTTGATAAATTGCATGGTGTCATAGATTGACATGCCTGCGGTGATCACACCGCCCGGAGAGTTGATATAAAGGTAGATATCTTTCTCTGGGTTTTCGGCTTCCAGAAACAGCATTTGGGCCACGATCAGGTTAGCCATCTGGTCTTCTACCTGCCCGGTCAGGAAGATAATACGTTCCTTTAACAGACGGGAAAAAATATCATAAGAGCGCTCACCGCGTGAAGTCTGCTCTACAACCATCGGTACTAAGGCCATGTTTGGCGCAAATTGTTCTCTTTCACCACTGTATGACATAACCGTCTCCTAATAGAATTCTCTTTAGCGCGAGTTGAAACCGATTCTACTTGAGATAGGCGATGATGACTATGCTCAAGCGGCCAAGTCGCCACTTACACGGCTGACGGTGGTTATCAGTCAGAAACTTACAGTAAGTTACCCTTGTAGCACTAGTCAATTGGGGGGAGAGCGTAAGATTTCAAGCCTTACGGCTAATATTTTTGCTCAGCATAATGATTAAGCCAGCAAATAGCTCACTTATTGTACTGACCGGCTTTTATCGGTTATCACGCTGATTAATATAGCGCAACGTCCTTTAAATATAGTGCAGTCAGGTTCTAAAAAACCAGCCAAAAGCCAGAATTGGCAAAATAAAAAAGCCCGTAGCGTAAACTACGGGCTTTTAAGACCTTATCCACCCAGTGACTCAACGAAACGAGGGATAATTCCCGGACGATTATGCCTGGGTAGTCTGGTTCATCAGCTCGGTAAAGGTCGTGGCTTTCTCAGTCACTTTCGCTTTGGACAGCAGAGTTTCGACGGCTTGTTCTTCCAGCGCGACGTTACGCATGTTGTTCATCAGCTCTTTATTTTTGCTGTAGAACTCAATCACTTCTGATGGATCTTCGTAAGCGGAAGCCATTTCTTCGATCAGCGTTTTAACGCGCTCTTCGTCAGCTTTCAGCTCGTGCTGGCTGATCACTTCACCCAGCAACAGGCCAACCACTACGCGGCGTTTAGCCTGCTCTTCGAACAACTCACGTGGCAGCTCAAGCGCCTGCTTCTCGTTGCCGCCAAAGCGTTGTGCAGCCTGCTGACGCAGAACGTCAACTTCGCTATCGATCAGGGCAGCCGGCACGTCGATGTCGTTGGCGTTAACCAGACCTTCGATAGCCTGAGTCTTGATGCGGTTACGTACCGCGCCTTTCAACTCACGATCCATGTTTTTACGCACTTCAGCACGCAGACCTTCAACAGAACCATCAGCCACGCCGAAACGCTTGATGAATTCTTCAGTCAGTTCTGGCAGCACGCGAGTTTCGACTTTCTTCAAGACGATCGCGAACTTGGCTTCTTTACCCTTCAGGGTTTCTGCGTGGTAATCTTCTGGGAAGTTAACGTCGATGACGAACTCTTCACCGGCTTTATGACCGACCAGACCTTCTTCGAAGCCTGGGATCATGCGGCCCTGGCCCATAGCCAGTACGAAATCAGAGGCTTTGCCGCCTTCGAATTCTTCACCGTCGATAGAACCGGAGAAATCAACGGTCACGCGGTCTTCAGCTTCAACAGCCGCTTCAGACTCTTTCCAGTCAGCCTGCTGCTTGCGCAGGGTTTCCAGCATGGTGTCTACGTCGGCTTCGTTGACTTCAACAACCGGTTTTTCTACTTCGATGTTTTCCAGATCTTTCAGTTCTACTTCTGGGTAAACTTCGAACTCAACGGTGAAGCTGAAATCTTCGCCCTGCTTGTATTCGCCTGGAACATAGTTCGGCGCACCGGCTGGGTTGATTTTTTCTTTGATGATTGCATCAACGAAGTTGCGCTGCATCATTTCGCCCAGGACGTCTTGACGAACGCTTGCGCCGTAACGCTGCTCGATGATGTGGTGTGGTACTTTGCCCTTGCGGAAGCCGTCAATACGTACAGTTTTAGACGCTTTAGCCAGTTCGCTTTTTACTGCTTTTTCAATGCTTTCAGCAGGAACAGTAATAGCGATACGGCGACCAAGGCCTTGAGTGGTTTCAACAGAAACTTGCATCTTGTTACCTCAAAAAAATCAAAGTGCTCGGTCAACCCCGAACCGGGACGCACTGCACTAAGCAGCTCCCTGGCTCAGTGTTCGAGGAAGTCCCGAAACCATTTCGGAAAAAATAAGACGCGACATTATAGCGGCGCAACGGCAGCACGTCGAGGATGCGTGTCTTGAAATCAAAAAAACGCCAAACCGCCAGGGGATGACGAGATCGGCATTGAACAGCAAGAAAACAAAAACGGCCCGCGGGCCGTTTCATAATGCGCACCTACTAATACCGCATCTCAGGGGCAAATTTCCAGAGATACCGTCTAAAACGCGCTCTTTTGGATGATTTTAGCGGAAAGTTCCCTATTTTAGGTGGTGATCCCCGATTTTAGGTCAAGGTTTCTCTATTTAGGCCAGAGTGCCTGCGCCACGGCATGACGGAGAGGCCGGAACCGTGTCCTGAAGCCCTTCCCACTCTTTCAGCGTATAGGTATGCAGTGCCAGGGCGTGAACGCTGCCTGCCAGTTCATCGGCCAATACTGAATAAATGGCACGATGGCGTGATAAAAAACGTTCGCCAACGAACTTGTCACTGACCAGGATGACCTTGAAATGGCTCTCTGAACCGGCAGGCACGTTGTGTCGATAACTCTCGTCGATAACCTCAAGGTGCGTGTGTTCAAACGCCGCTGCCAACTTTGCTTCTATTTGTTCGCGAATCATAGCCATCTCCTTAAAAACACGTTTTACAGAGAACTGCGCCCAACTATTTCGCCGTCTTAATTAAATGATAGGCGGTTTTCTGTTTTATTCTTACTTTCAACAAGAAAATATTACTAATGTGAACAAAAAGGTAGTTTTAGAGACAAATTTGTCTGCCAAGCGGCTAAATTTTTGCTTCTCTGCGATAAATTCATCGTTTCTGCGGTCCAATCTCATGGCAAGCCGATCGCACGCAATGCTATGATGCTGCCCATTCTACAATCAAAAAACGTCAACTCCTGACTTTGAAAAGATGGAAAATTAAGACCATGAGCTTATTGAAAAAAATCCTTTTCCCTGCGCTGGCCCTGTTTATGCTTGCCGGTTGCGCGACCAGCAGCAACACCCTGAATATTTCGCCTAAAATTAATCTGCCAACCCAGGACCCTAGCCTGATGGGCGTCACCATTAGCATCAACGGTGCCGACGTGCGCCAGGACAAAGCGTTAGCCAAAGTGGTGCGCGACGGGCAGCTGGTTTCGCTTACCCCTTCTCGCGACATGCGCTTCTTGCTGCAAGAGGCGCTTGAAAAACAGATGACCGCACGTGGCTACATGATTGGACCTGACGGCGCCGTTGACCTGCAAATCGTGGTTAATCGCCTGTATGCCGACGTTCAGGAAGGCAACCTGCGCTACAACATCACCACCAAAGCCGATATTTCCATCATCGCTACGGCGAAGAACGGCAACAAGCAGGTTAAAAACTACAACACCAGCTACAACGTGCAGGGCGCTTTCACCGCGACCGATGCCAAAATCACCAACGTGATTAACACCGCGCTGGGTGACGTGATCAACGACATGGCACAGGACACTAGCGTGAGCGACTTTATTAAAGCCAACGCGCACTAATCCCCGCCCGCTTCTGCCCGGCTCACGTCGGGCAGAAGCGTTTTATTTTCTTACCAACCTGGCCGCACCTGCCCGATTCCCTTCTTTATTCTGCGCCCTAATCCTTTATGATGCCCCTTAGCCCCTTTTTTCAACGGCCTGCGGGAACACGGACGCCATGCTAAAACAGTACTTCTCAATTTTTGCCCAACGAAATACCGCGATCCTGCTGCTGTTGGGGTTTGCCTCCGGCTTACCGCTGGCGCTGACCTCGGGCACGCTCCAGGCCTGGATGACGGTAGATAACCTGGATCTCAAAACCATCGGCATCTTCTCTCTGGTCGGCCAGGCCTATGTGTTCAAATTCCTCTGGTCGCCGATGATGGACCGCTACACGCCGAGCTTTCTTGGCCGCCGACGCGGCTGGCTTATCCTCACCCAGCTGCTGCTAGTGGTGGCGATTTTTGCGATGGGCTTTATGGATCCGACGCGCGATTTGTTCTGGCTGGCGGCGCTGGCGGTATTGATTGCCTTTGCCTCGGCGTCGCAGGATATCGTATTCGATGCCTATAAAACCGACCTGCTTAGCGCCGAAGAGCGCGGCAACGGCGCGGCGGTGTCGGTGCTCGGCTATCGCCTGGCGATGCTGGTTTCCGGCGGACTGGCGCTGTGGCTGGCCGACCGTTATCTCGGCTGGCAGCATACTTACTGGCTGATGGCGGTGCTGATGCTTGTCGGCGTCGCGGCCACGCTGTTTGCCCCCGAGCCGGATATCCATCAACCCGCGCCAGCCACGCTTGAAAAGGCGGTCGTCGCGCCGCTAAAGGACTTCTTTGGCCGTAACAATGCCTGGCTGATTTTGCTGCTGATCGTGATGTATAAACTCGGTGACGCCTTTGCCGGCAGCCTGAGTACCACTTTTCTTATCCGCGGCGTTGGCTTTGACGCCGGTGAAGTCGGGCTAGTTAACAAGACCCTCGGGCTGCTGGCGACCATTTTCGGCGCCCTGCTCGGCGGGGTATTGATGCAGCGCCTGAGCCTGTTCCGCGCGCTGATGCTGTTTGGCATTCTGCAGGGGATTTCTAACGCCGGTTATTGGATCCTGGCGATTACCGATAAGCATCTTTACTCGATGGGCACCGCCATCTTCTTTGAAAACCTCTGCGGTGGCATGGGCACGGCGGCGTTTGTTGCCCTGCTGATGGCGCTGTGTAACAAATCCTTTTCCGCCACCCAATTCGCCCTGCTCTCAGCTCTGTCGGCGGTGGGTCGGGTTTATGTCGGCCCGATCGCCGGCTGGTTTGTCGAGGCGCACGGCTGGCCGATGTTTTACCTGTTCTCTATCGCCGCGTCGATCCCCGGCCTGCTGCTGCTGGCCCTGTGCCGTCACACGCTTGAGCACGCCCAGGCTACCGACTCCTTTTTACCCCGGATTCATTTTGCCGTGCCGTATCGCTGGGCGCTGCGCCTGCTGTTAATTGGCAGCGTTCTGCTGGCGCTGTGGGTGGTGATGCTGATAACCGACGGGCTGGGCTGGACGCAGGCTTCTGCGTGGGCGGTGCAGACGGTGCAAGCGGGTGCGCTGTTTGCCCTGGCAGGCATTGTGTTGGGCAGCATGCTGGACTTCCTCGCGCTGCGCCGACAGCAAACAATTTAGCGATTCACTGGCGCGATTCATAATCCCTTCTACACTGTGTTTGTCAATTGTCCCTAAGACACCCGCCTTTCCGGTTTTCTGGGATACAGATTTGTTGTGTATCCTGGAGGATCATTGTTGTTATTTGGTTAATATCCTGATTTACTCTGATGTGGATCAATAAATGCTTTAACAACATTTAAAAAATATTTCCTACTTACAACTTGTTTCACTCATCTCTTTTTATCCTCCTTTTTTCAATCTTATTTAAACCAAATTACAACATTCTGTTTACATATTTATCACCAATATAAAACATTAAAATATGGCACTAAATATCCATACGGTTGCTAGGCCTTGTTTTTACTCAGCATAGTGGCGCACAATAGCGCAAGGTACTGTTGCCACAAAGAAATTGTCACTTCCCGTAACATGTGTGACCACGTTAACATAAAGTGTGGGAGGAGCATTTACACAGCTTTAAGCGTGTTTACAGTACCGTAACCTTCCCGTAAAATGCCCGCACACATGAGCGACAATAGAGCCCTGTTATTGAGGTCGTTAGATGAGACTTAAGAAATACAATAAAAGTATTGGGATGTTGTCTATATTTGCATCTACTGTTCTATTGAGTGGTTGTAACTCGGCAATATTGGATCCCAAGGGAGCAATTGGACTGGAGCAAAGAACGCTGATACTGACAGCGATTGGATTAATGCTAATCGTCGTTATACCAGTAATCATTATGGCTTTTGCTTTTGCATGGAAGTATCGCGCTTCTAATACAAACGCTAAGTACAGTCCAAATTGGTCACACTCCAACAAAGTGGAAGCTGTGGTATGGACCATTCCAGTTATCATTATTGCCATCCTGGCAACGATAACCTGGAAAACCAGCCACCAGCTTGATCCGTTCAAACCTATCGTTTCCGACGAAAAACCTATGACCGTTGAAGTCGTTTCACTCGACTGGAAATGGTTGTTTATTTATCCAGAGCAGGGTATCGCAACGGTTAATGAACTGGTATTCCCGAAAGATGTTCCTGTTCAGTTCAAAATCACGTCTGATACTGTAATGAACTCGTTCTTTATCCCACAGTTAGGTAGTCAGATTTACGCGATGGCCGGTATGCAGACTCAGTTGCATTTGATTGCAAACGAGGCGGGTACCTATAAAGGCATCTCGGCAAACTACAGCGGTCGCGGCTTCTCAGGTATGAAGTTTAACGCTATTGCTACGCCTACCCGTGCCGACTTTGATGCGTGGGTTGCTAAAGTTAAGCAAGCTCCGAATCAGCTCGCCACGATGGATCAGTTCAAGTCTCTGGCCGCAGACAGTATCGACAACCCAGTCGAATACTTCTCTACCGTTCAGCCTGATTTGTTCAAAAATATCATTGGCCAGTATTCGCACGACATGAATATGCCAGCAGGCCAGACAATGCCTATGCCAGCCGGTACAGACATGAAAGGCATGGATATGGGTGATAAGTCTCACACTGCCGGAGCCGGGGAATAAAAGATGTTCGGAAAACTAACGTTAAACGACATTCCATTTGATGTACCTATCGTTATGGTGACGGTTGGCGCTATCATCCTGGGCGGTATCGCCCTGTTAGCGGCAATCACCTATTTCGGTAAATGGAAATATCTGTGGTCAGAGTGGATTACCTCTGTTGACCATAAAAAACTGGGTATCATGTACATCATCCTTGCGATTGTCATGCTTATCCGCGGCTTTGCTGACGCCATCATGATGCGTACCCAACAGGTTATGGCATCGGACGGCAGTCCCGGCTTCCTGCCACCGCACCACTACGACCAGATCTTCACCGCGCACGGCGTAATCATGATCTTCTTCATGGCAATGCCTTTCGTAATCGGTCTGATGAACGTGGTTGTACCGCTACAAATCGGTGCGCGTGACGTTGCCTTCCCATTCCTGAACAACATCAGCTTCTGGTTCACCGCCGTAGCCGTGGTGCTGATCAATATCTCGTTGGGTATTGGTGAGTTCGCGCAGACCGGTTGGCTGGCCTATCCGCCGTTGTCAGGTAAGCTGTACAGCCCTGGGGTCGGGGTCGATTACTGGATATGGAGTCTACAGATATCCGGTATAGGGACCTTGCTGACAGGTGTTAACTTCTTCACAACGATTCTGAAGATGCGTGCTCCTGGCATGCCGCTGATGAAAATGCCGGTATTCACCTGGGCAGCGCTGTGTACTAACATCCTGATCATCATCTCTTTCCCGATCCTGACCGTTACCATTGCACTGCTGACTCTTGACCGCTATCTGGGCACCCATTTCTTCACCAATGATATGGGCGGCAACATGATGATGTACATCAACCTGATTTGGGCCTGGGGCCATCCGGAAGTGTATATCCTTATCCTGCCAGTGTTCGGTGTGTTCTCTGAAGTGACCGCTACCTTCTCCAAGAAACGCCTGTTTGGTTACACCTCACTGGTATGGGCAACGATTGCCATCACCGTGCTGGCGTTCATTGTTTGGTTGCACCACTTCTTCACCATGGGTTCAGGCGCTAACGTCAATGCCTTCTTCGGTATTATGACGATGATCATTTCTATCCCGACTGGGGTAAAAATCTTCAACTGGCTGTTCACCATGTATCAGGGTCGTATTACCCTGAACGCGGCAATGCTGTGGACCATCGGCTTCATCATCACCTTCTCTGTGGGTGGTATGACCGGCGTTCTGCTGGCGGTTCCTGGTGCTGACTTCGTACTGCACAACAGTCTGTTCCTGATTGCCCACTTCCATAACGTTATTATCGGCGGTGTGGTATTTGGTTGCTTCGCAGGCTTGACCTACTGGTTCCCTAAATCCTTCGGCTTCACGCTGAACGAAAAATGGGGCGTGCGTGCGTTCTGGTTCTGGATCATCGGCTTCTTCGTTGCCTTTATGCCGCTGTATGCTCTGGGCTTTATGGGTATGACTCGTCGTATCAGCCAGAACATTGACCCGCAGTTCCACACCCTGCTGTGTGTTGCCGCGTTCGGCGCATTCCTGATTGCCTGCGGTATCGCCTGTATCTTCATCATGTTCTACGTATCCATACGTGACCGTGAGTTGAACCGCGACCTGACCGGTGATCCGTGGGGCGCTCGTACTTTGGAGTGGTCAACCTCTTCTCCTCCTCCGTTCTACAACTTCGCTATCGTGCCGCACATTCACGACCGCGACGAGTTCTGGGACATGAAAGAGAAAGGCACCGCTTACAAGAAACCGGCTAAATATGAAAAAATTCATATGCCTAAGAACAGCGGCGCGGGCTTTATCATCGCAGTGTTCAGTCTGGCGGCAGGTTTTGCACTAATCTGGGACATGTGGTGGTTAGCGATTGCTGGATTCGCGGGTCTTGTTATCAGCTGGATTTGGAAAAGCTTTGATGAAGACGTTGATTACTACGTTTCCGTTGAAGAAGTCGAGCGTATTGAGAACCAACATTATGAAAATATCAGCAAAGCGGGTGTGAAACATGGCAATTGATTCCCTGAATCCCCATAGCGCGGTCCATGAAGAAGATCATGGTCACCACGACGCGGGTGAGACCAAAGTCTTTGGCTTCTGGATTTACCTGATGAGCGACTGCGTACTGTTTGCAACGCTGTTTGCAACTTACGCGGTACTGTTGCACGGGACCGCTGGCGGTCCCGCAGGTAAAGATATCTTTGACCTGAAATTTGTATTAGTTGAAACCTTCTGCCTGCTGTTAAGTTCTATTACTTACGGCTTCGCAATGCTGAACATGAGCAAGGGTAACGCAGGCGCTGTTAAAGGCTGGCTGTTCGTGACCTTCCTGTTTGGTCTTGGCTTTATCGGCATGGAACTTACTGAGTTCCATCACCTGATTAGCGAAGGTTTCGGCCCGGATCGCAGCGGTTTCCTGTCTGCCTTCTTTGCCTTGGTTGCCACGCACGGTCTGCACGTAACCGTCGGCCTGATTTGGATCATCACCATGATCGTTCAAGTCAGCCGCCGTGGTTTGAGCTCCGTGAACCAAACTCGTCTGATGTGCCTGAGCCTGTTCTGGCACTTCCTTGACGTGGTATGGATTTGTGTATTCACCGTTGTTTATCTGATGGGAGTATTAGCATGAGTCATTCAGCCACTTCCCACGGCGGTGCAAGCCACGGTAGCGTCAAGTCATACATGATCGGCTTCGTTCTATCGATTATCCTGACGGTGATCCCATTTGCGATGGTGATGAGCGATACCGCATCACACTCGTTAATCCTGGGTACGGTCATTGCTTCAGCGATAATCCAGATCGTGGTTCATCTGGTGTATTTCCTGCACATGAATACATCATCGGAAGGACGCTGGAACCTGATTGCGTTCCTGTTCACCGCTGTGATTATCTTTATCGTTGTTGTGGGCTCACTGTGGATTATGTATAACCTCAACGTCAATATGATGGTCAGTTAAAAGCCGAGCTGCATGCGATGATTAAGAAATACCTGCAAGTAACTAAGCCAGGAATTATTTTCGGTAATTTAATTTCTGTCGTCGGGGGATTCCTCCTTGCTTCCAAAGGAAGCATCGATTTCCCTCTCTTTCTCGCCGCCTTTGTCGGCGTCTCGTTGGTGGTTGCCTCGGGCTGTGTATTTAACAACTACATAGACCGCGACATCGACAAGGTCATGGAAAGAACGAAGAACCGAGTTCTGGTAAAAGGACTTATACCGCCGAAGACCACCCTGGTTTACGCTACTTTCCTGGGTATTTTAGGCTTTGCTCTGCTGTACTTTGGCGCTAACCCACTTTCTATGTGGCTAGCGGTAATGGGCTTTGTGGTTTATGTCGGGATTTATAGCCTGTATATGAAACGCAAATCCGTCTACGGCACGCTGATTGGTAGCTTATCCGGCGCAGCGCCGCCGGTTATTGGATACTGTGCCGTAAGCGGCCAGTTCGATACCGGCGCGTTGATCCTGCTACTGATCTTCAGCCTGTGGCAGATGCCGCACTCGTACGCGATTGCCATCTTCCGCTTTAAAGATTATCAGGCAGCGAATATTCCGGTTCTGCCGGTTGTTAAAGGCGTTGCGGTTGCCAAGCACCACATCACCGTCTGGATCATCGCCTTTATGGTGGCGACCCTGATGCTGACACTGAGCGGTTACGCGGGTTATAAATACCTTGTCGTGGCGGCAGCGGTCAGCGTTTGGTGGTTGGGTATGGCGCTGCGCGGATACAAAACTGAAAATGACATTGTATGGGCAAGAAAGCTGTTTGTTTTCTCCATCGTTGCCATCACTTCACTGAGTGTCATGATGTCTATCGACTTTAACGCCGCTGCTGCATCGAATAATCTATTGACCTACGTTTGGTAAGCCATTGAGTTAGATGTTGAAATGGCCGGTATCGCTACCGGCCATTTTTTATTTGCCCATCAAAAATCTTCAAAGATTCAATTAAATTCTCGTCAATCTTGAGAAATCTGAAATATCTGCTAAATATCCAGCGATTTACCTGCGCGCAAATAAAACACTACAATGTCGCTGTTTGTAATTTTGAGGTAGCAATGAACGATAATCAAATGACTCGACAGGAAAGTCGGGCAACCTGGGGACTAGGGACCGTATTTTCATTACGCATGCTCGGCATGTTCATGGTATTGCCCGTTCTGACCACCTACGGTATGTCCTTATCTGGTGCTAGTGAAACGCTAATCGGTATCGCTATCGGTATTTACGGTCTGGCGCAGGCTATTTTTCAGATCCCTTTTGGTCTGCTTTCAGACCGTATGGGACGCAAACCGCTTATTGTCTTTGGACTGCTGATCTTCACCGCCGGTAGCGTGGTGGCCGCCAGTACCGATTCTATTTGGGGCGTGATTATTGGTCGTGCGCTGCAGGGTTCCGGGGCGATTGCCGCCGCGGTAATGGCGCTAATGTCTGACCTGACGCGCGAACAGAACCGCACCAAGGCGATGGCGTTTATCGGCATCAGCTTCGGTATTACCTTTGCTATCGCAATGGTGCTTGGCCCAATTATTACCCACGCCTGGGGCCTGCACGCGCTGTTCTGGGCGATCGCCGTACTGACTCTGGCCGGTATCGTGATTACCCTGACCGTGGTCCCCTCCCCTGCCACCCACCTGCTTAACCGTGAATCGAGCATGGTAAAAGGCAGCTTCAGCAAGGTGTTGGCCAACGGAAAACTGCTGAAACTCAACTTCGGTATCCTATGCCTGCACATTATGCTGATGTCGAGCTTTGTAGTGCTGCCGCGCGTCATGGAGAGTGCCGGTTTCCCACCGAGTGAGCACTGGCGCGTTTATCTGATCACTATGCTGACCTCGTTTATCGCGGTTATCCCGGTGATCATTTACGCCGAGAAGAAGCGTCAGATGAAGCAGGTCTTTACCGGCTGCGTGGCGGTGCTGCTGCTGGCCGAGCTGGTGTTGTGGGCCGCGGGTCTGCACTTCTGGGTGATTGTCGCCGGTATCCAGCTGTTCTTCCTGGCGTTTAATCTGATGGAAGCTATTCTGCCTTCGCTGATCAGCAAAGAGTCTCCTGCGGGCTATAAAGGGACCGCGATGGGTGTCTATTCGACCAGCCAGTTTCTGGGTGTGGCGATCGGCGGCAGCCTGGGCGGCTTTATCTTCGGGCACGCTGGCGCGAGTACGGTATTCCTGGCTTGTGCGGTTATCGCGCTGGTGTGGCTGTTTGTCAGCATGACGATGTCAGAGCCGCCGTATGTCAGCAGCCTGCGCATTACGCTTTCTGCCAACTTGGCTAACGATGCGACGCTGGAATCACGTCTTAAATCGCAGCCGGGCGTTGCCGACGTGGTCGTGGTGGCGAATGAGCTGAGCGCTTACGTGAAAATTGATAGCCAACAGACCAACCGTCAGGCACTTGAGGCCTACGTCAGTCAGGCTTGATGAGATCCCCTCCGCCGAAAAAATGGAGTGAGGGACTTGTTCTTCTACCATGCTGAAAAAGCGGGTGGTGGGACTTATTTTGATCCTCTCCTCCACTTGTGGGGGAGAGCTAGAGAGGGGGAAAAGCGACTCGGAGTTTAAGCACTGAGACGTCTGTTCCCCCCTCCTAACCTCCCCCCGCTGAAAAAAGCGGAGGGAGGGACTGGTTCTTCTACCATGCTGAAAAAGCGGGTGATGGGACTTTTTTTGATCCTCTCCTCCACTTGTGGGGGAGAGCTAGAGAGGGGGAACTGCGACTCGGAGTTTAAGCACTGAGACGTCTGCTCCCCCCTCCTAACCTCCCCCCGCTGAAAAAAGCGGAGGGAGGGACTGGTTCTTCTACCATGCTGAAAAAGCGGGTGGTGGGACTTTTTTTGATCCTCTCCTCCACTTGTGGGGGAGAGTTAGAGAGGGGGAACTGCGACTCGGAGTTTAAGCACTGAGACTTCTGCTCCCCCTCCTAACCTCCCCCCGCTGAAAAAAGCGCAAGGTGATTTTTTAATCGCGGAAGTTTTTGAACTGGAACGGTTGTCCCAAATCGCCGCCGCGAACCAGCGCCATTACTGCCTGCAAATCGTCGCGAGCCTTACCGGTTACGCGTATTTCATCACCCTGGATCTGCGCCTGTACTTTCAGCTTGCTGTCTTTGATCAGTTTAACAATCTTCTTGGCCAGCGTGCTTTCAATGCCGGAATGCAGCTTGGCGTCGACGCTAAAGGTTTTGCCGCTGTGGGTCATCTCTTTCGGGATCTCCAACGCACCGCCTTCAATGCTGCGCTTGAGCAAGGCAGCGCGCAGGATGTCCAGCAGCTGCTCAACCTGAAAATCAGAAACGCTGGCAACCTTGATGCTCTCGTCTTTTTCGTTTAATTCAAAACTGGCTTCAACGTTACGAAAATCGAAACGGTTGGCCAGGTCACGAGTGGCGTTTTCTACCGCGTTGCGGACTTCC
Organism: uncultured Gammaproteobacteria bacterium; assembly: GCA_963742005.1. GTDB lineage: Bacteria > Pseudomonadota > Gammaproteobacteria > Enterobacterales > Enterobacteriaceae > Rouxiella. The sequence goes on along the minus strand of CAVUKG010000004.1, from coordinate 662,927 downwards.
TGCAGATCAATTTCGGAAACAATATCGAAAGATGGCATTGTCGCTTCTCCCTTAAATTTATTTGTATGTAGCTGTTCGATGGCAACCATAATAACGCCTTAGCCGCCTATTTCCAAAGACAGAGCGGTTAAACGCGCGCTAATGCCTGCATTTAACGCTATTTAAGCCCTAATAGCCGCAGACCGGCGGTGACTAGCGCCGCAACCAGGATGACGAGGATCAGCGGCTGCCTGCGCCAGGCGAGGAATGCCGCTACCGCCACGCCAACAGGCCGGGCAAATCCGGCGAATCCGACGCCTGCGTAAAAGGTCGAGACGGCAGCTACCGCCACCAGCAAGGTGGTTGCCGCGTCGGCCAGCAGGGCGCTAGCCGCGGGAGAAAGCGTCAGGCGACTGCCGAGACGAAACCCCGCAAGGCGTAAAAGATAAGTACCGGCCGCCAGCAAGGCAATCCCGGCAACGATCAGGCCATGTTCGGTCATTTATGCTTCCTCCACGCCGCCAGACCGAGGAGCGAAAATAGCACCGGTAAGCCAGCCGGCACCCAGGGGACGGCGGCCAGCGAAAGGAGCATGCCGGTCAATGCGCGGCGCAGCGTCTGCCGGTGCCGCAGGGCCGAGGCGGTTAATGCCACCAAAATTGCCGGGAAAACCGCATCGAGACCGATAACGTTGATGTCGGGGATCACCTTTCCGATCGATCCCCCCATCAGCACGCCAAGCGGCCAACAGGCCATAATGCCCATGCCGCACAGCCAGTAGGCCGCGCGGCGCTTGGCCGGGCTTTTTTGTGAGACGCCAAACACCACGCTCTCATCATTCATGATGTGGCACCCCAGCAGCTGATAGCCTATCCCCTGGCGTCCTGAGTCTTGTTTGGCGATAAGGTCCTTTACCGCCATGCCAAACGGCAGGTGGCGCGCGTTAACCAGCAGCCCCGCCGCCGCACCGGCAAACGGGCTGCCGCCGCCCGCCACGATGCTGATAAACAAAAACTCCGAGGCACCGGCCAGCACTAACAGCGACAGTGCCATCGGCACCCACAGCGGAAAACCGCTGGCGGTAGCCATCGAACCATACGATAAACCGACCACCCCATCGGCCAGACAGACCAGTGCGATGGCTTTGATCACCTCGCCACCCAGCGGTGAAATCCATGTTGAACGCATAATGCCTATCCCATATCGAACGCTTAGGCTGTTATAATGAACAATCTGTAATGAACTTTCAAGCCGAACGATCGTTCGATATATAAAACGATGAGAGCCATCATGACACAACCCATCAGCATTATTGCCAAGGCTCTGGTCCGAGAGCGGCAGAGAACAGGCCTGTCCTTGGCCGAAATTTCGCGGCGTGCCGGGATAGCAAAATCCACACTCTCGCAGCTGGAGTCAGGAAACGGCAATCCGAGCATTGAAACCCTGTGGTCGCTTTGCGTGGCGCTGGAGATCCCGTTTGCCCGCCTGATGGAGCCGCAGGTCAATACATCGCAGGTGATCCGCTTTGGTGAAGGCCCTTCGGTGACCGCCGAAATGGCCAACTATCAGGCTATCCTGCTTGCCACCTGCCCGCCCGGTGCGCGACGAGATATCTATATGCTGATTGCCCAACCGGGCGATGACCGCCATTCGCATCCGCACTCTAGCGGATCGGTTGAACACATCATCGTTACCCAAGGCCGCGCGCTGATAGGCCCAGAGGACGATGCGGTTGAATTAAATCCCGGCGACTATATTTGTTATCCTGGCGATCGGCCCCACCTTTTCAAGGCATTAGAACCTAATACCCACGCGATAATGGTGCTGGAACAAAATTAACGCCTAGAGCAAAAGTGTGATCTGCTCCACAAAAGGCTATACTAAAGCCATAGATTTTACATTTTAGTAACATCAGGATTTCTCTAAAGGGCTTGAGTGTTTAGAGAAACAGTCTGTACGCCTGTAGAGTAACGGCCGGGGCGAGGCTTAGAAAAGAGCCGAGTAGCGACGCTGCGGCGCGTAAGATGCAGGGTGCAAAGGAGCACAAATGAAGGTAACTGTTTTGGGGTGCGGAGCGTTAGGCCAGCTTTGGCTCTCGACGCTGTATCAGCAAGGACACGATGTTCAGGGATGGGTGCGCATTCCGCAGCCGTTTTGCGCCGTTAACGTTATTTTCCCGGATGGCCGGGCGTTTAATCGTAACCTGCCGACCAACGATCCGCAGCATTTGGCCGAAAGCGAGTTGCTGCTGGTCACGCTAAAAGCCTGGCAGGTTTCTAGCGCGCTGGGTGCCCTGCTGCCCAAGCTCAATCAAAACTGCGTGATATTACTGCTGCACAACGGCATGGGCACGGTCGACGAGCTACCGCCTCATCGTCAACCGATCCTGATGGGCGCCACCACCCACGCGGCGCGCCATGAGGGCAACGCGATTATTCACGTGGCGGCGGGGGTGACACACATCGGTCCGGGCAATTCACGCGCCAGTGGTTCGAGCCATATTGCCGACGTGCTGCATGAGGCACTCCCCGACGTGGCCTGGCACGATAATATCCTGCCGTCGCTGTGGAATAAGCTGGCGGTAAACTGCGTGATTAACACGCTGACGGCGGTGTATGACTGTGCCAACGGTGAGCTGCGCGACCACGGCGATCGGATTGAAAAAATCTGTGCCGAAGTGGCCGAAGTGATGGACTTTGAAGGCTATCAGACGCATAAAGATTCCCTGCTGAGCTACGTATATCAGGTGATTGAATCCACCGCGGCTAATTACTCGTCGATGCAGCAGGATATCCGCAACCAGCGTCATACCGAGATCGACTACATCACCGGCTATGTGCTGCGAAGAGCCCGCAAGCACGGCCTGCAACTGCCGGAAAACAGTAAATTATTCGAATTTATCAAAGGTAAGGAAAATGATTATGAGCGTTTCGGCTCTGGTATGTCTGGCACCTGGCAGTGAAGAGCTGGAAGCCGTTACCGCGATAGACCTGCTGGTGCGTGCCGGAGTGGCCGTAACTACCGCTAGCGTCGCCGGGGATGGCAACCTGACCCTCCGCTGCTCGCGCGGGGTTAACATTTTAGCCGACGTCGCGCTGGTTGACGTGGCCGACGAAGAATATGACGCCATCGTGCTACCGGGCGGCCTGAAAGGCGCTGAGTGTTTCCGTGACAGCCCGCTGTTAGTCGAAAAAGTTCGTCATCTTACGATGACCGGGAAACTGGTCGCGGCTATCTGCGCGGCACCGGCGGTGGTTCTTGAATACCACGACCTGTTTCCGGTCGCTAACATGACCGGCTCCCCCAGCTTGAAAGAGCAGATTTCCCCGAGCAAGTGGATGGAGAAACGCGTGATGTTCGATCCGCGCATCAACCTGCTGACCAGCCAGGGCCCCGGCACCGCTATCGAGTTTTCTCTCAAGATGATTGATCTGCTGCTGGGCAAAGAAAAAGCCGCCGAAGTCGCGGCCCAGCTGGTGCTGTATCCCGGCGTGCATAATTACCAGGATTAAGCCGTTTTAGCGCCGCTCAGCGATAAAAAAAGGGATTGCCGCGGCAATCCCTTTTCAATGCAGCACGCCTAACGATTAAGGACGATAAACCTTAACGTTTTTAAAGCCCTGCTCGTGCAGATACAGCGCCTGCAGGCGACTCATCACGCCGCGATCGCAGTACAACAGATAGGTCTTGCTCTGATCAAGCGAGCCGAATACGCCGGCCAGTTTATAAAACGGCAGGACATCGACCTCAACGCCTTCGAGCTGTAGCGGTTTTTCTTCCTGCTCGTCGGGGGCGCGAATGTCGAGCACTACGTCGGTGACAGCAAACTCGGCCACGGTCTCGACTTCGGCGACTTCCTGCTGAGTTTCTTCAGCGATGGTGCGGATATCCTGATTTCTGGCTTCGGCAATAACCTTGTCCAGAATCGAGAAATCAAACTGCGCCTCTTCCGCTTCAATCTTGGCTTTAATCGCTTTAACTGTCGGGCTTTTAGAAATCACACCGCAGTATTCCGGCATGGTTTTGGCAAAATCCTCAGTGCCGATTTCGCGCGCCATGTCGATGATGTGCTGCTTGTCATGGGAGATAAGCGGGCGCAGGATCAGCGTGTCGGTCGCGTTGTCGATCAGGCGCAGGTTCGACAGCGTCTGGCTGGAGACCTGGCCCAGCGCCTCGCCGGTCACCAAGGCCTGCACGCCGTAGCGCTCGGCGATAGTTGAGGCCGCGCGGACCATCATGCGTTTCAGCACGACGCCCATCTGACCGTCTTCGATTTTCTCGAGAATTTCGCCGACTACCGGTTCGAAATCGATGGCGATGAAGCGCACGCGGTGCGAGCTGCCGAAGCGGTTCCACAGGTAATAGGCCACCTGCTTGACGCCGATTTCATGGGCGGAACCGCCAAGGTTAAAGAAGCAATAATGCACGCGGCTGCCGCGACGCATCAGCATATAGCTGGAAACGCCGGAGTCAAACCCGCCGGAAATCAGCGACAGCACGTCTTCCTGAGTGCCGATCGGGTAACCGCTCAGCCCCTTGTAACGGTTCTTGATCAACACCAGCTGGTCATCGTTAATCTCAAGCTTAACGGTAACCTGCGGATCGGTGAGCTTGACCGACGCCGAGGCGATATGCTGATTAAGCCCGCCGCCGACGTAACGTTCAACGTCGCCGGAGCTGAAGCTGTGCTTACCGCGACGTTTAACGCGCACGCAGAAGGTTTTGCCTTCCAGCTCATCACGATAGGCTTCGAGGGTCTGTTCAAAGATGTGGTGCACATCGTTGTAGGGACGATCTTCAACCTCGAGCACGTGATTGATACCCGGAATACGGCAAAGCATTTCAACAACCAGGTCATGTTTGCTTTCGTCTTTGCTGCGAACTTCGATATGATCCCAGTGGCGAACTACGGCCAGGGTCTCATCGCTGGGCTTCACAACGTTACGAATGCTGCTTGCGAGTATCTTAATAAAGCGCAAACGCACAGATTGGCTCTTGATGGTGATTTCTGGAAACAATTTAATGATAAACTTCATGGCATTCTTTTGTTAGCTGGTGAGAATACTGGGTCGTAAGTGTATGAATAAGGATCTAGAATCAACTATTGGTAAATGCATGCTTCAACGATGCTGCCCTTACCAATAGATTCTGCGGCGCGGAGTATAGCATTTTAATCGGGTACTTTGCGCGCAAAACGATGCATCATACCGCCTGGTTACCCGTGTCGTACGTTTCAGTAAGGAGCCTGCGACTCCATAACCTTCGATATTGAAAGAGAATTATGCCAAAAAAAGCTGCAGCACCTGCCAATTTTGAAACCGCATTGGCTGAACTTGAACAAATCGTCGCTCGCCTTGAATCAGGGGAACTTCCGCTGGAAGACGCGCTGAATGAGTTTGAACAGGGCGTACAGCTTGCACGTCAGGGGCAACAAAAATTACAGCAGGCAGAACAGCGGGTGCAAATCCTGCTCGACAGCGATAACGATGCCCCTTTGCAACCTTTTACACCGGAAGCCGAGTAATTCCTGATGTCCGAGACAGAACAACAATTCGCAGCTAAAAGCTTTAGTCACCAGCTTCGCGACAGGCAACAGCGCGTGGATGGCGTGCTTGAGGCCTATGTCACCGCGCTGCCCTTCGCCGATTCGCCGTTGGTGCAGGCGATGCGCCACGGTTCGCTGCTGGGCGGAAAACGCATGCGCCCTTATTTAGTGTATGCCAGTGGACAACTTTTTGGACTGAATCTGAACAACCTGGACGCGCCCGCCGCCGCCATCGAGTGCATTCACGCCTATTCACTGATCCACGACGATCTCCCGGCGATGGACGATGATGACCTGCGTCGCGGCCAGCCAACCTGTCACATCAAGTTTGGTGAAGCCAACGCCATTTTGGCCGGTGATGCGCTGCAAACGTTAGCGTTCTCTATTCTTGCCGACGCCGACATGCCCGACGTCGCAGCCAACGATCGCCTGTCGATGATATCTGAACTGGCACGGGCCAGCGGCGTAGCCGGAATGTGTGCCGGACAGGCGCTGGACCTGGCCGCAGAAGGCCAGCAAATCGATTTACCCGCGTTGGAGCTTATCCATCGCCATAAAACCGGCGCACTGATCCGCGCGGCCGTGCGCCTGGGTGCGCTAGCCGCGGGTGCACCGGGCCGCGCTGCACTGCCGCTGCTTGACCGCTATGCGCAGGCCATTGGCCTGGCCTTCCAGGTACAGGACGATATACTGGACGTTATTGGCGATACCCAGACGCTGGGCAAGCGTCAGGGGGCAGATCAGCAGCTCGGTAAAAGCACCTATCCTGCCCTGCTGGGGCTGGAAGGCGCGCAGGCCAAGGCCAAAGACCTTTATCTGGAAGCCGTAGCCGCCCTGGAAGAGCTGGCCACATATTCTTACAACACGGCCCCGCTGCTGGCATTAGCCCGCTTTGTTATCGAGCGTGATAGCTGATTTATCCCAAAAGCTGTCGTCGCGATATGTCCAAATTAATGGAATGAGCCTCTGATATGAGTAACCAATGAGTCTTGATATAGCCAAATATCCAACGCTGGCACTGGCGGAGAATCCTCAGGAACTCCGCTCGCTTCCGAAAGAAAGCCTACCGAAGCTCTGCGATGAGCTGCGCCAGTATTTGCTCGACAGCGTAAGCAAGTCGAGCGGGCACTTTGCCTCTGGCCTCGGCGTGGTTGAGCTGACGGTTGCGATGCATTACGTCTACAACACCCCTTTTGATCATTTGATCTGGGACGTAGGGCATCAGGCCTATCCGCATAAAATTCTGACCGGACGCCGCGAAAAAATCTCCACCATCCGTCAAAAGAACGGGCTACATCCGTTCCCATGGCGCGATGAGAGCGAGTATGACGTGCTTTCCGTCGGCCACTCCTCGACCTCAATCAGCGCCGGTCTGGGCATGGCGGTTGCCGCCGAACACGAGGGCAAGGGCCGTCGCACCGCCTGCGTGATCGGCGACGGCGCTATTACCGCAGGTATGGCCTTTGAGGCGATGAACCACGCCGGTGATATCAAGTCCGATATGCTGGTCGTGCTTAACGACAATGAGATGTCGATTTCCGAAAACGTCGGCGCGCTGAATAATCACCTGGCGCAGCTGCTGTCTGGCAAGCTCTATTCTCGCCTGCGTGAAGGCGGCAAGAAGGTGCTGTCGGGCGTACCGCCGATTAAAGAACTGATCCGCCGCACCGAAGAGCATCTGAAAGGCATGGTGGTGCCGGGTACGCTGTTTGAAGAGCTGGGCTTTAACTACATCGGCCCGGTTGACGGCCACGACGTCGTGGCGCTGACGCAAACGCTGAAAAACATGCGCGATCTGCCTGGCCCACAGCTGCTGCACGTCATGACCCGCAAGGGTAAAGGCTACGCGCCGGCGGAAAATGATCCGATCAGCTTCCACGCAGTGCCAAAATTCGATCCGGCCAGCGGCACGCTGCCAAAAAGCAAAGAGGGCCTGCCGAGCTATTCCAAAGTGTTCGGTGACTGGCTGAGCGAGACCGCGGCCGGTGACAGCAAGCTGATGGCCGTGACGCCCGCGATGCGCGAAGGTTCGGGCATGGTTAACTTCTCCAGAGCCTATCCGCAGCAGTATTTCGACGTGGCGATTGCCGAGCAGCATGCGGTGACCTTCGCGGCGGGCCTGGCTATTGGCGGCTACAAGCCGGTGGTGGCGATTTACTCGACCTTCCTGCAGCGCGCCTACGACCAGTTGATCCACGACGTGGCGATCCCTAACCTGCCGGTGCTGTTTGCCATCGACCGTGGCGGTATCGTCGGTGCGGACGGGCAGACTCACCAGGGCGCGTTCGACCTGTCGTTTATGCGCTGTATTCCGAACCTGGTCATTATGACGCCGAGCGATGAAAACGAATGCCGCCAGATGCTGCATACCGGTTATCATCATCAAGGTCCGGTCGCGGTGCGTTATCCGCGCGGTACCGGTACCGGCGCGACCTGCGAACCGTTGGCCTCGTTGCCAATTGGTAAAGCGGTAGTGCGTCGCGAAGGTGAGAAAATCGCTATCCTCAACTTCGGCACTCTGCTGCCGGAGGCCAAGGCCGCGGCGGAGAAGCTTAACGCCACGCTGGTCGATATGCGCTTCGTGAAACCGTTGGACAGCGAGCTGATCCTCTCTGGCGGCCAGCCACGACTCACTGATTACCGTCGAAGAGAACGCCATTATGGGCGGCGCGGGCAGCGGCGTTAACGAATTACTGATGTCGAAACGCGTCACCGTGCCGGTGCTGAATATTGGCCTGCCTGACCTGTTTGTGCCACAGGGCACGCAGGAAGAAGTGCGCAGCGATTTGGGTCTCGATGCCACCGGTATCGAGCGCCAAATCAACCAATGGCTTGCCTGATTTAGTCAGATAACGCGTCGTATCCTCCCCCTTTTTCTTTAGCAAAAAGGGGGATTTACCCTTCTCCCCCCTTCCCTCTCTCTTGCCCCCAGCCAGACTAAGCTACAGTTAAAGCGACCCACGATCCTATAGCTTCGCTTTGCCGGTAACGCAAAGTTCGTAAGCCTCCGTTCACTAAGCCGATGCTGGAGAAATCATGCAATACACCCATTTAGGAACCACCGGGCTAAAAGTCTCACGCCTGTGTCTCGGCTGTATGACCTACGGCGAACCCTCCCGTGGAAAACACGCCTGGACGCTGCCAGAAGAGAGCAGCCGCCCGTTAATCAAACAGGCTATCGACGCAGGGATTAACTTTTTCGATACCGCCAACAGCTATTCTGACGGCAGCAGCGAGGAGATCGTCGGCAAGGTGCTGCGCGAAACCCTTCCCCGCGACCAGTTCGTGCTGGCGACCAAGGTATTTTTCCCGCTGTCGAATCTGCAAGGTGGCCTGTCTCGCGCCTCGATTTTACAATCGATTGATGACAGCCTGAGCCGCCTGGGCACCGATTATGTCGACCTGCTGCAAATCCATCGCTGGGACTACGAGACGCCGATAGAAGAGACCCTGGAGGCGTTAAACGAGGTAGTCAAAGCCGGCAAGGCGCGCTTTATTGGCGCATCGTCGATGCACGCTGTACAGTTCAAACAGGCGCTGGATCTGCAAAAGCAGCACGGCTTGGCGTCGTTTGTGTCGATGCAGGACCAGTACAACCTGATCCAGCGTGAGGAAGAGAAAGAGATGCATCCGCTGTGTCTGGAAAGGAATATTGCGGTGCTGCCGTGGAGCCCGCTGGCGCGCGGTCGCCTGACGCGTCCGTGGGGCGAAACGACCGCCCGCTCGGTTTCCGATGAGGTGATCCCGGCGCTGTACGGCGATACCGAAGAGGCCGATGCCAGGATTGCCGAACGGGTAGCTAAAATCGCCGAAGATCACCGGGTACCGCGCGCGCAGATTGCGCTAGCGTGGATCCTTAGCAAACCGGTGGTAACCGCGCCGATTATCGGTGCCTCGCGCGCCGGGCATCTGGACGATGCCCTCGCCGCGCTGGAGATCACGCTGAGTATCGACGAGATCGCCGAATTGGAAATGGCCTACCAGACGCATCAGGCCACCGGTTTTAAATAGTCTTACTGCGCGAAATGATCAAATCCGCGCCATTCTAGTTCGACGGTTTTGCCAGAACGCTGATACTTAATACCCTCGGACAATGGCGCGATTTGACCGATGCAGGTGAACTGCACGCCCAGATGACCCAATGCGACTTCCAACGCGCCGCGATTGATTTCAGGCACGGTAAAGCACAGCTCGTAATCTTCTCCCCCGGTAAGCGCCCACTTCAACGCTTGATCGGGCTCTACCTGCTGTTGCAACTCTGACGAGTACGGCAACAGGTCGAGATCCAAACGCGCACCGCAGTCGCTAGCTTTCAGGATATGCCCGAGATCGGCAATCAGGCCGTCGGAAATATCGATTGCCGAGGTGGCCAACTGACGCAATGCCTGCCCCTGCAACACGCGAGGCAGTGGGCGCAGGTGGCGTTTGATCAGCGCCTTTGAGGCGCGCTCATCGTCGATAATCAGGCGGTCCTGCAGGATAGCCAACCCCGCGGCGCTGTCGCCCAGCGTGCCGGTCACGTAAATCCAGTCGCCAACGCGCGCCCCGCTGCGCAGCAGGGCACGACCGGCTGGGATCAGCCCCTGGATAGTCAGCGTCATGCTCAACGGACCGCGCGTAGTGTCACCGCCGATCAGCTGCATGCCGTAATAATCAAGCTGTTCAAACAGGCTATCGCTAAAAGCTTCGAGCCAGTCGGCGTCGACCTCGGGCAGCGTTAGCGCCAGTGAAACCCAGGCCGGATCGGCACCCATAGCGGCCAAATCGCTGAGATTAACCGCCAGCGCCTTATAGCCGAGATCGGCAGGGGATATGGTTTTGAGGAAGTGGATGCCCTCGACGAGGGTGTCGGTACTCACCGCTATTTGCTGCTTGTCAGTCACCGTCAGCAGGGCGCAATCGTCGCCGATGCCTAACTGTACGTCCTGCCGAGCCGTTCTGAAACGGTTAAAATAGCGCGCAATTAAGTCGAATTCGCCGCATGCCATAGTATTATTCCAAAAATTGACCATCCTGCGTTTCACAATGCATTAAGGCCGGAGATCCGGCCTTAATGAAACGCGTTGTTAAATAAGCAACGTTACTTCTTACGAATGTGCGGGCCTGCTTTATCCAGCACACCGTTGACAAACTTGTGGCTGTCTTCAGCACCGAAGGTTTTCGCCAATTCGATCGCTTCGTTGATAGCCACTTTGTAAGGGACGTCCTGACGCTTGCTCAGCTCGAACAGAGCCAGACGCAAGATTGCACGTTCTACCTGACCCAATTCTTCGAGCTGACGAGACAAATACGGAGCCATCAGCGCGTCGAGCTTGTCCGCTGAGGTAGCAACACCGGACAGCAGCTCACGGAAATAGGTAATGTCGACATCTTTGACATCCTGCTCGGTCAGGAACTGTAATTCAACATCGGCGATGTCGTTTTTAGACAACTGCCAAGAGTAAAGCGCCTGTACGGCACATTCACGGGCGCGGCGACGAGCAGCAGGTTTCACGGAATTCCCCTTAACTAGATTCAGGCCTTAATGGCCTTGATAACATTAATCATTTCAAGCGCGGTCAGGGCAGCTTCTGCCCCTTTATTACCGGCTTTGGTTCCCGCGCGTTCGATGGCTTGTTCGATGCTTTCTGTTGTCAGCACACCAAAGGCAACCGGGATTTCACTGTTCATCGCAACGCTGGACAGGCCAGAGCTGCATTCGCCAGCAACGAATTCAAAATGGGCGGTACCCCCACGGATAACGGTGCCCAGGGCGATCACTGCGTCGTATTTGTCGCTGTTAGCCAACGCGCGAGTGGCGAGTGGCAGCTCATAAGCACCAGGAACCCATACAACGGTGATGTTGTCGTCTGCAACCTGGCCAATACGTTTTAACGCATCAATCGCGCCGGAAAGCAGGCTGTCGTTGATAAAACTGTTAAAACGGGCAATCGCGATGGCTACTTTCGCGTTAGGCGTAGCGACAACACCTTCAATAACGTTCATAGAGTTTCCTTAGAATGGGTTAAATCGTTCTGTTTTTTTATGACAAAGCTTAGTGATAAAGCATCGACCCAGCCCATGCTTAGCCGCAGGGGGGCGGATTCTATCATATTATTCCCCTGCCTGGACACACGGTTTTGTAAACCTGAGCGGGCAGATAAAAAATAAGCGCTTTTGGCGGCGATTAGTGCTGCAGCTTAAGGCGCAAGCGCAAGTCTGGGCCGACCTGCCTGACATCGCTGAAGGTAAACGCCGGCGCATCGGCCAGGCTGGCAAGGCCCGGTAAAACACAAAGCGCACGGCCATTTTCGCCCAGCAGCTTCGGTGCCATATAAACGATAAGCTCATCGACCAAACCCGCCTGCAGCAGCGCCCCGGCCAGCTCTGCACCGGCCTCGACCCAGACGGAGTTTACCTGCTGCCTGGCAAGCTGCATCATCAGGATAACCAGATCGATGCGACCCTCGGCGGTGGCCGGTATCGCCAGCTGGCGCACGCTCTGCGGCCAGTCCTGCTGGTCGGTTTGCAGGCGTGCCAACAGCGTTTCGCCCGCTTGATGCACCAGCCGGTGCTGGGGAGTCACGCGATTTTTACTGTCGACGATCACCCGCAGCGGCTGACGGAGGTCCTGCTGTGGCGTGCTGTTTATTACGGCGAGAGAGTCGGTATACAGCGCCTGGGTGTCGCTATCGAGCTCGCTCCAACGCACCGTTAACGACGGGTCATCGGCTAACACTGTGGCGCTGGAACTGAGAATGGCGGAACTGGCGGCGCGAAAACGCTGCACGTCCTGACGCGCGGCCGCAGAGGTGATCCACTGGCTTTCGCCCGAGGCCATCGCGGTTCTGCCGTCGAGCGAGGCGGCTAACTTTAGCTGCACATAGGGGAAACCGGTGCGCATGCGTTTAAGGAAGCCGAGATTGACCGCCTCAGCCTCGGCGAGCATCAGCCCATTGCTGACCTCAACGCCCGCCTGCTTAAGGCGATACAGTCCGCGACCGGCCACCTCGGGGTTCGGATCCTGCATGGCGGCCACGACGCGAATGACGCCCGCGTTGATCAAGGCATCGGCACAGGGCGGCGTGCGGCCATGATGGCTACAGGGTTCCAGCGTGACGTAGGCGGTGGCGCCGCGCGCGCGCTCACCGGCCATGCGCAGGGCATGCACCTCGGCGTGCGGCCCACCGGCCTTGATATGATACCCTTCGCCGACGATTTCGCCGTCGCGAACGATGACACAACCGACATTAGGGTTTGGCGTGGTGGTAAAACGCCCCTTCCGCGCTAGCTCAAAGGCACGCGCCATGTAGTCATCATCGCTAAACATAGCCTTCCCTGTGGAATGATTAATTAGCGTTAATCCTGAAGTCGGGCGATTTCTTCACCAAACTCGCGAATATCTTCAAAACTGCGGTACACCGAGGCAAAGCGGATGTAGGCGACCTTATCCAGCCCCTTCAATGCGTCCATCACCAGGTTACCAATCATCTTGGCCGCGACTTCTCGCTCACCGGTAGCGCGCAGCTGAGACTTGATATGGCTGATGGCCATTTCAACGTCATCGGAGCTGACGGGACGTTTCTCGAGCGCCTTTAAAAAACCGCTGCGCAGTTTGTCTTCGTTGAACGGTTCACGGACTTCATTACTTTTGATCACCCGAGGCATAACCAGCTCGGCCACTTCAAAGGTGGTGAATCGTTCGCTACACACCAGGCACTGGCGACGACGGCGAACCTGAGATCCGTCGCCCACCAGGCGAGAATCGATAACCTTGGTGTCAACGGCTGCACAAAATGGACAATGCATAGAACTTCCTGCTCGGATATTATCTGGACAGTAGTTTACCGCGAAGTGACCTGACAACAAAGGCTGTCGCATCGCCAACGCACTATCATGATAAACTTAGCCAATAATTCTCGATAAAACCTATAAGGACATCAGGTCAATGACACCCTCTTATCGCGCTATTTTTGCCGTTACTGCCCTGCTCGGTCTGGCCGGTTGTGCCCAAAAAACTCCCGCGGCCCCCGCGCTAACCAAAGAAGTGAGCCAGCTTAATCAAAAACTCGACCGGTTGACCGATCTCGCCGGGGCGTTGGAAAGGCAAACTCTGCTGAACCGTCAATCAACCAGCGGCGTTTATTTGCTGCCACAGGCCAAGACTCCCGCGCTGCTCAACACCGAGTTTGGTCAACTGAGCCTGGGCCTGGATGCTGTAGCACCCGACAGCACCGGGACCAGCGCGGTATTAAAGATCAAAACCACCTCCGGCAAACCGCTGCCGTCGTTTAACGCGGTGGTGGAATGGGGCCAGCTGGACCAGGTCACCGGTAAACCGCTGACCGTGGACATGCAGTCGCAGATTATCACCGTCACGCCGCGACTGTTGCCCTCTAGCGAGCAAACGACCGAGCTGCGTTTTGGCAACGTGACGCCGGAGACGCTGGGCTTTGTGCACCTGCATCAGCTGACGGAGATTGCTGCCCAGAAGTAGGCATTTCGCGCATCGCAGGCAAGAAAAAGGCCTCGCAGCTAACACTGCGAGGCCTTTTTTTATCGCGAGTAGTCGGCACTGCGGAGAGTGCCGGCTGCGGATTAAGGCAGGATTGACGGTTGGTCCGCCCCTTCCTTTTCGACCTTCTGCTGCAACATATGTTCGCGCTTCATGCCCAGCTTAAGCGCCAGCGCCGAGGCGACATAGATTGAAGAGATCGTACCGATTGAGACACCGATCAACATGGTCAGTGAGAACCCTGCAAGCAGAGGACCGCCGAAAATGTAGAGCATCAACACCACCATCAGCGTGGTTGCCGAGGTCATGATGGTGCGGCTCAGAGTCTGGGTCAGCGACACGTTCATGATTTCGTAAGAGTTACCGCGACGGATCTTGCGGAAGTTTTCACGAATACGGTCCGATACCACGATACTGTCGTTCAGCGAGTAACCGATAACCGACATCAGCGAGGCGACAATGGTCAAGTCGATTTCGATCTTGAACAGCGCCAGCACGCCCATGGTAATGACCACGTCGTGCGCCAAGGCCAGTACGGCACCCAGCGCCAGACGCCATTCAAAACGGAAACCAACGTAGATCAGGATACAGATCAGCGCGATTAACAGCGCCATCCCTCCCGCCTGCGCCAGGTCACTGCCCACGCTTGGGCCAACAAACTCGATACGTTTAATGGTCGCGGTTTTGTCGACATCGGCGTTAATCAGGCTGATGACTTTGTTACCCAGCTCCTGGCCAGCGGTGTCGGACTTCGGTGGCGGTAAACGCACCACCACGTCACGGCTGCTACCAAAGTTCTGTACGATCGGATCCTGGAATCCCGCTTTCTCCAACGCACCGCGCATATTATCGAGGTTTGCAGGCTGTGAAAGCGTGACTTCAATGACCGTACCGCCGGTAAAGTCCAGGCCCCAGTTAAACCCGCGAACACCCATAATCGCGATCGACACGATTAACAACAGGCCCGACAGACAGAAGGCCACGTTGTCCCAGCGCATAAAGTCGATGACTTTACGGCCGTAGTTCAGTTGTTCAACAGTATATTCTTGCTGTGCCACAACGCACTCCTCAGATAGACAGCTTTTTGATGCGTTTGCCGCCGTAAAGCATGTTGACGATGGCACGAGTACCGATGATCGAGGTAAACATAGAGGTCGCCACACCGATAGCGGTGGTGATAGCGAAGCCTTTAATCGATCCCGTACCGACCGCATACAGAATAATTGCCGTGATCAACGTCGTGATGTTTGCATCGACGATACTGGAGAACGCACCGCTGTAGCCTTCATGGATCGCCTGCTGAACGGAACGTCCGTTACGCAGCTCTTCCTTGATACGTTCGTTAATCAGTACGTTGGCGTCAACCGCCACCGCCAGCGTCAGTACGATACCGGCAATACCTGGCATGGTCAGCGTGGCGCCCGGCAGCAGGGACATAATCCCGACAATCAGCACCAGGTTGACGATCAGTGACGTGGTGGCGATCAGGCCAAATTTACGGTAGAACACCACCATAAACAGGATCGATGCCAGCAGGCCCCACAGGCAAGCTTCCAGACCCTGAGTGATGTTTTGCGCACCCATGGTTGGACCGATAGTCCGCTCTTCGACAATCTGGATTGGCGCGATCAGCGCACCCGCACGCAGCAGCAGTGACAGCTGGCGAGCCTGGTTCGGATCGTTCACACCGGTGATACGGAAGCTGTTACCCAGGCGAGACTGGATGGTCGCGACGTTGATAACTTCTTCCTGCTTGGCCAGAATGGCACGACCGTTGGCGTCTTTTTTACCGCTGTCCTTGTACTCCACAAACAGGGTTGCCATCGGCTTGCCGATGTTGTCCTTGGTGAAGTTAGACATGATGTTTCCGCCCGCGCTGTCGAGAGAAATATTAACCTGAGGTTGGTTATATTCGTCCTGGCTCGAGGTGGAATCGGTAATGTGATCGCCGGTCAAAATCACGCGTTTGTACAGCACAACTGGCTGTCCGTCCTGCATGTTTTTGACTTCGCTGTCGCCCGGAACGCGTCCGCTGGCCGCCGCGGTGGCGTCAACGTTGGTATTCACCAGACGGAATTCCAGCGTAGCGGTTGCACCCAGGATCTCTTTCGCACGCGCCGTATCCTGAATACCCGGTAGCTCGACCACGATACGGTCAGAACCCTGACGCTGTACCACCGGTTCGGCTACGCCAAGCTGGTTAACACGATTACGCAGAATATTGATGTTCTGCTGTACCGCGTACTCTTTGGCTTCACTCAGGCGATCGTTAGTCATCACGATACGAATGTCCGTGTCACCGCTGTTGGTCAGGACCAGATCACGATGGCGCGGTGAAAGATAGCTTGAGGCTTTGTCGCGGGTTGCAGAATCACGGAAGGTCAGCACCACGCCGTAGTTGTCCGCCTTGCGAACCATAGCATAAGGAATGTTCTGGTCGCGCAGGTCACTACGCATGTTGTCCATGGTCTGTTCTTGCAGTTTGCCCAACGCAGTGTCCATGTCGACTTCCATCAGGAAGTGCACGCCGCCGCGCAGGTCGAGACCCAGTTTCATAGGCTCGCCACCCAGCATGGTCAGCCAGGAAGGCGTCGCAGGAGCCAGGTTTAATGCAATAACAAATTTGTCACCCAGCGCCGCGGTAAGGGCATCGCGGGCGCGCAGCTGAACGTCGGTATTATTAAATCGGGCAAGGATTGAGCCTTTTTCCAGCGCAATAGACTTGCTGACGAGTTGATCTTTGCTCAGTATATCTCTGACTTGGTCCAGCGTTGCAACACTGGCGTCCGAACCTCGGGCGCCAGTAATTTGAACAGCCGGATCCTCACCATAAAGGTTGGGAAGCGCATAAAGCAGACCGACGGCGATCACGAAGATCAGCATCAGATACTTCCACAAAGGATAACGGTTTAACACGGCAGTTCCTTCGGGAAAATCAAAAATTAAAGCGCCTTCATCGTACCTTTCGGCAGAACGGCAGCGACGAAATCACGCTTGATCATGACTTCGGTGGTTTCGTTCAATGCGATAACAACGTAACCGGTATCGGCTACTTTGCTCACACGACCGATCAAACCGCCGGTGGTCATGACTTCATCACCTTTGCCGATGGAGTCCATCAGCTTTTTGTGTTCTTTAGAACGCTTTTGCTGCGGGCGCAGGATCATGAAATAGAAAATCAGACCAAATACCACCAGCATGATAACCAGAGAGTAAGGACTTCCCTGTGACGTTGCGCCAGTTGCAGCGACGGCATCAGAAATGAAAAGACTCATTTAAATTCCCTCATTGTTGTTATAAAACAAGTTATTGAAACACTAAAATTTGCGATCCCGCCCGGCTAGAACCTGACCCTGTGAGTCAGGTTCTAGCGCGCGAATAATCAGAAGTTTACAGGCGGAACTGGCTTGCCCTGTCGCTCGTAAAAATCGGCCACAAACTGCTCCAACTTGCCCTCTTCGATAGCCTGGCGTAAACCGGCCATCAGGCGTTGATAATAACGCAGGTTGTGGATGGTATTTAAGCGCGCACCCAGTATTTCGTTGCAACGGTCGAGATGATGCAAGTAGGCACGGCTATAATTGCGACACGTATAGCAATCACAGTGCTCATCCAGCGTTGAGGTATCTTCTTTATGCTTGGCATTGCGGATTTTCACCACCCCGCCGGTCACAAAAAGATGGCCGTTGCGTGCGTTACGCGTTGGCATAACGCAGTCGAACATATCAACGCCGCGACGTACGCCTTCAACCAGGTCTTCTGGTTTACCGACGCCCATCAGATAACGCGGTTTGTCCTCTGGGATCTGCGGACAAACGTGCTCAAGAATACGATGCATGTCTTCTTTTGGCTCGCCTACAGCCAAACCGCCCACAGCGTAACCATCAAAGCCGATATCTACCAGCCCTTTTATCGATACATCTCGTAAATCTTCGTAAACACCGCCCTGAATAATTCCGAATAAGGCATTGTTATTTTTCAATTCGTCATGACGGTCGCGGCTACGCCTGGCCCAACGCAGGGACATTTCCATCGAGCGTTTGGCATAATCCCAGTCCGCCGGGTATGGCGTACATTCGTCGAAAATCATCACGATATCGGAACCGAGATCGTTTTGAATTTCCATCGATTTCTCAGGGCTGAGGAACACTGGATCGCCATTAATAGGATTACGGAAATGCACGCCCTCTTCTTTGATCTTGCGCATCGCACCCAGGCTGAATACCTGGAAGCCGCCTGAATCGGTGAGGATCGGGCCGTGCCAGTTCATGAAGTCGTGCAGGTCGCCGTGCAGCTTCATGACTTCCTGGCCCGGACGCAGCCACAGGTGGAAGGTGTTGCCGAGCAGGATTTGTGCGCCGGTGTCTTTGACTTCTTCCGGCGTCATGCCTTTTACGGTGCCGTAAGTCCCGACCGGCATAAAGGCCGGAGTCTCAACCACGCCGCGCTCAAACACTAAACGACCGCGACGCGCGCGACCGTCAGTAGTAGACAGTTCGTACTTCATTTTCACTTGATTCTCCACGCCGGAAAAACAGTCCAACGCTGGTAATGTTGGGTTGCCCCAAAATGACAGCCCGGTTTAGGGGCCGGTATTAATTACTGGCCCACAATTTCCTGTGATGCCAGCAAGTTACGGTGGATGAACATCGCATCGCCGTAGCTAAAGAAACGGTACTGCTCCGCCACCGCCTGATGATAGGCGTTGAGGGTATTTTTATAGCCGGCAAAGGCCGAGACCAGCATGATCAGCGTCGACTCCGGCAGGTGGAAATTGGTGATCAGCACGTCGATCACTTCATATTCATAACCTGGGAAGATAAAGATGCTGGTGTCGCCGAAGAACGGTGCAATCAGCCCGTCTTTGCAGGCCTTGGCGGCGCTTTCCAGCGAGCGAACCGAGGTGGTGCCGACGGCAACGACACGGTTGCCGCGCGCTTTACAGGCGATAACGGCGTCCACTACTTCCTGCGGTACTTCGGCGTACTCGGCATGCATGACGTGCTCTTCGATGGTGTCGACGCGCACCGGCTGGAAGGTACCCGCCCCGACGTGCAGGGTCACAAACGCAAACTCGATGCCCTTCTCTTGCAAGGCATCCATCAGCGGCTGGTCGAAGTGCAGGCCGGCGGTTGGCGCGGCTACTGCACCTAAACGTTCGCTGTAAACCGTTTGATACAGCTCACGGTCGGCGTCTTCGTCTGGGCGATCGATATAAGGAGGCAGCGGCATATGGCCAATTTCGTCGAGCAGGGTAAAGACGTCGCGGTCTTCATTAAACTCCAGCTCGAACAGCGTGTCGTGACGCGCAACCATGGTCGCTTTGATATTTTCTGCGTCGCCTAGCAGCAGCTCTGCGCCCGGCTTGGGCGATTTGGAGGCGCGAACGTGGGCCAACACGCGCTTTGAATCCAGCACCCGCTCGACCAACACTTCAATCTTGCCGCCGCTGGCCTTGCGACCAAATACGCGAGCAGGGATCACCCGGGTATTGTTGAACACCAGCAGGTCACCGGGATTCAGTTTATCGAGCACGTCAGTGAAAATACCGTGCGTCAGTTCACCGGTCGGCCCATCCAGAGATAATAAACGACAACCGCTGCGCTGGCTCTGCGGATAGCGGGCAATCAGGGACTCGGGGAGTTCGAACGTAAAATCGGCAACGCGCATAGCTGATACTTCCACTTAAACTTGAAGATAAAAAATAGGCGGCTTAGTCTAGTGCGCGCGCGGTGTGGCTGCAAGTTTTACCCTCATAAAATGATGCCTCAGGGCGTACGGTAGAGCAAACAGTAACGTCAACGGCGCTGCAACTTGCCGCATAAAGACGTTATACTGGCGAAATGAATTTTCTCGCACACCTTCATCTGGCCAAACTGGCCGACAGCTCGCTATTGGGAAACCTGATGGCGGACTTCGTTCGCGGCAATCCCGAGGGGCTATATTCCGCGGAAGTGGTTAGCGGCATCCGCATGCATCGTCGGGTTGACGTGATGACCGACGCGTTGCCGGAGGTAAAAGCCGCACGCGACTTTTTCCGCCCCGAGTTTTATCGCATCTCCGCCATTACGCTCGACGTCGTCTGGGATCACTTCCTGTCGTTACACTGGGACCGGCTGTGTCCGGAAACGCCGTTGGAGACCTTTATCAACCACTGTCGTCGATCGATCGAGCCTCACCTTGCCGACACGCCAGAGCGGTTTCAGAACCTCAACCACTATCTGTGGCCCCAGCGTTGGATGGAGCGCTACGCCGAATTACCTTTTATTGGCGATGTGTTACAAGGTATGGCCAATCGGCGGCCGCGTCTGTCAGCGCTCGCCGGCTCGTTCTACGACGTTGAGAGCCAATACGCCAATTTAGAGCGACAATTCTGGCAGTTTTATCCGCAAATGATGCAACAGGCACGAAATAAACAGATCTAGATCACAGTTGATAGCCGAGTACTATCTGATCGATTGGTCTCATGGGCTTTATTCCCCTACCCGTTGCCCTTATACTGGCCGCGAATTGATTACCCCTCCATTTACCTAATACTAGAAAGGAGTTTTTATGGTTCTGGTAACTCGTCCGGCCCCAGATTTTACCGCAGCAGCTGTTCTTGGCAGCGGCGAAGTTGTTGAAAACTTCAACTTTAAAAAACACACAGCGGGTAAAGCTACCGTTGTCTTCTTCTGGCCAATGGACTTCACTTTCGTGTGCCCATCTGAGCTGATCGCTTTCGACAAGCGTTACGAAGACTTCCAGTCAAAAGGCGTTGAAGTTGTAGGTATCTCTTTTGACTCTGAGTTTGTTCACAATGCATGGCGTAACACCCCTGTTGAGAACGGCGGCATCGGCAAAGTGAAATACGCAATGGTTGCTGATATCAAACGTGAAATTCAGAAAGCCTATGGTATCGAACACCCAGACGCTGGCGTTGCACTGCGCGGTTCATTCCTGATCGATGATAAAGGTATCGTGCGTCACCAGGTAGTTAACGACCTGCCACTGGGCCGTAACATCGACGAAATGCTGCGCATGGTTGACGCGCTGCAGTTCCACGAAGAGCACGGCGAAGTGTGTCCTGCACAGTGGGAAAAAGGCAAAAAAGGCATGAACGCTTCTCCAGACGGCGTTGCTGCATACCTGACTGAAAACGCTAAAAACCTGTAATCGCTTTCGATTATTGGCCTTAGCCAAATCAGCAGTATTGCCCGACGGTCAGCTTTCGCTGGCCGTTTTTTTTGCCTTTATTTCCCCGTTTCATCCCACTTTGTGACAATTTTCCAGCCTGCCTCATACTCCTGCTTGCCTTTGTGTTGTAAATGTTAAATAACATCTATTCTGATGTAGGTTATTGCAGCATTTAGATTTTTGTATCTCAAAATGGCCTGCACTTTGCATTTCTTCAATTTGCAACAGCGAGCCAGATGACAAAAAAATCACACTACAGGGTGTCAACAGGAGCAGTTATGTTTTTAAAAAAATGGACCAAGCCGTTATGCGTACCGCTGACCGTGGCCGCGCTGTTAGTCAGCGGTTCTCTTTACGCCGCCTCTAACCCGGCGGTAGAAGCCAAGCACGGTATGGTGGTGACTTCCCAATACCTGGCCTCGCAGGTGGGTGTCGATATCCTCAAGAAAGGCGGTAATGCGATCGATGCCGCGGTGGCGGTGGGCTATGCGGAGGCGGTCGTTAACCCATGCTGTGGCAACATCGGCGGCGGCGGCTTCATGACGGTGCATCTGGCCAACGGTAAAGACACCTTTATCAACTTCCGTGAGATGGCTCCGGCGGCGGCCAGTGCCAATATGTATCTCGACGCGCAGGGAAACGTCAAGAAAGGCGCGAGTCTGTACGGTTATCTGGCGGTCGGAGTGCCGGGCACGGTAATGGGCCTGGATCACGCGCAGCGCGCCTATGGCAAGCTGACTCGCGCTCAGGTAATGGCACCGGCGATTAAGCTGGCCCGCAACGGTTTTGTGCTGACGCGCGCCGACACGGATATTCTGGACACCAAGACCGCCAAGTTTAAAGACCAGCCCGACGTGGCGAAGATTTTCCTGCGCAAAGACGGTACGCCGCTGCAGCCGGGTGACAGGCTGGTGCAGCGCGATTTGGCTAACACGCTTGAGTCGATTGCTAAACGCGGTCCGGACGCTTTCTATAAGGGTAAAATTCCTGCAGCGGTAGAAGCGGCGTCGAAAAAAGGCGGCGGGATTATCACGGCGGCGGATTTTGCCAACTACAAGGTGACTGAAACCGCGCCGGTGACCTGTAGCTATCGCGGCTATAAGTTCGTTTCTGCGCCGCCACCAAGTTCTGGCGGCGTGACGATGTGTGAAACGCTGAACATTCTCGAGGGCTATGACCTGAAGAGCATGGGCTTTAACTCGGCGGCCTCGATTCACTATCTGACGGAGGCGATGCGTCATGCCTACATGGACCGCAACACCTTCCTGGGCGATCCGGCCTTTGTGAACAACCCGATTGATCGTTTGCTGAGCAAGAGCTATGCGGCCGATATTCGCAAGAAGATCGAGGCTGATAAGGCAACGCCTTCTTCGCAGGTTCAGCCGGGCATGGAACCGCACGAGAAGCCGGAAACCACGCATTATTCTATCGTCGATAAGGACGGTAATGCGGTTTCAACGACTTACACTATTAACGGGCTATTTGGTTCGATTGAAATCGCGCCGGGCACGGGCTTCTTCCTGAATGATGAAATGGACGATTTCACCAGCAAGGTGGGGGAGAAAAACCTCTACGGGTTGGTGCAGGGCAGTAAAAATTCCATTGCCCCCGGTAAGCGCCCACTATCGTCGATGAGCCCGAGTTTAATCACTAAGGACGGCAAAACCTTTATGGTGCTGGGTTCGCCGGGCGGTTCTCGTATCATTACCATCACGCTGGAGACCGCGTTGAACGTGATTGATTTCGGCATGCCTCCGCAGGAGGCGGTGAATGCGCCGCGTATCCATCACCAGTGGTTGCCGGACGAGGTGTATTACGAGCAGCGCGGGGTGTCGGCCGACAGTCTGAATCTGTTACAGAAGATGGGTTACAAGATGGTTGAGCAGACGCCGTGGGGCGCGGCGGAGTTGATTATGGTCGGTTTGCCGGGTGCGGTGGGGGTGACGCCACAGAGCTCGGGCAATGACGCAGCGGTATCGGGCAAAGTGCGTGAAGGCTATCTTTACGGTGCCAATGATGTGCGTCGTCCGGCGGGAGCGGCGATCGGTTATTGATTAGTTCCAGGGCACGTTGTCATTCTGATCGAGATACCCGGGCCTACCGCACCTAGGGGCGCTCCGGCGGCAAAATCGCCGCTACGACCCCAACGGTGTGGTCTCCCTAATAACGGGCATTTCAAAGGCAGACAGGCCTGGCTTGTTTGATCGAGATAACCGGTTAGGTGGGCTTTTGTGAAAATAAGAAAGGGAGGTAAGCGCTTGCTTACCTCCCTTTCTTTTTGCGGCCTGGCGGTTATCAGGCTGTGCGGCGGGTTTTAATCCAGTAGCTGATAACCAGCCCGACAATCCACACTCCGCCGACGTACAGCGACATGCGGGTATCCGGGAAGTAGCCGATCAGTCCGATGATAAAGAACAGGAAGATGATGGCGATAATGGAGGTAAAGATACCGCCACGCATCGGGAACTCCAGTTCGGCAATCTGCTTACGGCTCAGCTTCAGGCGGAAACCAATCTGTGAGAACAGGATCATAATCCACACCCAGACGGTGGCGAAGGTCGCCAGTGAGGCGATCACCAGGAAGACGTTCTCCGGCATGATGTAGTTCAGGTAAACCGCAATCAGCAGCGCGACCATCATGACGATTACCGTCATGAACGGCGTACCGCGACGGGAAACTTTGGCGAAGACTTTAGGCGCCTGTCCTTGGGTGGCCATACCGTGCAGCATGCGACCCACGCCGAAGATATCCGCGTTGATAGCCGACAGCGACGCGGTGATAACCACAAAGTTAAGGATGGTAGCGGCGGCGGCGATCCCCATGTGCTGGAAGGTCAACACAAACGGGCTACCCTGCGTACCGACCAGGTTCCACGGGAAGATAGACATGATCACAAACAGGGTGCCCATGTAGAACACCAGAATACGCCAGGGTACGGAGTTAATGGCTTTAGGAATGGTGGTTTTCGGATCTTCCGCTTCACCGGCGGTGATGCCGATAATCTCGATCCCACCGTAGGCAAACATCACCAGTTGGAGTGACAGCACGGTGCCCATAATACCGTGGCTAAAGAAGCCGCCGTGGGTCCACAGGTTGCTGATGCCGGTCGGGTGTCCGCCGTTGCCAATGCCCCAGATAATGATGCCGAAACCGGCGAGTATCATTACGATAATGGTCAGCACTTTAAAGAAGGAGAACCAAAATTCGAGCTCGCCGAAGACTTTGACGCTCATCATATTGATGCCGCCGATAATCAGCACGACGCTGAGCACCCACATCCAGTGCGGCACATCGGGGAACCAGACGCCCATATAGATGCCAAATGCGGTGACGTCGGCAATCCCGACGATCAGGATCTCAAAACAGTAGGTCCAGCCGGTAATATAGCCTGCCAGCGGGCCCAGATAATCTTGCGCATAGCGTGAAAATGAGCCGGTCTGCGGGTTATTGACCGACATCTCGCCCAGCGCGCGCATGATGATAAAAGCAATAATCCCACCAACCAGATAGGCGAGCAGCACGCTTGGCCCAGCCATCTTTATTGCATCTGCCGAGCCGTAAAACAGCCCGGTGCCAATGGCGGAGCCGAGAGCCATAAAGCGGATATGGCGGGTGCTTAATCCGCGTTTAAGCGAGGTTGAAGGTTTATCGGCCGACTGTGTGTCTAGAGAGTGTTGCATTCAAAAATTCCAAATCATAAAGCGCGGTCTAAAAACGAGATAACGGGACGGGCCCCGCTACCCTCTGCCAACGAAAAAGCCACGGAAACAAATCCGTGGCCCTGATTGGCGAAAGCTTAGTCAACTCGGGTGCGGCTCATCGAGAGCACCCTTCTGGCGTTTTCATTACTGATGCGCTGTGACGCTGCGCGCACCGCTCACCTTGTCATAAATTCCTACCAGCAGCAGCATCACAATGGACGGCGGCAGCCAGGCCAGGCCCTGCGCAGCCAACGGCAGGTGCGCGGTCCATGCCGGCAGGCTTGGGGCAAAGGCGGAAGACTTGATGCCGTCAACGATCCCGAAAAGCAGGCTAACCAGCATCACCGGCGCGATAATACGCGTCGTGTTGTTCCACCAGCGCAGGGTAAAGCTCAGCACTACCAGCGCGATACATGGCGGATAGATAGCGGTAAGCACCGGAATCGAAATCTGAATCAGATGGCTCAGGCCGAGGTTAGAAACCAGCATGGAGAACAGACCGAGAATAAACACCAGTGACTTGTAAGACAGCGGCAGATATTGGGCGAAGAACTCGGCACAGGCACAGGTCAGGCCAACCGCGGTAACCATGCAGGCAATGAAGATCAGCGCAGCGAGGAAGAAGCTGCCGACACCGCCAAAGGTCTGCTGAACGTAAGTATGCAGGATCACCGCACCGTTCTGCGCCTGTGGCACCAGCGAGGCGGTATTAACGCCGAGTTTGAACAGGCTGAGGTAAACCAGCAACAGGCCCAGGCCGGCGATCAGTCCGGCAAAAATAGTATAGCGAGTCAGCAGTTTGGCGTCGTTTACGCCGCGAGAGCGTGCCGCATTAACGATGACGATACCAAACACCAGTGCGCCAAGCGTGTCCATGGTCAGATAACCATTAACGAAACCGTTGGAGAAAGGCTCGGTCTCGTAGGCCGGTGTGGCAGGCAGCGGTTGCCCAGCAGGCCACAGCACGGCGGCGATACCCAGGATTGCCAGCGCAAAAATCTTCAGCGGTGCCAGAATATGGCCTACGGTATCGAGCAGACGGCCCGGATACAGTGAAATACCGATCACCAGCACAAAGTAAATCAGGCTGTAAATCAGCAGCGGCGTAGCGCCGTCACCGGTCAATGGCGCGATCCCCACTTCAAAAGACACGGTGGCGGTACGCGGAGTGGCAAACAGCGGACCCACGGCCAGGTAGCAAACGGTCGCCAGCAGCAGACCGGCTTTGCGGCCAATTGGCGTGCTAAGTGCATCGATACCGCCACCCACGCGGGCTAGCGCGACCACGGTCATCACCGGTAGGCCTACCGCGGTGATCATGAAGCCTAGCGCGGCCCACCAGACGTGGTGACCGGCCTGTAATCCGACCATCGGAGGGAAGATGATATTTCCCGCACCGACGAATAAGGCAAAGGTCATAAAGCCCAGTGCCATAATATCTTTGGTTGTTAAACGATGACTCATGATGATGTCGTAATGCCTGTGCAAAATGAATAAAAGTGTCCGCTGCTGGCACTCGGCATGAACTTGAGGAAGTTGCCTGACGATATGGAAATGACGTTTTTATGCAGGGTTGATGCGAGTGGCAGCGGCGCTAAGGTACGCTTTTATAGTGCATGAAGGCAAGTCTTGATCCTAAAAGCAGAGTCTTACGCTGGATTTGAAACCTCGAACAGTAAGATACACTGGATATAGCAATAAAACCCTCACAAGATATGCCTAGTTTTTGAGCAATCAATGACCACTTCACGCTCCAATGAAACATAAAATGCGCGAAACTGTCGCGATATCGCGGTTTCACGCACAAATATTCGGGTTAATTATCACAAATAAGCAACAATCGAGTTTGTAAACGCTAAATTTATGATCTTAAAGCGCTATTCAAAGCAGAGAAAATGGCGAGTTATTTAAATCAGCCAAGGCCGGTTAGACGAGCCTATAAACAAAAAACTCCAGTGACTTAAAAAAGTCGCTGGAGTTGCCATTAACCGCAGACCTTTACCACTGTGACGCCCTCCCGTTGCCTACAACGGCCCCACAGGGGCGGGGCCAAGGGAAGAGCCGAATCATCTGGCTATAGCTGTTGCCGTAGCCGGAGATTGGAAGATCAAGCGATTACCAAATGCGATCGGCCAGATCGACGACCAGTTTCAATTTGTCCCACTGCTGTTTGTCGGTGAGGCTGTTCCCTTCCTCGGTCGAGGCAAAGCCGCACTGCGGGCTGAGGCAAATCTGATTGATATTGATGAACTCGGCCGCTTCAGCAATGCGTGTTTCGACGTCTTTTGCCAGTTCAAGATCGCCGGTTTTGGTGGTGATCAGGCCGAGAACCGCCTGCTGCTGCCCCGGTTTAATAAAGCGCAGTGGCTCGAAACCGCCGGCGCGTTCGTTGTCGTATTCCAGGAAGAAACGGTCAATATTCACGGTACCGAACAGAATCTCGGCCACTGGACCGTAACCGCCCTCTGAAATCCAGGTTGAACGGAAGTTGCCGCGACACACGTGCAGGCCGATGATCAGGTCATCCGGCTTGCCTTCAATCGCCTGATTGAGCACCCGAGCGTAGGTTTTTGCCAATTGTTCAGGATTATCGCCACGGGCAATAATCTGCTTTTTCTGGTCTTCTGAACACAGGTATGCCCAGACGGTGTCATCCAACTGCAGGTAACGGCAGCCCGCGGCATAGAACGCCTGGATCGCGTCACGATAAACCTGCACCAGGTCGGTAAAGTAGTCTTCGATATTTGGATACACGTCTTTCACCGCGTCGCGGTTAAAACGAAAATGCATCACGCTTGGGCTTGGGATGGTCATTTTTGCTACCGCGTCGCCGCAGATGCTTTGCAGGAAGCTAAAATGCTCAACCATCGGGTGATCGCCAAAGGCAATTTTATCGACCACTTTAATGCTGCGAGATTTGGTCTGTACGCCGTTGAACTGGATGCCCTGCTCTGCGTCATAACCCTCAACGCCCTGCAGACCTTCAAAGAAGTCAAAGTGCCACCACGCACGACGGAACTCACCGTCAGTAACCACTTGCAAACCGGCTTCACGCTGTTGCTCAACCACGCGACGGATTTCGGTATCTTCAACCGCACGCAGCTGCTGAGCGTCGATTGAGCCGGCTTTAAACTGCTGACGCGCCTCTTTCAGCGCCTGCGGACGCAGGAAACTGCCGACAACTTCCGCACGATAGATTGGATTTGGTACAGACATAACGAACTCCTGGCAAAGGTCTCAACGACGCGGTCGTCAAGCTTGGATTAATAGGTAGCGCCACGGCGGGTAAATTAGTTAACAATGTTAATAGTAACCCTTAGTGATATTTAGACTTCTGGATGTCTAAACGGCTTTAAGGCTATCCTGCCATGAAAACGTTTCATCACCAAACGAGGAATTTTCATCTTACATGAAATAAATTCATGATCGGGTCTCAGAAAGTGAATGTGTTCACCAGGGTGCAGGTTAAATAGGAGTGAAACGGATCATCGCTGATCCGTTTAGCGGGCAGGCGTTAATGCTTGATTCGCTGCTGATGCGCTATCGGGGGAGCATCGACAATCAGCCGATAGGGCAGCGTAAACATAAACCGCGTGCTGACCCCCACTTCGCTTTCGATATCGAGCTTGGCGTGATGATGGCTTAGCGCGTGCTTAACGATAGCCAGCCCCAGCCCGCTGCCGCCGGTCTGCCGTGAACGCGCCTTATCAACCCGATAGAAACGTTCGGTGAGCCGTGGAATATGCTGTGAGGCAATGCCGGGCCCGTTATCGCTGACCTGAAACTGCGCGCCCTGCGCCGTTTGCTGCCAGCTGACCTCAATGCGCGTCCCGGCAGGCGTATGATTGACCGAGTTATACACTAAATTAGACACCGCGCTGCGCAGCTGTTCGTCATTGCCGTAGACCCTAAGCTGCTCATTCACCTTGAAGACAATTTCATGGCGGCCGTTGCTGAGCGTTTGCACCTCGCGTTCGAGCATGCTCAACATTTGCGGAATATCGACCTTTTCATGTAAATCAATATTGGTGGCGGCCTCGATGCGCGACAGCGTCAGCAGCTGTTTGACCAGCCCGTCCATGCGACGCGTCTGCTCCTGCATAGTGTCTAACGCCTTGCTGCGGAAAGGCTCCTCCAGCTTCGCGTCGTCCATCATTTCCAGGTAACCCTGTAATACGGTTAACGGCGTGCGCAGCTCGTGGCTGACGTTGGCGAAGAAGTTACGTCGCGCGCCTTCGAGCTGGCGCATTTGTGTGACGTCACGCGCGACAATCAGCAACTGCCCCTCGGAATAGGGCATCACGCGAAACTCGACGTAGTGATCGTTATTAAGGTGCAGGTTTAGCGGGCGGGTAAAATCGCGGCTCTGGATCCAGTTGCGCAGTTCAGGGTAGCGCAGCAGGTTAAACAGGTGTTGGCCGTTGTCTTCCGGCCAGCGGAAGCCCAGCAGCTCTTGCGCCAGACCGTTACACCAGAAGATATTGCCCTCCTCGGTGGTCAGCACCACGGCATCGGGCAGGGATTCGGCTCCGCTGCGAAAACGCTTAATCAGCAGCGCCAGCTCGCGCCTTCTGCGGCGATTACGCATCTGCATCTGATTAAGGCCGTAAAACAGCGGTTCCCAGCTCCATAATCCGCTGGGTGGCGTAATACTGCGATCCAGCCACAGCCAGTGAGAAAGTTTTAGCTGATTGAAATAGTTCCAGCCCAGCGCCGCCACTAATGAAGCCAGCAATAACCAGGACAGATTACCAATAAAAATGGCTAATATCAGCGCCGGGCAGCAAAACATGAATAATTCGCCGACCAGCCGCTTCCAGGATAATCGTTCTAACACACAGTATCTCCGCTGTGAGTGAAAGATATGATGTCGTTAATTACTGTCCAATATATTTCACGATGCGCGTCGGGCTGCAACGTGAAATAATTGAAACATAAATTAATAACGGGTTGAGAATCGGTAACCCGTACCGCGCACCGTCTGGATCATTCGGTCATGACCGCTGGTTTCCAGGGCTTTACGCAGGCGACGGATATGCACATCCACTGTACGATCCTCGACGTATACGTTAGTCCCCCACACATTATTGAGCAACTGTTCGCGGCTGTAAACGCGCTCTGAGTGGGTCATAAAGAAGTGTAAAAGCTTAAATTCGGTCGGTCCCATATCCAAAGCCAGCTCATTAGCCATCACCCGGTGTGAGGAGGGATCGAGACTTAAACCTTGCATATCAATAATTTCTTCGACCGCCATCGGCGAGATACGACGCATCACTGCCTTGATTCGTGCGACTAACTCTTTCGGCGAGAACGGCTTGGTAATATAGTCATCCGCCCCGACTTCCAGTCCGCGTACGCGGTCTTCTTCTTCACCGCGTGCAGTCAGCATCATCACCGGAATATCTCGGGTCAGCGCTTCGCGTTTTAGATGCTTAATAAACTGGATCCCCGATCCACCAGGCAACATCCAATCCAGTAAAATTAATTCGGGATAGGGTTCAATCAAACGATTCACCGCCGAATCGAAATCTTCAGCTTCAATGGCTTGATAACCATTTTGCTCAAGCACAAAACAAACCATTTCACGGATTGGTGCTTCGTCTTCCACAACTAATATGCGTCTAGCCATTTTGATAGCCTGCCAAATAAGTTAGCGAACTTAATTTTGATTTCGGGCGTCATTATGCGTCACTTTTGTGACAGATTTATGAAAAACCGTTTGCCGTGCAACTAAGTGTAGCCAAGCCTTCATATTAGGAGCGAACTCTGGAAGAGGGATCGTAAATCGGCGTCATTATGTTGATTATTCAGGGACAGCCAACAGGTCGGCGTTTATACTTGCCGCTTGTTTCAGCCACCGCGAGACCCTCATGCGACTCATCCACACCTCTGACTGGCACCTTGGTCAGTACTTCTTTACTAAAAGCCGCGCACCTGAACACCAGGCGTTCCTAAACTGGCTGGTGGCACAGGTAGAACAGCATCGGGTCGATGCCGTGATTGTAGCAGGGGATATTTTCGATACCGGCTCGCCGCCGAGCTACGCGCGCGAACTGTATAACCGCTTCGTGGTTAATCTACAGCAAACCGGTTGCCAGCTGATTGTGCTGGCCGGAAACCATGACTCAGTGGCGACGCTGAATGAGTCTCGCGAGCTGCTGTCCTGCCTCAATACTCAAGTGATTGCCACGGTTGGAGAAGATCTCTCACGCCAGGTTATGGTGCTTAACAACCGCGACGGCCAGCCGGGCGCCATACTCTGTGCGATCCCGTTCTTACGCCCGCGTGACCTGTTGGCCAGCCAGGCCGGGCAGTCGGGCAGCGACAAACAGTTAGCGTTACAGGAGGCTATCGCCGAGCATTATGCGGCGCTGTATCAGGCAGCCTGCGACCAACGTCAGCGGCTGGGCCTGGCGCTGCCGATTATCGCCACCGGCCATCTGACCACCGTCGGCGTGACAACCTCCGACTCGGTGCGAGATATTTATATTGGTACGCTGGACGCCTTCCCGGCGCAGGCCTTCCCACCGGTCGATTACGTGGCGCTGGGCCATATTCACAAGGCGCAGAAGATCGCCAAAACTGAGCATATTCGCTACAGCGGCTCGCCGATTGCGCTGAGTTTTGACGAAGCCAGCAATGATAAGAGCGTGTATCTGCTGGATTTCACCGCCGATCGTCTTAACAGCGTCGAGACGCTGGCTATTCCACGATCGCAGCCGATGGAAATCATTAAAGGCACGCTGGCGGAGATTGAAAAACAGCTTAGTGCCTATCAAGGCCGGGAAGATACGCTGCCGGTGTGGCTCGATATTGAAGTCGCAACCCAGGACTACCTCAGCGATATTCAGCGGCGTATTCAACAGCTCACTGACCCGCTGCCGGTTGAGGTGGTGCTGCTACGACGCAGCAAGGAGCAGCGCCTGATTGGCCTGTTACAGCAGGAGAAAGAAACCCTGAAAGAGCTCAGCGTCAGCGAGGTGTTTGAACGCCGACTGGCACAGGAAAATGCCCCAGAAGAGGGGCGCCAGCAGCGGATCCGCACCCTGTTCTCTCAGGTTCTGGAGCAGGTCGAAAGCGGCCATTCTGCCGGGGAGACGACCCAGTGAAGATCCTTTCGTTACGTCTAAAAAATATCAATTCACTGGAAGGTGAATGGAAAATCGACTTTACCGCCGAACCCTTTGCCAGCAACGGGCTGTTTGCCATTACCGGACCGACCGGCGCAGGCAAAACCACCCTGCTTGACGCTATCTGTCTGGCTTTATATCACCAGACACCGCGCCTCGACGTCTCTCCCAGCCAAAACGAGTTAATGACCCGCCACACCGCGGAGTCGCTGGCCGAGGTGGAGTTTGAGGTTAAGGGCGTAGGCTATCGCGCCTTTTGGAGCCAGCGCCGGGCGGGCAATTCGCCAAGCGGCAATTTACAGGCTCCCAAGGTCGAACTGGCCCAGCTGGCCGATGGCAAGATCCTCGCCGACAAGGTACGCGACAAGCTTCCGGCGATTGCCGAGCTTACCGGCCTGGATTTTGGCCGTTTTACCAAATCGATGATGCTGTCGCAGGGGCAATTTGCCGCCTTCCTGAATGCCAAAGCCAACGAGCGGGCAGAATTGCTGGAAGAACTGACCGGCACCGAAATTTATGGTCGGCTGTCGGCGCAGGTGTTCGATCGTCATAAACAGGCCAAGATCGACCTCGATCTGCTGCACCAGCGGGCGGCCGGTATCGAGTTGCTTAGCGATGAACAGCGCCAACGGTTAGAGCAGGAGCTCACACAACTGGGCGTCGATGAAGCGTCGCTCAGCCAGCAAGCAATACAGCAGCAGCACGGCCTGAACTGGCTGCAGCAGTGGCAAAATAGCCAGCAAAAAAAGCAGCAGTATCAGCAACAGTTGACCGAAGCCGAACTCCAGCTGCGGCAGGCCCAGCCACGGCTAGAGCAGCTGGCGCGCAGCGAACCGGCGGAAAAACTCCGCCCGCTGCTGCAGGAGCGCCAGCGCTGCCAGCAGCAGCAGGATGATATACGGCAACAGCAACGCCAGCTAACTGAGCGGCAGCAGCAGCTTGAGCAGGAAAAAAACCCGCTGGCTCAGGCGCTGCAACAGGCGCTGCTGGACCAACGGCAGCAGGCCGCCGAAAAACTGCGTCTAGAGACGCTGATTGAGGAACAGGTGCGGCCGCTGGACACCGCTATTCAGCAACTGCTAGACAAGCTGCACGACGAGCGCCAGGCTCAGCTGCAACAGCAGAACCAGCTGCAGCAGCTAGCCGACGATCGGCAAACGCTGGCTATCGAGCAGGCCGCCTCGGCAGAAAAGAGCCGACTGTTTAAGGCTAAAGAGGCCGAGCTGGTCGCCACGCTCAATGCTCAAACTCAGCAGCACGGGGTACTGGAGGCCGAGTCGCCGCAGGCCGCACTGCGGAGCCAACAGGCGCAACTGGCCGAACAGCGGCCGCTGCGCCAGCGGCTGTCTACCCTGCTACCGCTGTACCAGCAGGTAAACCAGCGGATCGTTAAACAGCAGCGGGAATTTACGACGCGTCAGAGCGAACTGGCCGAGGCGGAAACCCGGCTTAATCAAACCCGCGAACAGTATAAACAGCAGAAGCTGCATCTTAACGATGTCGAAAAACTGCTGGCTCAGGAGCAGCTAATCGTTAGCCTCGAGGCGGAGCGCGCACGGCTGCAGACCGACTGTCCTTGCCCGCTGTGCGGCTCGACCCGCCACCCGGCGATTGAAGAGTATCGGGCGGTGAGCCCCTCGGCAACCGCGCTCCGAGTGCAGAAAATGCGTCTCGACACTGAGGCACTGCAGACCAGCGGCACCCAGCTGCGCACTCGCGCCGAGGGATTAAAAGAGCAGCAGCAACGACTGCAAACCGAGATTCAGCAGGATGAGAAACAGCAGACCGACTATCTCCAACAGTGGCAGCAGGCCTGCGGACAACTGTCATTACGCTTTTCGTTGCAGGACGGTGCGGCGCTGCAAACGTGGTTACAGCAGTGCGACGATCAGGAGCAGCGGTGCCAGCAGCTTATTCGCCAGCACGACGAGTCCGCGCAGGGGCTGCAGCGGGCGAAAGAAGCCTTGCATGCCGCACAGGCCGAACAAGGTCAGCTGCAACAGCAGATAGGCATTCAGAACGAGCAAGACATTACGCTACAAAAGCAGCATCACGCATCCCTGCAGCAGCTCGAGCAACGGAAAAAACAGTTAATCGAACATGAGCAACGGCTTAATCTGCTACGCGGCCAGCGCCATGAGCTGTTTGGCGAGCAGCGGGTGGTCGAGGTCTACGAGTGGCTGCGTCTACAGCAGCAGACAACGGATCAGGCTCAGCGGCAGGCCAATGAAAAATTGCAGGCGGTGCAGCAGCAGTTTGACCAGTTGGCAGGTCAGTTAGTTACCCTCGGTCATCTGCAACAACAGGGTGACAGCGCTCTGCAGCAGGCTGAGCAGGCCTGGTCACAGGCGCTGCAGGCCAGCGAATTTGACGATGAACCGGCGGTAAGGGCGGCGCTGATTGACGAGGCACTGCGCCTGCAACTGCAACAGCTTAATGAACAGGTGCAACGCCAGCTCACGCAGAGCAAAATCCTGCTGCAACAGGCTAGCGAGCAGCTGGAGCAGCAGGCGCAGCTGCGCCCGTCGGAGATTGATGTGCAGGCCAGCCGGGTCGAGACTCTGACCGAACAGATTGACGCCCTCAATGCTCAGTTAAGAGCGCTGCAGCAGCGTCAGGGTGAACTGCACAGCCAGTTAACCAGCGATAGCCAGCGGCGAAGCGGCCAGCTGGCGCTGTGGCAGCAGATCGCCGCCTCGCAGGAAACCTACGATGACTGGAGCTATCTCAATCAGATCGTCGGCTCCAGCGATGGCGCAAAATTCCGTAAATTTGCTCAGGGGCTGACGCTGGAACACCTGGTGTATCTGGCGAACAAGCAGATGGACAAGCTGCACGGTCGCTACCTGCTGCAGCGTAAAAGCAGCGAGGCGCTTGAGCTCGAGGTGGTCGATACCTGGCAGGCCGATGCGGTGCGCGACACGCGGACCCTGTCGGGCGGCGAAAGCTTCCTGGTCAGCCTGGCGCTGGCGTTAGCCTTGTCGGATTTAGTCAGCGATAAGACGCGCATTGACTCGCTATTTCTCGATGAAGGCTTCGGTACCCTTGACGCCGACACGCTGGACACCGCACTGGACGCCCTCGACAGCCTTAACGCCAGCGGCAAGACCATTGGCGTGATCAGCCACGTTGAGGCAATGAAAGACCGTATTCCGGTGCAGATTAAGGTGAAAAAGGTTAACGGACTGGGCATCAGCCGTTTAGACAGTATTTTCAGAGTCAACGGCTAAGTTCGCCAGGCTTTACTCTTCATTTACCCTCGCCCCTCTCCTCTCTAACTTGATGAAAACGCGGGTGCTGTGCAGATTGCACAGCACTTTTTAACAATGACTTTTTAATTTGATTAGAAAAATTCACATTTGAAATAAATTGACTAACAAGTTAACAATTAAAAATCAATTGGTTAAAATTTTGTTATAAAATTTAAACACATTTGTTTACTAAAACCCACACTGAGACAAAGGTTGGCCATTGTATCTTTGTCTGAAAATTGATCAGCCCTCAGGTTGACACTCTGAACTACCCTACCTTTCGCCAACTTCCCCAAGGGAGTGTTTGTACGGTTGCGTATAACATGTGAGCAAAATATGAACAACATGCCACTTAACAGAAGGCGCTTTATCGTTGGATCGTTAGTCGTCATTGGTTCGTTTACCGCCAAGGGAGGCGTCTCAAACGTATTTGCTGCCGTCTCGACGCCTTTAAAAGAATTATCAGACTATAAGCCTCAATTCTTCACCGCAGACGAATGGAATTTCTTAAATTCTCTGTGCGATCGCCTTATTCCCTCAAGCAGCGACGGCCCGGGTGCGCTTGAAACCCACGTGCCGATATTTATTGATAAACAAATGCTGACATCCTATGGCAAAGGCGAGAGCTGGTATATGGCGGGCCCGTTTAATAGTCAGGCCAGTCATTTATTTGGCTATCAGTTGCCGTTTAGCCTGCAGGCGCTTTATCGAAAAGGCATTGCCACCACCGAACAGTATGTCAAAACAAAATATAACCAATCTTTCTCTTCATTATCGGTAGCGCAAAAAGACGAGGTTATTACCGCCTTAGAAAATAACAAAATAGATTTCTCGCAATTAGGTGAGAAGGATCTCACCGCCGGTTATTTCTTTACCCGCGTGATGGATAATACCAAAGAAGGCTATTTATCCGATCCCCAATACGGCGGCAATAAACATATGGCCGCCTGGGTCATGATTGGCTTTCCCGGTGCGCGGGCGAGTTTTCCCGAATGGATCAAAATCCATAACGTGAAGTATCCACTTGGCCCGGTTTCTCTCAGCGGCGAGCAGGCTTGATATCCTGACATATTGGACAACAAATAATGAAAAAAACCAATGATGCAGTAGACGTAGTCGTCGTCGGCCTGGGATGGGCCGGATCGATCCTCAGTATTGAAATGGCCAAGGCCGGCCTCAAGGTCAGGGCGCTGGAGCGCGGCCACGACAGGCCGAGTTCGGAAATGGGTTACCCTATTCCGGCAGACGAACTGGCCAATACCAAACGGCATATTTTGATGCAGCAGCCGTCAACGCTGACCTATACCGTGCGGCACAACGCCGCGGAAACGGCGCTGCCGATGCGCGAGCTGGGGGCTTTTCGCGTCGGCGACGGCGTTGGCGGTGCGGGCCTGCACTGGACGGCGATGCTTATTCGCCCTTCGCCTACCGACCTGAAATTAAAAACCTTTGTCGACCAGCACTACGATAAAAATGCGCTCGATGCAGAACTGCGGGTGATGGACTTCCCTATTTCCTGGGAGGAAATTGAACCCCATTTCGATTTCTTCGATCAGGTCTGCGGGACGTCGGGCGCGACGGGTAATTTGAACGGTAAAATTCTGGCCAACGGCGACCCGTTTGAAGGGCCGCGATCTAACCTGTTTCCGACGAAACCGCTGGAAGACACGCTGAACGCCGCGATGTTTAGGAAGGTCGCCACCGAAATGGGCTATCACCCGTTTTCTAATCCCTCCGCTGCGGTAACCGAACCCTGGACCAATCCTTATAAACAGCAAATTGCGCCGTGTAACTATTGCGGATTTTGCCAGTTCTATTCGTGCATCAATTATTCTAAAGCCTCACCGCAAACGACTATTTTAGACGCAATAAAACTTTACCCTAACTTTGATTATCGCACTCAGGCGAACGTAATTCGGGTAGAGAAATCACCCGATGGTAAAACCGCGACCGGCGTGACCTATATTGACGCCGACGGCAATGAAGTATTCCAGCCGGCCAAAATCGTTATTCTCGCCTCTTTTGCGCTTAATAACGTGCGACTGATGCTTAATTCGCAAATTGGTAAACCGTATAACCCGGTGACCGAAGAGGGCGTGGTGGGAAGAAATTACGCCTACCAATACGGCGGCGGCTTTACGCTATTTTTCGATAAACTCGAGTTTAACCCGTTTGCCGCTGCCGGCCCCACCGGCGTGATGTTCAATGATTTCGGTCCAGGCAATTTTGATGCCTCACATTTAGGCTTTATTGGCGGCGCCAAGGTTCATAGTTCACAAGCTACCGGTACGCCGCTGGCGACCGCGTTAAAAGGCGGCACGCCAAAGTGGGGCAACGGCTGGAAGAAAGGATTGAAAGACAGCTACCGTCACTCAATGGGCATGAAAATGACCGTGTCCAACATGTCGACGCGGGAAAACTTCCTGGATCTCAACCCCACTTATAAAGACGAACACGGTATGCCGCTGCTGCGCATGACCTATGACTTTGTCAAAAATGACGTACGCCTGATGCGTTTCCTGCGCGGCAACATGCTGGGCATCGTCAAGAACCTCAACCCCGACACCTACACCGAAAGTATTCCCGACTACGACAGCCATTTTAATATCTCTCCGGCCTACAGCTCCACCCATAACACCGGCGGTGCGGTGATGGGGGATAGTCGGCAAACTTCGGCGGTGAACCGATATTTGCAAAGTTGGGACGTTCACAACGTATTTGTGCAAGGCGCCTGTGCTTTCCCGCAAAACTTTCAGGCCAACCCCACTGCATTGGTCGGCGCGTTGGCCTATTGGTCAGCCAAGGCTATCCGTGAACAATATCTTAAAAATCCTGGCCCATTGGTTCAGGCATAGAGGAGGCAGCATGAAATTTAAGGCCATTAGCCTGTTATCTCTCACCATGCTGTCCGGGATATGGATGTCTAGCGTCCAGGCGGAAGATAACCCAAACACCGATGCCATCATCGCAAAAGGGGCTTATTTAGCTAAAGCGGGTGACTGTACCGCCTGCCATACCGCCAAAGGCGGGGAGGCATTCGCCGGGGGGCTGCAAATAAATAGCCCAATGGGGGTGATCTATTCCTCTAATATCACCCCCGATGCCGACCATGGCATCGGAAAATACAGCGAGCAGCAGTTTGCCAACGCGGTGCGTAAAGGCGTTCGCGCAGACGGCAGTTATCTTTATCCCGCCATGCCCTACCCCGATTATCAGGCCATTAGCGACGAGGATATCCACGCGCTTTATACCTATTTCATGAAGGGGGTTAAGCCGGTGGCCACTGCGGCGCCAGAAACTTCGCTAAGTTTCCCGTTCAGCCAGCGTTGGGGGATCCGTTTCTGGAATATGCTGTTTACCCGCGATAAGCCTTTTGCCCCGCTGAGTACCGCGCCTGCTGATGTCAACCGGGGAAAATATCTGGTGGAAACCCTTGGACACTGTGGCAGTTGTCACACCCCTCGCGGCGTGGCGATG
The DNA here is from genome assembly GCA_963742005.1 of uncultured Gammaproteobacteria bacterium. GTDB lineage: Bacteria > Pseudomonadota > Gammaproteobacteria > Enterobacterales > Enterobacteriaceae > Rouxiella. The sequence goes on along the minus strand of CAVUKG010000004.1, from coordinate 624,173 downwards.
CAGGAAAAGGCGCTGAACGACGCCGACCCGGCGTACCTGTCTGGCAGCGAGTTGAACGGTTGGCCAGTCCCCGCTATTCGCCAGCCTGACGGCTGGACCACGCAGGATATTGTCGATTATCTGTCAACCGGTCGTAACCATTTTGCCTCAGTGGGCGGGGAAATGACCAGCGTGGTCGAGAACAGTATGCAGTATATGACCCAGGACGATCTCAGGGCCATTGCGGCGTATTTGCAAACTCTTCCCGCAGCAAAATCTGCCGTTAACCAAAAGGCCGATGTGGCAAAAGCGACGGTAGAAACGACGCAATTCCTGACCGCAGGCAAAGGGCTGAGCCAGGGGCAGCTGTTGTACTTAAACAACTGTGAAGCCTGCCATTGGACCAACGGCAACGGTGCCAAGGGCATATTCCCTCGTCTCAACGGTGCATCGATTGTCAGGGCCGACAATCCCGCCGGGTTAATCAGTACGGTATTAAACGGAGCCGCCACGCCGACGACGCACAATGCGCCATCGGTACTTTATATGCCGGGCTTTGCTGCAAGGCTTTCCGATCGGCAGGTGGCTGACCTCACCACCTTTGTCCGTCAGGGATGGGGAAATGATGCGCCTGCGGTTACCGTGGATCAGGTTAAGAAAGTCAGGGATGCCATGGTGCATAAAAAATAATTAGCGGCGAGACAGGAAAAGCGCGGCGGTGATCTAGATAAAATAGTGAGCCTTCACCTCTGCCATCGTGGGCCGTTGAGTCAATCAACGGCCCACTTCTATTTTAAGCCTGCTGCCTTTCAGATCGACAGCACAGCCAGGAGAGCAGAATAATCATTGAAAATAAGACGATATACTGCTCAGAAATTAACAGTACGTCGGTCAGGCCGTACAAGAATGCCGACAGCGTGACCATTGATATGGGGTTAAGCAAGAATCCGGAAATACCGTTGCGAAACATCAGTACGCCGAAGAAAAACAGCAGCGTCAACACGCCAAATATCCCCGCAAGCGAGCCAATCTGAATAAACTCGTTGTGCAGGTGAACGCCAATGTAGCGCAATGCAAACGAATTAGACTGATTATGGCTATCCAAATATTGCCTGATGCGTTGGTTACGATCGGTTTCGGTTTGGCCGAGTGGATACTCTTTGAAGGCAATGATGCCCATTTTCCACATCGTGAAACGCGATCCTAGCGAGGACTGATCGTCCCCGTGCTCATACATCGCTAATTCACTGCGCGTCAGGTCGAATCTTGATTGGACGATGGTCGAACGCCAGCCCGCGCCAACGACAATCACCACGATCAATATCAATAAGCTGAGTGACTTCGCAGTCAGCTTCTTATCCTGCCACATCGTCGCCAACACCAGCAGAACAGAAAGTATCAGATGCAGCACCATCGAAGAGCGCGTTTCGGTGAGGAAAATGATATACAGCGACACCAGCGTCACCAGCAAAATACCGAGATATTTTTTAGCTGAGTGCGCATTGCGGGCAATTAGCACCATAATCGACAGGGCAAGCGCGCTGTAGGCATAAGCGGTAAGCGTGGCGCGGCTAATGCCCAGAACTACGCGATCTGGACGGGTAAAATGCAGCCAAACGCCAAAAATGCTGGCGGCAATAAAGGCAGCAAACAGCGAGGCCAGCGCGAGGCGTTTCAGGACGATAGCGGGGAGTCGATGTGCCTGTACGGCCCAACCGAGGTAAAAGGTGATGATGCCGCTGAGAAACCAACGTTTACTGGCGGTAAACAGCACCCATTCATTCGCCTTGTCTGTAGTAACGATGATGGCGAAAAGAGACCAAAAAAAGTACAGCGCCGCCAAGACAATCAATGGAGCCGCAAAGCGAGATGAGCTAAATATCCCCCTGTATTGTTTATAATTTATTGCAATACCGACAATCGACAGGTAACTACAGAAATAGAAAAGTTCTCTGCTGGTTTTTTCATGCGTGTAGCCGAAAGGCAGAATAAAGACCAAAAGCGCTACTACAAAAATAAACAGATAGTGATTAAATTTGTCCCGTCCAGTTAAGCCTGACGTCATTCTCATTTCCCATGCAGCTATCAAATTTTATGCGATAAAACGTAGTAGACTGCCATAACTGATGGGTTAAATCGATGTTAATTGCCCGCGATTAAAATTTCGTAACCTATCTGTCTATTAATGCTGCCGCTCCTGACGCCACTGGCGAGGACTCACACCAAACCAGCGGCGGAAGGCTCGGGAAAAGGCGCTCACTTCGGAATACCCGAGTAGCAACGCCATTTCGGAGATCGGCAACTGCTGCTGTTGCAGGTAATGGGTCGCCAGCTCGCAGCGGACTTTGTCCACCAACGCCGTAAAGGTCAGATTTTGCTCTCGCAGCCTGCGCTGCAACGAGCTTGCCGACATGCTCATCCGTTCGGCAACCTCATCAAGCACCGGCTCACCGAGGGTGAGTGCCTGGCGAACCTGCGATCGCGCGCGATCGACGACCGACTGTGGGGAAAGATTGTCGGTATTCAGGCGGCGGATCGCATCCTGCATCACTATCAGCAGCGTCTGATCCTGCTCAGGCATCGATCGCTGCAGACTGCGTTTGGCGATCAGCAAAGAGTTGTAGGGCTGATCGAAATAGACCGGCGCATCGAAAATCTTGCAGTGCTCGTGCCACTGGTCGGGGCGAGGATGCTCAAAATGCACCTCGCGCGGTGCCCAATGCTGACCTAAACCGTGGCGCAGCAGGTTGAGGATCATCCCCAGCGTCAGTTCGGCATCCTGGCGTTTACACAAAATACCGCCGTGAAGTACCTGATAGTCAAAGCGAAAGTATTCGCCCTTGTCCACCAGCCGGGCCAGCGTGTTATGTTGATGAAAAGGAAAGGCATTGACCACGTTCTGTAACGCCGTTTCTGCCGATGATGAACAGAGACCAATATAGCCAATCAGGCCTAATGACTGCGGTTTGAATTGCTTACCGTAATGCAAACCGAAGTTATCACAACCCGACTGTCTGGCCGCCTCTTCCAGCACCTGGCAATAGTTGGTCAGACCCAGACTCAGCGTAGGTCGCTGCAAAAGTTCGGGGTCAATATGACACAGCCCCAACACCCGATCGACGTCAGCCCCTTTGGTAATAATAAAATCGCCCAGCCCGCTGGCCGCCGCCGCTAACACGCCGCGATTACCGTTGATGTCCGCTTCGCCGTGGCCCGGCATAAATGGCTGCCGCAATATGTCTGTCTGCATCAAAGCTTCCACTGTGGTAATTAGAGATGTCGGAAGTGCTGCAATTTTCATACCAGTGGAGGGGAATAAGCAAAAACTCAGCAAAAAAATCAGCGATTGTTGCGGCATCGGCGCTGCCTGCTCGCTGTTTCCAGAGAGAATATGGCCCAGGTGAGGAAGGAGGACACACTGCACGTTAAGCGTGCATGACCGCGTGCAACAATGTCGGCAGTGTGTCATTACGTCGCGTTTAATTCACCGCCAGCGCGCACTCCTCAGTAGCTAAGTATGCCTCACAGAGTTTCAGGCTGTCGGCAACCCAGCGATCGCCGAGGCTAATGGCCATCTCCGTGGTGGCGTGTGATCCGACCCAGGCCAACAGCTGAATACGGCGCTGAATAATCATGGTCGGGATCACCGCCAGGCACTCCTCTCCCAATGGCAATACGCGCTGATAACCCGCTAACCAGTGTTCAACCCACTCCTGTGCGCGCGGATGATGCTCGACAAAACTGATGGCCGCGGCCGCATCGTGCATGTACCAGCCCATGCCGCAGTCATCAAAGTCGATGACTCGGGTCTCGCCTTTGTGCAGCAGCAAATTGGTCAGCCGCAGATCGGCGTGGATCAGACCATAGCGGCGAGGATTTTTGCCGTACTTTTGCAGAATACGATCCACCCGTGCCAGAGTCCTTTCAATCAGCGGGCAGTCTTCAGCCCGCAGCCCGGGCGCGTCCTGCCAGCGGCCCCAGTGGCCGTGTTCACCAATCATCGTCTGGTGATCCCAGACTATGCGTTTGAATCCAGCCGGCTTTGCCCACGATTTACTGTGCTGGTGCAGCCGGGCGGTGACCTCACCCAGTTGGGCAAAGGCGCGAGGATCGACCTCAGTAGTCGGCATCTCGCCGGCAATCCACTTAAACAACACTACGTGGCGACTGTGCCGTGGGTCTACCGCCACCGTGATGACTCGCTGGCCACTGCTGCTCGCCAACGCCTCGGGAACCTGAATACCGCTATCCCGCAGGCTGTCGAGCCACGCCAGCTCGCTCTCAATTTCATGACGTTGATGATAGTCGTCGCGGTGCACCCGCAGCGCCAAACGGTTGCCGTCGGCAAGACGCACCACAAAGGTGGCATTTTCGGAACGGCAGATCAGGGAAAGGTCGCCCTGTAACGCCTGCGGATATTGACGCAGCGCCTGTTCGGCCAGCTGTTGCAGGCTGAGGTTGTCCAGGGTATCAGACTGTTTTGCATTCATCAGGGTTAACTCCGGGGCAAGTCATAGTGAGTTCGTGCTATCAGAATGCGAGCGACACGGGCTGCGCGCTTGACCCGAGAAGACCAATTGTTGACTGCGGAAGACTAAAAATGCCCAGCACGGGCCAAGTTGACTTTGCAGCGCAGGAGTGAGCGCGCTGCGGTCAAGTTTTGTGGCGGCACGCGGTGCATTATCGAAACAACTTCACTCATCGGGTGACCTGAGTCAGCCGAAAAAAATTTTGCCGCATCCGTCAGGAGACAAACTATTATGCTGAAAACTAACGCTTTTGATGCCGCCGCCAGTTCCGACGTTTCACCCGCCGCGCTGGAAATGATCGAGCGCCGCCGCCGCCTGCTCGGTCCGGCCTACCAGCTGTTTTACAAGAATCCTCTGCACCTGGTACGCGGTGAGGGCGTGTGGGTCTATGACGACGCCGGCCGTCGCTATCTTGACGTCTACAATAACGTGCCGTCAGTCGGTCACTGCCACCCTTACGTGCTGGAGGCTATGATCCGTCAGGCGTCAACGTTAAATACCCATACGCGCTACCTGCACGATAACGTGCTTAACTTCGCCGAAAAGCTGGTCTCTACCATGCCTCCGGCGCTGAGCCAGGTGATGTTTACCTGCACCGGCAGCGAAGCCAACGATCTGGCGCTGCGTATCGCCGAGGATTTTACCGGCGGCACTGGCGTGATCATCACCGAGTTCAGCTATCACGGTATGACCAAGGCGATTGCCGGTCTTTCCGCATCGATGGGCCCTTACGTCAAGGTTAACGGCGACGCGCGAGTGATCCCGGCACCGGTGCATAATCCGGCTAATCCCGCCGCGGTAGGTAAGAAATTTGCCGCCGACGTTCGCGCCGCGCTGGCAGATATGCGCCGTCACGGCATCAAGCCGGCGGCGCTGATGATTGATACCTTCTTTACCAGCGACGGCGGTTTCTTTGATCCGGCCGGTTTCCTGAAAGAAGCGATTGATGAGATCCATAAGGCCGGTGCGCTGTATATCGCCGATGAAGTGCAGCCGGGTTATGGCCGCTCGGGTGAACATATGTGGGGCTTCCAGCGCCACGGCGTACTGCCGGACATCGTCAGCCTCGGCAAACCGATGGGTAACGGCCATCCGATGGCGGCGATTACTATCAAGCCACACATTCTGGAGCGCTTCGGCAGCGAATCGAGCTATTTCAACACCTTTGGCGGCAATACCGTGTCTTCAGCGGTCGGTCTGGCAGTGTTGGAAGTGATCGAACAGGAGGAACTGATCCCAAGCGTTGGCCGAGCAGGCAAGGCGATCCTCGAAGGCATTAGCGAATTGGCGAGCCGTTTCCCGGCCATCGGCAGCGTGCGCGGTGCAGGCCTGTTTGTGTCTGTCGATTTCACTACTCCACAAGGTGAACCGGACTCCGTAACCGCGCTGGCGGTCGTCAATGCGCTGCGCGAAGAGGGCGTGCTGATTGGCGCTTCCGGCCCACACGCCAATATTTTGAAGATCCGTCCTCCGCTGGTCTTCACCGCCGAGCACAGTCAGATCCTGGTCGAAAGCCTGGAGAAGGTGCTGTTAAAACTGTTCTAAATTGCCGCTAACAATTATCACAACGCGCTTTTACCGACCCGTATCCTTACAGGTACGGGCTATTTCACCGCCGGATCCGGCGGCGTGCTGTTCGTTAATCATCAGGAGAGCAACATGTCAACACAGCTTAAACCAACGCTTGGTACGCTTCACCTGTGGGCCATTGCCGTTGGGTTGGTTATCTCCGGCGAATACTTCGGCTGGAGCTATGGCTGGGGCGTAGCCGGTACGCTGGGCTTCTTGGTGACCACGCTTCTGGTCGCCACCATGTATACCTGCTTTATCTTCAGTTTTACCGAGCTGACCACCGCCATTCCGCACGCCGGTGGCCCGTTTGCCTACAGCCGTCGCGCCTTTGGTGAGACCGGCGGACTGATAGCCGGGATGGCGACGCTGATTGAGTTCGTCTTCGCACCGCCGGCGATTGCGTTGGCAATTGGCGCCTACCTTAACGTGCAGTATCCGCACCTCAATCCGAAAGTGGCGGCACTCGGCGCTTACGTGGTGTTTATGGCGCTGAATATCTTAGGCGTCAAGCTGGCGGCGATGTTTGAGCTAGTGGTCACCGTGCTGGCGGTGCTGGAACTGCTGGTGTTTATGGGCGTGGTTGCCCCGGGTTTCAGCTTCAGCAATTTCGTACTCAACGGCTGGTCCGGCGGCGAGCATTTCGGCCTGCCTGCGGTATCGGGTATTTTTGCCGCGATCCCGTTTGCCATCTGGTTCTTCCTGGCGATCGAAGGGGCCGCGATGGCCGCAGAGGAAGCCAAGGATCCGAAACGCACCATTCCTAAAGCCTACGTGAGCGGGATCCTGACGCTGGTGGTGCTGGCGATCGGGGTGATGATCATGGCCGGTGGAGCCGGTGACTGGAGCAAGCTGTCGAACATCAACGATCCGCTGCCTCAGGCGATGAAAATGGTGGTCGGCGAGCATTCAGGCTGGATGCACATGCTGGTGTGGATTGGCCTGTTCGGCCTGGTGGCCAGCTTCCACGGAATTATTCTCGGCTATTCGCGCCAGTTCTTTGCTCTGGCTCGTGCCGGTTATCTGCCGTCCGGTCTGGCAAAACTGTCGCGCTTCCAGACTCCGCATCGGGCGATCCTTCTTGGCGGAGCGATCGGCATTGCCGCAATTTTCAGTGATGGGGTAATTAATCTGCAGGGCATGTCGTTGACCGCAGCGATGATCACCATGGCGGTATTTGGCGCAATAGTGATGTATATCATGAGCATGCTGAGCCTGTTTAGGTTACGCCGCACCGCACCTGAGCTGGATCGCAGCTTCCGTGCGCCCGGTTATCCGATTGTGCCGGGGATTGCGCTGGTGCTGGCGGGGGTATGCCTGGTTGCCATGGTGTGGTTCAACCTGGAAATTGCCGGAATATTCGTGGTGTTTATGCTGGTGGCTTACCTTTACTTTAGCGCCACTAAATCACAGCGTCAGGCTGCGGCACCGGATGCGATGTTGTCCGGCGAATAAGATTGCCGGTTAAAAAAACCAAGGCCTGCGGTTTATGCAGGCCTTTTTTTGTTAAGAATTGCAGTTTACAGCGAGAAGCGATCCGCTGACCACAGCCAGGCCGCGCCGCGCACCCCGCTGGAGTCGCCGTGTTTGGCTTTGAGGATCGGCGTTTCACACTCGCCGCCAAATACCCACTGCTTAATCATCAATGGCAGCGTGTTATACAGCCGATCGACATTGCTCATGCCGCCGCCCAGCACGATGACGTCGGGATCGAGGGTGTTGATCACCACCGCTAGCGCCTTGGCCAGCCTGCGCTCGTAGCGGCCCAGCGCCAGCTCGGCGATCGGATCGTCCTGATCCACCAGATCGATGATCTCCGGGCCTTTTAACCTTTGCCCTGAGAGACGGAAATAGTCTTCCATAAAGCCGGTGCCGGACACATAAGTCTCGACGCAGCCCGCTTTGCCGCAATAGCACGGCACTTCTTGCTGAAAGCGGACTTCATCCTCGTCCTGCCACGGCAGTGGATTATGTCCCCACTCACCGGCGATGCCGTTACCGCCAGCGTGAGCCTCACCGTGGATGGCGATGCCAGAACCGCAGCCGGTGCCAATGATCACCGCAAACACCGTTTTCTTGCCCGCGCCTGCGCCATCGGTGGCTTCAGATACCGCCAGGCAGTTAGCATCGTTGGCGATACGCACCTCTCGGCCCAAAAGCAGCGCCAGGTCTTCATCGAGTTTTTGACCATTCAGCCACACCGAGTTGGCGTTTTTTACTTTGCCGGTAAATGGCGATAGCGTACCGGGAATGCCCAGACCGACGCTGCCACGGTGGCCGGTTTCCTTCTCCGCATCGTGGATCAAGCCTTCGATCGCCTTGAGAGTTTTTTGATAATCGTTGCGCGGCGTGTCTACGCGCTTGCGAAACAGCTCATGCCCCTCTTCTGACAAAGCGATTACTTCAATTTTTGTGCCACCAAGATCAATTCCAATACGCACGGGTCTCTCCATTGCCGGTTATTTTTATCTATTAAGTTTATAACATTATTGCTGCATTAGAGGGTTAAGCGCTCCGAAAAGGCCGCGAATGCACAAGCGCACTTTTCTTAAGGACTGACGCCGCTCAATTGGTTATCATGCCGCCCTGCTTACCATTTATTTGCACGCCGTGTGCGTGACGAGACAGGGATAACATCATGTTATGGTTTAAAAATTTACTGGTTTACCGCCTAAGCCGTGAAATCTCACTGTCTGCTGACGAGATGGAAAAACAGCTGAGTCTGTTCACCTTTACCCCGTGCGGCAGCCAGGATATGGCGAAAACCGGCTGGGTTTCACCGCTGGGCTCCCAGGGCGGCGATGCGCTGACTCACAGCAGCGGCGGCCAGATCCTTATCTGCGCGCGCACCGAAGCAAAAATCCTGCCTTCATCGGTGGTCAAGCAAGAGCTGAATGCCAAGGTCGACCAGATTGAAGGCGAACAGCACCGCAAGCTGAAAAAGACTGAGAAAGACTCGTTGAAAGACGAAGTGCTGCATACCCTGATGCCGCGCGCCTTCAGTCGTTTCAGCCAGACCTTTATGTGGATCGATACCGTTAACGGCCTGATTATGGTCGATGCCGGTAGCGCGAAAAAAGCCGAAGACATGCTGGCGCTGCTGCGTAAGAGCCTCGGCTCGCTGCCTGTGGTGCCATTAACCATGGAAAGCCCGATCGAGCTGACCCTGACCGAATGGGTACGCTCCGGTGAACCTCCTGCCGGTTTCGCGCTGCAGGACGAGGCCGAACTCAAGGCAATTCTCGAAGAAGGCGGCGTGATCCGCTGCAAGAAGCAGGCGCTAGTCAGCGACGAAATTGCTAATCATATCGAAAACGGCAAGCTGGTGACCAAGCTGGCGGTTGACTGGCAAGAGCGTATTCAGGTGGTATTGGCCGACGACGGCAGCATTAAGCGTCTGAAATTCTCCGACCTGATCCGTGAACAGAACGACGATATCGATCGCGAAGACTTTGCGGCGCGTTTTGATGCAGATTTTATGTTGATGACCGGCGAGCTGGCAGCGTTGATCAATAATTTGATTGAAGCACTAGGCGGCGAAGCTCAGCGTTAAGATCTCGTCTGCCAGTAAGAAGCAGCCGAGTTGACGATGTTGCCGACGTTAAGTCGTGGTCTACGTTAATAAGTTGCCGACGTTAAGAAATAGCTGACGTTAAGAAATAGCCGATGTTTAAGGTGTTGCGTTATGCGCGCAACACCTGCAACTCAACTGCAAGAATTACTTAGACAGGTACTTGCACAGATAAGAGCTGGTTTCCGGCACCTGCAGATTGAATTCGCTGTTGCCCGGCACGTAGAAGGTCTCACCGGCGTTGAAGGTTTGCCAGCCGTCAGAACCCGGCAGCAGGACGGTCAATGAACCGCTAACCACGGTCATCTCTTCCGGCTTGCCCGTTCCAAAGGTGTATTCACCCTTAACCATCACTCCCACGCTTAGCGCACCAAGACTGTCGCTGTCGAAACCAATCGACTTAACTTTGCCTTCGAAATACTCATTATTTTTCAACATAAAGATTGGTCCTTCGCGATAAATATTCAAAAATACAGAAGCCCCATATTATGGGTAGAGGCGAGCTTCTGTCACTGATTTTTATCGTCGGATTAGCGTCTCTCGATACGGCCCGCAAAGCGCATACGGACCGATTGATTTTAGAGGGCGCAGGTGCGACGCTGGAACATTGATTTAAGAAGTATGAGATGCTGGCTCCCCCATTCGGACGAAGAAGTATGAGATGCCAGCTCCCCCACCCTAGCCCTCCCCCACGCCGTGGGTGAGGGGATAAATTCAGTATTTTCATAGAACTAGGTGATGCTAAGTCGTCGCTAAGAACGGTTCCTTCTCCAACGTGGGAAGGCTAGGATGGGGGCAAAAGCAACTGAAATTTCTAAGTAAACTCCACCACCAGGACAGAGGTTACATCAGCAGCTCGGCGGCCAGTTTTACCACCAGCGCGTTTGACAGCAGCACCGGGACATTGATGTGCTGCTGAATGATGTCGGCGTGGCGGCGTTGATAGCCAATACAGTCGAGTAATACCACCTGCGCGCCCTGCTGTTTCAAAGACAAAGCTGCCTCTATCAGGGTTGGCTCATCGGCTTGATAGGGGCTGGCCGTGGCGTAGCACGGCGGTTTAACCAGTTTAAGCCACTTGCCTGCCTGATGCTCAATCTGCTCGATAACCGGCACCACGACGCCAATCTGATGTGAGCCAACGATGCCATTAATTAACGGCGGAATGATGCGATCCGGCTCGAGCAACAGCGCATTTTTGGCCTTGAGATGGTGAAACTCGCCGGTGCACAGCAGCAGAATGGTTTCGCATCCCTGGCTTTCCAGCCAGTCGATCTTCAACTGCAACGCCGGCTCGACGCGAGACGAGGCCAGCTTAACCTGCGTTCCGTCCAGCAGGCGTGTCACCAGTACGTCCTCGCCCTCGTCGGGAGCGAAACGCTGCTCGATTTGTTGGCGACTCAGCCCGTCCAGCAGGCCGGTATGAGTCACCCGATCGCCGGGCAGGTATTTATCCAGCAGCGGCATAATATCGTTGCGCGGTGCCTGGCCGATGGTCAGCGTAGCGAAGGAGGTGAGCATGGTTTAGTCTCGACGTTGCAGGTGACGCAGGCTGCCATAAAGTGACAGCAACAGCTGATATTCTTCGGCATCGTAGAAGTGACAGCTGCCGCGCCCAAATTCTTTAGCCACTTCAACGGCAAACTTCACCGTCAGCGCGATATCGGTCTCATGGCTGGCACCGGTACCGCAGCCAGGAACCACAGACTCGGCGGTAATCGCTACGCCAACCACCGGAACGGTCGTTGCGGTAGAAGGCTGCAAAATGCTGTTCAAGTGATGCACACCGTTGCCGTAAGGCGTGATGTCCTGGGTAGTGATTGGGAATGTCACCGCCGGACGACCGCTGGTCATTTCCATAATACGCAGCAGATCTTCCGACACCCGCAGGATGTAACCCTCTTTCACCGTCGGCGACAGCGCATAACCCTTATGGTTGATGATACGGTTACCTTTAGTGGTATCGATCGACAGGATCGCATCCACCCCCTCAACCACTTCATTGTCATTCATGGTGACGTCGTCGATCGGCGAATCCATAAAATCGACCGGATCGTGCGGGCGCGTCGGAGCATTAGGGCAAATATGGGTGGTGATAATCACGTCACCCGCCAGAATATCGCCTTTACGCTGCATCTCGGCCAGCTTGAGCGCGCTGCTGATGGCCGCAATCGCACCGTCGGCGTCTGAGACTACGCCAATACGCGTTGGGCGGGCGCCAATTCCGCCCAGACGGCCAATAATTCCCAGCGTTGGTGCTTCGCCGCCGCGGCTTTTACCGGCGCTGCCTGGAATAGTGATATGCACGAAATCGGTCGCCCCCTTGCTGCCGCTGACGCGGTGAGTGCTGGCGGTGATGCCCGCATAGTCGGCAAACAGGTTTACCACGTCCTGACCGCTGACGTGGGCGTTATCGATCAATTCAAATACCGTTAGGGTCTGTAGCAAACTCATGACATTTTCCTCTAAATCGGCGCGATTGACGCACGGGGCGCAAAGGCAAAAACAACCGCGGATAATCGACTTTCTTTAAAAGCCGTCTTATTTATATGGCTCGCGAGAACCCTGGTGTTGACGCAATAATCGTCTGGTTATTTGGTTTTACTGGTAAAAATCGAGCTAAAGAAGCTGTACAGCGCATCACCGGCGATAAACCCGGCGGCCAGAATTTCCATCGGCGTACGGCCCTTTTCACCCCAGATGCGAATAATCAGGATACGCAGCACAATGCCCAGCACCACGGCATATCCGGCCATCACGCTGTTAATCAGTAAACCGGTGGCCAGCAGCACGCCAAGCTGGCGCTTTGGTCCGCCAATAAGCTGGATCAGGGCACCGGGGATCGCCCAGATAAGCAGGCTGTGGGCAATGCCCGGCTGCGCGCCGGCCTGGATAGTTTTAGCGTAAACGCGCGCCACCGGCGGCACTAAGTCCTGTGCGAAATAGCCGATGTGGGCAAACCACACCACCGGGATCGCCACGATAAAGGCGATCAGCGCGGCAAAAAGCTGGATGCGACGCCCGGCCAGTTCGACCTGTAAGTCCTTACCATAGCCGCGCAGAATAAAGCCGGCTTTCAGGTCGAAGCCCATATCGGCAAACGCTGGTCCGGTCGCGGCGGTAAAGCCGGTCAGAATACACAGCGCCACCGGCGGGAAGCCGATAAGAATACCAATAATCAGGGTGATCAGCGCGACGGCAAAGGCCGGGAACCAGCCAGAATGCATCGCCGCTATGCCTACAATCAGCTCGTGGAAGAAGGCGGCAAATGCCGCATAGGCGATAAAGCAAACAAGCGTGGTGACCGACATTTCGCTATAAATGCCGCCTGCCAGCGCCAACGCGGCGGCAATCGCAATATAGCCCAATGCGCCCAGCCCCAGCGCCTTTCGCACCTCGACACCCGATTGGGTAAAGGTGGTTTTTGCATCGGCACCCGTGCTGCGGATCACCTGAATCACCTGGAACAGCGATACCAGCCCTGCGCCAACCATCATGCCGTGCGGGATGTACAGCGCATTGATATCGATTCCAGCAATCGGTTGCGCGTAGGCACGGATCAATAAACCGATGCCAAACATGCCCAGCGCCCAGATATTACCGATAAAGGCGGTACCAAAGGCCGCCATCGGGATCTTAAGCATCGCGCCGCCGAGACCGATAACTACGCCGACCACCAGCAACCACGCCTGACGGCCTCCCTTGTCACCGGCCTTAATAGCCTCGGCCGCCGCCACGCCCGGTGGCCAGGCATTACTCGCCGGGAACACTTTAGTATCGAACATGCGGTAAAGCAGATAGGCGTCGAGCAGCATAGCGACCGACACACCGGAAAACATCGGCAGGATCAGCTGCGGCTGACCCATCACGTAAGGGATGGCGATAGGCATGAGCAAACTGTTGGCCGCGCCAAAAGTGGCCGAGGAAATCACCGTCTGTGCCAGATTCTGCGTATGAATAGACCGATAGCGTTGAAACGCTTTCAGCGGTATGCGCGCCAATAGCATGGCGAACAGCGCGCCGATAATGGAAGTATTCGGCGTGACGCCCAGTGTGGTGATCAGCTGGACGCCAATAATTGCGCCCAGAATGGAAAGCAGAACCATGAGTGCCAGCGTGCCGATTTCTTTTAGCGGATTATAACTGCCGTCCGTCACGTTATTATCACTGCCGGTGTTGCCTGTCATAAAATCCCCTGATGTTGGCGAAAATACCCTGTTTCACTGATGTCGGTCCGTTATTGGTCTATTGCCAATATTCATCACCGAGTTTTTGCGCAATCTGTCGCGTTACCGCCATAATCCCCTCGCGTATTCCGGCAGGCAAATCGCCACCCTCGTGTGGAGAAGGGAATGACAAACAGATCCCCACCGTTTCATTCCGATGCTTATTGGCAACGCTGGTTGCCAGCGTGCTGATTCCCTGCAAAGTTTCGTTATTAGCCGCTGACCAACCGCTTTGACGAATTTCCGCCAGGCAGGTCAACAATTGTTGCAGACTTTGCGGCGAATTAGGTGAATTAACGCGATACCCGTCCTTATAACGCTCTGTGACTTCACGATCGGTATATCTGGCTAAAATCGCCCGGCCAATCGCCGTCTCAGCCGCCGGTAATAAACTGCCGGCTGGCGTAACCACCTGCAAATAGGTGCGGCCGGGGAACATGCGCATCACCATAATGTTCCTGTCCTCGAGCATCGAAATATAGCCGGTGCACTGGGTCTGCTTACTCAGCTGCGCAATATACGGCGAGCAGGCATCAACTAACGGCGTTGACAGGTAATGACTGCTCACCGCCAGCAACAGTTGCCCTATCTTGTAAAGGCGAGTTTCAGGATCTCGCTCCAGCAGCCCCTGCGTTTCCATGGTCATCAGCAGGCGCGAGACCGTGCTTTTTGGCAAACTTAGCTGCTCGACAACATCGCTGAAGGAGAGACCGGGATGGCCCTGCCTAATCCCCTTTTGTGCAAAAAGCTTAAGCACGGCAGAAGCATTTTCTAATGTCGTCACGGAGTAGTTCCACTATTAGGAACTTAGTTCCTGGTTAAGATAATAAAAAACTAATGCTGAACCCTTTTATCGTCAAGTTGTTTATTTTTTAACAGGCGACCCGAGCCAGTGGATGATTTTTTGCACTGCGGCATTGCAGGGAATTTAGCTTAAGGAAAAACAAATAACGAGCATAAAATGTCTTCGTTTGGGACGCAGACAGCTTAAAACGCTATTTTTTAGCAGAGTATTTCAATCGACTGGGGCTTTGGTGAGGGATAAACGTTAAGGCGCAGGTATAGGAGGCTGTTAACCTAGCACTGCCGGTGTTATTGCTGACAGTGCTGTAGGGTTAGCTGATGCTATCGTCTTCATAACGGCGTTTTGAATCCTCAGCCTCCTGCTTAGTTTTATGCTCGCTAATCAGTGTGTAAGGCTTTGGATGATCGGCACGAAGCTCATACCAGGTCTCAGTCTGACCGGGCAAGCCTTTCTCAACCGTGATGATTTCGGCAGTGCGTGGATAGGGTGGTTTTGACGGCATAAGAAACTCCTGTAATGACTCATGTCCTCTAAGTATAGACAACCTGGGGTTATTGCGGGAGCAGGAGGCTCGGAAGCCTCCTAAAAGCAGAGCTTAACGGGCGATTTGCAGGGCCAGCGCATCCAGGATGTCTTCGACAATGACCGCAGGCTGATGGGTGCCGTCTAAAACGAAATGGGCCGCAGCCTGGTATAAAGCTTCACGCTCGAGTAATACCTGAGAGATTTCTTCGTTAATTGGCCGGCCGGTGAGCGTTGGGCGCTGATCTTCCAGCGGTGCATCTTCTAGACGATGCGCTAGCGTGCTGGCCGGTGAGCGTAAATAAATTACCTGGCCCTTAGTGCGCATAAACTGACGATTCTCTTCGGCAAGGATCACCCCACCGCCGGTGGCCACCACGGTATTAGGCGCGCTGACATTCTGCAGCGCCTGAGTTTCACGACGACGGAAGCCTAACCAACCCTCACGAGCCACGATCTCCGCAACGCTAAGCTGGGAGGTTTGCAGCAAATAAATATCCGTATCGACAAAGTTATAGCCCAACGCCTGAGCGAGAGCCCTGCCGACCGTAGTTTTACCTGCGCCGCGTGCGCCGATCATGAAAATGGGTTGCGTCATTACCGCTATCCTTATGTGCCTGGGACATCTTTTAACCTGCTGGGCATCATACCGATAAAAAATTAATTGGCAATCCCTGTAAACAAAGTGTAAATAATTAATTACACCAACACTCTTTAATTTATAATGGCTTACATACATAGACCAAAGCGGGTGGAAAGTTTTTTACTACACGAATTTTTTTCCAGGTGAAATAGCGCGACAGCATCTTCTCCGATAGCTGGCTGTACTGGAAAAGAATCAGCGTACCGTCATTCTCTTTAAGGCGCTGCTGCGCGCGTTGCAAAATCTTCATGCTGATGCGGGTCGGTATCGACAATAAAGGAAGACAACAGAAAATGGTGTCAAAATCGCCTTCCAGATGCTCCGCGGAGTGACCCATTACCTGCAAGCGGCGATCGTCGATAGTATTCAACTGATGAATAAAGCTGGGCTGGATCTCAAAAGCCTGTAGTTGCGCATCCGCGCGCATTCGATCGAGAATGCGTTTTGTCAGCACGCCGTCCGCTGCACCGAACTCTGCCACCTTGAGCGTTTTGGTCCAATCCACCTGACTGACCATTGCCTTACACAACCAGGGTGATGATGGCATAAGCGTCCCAAAGGTACGCGGTGATGAGATAAATTTTTGCAAGTAGGAAAATTGATTTTTGATAGTGAGTCTCGTCGCGTTGATAGTGAGTCTTGTCGTATTCAGCATATTGATAACCCCCCTTGAAGAAGTAGACCCCCATCAAACCAAAAAATTCTTAAGGAATAATTATTTATGTGCGAAATCTTCAAAAAGCCTTTAATTATTGATCCACTATGAGAAACCTCTTAATTATTAAAACAGACAGGCTACAGATCAATAAAGAATAACGGCAATAGCCATAATCATTTTAAAGGGCTCAGTGTAGAAACCGTCTAAAAACGGGCCAAGGCGAGAAATAGCGGAACGGGCGTTGAATTGACTCTAAAAATATAGCGGAATTTTAAACAACAGTGTAAGAGTTTTTGAATTTTGCTGACGCGGTAAAACAATGGAGTGCGGCACAGAGAATAACATAACCAATGGAACGGAGAGTCTGACGCAATACGCAACCAACAACGAACCCCTTAACAGGAGGCGGTTGGCGCAGCCTCCTGTTAAGGGGTCCCACACTCGGCACGGTAGGCTGAGCTCGGTCGGTTAGCGATAAAGCTCTACGCTGGCGCGGGTCAGACTGGAATCTCCCGGCGTACTCACACCTATAACGCGATAGTGAGTCGCTCCTTGCTGAGCGGCCTTTTCATTCACCGCAGCTTTTAGATTAAATTCCGCAGTATTATCCTGACGAACGTCAACGACGCCCAAGGATTGATAATTGTGCGTCTGTACCTGAGCCTCACTAATTTCGCTGGCGGCTAAGCTAGAAAAAGAAGCGGTGCTAATCAATGCTGCTGCAAACAGAGGTAATAGTTTCATGGTATACGCCTTATAATTAGTCATTTATTGCATTAATATTAGGTTAATAGATCATCAGCAGAGCTGCGATTTGCCCTGTCCATCTATTAATTATTGACCATTAAACGAACGCCGGCGTAATTGAGGAGTAAAGAAGATTAAGGTTTATGACGAAATAAAGGAGATAACATTATCAAACATGACATAAATCTAAAATGCGCAGGGAATGTAAATAAAAGGGGCTTTTATGGTGCACAACGACTGTCGCCAAAAGGGTCAAAGAAGAGTATTTGCAAAAGTGCACTACACTAGCGTGACAGACTCGCACAAATCGATGCCCGATAGCAAACGCTGTTATGCTTGTTTTAAAACAATAAACTTATAATCAAATTCACTTTACCCAAGGGAACGTTATGGCCGGAACCAGCCTGTTAGCATTAATCGATGATATTGCCTCTATTCTTGACGACGTCGCGGCGATGAGTAAAGTCGCCGCCAAGAAGACTGCCAGCGTTTTGGGAGATGACCTGGCGCTGAATGCGCAGCAGGTTTCGGGCGTCAGGGCTGACCGCGAGCTGCCTATCGTCTGGTCGGTCGCCAAGGGCTCACTGCTCAACAAGGCCATCCTGGTGCCGCTGGCGCTGTTAATTAGCGCCTTTGCCCCGTGGGCTATCACGCCGTTATTGATGGTGGGCGGTGCCTATCTTTGCTATGAGGGCTTTGAAAAGGTAGCCCATAAGCTGATGCCTGATGATCCCGCCGCACAACAGCAAGAAAAGGCTAAATCAAAAGCCGAGAACTCATCGCCCGAAGATATCGCCAAGCTGGAAAAAGAGAAAGTTAAGGGTGCAGTGCGCACCGATTTTATCCTTTCCGCCGAAATTATCGTGATTTCACTGGGCACCGTGTCATCGGCGCCATTTCTCGATCAGGTCATGGTAATGGTGGCCATCGCCATCGTCATGACCTTGGGCGTCTACGGGCTGGTCGCCGCTATCGTCAAAATCGACGATGCCGGGCTATATCTGAGCAAGCTGCAGGGCGATAGCGGTTTCATGCGCGCGGTGCGCGGATTCGGTGGCGGCATAGTTAACGCCGCGCCCTGGTTAATGAAAACGCTGTCGGTTGTGGGCACCTTCGCCATGTTCCTGGTCGGTGGCAGCATTATCAGCCATGGCCTGCCGTTTATGCATCACCTGCAAGAGAGGCTGACCGCGGGACACCAGGGTTGGGTCAACTCGTTGATCACTGGCGCAACGGATCTGCTGGTCGGTGCGGTGGTCGGCGCCCTGGTACTGGCGGTAGTGGCGCTCGGCGGTAGGCTGTTCAAGAAAAAATAATGCCATGACCATCGCCAGTTAACGCGTCAACCAGCACAACAACAAACGGGCCATTCAGGGCCCGTTTTGCTTTTTTAATCGTCTCTACCGCGATTAGATTTTCTTCGCCTCGATAAACACCGTATCAGTGTCGAAAGTGCCGTCAGCCTGAATAGCAAAATACTGGCTTATCTCATGGGACGACACTTTTTGCAGCTCGCGAATAGCGACCACAAAATGCTCGGGCGTTTTCAGGCGCGCAACCCAGCTAGCGAACTCCAGTTGCAGTTTTCCGCTGCTCAGTTCTTCGATGCGTAATCCCGCCTCGTTAAACTTCTGTAGCCACTCGCCGGTGGAGTAGTTTCTGACGTGCGAGGTATCGCGCAGTTTTTCGATGGTCTGTAAATGCACGTCCAGCACCGGATGCCCCGGCGAAGCGATATCCATCATGATGACCTTGCCACCCGGCTTTAAAATACGGCGAACCTCGCGCAGTGCCTGACCGACGTCATGCCAGTGATGGGCGGAATAACGGCTGATCACTACCTCCACGCTTTCATCGGCAAATGGCAAGGATTCGGCATAGCCCTGCTCGGTTTCAATATTAGTTAACTGCTTATCGGCCGCGGCCTGCCTCACTACCGCCAACATCTCGGCGGATAAGTCATAGGCCACGACTTTTTTCACCGATTTTGCCGCGTGAAAGCTTGCATGCCCTGCCCCACAGCCTAAATCTACCACCACCGCCTGCGGATAAGACTCCAGCAGCGCCGCCAGTTTTATCAGATCGGCACCCTGCGCATGCACCGCGCTGGTTAAATAGTTGCTGGCGTTCGGGCTGAACTGATGGCTGACGCTTTGGGCATGGCTATTTTTATGTTCCATTTTGAATTTCCTTTATCAATGTGGGGGGAACTGAACATCACTGTATACCGGGTTATATACGGGTACAATATGAGCATTTATACTAGTACTATTGAATCCCCCGTTAATCGAGTGAGTGCCAGAATGTCCACTACCGATCCTTTAACCGGCCCCAAAGCGTTAGGCGCCTTTCTGCGCGCGCGCCGTGAGAGAACCACGCCTGAAATGGTTGGACTGCCGCACTCGGGCCGTCGGCGCACCAGCGGGCTTCGCCGCGAGGAGCTGGCACAGATTGGCGGTATCAGCACCACCTGGTACACCTGGATTGAGCAGGGTCGTGAGGTCTCTATTTCGGCGGCGACCTTAGGACGACTTTCTGAGGCGCTGCGCCTGCAACCGGCCGAACAGGATTACCTGTTTAGCCTGGCGGGGATGAAAGATCCTCATGCGCCGTCACCGGCCATCAGTCCCGATCGGCACCTGACCCAGTGCGTTCACCAACTGGGCTGTCCCGGCTATTTGCTCGACAGCTGTTGGAACATGCTGGCATGGAATACCCAAAGCGGGCGACTATTTCACGGCTGGCTGGAGCAGGACGCGCAGCCCAATCTGCTGCGCTTCATGTTTTTACATCCGCTGGCCCGCACGCTGCTGGTTGACTGGGACGCGCGGGCCAAGCGCATCGTGGCCGAGTTTCGTGCCGAAACCAGCCATTTTGCGCACTCTGAAGCTATCCGTCAGCTGGTATTGAACCTCTGCGATGAGAGCAAAGTGTTTAATCAGTGGTGGGCGCAGCAGGAAGTCCTGGCACGAGAAGGCGGCGAACGGCTGTTCATGCATCCTGACAACGGCCTGACGCGCTACCGCCAGCAGACTTTTTTCCCGTCGGGAAACGCTGAATTAAAACTGGTGATGCTGGTTGAGCAACCGTTTGATTTAGAACAGAGTTAGAGGCCTGTGCGCCCCTGATTGACATTGTGTTGATGAATATGTGAGTCTGAATATCCCGCAGAGGAAATCGGTCACCAGGAGAACCCCCATGACAAGCCGTCTGATCTATCAGGATCGGGAACTGGAAATTCGCGTTCCTACCGAGCTGGATGCCCCGCTGCACTTTGAGGCGATTCAGGCATCATTGGCTGAAATTTCAGCCTGGGAAAGCTGGTGTGCCGCGGACTACAGCCTGGACGACAGCCGCGCTTATCTGATCGAATCCTATGTTAAACGGCAGCGCGGGCTGGAATATCGCTTTTGCCTGTTCGACGTCGCCAGCGGCAAAATAATTGGCTCCATCGCCCTAAACCGTATTGTTCAGGAATATAAAACGGCCAATATAGGCTATTGGATACGCAGCGATTTTACCGGCCGTTCGCTGGCGGTGACCGCCGTAAAAGCCATTGCGCGCTTCGCCTTTCAAGAGCTTGGCCTGACGCGTCTGGAAATTGTCGCCCTGGCCAGAAACGTGCGCAGCCGTCGCGTGGCGGAAAAATCAGGGGCGGTCGACGAAGGTTGTCACCGTAACCGATTGTATTATCAGGACGTGCCTGAAGACGCCTGGGTTTATTCGCTGATCCCAGGCGATTTACCCCCCAGGCTGGTCTCCACCCTCACCCCTTTATGAAAGGATGCGGAAATAATGAGTTCATCTATCGTTTCAACCGACTGGCTGGCCGCTCATCTCGACGAGCCAGGTCTGATCGTCATCGACTGCCGTAAGTCCAAACCGGGGATTACGCCACCGATTGATTTTTTTGGTAAATATCAGGCAGCACATATTCCGGGCGCCATTTACATCGAGGTTGATGACATCTCGGACTGCAGCACCGGCCTGCCGCACATGATGCCCACCGCCGAAGCGTTCAGCCAGTCTATGAGTGAACGCGGGATTAGCAATGACAGCCGTATCGTGCTCTATGATGAGGGCGACTTGTTTAGCGCCCCGCGCGTGTGGTGGATGCTAACCCGCTTTGGTGCGACTCAGGTGCGCATTTTAGACGGCGGACTCAACGCCTGGGTTAAAGAAGGTAAAAGCACCGAAAGTGGCGAAAATAGGCTGAAGCCGGCCGCCTTCTACGCCAGGCTTGAGCGTGAGGCAATTGTTACCGCGGCGCAGGTTAAGCAGTCGCTGGGAAAAATTCAAATCATCGATGCCCGCTCACTGGGGCGTTTCAAGGGCGAGCAGCCTGAACCACGTCCGGGACTGCACGGCGGTCATATTCCCGGCAGCCTCTCAGTGCCGTTTACCGAGCTGACGCAGAACGGACAGATAAAGTCGGCTGCCGAGCTAAAACAGACCTTCGACCGCTTAGGGGTGAGTATTAGCGAACCCACTATTGCCAGCTGCGGCTCGGGCGTAACCGCCGCCGCCCTGCTTTTTGGCCTGCATCTAATCGGCGCTGAAGACGTGCTGATCTACGACGGCTCGTGGGCGGAATGGGGCGATATCAACGAAAATTACCCGATCGAAACGCACTAACAATGTTGCCAGCGCAGAATATACGCCGCTCGATTGTGCGTATATTCCGCGAGCGTTCAAATGGCGAGAGCGGATCGGCAGACAAAAAAAAAGCCCACACGCTGTGCGGGCAGAACAAACTGGTCTATCAGAGAGAGTCTTTCTTTATTCTGGGGTGGTACTGGCAACCATTGTAGAACGATTTATTCACAAATCCGCTACTTAAATGTAATCAAATAAGATCAAAACGATTTCCTCATTCTAAAAATCAGCTTTTAACGCCTTTCAACAGCAGTTTGTTAAAGTTCTCCGCTGAACAAAATCCTTTACTATCAACAGGACAACCATCTGATTGTAAAACGACGCGCTGCAGCGGTTTATTTAAGCTATACGTGCTATTGTTGCGGATTTGTTTCGCGGTGGGGTAAACGTACTCGATCTTGATCAGATCTTTATTGGCTTTTTTGTCATGCCAGCGCTGAAACACAACCGCTCCCGCGATCGGCGTACGCTCGTACTGGCCCGGCAGAGTGAAATCCTTAATTTTTAGCGCCGAGACAAAGGCCGCAATATTCGAATCATGGCCCACCATCAGCGTCACTCGCGCCTTTTGCGCCGCCTGTTGGTCGGCAGTTTTCGCCTGTGAGGCGTCAAATACGCCGGAGATAAACTGCAAGGTGGTGCCCGCCGTGCTATAAGCGACCTGCGGAGAACTGAACAGGGCTTTCTGAGCGGCATTTTTGAACTCCTCGACCTGTCGCCACTGTTGCGGCGTTTTGATCTGTCCCCAGGCAACGTCTTTTTCCGGCAGTCCTTCATAATATTGCAGCATAAAGGCATCGCTGATGCCGGTGCCCAGGCCGAGCGGACCCGAAATCCCCGGCTCTTTACCCTGACTGAGCACCAGTTTCGATGGCTGAGAAGCCAAATCGCAGACTTTATCCTGCTGACAGGATTTACCGTGCCGATAGTTAAGCACCTTTTCTACCAGCGCATAATTCGCTTTCAGGCGCCTGTTCATGCCGTCTAACCCGCCCTCGCCGGCAGATTTGTCAGTGGCGGCGATCGCATCCTGATTGAATTTATCGCTAACCTCTGCGCTGACGATCGGGTTAAACACCGGGTCCATTTTGCCGACCTCGACGCGATTAACCACCGGTAAGTCACAGCCGGGGAACGCGCCGGTAAGGAAATGCTTCGCGGTGTCGATAGTGCGCGGCAGGCTATTAGCATAGGTAAATACCTCACCAGCCTGCGGGCAGCTTTTTGCCGAGAGCAGCCCGGTTTGCGCCAGCCACAGGCGATAATACTGGCCGACGTGCTCCTCGACCTGGCCGCCTTTTGGCGTCAGCAGGCCGCCCTCGGTGCTCCACTGCGGCCAGGCGCGGGGAGTCGCATTGCCAAGCGCGTTGTTATAGTTAGCTAACGGGGCACGAATGCTGTGACGACTGAAGATAAGCACCTGCTCCAGCTCGAGGTTGTTATCGGCAGCCACGGCAGGCAGAGAGGTCGATATGACGCAGGCCAGCGTGGTTAACAGGGCAAAACGGCAGGTTCTTTTCACGGGCGGCTCCAGAGGTAATGAATAAGTTCTTATTGTTTATAACGGTTTAAGGCTAATTAAAACAAAAGAAACGGATCATAAAGGATCGCGCGCTGTCCGAAGGGGATCTCGATCACTATTCGGTGAGAACTCTGCTGCCCCTGCTCCGGTTACCCATGCGTGAGAAGCACCACAGCGGGAAAGGCAGCGTGGTAATAAGCAGGATCCACATCAGGGTGTAAACCGAGTTTACGCCGTCGTTTTGCAGGTTGATAAACAGTTTGACCGGGATCCCCTGCGGGAAATAGCAGAACACCATCACAATGCCGAACTCGCCGATCACCCTGACCCAGGCAATCGCTAAACCGGTGGCTAGCCCTCTGCCAGCGATGGGTAAGGTGAGCCGGGTAAGAATACTCCAGCGCGAGGCACCCAGCGTTTTACCGGCCTCTTCAACGTCGGCGGGAACGCCTTCAAACGCCGCGCGTGCCGACATCACAAAATAAGGCAATGCGCCGTAGACCTGCGCCAGGACAAAGGCACCGGCGTTATTGGTGAGCGATACGCCCAGCCTCGACAGCCCCTCGCCGACGCTGCCATAGGGACCATAAACCGAGACCAGCAGGATGCCCATCGCCAGCGGCGGCGTCAGCAGCGGCACCATCACCGCAACCTCGACCCAGGAACGCCAACGGCTTTGGCTACGCGCCATCCATAGGGCAAGCGGAATGCCCAGCAGCACGATAATGGGGATTGAGACGGCACTCAGCCCTAAAGAAATGCTGACCGAGTGCCAGTCACCGTAGGCGAGATGAAAACCTCGCCACGGGGTAATGGAAACGAGCGTAATAAAGGGAATAGCTAACAGGGCCAGGGCCGGAATGGCCAGCCACAGACTGATCATCCGGCGTTACCTTATATGTCGGTTATTTAGGCTATTTTACTCAATAATCATGGCCCTTAGGTTTGTCGTAGCCATTCTCCTGGAAAATTTTCTGCCCTTCGGTGCTCTGCATAAACGAGATAAACTGTTTGGCCGCCGCCGGGTTAGGCGCGTTCTTCAATACTGCCGCATAGAATACCAGCGGTTGAGTATGCAGCGTTTTATCCTTGCCTGCGCTGTCTTTGATGGTGAAACTTACCGTATCGTACCACTGGGCAGACATCTCTGGATTACTGAGGTTAATTTCATCCGGTAAAATTATATACGGTAGTTTTGCCGAGCGGGTGGCGCTTTCATAGCCCGAGGCGGCATCGACCTGCCCGGCCTCCAGGCGCGTCAACAATCCCCCTTCGGCCAGCACCTGCTTAGGATTATTGATCTCGCCCAGGACATTTTTAGCCAAATCCGGCTGGTGATAGTATTTTTCGGCCAGCAGCAGGGTGAAAATAATGTTCTGTCCCTGCGGATCGGTGGCCGGATCGGTACGACCAAAGTGCAGACCTGGCGTTTGCAGCACCTTCCACCAAGGCTCGGCACCGGCCTGATTGTCCTTTATCGCCGCAAACTGCTGGGCATATTTGCCCTTTGGATTATAGGCGATCACCATCCGCGTGCTGGCTACCGGCACCGAGGTCGCGACTAAACCGGCTTTCTTCAATACGTCGATCGGACCCGGAGTGATCGAAACGAACACATCAGCGACCACTTTCTTCGAGGCTAGCAGGTTAGCCATCCCATAGGCGCCCTGACCCTGCCCCTGATAATTCAAGCCGTGCTGTTTCGCAAAGGTAGGTCCGAGATACTTGTCCATCACCACGCCCATCGAACCGGCGTAGGTCACATTAATATTTTCCGCCGCCAATGCCGACGCACTGCCCAGAGTCATTGATGCCAGTAATAGCCCGGAACCGAGATTCTTTAGTTTTTGATGCAGATTTTTATTGGAGAATTCACGCACGATAGCCACCGTTATGTATGTAGATGCATAACGATAGGGTTTAGCCGAACATAAATCAAGCGCTGGCCGTGGCTTTGGTAGATAAAACAATTAGCTGGGAAATAATAGCTATTGCCGCCAAGCTGTTAATCCATCAGTTCGGCATAAAAATTGGGTAAAAAAAATCCACAGGCCTGGGCGCTGTGGATTTTCTAGAGTCAGCCTGGCGGCACTAATTAGCCAAGCTGTTTACGGGCGTTGCGGAAGATACGCATCCAAGGGCTGTCTTCGCCCCAGTTTTCCGGGTGCCACGAGTTGCTCACGCTGCGGAACACGCGCTCAGGGTGCGGCATCATGATGGTGACGCGGCCTGATTCGTTAGTGACCGCCGTGATACCGTTCGGTGAGCCGTTAGGGTTCGCCGGATAGTTCTCGGTTACGTTGCCGTTATTATCGACAAAGCGCAGCGCAACCAGGTTGGCGTGCTCCAGCTGCGACAGGTGAACGGCGTCACGTACTTCAACGAAGCCTTCACCGTGCGATACGGCGATTGGCATACGCGAACCGGCCATGCCCTGCAACAGCAGCGACGGGCTAGCGGTCACTTCTACCAGGCTGAAACGCGCCTCGAAGCGGTCAGATACGTTACGCACGAAACGCGGCCAGTGTTCGGAACCCGGAATAATGTCTTTCAGGTTCGACATCATCTGGCAACCGTTACACACGCCCAGCGCCAAGGTCTGTGGACGATGGAAGAAGTCTTCGAACTCGTCACGGACGCGCTCATTAAACATTACAGACTTGGCCCAACCCTCACCGGCACCCAGTACGTCGCCGTAAGAGAAGCCGCCGCAGGCCACCAGCGTGTGGAAGTCTTGCAGATCGCGACGACCCGCCAGCAGGTCGCTCATGTGCACGTCTACCGCATCAAAACCGGCACGGTGGAACGCGGCGGCCATCTCGACGTGGGAGTTAACGCCCTGCTCGCGCAGAACCGCGACTTTCGGACGCGCGCCGGTCGCAATGTATGGCGCGGCGATGTCTTCTTCCGGCGCGAAGGTCAGATTGACGTTCAGGCCCGGATCGTTGTTGTCTTTCTTAGCCTGGTGCTCCTGATCGGCACACTCAGGGTTGTCGCGCAGGCGCTGCATCTGCCAGGTGGTTTCGGCCCACCAGGTACGCAGCGTGGTGCGGCTTTCGCTATAAACCGCTTTGTCAGCCGATTTAATGACGAAACGATCGCCCTGATCGACGCTGCCCAGGAAGTGGCTGCAGTCGCCCAGACCGTGCTGAGCCAGGATCTGCTCAACCTCGGCGCGCTGCTCGTCACGTACCTGAATAACCGCACCCAGCTCTTCGTTAAACAGCGCTGCCAGCGCAGAATCACCCAGTGCGGCGATATCTACCGTCAGACCACAGTGACCAGCAAAGGCCATTTCTGCCAGCGTGACCAGCAGGCCGCCGTCTGAACGGTCGTGGTATGCCAGCAATTTCTGCTCGGAGACCAGTTTCTGCATCGCATTGAAGAAGCCGGCCAGCTGCTCGACGTTACGCACGTCGGCTGGAGTATCGCCCAGCTGGCGATAAACCTGTGCCAGCGCCGTCGCACCGAGCGCGTTGTGGCCTGCGCCAAGGTCAATCAGCAGCAGTGAACTGTCGCCCTTGTCGGTGCGCAATTCTGGCGTCACGGTGTGGCGAACGTCTTCTACACGGGCGAAGGCGGTGATCACCAGCGACAGCGGAGACGTCATTTCGCGCTGCTCAGTGCCTTCCTGCCAGCGAGTTTTCATCGACATCGAGTCTTTACCCACTGGGATAGTGATACCCAGCGCCGGGCAAAGCTCTTCGCCAACGGCCTTAACCGCGGCGTACAGACCGGCGTCTTCGCCCGGGTGACCGGCCGCCGACATCCAGTTGGCAGAAAGCTTAACGCGCTTGAGGCTGCCGATTTCGGTCGCGGCAATGTTAGTCAGCGCTTCGCCGACGGCCAGGCGGGCAGAGGCGGCAAAGTCCAGCAGGGCCACTGGCGCACGTTCGCCCAGCGACATCGCCTCACCGTGATAGCTGTCGAGACTGGCGGTAGTCACCGCACAGTCGGCCACCGGGATCTGCCACGGGCCCACCATCTGGTCACGGGCAACCATGCCGGTAACGCTGCGGTCACCGATAGTGATCAGGAAGGTTTTTTCAGCCACGGCCGGCAGATGCAGAATGCGATTCACCGCCTCGGCAATCTGAATATTTTCACCGTTCAGTGAGTCACCCAGCGCTTTCAGAGTTTCTACGTCGCGGGTCATTTTTGGCGTCTTGCCGAGCAGAACGTCGAGTGGCATATCGATCGGCTGGTTGTCGAAGTGGCTGTCTTGTAACGTCAGATGCATCTCTTCGGTGGCTTCACCAATCACCGCGTAAGGAGCGCGCTCGCGTTTACAGATAGCGTCGAACTGCTCAAGCTGGGCCGGTGCTACCGCCATCACGTAACGTTCCTGCGATTCGTTACACCAGACTTCAAGCGGGCTCATGCCTGGCTCGTCGTTGAGGATGTCGCGCAGTTGGAAGCGCCCACCGCGCTCGCCGTCGCTGACCAGCTCAGGCATGGCGTTAGACAGACCGCCCGCGCCCACGTCGTGGATGAACAGGATCGGGTTAGCTTCGCCCAACTGCCAGCAGCGGTCGATCACTTCCTGACAACGACGCTCCATTTCCGGGTTGTCGCGCTGTACGGAAGCGAAATCCAAATCGGCATCAGACTGGCCGGACGCCATAGAAGAGGCTGCACCGCCGCCCAAACCGATGTTCATGGCCGGTCCGCCCAGTACGATCAGTTTAGCGCCAACGGTGATTTCACCTTTCTGCACGTGGTCAGCGCGAATATTCCCAATTCCGCCCGCTAGCATGATTGGCTTATGGTATCCGCGCAGTTCTGGTCCATTATGGCTGTTGACCTGCTCTTCATAGGTACGGAAGTAACCCAGAAGCGCAGGACGACCAAATTCGTTGTTGAAGGCTGCACCACCCAGAGGACCGTCGGTCATAATGTCCAGCGCGGTCACAATACGATCCGGTTTGCCGAAGTTCTCTTCCCAAGGCTGTTCAAAACCAGGAATTCGCAGGTTGGAAACCGAGAAGCCCACCAGGCCCGCTTTTGGCTTGGCACCGCGACCGGTTGCGCCTTCGTCACGAATTTCGCCACCTGAACCGGTCGCTGCACCCGGCCAAGGAGAGATGGCGGTTGGGTGGTTATGGGTTTCTACTTTCATCAGGATGTGCGCATCTTCCTGATGGAAATCGTAGAGCCCAGACTCGGCGTTGGCGTAGAAACGACCCACCCTGGAACCTTCCATTACCGCGGCGTTATCTTTATAGGCAGACAGCACGTGGTCAGGAGTCTGTTCAAAGGTGTTTTTAATCATTTTGAACAGGGATTTCGGCTGAACTTCGCCATCGATAACCCAATCGGCGTTAAAGATTTTATGGCGACAGTGTTCGGAGTTAGCCTGCGCGAACATGTACAGCTCGATGTCTGTCGGGTTGCGACCCAGATTGGTGAAGGCATCGACCAGGTAGTCGATTTCATCTTCTGCCAGTGCCAGACCCAGTTTAAGGTTGGCCTGTTCCAGCGCTACGCGGCCTTCGCCGAGCAGGTCTACGTGCTGAACCGGGGCTGGCTGCTGCTGGGCAAACAGTTTTTCGGCATCGGAAAGGTCGGTGAAGACGGTTTCCATCATGCGGTCATGCAGCAGCGCGCCTAGGGTTTGCCACTGGGCTTCGGTCAGTTGTGGGGCCTGAACGTAAAACGCCAGACCGCGCTCGAGGCGATTAACCTGCGACAGTCCGCAGTTATGCGCAATGTCAGTGGCTTTTGAAGACCACGGCGATATTGTACCCGGACGCGGAGTGACCAGAATCAGGCGGCCAACGGGAGCATGTTCGGCGAGAGAAGGACCATATTTGAGCAGGTGCTGCAACTTGGTTTGTTCATCCGTTGTCAGAGGTGCGCTGACATCGGCGAAGTGTACGAATTCGGCGTAGACGTCGTTTACCGGAAGCTGGGCTTCCTGAAAACGGGAAAGCAGTTTGTTAATGCGAAAAGCCGACAAAGCGGGCGAACCACGCAGTATTTCCATAATCAAATATCTCTCGTCTTCGAAGCAACTGACCGTAGGTGCTTCATTGGGCGCAACAGGGGGAAAACGCGGGCTATTATAGAGAATCCTCGAGCGCGACGAAACCGTTTGCGCAGGGAATATTAATAATACCTTTAACCATATAGTTTACAGGGACAATCAGGAATAAAGTTGCAGACTGGCGCTTTGTTGAGCAAAATGCGTCGGCACCAGGAGGTTACCCCCTTTTTCAGCACTGTTTTATCTGATTAAAAGAATAGCGCGGTAGAGAGATAACTATTTGAAGCGCATAAAGTTTACTTATTTAATTGTCGGTCTGATCACCCTGTTGCTGGCGCTGGCCCTGTGGCCAAGTATTCCCTGGCAACGTGGGTCTGGCGATCAGCTGCAAAACATCCTTTCTCGCGGAGAACTGCGAGTGAGTACGCTAGATTCTTCGCAAACATTTTTTAACGGCGCCACCGGTGACCGGGGATTTGATTATGAATTAGCCAGCCGCTTCGCCGACTATCTCGGCGTGAAGCTGGTATTGATACAACATAAAGACATTGAGAGCCTGTTTGACGATCTCAAAACTAAAAAAGCCGATATGCTGGCATCTGGGCTGGTCTACAATCCAGAGCGATTAAAGTCGTTTCGTACCGGGCCGGAGTACTACACCGTCTCCCAGCAGGTACTGTATCGTCAAGGCTCGGTGCGCCCTAAAACCTATGCCGACATCAAGGGCAATCTGGTGATTTCTGCCGGAGCGGCGCATATCACCACGCTGGAAGACGCCAAGAAGAAATTCCCGGATCTCAGCTGGGGCATCACCCATCGCTATTCTCCGGCCGAGCTGATGCAGCAGGTTGCCGAAGGCAAACTCAAATATACCTTGGGTGATTCTGTCACCGTTGCGCTGCTGCAGCGGGTTTATCCGCGCCTGGCGGTAGCCTTCGACGCCACCGATGACGAGCCGGTAACCTGGTATTTTAACAAGGCGGCGGACGACGACAGCCTGTACGCGGCGATGCTCGACTTTTATAGCCAAATTTCTGAAGACGGGACGCTGGAGAGGCTGGAGGAGAAATATCTCGGCCACGTGGGCGGCTTTGATTTTGTCGATACCCGCGCGTTCCTTAATAGCATTGATGAAAAACTCGGCACGCTGCAACCGCTGTTTGAAAAATATGCCGGTAAGATTGACTGGCGACTGCTGGCGGCTATCTCTTACCAGGAGTCTCATTGGGATCCGAATGCCACCTCGGCTACCGGCGTGCGCGGCATGATGATGCTAACACGCGCCACCGCGCAGGGGCTTGGGGTTGAGAATCGTCTGGACACCGAGGAGAGCATTCGCGGCGGTGCGCTGTATCTGAACAATATTGTCGATACGCTACCGGCTACCATTAACGAGGATGACAAGATTTGGTTTGCGCTGGCGGCCTACAATATGGGTTATGGCCACATGCTGGATGCCCGGGCAATCACGCTGGCGCAAAAAGGCAATCCGGACAGTTGGGTCGATGTAAAGCAGCGGCTGCCGATGCTCAATCAGAAACGTTATTACAGCAAGACCACCTACGGCTATGCGCGCGGCACTCAGGCGTTTAACTATGTCGAGAACATCCGCAAATATCAGATAAGCCTAGTGGGATATTTAATGGAGAAAGACAAGCAGAAAGCGCAGGCCGCGGCGCTGCAGCTGCAGCTGGGTGCCGGTTATCCTGCGGTCAGCGTCGCTGAGCTAAAAAGCGCGGGAAGCTAAGGCCTCGCGCGGGTTATTTGTCCGGCGCTGAGTTGGAAGCTGGCGAGCCGGTAGCATGCTGCACGGCCTCGCGCTGGGCTATTTTTCCGGCGCTGAGTTGGAAGCTGGCGAGTCGGTGGCATGCTGCGCGGCCTCGCGCGGGTTATTTGTCCGGCGCTGAGTCGGAAGCTGGCGAGCCGGTAGCATGCTGCGCGGCCTCGCGCTGGGCCTGACGCAGCGCCTTTTGTTGGCTGCGCCGCAGGCGGAAGAAGTCGCTGAGCTGGGTCGAACAGGCTTCGGCCAGCACGCCGGCGGTGATCTCCAGACGATGATTCATGCCCGGATGGCGCAAGACGTCCAGCAGCGAACCGGCAGCGCCGGTTTTCAAGTCTGCGGCCCCGTAGACCAGCCGCTTAATGCGGCCATGGACCATGGCTCCGGCGCACATCACGCAGGGTTCGAGAGTGACATAGAGCACCGCATCCAGCAGCCGGTAGTTTTGCACCACCAGCCCGCCCTGGCGCAGCGCCATGATTTCGGCGTGCGCGGTAGGATCGTGATGCCCTATCGAGCGATTCCACCCCTCGCCGATCGCCTGATTATCCAACACCAACACTGCGCCAACCGGCACCTCGCCCGCATCCTGTGCTTTAACCGCCAGCGCCATGGCATGCTGCATCCAGTATTGATCGCTGTATTGCTCTGTCACGTAAACCTCACCCTCTCTAAAACGGCGGCCATCATACACTGCCCGCTCCCGCAGACACAGTATAGCCAGCCTATTTATTAAGGAGGAGCTTCAACGGACCTGCCGCTGCGTGCCGATCGATGCCTGGCGATGCCCGGCAGCCTAGCTTGCATGAGGCAAGTCATTATTCCAGCTGCTGCAATTCGCCCTGCTTGCTGACCCGAAAGCGGTGCTGGCAGAAAAACAGCAGCGGATTGTCCTGCTTGCTGTCGCTGTAGCCGCTGTACAGCTTTAACGGCGAACCGATACGTTGTTCCAGCTGCGTGACTTTCTCCTCACCCAGACAGCGCATGGCCAATACCCAACCGCCGTGGCGACGCGCAATGCGGCTGCCAACCAGCCTGACCCGTGGCAGGAACGGCGAGGTGTGATAAACCTGCCGCACCAAATGCTCGGGCGAGCCGGTGATCAGCCACACCTGCGCGTCATCATGCTCAAGATATTCACGCAGGCGTCGCTGCACCACCGGAAAAGCCACCACTTTCTGTCGAAACCAGTTTACAAAGCGCAGCTCAAGATCCTTTAGCTCGGCTTCGCGATGACCGAAGGTAATCGACCACAGCAGCAGGCTCATCGGCCAGCGCCTGGCGCGCCCGCAAAGCAACATTCCCACACCGATCACCGGCAGCATCGGGATCACCAGCAGCAGGTTTTGCGGCATTCTCCACAATAGAAAACGCATAAAGCTGCCGAACATATCCTGCTGGTGCAACGTGCCGTCGAGATCAAAAAACACCACTCGTCGATCGCTATTCAGGCTCAATGCATTATTCCTCAGGATCGTTGAATCCCATAATCCAGGTGAATATAAAACCGGCCACCGTGGTTATCACCACGCCGGTGAGGTAGAGCAGTACTTTACCGGAGATAATGGTCAACGCCAAAGGCAGGCCGGAGAGGCCGAAGGTGATCACCGTTGCCACCTTCCAGTAGCATAGTAGTGCACCGCCCACCGCGCCGCCCAGACAGGCGGCAATAAACGGTCGCCCCAGCGGCAGCGTGACGCCAAAGATCAGCGGTTCACCGATGCCGAGGATGCCCACCGGCAATGCGCCTTTGATCACTTTCTTAAGCCGTGAATTACGGGTTTTGAGCAGTACGGCGATGGCCGCACCGACCTGCCCGACGCCGGCCATGGCGAGTATTGGCAGCAGCGGATTAACGCCGTGCGACTGAATCAGCTCGACGTGAATAGGCACTAGCCCCTGATGTAAACCGGAGAGCACCAGCGGCAGGAATAGCCCGGCCAGCACTGCCCCAACCGCTAAGCCGCCGCGATCGATGGCGACGTTGACCCCTTGGGCAATCGCATCGGAAATAACCCCGCCCAGCGGCTGCAGGATGACGATAGCCAGCGTAGCGGTAATCAGCGTGGTAAGCAGCGGATTGAGGATAAGCTCTACCGACTCTGGCAATAGCCGTCGCAGGCGTTTCTCCACCCAGCACATCAGCGCCACCACCAGCAGCACGGCAATCACCCCGCCGCGTCCCGGCTGAAGCGCCTCGCCGAACAGGTGGATCTGCGCTAGCTGCGGGCTGGAGAGGATCCCGGCCATCACGCCGCCCATCGCCAGGGATCCGCCAAACACCCGCGCCGCATTAACGCCAACCAGAATGTTCATGATCGCAAATACTGCACCGCCAAACACCCCGAGCAGGGCCAGGGCATTGGGGTAATCGAGCGCCAGATGACCGGCAATATCTGGCCGCTTGAGCAGGTTAATAATGCCAGTGATCAGGCCCGAGGCAATAAACGCGGGGATTAGCGGGATAAACACGTCGGCCAGCTTGCGCAGCGCCCCGCTCATTGGCGCAGAGTATTTCTCTTTGGCCCGTGCCTTGTTGTTTGATAGCTGATGGTTTGAAAATTGATGATTTGAAAGTGGATGATCTACAACCTGATCGTTTGAAAGCTGATCGTTTGAAAGCTGATTTTCTAAAACCCGATGTTTTGACACACCGTGGTCCAAGACCGCGCTGTCAGCGCGAGAAACGTCGCCAGCGGCCAGCAGCTCGTGCATCGCTTCCACCACTCTGCCCGCCGCGCCAGGCCCGACAATCAGCTGATGCTGACGCCCCTGTTTAACATAACCTTTAACGCCAATCAGGTGCTTAATACTCTGGAGATCCAGCAAGCACTCATTTTCAACTTCAATCCTGACCCGGGTCATGCAATTTTCAAGTTTGATAATATTGGTCGCACCGCCTATCCCACCGAGGATCTGGGCCGCTAATATCTGAGTTTTATCCGCTGCCATTGCGTCTCCAGAAAAAGGGTTACTCCGCCAACGCCGCGCGCAGGAAGCCCTGATGACGGCCCAGGCGTTCTATCGCCTGCTCGGCGCTAATTTGCGCGAGGATCATCAAAATAGCCGGTTTGACCTCAAACGCCGTTTGCTGCAAGGCCGACTCGGCCTCGGCGCGTTCGGCTCCGGTCGCTTCAATTACGATACGGCAGGCGCGATCGATCAGCTTGACGTTGGTTGCCTTCACATCGACCATCAAATTTTGATAAACCTTGCCGATTTTCACCATCGCGCCGGTGGAAATCATGTTCAGCACCAGCTTCTGCGCGGTGCCCGACTTCAGACGCGTAGAACCGGTTAACGCTTCCGGGCCGACCACCGGCGAGATAGCCACCTGCGCCTCGTGTTCGATAGGAGAATCAGGATTGCAGGAGATAGCCACCGTGGCGCAGCCTACGCTGCGGGCATAGTGCAGCGCGCCGATGACATAAGGAGTACGGCCGGAAGCGGCAAGCCCCACCACCGTATCAGCGGCGGTTACATTAAGGCTTTTTAAATCTTCGGCGCCGAGATTGGCATTATCCTCAGCCCCCTCCACCGCTTTCAACAACGCGCCGGGACCGCCGGCAATCAGACCAATCACCATGCCGTGCGGCACGCCAAAGGTCGGTGGGCACTCGGAAGCATCGAGCACGCCGAGACGCCCGCTGGTGCCCGCACCCAGATAAATCAGCCGACCGTTAGCCATCAGGGATTTGGCCGCCAACTCCACCGCCTCGGCGATTTCCGGTAATACGGACTTGATCGCCAGCGGAACCTGACTGTCTTGATCATTGAAACAGGTGACCATTTCCAGCGTCGACATTTGGTCGAGATCGGTGGTCGCGGTATTACGGGTTTCAGAGACTAGTGCGCCTAAATTCATAGTGACCTCGTGAATATTTAATTCGAATTTCATTTCTCATATTTGAATAGTTTATTCAGCAAAGCGAGTTTTTTTTGCTAGGTTAGAGACATCGGAACAAAACTCACGACAGGACTTAGCCTCATGAGCAGTATGATCCGCATCCGTCAAATGTATCCGCAGTTGGCAGAAAACGACAGAAAACTGGCCGATTTTCTTCTCGCCCAGCCAGACCAGGCGCGGCACCTGAGCTCGCAGAAATTAGCCGAGCTGGCCGGGGTCAGCCAGTCTGGGGTGGTGAAATTTGCCCAAAAGCTCGGTTACAAGGGCTTTCCGGCGCTCAAATTGGCAATGAGCGAGGCGCTGTCGGCCCCGCAGTCTGATCCGGCCATCACCGTGCATCATCGCATTCTCAGCACCGACAGCCTGCTGACGGTGGGCGAAAAGCTGCTAGCGGAGAAGCACGCGGCCCTGCGCGCAACGCTCGACGTCAACAGCGAGCAGCGCTTGCAGCAGGCGCTATTAATGCTCTCAGGCGCGCGAAAAATTATTATTACCGGCATCGGCGCATCGGGACTGGTGGCAAGAGATTTTGCCTATAAGTTGCTAAAAATTGGCATTACCGCCATCGCGGAATCGGATACTCATGTCCTGTTGGCAACCGTTCAGGCACTCAGTGAAGGGGATCTGCTGCTGGCGATTTCCTTTAGCGGGGAACGGAGGGAGGTTAATCTAGCGGCCGAGGTGGCGCGCAAAGCCGGTGCCAGGACGCTGGCGCTAACCGGATTTTCGCCCAATACACTGCAACAGCAGGCAGATCATTGCCTGTACACGCTGGCAGAATTGCCGGTCACTCGCGGTGCTGCGATTTCCGCCAGCACGGCACAGTATTCGCTAACCGACATTATGTTTATGGCGCTCATTCAGCAGGATACCGATCGTGCGCCCGAGAGGATCAGGCACAGTGAACGGCTGGTGAACAAACTGAATTAATCGAGATTGGTTTTCAGGTACTACTTTCATGATGTAAGTAACAACCGCTAAACGGTATAGAGCCTGCACCAGGCAGGCTCTAAATATCTTAACCATATTTTTTAGTAAGTTCTGCCACGGCGGCATTGGCGTTTTGATACAGCGTCGCAATATTTTGCGAAACGTAGCTATTGAACGTCGCGTCGTTGGTTTTTAGCGCGGCCAACGCTGAAGACACATCACTCTGGGTCACTGATGAACTGAGCTGTGAAAGCGCAGAGTTAACATTCTGACTCACATCGTCAAGTTGCTGTTGAATATAAGCAATAAACGTTGCGACATCGGCTTTGAAATCATCGATCTGATTAGTCGTTGAGGCTGACGGCTCGACAAAGCTTATGACCGTTGAGTTAGACGTCCCGTCCGCAAGAGTGGCTGTCAGATTAGCATCACCGACAGTGGTACTGTATGCGAACACCGTAACCGCTCCGCCAGAATCGGTAACGTTGGTATACAGGGTAGTATCCAACGTTGCGCCATTATCGATACTCCAGGTTACCGTCTGGCCTTGAACCGACGAGGGCGTTGAATCAGCAACATAGGCGGTAATACTGTCTGGCGTATAGCCGTCTGCCGGTGAATCGTTGGTTTGTACAAAGAACGAGATGGTCATCGCACCTACCGGCGTGGTCACCGTAGTGTCCTTGAAACTAATAACAGTAGTCGCTGATGCACCACTCGCCAGCGTTGCCGTCAGGTTTGAATCACCCGCGGTAGTATTCGAAATGTAGGCGGTCACCTGGCCGCTTGAGTTGGTAGTTCCCGGATTTGCAGTAGTAGACAGATCGGCGCCGTTGTCTACGCTCCAGGTGACCTTCTGGCCCGAGGCGGCTGCTCCAGTGGCATCCACCACCGTAGCGACAATCCTGTCCTGACCTGCACCCCCGGTAGGTTGATTATTGGTCAGTACGTTGAGGCTAATGCTCAATGGAAGGACCGGAGTAGTGACTGGCTTGCTAGAAACAAAGTTGATTATGGTAGATTTTTCCACACTGAGGTTTAAGGCAGCCACCACGGTAACAATACCTGCTTTTGTGCTTTGAAAATAAGCAGTGGCTTGTCCGTTAGCATCAGTAGTCAATGGGGATGTTGCGTTAACCAAAGTGGCCCCGGTGTTAGTCCAGTAAACTAAGGCCCCTTCAACGGCTGCACCGGATGAATCAAGCACTGTTGCCTGTACAACGTCTGAGCCGCCGTTGGGATTCACGAGTTGGTTATCAACCAAAGTAGCTAAGGTAATTGTCGTCATTTTTTTTCCTAATTAAAGTGGGATTTAAGGCGTTAGACATACTTATTAGTCAATGTGGTAAACGCTTGTGTGGCATTTTTCTCTAACGTAGCAACGGATTGTTGAACGGTGTCATTGAAGGTTTGGTCGTTAGTGTTAAATGCCACCAGAGCAGCGGAAACATTGCTCTGCGTCACCGAAGCCCCCAGCTGGGTCAATGCCGCGTTCACTTCCTGACTCACCGAATCAAGCTGCTGCTCAATGTAAGTAATAAATGAAGCAACGTCGGCCTTAAAGTCGGTCAGATCACCCTGGGTTGACGCCGAGGCGGTAAAGGTGACACTCGTTTTACCTGAAGTGCCATCTGCCAGAGTTGCGGTCACATAGACAACTCCTCCGGTAGTTTGAGTGATATAGGCCAATGCTTGACCTATGTCATCGGTAGTTCCCGGATTGGTGGTAGTTGACAAACTTGCACCACTGTCCACACTCCAGGTCACCTGCTGACCCGCTACAACCGCACCAGATGAATCGACAACGGTGGCCACAACAATGTCCTGGTCACTTCCTGTTGCTGGTTGACTATCTTTTCTAATTAAAAAGGTAATGGTGGTCATATTCATTCCTGTTTTTATGAGGTTTTAACAATAAAAAAGGGCAACCGAGGTTGCCCTTTTTCCATTTTTAACTGCGCATTTCATTAACCACTTATGGGTGCTTGGCCCATAAATAAAAAAACCCCGCCGAGGCGAGGTTTTTTTCTAATGGGTTACGTTTGCAAGTAACCACGCTATAAGACTAATTGGCCAAACGCGGACCGCGTTAATATTATTTTTATTTAATTCAAATTTTTTTGTGCCGCTGCATCACTGCGCAAAACGTCAGGTGAGAATAATGCTGCCATTAGCACAGATCCAACGCCGCCGATCAGTTTTCAATAATGACCGTGGCGCAGGCGTAGTGCCGTTCATCGGCCAACGTCACGTGAACCGCTTTAACCCCAAACTCGGCGGCCATTTCGGCCGCGCGATCGTGAAAAACCAGGCTCGGTTTGCCCAAGGCGTCGTTCACCACTTCAAACTGCTCAAACGCCAAGCCGTTGCGTATGCCGGTTCCTAACGCCTTTGCCGCCGCTTCTTTAACGGCAAAACGCTTGGCCAGGAATCGCACCGGCTGCTGGTGCTTGAGATAGATCTGCCATTCGTTGGCGCTTAAAATGCGCTTAGCCAGCCTGTCGCCACTGCGTTCAACCACCGCTTCGATGCGGATAATTTCGACAATATCGGTGCCCAGCCCAAGAATGGCCATTATCGACGCGCTTCGCGCAGCAGGGCCTTCATTTCGCTAACGGCAACCGCTAAGCCGTCAAACACCGACTGACCGATAATCGAGTGGCCGATGTTTAGCTCGTATATTTCTGGCAGCGCGGCAATCTGCTGCACGTTTTTATAGGTCAGACCGTGACCGGCGTTAACCTTTAAGCCTTTCGACGCCGCGTAAATTACGGCATCTTTAATACGTTTGAACTCGGCATCACGGTGAATGCCCTCAGGCGCTTCGGCGTAGGCACCGGTGTGAATTTCGATGTAGGGCGCACCCACGGACACGGCGGCGTCAATTTGGCGCACGTCGGGATCGATAAACAGTGAGACCAGAATGCCTTCCTGGGACAGGCGCTCCACCGCAACGGTCATTTTGTCTTTTTGACCGGCCACGTCTAATCCGCCTTCGGTGGTGACTTCTTCACGCTTTTCCGGCACCAGGCAGCAGAAATGCGGTTTGATATCACAGGCAATACCGACCATTTCGTCGGTGACGGCCATCTCAAGATTCATGCGAGTTTGAATGGTTTCACGCAGGATGCGCACGTCGCGATCGGTGATGTGACGACGATCTTCACGTAGGTGCACGGTGATACCGTCAGCGCCCGCCTGTTCGGCCACGAAAGCCGCCTGCACCGGATCGGGATATGCGGTACCGCGCGCGTTTCTCAGGGTCGCGATGTGGTCAATATTGACGCCCAACAGTAACTCAGCCATGAAACACTCCTAATTTTGTAATACCCAAAAGGGTTCTAAACCCAGCAGAACTTAGCAGATATAGGCGGCAGTTTACACGCATACGCGCGTACAAACAAAATCAGTCGGCAGGATTTTCAGCCGGAGGGGCGGGTTTTTTAAGCACAAATTGACGAAACAGTTCTCTGCTTTTCAGTGGCTTACCGCCTAAATAGGGTTTTAGCGCCATGCGGGTAAAGCGTTTGGCGGCGCGTAAGGTGCTGGCATCCGGGAATTCGCGGCTGTCGAGGGCCATAAGGTCACGGCCGGTGAAGCTGCTATTGTCGATCACCAGGCTGGCAATAAAGCCTTTCTCCTCGCGATAACGATAAGTCATGGTTTCGCTCACCCGTTCCCCGCTGCCCGCGCAGTGCAGGAAATCCACGCCATAGCCAAGATGTTGCAACAGCGCTAACTCAAACTGCCTCAGGGCGTGTTCCGGCGACGTGGTGGCGGCGGCCAAGTTTTGCAGGCAGTTAAGATAATCAAAAAACAGCGATGAGTAGTTGGTTTCCTGTTCGAGCACCCGCGAGACCAGCTCGTTGACGTATAAACCGCTATAAACGATGGAACCAGAGAGAGGAAGCGCCAGTGAAACGGCTTCGGCGTTGCGCAGGGTTTTAACTTCACCCCGCCCGGTCCAGCGGACCAGCAGCGGGGTAAACGGCTGTAAACAGCCTTTTAGATTGGATCGGCGGCCACGCGCACCTTTTGCCAGTATGCGTACCCGCCCTTGCCCTTCGGTGAACAAGTCAACCATTAGGCTGGTTTCACTGTAGGGCCGCCCATGTAAGACAAATGCTCGTTGCCAGCCTTCCATAGGCGCAGACCTTATAAGTCGTCTACGTAACCCAGGCTGCGCAGCGCACGTTCGTCATCTGCCCAACCGGATTTGACCTTAACCCACAGCTCAAGGTGCACTTTCGCTTCGAACATGTTTTCCATGTCCTGACGAGACTCGATACCGATAGTTTTGATCTTCGCGCCTTTATTACCGATAACCATTTTCTTCTGGCCTTCACGT
Organism: uncultured Gammaproteobacteria bacterium; assembly: GCA_963742005.1. Classification (GTDB taxonomy): domain Bacteria; phylum Pseudomonadota; class Gammaproteobacteria; order Enterobacterales; family Enterobacteriaceae; genus Rouxiella. The sequence continues at coordinate 583,795 of CAVUKG010000004.1, read as the reverse complement.
TCTACCAGAATCAAACCGTTAATGTCGTAGCCGCCACGTTCGTTGGTCACGAAACGCTCGATCTCTACGGTGACGGAATAAGGCAGTTCTTCACCCAGGAAGCGCATCAGCTTTTCACGGATGATCTCTGACGCCATAAAGCGCTGAGAACGGTCGGTGATGTAATCTTCCGGGAAGTGGTGAATCGCTTCGGGCAGCTGCTTACGCACTAACGCCGCAATGGTGTCAATATTCGTCCCTTTTTCTGCGGAAATAGGCACGATATCGGCGAAGTTCATCTGCTCGCTCAAGAATTGCAGGTGCGGCAACAGCTTGGCTTTGTCGGTGACGTTATCAATTTTGTTGATAGCCAGTATCACCGGGCTTTTCAGGCCGCGCAATTTATTCACCACCATCTCGTCGTCAGGGGTCCAGTGAGTCCCTTCAACCACGAAGATAACCATTTCTACGTCACCGATTGAACTGCTGGCTGCACGGTTCATCAGGCGGTTAATAGCTCGTTTTTCTTCGATATGAAGCCCCGGGGTATCGACGTAGATAGCCTGGTATGGACCTTCGGTATGGATACCCATAATTCGGTGACGCGTGGTTTGTGGCTTGCGCGAGGTGATGGAGATCTTTTGCCCCAACAGCTCATTTAGCAAGGTTGATTTACCGACGTTAGGACGGCCAACGATTGCTACAAAACCACAGTAATTCTTTTCTTCGCTCATTCAAGCTCCAGCTGTATCAGCGCTTGTTCCGCTGCCGCCTGCTCGGCTTTACGGCGGCTTGAACCGGTTCCTACAACCGGTTGACTCAAGCCACTGACCTGGCAGTGGATGGTAAACTCCTGATCGTGCGCTTCACCGCGAACCTGCACGACCAGATAAGAAGGCAACGGCAGATGGCGACCTTGCAAAAACTCCTGTAAACGAGTCTTTGGGTCTTTCTGCTTATCACCGGGACTGATTTCTTCGAGACGACTACGGTACCATTCGAGGATCAGCCTTTCGACGTTCTGAATATCGCTATCCAGAAACACGCCGCCAATGAGTGCCTCCACCGTATCCGCGAGAATAGACTCACGGCGGAAACCACCACTTTTCAATTCGCCCGGGCCTAAACGCAAACACTCGCCCAGGTCGAATTCACGCGCCATTTCTGCCAGGGTGTTACCGCGCACCAATGTTGCACGCATCCGGCTCATATCGCCCTCGTCTACGCGAGGAAAGCGATGATACAGCGCATTTGCAATGACAAAACTGAGGATCGAGTCTCCAAGAAACTCCAATCGCTCATTGTGCTTGCTGCTGGCGCTGCGGTGAGTCAGTGCCTGCAATAAAAGCTCCTGCTGTTGAAAAGTGTAGCCCAGCTTTCGCTGAAGCCTGTTTATTACGATGGGATTCATGAGTTACCAATAGATCAAGAATGCGTCAAAAACTTCAGCATACGGAACAGGCCTGCTTCACCAAAAATCGATCCAAAGCTGTTTCGTTTGCAGTAGCTCCCTTATTTTTCTATTTATAATTAGAGAAGACAAGGGTCGCCAACTTTTATCGCTCGAAGGGATATTCTACAACGAGTGGAATAATAATGCTGCGTTAATATGCCCGTCCCATGCAGGACGGGCATAACTTTATTAGTGAATTCCACCAATACGGCTAATACGGATACCCGTTGGCCATTCGCCTTCTTGCTTCTTAAAGCTCATCCAAATACCTGACGCTCTGCCCACCAGATCTTTCTCTGGCACAAAGCCCCAATAACGGCTGTCTGCGCTGTTATCGCGGTTGTCACCCATCATGAAATAATGACCGGCAGGCACAACCCAGGTTGCCAGCGGTTGGCCAGGCTGCTGATAATAAGCACCTATCTGGTCACGAGCACCGGGAACAATAAGAATATTATGGGTAACGTCACCCAGCGTTTCTTTACGGGCAATCAGGCGAACGCCGTCCTGAGGGACTGGCGCAGCCGGATCCGTTTCAAAGAAACCGCTTGAAGGCTCACTGCCTGAGCTCTGACCAAAGGTCTGAACGAAATGGCTAGACTCGTTAGGAGTATAAGTAATCGGCAGCGCTTTATCACACGCCTGGCCGTTATCACACGCCGGTTGAACGGTTACTTCTTTGGTCATCGGATCGTACGTTATGCGGTCACCCGGCAAACCAACCAGACGCTTAATATAATCCACCTGAGGATTCAGAGGATATTTAAATACCACGACGTCCCCACGCTTCGGCTCACCGGTTGGGATAAGCTTGGTCTGGGTAATCGGATCTTTAAGTCCGTAAGCGTATTTCTCGACCACGATAAAGTCGCCAATAAGCAGCGTCGGCATCATCGAACCGGATGGAATCTGGAAAGGTTCGTAAATAAAGGAACGAACAACAAATACCACCAGCAAAACCGGGAATACCGAGGCGCAAGTTTCTACCCAGCCCGGCTGTTTCGCCGCCTTGCTCAGGGTTTTTTCGTCCACCTTACCCGCCGTTTGCACTTTCAGCAGGTTGATTTTCTCCCGACGCGCAGGAGCCAGTTTAAAACGATCCAAACACCAGATTATCCCGGTTACCAGCGTTGCAATCGCCAGTATCAGGGCAAACATGTTAGCCATTCCTACTCCTTGACTTGCTTATTCAAAGACTTACTTGCTGTCTTTACCGACGTGCAGAATAGCCAGGAACGCTTCCTGTGGTAACTCGACGTTACCCACCTGCTTCATGCGTTTCTTACCATCTTTCTGTTTCTGTAACAGTTTCTTCTTACGGCTAACGTCGCCGCCGTAGCACTTGGCCAGCACGTTTTTACGCAGCTGTTTAACGGTCGAACGGGCAATAACGTGGTTGCCGATAGCCGCCTGAATGGCGATATCAAATTGCTGACGTGGGATCAGTTCTTTCATTTTCTCGACCAGATCGCGACCACGGTAGTGAGAATTGTCGCGGTGGGTGATCAGCGCCAGGGCGTCAACACGCTCACCGTTGATTAAAACATCAACGCGCACCATGTCAGAAGTCTGGAATCGTTTGAAATTGTAATCGAGTGACGCGTAGCCACGGGAGGTTGATTTCAGGCGGTCGAAGAAATCCAGCACCACTTCGGCCATAGGGATTTCATAGGTCAGCGCAACCTGGTTACCGTGGTAAACCATGTTGGTCTGCACGCCGCGCTTCTCGATACACAGGGTGATCACGCTACCCAGGTATTCCTGCGGCATCAGCATATGACACTCGGCGATAGGCTCGCGCAGCTCTTCGATGTTGTTCAACGCAGGCAGCTTGGACGGGCTATCGACGTAGACAGTTTCACCGGCGGTGGTAACAACTTCATACACAACCGTTGGCGCGGTAGTGATCAGTTCGAGGTCGTATTCGCGCTCAAGACGTTCCTGAATGATTTCCATGTGCAGCAGGCCCAGGAAGCCACAGCGGAAACCGAAGCCCAACGCGGTAGAGCTTTCTGGCTCATAGAACAGCGAGGCGTCGTTGAGGCTCAGCTTGCCCAGCGCATCACGGAAGTTTTCGTAATCGTCGGAGCTGATGGGGAACAGACCGGCATAAACCTGTGGTTTAACCTTTTTGAAGCCAGGCAGCGCTTTGTCAGCCGGGTTACGGGCCAGAGTCAGGGTATCGCCCACCGGCGCGCCGAGGATGTCTTTAATCGCACACACCAACCAGCCAACTTCGCCGCAGTGCAGCGCGTCTTTATCGACGCGTTTAGGGGTGAAAATCCCCAGACGATCGGCGTTGTAAGTTTGCCCGGTACTCATTACCTTGATTTTATCGCCCTTACGCATGGTGCCGTTTTTAATACGCACCAGTGACACCACGCCGAGGTAGTTGTCGAACCAGGAGTCGATGATCAGCGCCTGTAGCGGCGCATCAGGATCGCCTTCCGGAGCCGGGATATCACGCACCAAACGTTCAAGAATATCGGGTACGCCCACGCCGGTTTTCGCCGAGCAGCGCACGGCGTCAGTGGCGTCGATGCCGACAATGTCTTCGATCTCCTGAGATACGCGGTCCGGATCGGCGGCTGGCAGGTCGATTTTGTTCAAGACCGGCACCACTTCGAGATCCATTTCCATCGCGGTATAACAGTTAGCCAGAGTCTGAGCCTCTACGCCCTGACCGGCGTCAACTACCAGCAACGCGCCTTCGCAGGCGGCGAGCGAACGGGAAACCTCATAAGAGAAGTCCACGTGTCCCGGCGTGTCGATAAAGTTGAGGTGATAGGTTTCACCGTTCAGCGCTTTATAATCCAGCGTTACGCTCTGGGCTTTGATGGTGATGCCACGCTCACGCTCGAGATCCATAGAATCGAGGACCTGAGCGGCCATTTCACGATCGGACAACCCACCGCAGATTTGGATAATGCGGTCAGACAGCGTCGACTTGCCGTGGTCAATGTGGGCAATAATGGAGAAGTTTCTTATGTTCTTCATTTATAGATGATTTTCTCTAATTGATAGCGCTTAAAACTTTTTCATGGACGCAGCCTGAGGCTCAAGAGCCAAACTGCCCACGCAAATATGGGCGCATCTTACACTGTATGCCGGTTACACGAAAGGATGCGATAGCTTTAGCGCGTTTTCCGCGCCGCAGATCTCGATACTAAAAAGTCGATAAAGGTGCGCACTTTAGGCATCGATGGCCGCTCCGCGAGAGTCAGCAAATGGATGGGCTTGGGTAGCGGGGAATAATTTTGCAGTTAACTCCCCCGCCGGTAAAAGCACTCTCGAGAGTTTAGGAAAATGCTCATTTACTGGGCGGGGATTTTGCCATTAACTAGCTGTTATAAAAAATAAAGTTCCCTGATCCAGCGCCTGTTCTATTCATTAAATAAATTAACTGTTTACTCTCACTTATCACACTCGTCACAGGGTTATGTCATGATCAATGAAGGTCGGCTGCTTAGCCGGCATGGTTTTGCAAAAGCAAACTCGTGGATCACCTTGGTCCTCGCCACGCTGCTAATGGTAGCTGGGGCGGTGCAGCTTGTCTTTTTGCTTACATTAGGCAAGTCGGGCTATTTCGAACAGCACGCTATTCTGATGTCGACCATCTTCAGCATTTCTCTGGGCATCGTGCTTTTTATTTTGCGACAGTTCATCAAGCCACGACAGATATTTCAGCTCTATGAAAATGGCGTATTGGTCATTTCCAAGCCCGACAACAAAAACAAATTTATTCCGTTCGAGATAATTAGTGATATTTACCGCTATCGTACCGGCAAATATACGCGAAAAATTTTAAATACTATGGCATTTCGCGAGAGCTCGGAAAAGCCGTGGTATAAAATTTCGCCCAATATTACTCATGCCGATCGTTTAATCGAAGTGATCAAAAATGAGCAATTATTATTTCGTGGGCCTCAGGCGTTGGCGGTTCTGGCACAGGATGGGGAGGTGGGATTCAGTTATTTGAACGAAAGCACTAGCCGCATCGGTCACTTTCTACGCGGAAATTTTTTGCTGATGAATGAGAGAAAGCTGCGGCTGTCTGCGCGTGCGCTGGATGCCGACGACGGGCGTCACGTTGATATCGAAGAGGTGCACTTCATCAGTGGCGGCAGTAATAGTCAGACTATCAAGCTGTTGGACATGCACGGCAGAGCGCTTTTCTCTGTGCCCTATACGTCGATGTTCAGCGCCGACCTGTTCATCGCTTTAATCGAGCATATGATCCATAACCGCATTCCGATCCGTAGCTAATTGATTACGCTGGCTCGGCACAGGCTCGATAGGCTATTAGCTTGGTTAAGCGAGTAGCCTCGCCAGGCTAATAGCATCGATAAGCCTGGCGTTTCGTGAAGCTAATAGACTGGTGATGGGTAGATTAGTGGGGCAGCTCGGTACTTTCTGGCTGGAAGCGGAAAGCGTTTGGCGGTAAACCGACCTGCAGGATCACCGGTTGATAAGCCTCTTTCTGCGCGACTCTGGCAGCAAAGTAGCGGGCAATCAGGAAACCTGCCCCACCACCGGCCACTGCGCCAATTAGCGCATAGACATCAGCCTTGAGTAACGACTGCAAAACGCCACCGCCGACGATAACCCCAAACAGCGGCGTCATATAGACCAGCAGCGCAGAACGCAGCATCGCACCTTCGGTGATACCTAGTTCAACCTTCTGACCGGGCTCAAGCGGCTCGGCGCTGTTCACCTGCAAGTTATGCTCGGTTTGTGGTCCCAGCTCGTTGAGCACGCGGGACCCGCAGCCTGACCGCGAATGACAGCTGCTGCAACCCGCCTGCGTTTCACAACGCAGTTCTGCAACACCGTTTTGCCACGAAACCACCGTAGCCCATTCTTTCATCATCGCGGTTTACCACCCTGTTGCGCTAAATTGCAGACGATTTATTGTCCGGAGAAGACAATACTATCAGAAATTCGCTTGGCCGTGGAAGGCGGTAACTCGCCAACAACGGTGATTTCATTGCCATTGCGCACGTCAGTTTCTACCGTTCTTCTGCCCTGTCGAATGATCTGCTCGGAGGCAGCGTCAGTAGACGGATTAACGTTAATCGAGAAACTGAACACACCATCGCTATAAAGTCTTGATTCAATGGAGGTTGGTAGATTAGGCAGAGTACGCTTACTGCGCGAGATCTCTTTAACGCCCTCGGGTAGCCATTTCGGCTGCCAGCTAAACTGGGCCTTGCTCGAATCAGGAACACTCAGCACCGGTGGTAAATTTGCCTTATCAATGCCGTCAAACGCCTCGGCAACCGCAGGATCGACGGTCACCGAGATCACCCGAAATTGTTCGAGGGTGTCACCGTCTTTATCCAGCAAATCGATCCGCAGCGGCAGCTTGCTCTCCTCATCAATCCAGACGATATAGCTGAATCGAGTGCCGTCACGAGACACGACACGGATCACCTGACTGGTGCGATCCGCCGCGCGGGCGCGTCCTACCGCGATAAAGTCGTAATATTTAGCAAGCTTTTCGAAGTCACCAAACGCCAGCTCGGGTAAGGAATCAACGATGTGATCGCCAGAAAGCGTGAAGGGCTGAAGTCCGGTTTCAAAGTAGCTGATATCGTTGCCACGTTGCACAACTTCGCGACGCGGCCCGTCCATCAGAAGCAGATCGCCGAGCTGCATTCCTTTCGACTTAACATGACGATAGCGATATGAATCAATGCCTTGCTTCGTGATGCTGATAAAGGCAATCTCATAGTCCAATGCTTGACTGGCAGCGCTCATCTGTTGCAATAACGCCTCGGGCGAGGGTTGAGTCTCAGCCGAGGCGGTATGGGTAGCGAGCAAACTGCATGTCAGTAGGGAAACAGCGTACCAAATTTGCTTCATTACTGCGTTTGCATTCCTAATGACTGGTTACCCGGGACCTGAATTGCGGCCTGCTGCGGAACGGTAGAGTCCAGCTGAAGTTGGTCGGTATGTAATCTGCGCTGCAGCTCATAGTCCTGCAAAATAGCGTTCACGCGCTTGCGCTGATCTTGCATATTTTGCGGGCCACTGGCCGTGCTACCTTCATTCGGCACACCAAAGCTGACAGGAGAGGCTTTGCCCATCATCGGCAGCGTATTGAAAGTAGGTGTTTCAGGCGACGCACCGGAGGTATCCGATGGGCCGTAATGCTGTACGCCGACGATCACCGCCAGTGACACACAGGCAGCAACGCCGACCTGAGTAATCTGACTCGCCCACGGACGAACCTTGTGCCAGAAAGGCATTTTCTGCCAGGTCTGTGGCAGCGGTTGCGATTCTTTGGTTGCACCGGGTACAAGTTTGGCGGGCTCGTTGGCCAAAGCAGCGGCCACTCGGTCTGCGATATCCAGATGCACAACAGTTCCCATATCACCGCGCAATGAATCACGGATCAGGTGATAACTCTGCCAACTTTCCTGAAGCTTCTTGTCACTTGAAAGCGAACTCAACAGTTCAGAATCAAGGGCTTCACCATCCATCAGAGCCGAAAGCTTTTCTTTCTGCATGCCTTAGTACCCTTTAAGTGTCCGCCATCGCTAACGCTGGATTAACGGTTGAACTTTATTATCAATAGCTTCTCGAGCACGGAATATACGGGATCTTACCGTGCCTACCGGGCAATCCATGATGACGGCTATCTCTTCATAGCTCAGCCCATCTAGCTCCCTAAGAGTGATTGCCATGCGCAAGTCTTCAGGAAGCGCTTCGATAGTTCGAAAAACAATCTGTCTCAATTCCTCTGACAACATTAAGTTCTCAGGGTTCGATATTTCTTTTAGTGCGCCGCCATTTTCGAAGTTTTCAGCTTCGTTAGCGTCGACATCACTCGAAGGAGGACGACGCCCCTGCGCCACCAGGTAGTTCTTGGCCGTGTTGACGGCAATGCGGTACAGCCACGTATAAAAAGCACTATCGCCGCGGAATGAGTCTAGTGCACGATAGGCTTTTATGAATGATTCTTGCACCACATCGGGCACATCGCCCTGTGGAACATAGCGGGAAACAAGGCTCGCAACCTTATGCTGGTAGCGGATAACCAGTAAATTGAACGACTTTTGATCACCCTTCTGGACCCGCTCGACCAGAACCTGATCTGCTAACTGCTCGCTCATTCGAGGTAATCTCTCCCCAAAGCTATCTCCACGCTGTAAGTCGTACTGCCAGCTATCATCATTATTTTCCTGAGCAAGTACCTGCTTGGAGTTCAAACAGAATGTTAAGTTCCATAAAACACAAAGTTTTTTAAACTGCTGGACGTGCTCGTGGCTTTTGCCAATCCATTTAGGCTAACATGAATTTCCCTCTTCTTCTGCAAACATCATCCGTTATGCAACCTTCATCCGACTTTGTTAGTGATGTATTGATTATTGGTAGTGGCGCGGCTGGCCTGTCACTCGCTTTACGCCTGGCCGACCATTGTAAAGTGACCATTCTCAGCAAAGGGCCGCTGAACGAAGGCTCGACGTTTTACGCCCAGGGCGGCATCGCGGCGGTATTTGATGAAACTGACAGCATCGCTTCTCACGTCGACGATACGCTTATCGCCGGTGCCGGCCTGTGCGATAAGGAAGCGGTCGAGTTCATCGCCAGCAACGCCAAACACTGCGTCGAATGGTTGATTAATCAGGGCGTGCTGTTTGATACCGAAACCGATGCCCACAGCGACGAACGCTATCATCTGACCCGAGAAGGAGGCCACAGTCATCGCCGTATTCTGCATACTGCTGATGCCACTGGTAAAGAAGTAGAAACCACGTTAGTCGGGAAAGCAATATCTCACCCCAATATTAGCGTAAAAGAGCGATTTAACGCGGTTGATTTAATTACCTCAAATAAACTGGGGCTGCCCGGCACCCAGCGCGTGGTCGGGGCCTACGTCTGGAACCGTGATATTGAGCAGGTTGAAACGCTGCGTGCTAAAGCGGTGGTTTTAGCCACCGGCGGCGCGGCGAAAGTGTATCAATACACCACCAATCCTGATGTCGCCTCTGGCGATGGTATTGCGATGGCCTGGCGCGCCGGCTGTCGCGTTGCCAATCTGGAATTCAATCAGTTTCATCCCACCTGCCTGTTTCATCCGCAGGCGCGTAATTTTCTGATGACCGAAGCCCTGCGCGGCGAAGGAGCCCTGCTCAAACGGCCCGACGGCACGCGCTTCATGCCCGACTTCGACCCGCGCGGCGAACTGGCTCCGCGTGACGTGGTGGCTCGCGCTATCGACCATGAGATGAAACGCCTCGGTGCGGACTGCATGTATCTCGATATCAGCCATCGTGCGCCAGAGTTCATCAAACACCATTTCCCGATGATCGATGAAAAGCTGCTTTCACTGGGGATTGATCTCACCCGTGATCCGATCCCGATTGTGCCGGCGGCGCATTACACCTGCGGCGGCGTGATGGTTGACCAACACGGCAGAACCGATCTCGACGGGCTTTATGCCATCGGTGAGGTGAGCTATACCGGCTTGCACGGCGCAAACCGCCTGGCATCCAACTCGCTGCTCGAATGCCTGGTCTACGGCTGGTCCGCCGCGGAAGATATTCTTGAACGCCTGCCGCGGATAAAAATGCCCAACAGCCTGCCGGCGTGGGATGAGAGCAAGGTCGACGATTCCGACGAGAAGGTGGTGATTCAGCATAACTGGCACGAGCTGCGGCTGTTTATGTGGGACTACGTGGGCATTGTGCGCACCACCAAACGCCTGGAGCGCGCGCTGCGTCGTATTACTACCCTACAGCACGAAATAGATGAGTATTACGCTAATTTCAGGATCTCGAATAACCTGCTGGAACTGCGTAATTTGGTACAGGTGGCGGAGCTTATCGTGCGCAGCGCCATGGCGAGGAAGGAGAGCCGGGGTTTACACTTTACTCTCGACTATCCTGAGCTGCTTGAACACCCACAGCCGACCATCCTCCAGCCTTAATCGCATTGATCTCGCGGGGAAAGGCTCAGTAGTTTAGGTAGAAATCGGCGATCAGCTCACGGAACTCCGCGCTGTAGACATTGAGCTGCTCGCGGATGGCCAACTCACGGTGCTCAGGCTGTTGCGGTAGCCTGCTTAACGCCAGCAGCATGCGGTTTAGCGGCTTACCCGGCCGGTCGCGAATGTCTACCCGCGCCCGCGTGTGCCACTGTTGCTGCTGCGCTGACTGTTCAAACGCGGTGCCAATGTTATAGGGTAAAACTACGCAAAAGGTGCCAGCCTCGGTGATCAGCTGCTCGGCGCAGCGTAACAGTGCCTCATGGGTCAAGGTTTCGGTATAGCGTGCGGCGTTACGGGCCTCATCGCGACAGGCGACGGCTGACGCAAAATACGGCGGATTGCTGACGATCAGGTCATAACCCTGCGCGCTGTGTTGGGCAAAATGATTAATATCCTCGGCATAGACCGCCAGTCGGGCTGACCACGAAGACTCGGCAAAATTTTCTTTTGCCTGCGCCGCTGCCTCATTTTCCAGCTCGACGGCGTCGACGTAGGCGCTTTGCTGACTCCGCTGGGCGAGCATTAAAGCCACCAGCCCGGTGCCGGTGCCAATATCAAGAATGCGCGTCGCCTGGCTGACCGGCGCCCAGGCACCGAGCAGCACGCCATCGGTGCCCACCTTCATCGCACAGCGATCGTGGGCGACAAAAAATTGTTTAAAAGTAAAGCCGTTACGGCGTAAAGGCGGCTTGCTGGCGGCTTCTGTCACTGCGCTTTCCTGTAATATTCACCCTGGGATCGGGGTGCAAATGTCATAATGGCGTAAGCATAAGACAAAGCCCCGCAGAGTAAAAGTCAGCCTTTACGCTTAAATAGGTGAAGATCGCGGCCAACACGTCTATAATCGGCGCCCCAAGTAGAGGTAGACCATGACTGTAACGAATTTTTCCGAACTCGAACTCGATGAACGCCTGATCGAAGCCCTTACCGATAAAGGCTATAGCCGCCCGACTGCTATTCAGGCAGAGGCCATTCCGCCCGCGATGGACGGACGCGATGTGTTGGGTTCGGCGCCTACCGGCACCGGCAAGACCGCAGCATTTTTGTTGCCCGCTTTGCAACACTTGCTGGACTTTCCGCGTAAAAAGTCTGGTCCACCGCGTGTCTTGATCCTGACGCCGACTCGCGAGCTGGCCATGCAGGTAGCTGACCAGGCGCGTGAACTGGCAGCGCATACCGATTTAGACATCGCCACCATCACCGGCGGTGTGGCTTACATGAACCACGCTGAAGTCTTTAGCGAAAATCAGGATATCGTCGTCGCCACCACCGGCCGTTTACTTCAATATATTAAAGAAGAAAACTTCGACTGCCGCGCGATTGAAACCCTGATCCTCGATGAAGCCGACCGCATGCTTGACATGGGCTTTGCCCAGGATATCGAGACTATTTCTGCCGAAGCCCGCTGGCGTAAGCAGACGTTGCTGTTCTCGGCAACGCTGGAAGGCGAAGCGATCCGCGAATTTGCCGAGCGCATTCTGACCGAGCCGGTTGAGATTGAAGCCGATCCGTCACGCCGCGAGCGCAAGAAAATCCAGCAATGGTATTATCGTGCCGATGATTTGAAGCATAAAACCGCGCTGCTGTGCCACTTGCTGAAACAGGAAGACGTGACCAAGTCCGTTATCTTTGTGCGCAAGCGCGAGCGTGTGCACGAGCTGGTCGCACTGCTGCGTGAAGCCGGCATCAACTCCTGCTATCTCGAAGGTGAGATGGTTCAGGTCAAGCGTACCGAAGCGGTTAAGCGCATGGTTGAAGATCGGGTAAACGTACTGGTGGCTACCGATATCGCCGCGCGCGGCCTGGATATCAACGATATCAGCCACGTATTTAACTTCGATATTCCGCTGACCGCCGACACCTACCTGCACCGCATCGGCCGTACCGGTCGCGCGGGACGCAAAGGCACGGCGATTTCCCTGGTAGAGGCGCATGACCATCTGCTGCTGGGTAAAATCGAACGCTATCTGGATCAGCCGCTTAAATCGCGGGTGATCGACGAACTGCGACCGACCACCAAGGCACCCAGCGCCAAGACTACCGGCAAACCTTCCAAGAAGGTGCTGGCCAAGCGTAAAGAGAAGCAGAAGCAAGAAAGCGAAAAAGCCAAGGTTAAGGTTAAAGTGCGCCATCGCGACGCTAAAAACGTCGGTAAGCGCCGCAAGCCGAACACCGAAGCCAGCTAATCTGCCCGCCAGTTAGCCCGCTGCTAAAGACCCTGCCAAACTGAACTGCACCCCAAAAGTTGGATACCCAACTGATTAAGGTGCTTTTTTATTTTATGCCGTTAGCCGTAAAAAATTCCCCCCTTCTAGACCGACGGTATCGCTCTCGGGCCTGAAAAGGTAAGCTACGCGGATCAATACTACCGATAAATGGAGAGCGCTTATGGCGGCCCCGCTCACCTGGCACGATGTGATTGGCCAGGAAAAACAGCAGAATTACTTTGTGGATACCCTTAAATTTGTCGCCGCCGAACGCGCCGCGGGCAAGACAATTTATCCTCCACAGGAAGAGGTTTTCAGCGCTTTTCGCTCGACCGAATTCTCACAGGTTAAGGTGGTGATACTGGGGCAGGATCCCTATCATGGGCCGAATCAGGCTCACGGTCTGTCATTCTCAGTGAAACCCGGCATTCCCGCACCGCCCTCTTTAGTCAATATATACAAAGAGCTGGCGACGGATATTCCCGGTTTCGTGCGGCCCAACCACGGTTATCTGCAAAGCTGGGCAGAACAGGGCGTGCTGTTACTTAATACCGTCCTGACGGTAGAGGCCGCTCAGGCGCATTCCCATGCCAAGTTAGGCTGGGAGACCTTCACCGATAAGGTCATCGCGATGCTCAATACCCATCGTGAGGGCGTGGTGTTCCTGCTATGGGGCGCGCACGCGCAGAAAAAGGGCAGCATTATCGATCCCGTGCGCCATCGGGTGTTAAAAGCGCCCCACCCTTCGCCACTGTCGGCGCATCGCGGTTTCCTGGGATGCCAGCATTTTTCCACCGCCAACCGGCTGCTGGAAGAACAGGGCCTGACGCCCATCGACTGGATGCCGCGACTGCCGGAATAATCGCTGTCAGTTGTAAATAGCAAAAAGGCACCCGAGGGTGCCTTTAGCATGGGCTTAATCGCGCTGACATCGGCCAGCGGATCGCCGGTGGCTAACTTAAGCTTTCGCTTTAGATACGGCAACCATCGCCGGGCGCAGCAGGCGACCGTTAAGCGTATAGCCCTTTTGCATCACCATGATGACATGGTTTGGTGCCAGCTCTTCAGACTCCATCAGGGTCATTGCCTGATGCAGTTCCGGGTTAAATGGCACATGAATGTCTTCAACCACTTCCAGACCGAACTTCTGTACCGCGTTAATCAGCGATTTCAGGGTCAGTTCAACCCCTTCAATCAGCGAAGTCAGTTCGGCATTAGATTTATCGGCCAGATCCAGAGCGCGCTCCAGGTTATCAATTACCGGCAGCAGCTCACCTGAAAACTTCTCAAGGGCAAATTTATGCGCTTTTTCGATATCCAGCTCGGTACGACGGCGAATATTTTCGATTTCGGCCTTCGCACGCAGCAGGCTATCACGCTCGCGCTGTTGAGCCTCTTTCAGCTCGGCTTCCAGCGCTGCAATACGCTCATCACGCGGGTCAACGACGTCAGCCGCCTCGGTTTCCGCTTCCGCATGCAGCTGTTGTTCCTGATTCAGTTCATCCGAGGCTTGCTCGTTAGGCGTCTTATGTTCTTTACTACTCATGAATATCTCCGCGTTTTAGCTTTAGTCTTGCTAGTTGGCTTATTATGGGGATCAAAACCGTGGATTCAAGGCCTGTTATCTCATTTACAGGCCATACTCCAGGTGTCTTACATGCGGTATCGAGGATAACCAAAGCAATGAATAAAAAATTTGAGTGTATTGGGATTGTTGGACACCCCCGCCATCCTTCCGCTCTGGCTACCCATGAAATGCTTTATCACTGGCTGGTGTCTAACGGCCACCGGGTGATTGTCGAGCGTCAGGTGGCGCAGGAGCTGTCGCTAGAGAACGTACAAACCGGCACGCTGGCAGAGATTGGCAAACTTGCCGATCTGGCGGTGGTGGTCGGTGGCGACGGCAATATGCTCGGTGCAGCCAGGGTTTTGGCGCGCTATGACATAAAAGTGATTGGTATCAACCGTGGAAACTTGGGATTCCTTACCGATTTGGATCCCGATAATGCGTTACAGCAGCTGGATGACGTGCTCAAAGGCGAATACATCAGCGAACAGCGCTTCCTGCTTGAGGCGATGGTGCGCTGTGGTGAAAAACAGTGCCGCGTGAGTACTGCGATTAATGAAGTCGTGCTGCATCCGGGCAAAGTCGCGCACATGATCGAATTCGAAGTCTACATTGACGATCGCTTCGCCTTCTCCCAGCGTTCAGACGGGCTGATTATTTCGACGCCAACCGGTTCTACCGCCTATTCACTGTCCGGCGGTGGGCCGATCCTGATGCCGACTCTGGATGCGATAGCGTTGGTGCCGATGTTCCCGCACACGCTGTCGGCACGCCCGTTGGTCATCAACAGCAGCAGTACGATTTGCCTGCGTTTTTCACACATGCGCACCGATCTGGAAATCAGCTGTGACTCACAAATTGCCTTGCCTATCCAGCAGGGAGAAGAAGTCATTATCAAGCGAAGCGACTATTACCTGAATCTGATACACCCGAAAGACTACAGTTATTTCAATACGTTGAGCACTAAACTGGGCTGGTCTAAAAAATTATTCTGATTTTTTCATGAATTCAGCCGATCGGGGCTTTACTGTATATAAAACCAGTTTATACTGTACGAAATTACAGGTCTGTTGTTATATACAGGAAGGTGATCATGCTAGCGCAATTAACCATCAATAACTTTGCTATTGTTCGCGAGTTAGAAATTGATTTTCATGCGGGTATGACGGCAATAACCGGCGAAACCGGTGCGGGGAAATCTATCGCTATTGACGCTCTGGGTCTCTGCTTAGGCAGTCGAGCCGACGGCAATGCAGTCCGTTTGGGCACCAGCCGGGCCGATGTCTGCGCGCGCTTTACGCTAGCAGACACGCCTTCCGCGAAACAGTGGCTGATTGAAAACCTGCTCGATGAAGGCCAGGACTGCATTTTGCGCCGGACTATCAGTGCAGACGGCCGTTCTCGCGGCTTTATCAACGGCACGCCGGTTCCGCTATCGCAAATGCGCGAGCTGGGTCATCACCTGATCCAAATCCACGGCCAGCACGCTCACCAGCTGCTGGTCAAGCCTGAACACCAAAAACAGCTGCTCGACGCCTACGCCGCGCAGTTTTTTTGCTGTCGCAGATGCGGACCGCATACCACAACTGGCACCAAAGCTGTCGCCTGCTGGCACAGTTTCAGCAGCAGGTCACCGAGCGTGAGTCCCGCCGTCAGCTGCTGCAATATCAGCTTAAAGAGCTCAATGAATTCTCCCCGCTACAGGGTGAATACGAGCAAATTGACGAAGAATACAAGCTGCTGGCCAACAGCGGTCAGCTGCTGTCCCTTAGCCAGAGTGCCCTGTATTTGCTTAGCGACGGCGAAGATCAAAATATCAGCAGCCTGCTGTACACCGCCAAAAACAAACTGACCGAGCTGGCAGAGCTTGACCCTAAAATGAATGACCTGATCATCATGCTCGATGACGCGTCGATTCAAATTAGCGAAGCCAGCGACGAGCTGCGTCACTACAGTGAAAGGCTGGAGATGGACCCTAATCGCCTGTTCGAACTGGAACAGCGCCTTTCGCGTCAGATGGCGCTGGCGCGCAAGCACCACGTGACCGCTGAAGAGCTGCCTGAACTGCATCGCCTGCTGCTCGAAGAGCAAAAGGCCCTCGACGATCAGGAAACCAACCAGGCGGAACTCAGTGAAGCGGTGCAGGTTCACCATCAGCAGGCGATCGAGATTGCCCGCGCTCTGCACGATCAGCGCCAGCATTTTGCCGACGAGCTTACCCAACTGATCACCCAGAGCATGCAAACCCTCTCAATGCCTCACGGTAAATTTAATATTCAGGTACAGTTCGTGCCCGAGAATCTGAGTGTTGAAGGCGCCGACCGCATCGAGTTCCAGGTCACCACTAACCCGGGACAACCGCTGGCAGGCGCTGGCGAAAGTGGCCTCCGGCGGCGAGCTTTCTCGCATCGCATTAGCCATTCAGGTTATTACCGCCAAGAAAATGGAAACCCCGGCGCTAATTTTCGATGAGGTTGATGTCGGTATCAGTGGCCCAACCGCCGCAATTGTCGGTAAACTACTGCGCCAGCTCGGTGAGTCCACGCAGGTTATGTGCGTTACCCACTTGCCTCAGGTTGCCGGTTGCGGACATCAGCACTATTTCGTCAGCAAAGAAACTGACGGTGAAGTGACTGAGACCCAGATGAATCGGTTAGATAAAAAAGCACGTTTGCAGGAACTGGCCCGTCTGTTGGGTGGGAGTGAAGTGACAAGGAACACTCTTGCTAATGCAAAAGAGTTGTTAGCGGCGTAAAAACCTCAACTTTTTTACATTTCAGCGGTCATACTGGTGCCCTGCAAAGGTTTCAAACTGATGAAAGGTCGATTATCATCGGCATCTTATGCCCTAAAGGAATGTAAAGACTATGCGCTGTAAAACGCTAACTGCCGTCGCTGGAGCACTACTGATGCTGACTGCCGGTTGTTCCACTCTTGAGAAGGTAGTTTATCGTCCTGATATCAATCAGGGTAACTATCTGGCTCCTGCTGATGTACAGAAGATCCACACCGGGCTGACCAAGCAACAGGTTGCTTATATCTTGGGTACTCCAATGATGGACGACCCATTCGGCAACAACACCTGGTTCTACGTGTTCCGTCAGGAACCAAGCCATGCGGGCGTGACTCAGCAGACGCTGACCCTGACCTTCAACGAGGCTGGCGTGTTAACTAACGTTGTTAACAAGCCAAAGCTGGACAACCAGTAACCCTGAAGCTCTGAACTGCTGCTCACGGGTAACGGATCAGGATCCTTTTCAGGGTAAAAAAATAAGGCGCTCATAGCGCCTTATTTTTTAGAACGTTCAGCCTTGATTCGGCGTAGCTCTTTGGGATCGGCAATCAATGGCCGATAGATTTCTACCCGATCGCCATCGCTCACCACATCGCCCAGCTTCACCGGTCGACTGTAGATGCCGACCTTGTTGCTGCTTAGATCAATTTCAGCGCGAAGTTCCAACAAACCCGATGCGCGGATCGCCTGCTCGACGCTGCTGCCTTCGGCAAGACGCACCGTTTTCAGATACTGACGCTCGGGCAAGGCATAAACCACCTCGACGGAAACCTCAGACACTGTAAACCTCTTTCGCTCGCAGCGTGAAAGCCTGAACCATGCTGCCCGCCAGCTCTTTGAAAATCTTGCCGAACGCCAGCTCAATCAGCTTATTGGTGAACTCAAAATCCAGGTTCAGCTCGACTTTACAGGCCTCCGGACTCAGCGGGGTAAAATTCCAACCGCCCATCAGTTTACGGAATGGCCCGTCGACCAGTTGCATATCGATGCTCTGATTGCTGGTTAACGTGTTTTTAGTGGTAAAGGTTTTACTGATACCCGCTTTCGCCACGTCTACCGCCGCGACCATCGTATTATCAGTTTTATCCAGGACGCGGCTTCCGGTGCAACCCGGAAGAAATTTAGGATAAGCATCCACGTCGTTTACCAAAGAGTACATCTGTTCGGCGCTGAAGGGGACCAGCGCGGAACGGCTAATATGAGGCATGTCATTTTCCAAGTGTCATAAAACATACAGATCATATCATTTATCGCCTGTACGGTAAAAATCTCGCGGCAGATACCGCACAAGCTGTGAAAAACAGCCTATCTAAACCCTCAGGGGATTTCTTTCGCCAATGCTTACAGTATAATAAGTGTCACTATGACAAAGAAAAACGCACATAAACCCGGTTCCGCAACCATTGCAATGAACAAACGCGCACGCCATGAATATTTCATCGAAGATGAAATTGAGGCTGGTATTTCTTTGCAAGGATGGGAAGTAAAATCACTGCGTGCAGGCAAAGCCAACATTGCTGATAGTTATGTGACCTTCAGAGACGGGGAAGCCTTCCTGTTTGGTGCGACCATTACACCGCTGAACGTTGCGTCAAGTCATGTTGTCTGCGAGCCGATGCGTACCCGTAAACTCTTAATGAACAGACGTGAGCTTGATAAGCTATTGGGTAAGGTAAACCGCGATGGCTACACGGTAGTTGCTCTTTCAATGTATTGGAAAAACGCCTGGACCAAAGTCAAAATCGGCCTGGCCAAGGGTAAACAAGACCACGACAAACGCGACTCCGCCAAAAATCGCGAATGGGCAGTAGATAAGGCACGTATTATGAAGAGTTCCAAACGTTAAGTCTCTGGCTTATCGGGGTAAACTTCTGATATACTGCTAACAGTTCTTTGGGGCTGATTCTGGATTCGACGGGATTCGCGAAACCCAAGGTGCATGCCGAGGTGCGGAGGCCTCGTAAAAAACCGCAAAAAAAATAATTGCAAACGACTCGCAATTCGAATCTGCTGCTTTAGCAGCTTAATCAGTCTAATACACTGAAGGTTCCCTCTCTCCCTAGCCTCCGCTCTTAGGACGGGGATCAAGAGAGGTCAAACCCAAAAGAGCTCGCGTGGACATCCTGCCTGGGGTGAAAGCGCTAAAACTAATCAGGCTAGTTTGTTAGTGGCGTGTCCGTCCGCAGCTAACCGGTGAATGTGATGACAGGACTAAGCATGTAGTGCCAAAGGCGTAGTAATTTCGGACGGGGGTTCAAATCCCCCCAGCTCCACCAAATAAGTTTTCGGCTATCACCAGATAAGGCCTTAAACGCAGAACAAGCCCGCATCCCCAAAGGTTGCGGGCTTTTTCGTATCTGGAATTTGGGAAGATTTGGTTGAGAGCACATATCCAGGCCATAAATCCACGCCGCTAACTGTATCACCCTACCTGTTCTTTATGATGGCCAGAGGCTATCCCTCCTGTAATGTCTGACTGCCTTCGACCTAGCCTTATCGCAAACAATGGCCGGTTTATTCACATATGAAAGTGATCAGTGTAAACCCATATGCATAAAATCTTCATTAGCTGATAACACCAGACCAATTGAACACTGATGCTTCATCTCCATAAAAACGAATATTTTCATAAACATATTTGCTATATTTAGAAGATTGATCGCCTTATAGGGACTAAAAATGGATACGGCTTTGCTCAGCACGCTGGACTCTGACGGTAAAGCGAAATTTGAAAGTGCCGTAAACGCCCTACAGGGCGATATATCTGCGGCAGCGGCGAGACTTTCAGTCGATCCCCAGCTACGCCTTGAATACTCTAAACGTATTAAAGAAATGGCTGCGGATCTAAGAACTAAAGCGAATATTGGCATTATCAGTTGGGAAAAAGCAGCCATAGAGGCTCAGGAAACCAGAAATCTAATAATGGATATGGTGCGTACTCGAAGTACGCCACTTGGTAGAGCCATGGCAGAGAGGATGAAAACTTCAGGCGTAACTTTTAATGAGTTAGTCGCCAAAAAAACTGCGTCTCTGTTCGGGCAAAAAGCTAACTTTAACAACTTATCAGAAACTCAAAGAAATCAGGTTTATGCCGGAATTGTAGAGTCAGCGGGCAAATCAAACCCTCAAGTTAACCTGAGAATGATAAAACTATCTCGTGCAGCTAAGGGCTTAATAGTTCTTTCTATCGGGGTATCAGTGTATGAAATATACACAGCAGACAATAAAGCTTCCGAAACTGGCAGGCAGATTGCTATTAACGGAGCGGGTATTGCAGGCGGTTGGGCTGGCGGTGCGATTGCGGGTCTAATGTGTGGTCCTGGTGCGCCTGTGTGCGTGTTATTGGGCGGGTTTGTAGGCGGCGCTCTAGCGGCGTGGGAAATGGGTAACGGGTGGAAATAAAGATGGAAGAAGTCTCAACACTATCGCTATCGGAAGTTAGCGAAGCAACAGATACCCTTCAGGCTCGTTCTGAAGTACTGATTGGCGGAAACCCGACAGGGATGATCATTCAAGGGAAAGTGCTTGAAGCTGCGATAAAAATTGATTCATGCCGCTATCTTTTGTTCGTAACGGATGACATTATTTTTGAAGAGATGATGACGCTGCTGCTTTTAGATCTCTCTCAAGGCATCCTGGAGGAATTGACCATCGGAGGCGCTTATACTTCAGGTCACTTCGAGGCTTTAAAGGTTTCGCCCCGCTCCGCTAGCTTTCGCTTTATCGGTGATACCACATGGACAGTACAAGTATCGGCATCTCCCACTTTCAAACTGCCCTTTTCAGATCCTCGCGGTGTAAGCCGTCCACTGGGATTAAGAAAATATATTGATATCTCCACTAACCCTGCCCCGGCTAAGGCTGACGGTAGCCGGTAAAATAATCTACATCTTTTTTCTTTATCACCAGAGTAGGCGATAAATCTGAACGCTAGAAGCGTCCACAGCGGCATGTGACCGCCAGATACAGGAAAGAATGGCCTCAGGTACTCGCTGTAGATCAAAGCTGGAGCACGAATTTCGTCACTGATAATTTCTTCAATCGGCGTAGGATTGATCTTCCCCACAGTTATGAACCCATGATTTCCGAATACTGCTTAAAATCCATTGAATGCTATAAAAGATAGGTTACTGAAATTTAAGATCCTTGCTTTCTCAGACCTTAACTCAATTTAAAACGACGCTACTCCATTGAGAGCGTCAGATCTTAATAATCAACCAGTCATTAAACACTCATTAAATGATGGTTGGCATAGTTATGAGTAAAAAAAGTTACTGTAAATGTAAAAAAGGTATTTAATGAGTATTGAGTAACTCATTAGCTATCAGGACAAAAAATGGCTTCCATAACGTTACAGGCCTTTCTGAACAATCAGTGGATTGATATCGCCAATGTTAATTTTTCTGATAGCGAAGAACAGCATTTAGGGATCACAGAACTGCATTATACGCATGATTTTTCTATTAATTATCTCGACAGAGATGATAATCATGCCGTATCTATTAACCACCCAGTCTCACTCTTCTTTGATGATGACGGCAAGCGTGGCTGGATGAAGTTTCTTGATGATATCGTGCCAAGCGGTGCAAGCCGACGCTATTGGTTAAGGTATCTCGATATAAATGAACTGACCGCCGACCAGCAGAACTTCGTGCTGCTCACCTATGGCACGATGTCACCTGTAGGAAACCTGAGAGTTAAAGAGTCTTTAGCGGAGGCGAACCCTATAGCTGAACGAGTATTTTTCAGTATAGAGGATGCCATCAACCGGGCGGGCGACTTTCTTGATTATGCTCAACAACGTGGCGCAGCGGTGGGCGGTGCGACGGGTGCTGGCGGGGAAGCCCCAAAACTATTGTTGAGGTGTAGCCAGGATGACAAAATTTGGATTGATAATGTCCAAAATGATTTAACCTGTCGTGATACTCCCTACTTAGTAAAATTTCCGCGTGGAAGAAAGGCTGAAATAGACTGCGATATCGTCCGAGCTGAGTTTCATTATTATCATGAGCTTGAAGCTATGGGCTTTAATACCATTTCGACCCAACACATGCGCCTTGAGGAAGGGGCCTATTATCCTTCAATTTGGCTACCCAGATTTGATATTTCTTTCAAAAATAGTCATACAGTTAAAAGAGTTGCAATGGAATCAGTGTATTCCATGCTAAAAAAATCACCAGGCACTACGTTGGATCAAGAAATAACGATAAGAACACTTATTGAGAAAATATCCCAAAGCCATATGGTTAAAGAGTTAGGCTTTAACTTTGATATCCACAAATTTGTTACTGAGTGGGTACGACGAGATTTGCTAAATATTATTTTTGGCAATAGTGATAACCATGGCGGTAACACTTCATTTATAAGGGATACAGGCACTATTGAATTAGCCCCAATCTATGACTTTGCACCGATGAAAGCAGATCCACAGGGTATCCCTAGAACAACAAAATGGGCGAAACATATCGAAATTGGTGGGGAATATAACTTTAAAATCGTTGCTGATTCATTATCAGATCTGGTGCCTAAGAAAGAGCTTATGCAGGCATTACGAGAAACGGCTGAGCAACTGATTGGCCTTAAGGGCAGGCTGCAGAAAAGGGGCGTACCCCAGCAGATAATTGAAATGCCATCAATCGGGTTTGACTATATAGCCGATAAATTGCAGAGATGGGGATTACTATGAAATCGCCAGAGAATAAATTCAGTTCGGCCAGGGAAACCATAGAAAGGCTTCGCGAACAAAATAGTGTGGCGCTTAACGCTGCCAGACTCACAAACGAGGCTGTGAGTAAAAATAATCAAGCGACGTCCGAAAAAAAAACCTCTCGCCAAAGAGCATCCAATACGCAAAAATTGATGACTTCGACCGAACGTAATGCGGCGAGGCATAAAATTATGAAGATGCTGTTGCTCGGAGAAATGACACAGGGTCAGGCTTTAAAAGCATTAAGAGTCGAACTCCTGGGGTTAAAACAGGATAATTTTTCCAAGCTGGTCGCGGTATCCAGGAAAACCTTATCAGACATTGAAAATGACCGTGGAAATTATACCTCGGATATTGTTAACAAAGTGTTCAAGCCCTTTGGCCTTAAGGTCGGACTGGTGCCTATTTCTCGTCATACTTTGAACAAAATTCTGAGCGAATAAGAATAAGTAGAACGATGACTGAGCTAATAATTCGTCTCCTCTCCAACCCAATCCCTCCCCAGATCCCCAGATCCCCAGATCCCCAGATCATTTACGCCGATAAAGCCGTTTACCTCTCGAAATCGTTACTATCTGGTTGCTCTCCTGCCCTTTCATCAGTAACGTGGCCCTTGAATATAATTAATATATTCAAATAGATATAAATATTTTATATCTATTTCTCTCTTCTATAGGGGATATGAATATGTCGATAAATAATCTTAAAACGTCTCGGCTTTCGACCTATCTGGCAGCAAAAAACCAACCGGTAGCGAAAGATTCGGCGATTGACGAAAACACAGCGGAGCCTACGCTGGAACAGCCCAAGACCGAGGGCCAGCAAAGCGAAAAATTACCGGTGACGCCTAGAAAGGCAATCAGAGAACCTAAACCTAACCCTAATAAAGTGACCCCGGTGCAAGTGGATTCAGAGGTCTATCCCTCAACTAAGCTTCAATGATTTTCGAACACCCTGGGCCTGACGCGTTGAAACTCAACTAACGGGCTCAGTTCTAATACTTACTCACCTAATCTACCGAGCTTGCATCGCCAGTAGTCTAATGCTCTCTAGGTTCAAATCATCCCTACTCACTCCAGCCAAATCCTCAACTGATGGCATCACTGTCTGACTTTTCTCCCATGCCGATCAATATGATGATAAATAACAACTAGGCTTCTTTTAGGCAGATAATTGTCCAACCGGAGGTCAAAGCCATGTTTTCACATATCACCTTAGGCGTTAACGATTTTGAACGGGCATTTTCCTTTTACAGCGCGGTGCTCTCGCCTCTCGGCCTGCGACTGCGTTTTTGCGATCGCAGCGTTCCGTGGGCCGCCTGGGAACCCGTTGAGGGCGAACGTCCGCTGTTTGTGATTACTCGCCCAGTGAATCAGCAACCCGCCACGGTGGGAAACGGTCAGATGACCGCCTTTCTGGCACCGTCGCGGCACGCGGTTGAGCAGATTTATCACATCGCCCTCTCGCTGGGCGCGCGATCCGAAGGTGAGCCCGATCTGCGTCCGGGCTATCACCCTAACTATTATGGCGCCTATTTTCGCGACCCGGACGGCAACAAGCTGCACGTCTGCTGTCATCATAGCGAAGGATCCGCTGGCTAAGCCTCTTAATCTCATCAATTTTCAGCGTTCAAAGAGGTAATAGTTTCACTTGACCTTAAATCGGCCTCGCCGCCATTATCGGGACAGAATGTAATCATGATCTGTTGATCGAGGGTGGGATGGACAAGTATCAGCTGCAAATGACCGACGTTATCGATGACGAGACTAAAAAAATCATCGGTGAAGGGTTAGACGACTTCAACCTGGGCACTGCCGGTCTTCAGGATCGACAGGCTTTAGCTATTGTGGTTAACGATCCTGAAACAGGAAAAGTGCTGGGCGGCATGCTCGGACGCTCCTCCCTCGGCCTGCTCTTTATCGAGCTGTTTTATTTACCCCCGGCGCTGCGCGGTTCGGGGCTGGGTTCTGAAATCCTGCGTCAGTTTGAGCAGGAAGGCGCCAGGCGCGGGTGCACATCGGCGGTACTGTTCACGCTGAGTTTCCAGGCACCCGAGTTTTATGCCAGGCATGGCTGGCAGCGTTTTGGCGAAATTCCCTGTCTGCCAGCCGGCAGCAGTCGCGTATTTATGAGTAAACTCTTAATTACACAATAGTCATACATTCCTCATTTTTTTAAGACAAAATCACTCAAAATTTGAGAAGGATGGACGTTCGATGTCGGTTAAATCTTATACGCTTCTGTGTTCTGCATTAGTCACCTGTTTAGGCCTGCCGCTAAGCTCTTTGGCTGCCGAGTCAACGGCCAGCCCGCAGCCGGAAAATCTGCAGTTGCAGCAGGCGGTTATCCTCAGCCGCCACGGCGTGCGTGCGCCGAGCAAGCAGACGAAAGAAATGAAGGATCTCTCGGGTCAGGACTGGCCAAAGTGGCCGGTTAAACCCGACGAGCTTACCCCACGCGGCGAAAATCTGGTGACCCTGATGGGCACCTACTATGGTGATTACTTTAAAAAACAGGGGCTGCTTGCCGCAGGCCAGTGCCCGAGCAGCGCTCAGCTGTTTGGCTGGGGTGATGTTGCTCAGCGCACGCGTTTAACCACTCAGGCATTGTTAAACGGCATTGCGCCAGGTTGTCATATTTCAGCTAAAAATCAGGCAGATTTAAAAAAAACCGATCCCCTTTTCCATCCTTTAAAAGCCGGGCTGTGTAATCTGGACCGCGACAAGGCGCAGGACGAGATTGACAAAGAGGCCGGGGGCTCGCTGGAAGCGTTGGATAAAACCTATGCCCCGCAGTTGAAGCTAATGAGCCAGGTGTTGAATTACTCTCAATCGCCTTATTGCAAGCAAATGCAACAAACCGGTCAAAGCTGTAGCGCCAGCATCGATATTCCATCATCGGTCAAGATGAAGAAAAAAGGCACCGAGGCGACGTTGGAAGGCGGTATTGCTTATGCTTCTACCTTCGCTGAAGATTTCCTGTTGCAAGACGCGCAGGGCATGCCGCAGGTAGCCTGGGGTCAAATTAAAGACCAGAAAACCTGGCAGGCGCTGCTGGCCTTGCACAACGAGCAGTTCAAGCTGATGTCCGGCACGCCTTATCTGGCAAAATCTAACGGCACGCCGGTGTTGCAGGTGATTGACAGTGCGTTTGGCGCAGCCGCGCAGGTGTCTCCAGGCTTCACCCTGCCTGCGGGCAACAAGGTGTTAATCCTGGGCGGGCACGATACCAATATTGAGAACGTTGCGGGCGCATTGGGCCTGAGCTGGAGCTTAACCGATCAGCCGGACAATACGCCTCCGGCCGGTGCGTTAATGTTTGAACGCTGGCAGGATAAAACCACCCACCAGCAGTATATCTCGCTGAAGATGGTTTATCAGACCCAGGATCAGATGCGCACGCAGCATAAGCTCACGCTCAAGCACCCGCCGATGAGCGTAGCGTTGAGCATTCCCGGCTGTGAAAATATCGGTGCCGACAAGCTTTGTGCGCTTGATACCTTCCATCAGGTGATCGAGAAGGCCCAGCTGCCGCAGTGTAAGGTTTAAATATTCAATGGCTGGATAGCCTGACTGCCGCCTTGGGTGGCTCAGTTATCCAGCCCAATCATTTCAAAACAGTAGAGATCGCTCTGCACTGATCTGGAAAAATATTTCCCCAGAATGGCTAGATAAAGTCGCCCCGCATTTCACCCTAAACCTTCTGTTTCTGTTGTTCAATCACGCCAGGCTGGAGCAATAAACTGTTTTTGTTCTGCCGGTTTAGTTACCCCAGTCCGTCAGGTATTCTCGTTAACAATTTATAAAGATGGTACGCATCTTGCTGCGATGAGCCGTCACTTTACCCTGAGGAATATTTGATGAAAAAAAGCGCGTTGTTAACCCTGCTGGCTCTGGCCTCGTTTAGCTCATTGGCGAACGCCGATTCAGTGCTGCGCTTTGGTGTGGATCCTACCTTTGCCCCGTTTGAAACTAAAGCGCCGAACGGCAGCCTGGTCGGTTTTGATATCGATTTGGGTAACGCTATCTGTCAGGAACTGAAGGTTAAATGCCAATGGGTTGAAACCGGTTTTGACAGCATTATCCCGGCCCTGGATGCCAAGAAGTTTGACGCCGTGCTTTCAGCGATGTCCGTGACGCCCAAGCGTCAGGCACAGGTTGATTTCTCCGACATGCTTTACCATATTCCCAGCGTATTGATTGCCAAAAAAGGCAGCGGCATAACGCCTACGCCAGAAGGGCTGCAAGGCAAATCTATCGGCGTTGCACAGGGTACGATCCAGGAGGCTTACGCACAGGCGCTGTGGCAGAGTAAGGGCGTTAATGTGGTTTCCTATCAGAACCAGGATCTGGTGAATCAAGATCTAGAGTCTGGCCGTATCGATGCCACGCTAACCAACGCCGCGGCGGCGCAAACCGGTTTTCTGGATACCGCGGCGGGTAAAGATTTTGCCTTTAGCGGCGGCATGCTGAACGATGCTAAATACCTTGGTGTCGGCACGGCGATTGGCCTGCGCAAGGGCGATACGGAGCATCAGCAGATGATCAACAAGGCGCTGGCCGCTATCCATCAGAACGGTACCTTTGAGAAGATTGAGAAAAAATATTTTAGCTTTGAGGTCTATAATAAACAGCCTTAATAGTGGCCGGTCACCGGCAGTGTGACCGCTTAATCCCCTCTGACGATAAGGACCACAGGATGCTGCAAGGTTACGCTCAGCTCCCAGATTTTAGCCCGCAACGTGAACGCTTTCTTAGCGCTGCGCAACGCGCCGGGGCAACCATCACGCAGTATTCTCATCCCCTGAAGGGCCCTGCGGGTGAAGACCTGGCAACCGACGTGGCGGTGTTGGGTGATCCTCTGGCATCACGGCTGTTTGTGGTGGTCTCGGGTACCCACGGCGTCGAGGGCTATTATGGTTCAGAGTGCCAAATCGACTGGCTGGAGGGCCACGATGCCGCCGCCCTGCCCGCCGATACGGCGGTAGTGATGATCCATCTGATTAATCCGTGGGGCACTGCGCACCTGCGGCGGGTCAACGAAGATAATATGGATCTGAACCGCAACTTCGTTGATTTCAGCCAGCCGCTGCCGCCCAACGAGCGCTATGAAGATCTGCATAAACTTTATCTGAGTAAAGACCTGCACGGGCCTGAGCGCGCGGCGGCGGACGATCTGATGGATCAACTGGCGCAGCAGCATGGATGGGGGGAGATCAAAAAGATCGTTGAAGCCGGTCAGTACCGCCATCAGGACGGGATCTTTTTTGGCGGCCAGCGGGCGAGCTGGTCTAACCGCACCCTGTCAGAGATTATCAACAATCATTTGGCCCACGCCAAGGCCATGATTAGCTTCGATTTACATACTGGTGCGGGCGCCTACGGTCATCCTATGCTGATGGCGATTTCGCAAAAGGTCTATCCGTCGCTGCAGCAGGCGCGCGAGACGTTTGGGCCTTGGCTGTACGTGTTGATTACTGGAACAAATATCGGCAGCGATACTGGCGTAACGGCCACCGCCACCGGCTATTTATCGCAGTTTATGCTCGATAACCTGCCGGATACCCAGCTTATTCAACTGGTGGTGGAATGCGGCACCTACGACGGTGAAACCATGCATCATCTGGTGCGCGATGATCACTGGCTCCATCTTTACGGCGACCCGCTAAGCCCGCAGGGGAAGAAAATCAAGGGCGATCTGTTTGAGGGATTCTATCCCCAGGACCCAGACTGGCAGCAGCTGGTTCACCTGCGCACTCAGCAGATTTTCGATCGCGGTTTTAGCGCGCTGGCATCGTTGTAGCGCGTTGAATCGATTGCACATCGCCGAAAGTTTTGATTTTATGGCTGTTCATTGAGTAATCACCCAGGCAAAACGGAATTAAGATGACAACCCTAAATCATTTTGGACAACCGATTGGCGATGAGGTCACCGGCTGGCAGCCTCGCCCGCTGCCGGAACGCCACACGCTGCAGGGCCAGTACTGTGATCTGCAGCCGCTCGAGGTCGGCAAACACAGCGAATCGCTGTTTAACGCCTGGCACAGCATTGATGACGATCGCGACTGGACCTATTTCTCCATCGACCGCCCGGCGACTCAGCATGAGTGCGACAGCTACATCAGCAAAATCTCCAGCCTTAAAGATCCGCTGTATTTCGCGGTCGTCGATAAGGCCACCCAGCGCGCGATTGGCGGCGTTTCCCTGATGCGCATCGATGCGGTTAACGGCGTAGCGGAAATCGGCTGGGTTAACTGGTCACCGCTGATGAAACGCTCGCGCTTTGGCACCGAGACCATTTACCTGCTGCTGAGTTATCTGTTTGATAAGCTTGGCTATCGCCGCTGCGAGTGGAAGTGTAATAGCCTGAACGAGGCCTCCAACCTGGCGGCCCTGCGTTTAGGTTTTCACTATGAAGGCACCTTCCGTCAGGCGCTGCTCACCAAAGGGCACAACCGCGATACCTGCTGGTATTCGATTATCGATAGCGAATGGCTGCCAATCAAAGCGGCATTCGGCCAATGGCTCAGCGTCGACAACTTTAGCGCCGACGGCCAGCAGATACAAAAGCTTGAGACTTTTAGGCCCGCGGCCAAATAGGTCGTGAGGTCCGACATTCTATTTGGCTAATCAAGGCCGTTAGCGAGACTTGAGCAACTGCGCCCGCGGCCGTTGCTCTTTCTCCAGCAGGCTTTTCTTGCGCGCCACGCCCCAACGATACCCCGAAATACTGCCGTCCTGTTTCACCACCCGATGGCAGGGGATCGCCACGGCGAGTAAATTCGCCGCGCAGGCTCCGGCTACAGCACGCACTGCCTTGGGCGATCCGATTTTCTCCGCCACCTGTGAATAACTGAGCGTTTCTCCAACCGGGATACTGCGCAGCGCGTGCCAGACTCGCTGCTGAAACGCGGTGCCGCGAATATCCAGCGGCAGGCTCCACTCGGCCACGGGTTGATCGACAAAGCCCACCACGGTGGCAATCCGCCGTTCGAATTCCTCATCGTTGCCTAACAGCTGCGCCTGCGGAAAGTTATCCTGCAGACTTTCCACCAGCCGCTGCGGCGAGTCGCCCAGCAGGATCGCACAGATGCCACGCGGGCTTTCCGCGACCAGGATCGCCCCCAGCGAACACTGCCCGACGGCAAACCACACCGCCATGCCCTTGCCGCCGGCCCGATAGGCGCTGGGCGTCATCCCCAGGCTGGCCGGTGAGCTGGCATAAAAGTTGCCGTTTGAAGCATAGCCCGCGTCGAGAAGGGTGTCGGTTATCGAACGGCCGCTGGCCAGCGCCTCGCGCACTCGCTGCTGCCTTTTAGCAATCGCATAGGCGCGCGGCGTCAGGCCGGTAAAGGTTTTAAAGATGCGATGAAAATGCCAGGCGCTGACGCCCACCTGCTGGGCAATTTCCTCCAGCGTCGGCGTTTTTTCGGCGTCCTCCAACAGTCGGCAGGCCTGTTCTACCTGCTGGCCGTACTGCTGTTGCAGAGAAACGCGCCCCTGACGACAGCGCTTGCACGGGCGATAACCGGCCGCAGCGGCGCTTTCACCGTCGGCAAAAAACTCAACGTTTTGGCGATTGGGCTGACGGGAAGAGCAAGACGGCGCGCAGTAAATGCCGGTGGTTTTTACCGCATACACAAAATGTCCGTCCGCCGCGCGGTCACGGCCGACCAGCGCCTGCCAGCGGGCATCTTCGTCGGTAAAACTTGGGTCTTTTTGCAAGTCTTTCATTATCGGTCTCACTCAGCGGCTCGGTTTATCTTAGCCTAAAATGTTTGCGCCAGGGCAGCACTCCGCCGCTTGCTTTGTTATTCCGCTCGCGGGTTTTCGGGGGTGCTCAGGATAAGCTGATAGAACGCCAGATCCAGCCAGCGATCAAACTTGTAGGCCGCCTGCCTGATAATCCCGGCCTCGGTAAATCCGGCCCTGGTGTGCAGACCGATGCTGGCCGCATTGGTGGCATCGATGCCGCCAATCAGGGTATGCACCTGTCGCTGTTGCGCCTCGGCAATAATTGCGTCGAGCAGAATTTTACCCAGCCCCTGCCCGCGATGCTGCGAGTGAATATAAATCGAATGCTCGACGGAATACTGGTAAGCCGGCCAGGCGCGGAAGGTGCCGTAGCTGGCAAAGCCCAACAGCTTGCCGCTGTCGTCCTCCAGGCCAATGACCGGGAAGTTGCCCTTGTGCTTGGCGGCAAACCACGGCGTCATCGATTCGATTGCGCGTTCGCGATAGTCATACAGCGCGGTGGAATTAACAATCGCCTCGTTAAAGATCTCCAGTATAGCGCGGGCGTGATGTTGTTCGGTGCAGTCGATCATCTTCATCGCATTTCCCCTTGTTGATTGCATTTCTAATATAGTAGAATTAATTCCACAAAAATAAACAAAGGCGACCCCCGATGTCAATAGATGAATTAATCGCCAGCCGCCTGTTGCTGCTGCGCAAAAACAAGGGTCTGAATCTCGAACAGTTGGCCGAGCTGGCCGGTGTCAGCAAGGCGATGATTTCCAAGATTGAACGACAGGAAAGCAGCCCCAGCGCCACGCTGCTGGGCAAGCTGGCCGCCGGTTTGGGCGTGTCGGTCACTCAACTGCTGTCGGAAGAGAACGCGGCACCGAAACGCCTGCGCCGTTGCAGCGAGCAGGAGCTGTGGCAGGATCCGGATATCGGCTATTTGCGCCGCCAGGTTTTGCCGCCCGAAGCGCAAGGCGAGCTGGAAATGATTGAAGTGACGCTGCCCGCCGCGGCCCGAGTGAGTTATCCCAGCTGGGGCAACCGGGCTTATCAGCAACGGCTGTGGTTGGTCGAGGGCGCGTTAACAATCCACTACGGTGATGAAAGCTATGCCTTGCAGACCGGCGACGTGCTGAGTTTTGGCGTTGATTTAGCCGTTACTTTTGATAATGCTAACGACAAAGCGTGCCGCTATCTGTTGGTGATTAATAAGGGATGAGGAAACCACGTGCTGCTAATTAAACCGACGGTTTTGCATGATGTCCGCGTTATCGAACTGGTCCGCCAGCTTGATGCTTATCAGAGTGTGATGTATCCCGCCGAGAGCGATTACAGCATGCCGCTTTCCACCATGGCCAGCAATGAGCATTACGTTTTCATTGCCGACGTCGACGGCGTCGCGGCGGGCTGCGCCTGCCTGTATATTTGCGATGACGGACTGGCCGAGGTTAAACGGGTGTACGTCAATCCAGACTTTCGCGGGTTAGGCATTGCCGACCGCCTGATGGCCGCCGTGGAAGCGCAGGCCCGGCAGCTGCAATTGCCGAGCCTGTATCTGGAAACCGGCGTCGATCATCTTGCGGCAATAGGCCTTTATCAGAAACGCGGTTTTATTATCACCGGCTGTTTTGGTGAATACCGTTACGATCCGCTAAGCGTTTATATGGTAAAGCCGCTAACCCAGCGCCAGCGGGCCTGAGCCACTCTTAACGCCCGGCCTGACGCAGCGCCCGGCTAATGCGATCGAGCAAGGCTAAGGCTCTGTCACGCTGGCGCCGATACTGAGTGATCATCATCAGGCCGCTTTCCGCCGTGGTGTGCTGTAAATCGGCGGCCAGCTGTTGAAAGCCGGGGAAGGCGCCGCCGCGATAGCTTAAATCATAGTGAAAATCGTCGGTGGAGCTGTAGCGCAGACGGTGGAAATCGGTCACGATGCGCGTCAGCAGCGGTTGCCAACCGCTGATATCAACTTTGGCTCGCCGGGTTAATGCCACGGTCGGCTCGCGCAGGCTCAGCAGCCGCTGCCTGATTTCACCCAGGGAAAACTGCGGATCAAGACGCGCCTGTAGCTTTTCTAGCTCGGCTAACATCGCGACCAGATAATCGTCAGCGGCGATCGGCAAAGCCGACTGTTGCAACAGGCTACTCAGCCAGTGCGCGTGGATTAGGCAGTCGCGCCAGAGGATTGCCAGGTCGACCTTGTCGTAAGTATCCTCCTCGGTATGCCACCACCAGCCGCCGCCGCTGCCCGGAGAATCGCTGGTTTTCTCCAGCGGCACTTCGCGCAGGGCAAAATGCAGCGGGATAGCGCTGCCCCAAAACGACTGATCGCCGCCCTTGCCCAGCGGGGTAATACGCAGCGCCGGTTGCCCGGTTACCGCCTCGACCGCGCGATTGAGGAACTCGCTGCACTCTGCACCGCTGGCGTTAATCACCAGCTGAACGGCGTCGAGACAACCCGGTGAGTCGACATTAATATGCGCCACGCAGTGCTCGCCTAACTGCTGGCGGTAGTTATCGGCATACCAGGTAGAACCGCCGTAGCGAGCGTTGGAATGCCCCGGCCACCAGGCAATACGCAGTCCGCGCAGCAGGCTCGAGGCATGCTGATGACAGTGCAGCGCCATCGCCAGGCACAGCGCGTTGCCGGTGGCGTTATCGGTCACCCCCTGGTGCCAGGAATCATAGTGCGAAGAAAGCAGCACAAACTCCGGCGTCTGGCCGGCAATCTCCACTACCGGCAGGCTGCAATGGCGCACGTGACGATTAAGCGTTGTGCGCACTTCGCCATCAATTATCCGCTCGCCGCGGCACAGGCTCAGTAAGCGTTGGCCGTCGTGCTGGTTAATCGAGATGACCGGCAGGCGAGGATAACGCTGCCGGTCGTCCGGCGTCGGCGTGCCCCAAATCGGCCCGACGGTTTCCTCATGCAGGGCGCTTTCAGCCGAGCCCCAAATATGAATCAGCCCCGCCGCCTGCGCGGCATCGAGTCGCTGCACGTAGTCTTCAAATCCCTGATCGGCAATCACTATCTTGCCGCGCACCCGCTGCGCCCAGCTCTGCCATTCAAGGTCACTGCGCGGTTGGGTTGAAGCAGGGTCATAATACAGCGGCGCACTCACCCCCTGCGGACAGTGTGCGGAGAAAGATCGCGTCTTTGCCTGCACGCGCCAGGCGGGGAAATCCGCCAGCTGTAAGCTGCCCTCCAGCGGATCGCTGAGCAGCAGCGGGCAAGACTCGAGGCGCGCATCCAGCCCGTGGCGGCGCAAGGTCTCAACCAGCAGGCTGGCCGCTCGCTCGGCGTCCTCGCTGCCGGACAGCCTGTGCAGCCGCGAATAGGCCAGCAATAGCGCATCCATCACCGGCATCAGCGAGTCGTAAGACGGCGAAGCAAGCGTCATTATTTGCCGCCCGCCGCCTGATGCACGGCGATATCCAGAGTGCCAAAGTATTTCATGCGGATCTTGTCCCAGGTGCCGTCGGCGATAATTTTTGCCAGCCCCTGATCGATTTGCGCTCGGATTTTGTCATCGCCCTTGCGCACGCCAAAGGCCGAACCGATGCTGAACAGCTTGTCGTCGCGCACTTCCGGGCCGCTTAGGGTGAAATCTTTGCCTTCCGGTTTGTTGAGGAAGCCGTAGGTTACCGCCACCGCCGGGCTAAGCGCGGCGTCCAGACGACCGGCGGTCAGGTCCTGATAAATGCTGTCCTGATCGGCATAGGCCACCACGTCTACGCCCTGCGGCAACCAATAGGCGTTGGCGTACATTTCCTGAATCGAACCCTGCTGCACCGCCACGCGTTTGCCTTTCAGCGATTCGACCGTCGGCAACAGCGCGCTGCCCTTATGCACCACCAGCTTGGTCGGGATGTGATAAACATAATCGGTAAAATCGATCACCTTGCGGCGTTTTTCGGTCGCGCCCTGCGGCGAAATAAAATCGACTTTCTTAGCCAACAGCGAGGGGATCTCGGCATCGAAACTGGTCACCACGTAGTCACATTTCACCTGTATCGCCTGGCAGATGGCGTTGGTCACGTCGATTTCATAGCCGCTCGGCGTGCCCTGGGTATCGCGAAACTGGAAAGGCGGATAACTCAGGTCAGCGGCGACGCGCAGGGTTTCATCGGCCGCGTGGGCCGCACCGCTGGCGGCAGCCAGGCCCAAAAGCGTCAACGCCAGAGAATTTTTCCGCATCTTGTTCATCAGTGTCTTGTTCATCAATGTTTTCCCATCTTAGCGTTTTAGTTATTTATGGCTGTCCATGAAGGCGTTAGCGCTGCGCCTGCCAGTTGCTGAACTCCTGACGAACTTCGGCCAGCATTTCCGGGCTGGCGATCAGGTCAAGCGCGGTCATCGCCAGCGCTTTCGCCGCGTTGATCATCGCCTCTAAACCGGCTTCGGAACCGGCGGCGGCGGCAAATTCCGGGGTGTGCGGCATGACGTTGCCGATGCGTAAATAAGGATGGATAGCGGCGGTAATTTGGCTCACGTTGCCAATATCGGACGAACCAATACCGCCACTGCGCGGTGGCGGCACCACATCAACGCCTAAAATATCGAGGTTGTGTTTAAACAGCTCGGCCAGCGCCAGGTTATTGTTGCGCTCGGCGTAGGTCAGGCCCTCTTCAATTTCCAACCGCGCACCGCTCATGTCCGCCGCGCCCTGTGCGGCGGCAAAGACTTTGTCGCGCACTACGCCCAGCCCTTTTACCGTGTTGGCGCGCAGCAGGAATTTGGCTTCGGCATAGGCCGGAACAATGTTGGTCGCGCTGCCGCCGTTAGTAATAATGCCGTGCACCCGCACGTCGTCGGTGAAGAACTGGCGCAGCGAGTTGATGGCCACAAAGGTGTGGATCACCGCATCCAGCGCGCTGATGCCGTTTTGCGGCGCCGAGGCCGCGTGGGCCGCCTTGCCGTAAAACTTAAATACCGCGTCGACGCAGGCCAGACCGCCGCGCACCACCATGGTTTTATCGCGCGGGTGGAACATCATCACCGCGTCGTGATGGTCAAAAATGCCTTTGCCCGCGAGGATAATTTTCCCGCCACCCTCTTCCTCCGCCGGGGTGCCAATCACTTCAATACGGCCGTGCAGATCCGGGATGGCGTTTTTTAACGCCAGCGCGGCGGTAATTGACGCGGTGCCGATCAGGTTATGGCCGCAGGCGTGGCCGAGGGAGACCAGCGCGTCATATTCGGCCAACAGGGCAATCGTCGGCCCCGGCTTGCCGCTGTCGAAGGTGGCGCGAAATGCGGTAGGCATCTCACCCAATTGCTCTTCAATGACAAAGCCGGCCTCGCGCAGGGGGGCAATCAGCGCCGCCGCCGACCTGACTTCTTCAAAACTCAGTTCGGGGTTAGCGTGAATATCGAGCGCCAGCGCTTTCATGCGCGGCGCTAATTGATCGACGGTATAAATAATTTTATTCTTTTGATCTTCTTTGGTGCAGTCCGACATGATATTTCCCTGAACTGGTGCAGATAAGTCGCTAACTTGCAGCATTTATCGCAATTAATTAGGCGGTTATGGGCTGTTACTCCACAAATAGGGGATTTTTAACTCAACGTCCAATTAAGTGTTTTTATCCGCACGGCGTTTCATGCAAAAATTCTTTTATGGCATCAGCAAGCGGCGGGTAATTCAGCATGAACGAAAAAGACTGGCTAATAATTCACAGCGTCTATCAGCACAAAAATATTACTCGCGCGGCCGAGCAGCTCTATACCTCCCAGCCCGCGCTGAGCTACCGCTTGAAGCAGATTGAGCGCAAGCTGGCGGTGCGGCTGTTTGATGAGCATCAAAAGGGCTTGGTGTTTAGCGTACAGGGCGAATATCTGGCCCAGCACGCGCAAAAAGTTTTACGCGATATGCAGCAGTTAAAAGAAAATCTGCACAGCCTTGATAATCCGCAGCAGGGTGAAATATCCATTGGCGTATCAAGTAATTACGCGGCCTACCGCCTGCCGCCGCTGTTAAATCGTTTTCGCCAACTGCATCCTGGGATACGCATTAATTTGATGAGCGGTTTGAGCGAGGAGATTTTTACCCTGCTACAGCGTGGAGAAATTGATTTCGCCATCGTAAAGGATGATTACAGCTGGAAAGAGGGCAAAGAATTAATCGATGAAGACGATTATCTGCTGATCAGCCAGCACGATTTTGATTTTGCTCTACTGCCGCATTTACCGCAGATCCGCATTGTTCACGGCCAACACGTCACGCAACTGCTCGAGCGCTGGTGGAATGCCCATTTCTCACAGGCGCCAAATATTGCCATGACCGTCGACAAGCTTGAGGTGTGTCTGGGTATGGTGAGCCACGGCCTGGGTTACGCGATTATTTCGAGCTATTTTCCGCTGGCGGAAAGCCTCTATCGCCGCCCCATTACGCTAGAGGGGCAAACGATTAAAAACCGCACCCTGCTGCTGTATCGTCATCAGTTGCAAACATCGCCGGTGATGCAATCTTTTCTCCATCTTCTTAAGGGGCATCAGCCTTAGGCTATTGCCAAGAAATCCGTTTGCTATCGTCTATGCTTAAGTCATCTTAATCAGCGAGCAACGGATATGACTCTCGATCTTATTGGCGTCGGCATTGGCCCCTTCAACCTTAGCGTTGCCGCACTGGCAAAGGAAAGCGGCCAAATTCAAAGCGCTTTTTTTGATGCTAATCATCAATTTGGCTGGCATCCCGGCATGCTGTTGCCCACCGCAACGATGCAGACCTACGTGCTGCAGGACCTGGTCACTACCGTGTCTCCGCGCAGTGAGTTTTCGTTTATCAATTATCTGGTCGAACGGAAAAAGATTTATCGATTTCTGGCGACCGAACAGCTGATTATCAGCCGCGACGAGTTCTCGGATTATCTGCGCTGGGCCTGTGAAAAGATGCCGAATCTGCATTTTTCTCATCCGGTCGAGCGGATTGACTTTGACGATCGCCAACGGCTGTTCACCGTGCAGACTGCGCAAGGCGAATACCAGTCACGACATATTTGCCTGGGAACCGGCCACGCGCCGTGGATCCCGCTTTCGGCGCGCGCGGCGACGGGTAAAAATTGTCTCCATGCGGCAGAAATTGAGCTGCGTGAGCCGGACTTCACCGGCAAGCGGGTGATGATTATTGGCGGCGGTCAAAGCGGAGCCGATATCGTGCTTAACACCCTCGACGGCCACTGGGGCAAACCGGCGCATCTCAGCTGGCTATCGCGACGCCCTAACTTCCAGCCGCTGGATGAATCCATATTCACCAACGAATACTTTACTCCGGAATACGTTAATTATTTCTACACCCTGCCGGATGAGGTGCGCGAGCGTGAGATCAAAACGCAAAAATTGCCTTCTGACGGCATTAGCTATCACACGCTAGAGAAAATTTATCACCATCTTTACCACCAGTTTGACGTGCTGCAGGAGCCAAGAAACGTCTCACTGCTGCCGCACCGCGCGCTGAAAAATATCACTCGCCTCGCGGGCGACCGTTTTACCCTGGAGGCGTTCCACGGGCTCAGCGAGTGCGACGAGCATTTCGAGGCCGATATAGTGATATTAGCCACCGGCTATCGTCC
This sequence comes from uncultured Gammaproteobacteria bacterium, assembly GCA_963742005.1. Classification (GTDB taxonomy): domain Bacteria; phylum Pseudomonadota; class Gammaproteobacteria; order Enterobacterales; family Enterobacteriaceae; genus Rouxiella. The sequence goes on along the minus strand of CAVUKG010000004.1, from coordinate 545,779 downwards.
GGCGCTGCCCGCCTACCTTGAGCCGCTGATGGCGCGCATTCCCTACGACGGCGAGAAGCATCTCCCGCTGGAGGCGAATTTTAACCTGCGCTGGAACGGGCCCGACAGCAACCGCATCTACGCGGTCAATGCCGGTATTCACAGCCACGGCAGCGCCGAGGGGCAGCTGACCCTCACCGCGTGGCGCTCGGCGAAAATTATTAATCACCTGCTTGAGAAGGCGCACTATGACATTAGCCCCAGCCAGTCACTGGTGCAGTGGTGGCCGGGGAAATAGCCCAATCTTATGGGTCCAGTCATGCAGTCATGCAGTCATGCAGTCATGCAGTCATGCAGTCATGCAGTCATGCAGTCATGCAGGTCGGAGTTTTAGAAACTGTGGGGCTATAGATCAATACTGCCGTCAATCAGGGTGCAGGTTTCGCCGCCGATCCACGGCTGACCCTGTTCATCATAGTTGACAAAAATTCTGCCATCGCGCCGCAGCGCGGTGCCCTGACGGACGCGATACTGACGGGAGGTTTGGCCACCGTCGGGAAAATCCAGCTGCGACAGCACACGAGCCAGGCAGGCGTTGGCGCTGCCGGTCACCGGATCTTCTACCCGTTGCGATTGTTCGATAAACAGCGCCCTGACTTCGTAATCCAGCTCTGCCCCCTGCGGATACGGGCCATAAATCGTCACACCATTGACCTCGGCCTGCTTCTGCAGTGCCGCTAGCGCAGAGCCATTGGCGGTTACCTGCAAGCATTCCTCAGCGCTGTTGACCCTTACCAGCAGCCAGCGGATGCCCATATCGACCACCAAAGCCTCGGTGTCTGCGGCACGAGGTGCAGGCTGCAACACCTCATCAAGCAGCGGATAAAGCGCGCTGTTTAGCGCGGTAAGGGTGGCGTCAGGAGCGGCAAACGCTAACCCCGACTCAGGCAATATTTTCACCGTGACTAAACCCACACCGCATTGCTGTATCAGCTGTCCCGTGGTTTTTGGCAGCAGGCCAGACTCCAGCAGCGCGTGTGCCGTCCCCAACGTAGGATGACCGGCAAAAGGCAACTCTCCGCCCGGCGTAAAGATCCGCACCCAATAATCGGCATTGGGATCGGTAGCGGGCAACACAAAGGTGGTTTCCGACAAATTGGTCCAGCGGGCAAAGGCCGCCATTTGCTCATCGCTCAGCCCGTCGGCGTCGAGCACCACCGCTAACGGATTGCCCAGCAATGATTGAGCGCTAAAAACATCAACTTGCTTAAAACGACGTTTGACTGACATAAATCCTGCTGTGAATAATAAAAAGGGGAAAAGGGGATACTCAGGCGGAGTGCTGCCGCTGCCTCAGCAGATCGACATAGGCCTGATCGACCAGCTCCTGACGCGGGATCTCGAGACGTTCAAGTAGGTCTTCTGCTATGGCAATGCCCTGTGCCTCTGTCTCGTGCTCTGCAAGCACCACTTCAAATTCCAGAAAGTCGCCCAAGTCTTTGACGCGATCCAGATGCAGCCGAGTTTGCCCGACCATAAACAGCGCGCGCTGCTTGATGACTCGACCCGCGCTGCCGTAGGCCAGCGTCAGGGTTTCACGCAATGCCTCAGGATCGGCGGTTTCGGCAATCGAATAGAAGCTGGTTTTTGGGCCAGCCTGGTCAGCGCGTTGGTAAAAGATCAGTTCACCGCGATCGGCCGCCAGCTTGCGCAGTTTCAGCCGACCGTGCGGGCAAACGAAGAAGGTATCATCCTGATCAATGAGGTCTGGCGCACCGTCAGCCAGCAGGGCTATTTTGGCGTAAAGTGCTGAAAAATCATCAATCCGTGCTTTAATCTCAACGTTGCGAGCCATGACAAACTCCCTGAAAAAGGCGGAATAACTCGTCTATTACTGCAGTATGCCGGACGGAGTTTCAACCATTATTTGCAGTTGATAAAGCGCGGTAACCCTATAAACTCATGGCTATTACGCATAAGGCCGGAGGCCCAAGTCTAGAATGATATGGATTATGATTGCTGCACTGGTTGTGGTTTTTGTCGTGGGCTATTGGTTTATGACCGCGGATACCAGAAAGGCGAACGACTCACTGGCCAGCCTGTTGAAAATCAAGCCGGTTCATATTGATTCCATGCTGTTGGAGATGGGAAAACGCCAAAGCGCGATGTTTATCCGCTCGATTAGCGGTGGCTATGCGGAAGAGATCCGTAAGGCAGCCTATATCGTATTTATTTTTCAGACTTTTATTAAAGATGCCTCTGAGGAAAATATCTTGCACTGGCGCAACGTGCTGGTGCGAGCGCACCTGGATCCGGTATTGACCAGCGAACACGCCGAGCTGGCGCTGTTCTATTTTTCCGAGCTGGATATCGAACCCTTCGAGCTGGCGCAGTTCCGCCGCAGTTACAACGACACCTTTAACCATCTGCATCTGGTTTAGGTGGGATCGGCGACGCCTGCTCCCCCACCCTAGCCCTCCGCTCTAAACCCCTTCCCCCGCTATGTTCAGCGGGGGAAGGCGGGGATGGGGGAACAAGCCACGCCTGACTCTCACCCGCTATTTTCAGCGGGGGAAGGTCGGGATGGGGGAACAACCCACGCCTGACTCTCACCCGCTATGTTCAGCGGGGGAAGGCGGAACAAGCCACGCCTGACTCTCACCCGCTATTTTCAGCGGGGGAAGGTCGGGATGGGGGAACAAGCCACGCCTGACTTATCTGAATACGTTTTCCAAATAATTACTCAGCAACTGGCGTGAGCTGAAACCGTGGCAAATGCCATAATAGGCGGCAGGTTCGCTTTCCAGATCCAATGGGAACTGGGTATAAACCTCACTGCTGCGAAAAGCTGACGTCGGATCCGCGAAACGCTCGCTGCGTTCTTTCATGGCAGGGTGGATAACCAGCGCCGTGCGCCCAAAGCGCGCCTCACGGTTGACGTACACGTAATGCTCGCCTCGGCGATAGCCATAGGCCTTGTCATCGATAAAATCGCGCTCAAATCCGGATGTTTCTAACACTCTTGCCACTTCATCGGGCCGTAAATACATAGTTTTTCCTCGCTCTAAAAACCGCAAGGCGACCTTACCGCAATAAGTCTGCCAAACAACACATTTAGGTTCGAATCTGAGGTATTTCGGAATTATCCAAGCCTTTACCGGCAAGATCTCTCAATCTCGCGGCAAAGGCTGGAATACTGCGGGGATTACTGATTTTGCTGTTGCAGCTTTTCGTTACGCAGCATCTTGATGGTGATCATCATCGCCAGCAGCACCATAAATGACGCCGCCAGATAAATCGACGGGGTGCCGAAATGCGAGATAACCAGACCGGCAATAGGACCGGTCAGGCCCAGGCCGAGATCGAGGAACGCGGAATAGGTTCCCAGCGCGGTGCCCTGATTCTGCTGTGGCACCTGCTTTACCGCTTCGACACCCAACGCGGGGAAGATAAGCGAGAAGCCTGAACCGGTCAGGAAAGCGCCAATTTCTACGCTCATCGGGCTATGCCCCTGCCAAATCATCAACAGGCCAATAATCTCCACCACGAAAGAAACGATAGCCACTTTCAGGCCACCGAAGCGTGCGATGTTGCTGCCAAAAATCAAGCGCATGCCGACGAAGCCGAGGCTAAATACCGTCAGCGTAAAGGCGGCACCCGCCCAGCCCTTATCGGCGTAGTAGAGAGTAATGAAGGTGGCGATCACCCCAAAGCCGATTGTGCCAAAGCCCAGGCCCAGGCCGTGCATCCAGATTTTACCCACCACGGCGCGAAAGGCGATGCGCTTGCCGGTGACCACGGTAATCGCCTCTTTCGAGGCCGCCAGTGCGATAGCCAGCGCGGCGATGACCAGGATAGTGAACGCCACGCCGAGTAAACCAAAGTGCACGTTAAGCATGACGCCCAGCGGTGCGCCTACCGCCATCGCACCGTAGGTGGCGACGCCGTTCCACGAAATGACGCGGCCGGTGTGGATAGGATTGGTTGCGCCAATGCCCCACAGAATGGTGCCGGTGGCGGCAAAGCTTTCACCGACGCCGAGAAACAGGCGGCCCACGCAGAGGAATATCAGGCTGAGCAACGGCGAGGAATCAGTGAGATCGGCCAAAATGTACATCAGTCCGCTCACGCCACAGCAGGCCAGACCAAAGATAACCACTTTTTTAGGGCCGATGTTGTCGGCGAAGCGCCCGGCATGGGGACGGCTGGCCAGGGTGGCGAAATACTGCACGCTGATGATCAGGCCCGCGAGGACTGAGTTATAGCCCAGTTTGCCGTGGACAAAACCGGGTAATACCGCCAGAGGTAAACCGATGCTTAAATAGCAAACGAAAGTAAAAATAACTATCGACAGTATGCGTTTATTCAACTGTAAATTAGTTTTAAACGTAGTGGGTGACATGGACTAGCCTGGATATGGATCACAGTTTTGAGGAGCAGACAGCATAAACAGGTTTTTACCCGCTGCAAATGAAAATACGGTTTAAAAATGTCATCAATTGTCACACCGCCGCTGTTTTTGCAGACAAATCTGAAGCTAACCGGTTGAAGCCGCACCGGCTCTGGAGAAAATCGTATCGGACGATTGACTAACAGGATGATTATCCACTTCAAATTGCGCACATAATGCGCGATCACACGTGATATCGGTCACAGAGCAATATATTGGGCTATGCTTTTAACAGGACGTCATTTGAGTGGGCTAACAACCTTTGCTCAGTTGAAAAAAGTGTCCCTAATGTTCAAACAAGGAGATCGAAATGTTTAAGAAGACAGATAAAATCGAACGTAATGCCGATGAGGACATTTCTTTACTGGCCGATACTCTGGATGAAGTGTTGAAATCAGGTAACTCTAAATCTAAAGAAGAATTCGAAAAAATTCGCGGCAAGGCGGAAGGCATTTTGCGCGATGCCCGTTCGCGTTTTAACGGCAACACTAACCTCACCCAGCACGCTCGCGATGCTGCCAACCAAGCCACCAGCTACGTGAAAGAAAATCCGTGGCACGGTGTTGGCGTCGGCGCTGCGGTAGGTATCGTATTGGGCGTGCTGCTGGGCCGTAAATAATCCTTAAGGGTAGATAACTGGCTAATTTTTTTCCCCTTTGGCCATCATCTGCCCCGCATAAAGTCGTTATAAAACAGCGTAAAATCCCAATCAATGCCCCGCCGTGGTTAATTCCACCGCGGGGCGTTTTTTTTATGCTCAATTTATTTTTCATGCCAGTTTTTCACTTTTGCTTACCTTTTTGCTTAAATTTAAAGCAACCTCACTTTTCTAAAAATTCTAAAAAAAATTAAAAAAAAGCTAAGCCAGATTCTACGCGGCCTGACGGACTTTTTCGGCCAAATGATAAACAATCATTAGAAATACCTATATCTAGGTGGGTTGATAATTTATAGCACTACATCTAGTATTCTATTCATCGGCAGTGCACAAGCCTGCGATACTCATCTTACGGCTGGTGTTCTGAATAACAGGCAGAACATCAGCCGTAAACCATTCCGCCATGTTACCCTAAAGGTAAATGCGAATCATGAGCATAATCATTTACAGCAAGCCAGACTGCGTGCAGTGCAACGCGACCTATCGCGCAATGGACAAACACGGCATCGATTATCAGGTCATCGATCTGACCCAAGACGCGCAGGCGCTGGGTCAGGTCCGTGCGCTGGGTTATCAGCAAGTTCCGGTGATCGTGGCCGGTGACGATCACTGGTCAGGCTTCCGCCCTGACAAAATCACCGCACTGCGCCAGCTGCAAGAAACACACTGAGGCAGGCTATGAGTCGCCTGGTGTATTTTTCGAGCAAGTCGGAAAACACCCATCGCTTTGTCGGCAAGCTCGGCCTGCCGGCGGTCAGAATACCGATTGCAGCGCAAGGCGAAAAATTGCGAATGGATTGCCCTTACATCCTGCTGGTTCCCAGCTATGGCGGCGGAACGGCCGTCGGGGCAGTCCCAAGACAGGTGATCCACTTTCTCAACGACGAACACAATCGTTCACTCATCCGCGGCGTCATTGCCGCTGGCAACACTAATTTCGGCGCAGCGTACTGCATTGCCGGTGAAATTGTCTCGCAGAAGTGCAAGGTCCCGTACCTTTACCGCTTTGAACTGCTCGGCACGCCGGAAGACGTTGCAAAGGTAAAACAGGGAGTATCTGAATTTTGGCAGCGACAGAACTAGCAATCACCGATCCGGGCGTCGGCACACCGGATTATCACGCGCTTAATGCAATGTTAAATCTGTTCGATGCCGATGGAAAAATTCAGTTTGACAAAGACAAGCTGGCCGCGCGACAGTACTTCTTGCAGCACGTGAACCAAAACACCGTGTTCTTCCACGACCTGGCCGAAAAACTGCGTTATCTGGTCGAGGAAGGCTACTACGACGCCGCGGTGCTCGATCAATACGATTTCGAGTCGACCAAGGGGTTATTTAAGCAGGCTTACGCCAAAAAATTCCGCTTCCAGACCTTTCTGGGCGCTTTCAAGTATTACACCAGCTATACGCTGAAGACCTTTGACGGCAAGCGCTACCTCGAGCGCTACGAAGATCGCGTGTGCCTGGTGGCGATGACGCTGGCGCAGGGTGATATCAAGCTCGCCAGCCACCTGGTCGACGAAATCATCAGCGGCCGTTTCCAGCCCGCGACCCCGACCTTCCTTAACTGTGGTAAAAAACAGCGCGGTGAGCTGGTGTCATGCTTCCTGTTGCGTATTGAAGACAACATGGAGTCGATCGGCCGTTCGGTGAACTCTGCCCTGCAGCTGTCCAAGCGCGGCGGCGGCGTGGCGTTTATGTTGACCAATATTCGCGAAGTCGGCGCGCCGATTAAGCGCATCGAAAACCAGTCTTCCGGCGTGATCCCGATTATGAAGATGTTGGAGGATGCGTTCTCCTACGCCAACCAGCTCGGCGCTCGTCAGGGCGCGGGCGCGGTTTACCTAAACGCGCACCACCCGGATATTTTGCGTTTCCTCGATACCAAGCGTGAAAACGCCGACGAGAAGATCCGTATCAAGACGCTGTCGCTGGGCGTGGTTATTCCGGACATTACTTTCGAGCTGGCAAAAAATAACGAAGATATGTATCTGTTCTCGCCGTACCACGTCGAGAAGGTTTATGGCAAACCGATGTCTGAGATAAGCGTTAGCGAGAAGTATCGCGAAATGGTCAACGACAAACGGATCCACAAAACCAAGATCAACGCCCGTGAGTTTTTCCAGGTGTTGGCCGAGATCCAGTTCGAGTCTGGTTATCCTTATATGATGTTCGAAGATACGGTCAATCGCGCCAACCCGATCAAGGGTCGTATCAACATGAGCAACCTGTGCTCGGAAATCCTGCAGGTCAACTCGGCGACGGTGTACGGCGAAGACCTGTCCTATGAGAAGGTGGGCAAGGATATTTCCTGCAACCTCGGCTCTTTGAATATTGCCGCCGCCATGGACTCACCGGACCTTGGCCGCTCGGTCGAAATGGCGATCCGCGCGCTAACGGCGGTGTCCGACATGAGCAACATCCGCTCGGTGCCGTCGGTTGAGCAAGGGAACAATGACTCGCACGCCATCGGCCTGGGACAGATGAACCTGCACGGCTATCTGGCACGCGAACGTATCCATTACGGTTCCGAAGCCGGTCTGGACTTCACCAATATTTATTTCTACACCGTGGTCTACCACGCGGTGCGTGCCTCAAACCTGTTGGCTATCGAACGCAGCACGACCTTTAAGGGTTTTGAGGACTCGACCTACGCCAGCGGCGCCTATTTCGACAAGTATTTACAGGATATCTGGCATCCAAAAACCGAACGCGTGCGTGAACTGTTTGCCCAGGCCGGTATTCCGATCCCGGGTGTGGCCGAATGGACCGCGTTGAAAGAGTCGGTGATGGCGCACGGTCTGTACAACCAGAATCTGCAGGCGGTGCCGCCGACCGGGTCTATCTCGTACATCAATAATTCGACCTCGAGCATTCACCCCATCGTCTCACGGGTAGAAATCCGTAAAGAGGGCAAGATCGGCCGCGTTTACTACCCGGCGGCGTTTATGGATAACGACAATCTGGAGTATTACCAGGACGCCTACGAGATTGGTCCGGAGAAGATTATCGATACCTACGCCGAAGCGACGCAGCACGTCGATCAGGGCCTGTCGCTGACGCTGTTCTTCCGCGATACCGCCACTACGCGCGATATCAACAAGGCGCAGATCTACGCCTGGCGTAAGGGTATCAAGACGATTTATTACATCCGCCTGCGCCAGATGGCGCTGGAAGGCACTGAAGTTCAGGGCTGTGTTTCGTGCTCGCTGTAACTCAAAGACTATTTAAGGAAACTCCATGAGCTCGGTTAAACAACTGCTGCCGGCACAGCCGATCAGTAAAGCCATTAACTGGAACAAAATTCAGGATGATAAGGATCTAGAGGTCTGGAACCGTCTGACCTCTAACTTCTGGCTGCCGGAAAAGGTGCCGTTGTCCAACGACATCCCTTCCTGGGCGACGCTGAATGCTAAAGAACAGCAGTTGACGATCCGCGTGTTTACCGGCCTGACGCTGCTCGATACGGTGCAGAACATCATCGGTGCCCCCACGCTGATGAAGGACGCCGTCACCCCGCACGAAGAGGCGGTGTATTCGAACATCTGCTTTATGGAGGCGGTGCACGCCCGCTCTTACAGCTCGATCTTCTCGACGCTGTGCATGACCTCGGACGTTGACGACGCCTATCGCTGGAGCGAGGAAAACGTGGCGCTGCAAAACAAGGCGGCGATCGTGCTTTCGTACTACAACGGCGAAGATCCGCTGATGAAGAAGGTCGCCAGCGTGTTCCTCGAGTCGTTCCTGTTCTATTCCGGCTTTTATCTGCCGATGTACTGGTCGAGCCGCGCCAAGCTGACCAATACCGCCGATCTGATCCGCCTGATCATTCGTGACGAAGCGGTGCACGGTTATTACATTGGCTATAAATTCCAGCAGGCGCTGAAGCTCGAGAGCCCGGAGCGTCAGCGTCAGATCAAGGATCAGGCGTTTGATCTGATTCAGGACCTGTATGACAACGAAGTGCGCTACACCGAAGAGCTGTATGACGGCGTGGGCTGGAGCGAAGATGTTAAAAAGTTCCTGCATTACAACGCCAACAAGGCGTTGATGAATCTCGGCTACGAGGCGCTGTTCCCGGCCAGTATGGCGGAGGTCAATCCGGCTATTTTGTCGGCGTTATCGCCAAACGCCGATGAAAACCACGACTTCTTCTCCGGTTCTGGCTCTTCTTACGTGATCGGTAAAGCCGTTAATACCGAAGACGACGACTGGGATTTCTAGGCCTGGTCGAGATAAAAAAACCGCCGCCCTGTTAACGCAGGCGGCGGTTTTTTTATTGCTAATGACTTTAGCGTTAATGGCTTTATCGCTGAGGGTTCAGGAGAAGAACTTTGCCAGCACCAGCAGCCCGAGCGACACGTTGATCGCCCCGCCAATTCGCGTGGCAATCTGCGCGAACGGCATCAGCGTCATGCGGTTGCCCGAGGTCAGAATGGCCACGTCGCCGGTGCCGCCCTGCCCGCTCTGACAGCAGGAGACGATCGCCACATCGATAGGATGCATGCCAATTTTCTTGCCCACCACAAACCCGGTGCCCACCAGCGCGCAAACCGTTGAGACGATCACCACCAGATTCTGCAGGGTGAAGGCGTCCATCAGCTCCTGCCACGGGGTGATCGCCACGCCGACCGCAAACAGGATCGGATAGGTCACCGCGGTGCGGAAGAATTTATATACCGCCATCGAGCCGTGCTGAATGGTCGGCGATACGCCGTGCGCCAGCTTGACGGCCACCGCAGCAAACAGCATGCCGACCGGTGCAGGCAGGCCAATCAGCCGTTGACCGAGCATGCCGACCATATACAGCAGGATCGCCAGCAGCGCTCCGCAGGCCAGCGCGTTAACTCCCGGCGTGCCCTCGAATTCGTCGTTGCCGTTGGCAATGGCGCCTTTTTTGGCCGGCATCAGCGAGCCTTCACCGGTCAGGTGCGGGAAGCGCTTGCCCAGCTGGTTGAGAATGCCGGCCAGCACGATCGCCGTCAGCCCGCCCAGCATCACGATCGGCAAGATCTTGCCCAGCGCCACGCCCTGCTCCATGTGCAGGATCGCCGCGTAGCCCATCGACAGCGGGATCGCCCCTTCGCCGACGCCGCCGGCCATGATCGGCAGGATCAGGAAGAAGAAGATCTGGAACGGCGGCAGGCCCAGCGCCATACCAACGGCCATGCCCACCAGCATGCCGACAATCTCTCCGCACAGCATTGGCACGAAAATACGCAGAAAGCCCTGGATCAGCGCCTGGCGATTCATGCTCATGATGCTGCCGACAATAATGCAGCAGATATACAGGTAGAGAATATTGGTCGACTTGTAGAACTTGGTGGTCGATTCAACCACTACGTCCGGCAACAGTCCGTAATGCACCATCGCCGAGGGAATAAAGGTGGCGCAGATCGCCGCCGCGCCAAGCTTGCCGAGCAGCGGCAGCCGTTTACCCAACTCACCGCAGGCAAAGCCGAAAAAGGCTAACGTCGCGACCATCACTACGATGTCGCTCGGCAGCTTGCCGCTGAGGCAGTCGAGCAGGATCAGCACGCCGGCCAAAATAAAGAACGGCAGCGGAATGATGCCGACCTTGTAGTTGTCTAACACCCGCCACCACCGGTCGCGCATCGCGGTTTTAGCGACAGCTTGACGGGCCGCGGCGAGCTCCTTTGCCGCAGCATCTTTCTCTGTTACGACAATGTAAGAATCATCGGTTGTGCTCATGGCCTCGCCCCTGTTTTTTATTATTACTGCAGATAGCTTAAGAGGATATGAACCGACGGGCCGCCGAGGTGTGACAGCATTCAAATTAAACGTACAGTGTTAAAGGTTGTAATGGTTTTTATGGCGTTAATGTTAATTATCGTATAATTTTTAGCGTTTTTTTAGTAAAAATAGGCAATAACCATGCAAACGCTCGGGTCAGATGGATGAAGGCGAGATTCAGTTTCCAGATAAAATTATTCCTCTGCCTGGTGGTTTTCTCCTGCCTGCTGCTGGCCCTGTTCGGCGGGTTGGTCTATCACATTGTCGATAAGCAGATGCACCATGATTTGGGCAATCGCGCCAAAGTACAGGCCAGCGAAATCGCCCTCATCCCCGACCTGGCACCGCTCGTTGCCGCGCACGATACCGCCGCTATCGCCCGGCTGCTCGATCCGCTGAGCCAGCACAGCGATGCCAGCTATGTGGTGATTGGCGACAGTCACGAGATCCACCTCTATCACTCCAGCAAGCCGCAGAGCGTTAATCATCCGCTGGTCGGTGGCGACAACGCCGAGGTGCTGGCCGGTAAAACCATTATTTCGGTCCGTCAGGGCGGGATCGGCGTGTCGCTGCGCAGCAAGGCGCCGATCCTCGATGCCGGTGGCAAGGTGATCGGCATCGTTTCCGTCGGCTATTTGACCTCCTATATTAATGACATCACGCTCAATCAGCTGGCCCAGGCGCTGTTGTTCGGCATCCTGCTGCTGCTGGCGCTGTTTGGCTTTTCATGGCTGTTCAGTAAAAATCTCAAGAAGCAGATGTTTTGGCTCGAGCCGCGCGATATAGCGCTGTTGGTGCGTCAGCAAAAAGCGCTGATGGAGGCGATTTATGAAGGGATGATCGCCCTCGATGACCAGCGCAGAATATTGACGATTAACCGCGCGGCCCGCGAATTGCTCGGTCTGACCCAGTCGGAGCAGCGGCTTATCGGCCAGCCAGTCGACGATATTATCGCCACCCGCGATGATTTTTTCAGCGTCGATCAAGCGCAGCACGCGCGTCACGATGAAATTGCGCTGTTCAACCAGCGGCAGGTAATCGTTAACCGGGTGCCGATCGAGCTGCCGTCGCCGGCGATGCACGGCTGGGTTTACAGCTTTCGCGATAAAAACGACATTAATACCCTGAGTAGCCAGCTCAGCCAGGTGACGCGCTATGCGGATAATCTGCGCATCATGCGCCACGAGCAGCTTAACTGGACCGCAACGCTGGCCGGCATGCTGCAAATGCGCCGCTACGACGAGGCGCTGGAGTATATACAGGCCCAGTCGGCCGGTGCGCAGGCGGTGCTGGACTTTGTCTCGCAGCGTTTTCGATCCCCGGCACTGTGTGGCCTGTTGCTCGGTAAATACGTCAGCGCCAAGGAGAAAGGCGTCGAGCTAAGCTTTGATCCGGCCTGTGAAATCAGCAGCTTGCCGGTGCTGCTGGCTGAAAACGAGCTGATGTCGATTGTCGGTAATCTCGTCGATAACGCGGTGGAGGCCACGTTGAAAGTGGCTGCCCCGCACGCCGCAGTAGAACTGTATTTGACCCAGACCGGCGACCAGCTGATTATTGAGGTTGCCGATCGCGGTGCGGGGATCGACGCAGAAATCCGCCCACGGCTGTTTGAGCAAGGCGTCAGCAGCAAGCCTGTTAGCCATTCTGAGCGCACCGGCAGCCAACATGGCATCGGCCTTTACGTGGTGGCGAGTTATGTCCGTCAGGCGCAGGGGATGATTGAAATCTCGGATAATCGGCCTACGGGCACGGTAATTTCGGTGTTTATCCCCTACCAGCCCGCGCCTTCGTCCTTGAATATCCCGGAGTCAGTGAATGAATAACCCTATCGCGATGGACGTGCTGATCGTTGAAGATGAAAGCCATCTCGCGCAGTTGCACCGCGAATTTATCGAACAAAACTTCAATCTGCGGGTGGTGGGCATTGCGCCGACGCTGGCGCAGGCCAAAAAGCAGCTCGAACTGTATCGGCCAAGGCTGGTGTTACTAGACAATTTTTTGCCCGACGGCCAGGGCATAGAACTGATCAATTCTTCGCTGCTAAAAAGCCTCGACTGCTCGGTGATTTTTATCACCGCAGCCAGCGATATGAGCACCTGTAGCCAGGCAATGCGAGCCGGGGCTTTTGACTATATTATCAAGCCGGTTTCCTTTCAGCGATTGCAGAGCTCGTTGACGCGTTTTCTGCAACTCACGCAAACCCTGCGCAATGTGACCAATATTGATCAGCAGAGCCTCGACAAACTGTTCAATCTGCCGGGCAGTCAGCAGCCAGAGGCCCCGTTAGCCAAGGGCATAGAGCCCAATACGCTGGAACTGATTAAGCAGGTTTTTATCACTCAGCCCGAGCGCAGCTGGTCGGTCGATCAGGTGGTAGAACAGGTCGGGATCAGCAAAACCACCGGCCGCCGTTACCTGGAATACTGCGTCGAAACGGCCTTCATTATGGTCGAAATGCAGTACGGTAATATTGGCCATCCTCGGCGCCTGTATCGCAAAGCTAATCCACTGAAAAACGCCGCCGAATAGCGGCGTATTTATGCCCTCACGGCCTCCGGCTAGCAGGCTATTTTTCGCCTCCTGGCTCGTTGAATTACCTGTCTTCATCCCTCGTCCACGTAGACTATTTTTGCAATAAATCCAGAAAAATAATTTTCAGCGTGATTGAACTGCATCACAAATTTTTACACCCGGTAAAATACGCGAACCACAACAACATAAAGCCCTTATTTTTCAACAAATTAATTACATAATAATATTAATAAAAACTTAATTTAATTATTCAAAACAGTTAGCCTCTCTATTAAAACCTGACCAATAATAATCGCACCATCTAACGGCTAAATATCCCTTTAACCACAAGGGCTCAGCGGGAAAATTGCCGATAATAATCACTCAGCCCTAATTCCACCCCCGCAGGGCATGAGACTTGTCTCAGATTCTGATTGTGTTAGGGTATAAGCCGATCGATATTCCGTTGACAGGAAAATTTTATAACCTTCATTCAAATAACAGTATTTAAAATACGACCAAGGAAACGAAAAATTGCATGGCAATTAAAATCGAAGTTAAGAACTTATATAAAGTCTTCGGCGAGCATCCTGAGCGAGCCTTTAAGCTGATAGATTCCGGCAAGGGTAAAGAAGAGATTTTCGAGAAAACGGGTCTGTCACTTGGTGTGAAAAACGCCAGTCTGGCCATTGAAGAAGGCGAGATTTTTGTCATCATGGGGTTGTCCGGTTCCGGAAAATCCACCATGGTACGCCTTCTCAATCGTCTGATAGAACCAACCCGTGGTGAAGTGCTGATTGATGGCGAAGACATTGCCAAAATCTCCGCCTCCAAGCTGCGCCAGGTGCGCAGAAGCAAAATCAGCATGGTGTTCCAGTCTTTCGCCCTGATGCCGCACCTTACGGTGTTAAACAACACCGCATTTGGTATGGAGCTGGCCGGCGTGCCCGCTAACCAGCGTAAAGAACAGGCGTTGGATGCGCTGCGCCAGGTGGGTCTTGAAAACTATGCCAATTCTTATCCCGACGAACTGTCCGGCGGTATGCGTCAGCGCGTGGGCCTGGCCCGTGCAATGGCCAACAATCCCGATATCTTGTTGATGGATGAGGCCTTCTCGGCCCTCGATCCGCTGATCCGCACCGAAATGCAGGATGAGCTGGTGAAACTGCAATCTCAGCATCAGCGCACTATCGTGTTTATCTCCCACGATTTGGACGAAGCCATGCGCATCGGCGACCGCATCGCTATCATGCAGGGCGGTGAAGTGGTGCAGGTCGGCACCCCGGAAGAGATCCTCAATAATCCAGCCAATGACTACGTGCGCACCTTCTTCCGCGGTGTGGATATCAGTCAGGTATTCAGCGCCAAGGACATCGCTCGTCGTCGTCCCGTGACGCTGATCCGTAAGACCCCCGGTTTTGGTCCTCGTGCCGCCTTGAAGCTGCTCGAAGACGAAGACCGCGAATATGGTTATGTCCTCGAACGTGGTCAGAAATTTATCGGCGTAGTGTCTGCCGACTCGCTGAAACGCGCGCTGAAAGAGAACCTGCCGCTGGAAAGTGCCCTGCTCGAATTACCGGCACCGGTACCGGCAGATATGCCGCTCAGCGAACTGATCTCTCAGGTAGCCGCGGCACCTTGCGCGGTACCCGTCGTCTGCGAAGACCATAACTATATCGGCATTATTTCCAAGGCCATGCTGCTGCAGGCGTTGGATAAAGAAGGGGCAACAGAATGACTCTACCGTTAATCCACTCAGCACACGACATCGTCCAGCATGCGCAAGCGGCGCAAAGCGACGCGGCCAGCGATCCCTGGGCCGCGGGCAGCAGCGATGTGGCTAATCAGGCTGCGGCCTCGGCCGACTCGGCCACCAATAACGCGACCACCGATCCCTGGACGGCGGCCAATAACAGCTACTCCAGCAGCGCGCCGGATGCCAGCCATCAGGCCGCGACGCAGACCAGCGACAGCTGGCTAAACGTCGCGCCGGAACAGCATCAGCACTTCAATATTCTCGATCCGTTCCACAACACGCTGATCCCGCTCGATCGCTGGGTGACCGACGGCATCGACTGGCTGGTCACCCATTTCCGCCCAGTGTTTCAGGGCATTCGCGTTCCGGTCGATTTCATTCTTAGCGGCTTCCAGCACGGCCTCGAGTCGCTGCCGGCTCCGTTAGCGATCATCATTTTTGCGCTGCTCGCCTGGCAAATGGCCGGTCTGGGCATGGGTGCCACCACGCTGGTTTCGCTGGTGATCATCGGCGCTATCGGTGCCTGGTCGCAGGCGATGGTGACGCTGGCACTGGTGCTAACCTCGCTATTCTTCTGCGTCCTGATAGGACTGCCGTTGGGGATATGGCTGGCGCGCAGCAAAGGCGCGGCCAAGATTATCCGCCCGCTGCTGGATGCGATGCAGACCACGCCAGCGTTCGTTTACCTGGTGCCGATCGTGATGCTGTTTGGTATCGGTAACGTGCCGGGCGTGGTGGTAACCATTATCTTTGCCCTGCCGCCTATCGTGCGCCTGACCATTCTGGGCATCAACCAGGTGCCTGAAGATTTGATTGAAGCGGCCGAATCCTTTGGTTCAAGCCCTAGCCAGATGCTGTTCAAAGTGCAGCTGCCGCTGGCGATGCCGACCATTATGGCCGGTATTAACCAGACGCTGATGCTGGCGCTGTCGATGGTGGTGATCGCCTCGATGATCGCCGTTGGCGGTTTGGGTCAGATGGTACTGCGCGGTATCGGTCGCCTGGATATGGGCCTCGCCTCTATTGGCGGCGTCGGTATCGTGATTCTGGCGATTATCCTTGACCGCCTGACGCAGGCGCTAGGCCGCGACCGTCGTAGCAAAGGCGTACAGCACTGGTACGCACACGGTCCGATCGGTTTGTTGACCAAACCTTTTATTAAAAAAGCCTAGGGAGCCTACCGATGGATCATGCACAAAAATTACGCCACGCTGGCCTGCTGGCACTGACCCTGAGCGCGCTGGTTGGCGCGCAGGCCATGGCCGCCGACCTTCCGGGTAAGGGCGTGGTGGTTAAACCGGCGCAGAGTACGCTAGCCGAAGAGACTTTTCAGACCGAGCTGGTAAACCACGCGCTGCAACAGTTGGGCTATGACGTGCAGCCTACCGCCGAGGTCGATTACAACGTGGCTTACACCACCATAGCCAGCGGTGACTCGACCTATATGGCGGTTAACTGGGATCCGCTGCAAACCGACATGTACAACGCCGCCGGCGGCGACAAGAAGTTTTATCGCCAGGGCACCTACATCAGCGGCGCCACGCAGGGCTATTTGATCGACAAGAAAACCGCCGACAAATACCACATTCACGATCTGTCGCAGCTAAAAGATCCCAAACTGGCCAAGCTGTTTGACTCTAACGGTGACGGCAAGGCGGATATGGTCAGCTGTGATCCGGGATGGGGCTGTGGCGAAGTGATCGGCGCGCAGATTAAAGCCTATGGCCTAAGCAATACGGTGCAGCAGAACGCCGGTAACTATGCGGCGATCATGGCCGATACCCTGACCCGCTTCCAGGAAGGCAAACCGGTGTTGTACTACACCTGGACGCCTTACTGGGTCAGTAACGTGCTGAAACCGGGCAGAGATGTCATCTGGCTGACCGTGCCGTTCTCGGCTAACAGCGGTTCGCAGAAAAACCTTAATACCCAGTTGCCCGACGGTAAAAACTACGGTTTCCCGTTAAACAATGAGCATATCGTGGCGAACAAACAGTGGGCCGCTGCCAATCCGGCCGCCGCCAAGCTGTTTGCCGTCATGCAGCTGCCGCTGGCGGACATCAATGCCCAGAATCTGAGCATGCACAACGGCAAATCCTCCTCGCAGGATATTCAGGATCAGATCAACGGCTGGATCAGGGCGCATCAGGCGACCTACAACGGTTGGATTTCGAGCGCCCTAGCCGCCGCTAAAAAATAATAACAATAAAATCACCCCCTGAGATCTCAGGGGGAAGAGGATAATAATGATGAACTGCAAACAGTCACTGCTGGCGCTGGTCGCCTTTTCTACCCTTGCCTCTGCCTCTTGCTCCGTCTTCGCCGCCGATTTACCGGGTAAAGGCGTTACCGTTACCCCCATCCAAAGCACCATCAGCGAAGAGACTTTTCAGACTCTGTTAGTCAATAAAGCGCTGGAAAAGCTGGGTTATAACGTTCAGCCGATCCGTGAGGTCGATTATAACGTCGGCTATACCACTATTGCAGCAGGCGACGGCACGTTTATGGCCGCCAACTGGCAGCCGTTGCACGACAACATGTACCTTGCCGCCGGTGGCGATAAGGTCTTTTATCGTCAAGGGACCTACGTGACCGGTGCCGCTCAGGGTTACCTGATTGATAAAAAAACCGCCGTTAAATACCACATTACCAATCTCGAGCAGTTTAAGGATCCTAAAATTGCCAAGCTGTTCGACACTAACAACGACGGCAAAGCCGACCTGACAGGCTGTACTCCGGGCTGGGGCTGTGAAGCGGCGTTGAACGAACAGATTAAAGCCTACGGCCTAAGCAACACCGTCGAGCACAATCAGGGTAACTACTCGGCGATGATTGCCGACACCATTACCCGTTACAAAGAAGGCAAGCCGATTTTCTACTACACCTGGACACCTTACTGGGTCAGCAACGTGCTGGTTCCGGGCAAAGATACCGTCTGGCTGCAGGTGCCTTTCTCGGTGGTGCCGGGCAATAAAAATGCTAACACCCAACTTTCCGACGGCAAAAACTTCGGTTTCCCGATTAGCACCATGCACATTGTTGCTAACCTGAAGTGGGCACAGGCTAATCCGGCCGCCGCCAAGCTGTTTGCCATCATGCAGCTGCCGCTGGCCGACATCAACGCGCAGAACGCCGCGATGCACAATAACCAGAGTTCGGAGGCGGATATCGAAGCGCAGGCCAACGGCTGGATTACGTCACATCAGGCAACCTTCGACGGTTGGGTTAAAGAGGCCGCCGCGGCCGCAAAATAATTCGGCGCGATCGCGTTAATTACCGGGCATGGCGCTATCCCATGCCCTTTTTTATCCCTCAAGGGATGGCCCGAAACTCTTCCTGCGAAAAGGCCATAAATCGCTCGGCGACGGTCGACAGGCTGTGTTGCCACACGCAAAACACCTGCCGCCGGATGCCGCTTTCTAGCGGGATCGACACCAGTCCTCTCGCCTGCTCAGCGGTCGACAGCGGCACGATCCCCACGGCCAGTGATTTACGAACGATATTTTCCAGCCATTCGATATGATCAATCTCAAAGCTGACGTGTCGCCTGACGCCCTCGGTCAGAAAAGCCTTATCCGTTTGCCTTCTGGCACCCGATCCCTGGTAAAAATCCACCAGCGGCACCTGTGCCAGTTCGGACAAGCGCAGGCGTTCGCGGCCAGCAAACGGATGATCGCGGCTGACCAATGCCACTAACGGCTCGTCGGTTAATAATTTATAAGGCATGTTCAGCGCCGCCCGGTCACCCGGCCACAGCCCGACAAACGCCACATCGGTGCGCGACTGCTGCACGTCCTCGAGCAACTTCTCGCTCATCGCGACGTAGAGGCGGATATTAACTAGCGGATAACGCTGGTTAAAACGGGCAAGCTGTCCGACAAGATCGATGGTTTTCAGCGTTGAAATAGTCCCTACCGTCAACGTACCGCCGATTTCACCTTTCAGCGCCTCCATGGTATCCAGCAAATGATTATGCGCGGCCAACAGCTGTTCTGCCGGTGCCAAAAATGCCCGTCCGGCGGCGGTAAGCTGGACCTGCCTGGAGGTGCGCTCGAATAACTGACTGCCGAGCTCTTCCTCAAGCCGGGCTATCTGGTGGCTTAGCGCGGATTGCACCGTATGGCAGCGCTTGGCTGCTCGGGTAAAGTTCTGTTCCTGAGCCACGGCTAAAGCAAAGCGGATCTGCTTCAAATTCATTGGGATCATCTCAAAACGAGATAGTTGGGATGATAATTATACATTGGTTTATTACTTTTAATTAACCGATACTCGCGGGCAAATATTTACTTAACTCAAATCATTCAATTAAGACCTAAATTTTATGACAACCTCTGCAAGCGTTTCAGAACACAAAAAATCGTCGGTGCTCAGCCCAGGCCTGATCCTGCTCATGGCCGTGGCCACCGGCCTGGCCGCTGCCAGTAACTATTACGCCCAGCCGCTGCTCGAAACCATCGCCAGAGCCTTTCATCTGAGCGTAGGCCAGGCCGGGTTTATCGTGACCACCGCCCAGCTCGGCTACGCGATGGGCCTGCTGTGTTTGGTCCCGCTCGGCGATATGTTCGAACGGCGGAGCATGATCGTGGTGATGACGCTGCTAGCCGCGGCAGGGCTACTGATCACCGCCAATTCGACCTCAATTACCATGATGCTGGTCGGTACCGCGTTAACCGGGCTGTTCTCCGTCGTGGCGCAGGTGCTGGTACCGCTGGCCGCCACTCTCGCCGAACCCGAGCGCCGTGGCAAAATCGTCGGCATGATTATGTCGGGGCTGCTGCTGGGTATTTTGCTGGCGCGAACCGTATCGGGGCTGCTGGCCACGCTGGGCGGTTGGCGCACGGTGTACTGGGTCGCCAGCGCGCTAATGGTGCTGATGGCGCTGGTGCTTTGGCGCGTGCTGCCACGCCATAAGCAGGATACGCATCTCAACTACCCTCAGTTGATGAAGTCGATTTTTACCCTGTTCCTCTCCAAGCCGGTGCTGCGCACCCGCGCGCTAATCGGCATGTTTATCTTTGCCAATTTCAGCGCGCTGTGGACCTCGATGGCCTTTCTACTGGCCGGACCGGGCTACCGTTTTTCCGAGGGGGTTATTGGGCTGTTTGGGCTGGTCGGTGCTGCCGGGGCATTAGCAGCCACGCGTGCCGGACAGCTAGCGGATAAGGGCAAGGCGCATCGGGTTACCACCTGCGGCCTGATCCTGCTGCTGCTGTCATGGATTGCGGTCGCCTACGGCCAGCACTCGATTATTGCGCTGGTCCTCGGCATCATCGTGCTCGATCTGTGCGTTCAGGGGGTGCATATCACTAACCAGAGCGTGATTTATAAGTCGATGCCGGAAGCGAGAAACCGCCTGACGGCCGGTTATATGACCTGCTACTTCATCGGTGGGGCAATGGGCTCGGTGGTGTCGGCGGCGGCATTTCAGATGGCAGGCTGGCTTGGGGTGTGTAGCGCAGGGGCCATTTTCTGTGTCATCAACCTGCTGGTCTGGCTCTTGGGGCACAAACACAGAATCGGCTGATAAAGTATTGCCTGAGTGATGATAACGCGTCTGATTAGCACGCAAATAGTCAGTCGGGCAATTTTTTTGTACCAAAGGGTATAAAGATTACTAACTCTCTGATATTATTTTTTCCATAAATTATACGCTAACGAAACATATTGCTTTTTTTCAGCAAATTATTCTTATGCACAGTCGCAGATTGTTAGAAAATTTTTTAGCCGCCGTGGGAGCGATGATTTCCTCGGCGGCCTTTAAAAGCTTGCCAATATTGATTGGCACCACGCCGGTCCCCTACACCTTTAGGCCAGGTGCGGTAAAACTCGAATTTTACCTGCGTAACCACTGCGTTTTCCCTACATGACCCATCCCAATGTCCGTTGTTTTTGCGTTTTTTGCGCAATCGATTGGGCGGCGTAACTTTGCTCTACCTGGCGGATACTTACCTTGTCCGCAAAAAATCAGAATCTACACCTGCAACGTTATAGGACCACACGAATAGCTAACTATTTGCTGGCCTGTGACATTTACATTATTAATTACACTGGTTACTATCTCAAATGTAACTAATGAGGTTTCTTACGATGGAAAGTTCATTCGCACCTATTGAACACATGTTAAATTTTCGCGCTAAAAAGCAAAAAGACTTCCCTTATCAGGAGATTTTGCTGACTCGCCTGTGCATGCATATGCACAGCAAGCTGCTGGAAAATAGAAATAAAATGCTTAAAGCACAGGGGATCAACGAAACGCTGTTTATGGCGTTGATCACGCTGGATGCGCGGGAATCACACAGCATTCAGCCTTCAGAGCTGAGCGCTGCGCTGGGATCTTCGCGCACTAACGCGACCCGTATTGCCGATGAGCTAGAAAAGCGCGGATGGATTGAAAGACGTGAGAGCGATAACGATCGTCGCTGCCTGCATTTGCACCTGACGGCGGACGGTGAAGCCTTTATACAGAAGCTCTTGCCGCCTCAGCATAAAAGTTTGCATTTTCTCTGGTCCACACTGGATGTTGAAGAGCAGAAACAACTGGAAGCGCTTACCCGTAAACTGCTGACACGCCTTGACCAGATGGATGCAACCTCAACATTATAATCGAATAATTGTTCAGGTAATCTACCCATGCCTCTTCCAGTTAGCTGGAGATTTACACCGTTGTTTGCGGTCTTATTGCTGGCGGGTTGCGCCTCCAGCGATAATATTGCTCCCCAAGCTACGCTGCTGAACACTCAGCAGCTTAGTTTAAAGCAGCAGCAGGCCAGCTCTTTGGCGATTAGCCCTCAGTGGTGGCGCGCTCTGCAAGACCCGCAGCTCGACAAGTTAATGACCGAAACCCTGCAAAGTTCGCCGTCTCTACGCCAGGCAGCGGCGCGCGTGCGCGAGGCGCAAAGCGTGGTGGGCGAAACCAATGCCGCCAACGGTCCCTATGTTGATCTGAATGCTTCAAGCAATCGCCAGAAAATGTCACAAAATACCTATCAGCCTTTCCTCGGCGGGTATCCTGGCAATCCAATCTATGAAACCACCAACACGCTGGGTGTTAACCTGAGCTATGAATTTGACTGGTGGGGTAAATTCCGCAATCAGGTCAATGCTGCCAAGGCGCAGGTAGATTCTGCCCGTGCGGAACAGGCGCAGGCCGCACTGACGCTCTCAAGCTCGGTGGCATCGACCTACTATCAGCTGCAGGCCAACTTTGCGGTGCAAAAGGTTCTGCAACAGGAAGTCGATAACAATCAGCGCCTGGCCGACCTGCGCAAGGCGCAGTATCAGGCGGGCGTTTACGGCGTCGATATTCCGCAGCAAACACAGGCACAGGCCGACGGCGCCAAACAGCAAATTATTGAGCTCAATGCGCAGATCGACCAGCTGAAACATCAGCTGGCGGCGCTGGCGGGCAAAGGTGCCGATGCGATGAACAATCTGCATCCTGTGGCACTGCCGGGTGATGACATCCTCTCTCCGCAGGGTGATTTGACCATTGCATTACT
This sequence comes from uncultured Gammaproteobacteria bacterium, assembly GCA_963742005.1. Taxonomy (GTDB): domain Bacteria; phylum Pseudomonadota; class Gammaproteobacteria; order Enterobacterales; family Enterobacteriaceae; genus Rouxiella. Next base: position 523,172 of record CAVUKG010000004.1, on the reverse strand, counting down.
GGGTAAACGTCCGGATATCGTAGCGCAGCGTGAGCTGGTCGAGTCTTACACTCAGCGCATTGCCGCAGCCAAAAAAGATTTCTACCCAAGCCTGTCGATGAGCGCTTTCGCCGGCTTGAGCACGATTAATTATGGTAACACCAGTCCTAATCTTTTTGAGGCAGCAAGCCAGGCGTGGAACCTCGCCCCGGCTATTTCGCTGCCCATTTTCCACGCTGGCGCCCTGCGCAGCAAACTGGGTGAGGAGTCTGCGTTATACGACCAGTCTGTCGAGTCCTATAACCAGACGTTGGTGAATGCGATTCAACAAACTGCCGACGCGCTGACGGTGCAGAAAAGCTCGGCCCAGCAGCTACAGCAGTCTTTATCCGCTGAGAAATCCCTACAGGAAGTTTATCGCGTAGCCAATGCCCGTTATTCCGCGGGCACCATTGGACGCGATCAGTTGCTGACTAGCCAGGCCGCACTGTTGCAACAGCAGCAGGCCGCGTTGAACGCAGCGAGCAACGTATTGCAGGCGAAGATCGGTTTAATCCGTGCGCTGGGTGGCGGTTATCAAGCCCCTGCCGCGGACACCAAAGCATAATAACAAGACTCAGCGTGGAGAATTAACATGAGCGAAAATGCGGAAATTCAACAACCTACCCCGCCGCCGGCCAATAAGAAAAAGAAATCTCGTAAGGTTGCCCTGCTGGTGCTGACCGGGGTCTTCGTGATCCTGGCGATTGCCTATCTGATCTACTGGTTCCTGGTGCTGCGTCATTTTCAGGACACCGACGATGCTTACGTTGCAGGCAATCAGGTGCAGATCATGGCACAGGTCTCCGGCAGCGTGACCGACGTCAACTTCGACAGTACCGACTTTGTTAAAAAGGGCGATACCCTGGTGGTGCTGGATCCTACCGATGCCGAACAGGCTTTCGATCGTGCCAAAACGGCGCTGGCCAGCAGCGTGCGTCAGACGCATCAGCTGATGATCAACAGCAAACAGTATCAGGCTAACGTGGTGCTGCGTCAGACTCAGCTGAGCCAGGTGCAGGCTGACCTCAAGCGTCGGGTCATTTTAGGCAAGGTGGATGCGATTGGTCGTGAGGATCTGCAACACGCTCACGACGCGGTAGATAGCGCCAAGGCGCAGCTCGACGTGGCTATCCAGCAGCTTAACGCCAATCAGGCGATGGTGCTCAATACGCCGGTTCCGCAGCAACCCCAGGTGATGCAGGCTGCCGCACAGGTGCGCGATGCCTGGTTAGCGTTACAGCGTACTAAAATTGTCAGCCCGGTGGACGGCTACGTTTCTCGCCGCTCGGTGCAGGTTGGCCAGCAGATCACCCCTTCTATCGCCCTGATGGCGGTGGTGCCGGCCGATCACGTGTGGGTCGATGCCAACTTTAAAGAAACTCAGCTGGCAAATATGCGCATCGGCCAATCGGCCACCGTGGTGAGCGATATTTACGGCGATGATGTGACCTACCACGGCAAGGTGGTCGGCATGGACATGGGCACCGGCGGCGCGTTCTCACTGCTGCCAGCGCAAAACGCCACCGGTAACTGGATCAAAGTGGTTCAGCGCCTGCCGGTGCGTATCGAATTGGACAACAACGAAGTTAAACAGCACCCGCTGCGCATCGGGCTGTCGACGCTGGTGACCGTCGATACGCACGACCTCAACGGGCTGATCCTGGCCGATAAGGTGCGCTCAGCACCGCTGTATCAAACCTCGGCGCTGACCCTCAATCTGGCACCGGTTAACGCCATTATTAACGACGTTATTAATGCAAATGCGGGCTAAGCCGTTTGGAGGCCGTGATGGCTGCTAGAAAACCGCTGGAAGGCGCGCCGCTGGCCTGGATGACGGTGGCGCTGGCAATGGCGACCTTTATGCAGGTGCTCGACTCGACCATCGCTAACGTGGCTATCCCGACGATTGCCGGTAACCTCGGCGCGTCTAACTCGCAGGGAACCTGGGTCATTACCTCGTTCGGGGTGGCTAATGCGATTTCGATTCCGATCACCGGTTGGCTCGCCAAGCGTATTGGCGAAGTCAGGCTTTTCCTCTGGGCCACCGGGCTGTTTGCGGTTGCCTCCTGGCTGTGTGGGATATCCAACAGCCTAGAAATGCTGATCTTCTTTCGCGTGATCCAGGGGTTAGTCGCGGGTCCGCTTATCCCGCTGTCGCAGAGCCTGCTGTTAAATAACTATCCTCCGGCGAAGCGAAGTACCGCGCTGGCGCTGTGGTCAATGACGGTGATCGTGGCACCGATCTGCGGTCCGATCCTCGGCGGCTACATCAGTGACAACTACCACTGGGGCTGGATCTTCTTCATCAACATCCCGATCGGTATTGCGGTAGTGCTGCTGACGTTGAGAACGTTGAAAGGCCGCGAAACCGAGACCCAGATACGGCCAATCGACAGCGTCGGGCTGGTGCTGCTGGTGCTAGGGATCGGTTGTTTGCAGGTGATGCTCGACCGCGGCAAGGAGCTGGACTGGTTCAACTCGCCGGAAATCATTATCCTAACCATTGTGGCGGTGGTGGCGCTGGCGTTCCTGATCGTCTGGGAGCTGACCGATGACAACCCGATCGTCGATTTGACATTGTTTAAATCGCGTAACTTTACCATCGGCACGCTGTGTATCAGCCTGGCCTACATGCTCTACTTCGGCTCTATCGTTCTTCTGCCGCAGCTGTTGCAGGAGGTATTTGGCTATACCGCCACCTGGGCTGGACTGGCGTCGGCACCGGTTGGCATACTGCCGGTGCTAATGTCGCCGATTATCGGACGCTTTGCCCACCGGTTGGATATGCGCTGGCTAGTGACATTCAGCTTCATTATGTATGCGGTATGCTTCTACTGGCGCGCCTATACGTTTGAACCTGGAATGGACTTTGCCGCCTCGGCGTTGCCGCAGTTTGTTCAGGGCTTTGCGGTCGGGTGCTTCTTTATGCCGCTGATAACCATCATATTATCCGGATTACCGCCGTCAAGAATGGCGGCGGCATCGAGCCTGTCGAACTTCACGCGTACGCTAGCGGGGTCGATTGGTACCTCGATCACCACCACCATGTGGAGCAACCGCGAATCGCTGCACCACGCGCACCTGACAGAGAGCATCACGCCGTTTGATCCGGCAACCCAGCAGGCTTACACCCAGTTGGAGGGCATTGGCATGAGCCACCAGCAGGCGTCTGGCTATATTGCGCGACAGATAACCAATCAGGGGCTGATTATTTCCGCCAATGAGATATTTTGGGCGGCCGGCGGCGTGTTCCTGATCCTGCTGATTCTGGTGTGGTTTGCCCGCGCGCCGTTTACCGCAGGCGGCGACGGCGGTGGCGCGCACTGATCCCCTGTTGCGCTTAACAGCCTTAAGACGGACGCAGATGGCGTCCGTTTTTTTATGGTGCCTAATTCATTGAGATAACCACCTTGCCGGTCTGCTGGCGACTGTCGAAATAGCGCCAGGCTTCCAGCGCGTCTTCAAAGCTAAATACCCTACCCACCACCGGCTGAAGCTGGCTTAGGGTCAGCGCTCGGTTCATGGCGATAAAGTCTTCACGGCTGCCGACGCTGAAAGGGCGGACGGTGACACCACTTTTAAACAGCGTCATAAAATCAACCGCTGGGCTGCCTTCAGCAACGAATCCCAATAAGGCGATTTCGCCGCCCGGTGCTGTCGACAGCAATGACTGAGTCAGCGTACCTGGACCGCCTATTTCCACGACGCGCGCGACGCCCTGGCCCTGGGTTAACTCTTGCACTTTGCCCGACCATTCAGGGTATTGGCGATAATTAATGACATGGTCGGCACCCAGCGAAGTCAGCAGTTGGGCCTTTTCATCATTTGAGGTCAGCGCAATCACCCGTGCCCCCATCAGCTTGGCAAACTGCACCGCAAACAGCGCAACACCGCCGGTTCCCTGTGTCAAAACCGTTTCACCCGGTTTTAACGGACGCAGCTGTTGCAGGCTGTTCCATGCGGTGACAGCCGCACACGGCAAGGTTGCGGCCTGCTCCCAGCTCAGATAATCAGGGAGAGAGACCAGCGTCTCTTCAGCAACCACTTTATATTGAGTTAACCAGCCATCGGTCTGAGCACCGTAAACACGGCGAGTGGAGGCCGCGTCTCTTGCGCCTCCTATCCAATATGGGAAAAAGCTGCCTGCCACCCGATCGCCAATCTTAAACAGGCTCACCGCGTCGCCAATTGCTACGACTTCACCCACGCCGTCTGATAACGGAATAACCCCTTCCTTGCGTGCTATTGTGCCGGTACCGTGGAAAATCGCCAGGTCACGATAATTAAGGCTACAGGCACGAACCTTAATTAGTACTTGATTACGCCCCGGCAGCGGTTTTTCTTCTTCAACCCGTTTCAGGCCTTCGAGACTTTCAAAATGATCAAAACGATAGCTTTGCATAACGATCCCCTTTGCTGTGGATGTCTGTCTACCTTAAAGATTTTCATCTGGACGTAAAATGACTCAAAGCGTACTTTTACTGACTTATCGTCCACATTATTGAGCCTGCTATGGATCTTCTCGATGACGTATTTGCCGCTATGCGCCTGCAATCCGCGCTATATTCTCGCCTGCTACCCTGTGCGCCTTGGGGTATTAGCTTTGTAAAAAGCGCCTCAATTCGTTTTGGTTTTATAGTCTCAGGCCATGGCTGGCTGATAGTTGAAGGGCAAGATCGGCCTATAGAGCTGCGCCAGGGTGAAGGTTTTCTGGTCCAGCCAAATATTCTATTTTCTCTTGTTGATCAGCCCACTAGCCCGACACGAGGGTGCGAAGACATCTTTGCCGGCTGTCAGGGCAAGAATCTCAGCTTTGGCGGTGAAGGCGAGGCGGCAGATATTCTTTGCGGCTATTTTACCTTTGACAGCGCGGGTGCAGAACCGCTGCTTTCTCTGCTACCGCCGGTTGTCACCATACCCGCCGATGAAACACGCTCACCGCTGCTGGAGGCAACGCTGAAGCTGCTGTCAATTGAAACGGTCGAGCAAAATCTGGGATCGCGCATTGTCATTAGCCGACTGGCCGATGTGCTCTTTGTGCAAGCTATCAGAGCGCACTGCCTGCGCGAGCAAACACAGCGTGGCTGGATTGCGGCACTGGCCGATGCCAGGCTCAGCGGTGTGGTTAAACGTATGCATCAGGACATTGCTCAACCGTGGAGTCTGCAAACGTTGGCAACTGAGGCGGGCATGTCGCGGTCGTCTTTTGCCGTTCACTTTAAGGCAGTGACCGGAGAAACGCCGGGAGATTACCTAACACACTGGCGAATGTATCGAACGCGCTGTTTCCTGCGCCATCCCCAGTTAACGCTTACTAACATTGCAGAGCGCGTTGGCTATGACTCGGCAATTACTTTAGGGAGAGCGTTCAAACGTTTTGCAGGAATAACACCGGGAGAATATCGCCAACAGCTCGGCTTAAAATTGCCAGTTAGTGCCGTAGAACAACCCTAGCTGATTGGCAGAAAACAAAAATGGACGCACCAGGCGTCCATTTTATTTATTGCTGATCACCCGGTCACAACATACCGCTCGCGCAGCGTATTGCCATCCAGATCAGGGCATTAAAACTTAGCCCTGGTTCTGTCGCCACCATTCGCCCAGCAGAATGCCGGTCGCCACGGACACGTTCAGGCTCTCAACTTTGCCCGTTCCGCCGATAGAGACGTTCAGGTCACCCTGCTGCCACGCGCTGTCAGACAAACCGTCGCTTTCTTCACCCAGTACCAGCACCATTTTGGCCGGCAATTCGGCTTTGCCGAGCGCGGTCCCTTTGTGGCTGGAAGTGGTCACAATGGTGTAACCCGCCTGACGGAAGCTCGCCAACACGTCGATAAAGTTATCGGCCATGATAGCTTTAACGTGCTCTGCGCCGCCTTCAGCGGTACGCACTGCGGCACCGGATTCCAGCTGAGCCGGATCCTGTACCAGCATCCCGTTGATACCAAAGTGCGCACAGGTACGCATGATACCGCCGAGGTTGTGCGGATTACCGACGTTTTCCAGCGCCAGCACACAGTCTTTAGCCGGAGCAGTTTGCAGATAAGTTTCTGCATCCAGACCCTGACGTTTTTTGATCAGGAAACACACGCCACCGTGGTGTTCGGTGCCTGACGCTTTTACCAGCTCTTCGTCTTCAACGACGTGATAAGCTTTGCGGTTAGCCGCCATCCAACGCAGGGCTTCACGGAAGCGCGGCGTAACTGACTGCACAAACCAGGCGCGGACGATTGAGTCCGGACGGCTTGCAAACAGCGCCTGACAGGCATTTTCGCCGTAGACGCGGGTCTCTTCCTGACGCTGACGACGCAACTGCTCAGGATCGATAAAGCTCTTACCGCTGATGCCACCGTGATCCGGCACTGATTCATCATCAGGTGCACGAGAAACGGTTTTCCACGGTGAGGCATTACCCCACGGTGAAGATGAACCTGAGCCTTCAGTATCACGGCTTGGTCGGCTATCTGGGCGACTCGGACGTGAGTCACCGCGACGTGCGTCAGGACCGCGCGATTCACCGCGTGAGTCACTGCCGCGACGATCGTTGTTGCGACCTTCAAAGGGACGGGAACCCGGGCGAGCTTTATCACCTGGACGTCCTTTATTGTTCGAAGGACGTTTATCATTATTTCGGTTATCGCCGTCGTCGTCACTGCGGACGTACATCACTTTGACTTTGCCGTTCTTGCCACTGAATGAATCGTTCATTTTTCTCTCCACCTACGCGCTGGGCGCGAAGATTACCTGATGTCTGAGTGGTAAGCCACCTGCTTTGGACCAAAAGCTTAAAACTATCGTATTCATTGGGTAAATCGCATTGTTCACACCGCAGGCAAACCGCATAATTATCAGAATATCTTCGTATCTTAGCCACCGACCGTGATTTCGGCTGACGAAATGCGCTCCCAATGACAGAGGCTTATTATGACTATTAATACGATTTGCTCATCGTGCCAGGCGACTAACCGCTTGTCTGAAGACCGCATTGGCGAAGGTGCCAAATGTGGCCGTTGTGGTCACCCGCTGTTTGAGGGTGAGGTCGTCCATGCCACGGCGGCAACGCTGGATAAATACCTGCAGGATGATTTGCCGGTGGTGATTGATTTTTGGGCCCCGTGGTGTGGTCCTTGCGTTAACTTCGCGCCTATCTTTGAAGATGTCGCGGGTGAACGCGCGGGTAAAGTGCGCTTTATCAAGATTAATACCGAAGCCGAGCCTGAACTTGGCGCGCGTTTCCGTATTCGCAGCATTCCGACCATTATGGTGTTCAATCAGGGTAAAATGGTTGATCAACTGAGCGGTGCGATGCCTAAAGCGCCATTTAACCAATGGCTCAATGAATCATTGTAACCCATAACGACCCGCTCGGCCCCTGCATTGTCTTCAGGGGCCGTTTTTTTATGTCCCCTTTCAACGGCCTTGCGCAATTTCATCCTTAAAGATGCCAGAGACTACCGGTCAGGCGCGCATCCGATTACAATAGCCCGATTTACCGCCGCAGGATTTTGAATGTCGGACAACGCCGTACTGCGATTGCGCACCCAGCGCCTCGCAAAATCAACTCGCCCCTATCTGGCCCGCGGCTCGCGCGCCATACGCTGCCAGGGTTGCCTGCTGCCTGAACGCAACTGCCTGTGCGCCAGCATTGCGCCCAGGCAGGCGAAAAGCCGTTTTTGCCTGCTGATGTTCGATACCGAGCCGCTCAAACCGAGCAATACCGGCCGATTGATTGCCGACGTTCTGCCCGATACTCAGGCATTTATGTGGTCGCGCACCGAGACTTGCCCTGCGCTGCTGGCGGCAATTGCCGACCCGACGCGTCAGGCCTACGTGGTATTCCCCGCCTCGTTTGTCGATACTTCACGCCCGGTGTTTACCGAACTCCCCGTCGGGAGTAAGCCGCCGCTTTTTATCATGCTCGATGGTACCTGGACCGAAGCCCGTAAAATGTTTCGTAAGAGCCCGTATCTGGATGGCTTACCGGTGTTCTCCCTCGATGTCAGCGCCAAATCGAGCTATGTGTTGAGGGAATCTCCGCGTGCCGATCAGCACTGCACGGTTGAGGTCGCGGCGGCGCTGCTGAAAAAATGTGGCGACATTCAGGCTTCCGAAAGCATGTTTTCGCTGTTCGAACTGTTCCGCACTCAATATTTAGCCGGAAAACCTCACCATCCAGTGCATCAACTCACAGCAAACTCCGAAGAAAGCCTCTAGAATCCAGTTATATCTTTGACAGGAGGCAGGATGAGCCAGCGCGGGTTAGAAGCTTTATTACGACCAAAATCAATTGCCGTTCTCGGCGCATCGGATAAACCCGGTCGTGCCGGTTATCTGATGATGCGTAACCTGCTGGCCGGAGGCTTCAAAGGGCCGGTCATGCCGGTGACGCCGGCCTGGACAGCGGTATGCGGCGTACTCGCCTATCCCGACGTCGCCAGCCTGCCAATGACCCCCGATTTAGCGGTGATTTGCACCCGCGCCGATCGAAATTTGCCGCTGCTGGAGCAGCTTGGCGAACTAGGCTGTAAAACGGTGATCGTGCTTTCATCCCACCAGCAGCAGTTCGCAGAGCTAAAAAATACCGCGCTTCGTTATTCCATGCGCCTGCTCGGCCCCAACAGTCTGGGGATCCTCGCACCCTGGCTGGGGCTGAATGCCAGCTTCTCGCCGGTGCCTATTTTACCCGGCAAGCTGGCGTTTATCTCCCAGTCGGCGGCGGTAGCCAATACTATCCTCGACTGGGCGCAGCAGCGCTCGGTCGGCTTCTCTTATTTTATTTCTCTTGGTGACAGTGTCGATATTGACGTCGATGACCTGCTGGATTTCCTCGCTCGCGACAGCAAGACCAGCGCTATCCTGCTGTACGTTGAACACGTTAGCGACGCGCGGCGTTTCCTCTCGGCTTCACGCAGCGCCTCGCGCAATAAACCGATTCTGGTGATCAAAAGCGGACGCAGTGCGCAGGCGCAACAGCTTTTAAACAGCCCGTTAAGCCTCGATGCCGCCTACGATGCCGCCATTCAGCGCGCGGGCCTGCTGCGGGTGCAGGATACCCATGAGCTGTTTTCTGCCGTAGAGACGCTGAGCCACATGCGCCCGCTGCGAGGTGAGCGCTTGCTTATCCTCAGTAACGGTGCGGCACCGGCGGCAATGGCGCTCGACCAACTGTTGGGCCATCACGGCAAGCTGGCTAGCCTGAGCGATGAAACCACCCAGCGGCTGCGCAGCCTGCTGCCGGATAATATTGCCATCGGTAATCCGCTAGACCTGCGTGACGATGCCAGTCCTGCACTCTATCAGTTAGTGCTTACTACGCTGCTTGATGCCCAGGATTATGATGCCCTGTTGGTGATCCACGCTCCCAGCGCCGCCTCTCCGGGGACCATCACCGCAGAAAAAACCATTGAATCGATCAATCAACATCCGCGCGGCAAGCGCGTCACGCTGCTGACCAACTGGTGCGGGGAGTTCTCATCCATTGAAGCGCGCAGGTTGTTTACCGAGGCCGGGCTGCCGACCTATCGCACTCCTGAGGGCGCGGTGACGGCGTTTATGCATATGGTGGAATACCGCCGTAATCAAAAACAGCTAAAAGAGACCCCTTCGCTGCCGTTAGATCTTAATAAAAACACCGACGGCGCACACAGGCTGATCGAGCAGGCGCTGCTTGATGGCACAACCCGCCTGGATACCCACGAAGTACGGGCAATTTTCAAAGATTACGGCATGTCGGTGCTCCCCACCTGGATTGCCGGCGACAGCCGCGAAGCGGTTGAAATCGCTGGCCGCGTCGGTTATCCGGTGGCGTTAAAGCTGCGTTCCCCGGATATCGACCATAACTCTGAAGTTCAGGGCGTGATGCTGTACCTGCGTACTCCCGAAGAAGTCAGTCAGGCGGCCGAGGCGATATTTGACCGCGCCAGGCGAGCTTTTCCGCAGGCGCGGATCAACGGTTTGTTAGTACAAACTATGGCTAACCGGCCCGGCGCACAGGAGCTAAGAATTGTCGTGCAGTACGACGCGGTATTTGGCCCACTGATTATGCTCGGTGAAGGTGGGATCGAATGGCGTCCCGAGCAGCACGCGGTTGTCGCCCTGCCGCCGTTAAACATGGCGCTGGCCAGCTATCTGGTGATGCAGGGGCTAAAAAGCGGCAAGATCCGCGAACGTAATGCCCTGCGTCCGTTAGATATTCCCGCGTTGAGTCGCCTGCTGGTGCAGGTTTCAAACCTGATTATCGACTGCCCGCAGGTGACAGAATTAACAATTCATCCTCTGCTGGCCTCGGGCAATGAGCTGACCCTGCTCGATGTGGCGTTGCAGCTCAGCCCCGACACCGACCGCCAACAGTCTCGTCTGGCTATTCGCCCTTATCCGCAGGGTCTGGAGGAGCGCGTCGAGCTTAAAGACGGTTCAACCTGTCTGTTCCGCCCTATCCTGCCGGAAGACGAGCCGTTGCTGAAAGCCTTTATTCAGAAAGTGACCAAAGAGGACCTGTATTACCGCTACTTTAGCGAGATCAATGAGTTTACCCATGAGGATTTGGCGAACATGACGCAAATCGACTACGATCGAGAAATGGCGTTCGTGGCGGTTCGCGGCCAGACTCATGAGATCGAGATCATCGGCGTCACGCGGGCTATTTCCGATCCAGACAATATCGATGCCGAGTTTTCGGTGCTGGTGCGTTCCGACCTGAAAGAGCTGGGTCTTGGCGGGCGGCTGCTGTCAAAAATGATTGCCTATACCACCGATCACGGCATTCAACGTTTAGCCGGGATTACCATGCCAAACAACCGCGGTATGCTGGCATTGGCGCGTAAATTAGGCTTCGAGGTTGACGTGCAGTTATCGGAAGGGATCGTCAGTCTTTCACTCCGGTTACAGATTTAAGGCGGCGTTGCAGGCAAAACTTACGCACATCGGGAGAGACTAATGGTATTATCGACCGATTGTGCGGTCATTTATGTCGAATTTGCACCGCAATTGCCATTCATTAAGAGAGAAGAAGCGCACTGTGATGTTGTCTAAATTTAAACGAAACAAACATCAACAACATCTTGCTCAATTGCCCAAACTCCCCCAATCGATTGATGCCGTACACACACTGTATAGCGCGACAGATTTCCGTAAGACGCTGCTTGAAGCCATCGCTAACGCCACCCTGCGGATTTATCTGGTCGCTCTGTACCTGGAGAACGATGACGGCGGGCGAGATGTGTTATCAGCGGTTTATGAAGCCAAACGCAAGCGTCCCGAGCTAGAGATCTGCATACTGGTCGACTGGCATCGCGCCCAGCGTGGCCGCATCGGCGCGGCAGCAACTAACACCAATGCCGACTGGTATTGTCGTATGGCGCAGGAAAACCCTGGCGTTCATGTTCCGGTTTATGGCGTGCCGGTCAATACCCGCGAGGCGCTGGGCGTACTGCACCTGAAAGGCAATATTATTGACGATTGCGTGGTGTACAGCGGTGCCAGCATGAACGATGTTTATCTTCATAGTCATGAAAAATATCGCTTCGATCGCTATCATCTGCTGACTAATCCGCCGTTGGCCAACAGCATGGTCGACTACATTCAGAAGTCGCTGCTCAGCGCCGACGCGGTGCAAAGGCTGGATCGTGAAGATCGCCCCAAGAGCCCAGAGATCAAAAACGAGACGCGACAATTTCGTCAGGGCCTGCGCGATTGCCGCTATCACTTTAAAGATAGCGCTTCTGAAAACGAATTAGCGGTCACACCGATGGTGGGTTTAGGCAAGCAGAACGCCCTTAACCAGACTATATTCCATCTGATGGCCAGCACCGACGAGAAGCTGACGCTGTGTACGCCCTATTTTAATATGCCTGCGCTGTTAGCGCGTAATATTATGGGCCTGCTGCGTCGCGGTAAACAGGTAGAAATTATCGTCGGTGATAAAACCGCGAATGATTTTTATATTCCACAGGATCAGCCATTCAAGATTATCGGCGCCCTGCCTTACCTGTACGAAATAAACCTGCGTCGCTTCCTGAGTCGTTTACAACGCTTTATCGACAGCGGTCAGCTTATTGTTCGCCTATGGAAAGACGGTGATAACAGTTACCATCTAAAAGGCATGTGGGTAGATGACCGTTGGCAGCTGATTACCGGTAATAACCTTAATCCGCGCGCCTGGCGTCTGGATCTCGAAAATGCGATTCTGATCCACGATCCTAATAAAGAGATGCAGGTACAACGGCAGAAAGAGCTGGATAATATTCGCGAACACACTGAAATCGTGTCGCACTATATGGAGCTGGAGAGTATTCCAAACTATCCGGTCAAGGTGCGTAAGTTGATCCGTCGACTGCGCCGTATCCGTATCGATCGCTTAATTAGTCGTATTCTGTAATCGCTATTATTGCCATTCAAAGGGCCTCCGAAGAGGCCCTTTTTTATGATTAAATCGACTCCTTATCAATAACCCCTGGCTTAAAGCTGGATCTCTTTCCCTTTGGCATTCAGGCGTATCGAAACAATAAACGCAATCAGACTCATAGCGGATACATACCAGAAAAAGACGTCTTCGATATGCCATGATTTAAAGCTCAGCGCAACAAACTCTGCCGAACCGCCAAATACCGCATTCGCCACCGCATAAGATAATCCAACCCCTAATGCCCGCACTTCGGCAGGGAACATCTCGGCCTTTAATAAACCGCTAATAGAGGTGTAGAAGGTCACAATAGCCAGTGCAATAATAATTAACGTAAAGGCTAAATAAGGATTAGTGACGCTCTGTAAAGTGTAAAGAATAGGGATAGTCAGTAAGGTTGCGAAGCCAGAAAATATCAACATCGAGTTTCTACGGCCTATTTTATCCGATAGCGCCCCGACGATCGGTTGTAATAACATGAAGACCAAAAGAGCTACTGTCATTAATCCGCTGGCCGTCTTGGCATCCATTCCAGCAGTATTGACCAGGTACTTCTGCATATAGGTGGTGAAGGTATAGAAACTTAATGACCCCCCGGCGGTGAAACCCAGCACCATCAGGAAGGCCTTCTTGTGCTTCCATAGCCCTTTCAAGCTGCCAGCATCCTTGTGATTACGCGTTTTCTCATCAGAGGTTTCATTAAGCGAGCGGCGTAAATACAGCGCTACAACGGCTAATAAGGCACCGAGTGCAAAAGGGATGCGCCAACCCCAGGCTCTCAGTTCGTCGCCGGAAAGCAGCTGTTGTAGGGCAACCAGCACCACCAATGCCAGCAATTGTCCGCCAATCAGCGTGACATACTGGAATGAGGCATAAAAACCGCGGCGTCCTTTGATAGCAACTTCGCTCATATAGGTCGCGCTAGTGCCGTATTCACCACCAACCGACAGTCCCTGGAACAGGCGTGCAAACAGCAGCAGGGCCGGTGCCCAGGCGCCAATCGATTGATAGGTCGGCAGGCAGGCGATCACCAGCGAACCGGCGCACATCATGCACACTGAAATAAGCATTGAGCTTTTACGGCCATGCTTGTCAGCAATATAACCGAACAGCCAGCCACCAATTGGGCGCATAAAGAAACCAGCAGCGAATACGCCTGCGGTTTGCAGCAGCTGGGTGGTGCTATTTCCGCTTGGGAAGAATGAGGCGGCAAAATAGATTGAGCAAAATGAATAGACATAAAAGTCGAACCACTCCACCAGGTTGCCGGATGAGGCACCTACGATGGCAAATATACGGCTCTTTTTGTCTTTGTCTGCCATTTCCTGCGATGTTAAACGTGTTGTTTCGGTCATTATTATTATCTCCTGCTTTTTAGTCCAATTTTTTCAAGGACCTTTTTATATGCTTTTTTATGCAATTTGAGCATTTAGTTAAGCAGAAAATGGGGGGTAAATGCGAGGATTATTGCTTATTTATTAATTTAAATATCTACTAAGCTCACGTTATCAGCGGGAATTATAAACAAAAAAGGCCCCGGTCGTCAGACGGGGGCCTTCTTTATTCGCCGTTGATCGGCTTTTTTGTTTTTATTGTTCAAACTGTAGATAGCAAAAAACCTCAGCTTTCGCTGAGGTTTCGTACTTTATTTGATGCCTGGCAGTTCCCTACTCTCGCATGGGGAGACCCCACACTACCATCGGCGCTACGGCGTTTCACTTCTGAGTTCGGCATGGGGTCAGGTGGGACCACCGCGCTACTGCCGCCAGGCAAATTCTGTTTTATTCCAACCGCTTTCCCCATTGCCAGGGACAGCCATCAGAACCAATCTTTGAACAAGCTGATACTTTCGAAACGTAAGTCTTTGTGTCTCTCTAAAACACCTTCGGTGTTGTAAGGTTAAGCCTCTCGGGTCATTAGTACTGGTTAGCTCAATGCATCGCTGCACTTACACACCCAGCCTATCAACGTCTTAGTCTTAAACGTCCCTTCAGGGAGCTCGAAGCTCCAGGGAAGACTCATCTCGAGGCAAGTTTCGCGCTTAGATGCTTTCAGCGCTTATCTTTTCCGCATTTAGCTACCGGGCAATGCCATTGGCATGACAACCCGAACACCAGTGATGCGTCCACTCCGGTCCTCTCGTACTAGGAGCAGCCCCTCTCAATCTTCCAACGCCCACGGCAGATAGGGACCGAACTGTCTCACGACGTTCTAAACCCAGCTCGCGTACCACTTTAAACGGCGAACAGCCGTACCCTTGGGACCTACTTCAGCCCCAGGATGTGATGAGCCGACATCGAGGTGCCAAACACCGCCGTCGATATGAACTCTTGGGCGGTATCAGCCTGTTATCCCCGGAGTACCTTTTATCCGTTGAGCGATGGCCCTTCCATTCAGAACCACCGGATCACTATGACCTACTTTCGTACCTGCTCGAGCCGTCACTCTCGCAGTCAAGCTAGCTTATGCCATTGCACTAACCTCACGATGTCCGACCGTGATTAGCTAACCTTCGTGCTCCTCCGTTACTCTTTAGGAGGAGACCGCCCCAGTCAAACTACCCACCAGACACTGTCCTCACCCCAGATTATGGGGCCGAGTTAGAACATCAAACATTAAAGGGTGGTATTTCAAGGTTGGCTCCACGCAGACTGGCGTCCACGCTTCAAAGCCTCCCACCTATCCTACACATCAAGGCTCAATGTTCAGTGTCAAGCTATAGTAAAGGTTCACGGGGTCTTTCCGTCTTGCCGCGGGTACACTGCATCTTCACAGCGAGTTCAATTTCACTGAGTCTCGGGTGGAGACAGCCTGGCCATCATTACGCCATTCGTGCAGGTCGGAACTTACCCGACAAGGAATTTCGCTACCTTAGGACCGTTATAGTTACGGCCGCCGTTTACCGGGGCTTCGATCAAGAGCTTCTCCTTGCGGATAACCCCATCAATTAACCTTCCGGCACCGGGCAGGCGTCACACCGTATACGTCCACTTTCGTGTTTGCACAGTGCTGTGTTTTTATTAAACAGTTGCGGCCAGCTGGTATCTTCGACTGTCTTCGGCTCGGGAAGCAAGTTCCTCCACCTAGCGACAGCGTGCCTTCTCCCGAAGTTACGGCACCATTTTGCCTAGTTCCTTCACCCGAGTTCTCTCAAGCGCCTGAGTATTCTCTACCTGACCACCTGTGTCGGTTTGGGGTACGATTTAATGTTACCTGATGCTTAGAGGCTTTTCCTGGAAGTGCGGCATCAACTACTTCACCACCGTAGTGGCTCGTCATCACGCCTCAGGGTTAGTGCGCAACCGGATTTACCAAGTCACACCCCCTACACGCTTAAACCGGGACAACCGTCGCCCGGCTAGCCTAGCCCTCTCCGTCCCCCCTTCGCAGTAACACCAAGTACAGGAATATTAACCTGTTTCCCATCGACTACGCTTTTCAGCCTCGCCTTAGGGGTCGACTCACCCTGCCCCGATTAACGTTGGACAGGAACCCTTGGTCTTCCGGCGTGCGGGTTTTTCACCCGCATTATCGTTACTTATGTCAGCATTCGCACTTCTGATACCTCCAGCAAACCTCACAGTTCACCTTCAACGGCTTACAGAACGCTCCCCTACCCAACAACGCCTGAGCGTCGCTGCCGCAGCTTCGGTGCATGGTTTAGCCCCGTTACATCTTCCGCGCAGGCCGACTCGACCAGTGAGCTATTACGCTTTCTTTAAATGATGGCTGCTTCTAAGCCAACATCCTGGCTGTCTATGCCTTCCCACATCGTTTCCCACTTAACCATGACTTTGGGACCTTAGCTGGCGGTCTGGGTTGTTTCCCTCTTCACGACGGACGTTAGCACCCGCCGTGTGTCTCCCGTGATAACATTCTTCGGTATTCGGAGTTTGCATCGAGTTGGTAAGCCGGGATGGCCCCCTAGTCGAAACAGTGCTCTACCCCCGAAGATGAGTTCACGAGGCGCTACCTAAATAGCTTTCGGGGAGAACCAGCTATCTCCCGGTTTGATTGGCCTTTCACCCCCAGCCACAAGTCATCCGCTAATTTTTCAACATTAGTCGGTTCGGTCCTCCAGTTAGTGTTACCCAACCTTCAACCTGCCCATGGCTAGATCACCGGGTTTCGGGTCTATACCTTGCAACTTGACGCCCAGTTAAGACTCGGTTTCCCTACGGCTCCCCTATACGGTTAACCTTGCTACAAAATATAAGTCGCTGACCCATTATACAAAAGGTACGCAGTCACCCAACAAAGTAGGCTCCCACTGCTTGTACGTACACGGTTTCAGGTTCTATTTCACTCCCCTCGCCGGGGTTCTTTTCGCCTTTCCCTCACGGTACTGGTTCACTATCGGTCAGTCAGGAGTATTTAGCCTTGGAGGATGGTCCCCCCATATTCAGACAGGATGTCACGTGTCCCGCCCTACTCATCGAACTCACAGCCTGTGCATTTTTGTGTACGGGACTATCACCCTGTACCGTGCGACCTTCCAGACGCTTCCACTAACACACAAACTGATTCAGGTTCTGGGCTGTTCCCCGTTCGCTCGCCGCTACTAGGGGAATCTCGGTTGATTTCTTTTCCTCGGGGTACTTAGATGTTTCAGTTCCCCCGGTTCGCCTCGCATGGCTATGTATTCACCATGCGATAATGTGACGTATCACATTGGGTTTCCCCATTCGGGTATCGTCGGGTATAACGGTTCATATCACCTTACCGACGCTTTTCGCAGATTAGCACGCCCTTCATCGCCTCTGACTGCCTAGGCATCCACCGTGTACGCTTAGTCGCTTAACCTCACAACCCGAAGGTGTCTTGTAAACTCATAAAGAGTGACGCCGTTCGTGCTGCGATTATTTGAGAGACTCTAATACAGGTGCGCATAACTCAGTACTTCTACGGAGAGTTATGTTCAGCTGTATCATTTCAATTTTTCAGCTTGTTCCAGATTGTTAAAGAGCAATATCGTAAACACGACTCGTTAAAGTCATCTTTACGATAGTTTCTGACCCGCTAAGGTACAGAGTGATAATGTCTTTCACACATTATCGGATTGGCGTCCCCAAGGGGATTCGAACCCCTGTTACAGCCGTGAAAGGGCAGTGTCCTAGGCCTCTAGACGATGGGGACACGGAAATTGCATAGCCAATCGCTGATTGGCTATTTCCGTGTAAAGCCGAGAATTTGCTGTGCAAATTCAAGCGAACGATGTTCTCTCTCTTCTTACGCCTTTAACAGGTGCGCTTTGCTCGTTTACATCTATCAGACAATCTGTGTGGACACTGCACAATGCGTATCTTTAGGTAAGGAGGTGATCCAACCGCAGGTTCCCCTACGGTTACCTTGTTACGACTTCACCCCAGTCATGAATCACAAAGTGGTAAGCGCCCTCCCGAAGGTTAAGCTACCTACTTCTTTTGCAACCCACTCCCATGGTGTGACGGGCGGTGTGTACAAGGCCCGGGAACGTATTCACCGTAGCATTCTGATCTACGATTACTAGCGATTCCGACTTCATGGAGTCGAGTTGCAGACTCCAATCCGGACTACGACATACTTTGTGAGGTCCGCTTGCTCTCGCGAGTTCGCTTCTCTTTGTATATGCCATTGTAGCACGTGTGTAGCCCTACTCGTAAGGGCCATGATGACTTGACGTCATCCCCACCTTCCTCCGGTTTATCACCGGCAGTCTCCTTTGAGTTCCCGCCATCACGCGCTGGCAACAAAGGATAAGGGTTGCGCTCGTTGCGGGACTTAACCCAACATTTCACAACACGAGCTGACGACAGCCATGCAGCACCTGTCTCAGAGTTCCCGAAGGCACTAAGCTATCTCTAGCGAATTCTCTGGATGTCAAGAGTAGGTAAGGTTCTTCGCGTTGCATCGAATTAAACCACATGCTCCACCGCTTGTGCGGGCCCCCGTCAATTCATTTGAGTTTTAACCTTGCGGCCGTACTCCCCAGGCGGTCGACTTAACGCGTTAGCTCCGGAAGCCACGCCTCAAGGGCACAACCTCCAAGTCGACATCGTTTACAGCGTGGACTACCAGGGTATCTAATCCTGTTTGCTCCCCACGCTTTCGCACCTGAGCGTCAGTCTTTGTCCAGGGGGCCGCCTTCGCCACCGGTATTCCTCCAGATCTCTACGCATTTCACCGCTACACCTGGAATTCTACCCCCCTCTACAAGACTCTAGCTTGCCAGTTTCAAATGCAGTTCCCAAGTTAAGCTCGGGGATTTCACATCTGACTTAACAAACCGCCTGCGTGCGCTTTACGCCCAGTAATTCCGATTAACGCTTGCACCCTCCGTATTACCGCGGCTGCTGGCACGGAGTTAGCCGGTGCTTCTTCTGCGAGTAACGTCAATGTACAGTGCTATTAACACTGAACCCTTCCTCCTCGCTGAAAGTGCTTTACAACCCTAAGGCCTTCTTCACACACGCGGCATGGCTGCATCAGGCTTGCGCCCATTGTGCAATATTCCCCACTGCTGCCTCCCGTAGGAGTCTGGACCGTGTCTCAGTTCCAGTGTGGCTGGTCATCCTCTCAGACCAGCTAGGGATCGTCGCCTAGGTGAGCCATTACCTCACCTACTAGCTAATCCCATCTGGGCACATCCGATGGCGTGAGGCCCGAAGGTCCCCCACTTTGGTCTTGCGACATCATGCGGTATTAGCTACCGTTTCCAGTAGTTATCCCCCTCCATCAGGCAGTTTCCCAGACATTACTCACCCGTCCGCCACTCGTCACCCAAGAGCAAGCTCTCTGTGCTACCGTTCGACTTGCATGTGTTAGGCCTGCCGCCAGCGTTCAATCTGAGCCATGATCAAACTCTTCAATTAAAGTTCGATTTGCTGCAACCAGTGCAGCGATGCTCAGAGTTTCTTCTGTAATAATTCACTAAATGAATTACTGCTTGGTCACTCTAAGACTTGATATTTTTTGCCACCGAGATGGCTGATATCGTCTTGTGAGTGCCCACACAGATTGTCTGATAAATTGTTAAAGAGCAGTGAGTTGCGTGCTTTCGCTTGCTAACTCGAGGTGGCGTATTCTACGCTTTCCTCTTTTGATGTCAACCACTTATTTCGCGGTCATCATCATTTTTAATTCTTTCCGACTCGTTCACACCGCGTTGCTGCTGCGTTGTTCCCTGTCGATGGAGCGGCATTATAGGGAGTTTCTGAGGAGCCGCAAGCGTTTATTTAAAATAATTTACCAACCGCTCACTAATTCAACGATTAGCACTATTTTGGATAATAAAGACGCAAAAAAGGGGCCGAATCACGATTCGCCCCCTTTTTATCAGCTGTGACGCCGGGCTATAGGACACCAGTTAGCGTCATTAGCGCGTTACTGTTTAGCCACTATATGGTCGTTCTCGACATCTATAGTGATCGGAATACCCGGGATCAGCTTACCCGAGAGGATTTGCTGGGCCAGTGGGTTCTCAATCTCCTGCTGGATGGCACGTTTAAGCGGACGCGCACCATAAACCGGGTCAAACCCGCTATTGCCCAACAGCTCCAGAGCCGCATCGCTAAGATGGGCGCTGTAACCGCGCTCTTCCAAACGTTTATACAAACGCTGCAGCTGGATTTCCGCGATATGTTTGATATGCGCATGGCCCAGTGGATGGAAGACTACCACCTCATCTATACGGTTAATGAATTCAGGGCGGAAGTTCTGCGTGACCACTTCCATTACCGCATCTTTCATTTGCGCATAGGTTGCTTCACCGAAATGCTGCTGGATAACGTCCGAACCGAGGTTCGAGGTCATAATCACCACAGTATTGCGGAAATCGACAGTACGCCCCTGGCCATCGGTCAAACGTCCGTCATCCAATACCTGCAGTAGAATGTTAAACACATCAGGATGCGCTTTCTCTACTTCATCCAATAGAATGACAGAATAAGGACGACGACGAACCGCCTCAGTCAGGTAACCGCCCTCTTCATAACCAACATAGCCCGGAGGCGCACCCACCAGCCGTGAAACCGAGTGCTTCTCCATAAACTCCGACATATCGATACGCACCATCGCGTCATCACTGTTGAACAGGAATGTCGCCAGTGCTTTGCAGAGCTCTGTTTTACCTACCCCGGTCGGACCCAGGAACAGGAACGAGCCGATTGGGCGGTTAGGATCGGACAACCCGGCGCGGCTACGGCGGATAGCATTCGATACCGCTTCGACCGCTTCATCCTGTCCAATGACGCGCTTATGCAGGTCATCTTCCATGCGCAGCAGTTTCTCGCGCTCGCTTTCCAGCATTCTTGCCACTGGAATACCGGTCCAACGGGCCAGCACGTCGGCAATTTCCACGTCCGTAACGCGATTGCGCAGCAGCTTAATGGTTTTGCCTTCGGCCTGGGTCGCCGCCGCGAGCTGTTTTTCTAAGCTCAGGGATCTTGCCGTATTGCAGTTCAGACATGCGTCCAAGGTCGCCAACGCGACGCGCCTGCTCCAGAGTGATCTTCGCCTGCTCAATCTCGGCCTTGATATTCTGCGTGCCGGACAAAGAGGCTTTCTCCGCTTTCCACTCTTCATCAAGCCCGGAGTATTCACGTTCTTTCTGCTCAAGTTCGGTATTGAGCATCTCGAGACGCTTAATACTGGCATCGTCGGTCTCTTTCTTTAATGCCTGCTGTTCGAGCTTGAGCTGAATGATACGGCGGTCGAGACGATCCAGAGATTCCGGTTTGGAATCCATCTGCATACGAATGCTGGAAGCCGCTTCATCTATCAGGTCGATGGCCTTGTCCGGTAACTGGCGATCGGAAATATAGCGATGAGACAGGGTTGCCGCCGCGACGATGGCCGGATCGGTAATCTGCACGTGGTGATGCAGCTCATAGCGCTCTTTCAGACCACGCAAAATAGCAATGGTGTCTTCGACGGAAGGCTCGGCCACGAACACCTTCTGGAAACGACGCTCTAACGCCGCGTCTTTCTCGATAAACTGACGATACTCGTTCAGCGTGGTCGCACCGACGCAGTGCAGTTCACCGCGAGCCAGAGCCGGCTTGAGCATGTTACCGGCATCCATTGCGCCATCGGCCTTGCCCGCACCGACCATGGTGTGCAGCTCATCGATAAACAGAATGACGTTGCCTTCCTGCTTGGCCAGATCGTTAAGCACGCCTTTTAGACGCTCTTCGAATTCGCCGCGATATTTGGCACCCGCCACCAGCGCGCCCATGTCGAGAGACAGCACGCGTTTGTTTTTCAGCCCTTCAGGCACTTCACCATTAATGATGCGCTGCGCCAGGCCCTCGGCAATAGCGGTTTTACCCACGCCCGGTTCGCCGATCAGTACCGGGTTGTTTTTGGTACGACGTTGCAGAACCTGGATGGTGCGACGAATTTCTTCATCACGGCCAATAACCGGATCCAGCTTGCCCTGTTCGGCACGCTCGGTCAGATCAATGGTGAATTTCTTTAAAGCCTGACGTGAGTCTTCGGCTCCCTGGTCATCCACTTTGTCACCACCTCGCATTTGATCGATAGCTGCCTCGAGTTTTTCCACCGTCGCACCGCTGGCCTTCAACAGGTCAGTCAGCGCGCCGCGGTCTTTTAACACCGCCAGCAGGAAAAGCTCGGAAGAGATAAATTTATCGGCACGCTGCTGCGATAATTTGTCACATAGGTTTAAAACACGAACCAGCTCACTTGATGGTTGAACATCACCACCGGTTCCTTCAACTTGCGGTAAACGCCCCAATGCCTGATCGACGTCCGTGCGAACTCGTTGAGCATCGATGCCCGCGGAGATCAATAAAGGACGTACGGTTCCGCCTTCCTGCGTGAGCAAGGCGCTCATCAGGTGGACAGGTTCGATAAACTGGTTGTCGCGCCCGAGTGCGAGAGACTGGGCGTCGGCGAGGGCAAGCTGGAATTTACTGGTAAGACGATCCAGACGCATAAGACCTCCAATGCTGAACAAAATTGCTTCTGGAGAATAGATGAGGTCATCCCTTACGATTTCAAGGTGATCTTGTCAGTATATTATCAGTACAGCGCGTTGGATTTTTGAAGGGTTTTGATTTATTGGGCTATCTCAGCCAAATCAAACTTGCCAGTCGTCCGGTGATCCCGTCACGACGGTAGGAGAAGAAGCAGGACGACTCGCTTACCGTGCAGCGATCGCCGCCGAAAATTTGCGAGACACCGGCTGCCTGCAGTCTCAAACGCGCCAAATGATAGATATCGGCGAGGTATTTCTCGCCCATCGGGATGAAGGCAGAGGCGGCATCAGGATCCGAAGCCATAAAAGCCTCTCTGACCTCAGCGCCCACTTCGAACTGCCGCGGACCAATCGCGGGACCGAACCAGGCCATAATGTTATGCGGAGCGGCGCGAAACGCAGAAAGCGTATTTTCAAGCACGCCCGCGTTGAGCCCGCGCCATCCGGCATGGGCCGCCGCGACTTCATCGCCCGCGCTGCTGCAAAACAATACCGGCAGGCAATCGGCACTCATCGCAGCACAGACTACGCCGGGTTCATCGGTATAGGCCGCATCGGCACGGAGGGTTTTATGCGAGGTGCTGCGGGTCAGCCGAGCGACGTCGGTGCCGTGCACCTGCTCAAGCCAGTGCGGAGCCGCCGGCAATGAGGCAAGGTCAATCAGCCGCTGGCGGTTGGCAGCAACGTGTTCGGGGCGGTCGGAGACGTGTGAACCGAGATTCAATGACGCATAGGGCGGCAAACTGACGCCACCCAGCCGCGTCGTTGAACAGGACCGCACCGATTCCGGCTGCGGCCACTGAGGAAGGATTAATGCAGGCATTACCAATGCATCTGGTCCTTGAACTCTTCGGTATCGGTTTTCAGCGCGCTAATCAGATCAACCATGTCCTGTGGCAACGGCGCGTGCCATTCCATCTGGATGCCGGTAACCGGGTGGAACAAGCGCAGCATGGTGGCGTGCAGCGCCTGACGGTCGAAGGTGCGCAGCTGATGGATAAAGTTTTCAGAAGCGCCTTTAGGCGGACGTGGACGACCGCCGTATAGCTGATCGCCGACCAGAGGATGGTCAATGTGCGCCATGTGTACGCGGATCTGGTGGGTACGGCCGGTTTCCAGACGCAAACGCAGGCGAGTGTGCGCACGGAAATGCTCCATGATGCGGTAGTGCGTGGTCGCCGGCTTGCCCATTGGGTGAACCGCCATGTGGGTACGCTTAGTGCTGTGGCGGGAGATAGGCTGGTTAACCGTTCCGCCTGCCGTCATGTTGCCAATCGCCACGGCTTCATATTCACGGGTAATTTCGCGGCGCTGCAGCGCATCAACCAGGTGGGTTTGCGCAGGCACGGTCTTCGCGACCACCATCAAACCGGTGGTGTCTTTGTCCAGACGATGAACGATACCGCAACGAGGTACGTCAATTATCTCAGGATAGTAGTGCAGCAAGGCATTTAGCACGGTACCATCTGGATTACCGGCACCGGGATGAACCACCAGATCGCGCGGCTTGTTAATGACTAAAATATCGCTATCTTCATAAACGATTTCAAGCGCAATGTCCTGAGGCAGCCAACGCGCTTCCTCTTCGATTTGTGCATTGATCGCGATTTCCTCGCCACCTAACACTTTTTCTTTAGGTTTGGAGGATATTTTGCCATTAACCGTGACCCTGTCTTCAAGGATCCACTCTTTTATACGAGATCTTGAATAATCAGGGAACAATTCGGCCAAAGCCTGATCTAACCGTTGACCGAGTTGTGTTTCGGCAACCGTCGCCGTGAGTTCTACTTGTTGTGCCATATGGTGCTCTTGGGTAACCTTGGGTTTTCACGGCGATGCCGTTTAAAATAATGTGCTATTGTAGCTGGTCTTTGTCGGGAGCTTAACGGACAGTCTCCTAGAATAACACCTGAGGATAATCAAAACGTCATGACGCGTGTGAAATATCTGGTGGCAGCAGCCACGTTGAGTCTGGCGCTGGTAGGTTGCTCCAGTACCAAAGAAGCGGTCCCCGATAACCCGCCAAACGTCCTTTACGCGAACGCCCAGCAGAAATTGCAGGACGGGAACTTCAAAGGTGCGATTGCGCAACTGGAAGCGTTAGATAACCGCTATCCGTTTGGGCCGTACTCACAGCAAGTGCAGCTGGATCTGATTTATGCTTATTACAAGTCGCCAGATTTGCCGCTTGCACAAGCAACAATCGATCGCTTCATGCGTTTGAACCCAACCCATCCGAATATCGACTACGTCATGTATATGCGTGGTCTGACCGATATGGCGTTGGATGAAAATGCACTGCAAGGATTCTTTGGTGTCGATCGCTCAGACCGTGATCCGCAGCATGCAATCGCTGCGTTCCGCGATTTCAGCCAGCTGCTCCATTCATATCCAAACAGTCAGTATGCGGCCGATGCCAACAAGCGTCTGGTCTACCTGAAAGACCGTTTGTCTAAATATGAATTGTCAGTGGTGCAATACTACACTAAACGCGAGGCTTACGTCGCCGTTGTTAATCGTGTTGAGCAAATGATGAAGGATTATCCGGATACTAAAGCAACGCGTGATGCGCTGCCGCTGATGGAAAATGCTTACAGAGAACTGCAATTGAATACCGAAGCAGACAAGGTCGCTAAAATTATCGCGCAGAACCCTGCCGCATAATTTTACCCCATGCATGTTTAAAACGGTGGCCTCGGCTGCCGTTTTTTTTTGCATTTATCTCTTTGATAATGCGACATTCTACGCCGACCTTCAACCCCCTCACCTCACAAAATCGGGTCAAATTACAATTTATTCCTCCTTGACGAAAAGTGACAAAAAAATGTGATATAGATCACACATTTTGTCGTCAGGGACGGTATGCTGGTCCTACCCAGACGGAAAGACCAAGAGGGAAGTTAATATGATCGTAAACATTACCAGCAAACAAATGGACATCACCACTGCGATTCGGGATCACGTCGAAGACCGTCTAAAAAAACTGGAAAAGTGGCAGACTCAGTTAATTAATCCACACATCGTTCTTTCTAAAGAACCACAGGGGTTCGTCGCTGATGCGACAATTGGCACCGCCAATGGCCCCCTGGTTGCCAGCGCCTCACACGACGACATGTATGCCGCGGTGAATGAGCTGATTGCGAAACTCGAGCGCCAGCTGAACAAAGTTCAGCATAAAGGCGAGGCACGCCGGGCAGAAAACTGCGTTAAAGACATTAACCTGCTGCCCATTGAAGAGGAGTAAACCCTCAACGCTCGAACGGGTTCAGACCCGGCAATAAAACCAACGCGCTCACATGAGCGCGTTTTTTTTAAATCTTATTGACAGCATTTAAAGCCAGAGGGTACCTTAAAGGCCTACACACTAAAGAGCCGCAATCAGCAGATGACCATCAAACCGTTTTTCTTCGCATTCTTTTTTACCTTCCCCTGACTGGGAGGCGTTTCGTCGTGTAAGAAATAATGCGAAGACGAACAGAAGCCTCCCACCGGGAGGCTTTTTTTTGCTACCAATATCTTAAGAATTTTTAGCTTGGAATATCCCTGATAGCTACCCGCCGTCAGGACAAACAATTAAAAAAGGCATAACCGATGAGTGAGAACCCGTTACTGGATCTGCGTGAGCGTATCAGCGCCCTGGACGTCAAACTGCTGGACTTGCTGGCCGAGAGACGCGGGCTGGCGATTGAAGTTGCCGAGGCCAAGATGCACACCCACCGCCCTATCCGTGATATTGAACGCGAGCGCGAACTGCTTAACCGCCTGATCCTCGAGGGTAAAAAACACGACCTCGATGGTCACTACATTACCCGCATTTTTCAGCTGATTATCGAAGACTCGGTGTTGACCCAGCAGGCGCTATTGCAACAGCATTTAAATAACACCTCCTCGGGTTCTGCTCGTATTGCGTTTCTCGGTCCTAAAGGGTTCTTACTCTCATCTGGCCGCCCGCCAATATGCCGCACGTCATTTCGACCAGTTTATCGAATGCGGCTGCCTGAAGTTTCAGGACATCTTCAGCCAGGTCGAGACCGGCCAGGCGGAATACGCCATGTTACCGATCGAAAATACCAGCTCAGGTTCGATCAACGACGTCTACGACCTGCTGCAGCACACCAGCCTGTCTATCGTCGGTGAGTTGACCAACGTGATCGATCACTGCGTGCTGGTCGCTGCCGATACCGACCTGTCGAAGATTGGGACGGTCTACAGCCATCCTCAGCCATTCCAGCAGTGCAGCCAGTTCATCAACCGCTATCCGCACTGGAACATCGAATACTGCGAAAGCACGGCGGCGGCAATGGAAAAAGTAGCCGAGTCTAAATCTCCAAACGTCGCCGCATTGGGCAGTGAGGCCGGCGGTGCGCTGTATGGCTTACAGGTGCTGGAACGAAACCTTGCTAACCAGAAACAGAACATCACCCGCTTTATCGTGCTGGCAAGAAAGGCCATCGACGTTACCGAGCAGGTACCGGCAAAAACGACGCTGATTATGGCCACCGGACAGCAGGCCGGGGCGCTGGTCGATGCACTGATGGTGTTCCGCGAGCAGGGAATTATCATGACCAAGCTGGAGTCGCGCCCAATCAACGGTAATCCGTGGGAAGAGATGTTTTATGTCGACGTCCAGGGCAATTTGCGTGCCGAGGCGATGCAGAACGCCCTGCGCAACCTGAGTCCGATCACTCGTTCGCTGAAGGTGCTGGGCTGTTATCCGAGCGAAAATGTCGTGGCGGTAAATCCGCAATAATTGCCGCCTCACTGACAAATGCAAAAGGCCAGACGTTTAATCGTCTGGCCTTGTGTTTATGGCTTATTTAGGCAAAAAGCCGCTAGCTTACTTAACGACGGATATCGTTAGCCTGGCGCAGCAGCGTGCCGCTCTCTTTCAGGAAGCGTGGTGCATAATCGCCAAACCAGTCTTCAACCTGACGAAACTTCTCGATAAATGCCCCTTTGTCACCGGTTTCAAGCAGCGCAAGCGCATCACCAAATCGCTGATAGTAGCGTTTAATCAGCGAGATATTACTCTCGGATGACATAATGATATCGGCATAAAGCTGTGGATCTTGTGCAAACAGTCGCCCGACCATCGCCAGTTCCAGACGATAGATAGGAGAAGACAGCGCCAGCAGTTGCTCAATCTCGACATTTTCTTCCGACAGGTGCAAGCCGTAGGCGAAAGTCGCGAAGTGGCGCAGTGCCTGCACGAAGGCCATATTTTGATCGTGCTCGACGGCGCTGATTTTATGCAGTCGCGCGCCCCACACCTGTAGCTGTTCGAGCAGCCACTGGTAAGCCTCCGGCTCGCGGCCGTCGCAGTAGACCACCACCTGCTTCGCCAGGCTAGAAACATCAGGACCAAACATCGGGTGCAGTCCAACCACCGGCCCCTCATGGGCGGCAAGCATCGCCTGCAGCGGCTTGTTCTTGATCGACGCAACGTCGACCAGGATACAGTCGGCCGGCAGTATCGGCAGGCGGGCAATAACCTCTTCCGTTAAATGAATCGGCACGCTGACGATCACCATACCGGCATCGGCAAGCAGGGTTTCTGCCCGCGGCCAGTCTTCCTGCTCCAGGGTTCTGACCTGGTAGCCGGAAAGTTCGAGCATGCGGGTAAACAGACGCCCCATCTGCCCCTTACCACCAACGATCACTACCGGACGCAGCGCCGGATGCAGCGTT
This sequence comes from uncultured Gammaproteobacteria bacterium, assembly GCA_963742005.1. GTDB lineage: Bacteria > Pseudomonadota > Gammaproteobacteria > Enterobacterales > Enterobacteriaceae > Rouxiella. The sequence goes on along the minus strand of CAVUKG010000004.1, from coordinate 495,084 downwards.
TTAAAGCCTTTATCGTTTTCGCTGGAGTAAGATTCGCGCATCACGCGACGCAAAACGTCTTCAATCAGATCGGCTGGAACGCCAAGATTAACCGCCTCCTGACGGCGCGAAGCCAGCATAGCCGCCTCACGCTCGGGCACGTAAATCGGCAAGCCGAAGCGGCTCTTCACTTCACCGACTTCTGCAACCAGATGCAATCGTCTGGCTAAAAGATCCAACAACGCCTTATCGACCTCATCTATCTGGTCACGTAATGCATTAAGTTCGGCCACCATAAAACGTTTATTCTCCTGAAATTCGTGCTGCCAGCGAGTCGCCTAGCTCCTGATGCATCTTGCGCAGCAGGGCCTCGGTCGTTTCCCAGCTGATGCAGGCGTCGGTTACGGACACGCCGTAACGCATATCTGAACGCGGTTGCTCTGAAGACTGACTGCCTTCATTAAGATGACTCTCGAGCATCAATCCGCTAATCGAACGGTTACCGGCCTTAATTTGACTGATAGCCGACTCGGCAACCAGCGGCTGGCGACGATAGTCTTTGTTTGAATTGCCATGGCTGCAATCTATCATCAAGGACGGGCGGAGTCCCGCATCCTGCATCTGTTTTTCACAGTCTTGCACGTCTTCTGCGCCGTAGTTAGGGGTTTTTCCACCACGCAGGATCACGTGACCGTCCGGATTTCCCTGAGTCTGCAGCAGGCAAACTTGCCCGGCCTGGTTAATGCCGACAAATCTGTGCGGCATCGCGGCGGCGCGCATGGCGTTGATGGCGGTGCTGAGGCTGCCATCGGTGCCATTTTTGAACCCCACTGGCATTGACAGGCCCGAGGCCATTTCGCGGTGAGTTTGCGATTCGGTAGTGCGGGCGCCGATGGCAGACCAGCTAAACAGGTCGCCGAGGTACTGGGGACTGTTCGGGTCCAGCGCTTCGGTGGCAATCGGCAGACCCATGCTTACTAATTGCAGCAGTAGATTACGCGCGATGTGCAGACCGGCCTCGACGTCGAAGGTGCCGTCCATGTGCGGATCGTTAATCAGCCCTTTCCAGCCCACGGTAGTGCGCGGTTTTTCAAAGTAAACGCGCATCACAATGTACAGGCGATCGCTGAGCTCTGCGGACAGGGTCTTCAAATGACGGGCGTAATCTATTGCCGCATCGAGGTCGTGAACCGAACAGGGACCGCAAACGATCAGCAGGCGCGGATCGCGACCGTGGATAATGTCGGCGATGGTCTGGCGTGACTGCTCGATGCTGGTCTGATTTTCAGCGCTTAAAGGGAACTTGTTTTTAAGCTCTTCAGGCGTAATCAGGATCTCTTCGGCACTGATGTGCACATTGTTCAGGGCGTCTTTTTGCATGATGGCTATCCACGATAAATTTAATTTTTTTGCTGTTGTGCAGCACTGCGGTCAAAGATAACACAGGCTGTAAACTTTTCAAACAACAGGTGTAAACTTTAAATTACCAAAATAGGATGAACGCACCGTTATCTTTACGGCAGAGGAAAGTAAGCATAAATAAATGAAAAAACAGCTGCATAATGCAAAGAAAACCCGTTTTCATGAGCCAAAGCCATCCCTCTAATAGTTAATTAATGTAAAGATATAATTACACATACGCTTACGCATCTGCTTTTTGTCATCATACAGGCAAAAAAAAACGGCCCGCTGAGCGGGCCGTTTATATAACACTTGAGAATGTTATCGTGCGTTAACGCGGTTAAGACGCTCGGTGATACGAGCTGATTTACCGGTACGCTCACGCAGGTAGTACAGTTTCGCCTGACGAACGGCACCACGACGTTTAACGGTGATGCTGTCAATGATAGGGGAGTGAGTCTGGAATACGCGCTCAACACCTTCGCCATTAGAAATTTTACGAACAGTGAATGCAGAGTGCAGACCGCGGTTACGGATAGCGATAACCACGCCCTCGAATGCCTGCAGACGCTTCTTAGCTCCTTCCACAACCCATACTTTCACTTCGACCGAGTCACCCGGACGGAATGAAGGAACGTCTTGCTTCAGCTGCTCTTGCTCGATTTGCTTAATGATATTGCTCATAATATATCTCTTACCCTAGGTAAACTGATAATTGAGAGAATCCTGAGCCAGGCTCAAATATTCTCTTATTAGTTTTGTTAGCTGATCCGATGTTCCCGTTGGAACTCTCTCAGTAACACCTGTTGCTCGTCAGTCAGAGCTAGGTTTTCCAGAAGTTCAGGTCTTCTAAGCCAGGTACGACCCAACGACTGCTTCAAGCGCCATCGACGTATTTCTGCATGGTTTCCCGACAGTAACACTGGCGGTACTTCCATGCCTTCCAACACTTCAGGGCGGGTATAGTGAGGACAATCCAGCAATCCATCTGCAAAAGAATCTTCTTCTGCCGAAGCCTGATGACCCAGAACGCCCGGTATAAAGCGGGAAACTGAATCAATCAGGGTCATTGCGGGTAGCTCACCGCCGCTAAGTACGTAATCGCCGATTGACCATTCTTCATCAATTTCGGTTTTGATCACGCGCTCATCGATCCCCTCGTAGCGACCGCACACCAGAACAATTTTCTGGTAAGTCGCTAGTTCGCAAACGCCTTGTTGGTCAAGTTTGCGCCCCTGTGGTGAAAGATAAATCACTTTCACGCCTTCACCTGCCGCTGCTTTAGCTGTATGAATCGCTTCCCGTAAAGGTTGCACCATCATAAGCATTCCCGGTCCGCCGCCGTAAGGGCGTTCGTCCACGGTACGATGCCGATCGTAGGCGAAGTCACGAGGACTCCAACACTCTACGCTCAGCAGGCCATTCTTAACTGCCCGGCCAGTCACTCCGTAATCGGTGATTGCGCGAAACATCTCGGGGAATAGGCTAACTATACCAATCCACATAGCCTAATCCTCATATCGACGTTGCACTCATTGCACCTAAATCTACGCAAATAGACCATTACGAAGGTCAAAAACCAGGATCCCAATCTACTTCGATAGTGCGAGTAGTGAGATCGACTTTCTTGATAACCTGCCCATCGAGGAACGGAATTAACCGCTCCTTGATGCCAAATGCATCTTTCAGGTTTGCTTTAACTACCATAACGTCGTTAGAACCGGTTTCCATCATATCGATGACTTTGCCCAGTTCGTAACCGTTGGCTGCGACTACCTGGCAACCGAATAGGTCTTTCCAGTAGTAATCCCCTTCGCCGAGGTTAGGTAGCTGGCTTGAATCTACAACAATCTCGCGATTAGTCAGTAAATTGGCCGCATCCCGATCTTCAACGCCTTTGACTTTGATGATCAGGTCCTGATTGTGGCGCTTCCAGCCTTCCAGCTCTACAGCTTGCCACTTACCTGCCTGCTGGATAAACCACGGCTGGTATTCGAAAATGCTTTCAGCGTCTTCGGTGGATGAAAACACTCTGAGCCAACCGCGAATACCGTAAGTTGAGCCCATCTTACCGAGAACAATCGGTTCTACAGGCGTCACTGGATTGAGTTGCTTGCTCATTGTCACCACCGCGACGGATTAAGCTGCTTTCTTAGCGTCTTTGATCAGCGTAGCTACGCGATCAGAAACGGTTGCACCCAGATCTTGCCAATGAGCAATACGATCCAGGTCCAGACGCAAAGCTTCAGCCTGGCCAGAAGCCAATGGGTTGAAGAAGCCTACGCGCTCGATGAAGCGACCATCACGAGCGTTGCGGCTGTCGGTCACTACTACTTGATAGAACGGACGCTTTTTTGCGCCGCCACGTGCCAAACGAATTGTTACCATAACATCCTCTTTAGTGAATAAAACAGCCAGACCCCATCGGGGAACGGGGTCTGGCTGCAATATAAAAAGCCCGAAAATTTTACTCATTTTGGCGCAAAAAGCAATCGAAAGCGTCGAGATCCTCAAACTACTTTTGGCCAGTGGCTAATTAACGGTACTTATTATCATGTTGAACCGCGTCTTATCGGCCAGGGAAACCCGGTGGCATCATACCTTTCATGCCACGCAGCATTTTAGCCATGCCGCCGTTCTTCATTTTCTTCATCATGCGCTGCATGTCGTCAAACTGCTTCAGCAGTCGGTTGACGTCCTGCACCTGCATACCGGCACCCAGCGCGATACGGCGCTTGCGGGAGCCTTTGATGATTTCTGGCTTGGCGCGCTCTTTCAGCGTCATCGAGTTGATGATCGCCTCCATGCGGACCAGAACCTTGTCGTCCATCTGCGACTTAACATTGTCAGGCAGTTGCCCCATGCCAGGCAGTTTGCCCATCATGCTCGCCATGCCGCCCATGTTACGCATCTGCTTGAGCTGGTCGAGGAAGTCGGTGAGGTCGAAACCGTCGCCTTTCTTCATCTTGTTAGCCAACTTTTCAGCCTGCGCGCGGTCGACCTTGCTTTCAATGTCTTCGATCAGCGACAGCACGTCGCCCATTCCCAGAATGCGTGAGGCCACGCGATCGGGGTGGAAAGGCTCCAGGGCTTCAATTTTTTCACCCATGCCGAGGAACTTGATCGGCTTACCGGTGATATGACGAATAGACAGTGCCGCACCGCCGCGCGCATCACCGTCGACCTTGGTCAGGATCACACCGGTCAGCGGCAGAGCTTCGTTGAAGGCTTTGGCAGTGTTTGCCGCATCCTGACCGGTCATGGCATCGACCACAAACAGCGTTTCAACCGGCTTGATGGCCGCGTGAACCTGTTTGATCTCGTCCATCATCGCTTCATCGACGTGCAAACGACCGGCGGTATCCACCAGCAATACGTCGAAGAACTTCAGTTTGGCGTGCTGTAAGGCCGAGTTGACGATATCGATAGGCTTCTGGCTGACATCGGAGGCGAAGAACTCAACGCCAACCTGCTCGGCCAGGGTTTCTAACTGTTTGATCGCCGCAGGGCGATAAACGTCGGCAGAAACCACCAATACCTTTTTCTTACGCTTTTCTTTAAGAAATTTCGCCAGCTTGGCCACGCTGGTGGTTTTACCCGCCCCCTGCAAACCGGCCATCAGCACCACGGCTGGCGGTTGCGCGGCGAGGTTTAACTCGGAATTCGCTTCGCCCATCGCTGAAACCAGCTCTTTCTGGACGATTTTTATAAACTCTTGCCCCGGTGTCAGGCTTTTGTTGACTTCAGTGCCAACAGACGCCTCTTTCACGCGGTTGATGAAGTCGCGCACTACCGGCAAGGCAACGTCGGCCTCCAGTAATGCCATGCGAACTTCACGCAGGGTTTCTTTAACATTTTCTTCGGTCAGCCGCCCACGGCCGCTGATATTGCGCAGTGTGCGCGACAATCGATCGGTTAAATTATCAAACATCGTCTCTTGCTCAACGTAATGACAGGCCGCCTTGGCGACACAATTGCGGGATTATAACACGAGATGTCCGCACAATCTCTGCCCGATATATAAAGGTAAAATCAGGAGAGTTGTTGGAGCACGACGCAGGGGACGCTATACTGGCTTTCTCATTCATTTTTCAACGTAAATGACACAATATGCCAGCTTTAGCTTTTGTCGCCATGTTCGCCTATTTGTTAAGCCTTTCATTGATCATTCCCAGCCTGATCCGCAAGAATGGCACCTATCGGCGCATTGCGTTACTCTCGGCTGTTGTTGCTCTGGTTTGCCACGCCATTACGCTGCAACAGCGGGTATTTGACGTCAGCACCGGGCAAAATCTGAGTCTGGTCAATATCGGATCGATAGTCAGTTTACTCATTTGTACCGTAATGACCGTCGCGGCTTCACGCAGCCGCGGTTGGTTTATTTTACCGATCGTTTACTGCTTTGCGCTAATCAATTTGGCGCTGGTTGCCTTTTTACCGGGCGAGTTCATTACGCATCTGGAAGCAAGCAAGGGGCTGTTGGTCCACATTGGCCTGGCGCTTTTTTCCTACGCGACGCTGATTATTGCCGCGCTTTATGCTTTGCAGCTGGCGTGGCTCGATTACCAGCTTAAAAACAAAAAACTGTCTTTTTCTGCCGATATGCCGCCGTTGATGAGCATTGAGCGCAAGCTGTTTCACATTACCCAGGGCGGCGTTATCCTGCTGACTCTGACGCTGTGCACCGGCCTGCTGTATATGGAAAACCTGTTCAGTCGTGAAAACATCGACAAGGCCGTACTGTCCATTCTGGCCTGGCTGGTTTACATCGTTCTGCTGTGGGGGCACTATCACGAAGGCTGGCGCGGCCGCCGTGTGGTATGGTTCAGCATGGCGGGTGCCATATTGCTGACCCTGGCCTATTTTGGCAGCCGTCTGATCCAGCAATTCACGGCGCATTAATTTCAAGAATCGGTCCCCATCCCGCGCCCGGACAGGGACCGTCATTCATCGAAGCAAAGTCTTTTAATCAATAAGGAATTACCCGTTGGAGCACGTCTCTACCACTACCCTCATTATCATCCTGGTTATCATGGTGGTAGTTTCCGGCTATTTTTCGGCCTCCGAAACCGGAATGATGACCCTCAATCGCTATCGTTTGCGCCATCTCGCCAAGCAAGGCAACCGCGCAGCGCGCCGCGTCGAAAAACTGCTCAAGCGTCCCGACCAGCTGATCAGCCTGGTGCTGATTGGTAATAACCTGGTCAATATCCTGGCGTCTGCACTGGCCACCATCGTTGGCATGCGTCTTTATGGCGATGCCGGCGTAGCGATTGCCACCGGCGTGTTGACCTTTGTGATCCTGCTGTTTGCCGAAGTGTTGCCAAAGACCTTCGCGGCGCTGCATCCGGAGCGTGTGGCTTTCCCTAGCAGCGTGCTGCTGCGTCCGTTGCAAACTATCATGATGCCGCTGGTGTGGCTCCTCAATAATCTCTCCAAGGTATTGATGCGCATGCTGGGTATCAAGACCAACGTCGGCATCAGCGACGCGGTGAGCAAAGAGGAGCTGCGCACTATCGTCAATGAGTCACGCTCGCAGATTTCTCGCCGCAATCAGGACATGCTGCTGTCGGTGCTGGATCTCGAAAAAGTCTCGGTTGATGACATCATGGTTCCGCGCAACGAAATCGTCGGTATTGATATCAATGATGACTGGAAATCGATTATTCGCCAGCTGACTCACTCACCGCACGGCCGCATCATCCTTTATCGTGACTCGCTGGATGACACTATCGGCATACTGAGGCTGCGTGAGGCCTATCGCCTGATGACCGAAAAGCGCGAATTCAATAAAGAGAACCTGCTGCGCGCCGCCGACGAGATGTACTATATTCCGGAAGGCACGCCGCTGAACATTCAGTTGATTAAGTTTCAGCGCAATAAAAAGAAAGTCGGCATCGTGGTTGACGAATACGGTGATATTAAGGGGCTGGTGACGGTAGAAGACATCCTCGAGGAGATCGTCGGTGACTTTACCACCTCAATGTCGCCTACCCTGGCGGAAGAAGTGACGCCGCAGAGTGACGGCACGGTGTTAATCGAAGGTAGCGCCAACGTGCGTGAGCTTAACAAGGCCTTTAACTGGAATCTGCCCACCGACGGCCCGCGCACTATCAACGGCATGCTGCTTGAGGTGCTGGAAGACATTCCTAAAATTGGCACCCATCTGCGTATTGAGAGCTATGAGGTTGAGATCCTCGACGTGCAGGACAACATGATCAAGCAGGTTAAGGTCAGGCCATTGAAAACGTTGCGCAGCAGCGCCGAGCACTGATTGCTTCTCGACGCTATTCAGGATGGGTTAAAGCCAATAAAAAAGACGCGATAGCTATTGCGTCTTTTTTTATGCCGTTAGCTTCTTCAGCCACGACAGCAACCGGCCTAAATGCAAACTAGATGTGCAGTTCGGTCAGTTTTTCCGGTGGCAACGCCAAATCTTCGTTGCGGTTAACACCAATTTCGCTGTCGACGATGTGCTGGGCAATTTCCTGAGCTTCTTTCAACGAGTGCATTTCACAGGTACCGCACTGATAGATGTTCAGTTCAGGGATCTGATTCTGATCTTTAACTTTCAGAATGTCGGCCATTGCCGCTTTCCATGCCACAGCGACGCGTTTTTCGTCTGGCGCGCCAATCAGGCTCATGTAGAAACCGGTACGGCAACCCATCGGAGAAATATCGATAATCTCTACGCCTTCACCATTTAAGTGATTACGCATGAAGCCAGCAAACAGGTGCTCCAGAGTGTGAGTACCGCGCTCGGTCATCACTTCGATATTTGGGCGACAGAAGCGCAGGTCGAACACGGTAAGCGTATCCCCACTTGGGGTTTTCATGGTTTTTGCAACGCGAACGGCAGGGGCAGCCATGATTGTATGGTCTACGGTAAAGCTATCCAACAGTGGCATAATCGTCACCTCTCCTAAAAAAATTATTTTTTTAACGAACTCAGGAAACTTTTTCCCAGAACGCGAGTCTGAATATATGAAAGACGCGCATTTGTTATCATCATCCCTGTAAACAGTGATGTTTGTTTTGGCCACATTGATTGTGGCCATTTTCTTTTCTGGCTCCCTGCCCTACTTCGCGGCGAGAGCGGCCAGGTACTCATCAAAGCTTAGCTTATCATTTGCTTCCAAGGCGCGCTGACGCTCCCAGGACTCATCGTGCTCGTCGGTCAATTGCTGCTCGGTCAGAACCTCTAATGGCTCCTCAATCAGCATCTGGCGGTATTTATCGGCCAAGGTAACACCAAGGTTACTTTCGGCTTTCATTGCTTTGAGAACGCGCGCTGAGTAGGTCAGCTCAGGATCGTCGAATGCGGCAACCAGCTGTTCACAGACTTCCTGATACTCGCTGTTGCTGTTTTGCGTATCCAGAACTTCCGCCACGCGGCGCAGGTCGGCAAACAGTGACTTACCGACTTTATCCAACGGCTCTCTGACATCGTCACAGCCAATACCTATCGTCTGGCCCGGCTTGCGGCCTTCCAGAATAACGCGATTCCAGTTTTGGCGGGTGCAGAGTATCTCTTCGCTATTCATTTCTGGCGCATCGGCTAATGCACACCATATCAAAAATAGGTCAAGGAAACGTGCCTGTGAGGCATCAATACCGATCGGCGTGAACGGGTTAATATCGAGAGAACGCACCTCGATGTACTGTATTCCACTGCGCAGCAGGGCATCTGAAGGCGTTTCGCCCGAGCGGGTGACGCGCTTAGGGCGGATAGGAGCATAAAGCTCGTTCTCAATCTGTAACACATTGGTATTAAGTTGCAGATATTTACCGTCTTTCTTAAGCCCTATTGCCGCATATTCTTCCCACGGCGTACGCGTAGCACGTTTAACACCGGCGATATAAGTATCGAGATCGTTAAAGGTAATACCCAGATTGCTTTGAGATTGACTGGTATAGCCCAAATCGCTCAGGCGCAAAGAGGTGGCATAAGGCAGATAGCCGAGGCCATTTTCAGTGTATTCAAACGGCAGTTTTGTTTCACGTCCTTCAAGGAACGAGGAACAAATTGCCGGCGATGCACCAAACAGGTAAGGGATGACCCAGCCAAAACGGTAATAGTTGCGGATCACATTCAGATAAGCCGCAGAGATCGCGTCCTTACCGCTCTCGGCGTCTTTGATACCCAGACGCGCCTGCCAGAAGGCCAGTGGCAGCGAAAAGTTGTAATGGATCCCTGAAATAGTCTGCATCACCGCACCGTAGCGGCTTTTCAACCCCTGGCGATACAGCGTTTTTAGCTTACCAATATTGGAAGTACCGTACTGGGCCAGTTCGATATCGGCTGAGGAGTCGATAAAACACGGCATGCTTAATGGCCACATTCTTTCATCACCCAGACGTTTGGCCACGTGGCGATGAATGTCGCGTAACACTTGCAGCGAATGCTCAACGCTGTCATCGACCGGGGTGATGAACTCGAGAAGCGCTTCGGCAAAGTCGGTGGTGATCAAGTTATGCGTCAGTGCCGAACCCAGGGGTTCAGGATGAGCCGTAGTGGCCAACGTGCCGTTAGGGTTAACGCGCAGCGTCTCGCGCTCAATACCGCGACCAATCCCCTTTAGAGAATGGGGATGAGCTTCCAGCCAGGAAAGCGCCTGTGATACGTCCGGGATCAAATTGACCTCCCGCTAAATAAAAAAGTTAACGCATAAGTTTTCTGAATCTGCATAGATGTGACCATCATAGATAACCGATACCAATCTAACCCCACCCGGCATCTGCCCTTATCAACTTTTTATTTATAAGAGATAAAGAACTCAAGATCCCGAGCATGCGTAGCCAACTTGCCAAAACGCATAACAAATCGCCACTAACAATGATGCACTGAGTTACAGCGTGCGCACATCAACGTAGGCCATATTTGCCCGTTTGGCGGCTTCAATACCAAAATCGGCGTCTTCAAATACCACACACTTTTCTGGCGGAACGCCAATAAGCTCTGCGCAGCGCAGGAAGGTGTCGGGTGCCGGCTTATGATTTTCTACATCATTGGCCCCCACAATCGCGTCAAAGTATTGGTGCAGCCCTAAATGACGAAGTAAAGCCTCCGCCATCCAACGTTCGCTGCCGGTGCCGACCGCCATAGGACGGCGACCGTGAAACGCCTTCACCACCTCAATTAGCGGCAATGGCTTAACCGTATCCAGTAACATCTCCTGCACTGCCGCCGTTTTCTCGGTAGCCAGGTGATGAGGGTCCAAGTCGACGTTATTGTCGTCAATAATGGATTTTGCGATCCGCCAGGTGGGCGAACCGTTAAGAGCGACCATAGCGGCTAGTTCGTACTGCAAATTGTATTTGGACAGCACCTGGTGCCAGGCTTTACGGTGTGTTGGCTCAGTGTCTAATATGGTACCGTCCATATCAAAGATCAATCCATCGTAGCCCTCGTACAGCTTGTAATCCATAAACACCGCCTGCTCTTAACACTCTGAGGGAAACTACTTTAGCGTAAAGACGTGGGATTGTCGCTTTTTGTCAGGTAAGACAGCACACAGGGAATAGTTGATTTGCGAGGTAACTCGGGAAAGGAAAATTTAGCCAACAGCAGAAAGCAAAAAACCCGCCGAAGCGGGTTTTTCTGAGCCTACAAATTTAGAATTTTCTTTATCTGCAAGCTTTTGGAATATGGTGCACCCAGGAAGATGACTCGGCTTGTCGCCTCGCCCTGCGGGCCGTTGCTGAAGCAACGTTATCATCCTTCGTGCATCAGTGTGATGCTAGCCTACAAATTTAGAATTTTCTTTATCTGTAAACTTTTAGAATATGGTGCACCCAGGAAGATTCGAACTTCCGACCGCTCGGTTCGTAGCCGAGTACTCTATCCAGCTGAGCTATGGGTGCGTTGTAGAACTATTTTACTATTGATTGATGCGAAGAAAAAGCAGAGAGGAGAATGGTGCACCCAGGAAGACTATTCGGCTTATGCCTCACCCTTGCGGGCCGTTGCTAAAGCAACATTATCATCCTTCGCGCTTCCATTTAACATTACATGACCATTTCAAGTTTCCTTTAATGATAGCAAGTCGTTAAATGGTGCACCCAGGAAGATTCGAACTTCCGACCGCTCGGTTCGTAGCCGAGTACTCTATCCAGCTGAGCTATGGGTGCATATCACTTCTTTATTGCAGTTCTTTACAGCAGAGTTACTTCACCACTTTTACATTCTACCTAAATCGGCCCCTGATGCTCACTTGATTGCAAATCAATATACATCACAGAAAGAATGGTGCCCCCAGGAAGATTATTCGGCTTACGCCTTACCCTTACGGGCCGTTGCTAAGCAACGTTATCATCCTTCGTGCTTCCACTTCGCATTGCATCACCATTTCAAGTTTCCTTTGATGGCAGCAAGTCGTTAAGTGGTGCACCCAGGAAGATTCGAACTTCCGACCGCTCGGTTCGTAGCCGAGTACTCTATCCAGCTGAGCTATGGGTGCATCTTAAATGGCGGTGAGGCGGGGATTCGAACCCCGGATGCAGCTTTTGACCGCATACTCCCTTAGCAGGGGAGCGCCTTCAGCCTCTCGGCCACCTCACCATACGCTTCTTTCGAATTGTGCTGACTAACTTTGTTTAAGCTCATCGGCACTGCGTGGCGCACATATTACTTTCCCGCACTTATAAGTCAAACCCTTTTTTCCCAAGAATCGTTTGTTTGGACAATTCGCACTCAACCTGCGCAGTTAACCGGCAAAATAAGGCCTATAAAGAGCAAAAACCAATGTTTAATCAGTAAAAAGATTTGCAGCAAGGATTACGAAAGGGGAAAAAGGTTTTGAAGATTAGCGCTAAAACAGGGGGCAATTAGGGGAGGAGACTAAAAACGGAACCCGAAATGGGCTAAGACGTTACTAAGAAGCTGCTAAGAAGAAACCAGGGAGGGGCTAAGACGTTACTAAGACGGTGCCAAGAAGAAACCAGGAAGGTGCTAAGACGTTACTAAGAAGGTGCCAACAAGAAACCAGGAAGATGCTAAGAATAAACCAGGAAGGGACCAAGACGGTACGAGAGATTGATCAGCGCCTCGCCAAAGACGAGACGCCCGATAAATTAGAAACTCGTCTGTTGAGATTTTTCAGCCTGAATACGCTGGTAGATCTCTTCACGGTGAACAGAGACCTCTTTTGGCGCATTCACACCAATACGCACCTGATTACCTTTAACACCTAAAACGGTAACCGTAACCTCATCGCCAATCATGAGGGTTTCACCAACTCGGCGAGTCAGAATAAGCATTCTTTGCTCCTTGAAAAATTAAAAGAGTCGGGTCTCTCAGCGTCTTCAGCATTATCTATCATATATTGAAGAAACGTAAGCCATGACCCCCACATAAAATGTATGCCAGCCTTATACATTAGCTGTGAGTGATCTCAGTTTAGCCGAAATCAGCGAGGTCGTGACTAAAATAGTAAGAGTTAACCGGTCATAAAGACTGGAAACGCCATAATAGACAAGAGATTATGGCGTTTTCATTATTACTGATTTTATGACTAGAGCTTGTCAGATACCCAAGCTTCTACACCGCTGAGTGCCGCAGGCAAAGCCTGAGCATCGGTACCACCCGCCTGAGCCATATCAGGACGACCTCCGCCCTTGCCACCCACCTGGGATGCAATGGTACCGATTAACTCACCGGCCTTAACGCGGTCGGTTAGGTCTTTCGTCACGCCTACAATCAAACTTACCTTACCTTCAGCTACGGTAGCCAGCACAATAATGGCGGAACCTAACTGATTTTTAAGATCGTCGACCATAGTGCGCAACATTTTCGGTTCTACGCCATCCAACTGTTTAACCAGCAGTTTGACGCCTTTAACTTCTAACGTTTGTCCAGACAGTGAGGCACTTTCCTGCGCCGCCTGCTGGTCCTTGACCTGCTGAAGCTCTTTTTCCAGCACCCGTGAACGTTCAATCAGGGAACGGATCTTGTCGGTCACGCTGTTAACGTCGCCTTTAACCAACTGCGCAACGTCCTGCAGTAAATCACTCTGCTGATGCAACGCATTAATCGCATTGTCACCGGTGATGGCTTCAATACGACGAACGCCTGCCGCCGTCCCTGACTCACTCTGAATACGGAACAGGCCGATATCACCGGTGCGATTGGCGTGAATACCGCCGCAAAGCTCGGTAGAGAAGTCGCCCATCGACAAGACGCGAACATTGTCTTCGTATTTCTCGCCAAACAGCGCCATGGCGCCCTGCCCTTTTGCATCATCAAGCGCCATGATATTGGTCTCGATAGGCAGATTACGGCGGATTTGCGCATTGACCAAATCTTCAACCTGACGAATTTCTTCCGGCTTCATCGCTTCAAAATGCGAGAAGTCAAAACGCAGGTAGTGGTCATTAACCAAAGAACCTTTCTGAGCCACGTGCTTGCCGAGGATCTGACGCAGTGCTGCGTGCAGCAGGTGCGTAGCGGAGTGGTTCAGACGAATGCGGTCACGGCGTACCGAGTCAACATCGGCCTCAACGCTGTCGCCAATCGCCAGCTTACCGGCGCTTAATGCGCCCTGATGGCCAATCGCCTTGCCGTATTTCTGCGTGTCGCTAACGGCAAATTCGCCCGCGGCCGTTTTCAATACGCCTTTATCGCCAACCTGACCACCGGATTCGCCATAGAACGGCGTATCGTCCAGTACCACAATCGCGCTGTCACCGGCCTGAATCTCCTCAACCGGCTGACCGTTAACAAACAGGGCCACCACGGTAGAGTGACGCTGTACGTGCTCATAGCCGGAGAACTGCGTGACGCCCTCGACGCGCACCATGCTGTTGTAGTCGGCACTAAAGCCGCTGGACTCACGAGCGCGAGTACGCTGTGCCTCCATTGCCTTCTCAAAGCCGGCTTCATCGACCTTAAGATTGCGCTCGCGACAAACGTCAGCGGTTAAATCCACCGGGAAGCCGAAGGTGTCATAGAGACGGAAGACGATATCACCTGCCAGGGTATCGCCCTGTAGCGCAGCCAGCTCTTCGTCTAACAGCGCTAATCCACGCTCCAGTGTACGGGCAAACTGCTCTTCTTCCGTTTTCAGCAACTGCTCAACGGTCGACTGCTGGTTAGCCAGCTCGACGCCCGCAGAGCCCATAACGTCAACCAGAGGCGCAACCAGCTTATAGAAGAAGGCTTCTTTGGCGCCCAGCATGTTACCGTGACGCACTGCACGACGAATGATGCGACGCAGTACATAGCCACGACCTTCGTTGGAAGGGATCACGCCGTCGGCAATCAGGAAGGCGCAAGAACGGATGTGGTCGGCGATAACGCGCAGCGACTTATTGTTCAGATCAGTCGCGCCGGTCACCTGGGCAACGGCAGCGATCAGCTTTTGGAACAGATCGATGTCGTAGTTGGAGTTAACGTGTTGCAACACCGCGGTAATACGCTCGAGGCCCATGCCGGTATCAACCGATGGCTTAGGCAATGGCAGCATAGTACCATCGGCCTGGCGGTTGAACTGCATGAATACCAGGTTCCAGATCTCGATGTAGCGGTCACCGTCTTCCTCTGCGCTGCCCGGAGGGCCGCCCCAGATGTGGTCACCGTGGTCGAAGAAGATCTCTGAACACGGGCCGCAAGGACCGGTGTCGCCCATCTGCCAGAAGTTATCCGACGCATACTGCGCGCCCTTATTGTCGCCGATGCGGATAATGCGCTCTTTCGGTACGCCGATCTGTTTTTCCCAGATTTCGAAAGCTTCGTCATCGGTGGCGTAAACGGTCACCCACAGTTTTTCTTTAGGAAGATTAAACCAGTTCTCACCGGTCAACAGCTCCCAGGCAAACTTGATCGCATCTTCTTTGAAATAATCGCCGAAGCTGAAGTTACCCAGCATCTCGAAGAAGGTGTGGTGACGTGCGGTATAACCGACGTTTTCCAGATCGTTGTGCTTGCCACCGGCGCGCACGCAACGCTGAGACGTGGTCGCACGATGGTAATCGCGGTTATCCAGGCCTAGAAAAACGTCTTTGAACTGGTTCATACCGGCATTGGTAAACATCAATGTCGGATCATTAGTAGGGATCAGCGAACTGCTGTCGACAACGGTGTGTCCCTTACTATGGAAGAAATCGAGAAACGCTTGACGGATCTCAGCGGTGCTCTTGCTCATAAATGTCCCGGAATAAGGCTAAAAAGGTCGGCCCGTGAGCAAGATCGGCGCGAAAACGCCCAGCTGACTTTGTCGCTCACGAACAAAAAGTGGGGATAAGATAAAATTTCTTCGCGGGGAAGTAAAATCCCGTATGCATTCAATCTTCAAAATCGCGATAAATAGACTGTATTTCTTCCTGAAAAAAGCCGCGATAGAGTAAATAACGTAATACTTTCGATTTTTCTTTCCAATCTGTCGGCAACGGCAGGCCAAATTTGTGGGTAGCGAGATCGTAGGCTTTACTGCACCAGTCTACCTCGCACTCTTCTAGCGCCTGCGTTATTACCTCTTTGTCGACGCCTTTCTGGGTCAACTCGGATCGGATCCGCTGAGCACCCAGCCCGCGATTGCTGCGACCTGAAATATATCGTGCGGCAAATTTCGCATCATCGAGCCAGCCGTGCTGATAACAGTAAGCAATAACCTCTTCGACCTGCTCGGGATCAATCTCCTCCACCTCTTTAGGCACGGCCTGGCGGCGAGAATCGGGATTTTGTCGGGCTTTATAAGAGGATGGACGCGAGAAGGGCTGGGGGGGAGTTAACAGTTTACGCCTCAGCTCGGCCTCACCGTGGTCACGCTGGCCCAAGAGCCGCATCGCGCGGGCAATCAGGTTTGCCCGTTTTTTTGCCCTGTCGTCCTGCTCGGTTGAGAACAGCGAGTAGGGTTGCTGGTTGTCTTCGAGTTCCTGCGTCATGTTTGATTCCTTATAAAGCAAAAAAACAGCCCAGTGATGCAGGCTGTTTTTTACAGGCGATAACCTTTAGCTTAATCCTGGCGAAGACTCATCGGCAGGTAGAGCAAGGAGTATTAAAACTCTTCGCTGGTTTCAGCATTGTCATCCAGGCTTTCTGCTGTCGCCACTGCGCTCAACTCACCGTTGCCACCCAGCAGCATCTCTCTGAGTTTTTTGTCGATCTCGGAAGCAATTTTCGGGTTTTCTTTCAGGAAGTTGCTGGCGTTCGCCTTGCCCTGTCCGATTTTCTCACCGTTGTAGCTGTACCAGGCACCGGCTTTTTCGATCAGCTTGTGCTTAACGCCCAGGTCAACCAACTCACCGTTGATGTTGATACCTTCGCCGTACATGATCTGGAACTCGGCCTGCTTGAACGGTGCAGCGATTTTGTTCTTAACCACTTTCACGCGAGTTTCGCTACCCACAACCACGTCGCCGTCTTTGATGGCGCCAATACGACGGATATCAAGACGAACGGAGGCGTAGAACTTCAGCGCGTTACCGCCGGTAGTGGTTTCCGGGTTACCGAACATCACACCGATTTTCATACGGATCTGGTTGATGAAGATCAGCAGGGTGTTGGCATTTTTCAGGTTACCGGCCAGCTTACGCATAGCCTGGCTCATCATACGTGCCGCGAGGCCCATGTGAGAGTCACCGATTTCGCCTTCAATTTCTGCTTTTGGCGTCAGAGCAGCCACGGAGTCAACGATGATAACGTCAACCGCGCCTGAGCGAGTCAGCGCATCACAGATTTCCAACGCCTGCTCACCGGTGTCCGGCTGGGAACACAGCAGGTTGTCGATGTCTACGCCCAGTTTTTTGGCATAGATTGGGTCAAGTGCATGCTCGGCATCGATAAACGCACAGGTTTTACCTTCACGCTGTGCGGCGGCGATAACCTGCAGAGTTAAGGTTGTTTTACCTGAAGACTCTGGACCATAAATCTCGACGATACGGCCCATTGGCAAACCACCGGCGCCCAGTGCGATATCCAGAGACAGAGATCCGGTAGAGATAGTTTCAACATCCATGGAGCGATCTTCGCCAAGACGCATGATGGAACCTTTACCGAATTGCTTTTCAATCTGGCCCAGTGCCGCAGCTAACGCCTTTTGCTTGTTCTCATCAATAGCCATTTTCACTCCTTCGCGTGACCAGCTGTGTGAAGCCACACGCCGTTGTCACTGAATGTTGTTGTCGGATGCAAGTACAGATGCAGGTAATTGGTACTAATTATACTGTATGCTCATACAGTATCAAGCCTATTTTTTTAAAAACTCGTCTAGCAAAGTTTGTAATGAAAAAACAGCGGCTTGCAAACGCACCGCATCGCGGTCGCCGGAAAAATTCTTTTTACAGGCGTAAATTCGGCCATTTTCATCGGCAAAGCCAAACCACACGGTGCCGACCGGCTTATCTTTAGTGCCACCGTCGGGACCGGCAATGCCGCTAATCGACACTGCCAAATCAGAACCTGCGGCGTAGCGTGCCCCCCTGGCCATCTCGCGCACCACCTCTTCACTTACTGCGCCATGCTCTTTCAGCGTCGATTCGGAAACGTCGAGCAGCTCACGCTTGGCGACATTGCTGTAGGTCACAAAGCCGCGATCAAACCAGGCCGAACTCCCGGCAATATCGGTAATCGCTTTAGCAACCCAGCCTCCGGTACAGGATTCGGCACAGGTAAGCCACAGGCCCTTGGATTTCAAGGCAGCGCCAACGTCAGTACTCAGCTGACGCAAATCATTTTCAGTCATCGTCTGTCCTGCTAATCAGTAAAGGGGGAACTCAGTCAATGTTAGCACTTCACGGCTTTGAACAAAGACCTTGAGCCTTAATTTGCGCGATAGCGTCCAGAAGGCCGGGCAAGGTGAACATCCGCTAGCAATTTTCTTCCGTCACCAATCTCAAATGGGGACTAACTCTCGCAAATTCAAGCGTAAACCCTGATTGCACCAGATTTCTTTCCTCTTTGCACCAGAGCGGTGAAGCGCCAAGTTGTATGGCTATCTTCAGCGCGGGCTGCTGAAAAAACAATCTGCCATAGCCACTGGAATACCGCGCGGTATACAAGATGTTAGAAATATTTAAGCGCTTATTTATTCGCCATGAACCATTTTGGCCTGAAAAGTGCATTGCTAGCAATATCAGGGTTTTGATCGGACAGGTAAAAGAGATGAATTTGACGACGCCGGATATGACTATGCAGGATATTCTTCAGCTAGACGCCGTAACGCTTGCCGCCGGTATTCGCGATAAGAGCCTCTCACCGGTAGAGGTTGTGTCTGCTTCAATCGCGCGAATGGAGCAGTTGGAGCCCGAGCTGCACGCCTTTTGTACCCCAACCACCGAGAGTGCGCTGGCGCAGGCTAAAAGCATTGAGAGCCGCATCATGCGCGGCGAGCCGGTCGGCCCGCTGGCGGGGATCCCGGTGGCGATTAAAGATCTGATCAGCACCAAGGGGATCAGGACCGCCTCAGGATCTTACCTCTATGAGAACTTTGTGCCCGACGAAGACGATATTACCGTCGAACGGCTGATCGCCGCCGATGCGATCATTCTCGGGAAGACCAACGCACCGGAGTTTGGCTACAGCGGCACGGGGCATAATCCGCTATTTCCCACCACCCGCAACCCGTGGAACACCCGCCTCACCCCCGGCGGATCAAGCGCTGGATCGGCGGCCGCGCTCGCCGCACGTATGTGCCCGCTGGCCTTAGGCAGCGACGGCGGCGGCTCGGTGCGCATTCCTGCCGCCCACAGCGGCGTATTTGGCATGAAGGCGTCGATGGGACGCGTGCCGCTTTATCCCGGCTGTCGCGACGAGCGCTATCCGGGCGTCTCCAGCTGGGAGTCGCTGGAACATATTGGTCCGATGACCCGCAGCGTTGCCGACGCCGCGCTAATGTTCTCGGTGATAGCCGGTCCCGACTCACGCGATCGCCATTCGATCCCCACCAGCGATATCGACTGGATCGGGGCGCTGAGCGGTAGCCTTAAGGGATTACGCGTAGCCTACAGCCCGGATTGGGGCTACGCAGCGGTAGATCCGCAGGTGCGCGCAATCGTCGCAAACGCGGTGAAAGTATTTGAACGCGACCTCGGCTGTATCGTCGAAGAGGCGCATCCCGGCTTTGACGATCCGAAAGACACCTTTGCCGCACTGGTCGCGCAAGAAACCGATCTCACCGGTATGCGCAGGCTGATGGAAACCTATGGCGACCGCATGTCGCCTCACCTGGTCGCGATGCTCAATACCGAATGGACCGCCGAGATGTTCACCGATGCCAACATGCAGCGCAAGGCGGTGGTCAACAAAATGTGGCGCTTTATGCAGCGCTATGACCTGCTGCTGACGCCGACCCTCGCCACCCCCCCGTTTCCGATAGATATAGAAAGCCCGGCCACCATTGACGGCTGCCGCGTTACGCCGAGCGAATGGCTGGCCTTTGTTTTCCCGATCAATCTGACCGGCCAGCCCGCCGCCTCGATCCCTGCCGGTTTTACCGCCGAGGGGTTGCCGGTTGGCCTGCAAATCATTGGTCGCCATCTTGATGACGCACTGGTGCTGCGCGCCAGCGCGGCGTTTGAAAAAGCCTGTGGCTGGAACCATCGGTTACCGCCGATCCTCTGCCGCTAAAGGCCTCGATTTCCCCTGTTGCCACACTTTTTAGGAACAACACCATGAGCAAACACGTTACTTCGCAGGGCTCGGCCAGCGGGCTGGAGCAGGAATTTGAAAATCAAGCGGTGCCGCTTTCCCATCGCCACTCGACCCGGTCGGTTTCGGCGGTGTGGTTTGGTTTCCCGATGATCCTGACCAATGCGGTTTTCGGCGGCATCATGGCCTATAACCTCGGATTCTGGCGGGCGATCGTCGCCATCCTGCTGGGTAATTTAGTGCTGTTCGCCTACGTCGGCACCCTAAGCTATCTGGCCGGTAAAACCGGACTTAACTTCGCGATGCAGGCGCGTAAAACCTTCGGCAGCCGCGGCTACATTATTACCTCGGCCTTCCTTTCAACCGTGGTCATCGGCTGGTACGCCTTCCAGACTGGCCTCACCGGCACCATCGTGAACGCCACCTTCGGCTGGAATACCTCGTGGGTGATCGTGCTGGCTACCGTGCTTTATACCGCCGTAACCTTCCTCGGCGTACGTGCGCTGTCGATTATCGGCATCATTGCGGCACCGATGTTTGTGATCCTCGGGCTGGCGGCGCTGTATTTTGTCTCGCAGCACACCGATCTGAGCCAGGTAACACAATATAAGGGCACCGCGGGCGGCATTACGATGGGTATCGCCATGACCATGGTTATCGCCGGCTTTGCCGACTCGGGCACCATGACCGCCGATTTCACCCGTTGGTCACGGGATGGTAAATCGGCGGTGCTGGCAACCTTCTCTGCCTTCCCCATCGCTAACGTCGTCTCACTGCTGTCTGGCGTAGTCATTGTCTCGGCGGGCGCGGGGATCGATCCGGCCCACAACGGCGGCGACTTCCTGCACCTGCTCGTTGGGCATAATGCGCTACTGAACCTGCTGGCCCTGCTGTTCGTATTTATCAATCTCGGATCGGTGTGCACTCACTGCCTGTATAACGGTGCGGTGGGCTACAGCCATTTGCTTAACAGCAAAATGCGCCTGTGGACCATTATCCTCGGGCTGATTGGCGGCGCGTTGGCGGTGATTGGGGTGTGGAGCTATTTCCTCAACTGGCTTAGCCTGCTGGGCGTGGCCGTACCGCCGATTGGCGCGGTAATGATTGTCGACCTGTTATTTCTCGGCCACATCAGCAGCGCACGCGCTGAAAGCCATTATCGCGGCAGCGCCTTTTTATCATGGGCCATCGGCACCGTTTGCGCCTCTATTGCTCACCTTTGGTTCCCCGGCGTGGGCGAAGCGCTGATCGGCATGATCGTCGGCGGCGTGGCTTACTCGATCATTCAGTCTTTAGGGGCCAAGAAACTGGCCACTGCCTAGGAGGATAAAAGCAATGCAGGAACGTTATATCGAGGCCGCACCTTACGCCTGGCCTTACAACGGTCAACTGAGTCCAGCCAATACCGCGTTGGTCATTATTGATATGCAAACCGATTTTTGCGGCGTCGGCGGTTACGTCGACGCGATGGGTTATGACATTGCGCTGACTCGCGCGCCGATAGCACCGATTCGCCATCTGCTAAGCGTAATGCGCGAGGCCGGTTATACCATTATTCATACCCGCGAGGGTCACCGCCCGGATCTGGCAGACCTGCCGGCCAACAAGCGCTGGCGCTCGCGGCAGATTGGAGCCGGTATTGGCGACCAGGGTCCGTGTGGCAAAATTTTGGTGCGCGGTGAAGCGGGTTGGGAAATCATCCCCGAGCTGCGGCCAATAGCCGGTGAAATCATCATCGATAAACCCGGCAAAGGCTCGTTCTATGCCACCGATTTGGAACTGGTGCTGCACACCCGAGGCATCACCAACCTGCTGCTAACCGGTATTACCACCGACGTCTGCGTTCACACCACGATGCGCGAGGCCAACGATCGCGGCTTTGAGTGTTTGCTGGTCGCGGACTGCTGCGCGGCTACCGATGCGGCCAATCACCTGGCGGCGTTGGCGATGATAAAAATGCAGGGGGGCGTTTTTGGTGCCGTCGCGAACTCCATGGCGGTAATCAGCGCGTTGGTCTGAAAAGGTTAAAAAAATGGCGGCTCCAATGGCCGCCATTTTTATTACCGGCCGCGTTATAAGCCGCCGCGCGCCTGTTTAACCGCCAGACCCAACTGCCACACCGCCATCGCATACTGCGTGCTGTGGTTATAGCGGGTAATCGCGTAGAAGTTTGGCAGCCCGTACCAGTACTGATAGCTTGTGCCCATATCGAGACGCAGCAGGCTTGCCTGCTGGTAACCGCCCAGTGAGCCCAACGGCATCAGGCCCGCCGAAGACAGTGATGAAACGGAGTATTTAGTCTGATAACCGTTTTCCAGACCCGGAGCCTGCCCGCTGGCCTGTACCGCTACCGGCTCACCGCTTACCCAACCGTTGCCTTTGAAGTAGTTAGCAACGCTGCCGATCGCATCAATCGGATCCCACAGGTTAACGTGGCCGTCACCGTCGAAGTCTACCGCATACTGTTTGAACGCCGACGGCATAAACTGCCCGTAGCCCATCGCACCGGCAAAGGATCCCGCGCAGCAGCAAAGGATCGTCGTTTTCAGAACGCGACATCAGCAGGAAGGTTTCCAACTCACTGGCGAAATAGTCGCCGCGGCGCGGGTAGTCAAACGCCAGCGTGGCCAAAGCATCGATGATCCGCGTCTTGCCCATCACCCTGCCCCAGCGCGTTTCGACGCCGATAATCCCGACAATGATCTCCGGCGGCACGCCATATTGCTGATAGGCACGCTGCAGCGCGTCCTGATACTGATCCCAAAACGCGACGCCGTTCTGCACGTTGTCTGGGGTAATAAACTTGCCACGATAGCGTATCCACGCCCCGTAAGGTCCGGTTGGCGGCTGCGCGGTCGGTGCCTGGCGCTCCATCAGGCGCAGTACCCAGTCCAGACGTTTAGTCTGACCGAAAGTATCCTGCAACTGCTGGCGATTGAATCCGTGCTCGCGCACCATCTTGTCGATGAAAGCGTTGGCGGCCGCATTGTCGGCAAAATCACCGTTGGCAGCGTTACTAAAAAAACCACCCTGCGCAGGCGGGTTCAAAAATCCGCCGCTTGGGGCCGTTCCCTGCGCAGTATTGTATTTAGGCGTGCTGCTACAGGCGGACAGCAGAACGACCATAGGAAGAAGGGTAGCCAGATAACGCATGAGATATCCGTTTGGCGAGACAGTAAAAGTAGATTGTCATGTTAATGCATTGTTTGTGGGGAACAAAAGCAATGTTTGCAGGATTTTGCGGAAATAGTTGCGGGAATACTCTGTCTGCCAGGCACCGTTAGCCGCCGATTGGCAAACAGAGAATGCACCTGGAAGACTAGTTTTTCTTAACGAATTCCGATTTAAGTTTCATCGGACCAAAGCCGTCAATTTTGCAGTCGATATTATGATCGCCCTCAACCAGGCGAATGCTTTTCACTTTGGTACCGATTTTCAGCGGCGTCGAACTGCCTTTCACTTTGAGATCCTTAATCACCGTCACCGCATCGCCGTCGGCCAGCAGATTGCCGTTGGCATCTTTAACGATCAACGCTTCATCATCTGCGCCTGCGTTAGCGTTGGCCGACCACTCATGTCCACATTCTGGGCAGTTTAACTGCTCACCTTCCTGCCAGGTAAATTCAGATTTGCATTTTGGACAAGGGGGTAATGATTGCACGTAAACCTCTTAATAATAATTATAAAAATATGAAATCACCGACAATGAAAGACCACAATATTTGTCGGTATATAGTTTACCTTTTTTTGTTTATAAAACGCCAGAAAGTGACACTAAAAGTGAAGGTATAGGTAAAGTTCTAAACTAGCTTTTCGCCCTTCAACTCGCAAAAACCCCATTTAGTAACCATCTGATTTTATGTATATTGTTTACTGTACTCATCCAGCGCTATAATCCCTCTGTTTTTCCTTCCTCAAATAACACAGGGCATCTCCATGAGCCGATACCATGTCTCCAGCAGTGAAGGCCAGTATGAGAAAGACTCTGGCGAGCAGGTTTTGGCTAATAAACTGGGTATCGCAGCTTCCGATGAGATGGATGAAGCAGAACTGGTCCTGTTAGAACAACTCTACCAGTTCGTTTTTGAAGACCAGTTCCCGGAAGGACAACTCAGCGTAGCCATGTTAAAAAGCTGGCATCGCCGCTGGCTAGGTAACATCTATGAGTGGGCGGGACACGAAAGAACGGTCAATATCAGTAAGGGCGGTTTTATGTTTGCGCCCTCAGCGCAGTTGCCAAAACTGCTGAACGAATTCGACAGCAAGTATCTGGCTCAATATACGCCGTGTAGCGGCATGGACGAAGAACAACTCATCACCGCTATCGCCATAATCCATGTCGAGTTGATAATCATTCATCCATTCAGAGAAGGAAATGGACGCCTGTCACGACTGCTAGCCGACGTGATGGCCGTTCAGGGAGGATACAAACCGCTGGATTATCAAAGCTGGGAACAAAACAAAACCCATTACATATCAGCTATTCATGCAGGCATGTCAATAGACTACAAGCCGATGCAACACTGGGTCAGAGAAGCATTAAGAAAGGATTAAACTGCAAGACGTAAATGGGAGAATTTTTTGCGCGTAGCTTCAAGGGAAGCTTCGATCTTTGCAGAGGACTGCCCTGTTTCGACAGCCGTAGACGTCACCACTGAACGAACAATGTCAGCACGAGATGGCTTAGCGTAGCTTGCCTGAGTTTTTTTATTGTTGCTCATAGTTACTCCTTAAAGCAGTATCTGGGCTAAAAGACATCGTTCAAACAGTATACCAAAATTTCCAGGTTAATTCACTCAAGTCCCTCTGAGACTCACTCAATGCCTAAAACCTTTTATCATTACTTCAAGTATGAAACGACTGACTGAATGGGCCACTGAATCGCCGCGTTTTAATAGACGCCTGAGAGTCATTTCAGATGCCTTGAAAGAAAGCGATCCCTATACGGTAAAGGTTATCTTGAAGTGTTTAAAATTGAATCAGTTAAACAGGGGGGGGATCGTGGCCATTCCATTGTAAGTCTTGCCACCCATCTTGATATCACCACGCACCGACTCTATTTATTCTCCCATTCTCGCCCTTCAACTCGCACAAATCCCCTTTTCTTATTATTTCTTCGAGGCGCATTCCAGTTTACGGGTGTCAGTTTGGCCGTGCTTGGGCTACTATAGCGGCATAAAATTTTCAGCGGCTAACCCAATGTTAGCTCTATGAATTTACGCAATAAATTGATTTTTGTGACGGTCCTTCAAGGATGAATTTGCGAACTGGCCGCCGGTCTGTCGGTCACAGTTCAAATCACAAAAACCTTTAAATTAAACAACTAAGAAACTAAGCGCATGAGTAATAGCGATAATTTAGATGTCCACACCCCGATGATGCAGCAGTATCTGCGTCTCAAGGCACAGAATCCTGAAATCCTGATGTTCTATCGGATGGGCGACTTTTATGAGTTGTTCTACGACGATGCTAAAAAAGCCTCGCAGTTGCTGGACATCTCGCTGACCAAGCGCGGCGCGTCTGCCGGTGAACCTATTCCGATGGCCGGCGTGCCCTATCACGCCGTCGAAGGCTATCTGGCCAAGCTGGTCAACCTCGGTGAGTCGGTCGCTATCTGCGAACAGGTGGGCGATCCGGCACTGAGCAAAGGCCCGGTCGAGCGCAAAGTAGTGCGCATTGTCACTCCCGGTACCGTCAGCGATGAAGCCCTGCTCAGCGAACGTCAAGACAATCTGCTGGCTGCCGTTTGGCAAGATGGGCGCGGTTTCGGCTACGCCACGCTGGACATCAGCTCGGGCCGCTTCCGCGTGGCGCAACCCGCCGACCTCGAAACCATGGCCGCTGAAATCCAGCGCACGAATCCGGCCGAGCTGCTGTACCCGGAAAGCTTCGAATCGATGGCGCTGATCGACAAGCGTCGCGGTCTGCGCCGCAGGCCAATGTGGGAATTCGAGCTCGAAACCGCTCGCCAACAGTTGAACCTGCAGTTTGGCACCCGCGACCTAAGCGGATTCGGCGTCGAGCAGGCGACTCAGGCGCTGCGTGCCGCCGGCTGTCTGCTGCAATATGTCAAAGATACTCAGCGCACCTCACTGCCGCACATTCGCGGCGTGACCATGGAGCGCCAGCAGGACGGCATCATCATGGATGCTGCAACCCGCCGCAATCTCGAGCTGACGCAAAACCTGTCCGGCGGCGTTGAAAATACGCTGGCGGCGATCCTCGATCAAAGCGTAACGCCGATGGGCAGCCGCATGCTCAAGCGCTGGATCCACATGCCGACCCGCGATCTTAAGGTGCTGAACCATCGCCAGCAGGCGGTGGGCGGTCTGCAAGATTTAACCACCGAGCTGCAACCGGTCCTGCGCCAGGTCGGCGATCTGGAGCGTATCCTGGCGCGTCTGGCGCTGCGCAGCGCGCGACCACGCGACCTTGCCCGCATGCGCCATGCGCTGCAACAGCTGCCGGAAATTCGCCAGCTGCTTCTGTCGGTCGAGGTGCCGTACATTCATACCCTGATAGAACAGGCGGGGGAATTCGACGAGCTTATCGCCCTGCTCGAACGCGCGATTATCGAAGCACCGCCGGTGCTGGTGCGCGACGGCGGCGTGATTGCTCCGGGCTATAATGCCGAGCTGGACGAATGGCGCGCGCTGGCAGACGGTGCGACCGATTACCTCGATCGCCTGGAGATCCGTGAGCGAGAAAAGCTGGGTCTGGATACCCTGAAAGTCGGTTTTAACGGCGTTCACGGTTATTACATCCAAATCAGCCGCGGCCAGAGCCACCTGGCCCCAATTCACTACGTGCGCCGCCAGACGTTGAAAAACGCTGAACGCTACATCATTCCTGAGCTGAAAGAGTACGAAGACAAAGTTCTGACCTCGAAAGGCAAAGCCCTGTCCCTGGAGAAGGCGCTCTACGAGGAGCTATTCGACCTGCTGATGCCGCACCTCTCCGCGCTACAGCTGAGCGCGGCGGCGCTGGCAGAAATCGACGTACTGAACACCCTGGCCGAGCGAGCCTACACCCTGAACTACTGCTGCCCGACGCTGAGTGAAAAGCCGGGCATAAATATCGTCGGCGGTCGTCATCCGGTCGTCGAGCAGGTGCTGAGCGAGCCGTTTATCTCCAACCCGCTGCAGATGTCCCCGCAGCGGCGGATGCTGATTATTACCGGTCCTAACATGGGCGGTAAGAGTACTTACATGCGTCAGGCGGCGCTCATTGCCCTAATGGCGCACATCGGCAGCTACGTTCCCGCCGAGCAGGCCACGCTGGGCCCTATCGACCGCATCTTCACTCGCGTCGGTGCGGCGGACGATCTGGCCTCTGGCCGTTCGACCTTTATGGTGGAAATGACCGAAACGGCCAATATTCTGCACAACGCCACGGAAAACAGCCTGGTGTTAATGGACGAGATTGGCCGTGGAACCTCAACCTATGACGGACTGTCGCTGGCCTGGGCCTGCGCGGAAAATCTGGCCAGCCGTATCAAGTCGATGACCCTGTTTGCTACCCACTATTTCGAGCTGACCACGCTGCCAGAAAAAATGGAGGGTGCGGTCAATGTCCACCTCGACGCTGTTGAACATGGCGACACTATTGCCTTTATGCACAGCGTGCAGGAGGGAGCGGCCAGCAAGAGTTATGGGCTGGCGGTTGCCGCACTGGCAGGCGTGCCGCGTGAAGTCATCAAACGTGCCAGGCAGAAGCTAAAGGAGCTGGAAACGCTGTCGAACAACGCGGCGGCCAGCAAGGTGGATGGCCCACAGTTACCACTGCTGAGCGAGGAAGTCTCTCCGGCGGTTGAGGCGCTGGAGGCATTAGACGCCGATTCTTTGTCGCCACGACAGGCGCTGGAATGGATTTACCGTCTTAAGTCGCTGGTCTAATCGACATATTGAGTCTACTCGACCTATAGAAATGAAAAAGGGGAGCAATCAGATTGCCCCCCTTTTTTGTGCCGCTTAGCCGTGTTTCGTCAAACCATCGACGCAAATGGCGCGTCGTAAAACGGGTTCTGTTTGCAACAATTCAGTCGCAATACAGCTTATTCACGAAACAGTGCTTCGATGCTCAGACCTTGACCCTGCAGAATTTCACGCAGGCGACGCAGCCCTTCAACCTGTATTTGACGAACACGTTCACGCGTAAGACCGATTTCTCGACCCACGTCCTCGAGGGTTGCCGCCTCATAGCCTAACAGGCCGAAACGACGCGCCAGGACTTCACGCTGCTTGGCATTCAACTCGTACAACCACTTAACGATGCTGTGTTTCATATCATCGTCTTGGGTGGTATCTTCCGGACCGTTTTCTTTTTCATCCGCCAGAATATCTAACAGCGCTTTCTCAGAGTCACCGCCCAACGGGGTGTCAACGGAGGTAATACGCTCATTCAGGCGCAGCATACGGCTGACGTCGTGGACCGGTTTGTCGAGCTGCTCAGCAATTTCCTCAGCACTTGGCTCGTGATCGAGCTTGTGTGCCAATTCACGCGCAGTACGCAGGTAAACGTTTAATTCTTTAACAATGTGGATAGGCAAACGAATGGTACGGGTTTGATTCATGATCGCCCGTTCAATCGTCTGGCGGATCCACCAGGTTGCGTACGTTGAAAATCTAAAACCGCGTTCAGGGTCAAATTTCTCTACTGCACGGATCAGGCCGAGGTTACCCTCTTCAATCAGATCCAGCAGTGCCAGGCCGCGATTGCTGTAGCGGCGCGCAATTTTAACCACTAAACGCAGGTTACTTTCGATCATGCGGCGACGTGATGGAACATCACCTCGCAGCGCACGTCGTGCAAAATAGACTTCTTCCTCTGCGGTAAGCAGCGGAGAGTAACCAATTTCACCAAGGTACAGTTGAGTTGCATCCAGCACTCTTTGGCTTACAGCCTGTGAGAGTAACTCTTCTTCTGCTTCAGAAGCGTCAATCTCAACAGACTCCTCGACGGTTGCTTTCTCTTCGTCAAAGGCTTCAGCGCTGTTCTCGTCGAAATCTACATCATCATGTAACTCGTTAACTTTCAGCGTATTCTGACTCATAAGCTGCTCCTACCCGTGGTCCCATGAGCAGAATCAGTGACTCTGCCCGACTTATCGCTGCGGAAGAAAACGCAGCGGGTTTACGGATTTCCCCTTGTAACGAATTTCAAAATGTAATCTTACTGAGCTGGTTCCGGTGCTACCCATCGTCGCTATTTTTTGACCCGCCTGCACTTCTTGTTGTTCCCGGACCAGCATTGAATCATTGTGTGCATAGGCGCTCAAGTAATCATCGTTGTGTTTAATGATGATCAAATTACCGTAACCACGAAGCGCATTACCGGCATACACCACGCGCCCACTGGCGGTAGCTAACACAGGTTGACCTCGTGAACCGGCAATATCGATACCTTTGTTTCCGCCCTCTGAGGCAGAGAAGCTATCGATAATTTTCCCGTCAGTCGGCCATCTCCAGGAGGAAACTGGGCCGCCGTTATCTGTAGTGCTTTCGACAGGAGTTGCTGGTGCGGTAACAGGTGCAGTCGCCGCAGTGACTACGCCCGCCGTAGGTAACATATGACCTACGTTTTGTTTACTTGAACTTTCAGAATACGTGGTAGTTGGTTGAGATGCAACCACTGTCCCTGCCATCATGCCACCCGACGGTGGTTTAGGAATTCCTCCACGCGTCGCATCGGTGGTGGCCAACATACCGCCGCCAGAGCTCGCTTCTGAAGAAACGTTGCTAATTTGAATTCTTTGCCCCACTTCCAGACCGTAAGGCGCAGGAATGTTGTTGCGTGCCGCGAGGTCACGGAAGTCGTTACCGGTTATCCAGGCAATGTAAAACAGGGTGTCGCCGCGCTTAACCCGGTAGGTTTTGCCGCTGTAACTTCCCTTGGGAATGCTGTTATAACTGCGGTTATAAACGATGTGTCCTTGCGCGTTGATCATCGGGGCATTATCGACAGAATTCGGAGGAATCTGAGCCTCAGAATTGCTGCGGATCGTGCCTCCACCGCCGTTTGCGCTGCTAATTGGCGCCGTTGTCGAGGCATTATTGGAGCATCCCGCAAGCCAGGCACCCACAAATGTACATACCGCAATGCGGCTTAAGGTTTTAATTGGGCTTCCCGTGCTCATAACTCCCCCATGACGGCAATATTAGAATCTATCGCGGTCAGGCCAGACGCTGCGCGGCTCCATCAGGAACTCTCAAGCAACGAAAGGCGTGCCGATTACGTGCTGGCTGAACATAAGTCAGCCCGCTGGCGATAGTTAAAAAAACTGTGGTAATAAAAAACTGTAGTGAATGCTATCAACAACACCACTCTTGCACCATAAATGAGTTGTATTTAAATTTTAAGGGTTTAGTGCCTTGGATGAGCTAAAACGGCCGTTAGGCCAGCTCGCCTTTCACCAAAGGAACAAAACGCACGGCCTCAATCGATTCAATTGTAAAGTCGTTGGCGCGTCGCTGGATACGTTGCAAAGTCTGATTTTGCTCGCCAACGGGTAAAATCATGATCCCGCCTTCGGCCAGCTGGGCCAGGAGATCTTGAGGAATTTCAGGAGGGGCCGCGGTAACGATAATGGCATCAAAAGGGCCGCGCGATGGCCACCCTTCCCAGCCGTCGCCGTGACGGGTGGAAACATTGTGCAGATCTAACTGTTTTAGCCGACGTTTGGCCTGCCATTGCAGACCTTTGATGCGTTCTACGGAATATACGTGTTCAACCAGGTGCGCCAGGATAGCGGTCTGATAGCCGGATCCGGTGCCAATTTCCAGCACCCGCGACTGCGGCGTCAAACGCAGCAGCTCGGTCATCCGGGCTACGGTGTAAGGCTGCGAGATAGTTTGCCCGAGGCCAATCGGCAGCGCGGTATTCTCATAAGCTTTATGCTGAAAGGCTTCATCGACAAAGCGCTCACGCGGCACGGTTTCCATCGCCTGCAGCAGTTTCTCATCCGAGATGCCCTGCTTTCGCAGCTGTTCCAGCAAATTGTACATCGGCTTAATCACCATTCCCGTTCACCTCGGCTTTGGCTAACCATGTTCTGACGGTCTCTTGCGCTGCATACGCCGTCAGGTCGACGTGCAGAGGGGTAATGGATACGTACCCCTGCGCAACGGCGGCAAAGTCTGTATCCGGCGCGATATCAAATTTCTCGCCGGGCGGACCAATCCAGTACATATCATGACCGCGCGGGTCTTGTTGACAAAATACCTGTTCTGCCGGATGACGGCTACCGCAGCGTGTAACGCGGAAGCCTTTAATCTGATCGAGAGGGAGATCCGGAACGTTAATATTCAGAATTCGACCGGTGTGCAGCGGTTCAGCGGCCAGCATGCGCACGATACGACAGGCGATCGCCGCCGCAGTGTCGTAGTGCCGGTGGCCATCAAGCGAGACGGCGACGGCGGGATACCCCAAATGTCGCCCCTCCATTGCCGCCGCCACGGTGCCGGAATAAATGACATCGTCGCCCAGATTCGGTCCGGCATTAATGCCAGACACCACGATGTCAGGGCGCGGACGCATCAGGGAATTCACCCCAAGATAAACGCAGTCGGTCGGCGTACCGTTAATCACTGCGGTATCACCGTTCGCCTGGCGCTGAATTCGCAGCGGTGAATCAAGCGTCAGCGCATTAGAAGCGCCGCTGCGGTTACGGTCTGGTGCAACGACGGTAACCTCGGCAAATTCGCGCAGTGCCAAGGCTAGCGCCTGGATCCCAGGAGCGGTAACGCCATCATCATTACTCAGTAATATCCGTATCAGGGATGTCATGCGTTAATCTCCAGGTCCTGTCTTATTCGCTGATATCGGCTTCGCCCGCATCTTGTGCCATCAGTTCTCTGACCAGGCTGGTGGCAAAGCTTCCCGCCGGAAGCCAGAACTTAAGCTCCAGCGTGGCGTCATCCACAGCTCCGCCATTCCAGCCCGCGCGGATGCAACATGATGGCCCTGCGCGCCGGTTCAACGCGCTCACGTTTTAGCAGCGACAGCAGCGTCGTTTGATCCGCTATGCAGCCTAGCTCAAAGGCTTCAGCTTCCTGCTGCGAACCGAGCGGACCGTCCCCCGGCAGCGGGGCGGTAATCAGCAGTTCTCCGCGGGCAACGCGCGCCTGTACCGATTCCAGCTCGTCTTCTTTAGCCACAAACCAGCTGCCGCGACCGCTCAGCTGGAGCGCATCGCCGAGCATGGCTTCGCGCATTAATCCTTTGGCAAGGCGCTGGCTGGCGACGACGTTAAACATCGCGCTGCGGCTGGCCGAAAGGTAAAAGCTGCGTTTGGGACGTTCTTTAACGCGAATTTCGTCGTTCGCCCAGCGGGTCGCCATCAGCAAATTATTGCCACCGCGCCCGAAGCGCTGCACGCCAAAATAGTTCGGCACGCCCTGCTCGGCGATTTTTTCCAACCGCTGCTCTACGTCAGGCAAGTTGGTCAAATTACGCAGCAGCAGCGTAAACAGGTTACCTTTCAGCGTCCCTATGCGCATCTTTTTAAGATGGCGTGCGTGGCGCACGACCTCACAGCCCTCCAACTGAAACTGGCTGAGGTCAGGGGTTTCTTTACCGGGTAAATGGACACAGAACCACTGTTCGGTCACCGCGTGGCGGTCTTTCAACCCCGCATAGCTCACAGAACGCGGATGGACACCGGCAAAGCGGGCCAGCTGTTCGGCCACAAACTGGGTATTGCAGCCGACTTTGCGGATGCGCACCAGCAAATGCTCGCCTTCGCCGTCTGGCTCAAAACCGAGGTCTTCTTCAACGATGAAGTCCTCTGCATTGGCCTTGAGCAACCCGTTAGAAAGCGGCTTGCCGTACAGCCAGGTCAGATTATTCATATCCACGGCGTCAGTCCTTGAAAAGCAGAGCGACGGCTTCGCAGGCAATGCCTTCGCCACGACCGGTAAAGCCAAGCTTCTCGGTGGTGGTCGCTTTAACGTTCACGTCATCCATGTGGCAACCGAGGTCTTCGGCAATGAACACGCGCATCTGTGGAATGTGCGGCAGCATTTTTGGCGCCTGAGCAATGATAGTGATATCGATGTTACCGAGGCGGTAGCCTTTAGCGCGGATCTGACGATAGGCTTCACGCAGCAGTTCGCGGCTGTCGGCCCCCTTATAGGCAGGATCGGTGTCCGGGAACAGTTTGCCGATATCGCCCAACGCCGCAGCGCCAAGCAGGGCGTCGGTGGCCGCATGTAACGCCACGTCGCCGTCAGAATGTGCCAGTAATCCCCGATCAAAAGGAATACGCACACCGCCGATCACCAGAGGGCCTTCGCCTCCAAATGCATGAACATCAAAACCGTGACCGATACGCATTATGCGCTCTCCTCTTGGTACAACTGGGTTAAAAAGAATGCTGCCAGTGCCAGATCTTCTGGACGGGTAACTTTAATATTATCGGATCTTCCGGCCACCAGCTGGGGATGATAACCGCAGTGCTCGAGCGCCGAGGCTTCATCGGTGACCACTGCACCCTCGGCCAGCGCGCGAGTCAGGCAGGTTTTGAGCAGATCCAAAGGGAAAAACTGCGGCGTCAGCGCGTGCCACAGGTCTTGCCTGTCGACGGTATGGGCGATTTTTTCGATGCCCGGCTCAGCACGCTTCATGGTGTCACGCACCGGCGCGGCCAGAATTCCGCCGATCTTGCTGTGT
Source organism: uncultured Gammaproteobacteria bacterium (assembly GCA_963742005.1). Lineage (GTDB taxonomy): Bacteria > Pseudomonadota > Gammaproteobacteria > Enterobacterales > Enterobacteriaceae > Rouxiella. Next base: position 461,453 of record CAVUKG010000004.1, on the reverse strand, counting down.
TCGCTGATAGCTAACAGCCGATTAAGATCGTCAAGATGCAAACACGGGCGGGCGGCATCGTGCACCAGCACCCATTCGGCATCGCCCGCGTGCTGCAGGCCTGCCATCACCGAGTCGGCACGCTGCGCGCCACCGATCACCCCCCTGACGCGTGGGTCGCCAGCAATGGGCAACTGCGCAAAAAAGGTGTCTTGAGGACTGATGGCAACAATGACTTCCCGCACCCGAGGGCTGCGCAGCAGCGCGCCAATGGCGTGCTCGAGCAGGGTTTTACCCTCGATGGTCAGATATTGTTTTGGAAGATCGCTTTGCATGCGGCTGCCAATACCGGCGGCGGGTAACACCGCGACGATATCGGCCAAGGAGACGGCTGTGTGACTCATGGATTATTGTTGATTCTTACTTGCGTAGTGTTGGAAGCCTGAGCGTGCTTATTTTGGTCTGGCACCAGGCGATAGAAACTCTCACCAGGCTTAATCATGCCTAGCTCGTTGCGTGCGCGTTCCTCAATCGCCTCCTGACCGCCGTTAAGGTCGTCTATCTCTGCGAAGAGTTGGTCATTGCGTGATTTAAGTGTGATGTTGCTGCTCTGTTGCACTTCAACATCGTCGTTAACCCGCACGTAATCGTGGATACCATTCTTACCCAACCACAGCGAATACTGTAGCCAGCCAAGTATTATCAATAATAGCAGCGTTAATTTGCCCATTCCGCCCCCTGAAAAAGCCGCTCAATCATCCCACAACTTTCACTCTGACTCCACACCGAAGCGGAAATTGGCATGCAGATTAGGAGTTAAGTTAGGAATAAGCGCGAGAATGACACAATGGTTTACAACAGTGCGGGGAAAAACGGCATAAAAATGGGCAAAAAAACCACCGGCGGCAAAACGACGCGGTGCATTACCAGCCGCTGAGGAAAGAGAACACCATCCAGAACACACACATCACGCTCAGCCCGGTCAACGGTATGGCTTTCAACAGGCTGCCGCTGAACAAGGCGCTAAACGCAATGCCTATAAACACCGAAATGGGGATCAGCGCCAGAAAAAATGGCCAGGTGTAGAGCAGAAAAAATAGCGTATTCGAGCCGAAACGAACGAAGGGGACGGCCAGCGCCAGCCAGAAGAATGCAAAACCGGTACAGCCGCCAAGCATCGAATAGGACGGATCTTCTTCTGCCTCTGGCTTCTTACCGGTGATGTCATGGAAAATCTGACTTAACGTTTGCATCGCTCAACTCCTATTGTTCGTAGCCCGACACGCTCTATGGCGATTTTGTCAGCAACATTCAGGAGTTGATAATACCCCTACGACGCAGCACATCTAATAATTGCGGCACTAAATGTGTTACTAATTGTTCACCATAAAGGTGGACATCGGCCTGCAGCGGCGCCTCGTAAACCGAGTCGATGCCGGTGAAGTTTTTTAACTCTCCGGCACGGGCTTTCTTATACAGTCCTTTAGGATCGCGAGCCTCGCAGATCTCGAGCGGCGTATCGACAAACACTTCAATAAACTGCCCGTTACCCAATAACTCACGCACCATTTCACGCTCGGCGCGATGCGGTGAAATAAACGCGGTCAGCACCAGCTGTCCGGCGTCGACCATCAGCTTGGCCACCTCGCCCACGCGACGAATATTTTCACGGCGATGGTCATCGGAAAACCCCAAATCACGACACAGCCCGTGTCTTACATTGTCACCATCGAGCAGGTAAGTGCTGACGCCCAGGCTAAACAGCGCCTGTTCAAGCGCGCCGGCGACGGTAGATTTTCCCGAGCCGGAAAGCCCGGTAAACCACAGCACGGCGCCGCGATGACCGTGCTGTTTTTCGCGATCCGCACGCGTCACCGCGTGCGGATGCCAGACGATATTTTCGTCCTGCAGGGCCATATTATTTGCCACCCAACAGGTCACGAGCGCCCCAGTGTGGGAAATGGCGACGAACCAGCGCGTTAAGTTCCAGCTCAAAGGCGCTAAACGCGTCTTGATCCTGATAACTCGGCTCCAGCGCCTCGCGCACCAGACCGGCACCGACGGTGACGTTACTCAGGCGATCGATAAAGATCATCCCACCGGTCACCGCATTTTGCTGGTAGTTATCCAGCACCAGCGGCTCGTCAAACGCCAGCTCGACCAGGCCGATGCCGTTGAGCGGCAGGCTTTCGACTACGCGCTGGGTCAGCGAGTTGATCTCCACCTGATACTCGATGTTTTCGACTCGAGCACGGGCTTTCTTGCCGCCGACTTTGATGTCATAGCTTTGACCCACGCTCAGCGGCTGCTCGGCCATCCACACCACGTCTACCTTGGCGTTCTGTACCGCTTTCACCGTTTCTTTGGCATCGACCAGCAGGTCACCGCGGCTGATATCTACCTCGGTGTCCAGCACCAGGGTAATCGCCTCACCGGCCCAGGCTTCCTGCAGGTCGCCATCGAAGGTCACGATACGCGCCACGGTAGACTCCACGCCGGACGGCAAGACCTTGATTTTTTGCCCCACGCGCACCGAGCCGGAAGCCAGCGTGCCGGCGTAACCGCGAAAATCGAGGTTCGGACGGTTAACGTACTGCACCGGGAAGCGCATTGGCTGCTGCTCGCGGATGTTGATGATGTTGACGGTTTCCAGCACGTCCAACAGCGTTGGACCGGTATACCACGACATCTTCTCGCTTTGAGTCGCCACGTTATCGCCTTCAAGCGCGGACAGCGGCACAAATTTAATATCCAGGTCGGTCGGCAACTGCTGGGCAAAGTCCAGGTAGTCTGCTTTAAACTGCTCGAAGACCGCTTCGCTGTAATCCACCAGGTCCATTTTATTGACCGCCACGACTAAATGACGAATGCCCAACAGCGTCGCGATAAAGCTGTGGCGGCGGGTCTGATCCAGCACCCCTTTGCGCGCGTCAATCAGCAGAATAGCCAGGTCGCAGGTTGAGGCACCGGTTGCCATATTGCGGGTGTACTGTTCGTGTCCCGGCGTATCGGCAATGATAAATTTACGTTTTTCGGTCGAGAAATAGCGGTAGGCCACGTCAATGGTGATGCCCTGCTCGCGCTCGGCCTGCAAACCGTCGACCAGCAGCGCGAGGTCAATCTTTTCACCCTGCGTGCCGTGACGTTTGCTGTCGTTGTGCAGTGAAGAAAGCTGGTCTTCATAAATCTGCCGCGTGTCGTGCAGCAGGCGGCCAATCAGGGTACTTTTGCCGTCATCGACGCTGCCGCAGGTCAGGAAGCGCAGCAGACTTTTATGCTGCTGTAAGTGCAGGTAAGCTTCGACGCCACCCTGCTCAGCGATTTGTTGTGCAATTGCGTTATTCATAGTCCGTGCTCCTTAGAAATACCCTTGACGCTTTTTAAGCTCCATCGAACCCGCCTGATCGCGGTCGATGGCACGCCCCTGACGCTCGCTGGTGGTTGAAACCAGCATCTCTTCGATGATTTCCGGCAGCGTTTTCGCTTCGGACTCCACCGCGCCGGTCAGCGGCCAGCATCCCAGGGTGCGGAAACGCACCATTTTTTCTTCAATTTTTTCACCCGGCTGCAGATCGATACGGTCGTCATCGATCATCATCAGCATGCCGTCGCGCTCCAGCACCGGACGCGGCGCGGCCAGATACAGGGGAACAATCTCGATATTTTCCAGATAAATGTACTGCCAGATATCCAGCTCGGTCCAGTTGGAGAGCGGGAATACGCGGATGCTCTCGCCCTTGTTAATCTGGCCGTTATAGTTGTGCCACAGCTCTGGACGCTGGTTTTTCGGATCCCAGCGGTGGAAACGGTCGCGGAACGAGTAAATACGCTCTTTGGCGCGAGACTTTTCTTCGTCACGACGCGCGCCGCCGAAGGCCGCATCAAAACCGTACTTGTTCAGCGCCTGCTTGAGACCCTCGGTTTTCATGATATCGGTGTGCTTGGCACTGCCGTGAACGAACGGGTTGATGCCCATCGCCACGCCTTCCGGGTTCTTATGCACCAGCAGCTCGAAACCGTAGTTTTTAGCGGTGCGGTCGCGGAATTCGTACATCTCTTTAAATTTCCAGCCGGTATCAACGTGCAGCAGCGGGAAAGGCAGCGTACCGGGGAAGAACGCCTTGCGTGCCAGGTGCAGCATCACGGAGGAGTCTTTACCGATGGAATACATCATCACCGGGTTAGCGAATTCAGCCGCGACTTCGCGGATGATATGGATGCTTTCCGCCTCCAGCTGTCGTAAGTGGGTGAGTCGTTTTTCGTCCATATCAGATCCTTAAGCCAAATTCACGACCGACGGGCGTTTGGCACCGACAGTCTCTGGATGATGCCCAAACCAGGCGAGTTGGTGATGAAGCTCAACGACTTCACCGATCACCAGCAGGGCCGGTGAAGGCGCCTGTTGGGCTAATTGTTCTAAGTTTTGCAATGTTCCAATCAGCACCTGTTGATCGGCACGCGTACCGCGCCCAATCACCGCCACCGGCGTATCGGCGTCGCGCCCGTGGGCGATCAGATTTTTGCTGATATCCGAGGACTTCATCGCGCCCATGTAAATCGCCAGCGTCTGCTGGCCTCGGGCGAGCTCGGACCACTGTAGGCCGTTGCCGTCGGTGCGGATTTGGCCGGTAATAAACATCACGCTCTGTGCGCGTTCGCGATGGGTTAGCGGAATACCGGCATAGGCGGTGGCACCCGCCGCCGCGGTAATGCCCGGCACCACCTGAAACGGAATGCCTGCCGCCGCAACCACTTCCAGCTCTTCGCCACCGCGACCAAAAATAAACGGGTCGCCGCCTTTCAGCCGCACCACTTTTTTGCCCTGCTGCGCCAGTTCGACCAACAGACGGTTAGTCTCTTCCTGCATCACCAGATGATTACCGGCGCGCTTGCCGACGCAGATTTTCTCGGCATCGCGGCGCACCAGATCAAGCACTTCGGGACTCACCAGGAAGTCATACAGCACCACGTCGGCCTGCTGCATTACCTGCAAACCGCGCAGGGTCAGTAATCCCGGATCACCCGGACCGGCACCCACCAGCGTGACCATTCCCTGCTGGGTGGCATCGTCCGGCGCATCAATCAGCGCCTGTAACGCCAACTCTGCCTCTTTGAACTGCCCCCCGGCGGTCAAAGAGGCAAAGTTACCGTCAAAAGCCTGTTCCCAGAAACGGCGACGGGCAGACATCATGCTAAAGCGCTGCTTAACGCGGGTACGCCAACTGCCGGCAATCTCCGCCATCTTGCCCAGGCTGGCAGGCAACAGCGTTTCCAGCTTTTCGCGCAGCATTCTTGCCAGCACCGGCGCTTGCCCGCTGGAAGAAATAGCCACTACGATCGGCGAACGATCGACAATCGACGGAAAGATGAACGAACACTTCGGCTGATCGTCGACGACGTTAGCCAGCTTGTGGCGCAGGTTAGCCTGCTGGTAAACCTCGGCGTTAAGCTGCGCATCGTCCGTTGCGGCGATGACCAGAAAAACCTCGTCTAGCTGATCGGCAACAAAAGACTCAGCCAGCCACTGAATGGCTGACTGTTGGTGTAAATGTTCGACTTCTGAAGATAGGGCTTGAGCAACAACTCTCACCTCTGCGCCTGCGCGCAAAAGGAGATCAATTTTTCGTGCAGCCACTTCTCCGCCGCCAACAACCAGTACCGGACGTTGTTTAAGGTCGGCAAATATAGGGAGATAGTCCACAGCAACCTTTTAGCATAAGTAAATCCATAATATGACTATACGGCTTGGCCGCGATCCATATGAAATGATGAAATGGAATGATTAGTTCCAGAATGGAATATAGCCCCGAAAAAGCTCGTTTTGAGAAAACACTAAATTGTTAATTATTCCGTCAAATCGCATACTATGCGCAGACTTTCCAAGGACGCCCGATAAGGATTTTAAGCATGCTCTTTCTTCGCCACGCCGTCCGTTCAGCCCTGCTTTTAACGCTGAGCGGCCTGTATGCAACCGGTGCCATGGGCCACCCCTTAAAGACTCAACCGATCGGCCAGATTGCTGACCAGCAAACGCGACACATCGCCACCTATTTCCCCGGACGCATGGCCGGAAGCCCGGCAGAAATCATTGCAGCCGATTACTTAAATCAAAGCCTGGCCAAAATGGGTTACCGCAGCCACCTGCACGCTTTCGATGCCCGCTATCTTTATACCAGTCAGGACGGTCACCGGGACTGGCACAGCGTGCACGCCACCACGGTCATCGCCGACCGTGCGGGTAAGGTGCCGCAGCAAATCGTCATCATGGCGCATTTCGACACCTATCTGCCGCAGAGCGACGCCGACAGCGACCACAACCTCGGTGGCTTAACGCTGCAGGGCGTTGACGACAACGCGTCCGGCGTCGGCGCGATGCTCGAACTGGCCGAGCGCATGAGCAAAATCGCTACCCATTACAGTCTGCGATTTGTCGCGTTGAGCGCTCAGGAAGCCGGAGAACAGGGGGCAAAAGACTATCTCGCTACCCTGAGCCCGCAGGAGAAAAAGCGCACGCTGTTGGTCATAAATATCAATTCGCTGATCGTGGGCGAGCGGCTGTATTTCAACAGCGGCCTCAACACCACCTCGGCAGTGGCCAAATTGACCCGCAACAAAGCGCTGACGCTTGCCCGTCGCATGGGCATTGCCGCCGCCACCAGCCCAAGCGGGACCAGTTGCTGTGAGGGGATGCAAGACCTCGACAGCGAACATATTCCCCTGCTGCTGGTATCGGCCAGCGACTGGGCGTTAGGCAAAAAAGACGGCCAACAGCAGCATCCCATCGACAAAGATTTCCCTGCGGGCACCAGCCGCTATCAGGGGCAGATCGACAACCTGCAATATCTTGATCGCGTCTTGCCCGGGCGCATTGCCAAACGTGAAAAAGACAGCGTGAGAATTCTGCTGCCTTTGCTTAAAGAATTAGCCAACCCCAAGAATACTGCTTAACCCTGCTTCGGCCGCTATTCGTGTAACCCACACTCGCGTTTCAGGCCGAAGAAGCGCGTTTCCTCTTCCTTCATGCCCTCTTCCCACTTTTTAGTGGTGTGCGTATCGCCCACCGACAGATAGCCCTGGTCCCACAGCGGGTGATAGCTCAGCCCGTGCTGCTTGAGGTATTGGAAGATCTGACGGTTGTCCCAGTCGATGATCGGCAGGATTTTAAATACCCCACGCTGCACCGCCAGCACCGGCAGATTTGCGCGACTCCCCGACTGCTCGCGACGCAGACCGGCGAACCAGGTCTGCACGCCCAGCGTGGCAACGGCGCGGTTCATCGGTTCAACCTTGTTGATAAGATTATATTTCTCGATGCCCTCGACGCCCTGCTCCCACAGTTTGCCGTAGCGAGCTTCCTGCCAGGCGGCAGAGTGCTCGGCGCGGAAAACTTGCAGGTTAAGGTTCAGCTGCTCGGTCAGCGCATCGATAAACTGATAGGTCTCCGGGAACAGATATCCGGTATCGGTAAGGATCACCGGAATATCCGGCTTCTGGCGAGTCACCAGGTGCAGGCACACCGCCGCCTGAATGCCGAAGCTGGATGACAGCGTAAACTCGCCTGGCAGATTTTCCAGTGCCCAGCTGACCCGCTCTTCGGCCGAAAGCTTTTCTAACTGGCCGTTAATTTCGGCCAGCGCCAATACCTGCCCGGACTTGGGCAGCGCATTGAGTTCTGTAAGGGAGAGTGCTGTCATATCGCCTCCTGTCAGTCGTAAAAATCGCGTGCGGGATCGAGCACCGGCCTGATAATACCGGCACGGATCACGTAATCACCGAAGCCTTCATCAGCGTTGCGCTCTTTTGCCCAGCGGCCAACCAGCTGATCAATAATCGTCAAAATTTCGACATCACTAATATTTTCGCGGTACATGCGTGGAATGCGCGTACCCTCGCGGTTGCCGCCCAGGTGCAGGTTGTAGCGGTTCATCGCCTTACCCACCAGCCCGATTTCAGCCAGCAGCGCACGACCGCAGCCGTTAGGACAGCCGGTGACGCGCAGCACAATATGCTCTTTGCCAACGCCGTGCTGATGCATGATGCCCTCAACGTGTGTCACGAACTCTGGCAGGAAGCGCTCGGCTTCGGCCATCGCCAACGGACAGGTCGGATAAGACACGCAGGCCATCGAGTTTTTACGCTGCTCGGTGACGCTGTCGTCGATCAGCCCGTGGTTGCGGGCCAGCGTTTCGATCGCATCTTTATCTTTCTCGTTCACGCCGGCGACGATCAGGTTTTGGTTAGCCGTGAGACGGAAATCGCCTTGATGAATACGGGCAATCTCGGCCAGACCGGTTTTCAACGGACGGCCCGGATAATCCAGAATACGCCCATTTTCGATAAACAGCGTCAGGTGCCACTGGTTGTCGATGCCTTTTACCCAGCCGATGCGGTCGCCGCGACCGGTGAAGGCGTAAGGACGAACCTCAGCAAAGGTAATATCGGCACGCTTTTCGACTTCAGCCTTAAAGGTGTCGACACCGACGCGCTCAAGGGTGTATTTGGTTTTGGCATTCTTGCGATTGGTACGATTGCCCCAGTCGCGCTGGGTGGTCACCACCGCTTCCGCCACGGCCAGGGTGTTTTCCAGCGGGATAAAGCCCAACTCGCTGGCGGTGCGCGCGTAGGTTGCCTTGTCGCCGTGAGCGATAGACAGCCCGCCGCCGACCAGGACATTAAAGCCGACCAGCTTGCCGTTATCGGCAATTGCCACGAAGTTCAGGTCATTGGCGTGCAGGTCAACGTCATTCTGCGGCGGGATCACCACGGTAGTCTTGAACTTACGCGGCAGATAGGTCGACCCCAGAATCGGCTCTTCGTCGGTGGTCTCGACCTTCTCCTGATCCAACCACACCTCGGCGTAGGCACGAGTGCGCGGCAACAGGTGCTCGGAAATCTTCTTCGCCCACTGCCAGGCTTCGTAATGCAGCTCGGACTCCACCGGGTTAGAGGTACAGAGCACGTTGCGGTTCACGTCGTTGGCGGTGGCCAACGCGTCGAGACCCAGCTTGTTCAGCAACTGATGTACCGGCTTGACGTTGGGCTTGAGAATGCCGTGGAACTGGAACGTCTGACGGTTGGTAATACGAATGCTGCCATAAATAGTGCTGTCTTCGGCAAACTTGTCGATGCCCAACCACTGCTCAGGCGTCATCACGCCGCCCGGCAAACGGCAGCGCAGCATCATCGCATGGCGCGGTTCCAGTTTCTGCTCGGCACGCTCGGCGCGGATATCACGGTCATCCTGCTGGTACATGCCGTGGAAACGGATCAGCAGGAAGTTGTCGCCGTTAAAGCCGCCGGTCAGACCGTCGGTCAGGTCTTCGGTGATAGTACCGCGCAGAAAATTACTTTCTTTTTTTAGGCGTTCTGCGTCAGTCAATTTGCCTTCGACCACCAAAGGGCCAGGATGTTTTTCGTTCATAGTTTCGTTGCTCATTAATAGACATCTCGCTGGTAGCGACGCTCAAAGCGCAGGTCACTGAGGAATTCGTCGGCGGCTTCCAGATCCATCGAACCATGCTCGGCAATCAGCTCGAGCAGCGTTTGTTCTACGTCTTTTGCCATACGGTTTGCGTCACCGCAGACATACACGTGTGCGCCTTCCTGCAGCCACTGCCAGACTTCAGCACCCTTGGCGCGCAGCTTGTCCTGCACGTAAACCTTCTCGGACTGATCGCGAGACCAGGCCAGGTCAATATGGGTCAGCAGGCCGTCTTTCACATAACGCTGCCATTCGACCTGATAGAGGAAATCGTCGGTAAAGTGTGGATTACCGAAGAACAGCCAGTTTTTACCGCCCGCGCCCTGGTTATCGCGCTCCTGCATAAAGGCGCGGAACGGCGCGATGCCGGTGCCCGGACCGATCATAATCACCGGCGCGTCGGCATTGGTCGGCAGGCGGAAGTTATCGTTGTGCTCGATGAACACCCGAACTTCGCCATCTTCTTGCAACCGATCGGCCAGATAGCCCGAAGCCCCACCGCTGCGTGCGCGGCCTTCGATGTCATAGCGCACGACGCCAACGGTAATATGCACTTCGCTCTCAGTTTCGGCCTGCGACGAAGCGATAGAATACAGTCGCGGCGTTAGCGGGCGCAGTAGCTCGATGAGCTGTTGCGGCTGTAGCTCGGTCGGCGCACGGCGAACCATGTCGACGAACGGCGTATTTTGGGCGTAGTGCTGCAACGCACTCTTGTCGGTCAGTAACGCCAGCAGATCGCTATCGCGACACACTGCGGCATAGTTATCGACAATTACCGTAGTGTTTTGCGTCAACTCAATATGGTGCTGCAACGCTTCGCTCAATGGCAGCGTTTTGCCGTGGACTTCAACCGGCTCATCGCCCTTCAGCCACAGCAGCTCCACCAGCTCGTTGACCAGAGCAGGATCGTTTTCAAACCACACGCCCAGCGCATCGCCCGGCTGGTAACGCAGGCCGGAATCACCGAGATCAATTTCGATATGGCGCACGTCTTTGTCAGAATCGCGACCGGTTATCTTCTGATTCACCGACAGCAACGCGGTCAGCGGCTGTTCTTTAGTATAAGGACTGCTATCAACCAGGTTGACGTTGCCGCTTACCGACGCTGCCAGCGCAGCCGGTGACTCGGCCGGGACGCGTTTCTTTAACGCCTCAACCACGCGCTGGATCCAGTCTGCCGCCTGCTGTTGGTATTCCACGTCGGCGTCGACGCGATCGAGCAAACGCTCTGCGCCCAGCTCGCCCAGACGGCTGTCAAAGTCTTTACCGGCCTGGCAGAAAAATTCATAGGAGGTATCGCCAAGCCCAAACACCGCAAACGCGCTGTCGGCCATGTTCGGGGCCTTCTTGGACATCAGGAACTTGTGCAACGCCACCGCTTCTTCTGCGGGTTCGCCCTCGCCCTGAGTCGACGCCACCACCAGCAGCAGTTTTTCCTGACCAATCTGCTTGAACTTGTAGTCACCGGCGTTCACTAGATTAACGTTAAGCTTAGCTGCAACTAGCGCATCGCGCAGCTGCTCGGCCAGGCGACGTGCATTGCCGGTCTGTGAAGCGGAAATCAGAGTGATCGACGCTGCCGCGGCAACGGGAGCAGGCGCTGCTACCGCGCCCGGCTGCGAGTTGGTTAATCCCCAAAAGTAACCTGAAAGCCAGGCTAATTGGGTCGGCGAGTAGTCACCAATCGCCGTTTGCAGCCGTGCCATTTGCTCCGGGTTCAAGGGGAGCAAAGAAGTAGGAGGTGCCTGAGTCGTCATCGCGGTAGGAATTCCCTTATTGCTTAAGCCAGTGTCAATGGGCCGTTATATGGTTAAGAGTTTGATAGCTTGTAAGGTTAACCAGCCGGATCATAACAATTAAATAAGTGATGGGAATATTAAATAACCATAATGACTAAGTGTTTTTTCAGATAGAATCAATCGCTAAAAGTGGTAAAGCGGCGTTTATAGGCTACTGAAATAACTAATAAAAAAAATAGGGTTATGAGTTATTAATAGAAACGGGCCTATAAATGAGAAAGCCCCGCATTGGCGGGGCTAAAAAACTCTATATCTTCACCGGCTTGCCTTAAGCAGAACGGGCCGTTACGGGTTAAATTGGTGCTGCTGTTCGAAGCGTGAGAACTGACCGGCGGCGTAAATCGCCATTCGGCTGTCACTATTGCCCACGTCGGGCAGCGCAACAAAATGCCAGTTAAACGGCATATAGTTTTGCTCAGCCTGCTGCTGGGAGGTGGTAAAGAAGTTCTCCGCGCGGTCTAAACGATTAGTGCCCTGTGCCATCGCGCCTTTCGAGTGACGCAACAGGCGATTCTCCGCATCGTCATCGCTGTTGCCGACGGCGATCAGTAGCGGTTTGGCAAAGTAAGCCGCCAGCTGGGTTTGGTCGACTTTGACCGGCGACGCGCGTAGACCGTAAGGCCAGCGCTGATCGGTATCCGGCAGCGTCCACCAGCCCGCCGCCGCGCAGATGGCAGCTTTAACCTGCGCCTGAGGGAGCAGCGTCAGCATGCGGTGCACAAACTGACAGCCCGCGCTGCTGCCAAACAGATAATACTGGCTCTGTGTCGTGAGATGCTGCTGGCGCATAGCGCTGAAGATATCATTGACCAGCGTAAATCCCCACTGCGCTTTCGGCAGGCGGCGGTGCGTTTTAGGATCCTGAATATTACCTAAAGGATATCCGTAGCTGCCGGGGAAATCCTGCTCGGTGAAGCGCGGCACGACGATGCGGAAATGATACTGATCCGCCACCTTGATCCAGTCGTTGCGAAAGGACGCCGCATTACGATCGATACCGGTCATCGCCATAATAATTGGCGTATTGGCATCGGTACCGGCGGGCTGATAGACAAAGACCTCAAGCGGCTTCTTATTCGCCCCGATCGGGAAAGAGAAGCTGCCCGTGCCGTCGGCCAGCGTTTTTAACACTATAGCGCTGGGTTTAACGGCAGCCTTGGGCGACTGTGCTTTAGCCGCCGGAGCCTTCGCAGTCGCCGCTTTAACAGACGGCGCATCGGCCGGTGCAACCCCAGACGTCGGTGCTACGGGTGCCGTCGAGGGTTCAGCCGCAGATGTCGGTGCTGCGGGGGCCGTTGAGGATTGAACTGCGGGCGTTGGTGCTACGGGTGCCGTCGAGGATGCAGCCGCGGGTGTCGGTGCTGCAGGGGCACCGGTACTTGTCGCCGCGGCATCGGTCGCCGCAGGCAAGGTGTTCGTCGTCGATGAATTATCGGCTTTAACTGTTGCAGAAAAAACCAGCAACAAAACGGCTAAACGCAGCGCTCTAATCATTCACTATCTCAATAGGTTAGTTCTAACGCTCTCAATGTAAGTCATCGGGTCATGCAGAGTAAATACACCAAAGTACAATAACTGACTATTCAAAGAGCAGATAACTCATGGCGTAACGGGCCGCTTTCCGTTAATATGCCGCGTTTTTTGCAGTCAACGAGACAGTGTCATGACCACTACATTATTTAAAGATTTTATGTTCGAAGCCGCTCATCACCTGCCTCACGTTCCGGCTGGGCACAAATGCGGCCGCCTGCACGGGCACTCTTTTGCGGTGCGTTTAGAAATTACCGGTGAAGTCGATGCGCATACCGGCTGGGTAATGGATTTCGCCGAGCTTAAAGCGGCGTTTGCTCCGACGCTCGATAGCCTGGATCACTATTATCTTAATGATATCCCAGGCCTTGAGAATCCAACCAGCGAAGTGCTCGCCGAGTGGATCTGGAACAAGATGAAACCCCAGTTGCCGCTGCTGAGCGCGGTGCGTATCAAAGAAACCTGCACCGCCGGCTGCGTTTATCGCGGCTAACCTGCCTTCCCGCCAGGCTATTTGCTGTAAGCCCTACCCAAAAGCTCAATGGTCATAACCCTTGTCACAGTGACAAGGGTGAGTGAAGCATCGCCGCTACTGTGTTGATAAATAAAAATATTAAGCAATATTTAAATATTTATGGGTCTGCATGGACAGTCGCCAGTTCTTGGCAATACAGGTCGCAATACACAGTTTCGTCGCGTCATCTTTCTGGCTAATCGGCTGCAGGGCAATAATCCGTGCCTTAGCGTCACTCAGCGTCGCAAGCAACGCTTCCAACGCATCGATATCACGCTGACGTGCCACCGGATGCTTAATCTCATCGGCGCGCTGCAGCGCCTGCGGCAGAATGTCGTATCCGCCACGCATGTTCACCTTGGGTGAAACCGTTACCCAGGTTTTGGTCGAACAGCGTACTTCATGGGTGCCGCTAGTTTCAATCTGGCAGCTGTAACCCTGCGCTTCCAGCAGCTCGGTCAGCGGCTGCAGGTCATAAATGCACGGCTCACCGCCGGTGATCACGATATGACTCGCCGTCCATCCCTGATTGTTGATCAGCTGATGAAGCTGCTCGGCGCTGGCATTGCCCCAGGCGTCGGTCTCTTCGGTTTTAACCAGGATACGCTGCATATCGACTTCACGATCGGCAAATTTTTCCCAGGTGTGTTTCGTATCGCACCAGCTGCAACCCACCGGGCAGCCCTGTAGGCGAATAAAAATAGCCGGCACGCCGGTAAAATAGCCTTCCCCTTGCAGGGTTTCGAACATCTCGTTAATCGGGTACTGCATGCTTATCTCAGAATTTAAGGAACCAACGGTTATTATCGCAGACATCTTATACTGCACCAATTAAAAAACCCGCCGCAGCGGGTTTTGTGAAGCAAGGTTCAGTAATTACTGGCCTTTAACTTCTTTCAAACCGTTGAACGGAGCAGGTGTGCCCTGTACCGCCAACGCTTCTTCGATACGGATCAGCTGGTTGTACTTAGCAACGCGGTCAGAACGGCTCATTGAACCGGTTTTGATTTGGCCCGCTGCGGTACCGACCGCCAGATCAGCGATAGTGGCGTCTTCAGTCTCGCCTGAACGGTGAGAGATGATGGCAGTGTAGCCCGCATCTTTAGCCATCTTAATCGCCGCCAGAGTTTCGGTCAGAGAACCGATCTGGTTGAATTTGATCAGGATAGAGTTCGCGATGCCTTTATCGATGCCTTCTTTCAGGATCTTGGTGTTGGTAACGAACAGGTCGTCGCCCACCAGCTGGATTTTGTCGCCCAGCACTTTAGTCTGGTAAGCGAAGCCAGCCCAGTCAGATTCGTCCAGACCGTCTTCGATAGAAACGATTGGATACTGCTTGGTCAGGTCTTCCAGGAAGTGAGTGAACTCTTCAGAGGTGTAGGCTTTGTTGCCTTCGCCAGCCAGAACGTACTTACCGTCTTTGTAGAACTCAGAGGCTGCACAGTCCATCGCCAGAGTAATGTCTTTACCCAGCTCGTAACCCGCCAGTTTTACCGCTTCAGCGATAACGGCCAGCGCTTCTGCGTTGGAACCCAGGTTTGGAGCGTAGCCACCCTCGTCACCTACCGCGGTACCCATGCCTTTTGATTTCAAAACTTTTGCCAGGGTGTGGAACACTTCAGAACCGATACGCACGGCTTCTTTCAGGGTTTTCGCGCCAACAGGCTGGATCATGAACTCTTGAATGTCGACGTTATTGTCGGCGTGCTCACCACCGTTGATGATGTTCATCATTGGCAGTGGCATAGAATATTTGCCCGGCGTGCCGTTCAGTTCCGCAATGTGTGCGTACAGTGGCAGACCTTTAGAAGCAGCGGCGGCTTTAGCGGCGGCCAGAGAAACGGCCAGAATTGCGTTAGCACCAAATTTGGATTTGTTTTCAGTACCGTCAAGCTCGATCATTACTTTATCGATGTTAGCCTGATCTTTTGCATCTTTGCCTTGCAGAGCCTGAGCGATAGGACCGTTGACTGCGTCAACCGCTTTAGTTACGCCTTTACCCAGAAAACGAGATTTATCACCGTCACGCAGTTCCAGAGCTTCGCGTGAACCCGTTGATGCACCTGATGGCGCAGCAGCCAGACCAACGAAACCGCCTTCAAGATGAACTTCAGCTTCTACAGTAGGGTTACCACGGGAGTCGATGATTTCACGACCGAGCACTTTAACGATTTTGGACATTAGGATTTCCTCAGTACAAGTTAACTAAAGCTTCAGACTCCACCGCGGGCGGCATTCCCGCGGCCCGCGGTGGGCCCTATATTTTATTTTACCTGACGCTTCTGATACTCACCGGCTGCCTTCACAAAGCCTGCAAACAACGGATGACCATCACGCGGCGTTGACGTAAATTCTGGATGGAACTGGCAAGCTACATACCACGGATGGTCTGGCAGCTCGATAATTTCCACCAGTTGCTTATCGCCAGAGCGACCGGCTATGCGTAAACCCGCTTCTTCAATGGGCTTGAGCAGCATGTTGTTTACTTCATAACGGTGGCGATGACGTTCAACTATCGTAGGTTCGCCGTACATCTCACGGACCAGGCTACCGTCGGTCAGGTGGCATTGTTGGCCACCTACGCGCATGGTACCGCCCAGGTCACTTTCTTCGGAACGTACTTCGACGTTACCGTCTTCATCGCGCCATTCGGTAATCAGTGCCACGACAGGGAACTTACAGTCTGGCACGAATTCTGTCGAGTTCGCATTGTCCATACCCACTACGTTGCGGGCAAACTCAATCAGCGCGACCTGCATACCCAGGCAGATGCCCAGGTAAGGAATGTTGTTTTCACGCGCAAAACGCGCAGTCATCAACTTGCCTTCTACGCCGCGATAGCCGAAACCGCCTGGGATCAGGATAGCATCGAGATCTTTCAGCACTTCGACGCCACGGGTTTCGACATCCTGCGAATCGATCAGCTTGATGTTCACACTCAGGCGATTTTTCAGGCCCGCGTGCTTCAACGCTTCGATAACCGATTTGTAAGCATCTGGCAGCTCGGTGTATTTACCGACCATACCAATGTTTACTTCGCCGCCCGGATTGGCTTCTTCGTAGATAACCTGTTCCCACTCGGCCAGATCGGCCTCTTTGCAGCTCAGGTTAAATCGTTTACAAATATAATCGTCCAGGCCCTGTGATTTCAATAGCGCCGGGATTTTATAAATTGAATCAACGTCTTTTAGAGAGATAACCGCTTTCTCTGGCACGTTACAGAACAGTGCAATTTTTGCACGTTCGTTAGCCGGAACCGGGCGGTCTGAACGGCAGATCAGCACGTCTGGCTGAATACCGATAGACAGCAGTTCTTTAACGGAGTGCTGAGTTGGCTTGGTTTTGACTTCGCCGGCAGCTGCCATGTAAGGCACCAGAGTCAGGTGCATGTACAGCGTGTGCTCACGGCCTACGTCAACCGCCATCTGGCGGATCGCTTCGAGGAATGGCAGGGACTCGATGTCACCGACGGTGCCGCCGATTTCAACCAGTACCACGTCATGACCTTCGCCGCCTTCAATGATGCGTTCTTTGATGGCGTTAGTGATGTGTGGGATGACCTGAATGGTCGCGCCGAGATAATCGCCACGGCGCTCTTTGCGCAGGACGTCGGAGTAAATACGACCGGTAGTAAAGTTGTTACGGCGGGTCATTTTGGTGCGAATGAAACGTTCGTAGTGACCCAGATCGAGATCTGTTTCAGCGCCATCTTCGGTTACGAAGACTTCACCGTGCTGGGTCGGACTCATGGTACCCGGATCGACGTTGATATACGGATCGAGTTTCATGATGGTAACGTTCAAACCACGGGCTTCGAGAATAGCCGCCAGAGAGGCTGCGGCAATGCCTTTACCCAGAGAGGATACAACCCCGCCGGTCACAAAAATATAGTTAGTTGTCATGCTGAACCTGAGAGGTTAGGTTTAAAGACGATGGAAGAACCAAGACGGGAAAATAGTATACCCGAACCTTCCTTGCCTCACAAACGATCGTTTTACTCTCTTCGCCAGTTAATGTTATTACGCCCCATTAGGTGATTGCACCGGACGCCAGCAATAAAATTATCTTTAAATACAGTTAACTACATGATTATTTTTAATAAAAGCCGTGCCAGGTCGATAAAAAAACGCGTTATAATTCAATTTATTAAATTTTCACAGTTTGGCGCAAACTCCTCAGCCTGAGCTAGGTTAGCAGCGCCTAATGACCCGGTTTTGATACCGAACAGCATGAGATCGGATTTATTTTGTGGCGGATTTCTCGCCCTGCTTGACCTGCTGCCAGGCGTCTTCCATCTGCTCGAGGCTGGCGTCTTCCATGCTCAAACCGCGGTCGTGAATGATCTGCTCAACCTGACGAAAACGGCGCTCAAACTTGATGTTAGCAGCCTGAAGGGCGCTTTCAGCCTTGTGGCCCAGATGTCGTGAGAGATTGACGGTGGCAAACAGCAAATCACCGATTTCTTCACCCAATTTCTCCTGATCGACCACCGCCTGCCTGGCCTCGAACATCACTTCGTCAATTTCTTCATAGACCTTATCGAGCACCGGTCCCAGCGTGTCCCAGTCAAAACCGACGTTGGCGCAGCGTTTCTGTATTTTATGTGCCTTCATCAGCGCGGGAAGCGTGGCGGGAATATCGTCTAGCGCCGAGTACAGCGCCTTGTCTGCCCGCTCCTGGATTTTGCCCTTTTCCCAGTCCAGCAGCACCTGAGCCTGGTCTTTGTCCTGTTTTACACCGGACTGTTCGACGTTGAAGATATGCGGATGGCGACGCTCCAGTTTGTCTGAAATCGCGCTACAGATATCGTCAAAATCGAACAGGCCCTGCTCGCTGCCCATCTGGGCATAAAACACCACCTGGAACAGCAAGTCGCCCAGCTCGTCGCGCAGGTCGCCGAAGTCCTGACGCTGAATGGCATCCAACACCTCATAGGTTTCTTCCAGGGTGTAAGGGGCGATAGTCTCGAAACTCTGCGCCTTGTCCCACGGACAACCGCCATTGGGATCGCGCAGGGTTTTCATCATTGACAGCAGGCGCTGCAAAGGGAGTGAAGTCATCTGATTATTCCAAAATTTTATTACAATGATCCTCTAAGCCATTGATGCTGCTGCAAGCGAGCGCATCCCGCATCGCTGACATCAGTCAGTAATGCGGGCGAACCAACGCCCCTGCAGCGGCAAGGACTATGAGGATTAGCTTCCGTGGAGACGCTTGGCTTCTATTACGTCAGGCAGTTGGTTAAGTTTAGCGATAACCCGGCTCAGGACCTGCGGATTGTAGATCTCGATGTCCATGTCGATGGTCGCCAGCATGTTTTTGGTATCGCTGCGGCTCGCCACGCCCAGTACGTTAACTTTCTCGTTGGCCAGGATAGTGGTGATGTCTCGCAGCAGGCCGCTGCGGTCGGTAGCCACCACGCGCAGGACCAGCGAGTAGCCGCTAGAATAGCTCTCGCCCCAGACCGCATCGACGATGCGTTCAGGCGCGTGCGATTTGAGGTCTTCAAGCTGATCGCAGTCGGCACGGTGGATTGAAATGCCCCGGCCCTGGGTGATAAATCCGATGATCTCGTCACCAGGGATCGGCTGGCAGCAGCGGGCGATGTGGTGCATTAGATTGCCCACGCCCTCGACCACTACGCGACCGTTTTCTTTAGAACCGCCGCGCAGCGGAGCACGAGTAGTTTTCTGCGTCAGCTGGCGCAGCGCCTCTTCGTCAAGCTCTTCGGCACTCGGTTTTTTCAGCTGCGACTGCAGGTAATTCGCCATCTGATTCAGGCGAATATCACCGTTGCCAATCGCCGCCAACAGCTCGTCGAGCGAGTTGAAGTTATAGCGTGGCAGCAGCAGTTTTTCCGCATCTTTGTGCGTAATATCCAGACGTTCAAGCTCGTCGTCGAGAATTTGCTTACCGGCAATAATATTCTTATCGCGATCCTGCTTGCGGAACCAGTTCTGGATCTTCGAACGCCCGCGGCTGGTGGTAATATAGCCGAGACTCGGGTTCAGCCAGTCGCGGCTAGGATTCGGATGCTTCTGGGTAATGATCTCGATCTGGTCGCCCATCTGCAGCTGATAGGAGAACGGCACGATGCGGCCCCCAATTTTGGCGCCGATGCAGCGGTGACCCACGTCGCTGTGAATGTGATAGGCAAAGTCCAGCGGCGTTGAGCCGGTAGGTAAATCGACCACGTCGCCTTTTGGGGTAAAGACATACACGCGGTCGTCGAATACTTGACTGCGCACCTCGTCGAGCATCTCGCCCGAGTCCGCCATCTCTTCCTGCCAGGCGATAAGCTTACGCAGCCAGGCGATACGACCCTCGTAGCCGCCGCTGCGACCGCCGACTACCGCGGTGCCTTCTTTGTATTTCCAGTGCGCCGCGACGCCCAGTTCTGCGTCTTCGTGCATCTGTCGGGTACGGATCTGCACCTCGAGCGTTTTACCGCGCGGGCCAAGCACCACGGTGTGGATAGACTGATAGCCGTTAGGCTTCGGGTTGGCGACATAGTCGTCAAACTCGTCGGGCAGGTGGCGGAAATGGGTATGGACGATCCCCAGCGCGGCATAGCAGTCCTGCAGACGTTCAACCACCACGCGCACGGCGCGCACGTCAAAAAGTTCGTCGAACGACAGGGACTTTTTCTGCATCTTGCGCCAGATGCTGTAGATATGTTTCGGTCGCCCGTAAACGTCGACCTTGATGCCCTCTTCCGCCATCGCGTTACGCACGGTCGAGACGAAGTCATCAATGTATTGCGCCCGGTCGATGCGACGCTCGTGCAGCAGCTTAGCGATACGCTTGTATTCGTCAGGGTGCAGATAACGGAAGCAGAAATCCTCCAGCTCCCATTTTAACTGACCAATACCGAGGCGGTTGGCCAAAGGCGCGTAGATGTTGGTACATTCTTTGGCCGCCAGCACGCGCTCTTCTTCCGGCGCGTCTTTGACTTCGCGGAGGTGGGCAATACGTTCGGCCAGCTTGAGGACCACGCAGCGGAAATCTTCGACCATCGCCAGCAGCATGCGGCGAACGTTATCGACCTGCTCCGACCCCATGGAGTCGTTATGAGTGGCTTTTAGCTGGCGAATGGCGTCCATATCGCGCACGCCGTGCACCAGATAGGTGATTTCTTTCCCGAAGTCCTTGGTCAGCGTGTCTTCGTCGATGACGTTCTCATCGACCAGCGGGAAAAGCAGCGCCGCCCGCATGCTGTCGTTATCCATGCTGAGCGTAGAGAGGATTTCGACCATTTCCAGGCCGCGCCAAAGCAGCAGCGAGGCATCGGGATGCCCCTGAGTTTGTTGTTCGCAGTAGCGCCACGTCGCGGCTAAACGCTCACATGATTCCTGGCTGGAGATGCCTAGAGTCGTGATCCACTCGTCAAGCGCAAATTCGCCAGCCGTATTCAAATGTGCACTTCGTACCGCAACCATAACCACTCCCTACGTTTCTGGTATACCCACCGTACTTAAGCTTTTGCTTCCACTACGCGGGCATCTATTTTAGCAGCTTCTTCTATCCTGACAATTCGCGTTGCCGTCTCCCGACCCAGCAAACCTGTCGCCACCTTAAAGTAGACCTGAAGCAAACTTCGCGCCAGGTTTGTGGCCAATGTTATTAATCCCGTCCTCTGCCGGGTCGTCAGGCAGCGGCCAGAATAGTAGAATCAGGCCAATGCCGTTGGCAGATGGGTTGATATAGTCTATACATTTCGACACCGGCATGGCTGCAAGGCAACAACTTTATTTACGCTTACTCGAACTCTGCTACCAATTCTCCCACATTGGAACCTCATGACCAAATATAGCCTGCGGGCAAGGATGATGATTTTGATTCTGGCGCCGACGTTAATGATCGGTTTGCTGCTCAGCACCTTTTTTGTGGTGCACCGTTACAGCGAGTTGCAGAATCAGCTGATCGATTCGGGTGCCAGTATTATAGAACCGTTGGCGGTGGCCAGTGAGTATGGGATGACATTTCGTGAACGAGCGCCCATTACCCGGTTGATCGATCGTTTGCACCGCACCCATTCCGATATTGTGCGGGCGATTAGCGTTTACGACGGCAACAACCTGCTGTTCGCGTCGTCGAACTCCCAGCGTGACACCACGCTGATGCAGATTAAAACCGGCGATCCTATGCCAAAAGAGCTGACCCTGCTGCGTTCGGGGGACTCACTGATCCTGCGCACGCCTATTCTGGCAGAAAATCACACCTCCGCCGATGACAATACCTTCCTCGAGTCCGGCAATCGTAATCTGGGTTATATCTCCATTGAATTGGATCTCTCGTCGGTTCGCCTGCAGCAGTATCAGGAGGCGTTCGTCTCAACCATGCTGCTGTTATTATGCCTGGGCCTCGCCATGCTGTTTGCCTATCGCCTGGTGCGCGACGTGACCGCGCCTATTCGTAATATGGTTAACACCGTCGATCGCATCCGTCGCGGCCAGCTCGACAGCCGGGTCGAAGGCGACATGCTAGGCGAACTCAGCATGTTGAAAAACGGCATTAACTCGATGGCGATGTCACTTACCGCCTATCATGAGGAAATGCAGCATAATATCGATCAGGCAACCTCCGATCTGCGCGAAACGCTGGAGCAGATGGAGATCCAGAACGTTGAGCTAGATCTGGCCAAGAAGCGCGCGCAGGAAGCCGCACGCATTAAATCCGAGTTTCTGGCTAATATGTCGCACGAGCTGCGTACCCCGCTCAACGGCGTTATTGGTTTTACCCGCCAAACGCTGAAAACCCAGCTTTCCCCTACGCAAACCGATTATCTGCAAACGATAGATCGCTCTGCTAATAATCTGCTGACCATCATTAATGACGTGCTGGATTTCTCCAAGCTGGAAGCCGGCAAGCTGGTGTTAGAGCACATCCCCTTCTCACTGCGCGAAATGCTCGATGAGGTCGTGGTGTTACTGGCGCAAAGTGCCCACGACAAGGGCCTCGAGCTGACCATCAACGTGCAAAACGGCGTGCCGGAATTCGTGCTGGGCGATCCGATGCGGTTGCAGCAGGTGGTGACTAACTTACTGGGAAATGCGATTAAGTTCACCGAAAATGGCAATATTGATATCAATGTGGAACTGCGCTCGCAAAACGACAAGCAGGTCGAACTGGAGATGCAGTTTCACGATACCGGTATTGGCATTACCGAGCGCCAGCAGGCACAGCTTTTTCAGGCCTTCCGCCAGGCGGATGCCAGCATTACCCGACGCCACGGCGGAACCGGCCTGGGGCTGGTGATTACCCAGCGGCTGGTCAAAGAGATGGGCGGCGATATCAGCTTCTACAGCCAGCTAAATCGCGGCTCAACCTTCTGGTTCCACGTCGCGCTTGAGCTAAACAAAAATCATCATCAGCGCCCCGCTTCCATGGCTAGCCTGAGCGGCAAAAGACTGGCTTACATTGAGGCTAATCCCACGGCGACCAAGGCGGTGAAGGAAATCCTCTCCCGCACACCGCTTGAGGTTATTCATCGCACCAGCCAGGCCCTGCTGCCCGACGAGCATTATGATTTTATTATTTACGGCATGCCCGTTCGCCTTAATCATCATCTTCAGGACTATGAAGAACGGCTGCTGCAGTTGCTTGGCCAGTGCGATCGGCTGATTTTGGCGTTGCCCAGCCAATTGCAGATATTCGCCGAACAGTTAAAGACCAGAGGGGTTTATGCCTGCCTGAACAAGCCGGTTTCCAGCGTGCGGCTGATGCCTTACCTGCTTCAAAATAAGGCGACATTTATCGAAGACGACAGTTCGCGGGTGCAGCGACTGCCGATGACCGTGATGGCGGTCGATGATAATCCAGCCAACCTGAAACTGATTGGCACGCTGCTGGAAGAGCTGGTCGACACCACGCTGCTGTGCCACAGCGGCGAAGAGGCGATTGAGCTAGCGAAGAGCGTCGATATGGACGTGATTTTGATGGACATCCAAATGCCGAATATTGACGGCATTCGCACCAGCGAGCTGATCCACCGGCTGCCGCATCATTACAACACGCCGATTGTTGCCGTGACCGCGCACTCGCTCAGCGGGGAAATAGAGCAGTTTATCAAAGCCGGCATGGATGATTATCTGTCGAAACCTATCGACGAAGGGATGCTAAAAGGGGTGCTTGAGCGCTATCACCCCGCGCTGAACCGCTTGCAAAACCTGACGCAGAGTAGCGCCGTCGCGCCAGAAGAGCATGCCGCTGCGGGCGATACGCCTAAAACGCTGGATTGGTCGCTGGCGCTGCGTCAGTCGGCCAATAAGGAAGCGCTGGCCAACGATCTGCTGCAGATGCTGGTGGATTTTCTGCCCGAGGTATCTGACCGCGTGAACGCCGTGTTACAGGGCCAGGAGGATGAGACTATTTTAGCGCTGATCCACAAACTGCACGGCAGCTGTAGCTACAGCGGCGTCCCGCGCTTAAAACAGCTGTGTTTGTATATTGAACAACAGCTGCGTAAAAACGTCACCCTCGAGGAGCTAGAGCCTGAATGGCTAGAGCTGCTCGACGAAATCGACAACGTCACCCGCGAAGCCAAAACGCAGCTGCGTTTAGAGCAATAGATTTCGCGCTGCAGGAAGGCGGCAACCGAACGAATCCCCAGGAGCTTACACCAGTAAGCGACTGGGGTGAGTGAGGGAAGCCAACGCATCTGCGGTGTAGTAGAGCAATAGATTTCGCGCTGCAGGAAGGCGGCAACCGAACGAATCCCCAGGAGCTTACACCAGTAAGTGACTGGGGTGAGTGAGGGAAGCCAACGCATCTGCGGTGTGAAAGATAACGGTGATTAGAACCATGTGGTGACGGCGGAGGTCACATCATACTGCTCGTTGATCAGTAACAGCTGTCGCCACTTGTCGAAGGTCAGACACGGGTGCGAAATATCAAAGGCCAGCATGTCACCCACTCTGATATCGGCATTTTCCGGGATCGACATAAACGCATGCTGGTCCATCATGGCAAAGATTTTCCAGTCTTCGGGTGCCGGGACTACCGCGCCATAGCCCTGAACGTCGCGGGTCTGCGGGCGATAATGGCTGCTGGCGACCGGGAATCCGGCATCTGATGAGGTATCGCGCTTGCCGAGGCCGATAATGGCACGCCCAGGCTCGGGCAGCGACTGTACGTAGGCCCACACTTGCAGCGCGGGCAGCAGGCTGAAATTCATCTCACGGGCGACCGGATTACTCTGTTTAATGCGATCGGCCGCGTGACGATAGGCCCCGACGTCGTGGGTTAAATAGCATCCCGGACGCAGTATAACGTCAAGGCGATAGCGTTCGGCGGCGTCAAGATGCTCAGCGCCGCGGCAAAACTCTTCGGCCACTACGTCATACCACGCAGAGCCTGCACCGGAAAGCACCACCTCGGTTTCTTTAAAATGCCCGGCCTCGGCCAGTGCCCTGGTCCTGCCAAGGACGTGTTGCAAGAAGCTGCGAATTGGCGCCTCCTCATTCAACACGCCTTCGTAAATCTCCACGCCGACCAGCGACAGCGATCGCGGCCAGCGGGCCACGGCCTCAAGTACCGCGCGCTCTTGCAACTCGTGACGAATACCGGTTCGCCCGCCCACCACGCCATACTCCAGCAACAGGCGCAGGGTTAACCCGGCGGCGGCGAAATACTCACCCAGCGCATCCACGTTATCGGCAGAATCGACGATACAGACGAACTCAACATCGGCATCCTGGCGCATCAGGTTGGCGATAATCGCCATATTGCCCTTGCCGACAAGCTGGTTGGCCATCAGAAACTTACGCACGCCGTGGGCAAAGGCGGCATCAACCTGCGGCGCGGTCGCCAGCGTAATTCCCCAGGCACCGGCATCGAGCTGCATCTGAAACAGCTCCGGGCTCATGGTAGTTTTACCGTGCGGGGCCAGCTTCACCTGGTAACGATCGATAAACTGCTGCATCCATGCCAGATTATGCTCAATTTTTTCTTCAGAAAGCACGGCTACCGGCAGGCTGACCTGCTCCTGCAAGATATTCCAGCCTTGTGCGGCGATATCACCCAAGCGGGCATCGTCGGCCAGCAGGCCCAGTCCTTTAGTATGCGAATTTGCCGGTTGGCTGGCGAAAAAATTCTCTGACATGATGAGTTCTCTTTAACAAAGTGACCTCAAAGCTAACGCAAAAACTTGCAGGAATAAACCGCTTTCAGGACGCGACAAGAGGAGGATTTAAAAAACCGATATCTTCCTCTCAAGGCCCAGATTTAAAGGCATTAACACCTTGTCAGACAGGCAATTACAACTTTTGTGCTAGACGAATAGTGGCCGCAATGTTGCGGGCCGATTTGCGCAGATTATCCGCCGCCTGCTCTAGCGCTTCTTCCAACGTACAGATGCGGTAGAGGACGCTAAATACCGCATCCAGGCCGTGATCGAACACCACGTCGACATCTTGAGTCAGGCTACCGCCTATCGCAATCACCGGTTTATTATAGCGTTTAGCCACCCGCGCTACGCCGATCGGCACCTTGCCGTTAATACTCTGGCTGTCGATACGCCCCTCACCGGTGATAACCAGCGACGCGTCTTTGACCAGGGCCTCCAGCCCCAGCGCCTCGGTGACAATATCGATACCCTGACGCAGCTCGGCGTGGCAAAAACCGTACAGCGCCGCGCCCATGCCACCGGCCGCCCCGGCACCGGGAATATCATTAATCTCGACCCCGAGATCCCTTTTAATCACCTCGGCATAGTGAAGTAAATAGCCGTCGAGCTGGGTAATCATCTCCGGCGTTGCGCCCTTTTGTGGACCAAAAATCGCCGTCGCGCCTCGCTCTCCGGTCAGCGGGTTCGTCACATCGCAGGCCACTTCAAAACGACAGTCTTTAATACGTTTGTCCAGCCCGCTGAGGTCGATCTTTTGCAGCCTGACCAACTCGCCACCGCCGTAGCCTATCTCCTCACCCTGCTTAGTTAACAGCCGAGCGCCGAGCGCCTGCACCATTCCGGCACCGCCGTCGTTGGTTGCGCTGCCGCCAATGCCGATGATGCAGTGCTTAACCCGGTGATCGAGGGCCGCTTTTATCAGTTCGCCGGTGCCATAAGAGGTGGTTTTAAGCGGGTTACGCTGCGACGGCGGCACGCTTTCCAAGCCGCTGGCCGCTGCCATTTCAATAAAGGCAATGCTTTCATCGCCCGACAGGCCAAAGAAGGCGTCGATCGGTTCTCCAAGCGGCCCGGTGACCGTGGCGGCAACCACCCGCCCTCCGGTAGCCGCTACCATCGCCTCTACGGTGCCTTCACCGCCGTCGGCAACCGGAAGCTTGACGTATTCGGCATCGGGAAAAATTTCTCGAAAACCGCTCTCAATTGCTTTCGCCACGTCCAGTGCGGACAGGCTCTCTTTAAATGAATCCGGTGCGATGACTATTTTCATAAGTTAGCGACTCTCAGAAACAATCCACTTTTCAGAAACAATCCGCAAAACTGTGAAAATGCGTGCTGTTATAATGAGTTATAAACTATTTATTAGCACCGCCCAGCACGGTGCTGATTGCCGATATTTACCGCGTGACCTCGACCTTGGCCAAGTTTTCATAATAGCGCGCAATGGCGCTGTGGTCAGACTGCCCGTGACCGTCGGCCCGCAGTGCCTGCATAATTTCCATCACCGCCGCCGTGAGAGGCAGTTGCGCACCGATCTCATGCGAGGTATCCAACGCGTTTGCCAGATCCTTGATATGCAGATCGATTCTAAAGCCCGGCTTAAAATTACGATCCATCACCATCGGCGCTTTGGCATCCAATACCGTACTGCCCGCCAACCCGCCGCGAATGGCCTGATAGACCAGGTCGGGATCTACCCCCGCCTTGGTGGCCAGCACCAGCGCTTCCGACATAGCAGCAATATTTAGCGCAACAATCACCTGATTGGCGAGCTTGGTGACGTTTCCGGCACCGATATCGCCGGTATGAACCACTGAACCGGCCATCGATTTCAACACTTCATAGCACTTGTCGAAAATAGCTTTATCACCGCCAACCATTACCGACAAGGTTCCCTCTATCGCTTTCGGTTCACCGCCGCTGACCGGCGCATCAAGCATCAATATTTTTTTAACCGCCAACGCTTCGCTGATTTCACGACTGGCCAGCGGGGCTATCGAGCTCATATCGATCAGAATAGCGCCCTCTTTCGCGCCGGCGATAATGCCGTTTTCCCCGAGGGCAACGTCTTTTACCTGCGGGGAGTTTGGCAGCATCGTAATAATGATATCGCTCTGTGCGGCAACGGCTTTTGGCGTGTCAGCCTTTTCAGCTCCGGCAGCAACCAGTTCGTCGGTGGTATCTTTATGATGGTCCAAAATTACCACTGAATAGCCTGCTTTAAGCAGGTTTTTACTCATCGGTTTGCCCATGATCCCCAAGCCAATAAATCCGATTTTCATGCGATTGCCCTCTGATTATTTGCTGAAATTTGGTTTATCTGCCCAATCACCCTTACTGGGTGAAACGGTCGTACAAGGCCTGAGTCCCTGCGCGGAATACGCCCAGGTCGCTGCCGACGGCCACAAAGGTTGCACCCCATTCAATGTAGCGGCGGGCATCGGCTTCAACCGGTGCCAGAATTCCGCTAGGTTTGCCGTGGGCCTTGGCACGATCGAGAATATATTTAATGGCCGACTGCACTTCGGGATGCCCGGCATTGCCCAGATGCCCCAGCGCGGCGGCAAGGTCGCTAGGCCCAACAAAGAGACTGTCGATGCCCTCAACGGAGGCGATATCATCAAGATTATCAATGCCCACCTGGCTTTCTATCTGCACCATCACGCTGATATTGTCATTGGCCTGTGCTAAATAGTCCGGCACGGTGCCAAACATATTGCCGCGGTGCGAAACCGACACTCCGCGAATGCCTAGCGGAGGATAGCGAGTTGCCGCCACGGCAAGCTCGGCCTGCTCACGAGTTTCAACGTAAGGGATCAAGAAGTTGGCAAAACCGATATCCAGCAGACGCTTGATAATCACCGGCTCATTGGTCGGTGGCCGCACAACCGGGGCACTTTTACTGTTTTTAAGCGCCATAAGTTGGACCACAAAGCTGGAAATATCGTTCGGCGCATGTTCGCCGTCGAGCAATAGCCAATCAAAACCGGCCAGCCCTAACACCTCGGTCGAAATCGGATTAGACAAGGCAGACCAGCAGCCAATCAGCGTTTTTCCTGCCAGTAAATCCTGACGTAAGCGGTTTGGGAACACTTGATTACTCATACGGAACCTCAATCGTGGGAGCAGGCATTGATAAAGTAACCCTCTGCCTGCAAGGTTAACTGCGCTAAGGATTAGATAATTCAGTATAAAAACAGACCCGATAAATGACACTGTGCAAGCGCCCAACAATCCGGGTAACAAAGTCATGAATTTTTTTGCAATATCACATCAGCATGGGACAGGAATCACACTAATTCAGCCACCTACCACAGCGTTGAATAAAAGGTGATGGAACTCACCTTGCGTGTCGCAAATGCCTGAGAAAAAAGCCTATCGCCGGTTAAAAGCTGGTCAGTTGCATAATGAGATAGCCCTCGACATCCCCTATAATTTTGGCAATAACCGGCAAAATACCCGCAGATGGAGAGGCTCATGTCCGCCATTAAAGAAATCCCCCGCCAGCCCCTGTTTATAAAAGTTCACCACAACGACAACGTGGCGATTATTGTCAATGACAATGGCCTGCCCGCAGGAACCCAGTTCGCCGACGGGCTGAAGCTGGTGGAGCATATTCCTCAGGGTCATAAAGTGGCGCTGACGGCTATTCTTCGCGGCGCGGATATCGTTCGCTACGGCGAAGTCATCGGTTATGCGATGCGCGATATTCCCCAAGGCGGCTGGATTGACGAGTCGGTGGTTGAACTGCCGCTGGCTCCCGCACTGGAAAGTTTACCGCTCGCCACCCGCGTCCCGCCGTCACTCCCCGCGCTCGAGGGTTATACCTTTGAGGGCTATCGCAATGCCGATGGCAGCGTTGGCACCAAGAACCTGCTGGGGATCACCACCAGCGTGCACTGCGTGGCTGGCGTGGTGGATTACGTGGTGAAAATAATTGAACGCGATCTGCTGCCAAAATATCCCAACGTTGATGGCGTGGTCGGACTCAATCATCTTTACGGCTGCGGCGTGGCCATCAATGCCCCTGCGGCGGTGATCCCCATTCGCACCCTGCATAATCTGGCGCTTAATCCTAACTTCGGCGGCGAAATCATGGTCGTCGGGCTGGGTTGTGAGAAACTGCAGCCGGAAAAACTGCTGCAAGGCACCCCGGACGTGCAGGCAATCTCGCTGGATGAGGTGAAAATTGTGCGTTTGCAAGACGAGCAGCACGTCGGCTTCCAGTCCATGGTCGACGACATTCTGACCGTCGCCGACTTTCACCTGCAACGGCTTAATAAACGCCAGCGCGAGACCTGTCCAGCCTCGGATCTGGTGGTAGGGACGCAGTGCGGCGGCAGCGATGCGTTCTCTGGCGTCACCGCTAATCCTGCAGTGGGATTTGCCTCTGATTTACTGGTTCGCTGCGGCGCAACGGTGATGTTTTCGGAGGTTACCGAGGTAAGAGACGCGATCCACTTACTGACCCCAAGGGCGGCCAATGAGCAGGTTGGCAAACGCCTGTTGGAGGAAATGGCGTGGTACGACAACTATCTGGCCAGCGGCATGACCGATCGCAGCGCTAACCCTTCTCCGGGCAATAAAAAAGGCGGCTTAGCCAACGTGGTCGAAAAAGCGCTAGGCTCTATCGCCAAATCGGGCACCAGCGCGATTGCCGAAATCCTTTCTCCCGGCCAGCGCCCTACGCAACGCGGACTGATTTACGCCGCGACCCCAGCCAGTGATTTTGTATGCGGAACTCAGCAGGTAGCATCGGGCATTACCGTGCAGGTGTTTACCACCGGCCGGGGCACGCCTTACGGCTTGATAGCGGTACCGGTAATCAAGATGGCTACTCGCACCACGCTGGCCAACCGCTGGTTTGATTTGATGGATATCAACGCCGGGACTATCGCGACCGGTGACGCGACCATAGAGGATGTTGGCTGGGAGCTGTTCCATTTTATTCTGGATATCGCCAGCGGCCGCAAGAAAACCTGGTCAGATCAGTGGGGGATCCACAATGCGCTGGCGGTATTTAACCCTGCGCCAGTGACGTAAAGGTGGGGTGGTAGATTGGAAATCTAGAGGCAACATTTGTGCTGCGCACGGCTTTTATGTGCTGCGCACGGCCTTTATGTGCTGCGCACGGCTTTTAAGTCAAATGCATGCGCTGCGCTTACTGGGCTGCGGCCCAGACCGCCCAAAGGGTATTCCAAGGCAAATACCCTCTGGACTCCCGTGCCTTTGCCCTCGCGACTCGATAGGTGCAAAATAACCAGATCGTTTCAGTTACTCCGGCGCGTGGCGTTGGCCACGGCCCTGCGGGCTGCCTTCTTTCGGTCGGGAGCCAAAAAATGTCTCCCTTTCCCTCACTCAGCGTAGGCCTGAGGCCGCCAATATTAGCTTAACAAGAAAAACCGGTAACTCTGCGGCGGTCAAGGACCGTTCCCTCAACGGATATTTTTTAAGTTTGTTCAGTGCTTAGATTTAAATTTATCAATAAAATTCAGAATATTACACGACACCGATCGGCCCCTTCACCCGATTTTCGGGGGAAGGCTGGGATGGGGGAGCAAGCAACTGAAATATAGAAGTATTCTCCCTGGCTCCGAGTCGCCAGCTCCCCCTCCCTAACCCTCCCCCACGCCGTGGGTGAGGGGATAATTCCAGTAATTTCAGTTAATTACGCAACATTGAACGGCCCCTTCCTCCGTGGGCGGGGGAAGGCTGGGATGGGGGAGCAAGCAACTGAACTATAGAAGTATTCTCCCTGGCTCCGAGTCGCCAGTTCCCCCTCCCTAACCCTCCCCCACGCCGTGGGTGAGGGGACAATTCCAGTAATTTCAGTTAATTACGCGACATTGAACGGCCCCTTCCTCCGCGTGCGGGGGAAGGCTGGGATGGGGGAGCAAGCAACTGAAATATAGAAGTATTCTCCCTGGCTCCGAGTCGCCAGCTCCCCCACCCTAACCCTCCCCCACGCCGTGGGTGAGGGGACAATTCCAGTAATTTCAGTTAATTACGCGACATTGAACGGCCCCTTCCTCCGCGTGCGGGGGAAGGCTGGGATGGGGGAGCAAGCAACTGAAATATAGAAGTATTCTCCCTGGCTCCGAGTCGCCAGCTCCCCCTCCCTAACCCTCCCCCACGCCGTGGGTGAGGGGATAATTCCAGTAATTTCAGTTAATTACGCGACGCTGAACGGTCCCTTCCTCCGTGGGTGAAGGGATTATTTCAGTAATTTCAGATAATTAGATGATGCTACAAGGAAGGGCTTTTGACCTCAGCCTAAGTTGCCGGTTTTTCCCTAAGCACCAAAAGCCGTGCGCAGCACAAAACCGCTCACGGCTGGGTGTAGCCCCGTCATCTCACTAAACACGGTTTTTTAGGATCAAACGTCCAGTCTGGGATTAAGAACTGCATACCGGCAGCGTCATTCCTGGCGCCTAATCCCATGCTTTCATAGAGTTGATGAGCTTTCATCAGCTGGTCGGTGTCCAACTCGACGCCCAACCCCGGACGTTCCGGCACTTTGACCATTCCGCCTTTGATCTGCAACGGTTCTTTGGTGAGCCGCTGATTGCCCTCCTGCCAAATCCAGTGTGTATCAATCGCGGTTATTTTGCCCGGTGCCGCGGCGGCAACGTGGGTAAACATCGCCAGCGAGATATCAAAATGGTTGTTAGAATGCGAGCCCCAGGTGAGTCCCCATTCGTGGCACATCTGCGCGACCCGCACCGAACCTTGCAGGGTCCAGAAATGCGGATCGGCCAACGGAATGTCCACCGATTTCAACTGAATAGTATGGCCCATCTGCCGCCAGTCGGTAGCGATCATATTGGTGGCGGTAGGCAAGCCGGTGGCCTGACGAAACTCAGCCATGATCTTCGCGCCCGGAGAATCCTTGCTCGGCGCCGCACGGGTCTTCGGCATAGGCCAACACATCTCGTAGCTGCTTGCCTAAACCGATCGCCTCATCCAGCGACCAGGCACCGTTAGGATCGAGGGTGATCCGCGCCTGTGGGAAACGCTGCGACAGGGCCGTCACCGCCTCGGCTTCTTCGCTGCCGCGTAATACCCCGCCCTTGAGTTTGAAGTCATTAAAACCATACTGGTCGTAGGCGGCCTCGGCCAGGCGCACCACGGCCTCGGGGGTCAAGGCTTCCTCGTGGCGCAGTCGATACCAGTCATTACGTTGGTCACGTTCGCGCTGATACGGCAACGAGGTTTTATCCGCATCGCCGACGTAGAATAAATAACCCAGCATTTCAACGGCGTCACGCTGTTGTCCGTCGCCCAATAACGAGGCCACAGAGACGTTGAGGTATTGTCCGAGCAGGTCGAGCATGGCCGCCTCGATCGCGGTGACCACGTGGATCGTGGTCCGCAGATCAAAGGTTTGTAAACCGCGCCCTGCGGCATCGCGATCGGCAAACTGCTGGCGCACGGCGGTCATCACATTTTTATATTCACCCAGCGTTTTACCCACTACCAGCGGCTCGGCGTCGACCAGCGTCTGGCGGATTTTCTCGCCCCCCGGCACTTCTCCCACGCCGGTATGCCCGTCATTATCCTTGAGGATCAGAATATTGCGAGTAAAGAACGGCGAGTGTGCGCCGCTCAGGTTTAACAGCATGCTGTCGTGACCGGCCACCGGCACCACCTGCATCGAATACAACTTCTCGGGGTCTAGTCATTCAACGCTCCTTCTAGCGACCAAAAGCCGGACGCTTGCGGTCAAACTTCCAGTCGGGAACCAGAAACTGCATCGATGCCGCGTCGTTGCGCGCGCCGCTCGGCAGTCTTCTTGTGTAACTCGTGTGGCCTGATGGATGCGGTCCATATCGATCTCAACGCCAAGCCCCGGTTTTTCCGGCACTTTAATTTTACCGTTAACAATTTGCAGCGGCTCTTTGGTCAGGCGCTGATTGCCTTCCTGCCAGATCCAGTGGGTGTCGATAGCGGTAGGATCTGCCCGGAGCCGCCGCGCCAACGTGGGTAAACATCGCCAGAGAAATATCGAAATGGTTGTTGGAATGGCAACCCCAGGTCAGGCCCCAGTCATTGCACAGCTGGGCAACGCGAACCGCACCCTGCATGGTCCAGAAATGCGGATCGGCCAACGGGATATCCACCGATTGCAGCATCACCGCGGGCTGTAACTCGCGCCAGTTGGTGGCGATCATGTTGGTGGCGACCGGTAATCCGGTCGCGCGACGGAACTCGGCCATCACCTCGCGTCCTGAAAATCCCTGCTCGGCACCGCATGGGTCTTCGGCATAGGTCAGAATTCCGTGCATGTTTTTACAGAGGGCAATGGCTTCATCGAGCATCCAGGCCCCGTTAGGATCGACGGTAATACGGGCATCAGGGAAGCGTTTGTGCAGCTCTTTCACCGCGTCGATCTCTTGCTCGCCGCGCAGAACACCGCCCTTCAGTTTGAAATCTTTAAATCCATAGCGATCCTGCGCCGCCTCACCCAGACGCACGATCGCCTCGCTGTCCATCGCCTTCTTGTGGCGCAGATGATACCAATCGTCCTTGCCCCCTTCCCCGCTCTGATAAGGCAGGTCAGTTTTCTCACGATCGCCGACATAAAACAGGTAGCCTAAAACGGTCACCTCATCGCGCTGCTTGCCCGGCCCCAATAGTTCCACCACCGGCACGCCCAGGAATTTGCCCATCAGGTCTAACAGAGCCGCTTCGAGTGCCGCCACGGCGTTAACGCGCAGCTCGAAGGTCCATGCCCCTTTGGCAAAAGAGTCGAAATCCGAGGATTGATTACCGACGTGAATTTGGTGCACCAGGCTGTTCATCCGCGCCACTTCCTTGCCCACCACCTGCGGCACCGCCTCGAGCAGAGTATTTAGGATCACTTCACCACCGGGCGCTTCGCCTACGCCGGTATTGCCCGCGCTGTCTTTCAAAATCACAATATTGCGGGTGAAATAGGCGCCGTGTGCACCGCCGATATTAAGCAGCATGCTATCGTGACCGGCCACTGGGATAACCTGCATCTCGGTAATAACGGGCGAACTTTGTGTACTCATCATAGTTTCCTTCTTCGTTAAATTAGCAATCTGATGCGAATACTTATTTCGATTTATAGGTGAATTATGCGTAGGACCTGAGCTCGACACGCTCGATTTTCTGCACGATGAACAAGAAGCTGACAATCGCGACCAGCGCGTGGATCGCCACGTACAGCAGCGCGCCGTCAAACGATCCGGTCGCGGCGATGATGTAACCAATGGCGATAGGCGTCACGATGCCGGATATGTTGCCGCACATGTTGAACAGTCCCCCGCTGAGGCCGCTGATTTCTTTCGGTGCCGTATCCGCCAGCACCGCCCAGCCGAGTGCGCCAATCCCTTTACCGAAGAACGCCGCCGCCATGACCGCGACCACCACCCACTCGGTCGAGACGTAATTGCAGATAACCATCGACATCGACAGCAGCATGCCGAGCACGATGGGGAATTTGCGTGCAAAGGTCAGGGAGTGAGTACGGCGCATCAGGTAATCGGAAATCACCCCGCCGAGGATCCCACCCAGGAAGCCCATAATCGCCGGGATCGAGGCCACCATACCGGCCTTAAGGATCGACATGCCTTTTTCCTGTACCAGATAGATCGGGAACCAGGTAATAAAAAAGTAGGTCAGCGCGTTGATGCAGTATTGGCCGAGATAAATACCGATCATCATGCGATTAGAAAGCAGCTGTTTGATTTGCTGCAGACGCCAGCCCTTGCCGACGACTTTGCCGCCCTTATTTTGCTGATGATCCATATTGATCAGCGCACCCCCGGCTTCGATATAGTCCAGCTCGGCCTGGTTGGCTTTTGGGTGATCTTTAGGATCGTGGATAAACTTGAGCCAGAAAAAGCTCAGGATGATCCCCAGACCGCCCATAAAGAAGAACACGTGTGACCAACCTACCTCCGAGGTTAGCCAGCCCATGATTGGCGCGAAGATTACCGTGGCGAAATATTGTGCAGAGTTGAAGATGGAGACCGCGGTACCGCGCTCCTGTGCCGGGAACCAGGCAGCGACAATGCGGCTATTGCCCGGAAAGGACGGCGATTCCGCTAGGCCGACCAAAAAGCGCAGCGCAAACAGCGCAACCACAATGCCAAAGCCGTGGAAGATATCGACAAAGCCCTGCAATAAGGTAAACAGCGACCAGATAAAGATGCTGTAGAAATAGACTTTTTTGGAGCCAAACTTATCCAGTAGCCAGCCGCCGGGGATCTGGCCGATCACATAGGCCCATGAAAATGCAGAAAAGATATATCCCATACCGACAGAATCAAGACCAATATCTTTCGCCATGGCAGAACCGGCAATAGACAACGTTGCCCGATCGCCATAGTTGAAAGAGGTCACGATAAATAGCATCACAACAATCCAGTAGCGAGCATGGGTTCTATTTTTGGTCATACTCCCCGCCGAGTCCGCCGAGCTGATTGTAACCATGATTTTCTCCAACGAGAGGAAGGTCGCGACGCTCAATACTGATTAGGGAAATTTGTAGGGTTCAGCACTGAGCTCATACATAACAAGGCGTCACGCTATTGATGAAAACATCATTCTTATTAGAAAATTCATTGAAATAGAGCATCCGCAGCACTGCGCTTTTTAACGGTAAATACCACGGATAAACATGACGATAGTCAGTATAGGAGCAAGCATTCGGTGCCTCATTAGGCAAAGCAACAAGCTTGAGGCCGAAAAATGAATTAGATTGTGGCACCTGCACAAGGCAATGCGAATCAGCTCACGAATTGCTTAGCGGCAATAATTCACCTGCCAGCGGCAATGAAAAAAGTGTGCGGTCTTTCAAGGTGCTTAACGATCGTCATCCAGCTGCAGGGCAACGTACAGCAACAGTCGATCGTCGAAATTAGCCAGATCCAGTCCGGTTAATTCCGAGATACGGTTAAGACGATATTCAAGAGTGTTGCGGTGTATATACAGCGCCTTCGAGGTCGCGGTAGGTTGCACGTTATGGGCAAACCAGGCGCTCAGCGTGCGGCGCAGTAAACCATTGCCGTCGGTGGCCTTCAAACGCGCCAACGGCCGCACTAGCTCGTCGGCCTGCCATCCGCCGCGCAGGCTGTCAAGCAGCACCGGCAGGATCAAATCCTGATAAAAATAGCAGCGTTGATCCGGCATCCGCTGTTTGCCTACCGCCATCGTTGTTTTAGCGGTGCGATAAGAGCGGGCGATGCTGCCCGGTCCAGTGAAGAAGTTGCCCAGGGAAAGGCGCACCCGCAGGCGACCGCTTTCGGTCATTCTGGAGAGCAGGTGGTCGACGCGCTGGCGGTGTGACTCGGGATCCCAACGGTCGTAACTGTTTAGCGCCGGCTTCAGCACCACCATTTCAGTCAGTGAAACGATAGCGATCAGGTTATCGCGCTCGGGCGTAGTCAACAGCTGTTGTAGCTGCTGTAATTCAGCCATCGCGGTATCGACGCCAAGCTGGCCGCTGTCGACCTCCACCACCGCCACCACGCGCGGTTTGTTGATATCGATGCCCAGGCGCTGCGCCCATTCCATTAACGCCGGTGTGAGCTCGTCCATGCGGATCAGGTTGAGTACCAGCTCTTCGCGCAGGCGACTGTCCTGCGCCAGCATGTGCAGTAAACGCGACTGTTCGAGCATCATTTCTGCCGTCATGCACACCAGCTCACCGTATTGCCGAAGCTGCGTTGGATTACCGGTAAGGCCGATCACGCCGACAATCTCGCCGTCGATGCGCAGCGGCAGATTGATGCCGGGCCGAACGCCGTGCAGATGGCGCGCGACACCTTCGTCAATATCCACCACCCGCTGTTGAGAAATACTTAATAACGCGCCCTCATGCAGCTCACCGAGCCGCTGGTCATCGCCGCTGCCGATAATTCGCCCTCTGGAATCCATCACGTTGACGTTACTGTCGATAATTTGCATGGTACGGGCAACGATGGTTTGCGCTAATTTTGCATCGAGGTGATATACCGCCATAAAGCCCTGCTCGTTTAAATTTAATTATTTAAAACAGAATAGCCACGACGGCGGAGGGAGACATTGTGCAAACGCACAAACCTGAGAGGAAAGGCGTATAGTTGCGAGCAACATCACAGTTTGAAGGGTTTTTATTGGGCGGATGCCTACTAGATCAACAAAAAAGGCAGACCGAAGTCTGCCTTTGCCCTATAGTAATCTTTGGCTACATTACGATCTTTGAAAGGCGCGCGACGCAATTCCGCTACCGTTAACTTTAGAGCGCAGAGTGGCTAACCTCACAACAAAAGCTGGCAAGATATAGCGATGAGGGATGCTTAGGGGCAATGATTAAGATTATTATAACATGTAGTCCCTGGCAGAATATATTTTAATAAAGAACCGACGTTTATAAACAGCAAGAATATCCCCCAGATAGGAAATCTGAGGGACACTTTTTTGCTAAACTATTGAATAGATATTTTGCATGGCAAATAAGGTTAGAAATAATGCCAAGCCGCGATCAATTGTTGTTCTATAACGATAAAATAGCAATTTAATCGAAGGCCTTGCGAAAAGCATGGCAACAATGAAGTACCAACTGAACTCAAGTGAACTACAAATCACAACAACCAAGATCTTCTCTGAAGCGCTTCGCGGTACTGCCAGAAATCCTGAATATATACTAATCATAAAGGCGATGGTTTTCATGTTGAAAACATTAGTTACTGCGCCAGTGCGAAACGCTTTGATTATGCCCTGTGATATGACTTCGTTAGCTCTGTTATCTGGTGCCGTATTTTTACTCTGCCATGTACTCCGTAAAATCACATATGCGATATAAAGTAGATACATTGCTCCTAGCACAACGGAAAGTTTAGCAAAAGCAGGAAATGTATGGATTATCCCAGACAAGCCAAGTAAAGATACTGTTGAGAAAAAAGCGCCAATAACACAAATCCCAAGCGTAACTGCTAGACCTAATTTAACAGAATCCGAGAGCCGAGTAGCGACTGACCAGAATAAAATTTGGTCCAGGACTAATTACTGCCATTATATAAATAAAAGCCGCATAAAACATATTATATTACTCTGCGTATAGCTTTTGATGATTGTTAATTGCATCGGAAATGACTTCCGATCGCATCGATAATAGACTAAAGGAACCCGCATCGCCTAATCCATGCGAAGATTCACACAATCCATTTAAATAAAACCCACCACTCGTCTTATTCGAAATCTTAACTTCATAATCTTTTTCAACAAGTATAACCCCATCGATATCTTTTTTTAAGAGAGGGTATATGTTTTTTAATTTATCTGGATACTTTTCTCCTTTATCCCCTAAAGAAATATCTTTAAATCCGGTTGCAAGAACCAGCTTATCGATTGTTAATGTTGAATTTTCTTCAGTATTTACTTCATGCAAACTAAGAACAACTCTGTTTTCAACCGTTTTTTCAACCCCTAAAACTTCTGTATTATTTAAAATAGAAATTCTGTTCTTTCCTTGTAACTTTTCTTCATAAATTTTTATGTAAAGGGCATTGATAACGTCGCCATCCGCAGAGCTATAGTTGGTTCCTCTCAGCTGTTTATCAAGATTTTTTCTTTTATCTAATGAAAGTGAGTGATAGTAGGAGACAAATTCAGGGAAATAAACATGGTCACTGAATGGACTCGTATCTTTAAGTCGGAATCCAAATCCACGTTGAATATTGACGATGTTTTTATTTGGGTAACGATTTGCCAAGTCTAATAAAATTTCAACTGAACTTTGACTCGCACCAAGGACAGCTATTGTTTCTGCTTTTTCTTGGTTAACAACAATATTAGTTTCAAAGTCGTTTAAATGAAACACTACATTACCCATTAACGGTTTATATATATCTGGAATATTTGGAGTTCTTCCAGTACCCCATACTAAGGTTTTAGACTGAAATATATCACCATTTTGATTAGTCACCGCCCAAGGAAAATCCAATGCGTTTTCATCATATGAAACAGAAACAACTTCAGTATCCAGAAGCACATTTTTTGCAAAATGCGACGCAACCCAGCGCACATAGTCAGCATACTCTGAACGTAATGGATAATGCAGGGGTAGATTTAAGAATTCAAATAACCTATTTTTTTCTTTCAAATAATTAATAAATCCGTAATGGCTTTTAGGATTTCTTGGAGTAACAAGATCGCGTAGGGGATTATTTTGGATGTCTGAACCAGCCAATAACATGTTTGGCTGCCAATCAACTTTTTTTCTTTTTTCAAGAAAAGCATAAGTAAGATCTGGATATTTTTCTTCTAATGCTATAGCCAATGCAATGTTAGAAGGACCAAATCCTATTCCAATAACATCATATCTATTAGTCATATTTATACCTTAGATGAGTTAATCGGCAAATGAAAATACTTGTAATCTGAATTTTCTATAAACCCAAATTTCTCGTAAACATGTAAAGCTCGAGTATTTTCTTTTGCTCCTTCAATAAATAGTTGCTTGGCACCATGCTTTAATGCAAAAGATTTTGCTGCTTGTAATAACTTAAGCCCAACCTCTTGTGAACGCCAAGTCTCAACAACATAAAGGTCATTCAAGATCCATAGGCGCTGTAATGTGACGGTAGAAAATGAAGGGAAAAGTTGAACAAACCCAATGACATTATCTTCATTCTTTGCAAGAATGACTTTAGTATCACCTAGATATAATCTTTCACGGATGAATTGAAGTGAAAGATTAATGTCGCTTTTCTCACCGTAAAATTTCCTGTAAAGATCAATCAGATTAGCAAGTTGCTCAGCATCATCAGGGGTTCCGTAGCTAATAACAATCGACATTAATTTTTCCTCAATGTGGTTAAGGATTCAGAAATAATATCTATTCCCTTTTGAAGCTCTTGCTCATCAATCGTTAATGCTGGGAGTAGTTTTAAAATTTG
The DNA here is from genome assembly GCA_963742005.1 of uncultured Gammaproteobacteria bacterium. GTDB lineage: Bacteria > Pseudomonadota > Gammaproteobacteria > Enterobacterales > Enterobacteriaceae > Rouxiella. The sequence continues at coordinate 421,114 of CAVUKG010000004.1, read as the reverse complement.
CCCTCTAACACCCGATGTTTCAACTATCAATCCACGGTTGAATGCTTCTGCAGAGACACGTTCAGCAAAGCTTTCATCTTTAAAAGCAATTCCACGAATAAAACCCTTTCCTCGAAGCGAAATATCGGAGTGTTCTTGACAAAGTTTTTCTAATTTTTGTTCGAAGAACCTTGATTTTTTTGCCAGTCCGCTACCAAAGCTTCCATTTGCCCAAAAATGTGAAATAGTGGCTTCAGCAGTAATAAAAGCATGATTATTTCCACGGAAAGTCCCATTATGTTCACCTGGCTCCCAAATATCAATTTCAGGCGCTAGTAATAATAGTGACATTGGAAGACCATAACCGCTTAATGATTTTGATAGTACAATCATATCCGGTTTAATCTGATAATTTTCGAAACTAAAGAATGTTCCAGTACGACCGCACCCAGTTTGGATGTCATCAATAATGAATAAAATATCCAATTCGCGAGCGATGTTATAGATACTCTTTAACCATTTTCCCGATGCGGTATTTACTCCACCTTCCCCCTGGGTCGTTTCAACAATAATTGCTGCTGGCTTATCTACACCACTACCTTCCTGTAACATAGCTTTTAATATTACACTGGTGTCGATATCTGAACCAAGATATCCGTCATATGGCATAAATACTGTATCATGTAAAGTTACACCAGCTCCTTTTCTTTTTTTCGGATTTGCAGTTAATGAGAGTGAACCAAGTGACATACCGTGAAATGCATTAGTAAAAGAAACAATTCGCTGTCGACCAGTGTATTTTCTTGCAATTTTTATTGCGGCTTCGACAGCGTTTGTTCCTGTGGGTCCCGTAAACTGGAGTTTATAATCGAGATTTCTGGGAACGAGAATATGCCGGACGAAACTACTGATAAACTTTTCTTTTGCACTTGTGAAAAGATCTAACCCATGAGTTATTCCATCTTTACTAATATACTGAATAAGGGCTTCCTTTAATATGGGATTATTATGCCCGTAATTTAACGCACCGGCTCCAGAAAAGAAATCAAGATAAGGTTTTCCCGTTTCTGAGTAAAGCCAGGAACCTTTTGCCCGATAGAAGATGCATGGGAAGTCGCGAGAGTAAGTACGTACTCTTGACTCATGTCGTTCTGAGAAATTTAATAATGTAAATCTTTCATCTTTTTTTTCATTAGCTAGCTTCAAAATTTCATTGGTTGACATTTAAAACCTCCTTTTGAATAGATTCAGATAATGCAATTTAGCTTAAGTTAAAGTCAATATATATTAATTGACCTTAATATATAAAAAACATATATGAATACAACACTTTAGGATTTATAAGTTTTTTCTTAGATAGTGTTTTTTATTTTTAGAAATAACTAAACTTTTAATAACTAATATTTGAATAATTTTGGTGCACTTTGTTTCTTCAAAGCAAAAAAATGCATTTTAAATATTTAAATTTTGCTTACGCGTGGAGGTTGATTCGTTTATTTTTGATTGGTATCGATAGATCTATTTGAAGGATCGCCAGCCGCTTGCCTGTTGAATGAGGTAAGTAGTCCGATTAAATAGACTTTAAAAATCATATCCTAATATGAAAAAGATGGTGCAGCTTCTTCTTCTGGTGATGAGATATTGCAGGTTACTTTGAGCTTGTGAGAGAAGTAACAGAAACGTAAAAAGCGCTTAAGGAAGGGATGAAAAAATATCGTAATCGCGACCCAGGAGTGCTAAAAAAAAACCCCACCAGAAAGATGGGGTTGGTCAGTAATCAGAGGCAGACCGAAGCCTGCCTTTACTGCATAAACAATTTTCACTCTCGGGGTGATTACTGGGCCAGTAAGTAAATCTGGCTGTCGCCGCGCTGAATATCCAGCGCCAGTACGCCCGGCTTGGTATCGAGGATCTTGCGCAGATCGCCCAGATCGTTGACCGGTTGTTGGTTAACGCCGCGGATGATATCGCCTTTTTTCAGGCCAACACGCGCCGCGGCGGTGCCTGGTTTAACGCTATCAACCTGTACGCCTTTCTGGCCGTTGACGTTGCTGTTGCTCAACTCAGCCCCTTCGATCCCGCTGTACACCGTCGCGGAGGCGGTCTGCGAAGGCTGAGTGCTCTGCTGCAGGGTGACGTCAACGCTCGACGGTTTACCGTCACGCAGGATACCGATCGAGATCTTGGTGCCGATCGCCATGGTGCCTACGTCGGCGCGGAATGAGGCAAAGCTGCTGATTGGCTTACCGTTCATGCTGACAATCACGTCACCGGCTTTCAGACCGGCTTTCTCTGCCGCTGACTTCGGCAGCACCTGGCTGATGAACGCGCCGCGCTGGGCGTCAACTTTCATCGCCTTCGCCAGCTCAGAGTTAAGCTCGGTGCCCATGATCCCCAATTCGCCGCGCTTAACCTGACCGTATTCGATCATCTGCTTGGACAGGTTCTGCACCATGTTGCTCGGGATGGCAAAACCGATACCGATATTGCCGCCGTCCGGTGCCAGGATCGCGGTGTTCAGGCCGATCAGTTCACCGTTGAGGTTAACTAGCGCGCCGCCGGAGTTACCGCGGTTAATCGCCGCATCGGTCTGGATGAAGTTTTCATAGTTTTCGATGTTTAGGCCGCTGCGGCCCAGGGCTGAAACGATACCCGACGTAGCGGTTTGGCCGAGACCGTAAGGGTTACCGATAGCGACGGTATAGTCGCCGACGCGCAGCTGCTCTGAGTCGGCAAATTTAATTGCGGTCAGATTTTTCGCGCCGATCAGCTGAATGACCGCGATATCGGACTGCGGATCCTTACCGATCACCTTGGCGTTGAAGCTGCGGCCATCGCTGGTCTGTACGGTGATCTTGTTGGCGTTTTCAACCACGTGGTTGTTGGTAACCACATAACCCTTAGCGGCATCAATAACTACGCCAGAGCCCAGCGCCTGGAAGGCCTGATTGGCCGGAGCCTGCTGCTGTTGGCCGTCGTCATCGCCGTCATCGCCGCCCTGCGCACCCTGTTGGCACACCGGGGAGTTTTGGAAAGGTGAACCATCCTGGCAAAGCGGTGAGTTTTGACCAAAGAACTGCTGGAACTGCTGGCCCATGCGCGGCGTTTTAACCGGTGCGCTACCATCGATGTTAATGCTCACCACCGATGGCATCACTTTTTCCAACATCGGCGCCAGGCTTGGCACTTGGGTGGTGCTTGAAGAAGCAGTCTCTGCAGCCAATGCCGATGAAACAGGCGCTACAGCCATACCAACACTTAACGCCAGAGCGCTCAAGAATAGAGTAGTTTTTTTCATCAGAAGAAATCTCTTTAAATTATGCGGTGGCGACAGGTTTTGCCACCTTGCCGGGGAGTCGTAAATTGAGATTTTATTAATAACCCGAAGTTCGTCTCCGTCGAACTGACAATAGTAAAAAAGTATTGTTGATATTTACAAAAGCCTACTTTTTTGACCGCCCGTTTGGCGGTTAATTCCACTTAAACCGGGCGATTATTTCCCCCGTTATTCGGCGGCCATCAGTCTGCGATATTCGTCGTAAGCATAAAGGTCGGTCATGCCGCTGATATAATCCTGGATCATCCGCGCGCGGTAATAATATTCGCTGACCTGTTGCTCTTCCTGACTACTGTCCCGCAGCCGGGTGATGGCCTCACTGTACGCCAGTCGATGCTTGGAGGACAGCTTATGAAACAATCTGGTTTCAATAAGATAGCCTCGATGGTCGTCTTCCTCAACCAGGCGGGTAAACTCTGCCAACGGCATATCCAGCAGCGGACTGTAAATATCCAGTAACCCGCTGATCACCCGATACCCCTGCAGCTCCAGTTCCTCAACCTCATAGTGGTTGAAAACATGCTTGCGCGCCACGCTTTTATATATTTCCAGCAGGCGGTTGGGCTGGCTGTCATCTTCGAGCAGGGCCTGATTGAAGGTTCCTGAATATATTGACGATAAATTACTTATAAAGCGCTTCGCCGCGTGCGGTACCAGCTGTTTGATGGTCTGCACGCGCAGTTCCATAAAGAAGTAATCAACCGGGTTGCGGAAGGTTTTCGCACGATCCATTTTTTGATAAGCGGTGTCCACCACGCTCTCAAACAGGTCGCCTGCGGTCATCTCCCGCCACTGTTTTTTCAGGTGCTGATAGAGCTGTTCGACGGTAAAGATATTTTTTTCAACCGCGTCCTCGAGATCGGCAATGCAGTAGGAAATATCATCCGCCGCCTCCATGATGTAGGTCAGCGGAAAACGGCTAAACTCGCCCAACTGCAGTGCGCTGCGCATGCGGCGAATAAACGGTTCTTCTGAAAGATAAAAACCGGGCTTTTTCATCAGATAATCAAAAGACGCGGGCAAGGCTTCAGACCAGTAGGCCGGACGGGTATATTTCAGAATACAAGCGGTCTGGGTAAAGGTCAGATTGAGCTTCAGCAGGGTAAACACCAGGCGGATGGCCTGCGCATTGCCGTCGAAATGGCACAGATCATAGCGCACCTTTTTGCGCAGCAGATCCAGCGAGGCGTTTTGCGAATCGAGGCGCAGAAAATCCAGACTGCAACGCTCAACCGACGAGCTGCCGCTGGCCAGGCTGGCAATATCCATGCGTTTGGCGAACCAGTTGTTGATCGCCGATTCGCCGAAGTGACCAAACGGCGGGTTGCCGATGTCATGCATCAGGCAGGCCATTTCCACCACGCTTTCAAAAGGTTCGGCTGATTCACTCAGGCCGATCTTTTCCAGCCCGCCCTCTTTGCGCAGGCGATGCAGGATCTCTTTAGCGATATGCCGGCCAACCTGCTGTACCTCCATCGAGTGGGTCAGGCGACTGCGCACTGCGGCGTTTTTCTCCAGCGGGAAAACCTGGGTTTTCTGCTGCAGGCGACGAATGGCGGCGGAGTTGACAATCCGTCCACGATCGCTTTCAAACTGGCGAATAATGTCGTATTCGTCGGCGGCGACCAGCGGTTGACTAAAGGGACGCTGAAAGTTGAATTTGCTCTTAAAATCGATTCCAGCCATGATCCCTACCTTATCAGACACTTGATCCATTGCGACCGCCCGCCATAGCCGGCAGCAAACGCATTATTTCTTACCTTTAGCCATGATAGACTATGCCGCATTGAATGAGGCAATGTCCAATGTGCCCTGCATCGAAAAGAGCAGGGGGGAATTTTACCAGCTGCGAGTATTGATTATGAAAGTAGGCATCATCGGCGCCATGGAACAAGAAGTTACCCTGCTGCGCGATAAAATCGAAAACCGTCAAACCCTGCAACGCGCGGGCTGCGAGATCTACACCGGCCAACTACACGGCGTTGACGTCGCGCTGCTGAAATCCGGTATTGGTAAAGTGTCGGCGGCGATGGGCACCACTCTGTTGCTGGAGCACTGCCAGCCTGACGTCGTCATCAATACCGGTTCCGCTGGTGGCCTGGCAAAAACCTTGAAAGTCGGTGATATCGTGGTCTCGGAAGAAGTGCGTTATCACGACGCTGATGTCACCGCGTTTGGCTATGAGCCGGGCCAGATGGCCGGTTGCCCGCCGTCTTTCGTTGCCAACGCCGAGCTTATCAAGCTGGCTGAAAGCTGCATCAAGGGGCTGGATCTCAACGCCGTGCGCGGCCTGATTTGCAGCGGCGATGCCTTTATTAACGGCGCGGAACCGCTGGCGCGCATTCGCAACACCTTCCCAAGCGTCGCAGCCGTCGAGATGGAAGCCGCCGCCGTGGGTCACATTTGTCACCTGTTCGCTACGCCGTTTGTCGTCGTGCGCGCAATTTCTGACGTTGCGGACACCGAGTCGCACCTGAGCTTTGACGAGTTCCTGGTCGTGGCCGCCGAGCAGTCAACCCTGATGGTTGATGCGATGCTGAAATCGCTGGCTGCCAATCCGCTGCGTTAACGGCAACCTTAGCCAGGCTTTACTGCTATTTTACGGGAGCAATCAGCGTGCGAAAACTACTGCTGTTCATTGCCCTGTGGCTGCCGTTAGCGGCGCAGGCGCAGGTTGCCCAACGGGTGATAAGCCTGGCGCCAAACCTGACCGAGCTGGCCTATGCCGCAGGCTTGGGCGATAAGCTGGTGGCGGTAAGCGCCTATTCGGACTACCCGCCGCAGGCGGCCAGGCTCGAACAGGTCGCCAACTGGCAAGGGCTCAACGTCGAGCGTATTCTGGCGCTAAAACCCGATCTGCTGCTGGCGTGGCGCGGTGGCAATCCGCAGCGCCCGTTGGATCAGCTTGCCTCGTTGGGCATTCCTATCGTCTATTTGGATCCTGCCAGCGTGGAACAGGTCGCCGACGCATTGGACAGGCTGGCCGAGTATAGTGCGACGCCCAACACCGGCCACGACGCCGCGCGACAAATCAGGCAGCAGCTCGGCGAACTTCGCGCCAGTTTGCCGAACAAACCCGCCGTACCGGTGTTTATTCAGTTTTCCACCCAGCCGCTGTTTACCTCCTCCGCCAATACCTTGCAAAGTCAGATAGCCAGCCTGTGCGGCGCAGAGAATATATTTGCCGCAAGCCCGGCTCCCTGGCCGCAGGTCAGCCGCGAGCAGGTGCTAAGCCGACGGCCACGGGCGATTATCTTCCCCGGCACTGAGCAGCAGCGGGCAGATATCGGCCGCTTTTGGCAGGGTCAATTGAGCGTGCCGCTGCTTCCGGTCAACGCTGACTGGTTTAACCGCGCGGGGCCAAGAGTGATGCTGGCGGCAAAGCAGCTGTGTGCCGAAATTGCTGCGCTTAAAGGCTGAGTTTACCCTGCCCGTTTTTACCGACTTATTTTACCGACTCATTTTTACCCACCATTTCTGCCTACCAGAAAGCAAAAAGCCCGGTGCACAGGCACAGGGCTTTTATAGTGGATCCGATATAGTGGATCCGAGATTTCAGCAACGGTTAGATGCTGAACGACGATCCGCAACCGCAGGTGGTTTTCGCATTTGGGTTAGTCACCACAAAGCGCGAACCCTCCAGCCCTTCGGTGTAGTCAACCGATCCGCCGACCAGGTATTGCAGGCTCATTGGGTCAACCACTAGCGCAACGCCAGACTTTTCAATGGTCATATCGCCGTCGTTAATCTTGTCGTCAAAGGTAAAGCCGTATTGGAATCCGCTGCAACCACCGCCGGTAATGTAAACGCGGAGCTTCATATCCGGATTTTCTTCATCCGCGACCAGATTCTTAACCTTGCGCGCGGCAGCATCGGTGAACTGCAACGGCAGCACGGCCGGCTCGTCGAAGGTTGGCTCGCTTAAAATAGGTTCACTCATAGTGTTTGCTCCCAATCCGCATTCTGTTCAGGCCGCCGGATTGACTGTCTGAATAATGAACTGATTATCTTATACCTGCATCGTAGATACAAGTATGGGCCGTTTTCGGCACCGCGTCCCGTAAAATTTAGGGCTTATTTTTGCGTAAGCGTGCTCTCGGCAGCAGCGGCCTGACGCGCCGCCAGGGCAGCCTGTTCACGCTCCTGCTTTTGTAAGGTGCGGGTTAACAGCGCAGAATACAAGGGTTTGCCGCCGAGAAACTGCGCCAGCAGTGTGGCCCCCAGGCAGGTGATAATCATCGGCAAAATCAGCTGATAGTTCTCGGTCATCTCCAGCACCAGCACAATGCCGGTCAGCGGCGCGCGCACGGTGGCGGCAAACAGCGCGCCCATGCCGGCAATAGCAAAGGTGCCCGGCTGAATGCCATACTGCGGGAACATCGCCGCCGCCGCCATACCAAACGCCGTACCGAGCAGCGTGCCCAGTGCCAGCATCGGGGCAAAAATTCCGCCGGGTGCGCCGGAGGAAAAACACAGCAGCGTAGTGACCACCCGGGAGATAAAAATAAACAGCAGCGCGCCGAGAGAATAGCTGCCCATCGCCGCCAGCGGGATTAGCGAAAAGCCGCCACCGGCCGCCTCGGGTTTGATCAATCCCAGCAGCCCACATAAGCCGCCGAGTAGGCCACCGATCAGCAGAATTTTTTGCATCTTACCGCCGTGCAGGCGGGCGAACATATCCTGAGTGCGGAAAATCAGCGCATTAAAACAGACGCCGACGATGCCAAACACCATGCCCAGCAGCAGATAGAGCCAAAAGGTATTTAGCGAGACGTTGGCCAGCACGCCGACGTTGATCACCGCCCTCTCACCGTTAAATACGCGATAAACGATGCTCGACATGATGACACCGATAAACACTGCTTTAACCGAAATCAGGCTATAGCGAAACTGCAAACGCATCTCTTCGATGATAAACAGGATCCCGGCCAGCGGGGCGTTAAACGCCGCTGAAAGCCCGGCCGCCGCACCGGTGGCCAGTAGCGTGTGGCGGGCCTCGGCGCTGCGCATGCGGAAAATATCGGCCAGCATCTTGCCAAGATTGGCGCCCATCTGCACCGTCGGCCCCTCCCTTCCTAGCACCATGCCGGCGCCCAGCGTGCCCATACCGCCGACAAATTTTACCGGAATGACCCGCCACCAGCGCACCGGTCGCAGCTCCTCCAGCGCGCCTTCGATTTCGGGAATGCCCGAACCGCTGGCCTCGGGCGCAAATTTTCGCACCAGAAAATAGCCGACCATCGCCAGCAGCGCCGAAACAATAAAGGTCAGCGGCCACAGCAGCCACGCCTGTCCACTCACCTGACCTAGCCCGCTAAGTCGCAGGTGCTGTACCCCATCGACGGCTTTTTCAAAGCCTACCCCGAGCAGCCCCGCCAGCGTACCGACCAGCGCGGCGACGATGAGAATAGCGACCGGCGTTTTATCGCGCCGCAGGAACTGGCGCAGGACCAGGCTGGGTCTTCTGCGCGCGGGAAGACCTGACGGCTGTGAATGAGTTTCAACAAAATCGTTCATGAGATTCTTTTTTATAGAGAAGAATAAAAATCAGACTGAAGAGTTAAGCATAAAAATCGTCGTTTCCGCAGGCATAATATATTTCTTAACCTTTCACCGACGGTGAAACATTTCCTAACGACGCTATGTTCTCTAGAATAGGGCCCATCGTCAGGCGATCCTTCAGGAACGTCGTGCCAGCATAATATTTTTCTGAGTGCGAGCTTATCCCCTCAGCACAAAAAAAAAACCAGGAGCCGATCAATGAGTAAGTCAGAAAGTCTATTCACCCAAGCGCAAGCGCTAATCCCGGGAGGCGTGAATTCGCCGGTGCGCGCGTTCAACGGCGTTGGCGGGGCCCCACTGTTCATTGAACGTGCCGACGGCGCGTTGCTCTACGATGCCGATGGCAAAGCCTATATCGACTATGTCGGTTCCTGGGGACCGATGGTGCTGGGCCACAACAATGCCAAGATCCGTAACGCGGTGATTGAAGCGGCCGAACGCGGCCTGAGTTTCGGCGCACCGACCGAACAGGAAGTCACCATGGCCGATCTGGTGACCCGCCTGGTGCCAAGCATGGACATGGTGCGCATGGTTAACTCCGGCACCGAAGCCACCATGAGTGCGATTCGCCTGGCCCGTGGTTTTACCCATCGCGACAAGATTATCAAGTTCGAAGGCTGCTATCACGGCCACGCCGACTGCCTGCTGGTGAAAGCCGGCTCCGGCGCGCTGACCCTCGGCCAGCCAAACTCTCCGGGCGTGCCGGCTGATTTTGCCAAGCACACGCTGACCTGCACCTATAACAGTCTGGATTCGGTGCGCGCGGTGTTCGAGCAGTATCCTACCGAGGTGGCCTGTATCATCGTTGAACCGGTGGCCGGTAACATGAACTGTGTGCCGCCGCTGCCTGAATTCTTGCCGGGCCTGCGCGCCCTGTGCGACGAGTTCGGCGCGTTGCTGATCATCGACGAAGTGATGACCGGTTTCCGCGTTGCGCTCGGCGGTGCTCAAGAATATTACGACGTGAAGCCCGATCTGACCTGCCTGGGCAAAATCATCGGCGGCGGCATGCCGGTAGGCGCGTTTGGCGGTCGTCGTGACGTGATGCAAGCGCTGGCTCCGACTGGCCCGGTTTATCAGGCCGGTACGTTGTCAGGTAACCCCATCGCCATGGCCGCGGGCATTGCCTGCCTGACGCAGGTGGCAGAACCCGGCGTGCATCAGCGGCTGACCGACCTGACCACCCAGCTGGCAGAAGGCCTGAAAGCCGCCGCGGCGGCGGAAAACATTCCATTCGTGGTCAATCACGTCGGCGGTATGTTTGGCCTGTTCTTCTCTGACCTGCCGGCGATCACTCGCTACGACCACGTGATGCAGAGCAACGTGGAGCGCTTTAAGAAGTTCTTCCATCTAATGCTGGAAGAAGGCGTTTACCTGGCACCTTCGGCGTTTGAGGCAGGCTTTATGTCGTTGGCGCATACGCCGGAAGATATTCAGCATACTGTCGACGCCGCGCGCCGCAGCTTCGCCAAGCTTTAATTATCTATAAAGCTTAGGCCTTCTAAAGCTCAGGCATTTATCGCTTAACAAAGAGCCAGCTCGGGTTAACGCCCGGCTGGCTCTTTTTTTGCGCCGTTGATACTGATTTACGCCGCCTGTTTACGCAGCAGGTAAATAAAATAGGGCGCGCCAATAAAGGTCGCCAACAAACCCGCCGGGATCTGATTAGGGAAGATGATCATCCGCCCGCACCAGTCAGCCAGCAGCATCAGCAAGCCACCCATGACGCTCGCCACCATCCACTGCGGCAGCGCGCGACGAAAACCGAGCATTCTTGCCATATGCGGCGCCATCAGTCCAACAAAGCTCAGCGGCCCGACGGTCAGCGTCGCCACGGCGGTCATGATTGCCGACAGCGCCAGCAACGCAATGCGCGCAGGCGTCAGCGGCAATCCCACCGAGCGACCGGTCACGCTGCCCAACGGCAGGATTGCCAACCATCGGCGGCATAAAGGCACCAGCAGCAGTAAGATCAGCGAGATAACGCCGGTGCGCCAGGCCTGTGCTGCGGTCACCGAATAGGTCGAACCTGAAATCCACGACAGCAGATCGCCCATGCGCGGGTCACCGCTGGCCATGAGCAGCACTAACACGGTATTAAAGGCGGTACTGAGGGCAATCCCGGTCAGCAGCATGCGTTGGGCGGAAAACTGCCTGAGGCCAGAGATCAGCAGAATAATACCCAGCGTGGCGGCCGCGCCGAGCGTTCCCGCCGGCAACAGCCAGGCGAAAGCGTCGCCGGGTACCAGGAACAACATCATCACTACGCCAAAGGTCGCGCCAGAGCTGATGCCCAGCACTTCGGGGCTGGCCATCGGATTACCGGTCAGTTTCTGAATAATGACGCCGGCAGACGCCAGCATCACGCCGGCGGCGAGGGCGGCAAACACCCGCGGCGCGCGCCACGGCAGCAGCAGTTCTAGCTGTTGGCCCAGCGACCACTGCCAGCCCTGCGCACTGCGGCCAAAGCACAGCGCCACGGCTAAGCCAACCAGCAGCAGGATTGTCGCCAGCGTTATCCAGCGCAGCAAATGATGGCGCTCTTGGGGAATTCGATCGCCCTGGTCCATCGACGGCGGCGCCGAACCGTAGCGCAGGCGCGGCAACAGCCACAGTAAAATCGGTGCGCCCACCAGGGCGGTCGCCGCGCCGGTCGAGATCTCGGTCCAGACCTCGCCTAACCACAACACAATCTGGTCGGTCAGCCACAGCAGCAACGCGCCGATCAGCGGAGCGAGAATGAGGCGAGAAATCAACCGACGTGCACCCAGCACCCTCGCCAGCAGCGGGGCAAACAGGCCAATAAAGCCGATGATCCCCACCGCATTGACCAGCTGGGCGCTGAGGAAAATCGCCAGCGCCAGTACGCTAAATCGCGCGACCGAAAGGCCCAGACCGAGATTTTTGGCGATCCCATCGTCCAGCCCGAGCAGCGTCATCGGGCGCTGCATCAGGAAGGCCAGCAGCCAGACAAGCAGCACGCGCGGCAGCAAAAATGCGCTGGTGGTCCAATCTTGCTGATTCAGCGAGCCGGTGTTCCACAGATAAATACTTTGCAGCTGCTGATAGTTAAACAGCCCCAGCAGGCTGCTGACCGCGCCGCAGTAAAGCCCGAGCACCAGACCGGCGAGGATCAGCGTCACCGGCGACATCCTCTTGCCCCAGGCCACGCCAAATACCAGCAAGCCGACCACTATTGCGCCGATCATCGCGGCAAACTGTTGGGTCATCTCACCGCCCGGCAGGCTCCACAGCGTCACCACCGTCAGGCCAAGCTGCGCCCCGGCGGAAACGCCCAGCGTCGAGGGTTCGGCAAGCGGGTTACGTAATACCTGTTGGAATAAAAGCCCGGCCAGCCCGAGGCCGCCTCCCGCCAGCAGCGCCACCGTAACGCGCGGCAGCAGGCTGTAGTGAAACAGCATCTGGCGCACGTCGGCGACGTTGGGCTGCCACAGCGCCCGATGCCAAAGGGAGAACGGCAGCTGATGATGCAGGTTGTAGACGCTGAGCAGCGCCGCAGCGATCGCCAGAGTGATTAACAGCGTCAGCGTCAGGCTGAGACGGTGGCGATTCATAAAGGCTTCCCGAGCGTAGTGGATAAGATCTGGCAAAAACGCATGGCGCAAAGGGTCGCCCCGTAGAACCACACGGCGGGCACCACGCTGAGCCGGTCTTCACGCACGAAGGGCAGCGATTGCCACAGCGGCGTTTTCGCCACTTCGGCGAGAATGGCCGCGCTGCCGTGGTCGAAGCACAGCGCGCGGGCGTCGCCGATTGACGCTAGCCGTTCGATGCCGACCGTCACGCTGCCCCAGTAGTTTTTTTCGCCGTTCCAGGCGTTGCTCAACCCGACATCGCTCATTACTTCCTGCAATAAACTGCCTTCGCCGAACACCAGCACGTGGCGTTTATCCAGGAATGAGAACAGCAACAACGGCCGGTCGGCGGCGGATTTTACCCGCTCCCGCGTTTGCGCCAGCACCTGCTGATAGGCTTGCAGATGCGCCGCCGCGCGGTCCTGTAATCCGAGATAATCGGCCAGCTTGTGCAGCGAGCCGATAGCCTGCCGCAGCGGATGCCCGCTGCCGTCGTTGGCCTTCACCGCCAGCACCGGCCCAATCGCTGCCAGCTGCGCGGCACTCGGCCCATAGCCCTGTGAAATCACCATCAGCGACGGGTTCAACTGCTGCAGCAGCTCTAGATTCGGCGCGGTGCGCTGGCCGACCTCAATCACCGACGGTGCCAGCGCGGGCTCTTTGACCCACAGGTTATAGTTGGGGATATCCGCCATGCCCATCGGCATCACGCCTAAGGCGATCAGCAGCTCGGCGGGCAGCCATTCGAGGGCAATAATACGAGCAAGATCTGTATGAACGGGGCTGGCACTCAGGGCCGGAAAGGCCGCTGCTATGGGTGCCAGCGCCATCATCTGTAACAGACGACGGCGAGTAAAATTATTAAAATCAGTCATTACACACCAATCCGCAAGGTAATTGGAGATGCTACAAAGCTGCAAGTCAGTAGCGGATTAATAGACGAAGCTCACGGGGGCGCCACCGGTGGGATGCGGCAAGGTTCCCATCGGGAGGCCGTACACCCTCTCTAATACCTCGCCGTCCATCATCTGTTGCGGCGTGCCTTCGGCAATCATTTCGCCACCGCGCAGCGCCACCAGTCGATCGCAGTAGCGCGCCGCCATATTGATGTCGTGCAACACGGCGATCACCGTGAGGCCCTTTTGATGGCTAAGCCGCTGGATAAGCGCCAACACCTCAACCTGATGGGCGATATCCAGCGCCGAGGTCGGTTCATCGAGCAGCAAGCAGCGGCTGTCCTGGGCCACCAACATCGCCAGCCAGGCGCGCTGGCGTTCCCCCCCCGACAGGCTATCGACCAGCCGACGGGCGAAGTTTTTTAAGCCGACGAGCTCGATAGCCTGTTCAACCTTTTCGCGATCGTGACGTTTGAAGCGGCCCAGCGCGCCGTGCCACGGATAGCGGCCCATCGCCACCAACTCTTGCACGGTCATGCCCTCGGCGGTGGGAAGCTGCTGCGGGAGGTAGGCCACCTGACGGGCAAAGGCTTTGCTGTCCCATTCGCCGAGCGGTTTTTCATTGAGCAGCACCTGACCGGCTGAGGCGACCTGGTGACGGCCGAGCATTTTAAGCAGCGTAGATTTACCGGAACCGTTGTGACCAATCAGCGCGCAGACTTTGCCCTGCTCAAAGGTCATGGACAGCGGCGCGAGCAGAATACGTCCGTTGATGCTGAAGCTGAGCCGGTCCAGACGATATACGCTATCGGCAAGACCGGTTTGCTGTTCTGGATTGGCTATTTTCATCTTGGCCTATCGTTAAGTTAAACGGGCGCAGTTTGCGATGCGCCCGGATATTGACTGCTTGTTAACCCTGTCAGAAGTGGAAAGTGGCCGTTGCCTGAACCTGACGATCGGTGCCCCAGTAGCAGGCATAGTCACGATAGCAGCTGGCAACGTACTCGCGGTTAAGCAGGTTGTTTACGTTGAGGCCGACGGAGGAACCCGGCAGTCCAAAACGTCCCAAATCGTATTTTATGGTCGCATCCACCAGCGCATAGCCCGCGACGTTGAACGGCTTGTTGTTGTTATCACCGGTGGTATAGAAGCTGGACGTCGCACCGACGTAACGCACGCCGGATCCCAGCGTCAAGCCGCTAAGCGCCGTTTCGTGGAAGGTATAATCCGCCCACAGCGAGGCCATGTTGCGCGGCACTTCAACCGGGCGCTGGCCCTGATAGTTAGTGTCGTGGGTGTATTTCGCATCGGTAAAGGTATACGAAGCGATAACGTCGATATTGGCATTAACGGCGGCTTTAGCCTCCAGCTCGAAACCGCGTGAGCGGATGACGCCAGACTGGATACTGTTTGACGTATGCTCCGGATCCACCGTCAGGTTATTATTTTTAGTCAGCTGGTAAACCGCCGCGGTGATGCTGATTGGGCGATCGTTAGGGATATATTTCAGGCCAGCTTCGTACTGTTTACCGACCGACGGATCGAACGGTTTGCCGTCATACGTCGACCCTGAGTTAGGCTCAAACGACTCGCTGTAGCTGATATACGGTGAAACGCCGTTATCAAATAGGTAGTTCAGGCCGCCTCGCCAGGTGAATTTGTGATCGGTTAAAGACGCCGTCGAGTTAGTGCTGCGGGTCAGCGTTGAGGTCTTGGCAATGTCATAACGGCCACCGGCCGTCAGGATCCAGTGGTTCCATTCGGCCTGGTCCTGGGCATAGAAACCGGTCTGCTCCTGGCGATCCAAAACGTGGTAAGCGTAATAAAGATCGGTATTGTCATCGCGGATCGGGTTGAGCATGCCAATGCTGGATGCCGTGCCGTAGTCTGCATCGATATCATTGCGCATACGCATATAATCCACGCCCAGCAGCAGGGTATGGTCGACAGCCCCGGTGGCGAATTTGGCCTGCGCCTGGGTATCGACGTCAAAGTTGTTCAGGTTTTCATTCGACTGAACATAGGCGCGATTTATGGTAGCCGGTGCAGTATAACCGGTGCCATAGAAGCCAATGTATTCCGTTTGCAGTTTGGTATAGCGCAGATTTTGGCGCACGGTCCAGGTGTCGTTAAATTGGTGATCGAAGCTGTAGCCAATCATCTTCTGATTACGCGACATCTTGTTCACCGCTTCGCCTTCGTTAAAATCGGTTGGCAGCTTGTGCGCATTACCCGCCGCGTCGTAATACGGCACCACCGTTCCCTGGCGCGGCAGCCAGCCGTAGAAGCCAAGATCGGGATCGTTTTGGAAATTGCTCAGGAAGGTGAAGTTGGTTCTATCGTCCGGACGCCAGCTAAAGGAAGGGGCAATAGAATAACGCTTCTCTTTAGACATCTGCTGCTGGGTATTCTGGCTGCGCGCCACGCCGGTTAAACGATAGGAGTAAACGCCCGCATCATCGATGGCATCGCTAAAGTCGAAGCCGGTCTGATAAAGATTGTCCGAGCCCATTTTAAACTGAATTTCATGCAGCGGCTCGGTAGTCGGTCGCTTGCTGACCATGGTGATCACGCCGCCCGGATTACTTTTACCGTACAGCACCGAGGCCGGACCGCGCAGCAGCTCCACGCGCTCGAGCATGTAAGGATCCATCGATACTTCGGAATAGTTGTCGCCCTGCAGCTTGATGCCGTCCAGATACTGATTAGTGTTGACCGAGGTAAAACCACGAATTTCAACGGCATCGATAGTATTTGAACTGCCGCGGCTGGCGAAAACTCCCGGTGCATAGTTCAGCGCTTCTTTTACCGTTTTTGGCTGACGCATATTCATCTCTTCGCGGGTTACCACGGAGATAGACTGCGGCGTTTTGACGATAGGCGTGTCGGTTTTCGTACCGCTGGCGCTTTGTTTAGCCACGATAGTCGGTGCCGGGCCCCACGCTGATTCCTGTGCCACGTTGGCCGCGCCGTTACCCTCGACAGTAATGGTGTCACCCTGCGGCGCGTTGGCGGTATTGGTGGCCGCAGAGGCCTGGAAAGCCAGGCTCGCTAGCGCTACCGCGACGGTGACAGCCAGCCTGTCAGGCGAAAAAGTAACTGATTTATCTGAATTAAATTTATTTGAACAGTTTTTCACAGATGCGACACGCATTTGAGTCATTATTTTATCTCTGGTGGATTTCTTAATGAAAATGAAAACGATTATTATTATTATAACGATGCATATTATGCGTATCGATTTGAAAACTGCAAGGTCATTTACTTTTAGGCGTGATCTTAGTTAATCCCCTTACCCGTGCGGTGTTTATGGGGAATAAACCGGTCGAGAGCAGGTGAGTAGAGGGCGGCGCTGAGACAAAAAAAAAGCGCGATTTGCATCGCGCTTCGTCTTTAACACTATTAATTCTCAGAACAGGGTGAGAAATAGCAATGTCAGCCCTATTTTGAACCGAACATGTCTTTTATCCAACCCGCCACGCCGTTACTGTCTTTTTGCTGGTCCTGCTGCTGTGGCTGTTGCTGAGGCTGGCCCGGCATCTGCTGCTGCTGTTGTTGCTGCTGCAAAAGCTGCTGTTGCTGCTGCTGATAGGCAGCCGCCTGCGAGGCCTGGCAAAGCTGCTGGGCGTTATCGGTCCAGACCGGCACGGTGCGTAATCCTCCCCCGGTCATCACACCGCCACCGCCGTTACAGATAAAGTTGCCGCTGTCATCGATGTTCATCATGCTGACGTCATCCGGCACCTGCAGGTCCAACGGCATAGGCGTAATGTTACCCAGGTAGCGACTATAAAGCTGCAAGGCACCTGTTGCCCCCCAAAGTTTGGAAGGCTGGTTGTTGTCACGTCCGACCCAGGTAATCGCTACCTGGTTACCGTCGATACCGGCGAACCAGCTGTCACGCAGTTCGTTGGAGGTACCGGTTTTCGCCGCCAGATGCAGCTTCGGATATTTCACCGCCAGCGCGCGCGAGGTCCCTTCAGACACCACCTGCTGCATGGCATACATGGTCAGATAGGCGGCTTCCGATGGGACGACGCGCTCGGCCTGTGGATAGCTTTGATAAAGTACCGTACCGTCTTCGGCGATGACCGAACGCACCGCCGACAGCGGCGCCTTGTTACCCCCGCTGGCAATGGTTTGGTACTCCTGCGCGACTTCCATCGGCGTCAGGGCAATGGCACCCAGCAGCATCGACGGCGTCTGGCTCAGGGATTCTTTCGGGATCCCCAGGTTGATCAGCGTCTTGGTAATATTATCCAGACCGACTGCCATGCCGAGGTTCACGGTTGGCACGTTCATCGAACGCGCCAGCGCATCAACCAACAACACCTGACCACGGAACTGGTTATCATCGTTGTGCGGTGACCAGGTTTGGCCATTCGACAGTTTGATGGTCAGCGGTTGGTCAGCTAACACGGTATTCAGACGATATTTATTCGGGTCGCTCAGCGCGGTCAGATAGGTTGCCGGCTTGGCCAAAGAACCGACCTGACGACGAGCCTGCATCGCGCGGTTGAAACCGGCAAACTGCGTTTCTGCACCGCCCACCATGGCGCGAACTTCGCCGGTATAGCGGTCGACAATCACCATCGCCGTTTCGATGTCGTTAAATCCGCTGCGTTTGCGCAGCAGAGGCACGCCCTCTTCAACCGCTTTCTCGGCACCGTCCTGAGCAATGGGGTCCAGAGTGGTGAAGATCTTCACGCCCGACATTGAGGTTATCTTGTCGCCCAGCTTCTGCTGCAGTTCCTGACGAACCATCTGCATAAACGCCGGCTGAGGAGAAATCACCCCGCCTTTAGGCTGCACGCCGAGAGGACGCGCCGACAGCATGTCATACAGCTCTTTGTCGATAACCCCTTGTTCCTGCAGCAAACGCAGAACCAGATTACGACGCTCCAGCGCCAGCTTAGGATTACGCCACGGGTTGTACAGCGAAGCCCCTTTAACCATACCCACCAGCAGCGCCTGCTGGTCGAGACTCAGCTCATCCACCGGGCGACCGAAGTAGTACAGGCTCGCCAACGGGAATCCGCGGATCTGATCGGAGCCACTCTGGCCGAGATACACCTCGTTCAGATACAGCTCGAGGATACGATCTTTGCTGTAACGACCGTCCATCAATACCGCCATATAGGCTTCACGGGCTTTACGCCACAGGGTACGCTGATTGGTCAGGAACAGGTTTTTCACCAGCTGCTGGGTCAGCGTACTGCCGCCCTGCACCGCATGTCCGGCGGTGATATTCGCCAGGAAAGCACGGCCGATAGAGTACGGGCTGATACCGTCATGCTCGTAGAAATGGCGGTCTTCGGTGGCGATCAGCGTTTGCACCAGCAGGTCCGGGAAACCGGCACGTGGAACAAACAGTCGCTGCTCACCGTCCGGCGATTGCAGCATGGTGATCAGACGCGGATCGAGACGGAAGATCCCGAAATCACGGTTGTTATCCATGTTTTTGATTTCAGCGAGCTGGTTGCCCTTGAAGATCAGTCGGGCATTGATCTGCCCTTCTTTGCCGTCCGGGAAGTCAAACGGTCGGCGCAGCAGGTCGATGTTGCCCCCCGCACCACGAACTCGCCCGGGCGGGTAATGCTGGTCACCTGACGGTACTGTGTGCCAACCAGCAGGTTAATCATCTCTTTTTCGGTATACGGCGAGCCAGGCTCCAGCGTCACCATGCGGCCATAAACGGCGGCAGGCAATTGCCAGACCTTGCCATCGATACGGCTGCGGATTTCAGAGTCGAGATACACGCCATAGGCGGCCATTAGCACTACAAAAATAATAAATAATTTGATCAGCAGTCCCAGCCAGCGGCGTCTTTTACGCGGCTTTTTGCTGTTTGCTGCCTTGCCTGCCTTCCCTGCTGCGGCGGTCTTACGGGTCATGCGCGACTCCTGAGGTGCTGCTTTGCTACTAACGTCATCATTATTTTGCTCATCATCGCCCTGATAGACACTGCGGGACTCTTCATCATCGTCGCGGTTGCGACGTGCAGGACGCCCACCTTTGGGCTTAGGGGGTGAAGGTTTGCCTTTTCGGCCAATCGGCTCGCGATCATCGCCAGACATACTTAATCTCCATCAGACCCGACTTATCAAAAAATGCCGGATGCTATTTACTGCGGTTATAAAAAAGAAAAACTAAAATAAGGGCTGTGTGAAACTGGCGCTTACTCTGTGCCTCACCTTTCACCATTGCTAGAAGAAAGGTCTGAAAATCCACTATCAATATTACCATTCAAATCCAAAGACATTGGCGTTGCAGCGAGGCAGCAAGCTGGCTAATCCCGATGAGCTTACACAGGTAAGTGATTTGGGTTAGCGAGCGTAGCGAACGCCGCTGCGGCGTCAAGGGCGACGGATTTAAGAGTATTTTTTGGTCCGGCGGGTTGGCAGAGCCTCTGCGGGATTGTCCGGCCACGGGTGTTTCGGGTAGCGGCCTTTCATCTCTTTCTGCACCTCGCGGTAGGAACCCTGCCAGAAGGCGGCCAGGTCACCGGTGATTTGCAGCGGCCGGTGCGCGGGCGACAGCAGCTCGAGCACCACCGGCACTCGCCCTGCGGCCAGCATCGGGCTGGTCTGCTCGCCAAACATCTCCTGCAAGCGTACCGACAGCGCAGGCGGCTGGTCGCTATGATAGCGGATTGCCAGCCGACTGCCAGTCGGAACGGTGTAATGGGTGGGTAAATTTGCGTCAAGTTCACGGCGCCGCTCCCAGCTCAGCAGCCGCAGGAGGGCATCAAACAGGTCAACCTGTTGCAGCGCGCGCAGGCTTCTCACGTCGTTCAGCGAAGGCAGTAACCACTGTTCAAGAGCGTCGAGCAGGCTGCGATCGTCTACCGCAGGCCATTGCCCCTCGGGCAGCCATTTAGCCGCACAGCTCAGGCGAAGACGCAGCTGTTCAGCCTGCGCGGACCAGGTCAGCGCCGCCAATCCCTGGGAGCGGATCCACTCAATCAACGCCTGCTGTAGATCCTCATCCGCCGGTTTGGCCTGCGGTTGCGCCTTCAATATCAGCCGTCCGACCTGCCAGCGTCGCCACGCGCGCAGCGTGCCTTTCTCCTCGTCCCACTCCACCGCGGTTTGTTGTTTTACAATGTCAGGCAGGCGCGCGGCCAGCTGGCCGACATCGAGGCTGATGGCTAACAGGATACGCGCATCGGGGCTGTTATTGCCCTGCAACAGCTGCGGCGCCACCAGCCACGCGGCGCGACTTAGCGCCTCGTCCTGCGGCAGCGAGGCACCGAGCCCGTTGGCCAGCAAATAGCGCCCCTCCAGGCCACGGCGTTCGGCAATGCGATCGCTGAACGCCTCGGCCAGCAGCCAGGGCGCGAGTGAGGCATCCACCGCACCGCCGGACCGCGACAGCCGCTGGCTCAGCTGGCGCGCGCGGCGCTGCCAGTGCGGCTGCGGCCGACTGAGCCAATAATCGATATCGGGTTGCCCACCGCGCGGCGGCTCTTCAATAATGGCGGCCAGCAGCGCGGCGGTGGCCAGCGCATCGGCACCCTGCCGTTCAGCCTGCACCAGCATCGCCGCCAGGCGAGGCTCGCAGCCCAGCGCAGCCATTTTGCGACCCCGCGTATTCAGCTTACCCTGCGGGTCTACCGCGCCGAGCGATGCTAACAGCCGCTGGGCGACGTGCAGAGCCACAGCAGGCGGCGCATCAAGCCAGGTCAGCTGCGAGGCGTCGTGACAGCCCCATTGCAGCAGCTCCAGCCACAGGCCGCTTAAATCGCTGTGTAACATCTCGGCCTCGCTCTGCGCCGCTGCGCGCTCGCCCTGCTCTTTGCTGAACAGATGCCAGCACTGCCCCGGCTCCAGACGGCCTGCGCGACCCGCCCGCTGGGTCATTGCCGCCTGACTAATACGCTGGGTAACCAGCCGCGTCAGGCCGCTGCGCGGATCGAACTGCGCGCTGCGTTCAAGCCCGCTGTCGACGACCAAACGGATCCCTTCAATGGTCAGGCTGGTTTCGGCAATGTTAGTCGCCAGCACCACCTTGCGACGCCCGAGCGGGGCGGGCTGAATGGCTTTTTGCTGCTGCTCGAGCGACAGCGCGCCGTACAGCGGACACAGGTCGACGTCATCGCCCAGTCGGCCAGCGAGTAAATTCTGGATGCGGGTAATCTCCGCCACGCCGGGAAGAAACAGCAGCATCGAACCGCTATTCTCTGCCATCAGGCGGCTGACAATACGCGCCACCCCCTCATCCAGCCGTTCATGGCTGGCCAGCGACAGGTAATCCCGCTCGACGGGAAAGCTGCGCCCTGCTGAGACAATGACCGGCGCGCTGGGCAACAGTGGCGACAGTCGGGCGTTATCTAAGGTGGCGGACATGATTAATAACCGCAGATCGTCACGCAGCCCCTGCTGGACGTCGAGCAACAGTGCCAGCGCCAGATCGGCCTGCAGGCTGCGCTCGTGAAACTCGTCCAGGATCACCAGTGAATAATCAGCAAGTTCGGGATCCTGCTGCACCATGCGTGTCAGAATACCCTCGGTGACCACTTCAAGGCGAGTCTCGGCGCTGGTTTTAGATTCGGCACGCATGCGATAGCCAACGGTCTTGCCGGGCTGCTCGCCCAGCTGCTGCGCCAGGCGGTAAGCCACGCTTTTAGCCGCCAGCCTGCGCGGCTCCAGCAGCAGAATTTTACCCGGAAAAATACCGGCCTCGAGGATCTGCAGCGGCAGCCAGGTCGATTTACCCGCGCCGGTCGGCGCATGCAGTAACACCTGCGGCGCCTGTTGCAGAGCGGCAATAATTTCGTTGAGTACGGCAGCGACGGGCAGTAAGGACACGGCTTCTCCACATAATGTCACAGACATGGCTATTTCACGGGCGATAATGGCGTTTAGGGGCGGCATTGTAATAGAAAAAATTGTCGCCGCGCGGGATGAATTGTAGCATCTACCCTCGCCGTGGGTCTCTGGCCCCGCCGCGCTGTCACGTTTAAGGAAAACCATGTCTGGATCACGCCGCCTGTTTTTTGCTCTCTCTTTGCCGCCAAAGCTGCAGAAAAATGTTATTCAATGGCGCGCCGACCATTTTGAACCCGACGCGGGTCGTCCGGTGGTCGCGGCCAACCTGCACCTGACGCTGGCTTTTCTTGGCGAAGTCAGCGAACAGAAAGAGGCCGCGCTGCGCCAGATAGCCTCACGTATTCGGTCAGAGACGTTTAGCCTGCGTCTGGACGACCTCGGTCACTGGCCTCGGCCCGGCGTAGTCTGGCTAGGGACGCGCCGCGCACCGCTGCCGCTGCTGCAGTTGGCGTCGCTGCTGCGGTCTCACGCCGCACGCAACGGCTGCTATCAGTCGACGCTGCCGTTTCATCCGCACGTTTCGCTGCTGCGCGGCGCTACACATCCGCTTGCCCTGCCCGCGGCAACGCCGCAATGGCCACTGGACTGCAGCGAATTTTCTCTTTACGAATCCCGCCTCTTTCGGGGACGCACACGCTATCAGTGCCTGCAAAGCTGGCCACTGGTCGTGCCATTAGCCGATTAATCAGAGAAACGATTGGATGCAATTTTCCCCGCCGCTTCAACAGGCAACCCTGATCAAACGTTACAAACGCTTTCTCGCCGACGTAGTAACGCCCGACGGCCGTGAACTGACCCTGCACTGCGCCAACACCGGTGCCATGACCGGCTGCGCGACGCCAGGCGATACGGTCTGGTATTCCACCTCGGATAATCCAAAAAGGAAATATGCCCACAGCTGGGAGCTTTGCCAGACCCAGGCCGGTCACTGGATCTGCGTCAATACGCTGCGCGCCAATCAGCTGGTGCGTGAGGCTATCGAGCAGGGGCGGATCGCCGAATTATCCGGTTACAGTAAACTCAGCGCAGAAGTGCGCTATGGTGCTGAAAATAGCCGCATAGACCTGTTATTACAGGCGGACCAACAACCTAACTGCTATATTGAAGTGAAATCTGTCACGTTGTTGCAACAGGGTCGTGGTTACTTTCCTGATGCAGTCACGCTGCGCGGCCAAAAGCATTTGCGCGAATTACAGACCATGGCAGAACAGGGTCAGCGAACGGTACTTTTTTTCGCTGTGTTGCATTCAGGCATTGAATCTGTCGCTTCGGCACACCATATTGATCCCCGTTACGCAGAATTGTTGACGCAGGTACAGAATAACGGTGTCGAAGTGATGTGTTATGGGGCCGAACTCTCTGCTGAAGGAATTGATCTTACAGAGCGGTTACCGCTGGTGGTCGTTAGTTGATAATAATCATTTAAGTCACTAGATATGCAGCCGAATTGAAGTCGTCAGCAGCCTAAATCCGATGGGCGCGAATACGCTTTCCCTCACACGCTTGTCAAGAGCCTGTGATGAATAATTGCCAACCTCGCCACCTTCTGGTATTTATAGCGGCCTGATTTTTTCCCCCGTTGGGGATCGATAGTGCGTTATGTATGTAGGAGAAGCATCATGCAAGAAGGGCAAACCCGTAAAACCTCGTCCCTGAGCATTCTCGCCATCGCTGGGGTGGAGCCGTATCAAGAGAAGCCAGGCGAAGAGTACATGAATGACGCCCAGCTGACCCACTTCAAAAAAATACTTGAAGCATGGCGCAATCAGCTCAGGGATGAAGTCGATCGTACCGTTACACATATGCAGGAAGAAGCGGCTAACTTCCCTGATCCGGCAGACCGTGCCACTCAGGAAGAAGAGTTCAGCCTTGAACTGCGTAATCGCGATCGCGAACGTAAGCTGATTAAGAAAATTGAGAAGACGTTGAAAAAAGTGGAAGACGAGGATTTCGGTTTTTGTGAATCCTGTGGCGTAGAGATTGGCATTCGCCGTCTTGAAGCTCGTCCTACCGCTGACCTGTGCATCGACTGCAAAACGCTGGCAGAAATCCGCGAAAAGCAGATGGCTGGTTAAATGCACGGGAGACTTACTCGAGTCATTGACGTTGCGCCCTCGCGGTTGCAGCGTTGACCCCATCGAGTATCACGCGGTGTGGCATTAACATGCACACCGCGCTCTCCGGCCCTCACGCTATGTCCTCCTCTCCCTATATCGGTCGTTTCGCACCCTCGCCTTCAGGCGATCTCCATTTTGGTTCACTGGTCGCCGCGCTCGGCAGCTATCTGCACGCCCGTTCTCAGGGTGGACGGTGGCACGTACGCATCGACGATATCGATCCGCCACGTGAAATTGCCGGCAGTGCGCAAAGTATTCTGACCACGCTGGAACGGTATGGATTGGAATGGGATGGTGAAGTGGTATGGCAGTCGCAACGGCACGAGGCCTACCGCGAGACGCTGGACTGGCTGTATCAGCAGGGTAAAAGCTATTACTGCACCTGCACGCGTCAGCGTATTTCGACACTGGGCGGCAGCTATGACGGCCACTGCCGCAGCGCCGGGCTCGGTCCTGACAATGCGGCCATACGCCTGGTGCAGAACCTGCCGGTACACCGCTTTGACGACCAGTTACAGGGCAGCTTTATTGCCGATGGCCGTTTGGCAGAGGAAGATTTTATTATTCGCCGCCGAGACGGGCTGTTTGCCTATAATCTGGCGGTAGTGATTGACGACCATTTTCAGGGGGTCAATCACATTGTGCGCGGCGCGGACCTGATTGCTACGACCGTGCGCCAGCTGTCGCTGTATCGGCATTTGGGGCTGCCCGAGCCGGGCTATGCTCACTTACCGCTGGCGATCAATGCCCACGGCGACAAGCTCTCGAAGCAGAATCATGCGCCGGCTTTACCGGCGGGCGATCCGCGGCCGGTGATTGTGCAATCGATGTCATTTTTAGGCCAATCTTTGCCAGAATGCTGGCAGGATTTAACTTTACCTTTATTATTACGCTGGGCAGTGGCGCACTGGTCGTTGAAAAAAGTTCCACGATCTGTGTCGATTCCCCAATAGGAACGGGATTCGGCATTCTCAAAGTAGCGCGTGTAAGCTATGATTAGCCGCTGTTTTCAAGTTGCGCCATTTTTATCCGACACTATCGAGGTGTACCATTTTTACCCGAGTAGCCAATTTTTGCCGTAAGGTGCTAGTTCGTGAAGATAAAGTCATCCGTGAAGAGACTCCGGTCCACGATGATAACGGCCACCGCGATCCCGTCACTGCTCCTGAAGTTGAACACGTGCAGGCAAAAGCGCCTGAGCAGCGTGAAAGACGCAGCCCGCAGCGCCAATCGCCGCGCGCGCAACAGGCCCAGCCAAAGCCTGTGCATCAGCCAAGCGCAGCCAGCGCGGGTAACATGACCATCGTCCCACGTGACAGTCATGACATTTCCCGCCGCGATATCAGCGACAACGCGCTGAAGGTGCTCTATCGTCTGAATAAATCAGGCTACGAAGCCTATCTGGTTGGCGGCGGCGTTCGTGACCTGCTGCTGCATAAAAAACCTAAAGACTTCGATATCACCACCAACGCGACCCCAGAACAGGTACGCAAGCTGTTCCGTAACTGCCGCCTGGTTGGCCGTCGTTTCCGCCTGGCCCATGTGATGTTCGGTCCTGAAATTATTGAAGTTGCCACCTTCCGTGGCCATCACGAACAGGTTCAGGAAACCGACGACAAAAATCTTTCTCAGCAGGCCCAAAACGGCATGCTGCTGCGCGACAACATCTTTGGTTCGATTGAAGAAGATGCCCAACGTCGTGACTTCACCATTAACAGCCTGTATTACGGAATTTCCGACTTTACGCTGCGTGATTACACCGGCGGTCTGAAAGATCTGCACGACGGAGTGATCCGCCTGATCGGCGATCCGGAAACCCGCTACCGCGAAGATCCGGTGCGTATGCTGCGCGCGGTGCGCTTTGCCGCCAAGCTGGACATGACGATCAGCGCTGAAACCGCTGAACCGATCCCACGTCTGGCCACCCTGCTGCAAGAGATCCCACCAGCGCGCCTGTTTGAAGAGTCATTGAAACTGCTGCAAGCAGGCTATGGTTTCAGAACCGCCCAACTGCTGCGTGAATACCAGCTGTTCCAGCCGCTGTTCCCACTGATTGCCCGCCAGTTTACCGAACGCGGCGACAGTCCAATGGAGCGCATTCTGGAGCAGGTGCTGAAGAACACCGATCACCGCCTGCACAACGACATGCGCGTTAATCCGGCATTCCTGTTTGCGGCGATGCTGTGGTATCCGGTTATCGAGCACGCGCAGAAGCTGGCGCAGGAAGGCGGTCTGACCTACTACGACGCCTTCTCGTTAGCGATGAACGACGTGCTGGACGAACAGTGCCGTTCACTGGCGATCCCGAAACGTATTACCACGCTGGTGCGCGATATCTGGGCATTGCAGCTGCGCCTGTCCCGACGTCAGGGCAAGCGCGCGCACAAACTGATGGAACATCCAAAGTTTCGCGCCGCGTTTGACCTGCTGGCGCTGCGCGCCGAGGTTGAGCAACATCGCGAGCTGCAAAGCCTGACCCAGTGGTGGAGCGAGTTCCAGGAAGCGACACCGGCATCACAGAAAAACATGCTCGGCACGCTGGGCGATGATGCTCCACCGCGTCGCACCCGCACCCGCACCCGCCGCCCTCGCAAGCGCGCACCGCGTGCCGGCAACGGTCAATGATCCGTGTCTATATCGCGCTTGGCAGCAACCTTGCCAAGCCGTTAGACCAGGTAAACTGTGCGCTGGAAGCTCTGGCGCATTTGCCCCGTACCCGCCTGGTTCAGACCTCTTCGTTTTATCGCAGTAAACCGCTTGGCCCGCAGGATCAGCCCGATTATCTCAACGCCGTAGTGGCCTTAGACACGCAGCTTCCTGCCCATGAGCTGCTAGACGGCACCCAGTCTATCGAGCTGAATCAGGGCCGAGTGCGCAAAGCCGAACGTTGGGGACCGCGCACGCTGGACCTCGACATGCTGCTGTACGGCAACGAGGTTATCGGCAGCAAACGGCTGACCGTACCGCACTACGACATGAAAAACCGCGAGTTTATGCTTTATCCGCTCGCCGAGATCGCCCCAGATTTGGTGTTCCCCGACGGCGAGTCTCTGCAGGCATTGCTGGCGCGCGTGCCGTTAAACGGCCTGACCCGGTGGTGATCCCTAAGCTAGCATAGTGTTAATTGAACCCGCATTGGCGGGTTTTTTTATCTATTGAGTGGCTCCTCGCAAACTGTATTAAATATCGCCAACCCCCGTTGACATACCATCACGGGACTCGCATAATCAGTCCCAATACGGGACTCAGGATGGGAGTAACTCAGGGTGAGAATTATTTCAGTTGCCCCGCTGCGTGAATTTTGGGAAATGCACTCCCAGGCTGAACAACCCCTAAAATCATGGATCGATGAGGTAATAAGCGCTAGTTGGAAGACCCCTCAGGATATAAAAGACCGCTTTTCCACCGCCAGTTTTGTGGAAAAAAACCGAGTGGTATTTAATATCAAAGGGAATACTTACCGGCTGATCGTTTCAGTTGCCTATAAATATGCGGCTGTTTACATTAAGTTTGTTGGGACACACGCCGAATATGACAAAGTTGATGCCAACAAGGTCTAATGACGATGAAATATGAAATTAAGCCCATTCATTCAGAAGAAGATTACCAGGCAGCGTTAGCGGCCGTTGAACCTCTTTTTGATGATCAGCCGGAGCCCGGCACTGCAGAAGGAAACTTTTTGGAGGTGATGATCCTGCTGATTGAAAAATATGAAGCCGAACATTATCCCATTGCGCCTGCCGACCCTATTGAGGCGATTAGATTTCGTATGGATCAACAGGGGCTTACCGCTAAAGATATTTCACCGGCCATTGGTCAGGTGAATCGAGTTTATGAAGTCCTCAATGGCAAGCGGCAGCTCACGCTGCCGATGATCCGCAAACTTAATCAGATGTTTGCTATCCCGGCCGCCTCGCTGATCGGCATATCGGTTAACAAATTCAACCAAGACTAAATCCCCTGCATCGGTCGCGCCGAAGACTCGAACGGCAGGTATTGATAAAGCCAGGTTTCTGACAGCGCCGTATCGCCCTCCTTGAGGTACAGCCTCAGCTCGACCGGCTCTTTACCCTCAACGTGCAGATCAAAGAAGGCGCGCCAGGTGTCTTTACCTCGCGGCGACTTCTCGACCTTTATCCCCTCAAACGTGCCGCGCGAGGCCGACAGCACTGCCTGCGGATTGGCATTGCTTGGCAGCTTATCCAGCGGTCCTCCGCTGAACTCGACCATAAACTTGCGCACGCCGGAAGGCGGATAAGCACCGGGATTACCGCCGCGGCCTAGCCGGGTCGCACCGCAGCGCGCCAAAGGTGAGGGATAAGGCTGATCCGCCAGCCAGTACATCCGATAGCTGAACGCGTGTTGGCTACCCGCCGTTGCCGGTTGTTTAGGTACCCACATCGCGACAATATTGTCGAAGATCTCATCATCGGTCGGGATCTCTACCAACTGCACCGCGCCCTCGCCCCATTGCCCTTTCGGCTCGACCCACAGGTCCGGACGCCGCTCGTAGCCCACCGAACCCAGATAACTGTTGAAATCACGCTCTTTTTGCATCAGGCCGAAGCCGCGCGGGTTATGATCGATAAAAGAAGAAACCATCACCTGCATAGGATTATTCAGCGGTCGCCAAATATGCTCTCCGCTGCCGGTCCACAGCGCTAATCCATCGGAATCATGTACCTCGGGCCGCCAGTCAGAGGCCGAGCCTTTCGCTAGCTTGGAGAACCAGAACATCGAGGTCTGCGGCGCAATGCCGAAACGCCCCACGTCACGGCGTAAGAACAGCGAACAGTCCACGTCCATTAGCACGCCCTTGGTGCGCTGCAGAACAAACCGATAGGCACCGCAAATGCTCGGGCCGTCAAGCAGAGCGTAAACGGTCAGCTGATTGCTGTCACCGGCGGGAGTCTCAAACCAGAAATGGGTAAAATTAGGAAATTCTTCAAGGCTGCCGCCCAGCTCGGTGTTGATGGCAATGCCGCGCGCCGAGAGGCCAAACTGCCCCAGCTCGCCTACGGCGCGGAAATAGGAGGCACCGATAAAGGAAACCCAGTCCTTGTCAGGGTTATTTTTCAGCGCCTGCTGGCTGTCCAACACCCGAAAACCGGTAAATACGTCGCCTTTAATCTCCGGCAGCACGCCGCTTTTATTATCCGGAAAACTAAAGTAGCTGATGTCCTGCACTATCTCGTGAGCGGTTTTATTCTCTACTACCGACATTTTTACCGGCGCATTATGCAACCCGCTGACGCTAAAGAAGGTCACGGGATAGCGGGCCGGGGAACGGGAAAAAAGCGCGTAATCGGGTTTATAGATTATCTTGCGATAGACGTCGTAATTAATATTGGCCAAAGCTTTGGCATCGACCACGGGCGGTGCAGCATAGGCGCTCTGGGCTAAAATTTTTGCCTGCTGGATTAATCCTTCGTAGGTAAACGGCTCGGCGGCAGCAAATTTGAGTTTTTGTGCGGCAAAGGCCTCGGGTGTGATGCCTATCGCCGCTAGCGCCAGCGTAAGGGAGGTATAGGTCAGTAAGTCACGTCGTGTAACCATAAGTGATACCGTTCCCTGAGTGAATGTAAACTCGTTGAATTAAAACTCCGTTAATTAACATTCGTTAACCGACAACTCTAATTTTAGCAGAAATTTCAGAACGCTAACTTGACCTCCACTCCACCCTCAGCAGCGTTATGGTAGCTAACGCGAATACCGTGCAGTTGGGCAATGCGCAAAACGATAGAAATGCCTAAGCCACTGCCGGTTTGATCCTGACCGGGTGGCCGATAGAATCGCTCACCCACGCGCTGCAAGTGTTCCTCGCTCAGGGCTGGCCCGCTATTTTTAATACTGATATTCGCATCACTCAATGTTATATGGACCTGGCTATCGGCAGGCGAATAACGGATCGCATTGTCCAGTAGATTGCGCAGCAGCAGCGACAGCAAAAGGGGTTCACCGCGAATTGAGGCCGGTGTGCCCTGCGGGTTAAGCACCAGCTCCACTCTGCGCCGATGGGCCGAGCTGTCCTGCTCAATCAGCGCCTGCGTGGCCAGCGCGGGCCAGTCGATTGGCGTCAGGTCGTCCAGGGTAGCAAAGGATTCGAGGCGTGAAAGGGTCAGCAGCTGATCCACCAGCCGGGTAGCGCGATCGATACTGGTCGTCAGGTTCTGCACCGCCCGCTCGCGCACCTCGGCGTCATCACCCGCCAACTGCACCACTTCGGTCTGTACCCGCAGCGCCGCCAGCGGGCTACGCAGCTCGTGCGCAGCGTCGGAGGTAAAGCGGCGTTCGCGCACCAGCATTTCCTGCGTGCGGGCGAACAGCGCATTCAGAGACTGCACCAGCGGCAGTACCTCGCCGGGCACTTTATCGGTGGCGATCGGAGTGGATTCATCGGCGGCGCGATGGCGTAAATCATCGGCGACTCGGCGCAGCGGCCGCAGTTCAACGCTGAGCATCACCACCATCGCTAACATTAGCAGCGGCAGCGATGCCAGCCACGGCAACAGCTGTCCGCTGACCATGTCCCACGCCATATCGCTGCGATAGTCATACTCCTGCCCGACGGCGATGCGGTAGCGGCCATCGGGAGAGGTCAGCCACAGCAACCGCCAACTGTCATCATCGTCTTTGAGTTCGGCGTCGATAAAACCGTGCGCGTCGGCATTGAAATTAATCCCTTTGCCGTGTTCGCCGTCGTTGAGCAGCATCCTGCCCTGGCGGTCAAAAATGGCAAAGGTCAGCGCATCCTCATCCGTATGGCCGCGACGATGCTTATCCAGCAGGCGTTTGTTGTCCGGCAGCGGCGGCGTATTAACGTCGAGCAGCTTGTCGCCCAGCCCGGCGGTGATTAGCCGTTTAGCAAACAGCATCTGCTGGGTATCGAACACCTCATTGATTTTATGACGCGTTTGCTGCCACGCCACGCTGCTGGCAATAGTCCAGGTGATCAGCGCCAGCGTAGCAAACAGCAGGATTAACCGGCCGCGCAGGCTCAGCCGTTCAAAGCGCTGGCGCAGCCGCTTGAAAGCGGGCCCTAGTCGATTTTGGTAGGCAAAATATTTCACGCGTTTTCATCGCCTAGCACGTAACCGACGCCGTGCACCGTGCGGATAAAACCGCTGCCCAACTTGCGGCGCAGGTGGTGGATATGCACCTCGACGGCGTTACTGCTGACCTCCTGGTCCCAGCTGTACAGTTTTTCCTCTATCAATTGGCGCTGCAGCACGCGACTTTTGTTACGCAGGAAGAGCTCCATCAGCGACACTTCGCGCGCGGTGAGTGTCACAGGCTCTCCGTTGAGGCTCACGCTGCGCGCGGCGGGATCAAATTCGATATCCCCGTGGCTTATCTTCGGTGTGATCTGGCCGTGACGCCTGCGGATCAAGGCCTCCAGCCTGGCGGCCACCTCCACCAGCGCGAAAGGTTTGCAGAGATAATCGTCGGCACCGGCCTGAAGGCCGCTCACGCGCTGCTCCAGTGCGTCGCGGGCGGTAAGCACCAACACCGGCGTATCGCGGCCTTCCTGACGCCATTGGCGCAGCAGTTCCATGCCGTCGAGGCCCGGCAGGCTGAGGTCGAGGATCACCGCGTCGTAAGGTGCGCTATCAAGCGCGGTTTTGCCGGTAAGCCCATCGCTGAACCAGTCGAGTGTAAACCCAAGCCGGGTCAGGCCGACTTTAATACCGTCGCCGATCATCTTGTCGTCCTCGATCAATAAAATCCGCATTGCTACCCTCTCCCGTTCAACAGCGCTAAAACAACCTTTAATCAGTATATCCGAGCCTTATTAACAAGTTCTTAAGTTGTGCGCTATCTCGCATCTGCCTCAAACAGGCTACGCGATTGACCCGCCTTCCCGTAGAATAGTCGCCGGGTTATTTAAAAGTTTATAAAGTTGAGACATTACGATGAAAGCTACAACCATGAGTCAACTGCGCCAATGGAAGCAGGAAAAACATAAATTTGCGACCATTACCGCCTACGATGCCAGCTTTGCCCAACTGTTTGCCGAGCAGGGTATTCCGGTAATGCTAGTGGGCGACTCGCTGGGGATGGTAGTGCAGGGGCATGACTCTACGCTTCCGGTAACGCTGGAAGATATCGTTTACCACACTCGCTGCGTGCGTCGCGGTGCGCCAAAAGCGTTGCTGCTTGCCGATCTGCCGTTTATGACTTATCCCACGCCGGAGCAAACCTTCGACAGCGCGGCACAGCTGATGCGTGCCGGGGCCAACATGGTCAAGCTCGAGGGCGGCAGCTGGCTGTGTGAAACGGTTGCGATGCTGACAGATCGTGCGGTGCCGGTATGCGGGCATTTGGGCCTGACGCCTCAGTCGGTTAATATCTTCGGCGGTTACAAGGTACAGGGCCGCGGTGAAACGGCGGCTAACCAGCTGTTAGAAGACGCGCTGGCGCTGGAAAAAGCCGGCATGCAGCTGTTAGTGCTGGAGTGTGTGCCGGTTGAACTGGCCCGCCGAGTGACCGAACAGCTGACCATTCCAGTGATTGGCATCGGCGCGGGCAGTGCCACCGACGGGCAGATCCTGGTGATGCACGACGCGTTCGGCATTACCGGTGGACATATTCCCAAGTTTGCCAAAGACTTCCTGGCCGAGGCCGGTGACATTCGTGACGCCGTGCGCCTGTATGTCAAAGAGGTCGCCGAGGGCAAGTATCCGGGCCTTGAGCACAGTTTTCAGTAAACCGCTGGTTATCCAGCATGAGGCATCATTGTGTTAATCATTGAAACTATTCCGCTACTGCGTCGTGAGATCCGCTTGTTCAAGCAGAACAACCAGCGTATCGCGTTGGTACCGACGATGGGCAATTTACATCAGGGCCATATGACGCTGGTTGATGAAGCCAAGGCGCGCGCCGATATTGTCATCGTCAGCATCTTCGTCAATCCGATGCAGTTCGAACGCGCCGACGATCTCGCGCGTTACCCACGCACCCTGCAGGAAGACTGCGAGAAGCTGAACAAGCGCGGCGTGGACTTGGTCTTTGCGCCGGTACCCGCCGAAGTTTACCCAAAAGGGCTGGCTGCGCAGACTCAGGTTGACGTCCCGGAGCTGTCAACCATGCTCGAAGGCGCTAGCCGACCGGGCCATTTTCGCGGCGTGTCCACTATCGTCAGCAAGCTGTTTAATCTGGTACAGCCCAACGTCGCCTGTTTTGGTCAAAAAGACTATCAACAGCTGGCGCTGATCCGCGCGTTGGTAGAAGATATGGGCTACGATCTAGAGATCGTAGGCGTGCCTACCGTTCGCGCTAAAGACGGTCTGGCGCTGAGTTCCCGCAACGGTTATCTGACCAGCGACGAGCGTAAAATCGCGCCGCAGCTGGCTAAGATTATGAATCAGCTGGCGGTGCGCCTGACTCAGGGCGAGCGTCACGTTGAACAACTGCTGGCCGACTGTGCCGAACAGCTGCGTGCCGCGGGTTTCACTCCGGACGAGCTGTTTATCCGCGACGCTAAAAACCTGCGCGACCTGTCGGTAGAAAGCACCTCAGCGGTGATCCTGATGGCCGCCTGGCTAGGTAAAGCCCGGCTGATCGACAATCAGGAAGTTGATTTAACGGCTTAAGGTAAGTGATGCGGGTGAGTGAGAGCGGCCAACAACGCTGTGGCTCCAATGAGGAAGAGGAAGAGGAAGAGGAAGAGGTAAGTATGGTACGTAGTATGGTACGTAGTATGTTGCAAGGTAAACTCCACCGCGTCCACGTGACGCATGCCGATTTACACTACGAAGGCTCTTGCGCTATCGATCAGGATTTTCTCGATGCTTCCGGTATTCTGGAGTATGAGGCGATCGATATTTATAACGTGACCAACGGCAAGCGTTTCTCTACCTATGCTATCGCGGCAGAGCGTGGCTCGCGCATTATTTCGGTTAACGGTGCCGCAGCCCACTGCGCCAGCATCGACGACCTGCTGATTATCTGCTCTTATGTGCAAATGTCAGACGCCGAAGCCCGCCAGCATAAGCCGAACGTGGCCTATTTTGAGGGTAATAATCAGCTGAAACGCACCGCCAAGGCCGTGCCGGTTCAGGTTGCCTGATAGCCTAATTGTCTATTAAGTAAAATAAATAAACAGGAGCCTCGGTTCCTGTTTTTTTTCGCCCACCCGGTCGCGGTTCCTCGTTCGCATCCCCACGTCAAAGCTTTGCCATTTTTCTGCTTTTTAAACACTTTTAAGTTCATAGTCTGGAAAATAGAGATTTGATAGTTTTTAAATCGATTTAAAAACATCCATATCTTCTATTACAAGAAAGGGCTAAAGCCATGAAGTTATTTCGACAATTGAGTCGTGGTTTAGGTTTATTTTTTCTAGGGATCGCAGTAAGTACCGGCGCAGCGCAGGCCGATACGGTAACACCGCACAGGGGCGGAACGCTGACTATTATTTTGCCAAGCGAACCCTCGGCGCTGGTGGCGCTGGCTACCGTGGCGCAGCCGGTGATCGCGGTCAGCAGCAAGGTGACCGAGGGTCTGCTGACCTATGATTACAGCCTTCATCCTCTGCCACAGCTGGCGACCTCGTGGGACATCAGCCCCGACGGTTTGCAATATACTTTTCACCTGCGTAAAGGTGTGAAATGGACCGATGGCCAACCCTTTACCTCGGCAGACGTGGCCTTCTCAATTGATTTATTAAAGAAAACGCACCCACGCGCCAAGGCAACCTTCGCCAACGTTGAATCGATCGCTACGCCGGATCCGCTCACCGCGGTGTTTACACTTAGCAATCCGGCACCTTACCTTATCCGCGCGTTTGCCGCCGGTGAAACGCCGATTGTGCCCAAGCACATTTATGCCAATACCGACCCGTTGAAAAACGAAAATAACAACCATCCGATTGGCACCGGTCCTTATATTTTCGATAAGTGGGTGCGCGGCAGCTACATCATTTACAAGCGTAACCCTGATTATTGGGACCAGCCGAAGCCGTATGTCGATCAGCTGATCGTCAAGTTTTCAACCGATCCGGTGGTGCGATCGATCGATCTGCAAACCGGCCAGGCGGATCTGGGTTACCGCACGCCGGTCGCGCTGAGTGAGTTGAAAGCCCTGCAAAAGAACCCTAACCTGGTGTTTGACTATAAGGGCTACAACTATAATTACAGCGTGGCGTCTATCTACTTTAACCTCGACGACAGGCTGTTTAAAGACCTTCGCGTACGTCAGGCCATCGCCTATGCTATCAACCGCCAGGCTCTGCTAAAGGTGGTGTATTTCGGCTACGCAACGCCGACCGAATCACCGATTGCGCCCGGCCTGAAAGCCTTCCACAGCACGACGCCCTCGCCTTATCAGTATGATATTGCCGCCGCCAACCGCCTGCTCGACGAGGCCGGATACAAAAAAGGCAGCGACGGCGTGCGCCTGCGGGTCACCCTGGATTACAACACTTTTGACGATACCTTCCGCCGCAATGCCGAATTCGTTCGCTCGGCGCTGAGCCGTATCGGCATTGCCGTGAACTTACGCTCGCAGGACATTTCTACCTACGCCGAGCGGGTGTTTACCCATCGCGACTTCGAATTCTCCATTGACCAATATGCCAACCTGTATGACCCGACCGCCGGGGTGCAGCGCCTTTACTGGTCTAAAAACTATCGTCCGGGTGTGCCCTGGACCAATATCACCCACTATATCAATCCGCAGGTCGATAAGCTGCTGGAGGCGGCACAAACCGAAAACGATGCCCAGAAGCGTATTGCCGACTTTAAGCAGTTTCAGGACATCGTGCAGCACGACGTGCCGGATATCCCGCTGGCCTCGCCGCAGTTCATTACTATCGCCAACAAACGGGTTCACGACAGCTCGCCAACCGCTGACGGCGTCGAAGGCAATCTTTCCTCCGTTTGGGTCGATCCAAAACCTTGATATTCAGCCTGGGAGCATCCTGCAATGAGTCAGAATAAACGGCCGGCGACCCTCGGCATACTGATGGTAAAAACGCACTTCCGCCGCTATCACGGCGATATCGGCAATCCGCACACCTGGCCTTTTCCGGTGCGTTATAAAGTGGTCGAAGAGGCGATCCCACAGCGCATGGGTCACCTCGGCGAGCATGATTTACTGGAGCCGTTCAAGCGCGCGGCTCAGGAACTGATCGACGAGGGCGTCGATGGGCTGACCACCAGCTGTGGTTATCTGTCCTGGTACCAGCAGGAGCTGGCCGCCTGGTCACCGGTGCCGGTGGTGACCAGCAGCCTGCTGCAGTATGTTACGGTGCGCCAACTGCTGCCCGCCAACAGGCAGCCGCTGATCCTCACCTTCGATGAAAGCACGCTGAAGGCCGAATATCTGACCCGCGTCGGTATTCCCGCTAACGCCGCCGTGGCGGGCATGCCCGCGCATTCGGAGTTTGTGCGCTCCATTCGCGACGGCGACAGTTCGGTAAGCTGGAATACGCTGGTCGACGAGGTGCTGAGCACCGCCGAAGCGGCGTTGAGGCGTTTCCCTACCACCGGCGCTTTCGTGCTGGAGTGTACTAACCTCGCGCCTTTTAGCGCGCTCATCCAGGCGCGCTTTAATCTGCCGGTTTATGACACCGTGACGCTGGTCAACGGCTTCTACGCGGCGCTACGCCCGTCATATTGGGACGGTGGCCAGCAATGGAATCTCTAGGCCGCCTCTTTTCTGCGTTTGGCCGGGCATTGCTTCAGGCAATACCGGCCGCGTTAGGGATCGTGCTGGTAGTCTTTCTGTTTTTACAGCTGGTGCCCGGCGACGCGGTTGACGTGATTGCCAGCCAGTCCGGCAGCGCAACGGCGGAAAACATGGCCTGGATGCGCGCCGAGTACGGGCTGGATAAGCCGGTGCTGTTTCAGTTTTACAACTATCTGATGCACCTGGCTCATTTTAACCTCGGCTATTCCCCGCGTTACGGCACCGATGTCACGACCTTAATCCTGTCTCGCTTGCCCAACACGCTGCTGTTGATGCTGTTGGCGCAGGGGGTTGCACTGATTGTCGGCATCGGTTTTGGGGTGATCATGGCGATATGGGCCAACAAGTGGCCGGATCGCCTGCTGACGCTGTTCAACCTGCTGCTCTACTCGCTGCCCGGCTTCTGGATGGGGCTGGTGATCCTGCTGCTGTTCTCCGTACAGCTCAACTGGCTGCCCAGCGGCGGCAGTCAGACTATCGGAGTCAATCTCAGCGGCTGGGCGGCGCTGGCCGATACCCTGCGCCACGCGGTATTACCGGTGCTGGCATTGAGCAGCTATTTTATCGCCATCTACGCCCGCCTGACGCGCAGCGCGATGCTGGAAATCGCCAGTCAGGATTTCGTGCGCACCGCTCACGCCAAGGGTCTGCATCCGCGCACCATCGCCCTGCGTCACGTATTACGCTGTGCGCTACTGCCGGTCACCACCGTCGCCGGCATGTATTTCGGTAACCTGCTCGGCGGAGCGGCGGTGATCGAAACGGTGTTTAACTGGCCGGGATTAGGCAGCCTGGCCATGGAGGCGATCGTCGCACGCGATTTCAACGTCGTGCTCGGCGTGCTGCTGCTATCGGCCTTTTTGGTGGTGATCGTTAACATCGTGGTCGACGTGCTGCAGAGCTGGCTCGACCCCAGGATTGAGGGCAAGAAATGAAATCGGCAGTCGATCCCCTAAACGCCGGCAGCGTGGTGTTAAAACCGGCCGGTCGATCCGCCTGGCGACGCTTCTGGCGCTCGCTAGAGGCGGTGATAGGCAGCGCGCTGCTATTGGCAGTGTTCGCGATGGCCGCCCTCGCCTCGTGGCTGTTTCCTGGCGATCCGCTGGAGATGGTCGCGCAGCCGTTTTTATGGCCGGGCGACGATCCGGCTTATCCGCTGGGCACCGACTCGCTGGGCCGCGACGTGGCCTCCGGCATTTTCCACGGGGCGCAGGTCTCGTTGCAGATAGGTTTCAGCGCGGTAGTGGTCAGCCTGCTGATCGGCATTGTCGCCGGGGCCAGCGCGGGCTATTTCGGCGGCTGGATCGATAAAGGGGTGATCCGCCTGGCCGAGCTGTTTCAGACTTTCCCGTCGTTCCTGCTGGTGGTGGTGCTGGTGGTTATCGGCCAACCCTCGGTTAGCTATATTTCTTTCGCCATCGGGTTAGCCTCTTGGCCGATGATTGCCCGACTGGTGCGCGCCGAATATCGCCAACTGCGGTCGCTGGATTTTGTGCTAGCGGCGCAAAGTCTGGGATACGGCCACCTGCGGATCGTGTTCCGCGAGCTGCTGCCCAACGTCCTGCCCTCGCTGATTGTCACCGTTTCGGTGCTGATGGCCTCCTCGATCCTCACCGAGTCCTCGCTGGCCTTTTTAGGATTCAGCGATCCGAACAAGATAAGCTGGGGCAGCATGATCGGCGACGGGCGCCAGTCGTTGCAAACCGCCTGGTATCTGGCGGTGATCCCCGGCGCCGCGCTGGCGGTAACTATTCTGGCGCTCAATCTACTGGGAGACGCGCTTAATGACCTGCTCAACCCGCGTCGTAAGGGGAACTAAGCGATGACCTCACTTATCGAATATAAAGATTTCAGCGTGCAGTTTGGCGATCGTTCGGCGGTGCGCCACCTCAACCTTTCGGTAAAGAAGGGAGAGTTTATGGCGCTGGTTGGCGAGTCCGGCTGCGGTAAGTCGATCACCGCGCTCTCGGCAATGCGGCTGGCACCGGAAAATGCGCGGCTGTCGGGCGAAATTATTTATCAGGGCAGCAACCTGCTGTCGCTGTCCGATGCTGAAATCCGCCAGCGGCGCGGCAAAGATATCGCGATGATCTTTCAGGAGCCGATGACCTCGCTGAATCCGGTGCTAACCATCGGCCAGCAGATTATTGAAACGCTGCGCCTGCACCTCGGGCTGTCGGCGGCGGCGGCGCGAACCCGCGCTATTGAGCTGCTTGAACGGGTGAATATTCCTCACGCCAGCCGGCGGATTGATGATTATGCCCATCATCTTTCCGGCGGCCAGCGTCAGCGAGTGATGATTGCTATGGCGATAGCCTGCAAGCCGAAACTGCTGATTGCCGATGAGCCGACTACCGCGCTAGACGTCACGGTGCAAATGCAAATTCTTTCCCTGCTGGATAAGCTCCGTCACGAGCTGGGCATGGGCGTGCTGTTTATCACCCATGACCTCGGGCTGGTAGAGCAACGAGCGGATCGCGTCGCGGTGATGTATCAGGGCGAGAAGGTTGAAGAAGCCAGCAAGACGGCGCTGTTTGCTCATCCCCAGCACGCCTACAGCCAAGGCCTACTGGCCGCCTCGCTGCACGGCAGTGCCACCCCGCACTATCGCTCGAGTCGGCTGACGGAAATTGTCCACCACCCTGGATCCCCGCCGACGCTGTATACCCCATTGGTCAATGAGACTCGGCCGCCGCTGGCTACCGATAAGCCGCTGCTAGAGCTGAAAAACGTGAGCTTTCATTATCCTTCGGCCAGCTCGCAGGTCGCATCGGTCAACGATGTTTCGCTGGAGATTATGCCGGGCGAGACGCTGGGGCTGGTCGGTGAGTCGGGCTGCGGCAAATCGACGCTATCAAAACTGATCTTACGCCTGCTGACGGCGCAGAAAGGGCAGATCATTTTCGACGGCGAGGAGATCACCCGCTACTCGCCATCACGACTGGCTCCGCTCAGACGCCGGGTGCAAATGGTGTTTCAGGATCCCTATGCTTCTCTTAACCCGCGCCACACGGTGAGGGAAATCCTCACCACGCCGCTGCGGGTGCATCGCATTGGCGATCGCGGGTCGCACCCTAAGGCGGTGCTGAAAATATTGGATCAGGTCGGGCTACCCGCCAATGCTATCGAGCGCTACCCGCACCAGTTTTCCGGCGGTCAGCGCCAGCGCATCGGCATTGCGCGGGCGCTGATTGTTAATCCGCAGCTGATTATTTGCGATGAGCCGGTCTCGGCGCTCGACGTGTCGGTGCAGGCACAGATTTTGAATCTGCTGGTGGATTTAAAGCAGGAGCGCCAGCTGTCGCTACTGTTTATTTCGCATGACCTGGCGGTGGTGCGTTATATCGCCGATCGGGTGATGGTGATGTATCAAGGGCAGTCGGTAGAGCAAGGCAGCCATCAGCAAATCTGGCAGCACCCTCAGCATCCCTACACCCGGCAGCTGCTGCAGGCAATTAGCGGCGAGGCCGAGAGGGGGCTGTTGACGGGGTGAGGGTGAGGCTGGGAGAGGGTATCTCCCCCCATCCGACTTCCCCCGCTGAAAAGAGCGGGGGAAGAGTTTTACCTTCTGCAACCCATACCTACCTTGTTGATAAGGCGGGAAGGGTTTTAAAATCTAACAGTTTTTCCTTAGCTTCTTAGCCCACGGCCGCGTTCGATCAGGTACCAGGCCAGCAGGTAAAACACCAGGATGAACGCCACCAGCACCGCCATGGTAAACACCAGTGGCACGTCGGAGATGCCTAAAAAGCCGTAACGGAAACCGCTGATCATATAAACGATCGGGTTAAGCTTCGAAATCGCCTGCCAGATTGGCGGCAGCAGGGTTAGCGAGTAAAACACCCCACCGAGATAGGTCAGCGGCGTCAGCACAAAGGTCGGGATCAGGCTGATATCATCAAAGCTGGTGGCAAAGACCGCGTTCAACAAACCGCCGAGCGAGAACAGGATGGCCGTCAGCAGCAGCGTCAACGCAATCACCCACCAGGAATGCACGGTCAGATGAACGAAGAACAGTGAGATGACGGTGACCAAAATACCGACGCATATCCCACGCGCCACGCCGCCGCCAACGTAACCGGCGATCACCACGTGAGTCGGAACCGGTGCGACCAGCAGCTCTTCGATGTTGCGTTGAAATTTCGCGCTGAAAAACGATGACGCGACGTTGGCATAAGAGTTGGTAATCACCGACATCATGATCAGGCCCGGCACGATAAACTGCATATAGCTAAAGCCGTGCATATCGCCGATGCGTGAACCGATCAGATTACCGAAAATCACAAAATACAGTGACATGGTGATCACCGGCGGGACCAGGGTTTGCACCCAGATGCGTCCGAAGCGGTTGATCTCTTTCATCCAGATACTTTTTAGTGCCACCCAATAGAGTTGCGACATTATTTTTTACCCTCACTGCCATTTACCAGGGTGACAAACAGCTCTTCTAAACGGTTAGCTTTATTACGCATGCTCAGCACCTGTACGCCCTGCTTGCTCAGCTGGCTGAACAGCGAGTTGAGACCCTGCTCGCGCATCACTTCGACTTCCAGCGTCGAGGTATCCAGCAGGCTGCTGTGATAGCCCTCAAGCTGCGGGATCGCGCTCTTAGGTGCCAGATCCAGCACAAAAGTTTCGGATTTCAGCTTCGACAACAGCGATTTCATCGAGGTATTTTCCACCAGCTCACCGCCCTGGATGATGCCGATATTGCGACACAGCATCTCGGCCTCTTCAAGGTAATGGGTGGTCAGAATGATGGTGGTGCCCTGGGCGTTAAGCTCTTGCAGGAAGCCCCACATCGAACGACGCAGTTCGATATCCACCCCCGCGGTGGGTTCATCGAGGATCAGCAGTTTTGGCTGGTGCATCAGGGCGCGAGCGATCATCAGACGGCGCTTCATTCCGCCCGAAAGCATGCGTGAACGATCGTTACGTTTGCCCCACAGGTCGAGCTGAGTCAGGTATTTTTCTGCACGATCGATGGCGTCTGCCCGCTTTACGCCGTAGTAACCGGCCTGATTCACCACCACCTGCATCACGGTTTCGAAGGGATTAAAGTTAAATTCCTGAGGCACCAGACCGAGCTGGCGCTTGGCGTTAACAATATCCTTATCGATGTCGTAACCAAAAACCTGCACCTTGCCGGAGGACTTGTTCACCAGCGAGCTGATAATGCCTATCGTGGTGGACTTTCCGGCCCCATTAGGCCCCAGCAGCGCGTAGAAGTCGCCTGCCTCAACGCGTAAATCAATACCGCGTAGAGCCTGCACACCGCCAGCGTAGGTTTTGGTTAACTTCTCCAGTTCTAAAGCGTATGTCATAAGTGAAGTCTTACCTTGTTTTTCAATGTATTGTTTTATCAAGAATCGTATAGGTTAAGCAGAACCCTTGTGATTTTTGTTAGAGTTGACCTATATTACTCCAACGTAGACGCTTTCTTACAGGCTATTAACTTTCATGAAAGATATCGAAACTCTGATCAGCAACAACGCGGCATGGTCAAAAATAATGGAAGAGGAAGATCCTGGCTTTTTCGAACGCCTCTCTCTTGCTCAAAAACCTCGTTTCCTGTGGATTGGCTGTTCCGACAGCCGCGTGCCCGCGGAGCGCCTGACCGGACTGGAGCCGGGTGAACTTTTTGTTCACCGTAACGTGGCCAATCTGGTGATCCACACCGACCTTAACTGCCTGTCAGTGGTGCAATACGCCATCGACGTGCTTGAGGTTGAACACGTGATTATCTGCGGTCACCACGGCTGTGGCGGTGTGAAGGCGGCGATTGAAAACCCTGAACTGGGCCTGATCGACAACTGGCTGCTGCATATTCGTGATATTTATTTCAAGCACGGTCACGCCCTTAGCGAACTGGAGCCGGACGACCGTCTGAACAAGCTCTGCGAGCTGAACGTTGCGGAACAGGTCTACAACCTGGGCCACTCAACCGTGATGCGCAGCGCCTGGCAACGGGGTCAGAAAATCACGCTTCACGGCTGGGTTTACGGACTTCAGGACGGGCTACTGCGCGACCTGAATATGGCCTCTACCAGTCGCGAAGAGCTTGAACAGCGCTATCATCGCGGCGTTGCCTCGCTGATTGAGCAGTCTGCATAAAGACGGCTACAAATATCGCACGGCAGTAATAATAACGCCCCGGACTATACAATAGTTCGGGGCGTTTAACGTTCCAGGATGTGCGCTGTTAAGACTACTCGCGATCCGATTATTCTTCCAACATGGTAACTTTGCCAACGTATGGCAGATGGCGATAACGCTGTGCATAGTCGATGCCGTAGCCGACCACGAACTCATCGGGAATGGTGAAACCGACGTATTCCACGGTGACCTCAACTTCGCGACGCTCGGGCTTGTCGAGCAGCGTACAAATCGCCACCGATTTTGGGCCGCGCAGTTGGAAGAGTTCGCGCACCTTGCTCAGCGTGTTGCCAGAATCGATAATATCTTCGACGATTAGCACGTCCTTGCCGCGAATGTCTTCATCCAAATCTTTAAGGATTTTCACGTCACGGGTGGTAGACATGCCGTTACCGTAGCTTGAGGCGGTCATAAAATCGACCTCATGCGGAACGTCGATAGCCCGGCACAGGTCGGCCATAAACATAAACGATCCGCGCAACAGCCCGACCAGAACCATGTCACTGCCGCTGTCGCGATAGTGCTCGGTGATCTCACGGCCCAACTCGGCAATACGGGTTTTTATGTCCTGCTCGGAAATCATTACGTCTACAGTGTGTTTCATATCTAGCCTGGCTACCTAAAAATAAAATTGAGTCCCGCCACCCTTATAATCGAATGACAGTCTTTGTCGCACCGCGAGTATAACAAAGATTGTTGCGCAACAAGAACCCAATTGCTTATGAAGGTTCTGTCGCATTAACAGAGCGGAGTCACCAAACGTTGTGCTGCTGCTTCCTTAGCCAGCCAATAAATAAAATTGTTCCGCCGGGGGATAAATGCGCTCCGGCGGAATGCTGAGATTTTGATGTAGGTTTCCTCCATGCGCCACCGCCGACCCGCGCCGTGCATGTTGTTTGAAAACGCCGAACTATTCAATCTTGACGACATTAACTACGAGCATGATTATCGCTTTGCGCCGAGCGTAAGGTGGCGAGCAACTCTGCAGCCCTGCGGGCGACTAGCCTCCAGCGCCTCAAAGACCTGCGAACGCGCTATAAAGATGACCCTGCCGCGCGTCGTGAGGCCATAGACCGCCACAATGCCATGAAGCCCATCCGCAAGTGGATATTTGACCATGACTTAGTCTTGCTTGAACGTATGCGGGCGACT
This sequence comes from uncultured Gammaproteobacteria bacterium, assembly GCA_963742005.1. Taxonomy (GTDB): domain Bacteria; phylum Pseudomonadota; class Gammaproteobacteria; order Enterobacterales; family Enterobacteriaceae; genus Rouxiella. The sequence continues at coordinate 376,801 of CAVUKG010000004.1, read as the reverse complement.
GGTGAAATTAAGTATAAGGGGTAGGGTATATGCGCGCCCGTTTCTTGACCGATGAAGAGATTGCTACCGGGTATTACAGCGCGTCAATTGTTGCCAAACGTCGGGAAGTGATAAAAGACGGCGAAACGCTGTATCAAGATATGCGCGAAGCCCACGGCAAGCCAAGCACTCCACCAGTCTAACAGAATTTTAGCCGATTAATTTCAGGTCGGCTTTGCGGTACCGCTTTTGCTCCTCATAATAATTCTCGTGCGTCCCCAGACTCAAGAGATAGATTTGCAGTTTTTGGTTTTGCCAAGTGTAACCGAGCAAGTATTGCTGTTTTCCCATATAAAACTTATGCACCCAGAGATAGCTGAGATCGCCTTTCTTACGCTCACCTATCTCCGGGTTTGCGATGATCCGCTCAATCTCTTCATCAACGCTATCCTGATCATCTTTTGTTAGACGGCTAAAGGCCTTCTCAAAGCGACTTGACTCATAAACTTCAATTTCCTGACCTGTCTTTTCTGCGCACATACTTCTTCATTCTCCCGTTGTCCATTTCTGATTTCGCCAGTAGAACTTCGCTAATGAAGGAAAAAGGCAGATCGGGATTGTCCTCCGCAATGCGGCCAATTTTAGCCCAGTGCTCAATCTGTTTTGGCACACTACGGCTCATCGCTTCCGCGTGTGTTTTCACATCTTCAACAAAACTATCATCTAAGCGAATGCTTATTGCCATTTTAAACCTCTTGTTGTAGTCACCCGTGCCAGTAAGGTATTGGGGTGGTTTCAATCGATACGTCAGGTTTTGACGCACTACAGACAACATTATGCGACAAATTGTCGCATAATGCAATTCTATAGATCGAGCTTGAGCAAATACCGCTTAAATACCCAAGTCCTCCACCTCCAACACCTCAGCCGCTTTGTTACGGCGTTCTTCAGGTTCTGTCGCATTAATAGAGCGGAGTCACCAAACGTTGTGCTGCTGCTTCCTTAGCCAGCCAATAAATAAAATTGTTCCGCCGGGGATAAATGCGCTCCGGCGGAATGCTGAGATTTTGATGTAGGTTTCATCCATGCGCCACCGCCGACCCACGGTGCGCTTATGTCGACGAAACGCCTTATCCGGCAACGGCACCAGACGGATAACCCAGCGGTGAAGCGTCGAATGGTCAACAATAATGCCGCGCTCGACCATCATTTCTTCGAGATTACGCAGGCTAAGGGCATAAGCCAGATACCAACGAACGCATTGAGCAATAACATCGAGGGGATAGTGCAGGCGTTTGAAGGCTTTACGTATCAGAGGCATGAGCAGGCAACATCATAAAAAAAAAGTATGTTACCTGACGCTGTCTTAATGCGACAGAACCATAATATGACGCTCAAAATGCCGGCCCTTGAATGGGTACATGTGCTGCTCCTTCAACCAAACAGTGGCATCAGTTTACCATCGCCAGATCTTTGCAGCAGTGCCTTTTGGCGAGCGTTCGCAACGCAGAGTAGTCGACGCGCAGCAGACCGAAATCAAGCAACCGTGAAACTGGTCATCATCCCCGTATCCTCATGCTCCAGCAGATGACAGTGCGCCATATAGGCGTGCTGCGAGTCGGCGAGGTGGTTAAATCGCAAGAGGATCTCGCTACGACCGCCCTCCACGCGCACGGTATCTTTCCATCCCTGACGATGCCTTGCCACCGGCTGGCCGTTTTCAAGGAGGATCCTGAACTGGGTGCCGTGAATATGGAACGGGTGCAGCATCATGTCGCCCTCGCCCGAAATGGTCCATTTTTCGTACTGGCCCTGCTTAACCGCAAACGCCGGATGATTCATCTCGTAGGCCTTGCCGTTGATCTTATTGGCGGTCATAAAATCAAACTGGGCCGCCTGTTGTGGCATCGCCATGCCCGGCATCTTCATCCCCTGCCCCTCGCCGGACATCGCCATGCCGCCGTGGTCGCCAGTGGACATGCCCGCCATCGATGCGCTGTTCTCATGACTGGCGTGATCCATGCTCATCCCCGCCATCGCGCCCTGACCGTAACGTTTCATCAACGCCTGCATGCCCCGCTGGTCGAGCTGCGGGTCCATCATCAACTGCAGCCAGCGAGTCTGTAGCCCCTGCTGCGACGGCAGCGGCGGCAAGGTAATCAGCGAATCGGGCAAAGACGCGCCTGACTGGGTGACGGTCGGCTGAATCTTCAGTACCGCCAGCGGCTGGTCAAACGGTGCCAGCGTCATGCCCATTTGCTTCACCGGCAGCGTGAGCAAATCAAAGGCCTTGCCGTCGGAACAGTCCACCATCACCTCGAAGCGTTCGCCCATTAACATCGGCAATTCGTCTACCTTGACCGGCTCAGGCAAGAAACCGCCGTCGCTGGCAATCACGTACAGCGGCCGCCGATCGCTGGTCGCCAGCGTTAGCGAACGGGCATTGCAGCCGTTTAGCAGCCGCAGGCGCAGCCAACCGCGCGACACGCCGTGCTGCGGATAAATAACGCCGTTGCTCAGCATATGCTGGCCAAACCAGCCAACGGCGGCGGTCATGATATCGAGCTGATAATCAATCTGTCCGGCCTGATTGAGGCGCTTGTCCTGTAAAATCAGCGGAATATCATCGACGCCCCAGCGCGAAGGGATTTTCAGTTTGTCGCCTTCGTCGTCATCGATCACCACCAGCCCCGCCAGCCCCATCGCCACCTGATAGCCGCTGCTCTGATGCGGATGTGGGTGGAACCAGCAGGTGGCCGCCGGTTGATCGACGGTAAACTGCACCTCACGACGCGCGCCGGGCGCGATCATCGCCTGCGGTCCGCCATCGGCGTTGCCAGGGATCTCAAGCCCGTGCCAGTGCACGGTGCTGGCCTGCGTTAGATTATTTTCAACGATAACGCCGACCGGCTTGCCTCGTCGTAAGCGCAGCACCGGGCCGAGCAGGCTGCCGTTAATGCCCCAGGTGGTGGTGTTAACACCCGCTAAAAACTGGCTTTGCCCCTGCTGTAGCCGCAAACGGTAGGTTCCTTTGACATCAGGCTGCAAGATATCAGGGATCGGCAGCGCCGGTCGGCTGGCGGCTAACGCCTGGCGACTCCAGGTGGGCAGAGCGGCGACACCGCCGTACAACGCGGCCAGCTTGATAAAATCACGACGATGCATGGTCGGTCCTTATGGATGCCAAAGCGGGGATATTGTGCTTAGACTAAACCTTTCCCCAGGGTTAAGGTCAAGCCGATATAAGATATGAAAAAAACTGATGTAAAAGAAATTTATGTGCGCTGTGGCAAATATGGTAACGTCATTTTGATAAATTACGGGCTTAATCATTACTATGCTGAATTCTTTTACTGTGCGTATGGCACATTTACTCGCCAGAGTTAACGTAGTGGCAAAGACTCATTTTCCCGCAAAAACAAGGCAGAGCATGAAAAAAACCACCCTGAGTCTGCTATTGCTGACCTTACTCGGATTCTCCTCGGCCAGCCAGGCGCTTAGCGAGCCGGAGGCCGAAGATCTGGCAGATTTGACCGCTGTTTTTGTTTATCTGAAAAATAATTGCGGCTATGACCAGTTGCCGAATACCCAAATTAAACGGGCAATTATTTTTTTCGCACAACAGAATCATTGGGATTTGACCAATTACGGCAGCTTCGACATGCAGTCGTTAGGCGAAGATAGCTATCGCGACCTCAGCGGTATCGCCGTCGCCAAACCGATTAAATGTAAATCCCTGGCCCGAGACTCGCTGGGATTGCTAACGTACAGCAACTAATTGCCCCACCTCACCCCGCTTTCCGTGGGGTGAGCTAGAATATCCTCTGAAGATCCCTTCGTCTGTATTACTCATCTGACAAAAATGATTTTCTGAATGAAGTTTGACCGTGCATGCCGTGGTCAACTTAGTTACCCTATTACGCCAATTATTCACGGCCGTGAGTACTCAGAAGGGTGAGAAAATGTCGCAGGAAGTATCCCAAAAAGAAATTTGGCTTGAGACACTGCACGCTGGCTTCGGCCAGTATTTTAGCGTCGATAAAACGCTTTATCGCGATAAAACGGCTCATCAGGATCTGGTGATTTTCGAAAATGCCGCATTGGGCAGAGTCATGGCGCTGGACGGCGTGGTGCAAACTACCGAGCGCGACGAATTTATCTATCACGAAATGATGACCCACGTTCCCCTGCTGGCACACGGCGGGGTGAAAAAGGTGCTGATTATCGGCGGCGGTGACGGTGGCATGCTGCGCGAAGTCTGCCGCCATCAGGGCATTGAACAGATTACCATGGTAGAAATTGACGCTGGGGTGATTGAATTTTGCCGCCAGTACCTCCCCAATCATCATGCCGGCTCATACGACGACCCGCGCTTCAATCTGGTCATTGATGACGGCGTTAATTTCGTTAATCAGACCCGCGAAACCTTTGATGTGATTATCTCCGATTGTACCGATCCGATCGGTCCCGGAGAAAGCCTGTTCACCTCACGCTTTTATGCTGGCTGCGCCCGCTGCCTGGCGCCGGAGGGAATTTTTGTCGCCCAGAACGGCGTCTGTTTCCTGCAGCAGGACGAGGCGGTTAATAGCCACGGCAAACTGAGCCACTATTTTACCGATGTCAGCTTTTATCAGGCGGCAGTACCCACTTACTATGGCGGCATCATGACCTTTGCCTGGGCGAGCAATAATCCGCAGTATCGCCAGCTTGACCTGCAAACCCTGCAATCGCGATTCGAAGCCGCCAGGATCAACAGCCGTTATTACAATCCGCAGATCCACCAAGGCAGTTTTGCGCTGCCGCAATATCTGCTGAATGCGCTCTCAGCGGGTCGCTGAACCCCACTCATAAGGAGGTGAACGAAATTGCAAAAGCTGAAACTGCACGGCTTCAATAACCTGACCAAGAGTCTGAGTTTTTGTATCTACGATATTTGCTATGCTAAAACCGCAGCCGATCGCGCAGGCTATATCGCTTACATCGATAAGGAATATAACGCAACTCGCCTGACCGAGCTGCTCACCGAAACCTGCTCGATTATCGGTGCCAGCGTGCTCAACGTCGCGCGCCAGGACTATGAACCCCAGGGGGCTAGCGTGACGATTCTGGTCAGCGAAGAACCTGTCGATCCTAAGGATATCGATACCTCCGAGCATCCAGGTCCCTTGCCTAATTCGCTGGTGGCACATCTCGATAAGAGCCACATCTGCGTGCATACCTATCCGGAAAGTCATCCTGAAGCCGGCCTTTGCACCTTCCGCGCCGACATTGAAGTGTCTACCTGTGGGGTGATTTCACCGCTCAAGGCGCTGAATTATCTGATCCACCAGCTGGAGTCGGACATTGTCACCATTGATTACCGGGTGCGAGGTTTCACGCGCGATATCAATGGCGTCAAACATTACATCGATCACTCTATCAACTCGATTCAGAATTTTATGTCTAAAGATATGAAATCTCAGTATCACCTGATGGACGTTAACGTGTATCAGGAAAATATTTTCCATACCAAGATGCTGCTGAAAGAGTTTGATCTTAAACATTACCTGTTTAACGGCAATCCGGACCAGCTGAGCGCCGCCGAACGCAAAGAGATCACCGATCTTCTTTATAAAGAAATGCAGGAAATCTATTACGGCCGCAATTTTCCGAGCGTATAAACTAAAAAAGCCGCACATCTTGTTGATGTCGCGGCTTTTTAAAACTCAGCGCGTGGCTTAACGATAGGTTACGATAAACGTGCGATACTTTTGCAGCACTAGCAGGAAATCTTCAATACCGCAGAAAGACAGGCTTTCTTCGTCATAATAATTCATGCCCTCTTCCATGCCGTCGCTTTCCAGATCCAGCTGATTGGCCCTGACCATCACCTCTTCGCCGTCCAGCCACAGCGTGTATTCATGGCCTTCTAGCTGCCAGGTGCGTTCACTGCCTTTCAGCTCGGCCGCCGCGGCTTCGATCTTGTCGAGCAGCGTCAGATCACCGTTAATTTCTTCGTTCAACCAGTGGCCGATTACTTCGTGACCCATTGAAAAACGGGCCTTTACTTGCCCGGTGATATCACGCAGGAAATCATAATCCATGGTCTTATCTCCCGATTGGCATTAAGACTAATTCAATTATAGAAGCGGGAAATTGCGCTGAACAACCCAATAAAAAAGGAGGCCGAAGCCTCCTTATATCTCGTGGCGCAATATAGCGATTTAAATCGCGGTTTGGAAGATCACACCGTCAGCTTTATCGGTATATTCGCTCAGCTTATCGAAGTTCAGATAACGGTAAGTGTCTACCGCTGTCTTATCAACCTCGGCCATGTAACCCAGATACTCTTCCGGCGTTGGCAAACGTCCCAGCAGAGAAGCGATCGCTGCCAGCTCGGCCGAGGCCAAATATACGTTAGCGCCGTTGCCGAGGCGGTTCGGGAAGTTACGCGTTGAGGTTGAAACCACGGTTGCGCCGTCGGCTACCCGTGCCTGGTTACCCATGCACAATGAGCAGCCTGGGATCTCGACGCGAGCCCCACTCTTACCAAAGACGCTGTAATAGCCTTCTTCGGTCAGCTGTGCGGCATCCATTTTGGTCGGTGGTGCAACCCATAAGCGGGTTGGCAACGCGCCTTTATGGCTGTCGAGCAGTTTGCCCGCGGCACGGAAGTGACCGATGTTGGTCATGCATGAACCGATAAACACTTCGTCGATTTTGCTGTTGGCCACGCTGGACAACAGGCGAGCGTCGTCCGGATCGTTCGGTGCACAAAGAATCGGCTCTTTGATCTCGCTCAGATCGATTTCGATCACCGCAGCGTACTCGGCGTCGGCATCGGCTTCGAGCAGCGTTGGATTAGCCAACCACTCTTCCATCCCGGTGATGCGGCGCTCGATGGTACGACGATCGCCGTAACCTTCGGAGATCATCCACTTCAGCAGTACGATGTTGGAGTTTAGGTATTCTTTAATCGGCGCCTGATCGAGCTTGATGGTACAGCCGGCAGCAGAACGCTCCGCCGAGGCGTCGGCCAGTTCGAATGCCTGTTCAACCTTCAGCTCTGGCAGCCCTTCAATTTCCAGAATACGGCCCGAGAAGAGGTTTTTCTTACCCTTTTTCTCAACCGTCAGATGGCCTTCTTTGATGGCGTAGTAAGGGATAGCATGAACCAGGTCACGCAGCGTGATCCCCGGCTGCATCTTGCCCTTGAATCGCACCAGCACAGACTCTGGCATATCCAGCGGCATGACGCCGGTGGCGGCGGCAAACGCCACCAGGCCAGAACCGGCCGGGAACGAAATACCGATCGGGAAACGGGTGTGGGAGTCACCGCCGGTACCGACGGTGTCCGGCAGCAGCATACGGTTCAACCAGGAGTGGATGATGCCATCGCCAGGGCGCAGTGAAACGCCACCGCGGTTCATGATGAAATCAGGCAGCGTGTGGTGCGTGGTCACGTCAACCGGCTTAGGATAAGCGGCGGTATGACAGAATGACTGCATCACTAGATCCGCAGAGAAGCCCAGACAGGCGAGGTCTTTCAGTTCGTCACGGGTCATAGGACCGGTGGTGTCCTGAGAACCTACGGAGGTCATCTTCGGCTCGCAGTACTCGTTTGGACGAATACCGGCAACGCCGCAGGCGCGACCGACCATTTTCTGCGCCAGAGAGAAGCCCTTGGTGCTGCTGGCAACCGCCTTGGCAACCTTGAACACTTCGCTGGTTGGCAGCTTCAGCGATTCACGCGCCTTGGTGGTCAGACCGCGACCAATGATCAGCGGGATACGGCCACCGGCGCGGACTTCGTCGAGCAGCACGTCGGTTTTCAGCTCGAAGGTGGCGATAACGGCGTCGGTTTCATGGTTGCGAACTTCGCCCTTATACGGGTAGATGTCGATCACATCGCCCATGTTCAGGTTAGAAACGTCCACTTCGATTGGCAGTGCACCGGCATCTTCCATGGTATTGAAGAAGATTGGCGCAATTTTACTGCCGAGAACCACACCGCCGCCGCGCTTGTTAGGCACGTAAGGAATGTCGTCGCCCATGTACCACAGCACCGAGTTGGTCGCTGATTTACGTGAAGAACCGGTACCGACTACGTCACCGACGTAGGCCAGCGGGAAGCCTTTCTTGTTCAGTTCCTCAATCTGTTTGATGGGGCCGATGGTGCCAGGCTGATCGGGAACGATGCCTTCACGCTCGATTTTCAGCATTGCCAGCGCGTGCAGAGGGATGTCCGGGCGCGACCAGGCATCGGGGGCCGGTGACAAATCGTCAGTGTTGGTTTCGCCGGTCACTTTGAACACGGTGACGGTAATTTTTTCAGCCGGTTTTGGCCGTGCAAGATACCATTCGGCATCGGCCCAGGACTGAAGGATTTTTTTAGCGTGAGCGTTTCCGGCCTTGGCTTTCTCTTCGACATCGTAGAAGTTGTCGAACATCAGCAGAGTATGCGACAGCGCTTTAGCGGCGATAGGGGCCAGCTTTTCAACATCCAGCGCGTCAATCAGCGGGTGAATGTTATAACCCCCCTGCATGGTGCCCAACAGTTCAATGGCTTTTTCAGGAGTGACCAGCGGAGACGTGGTTTCACCTTTGGCAACGGCGGCCAGGAATCCGGCTTTGACATAAGCGGCTTCGTCAACGCCCGGCGGTACGCGGTTAATCAGCAGGTCCAGCAGGGTTTCTTCTTCACCTTTAGACGGGTTCTTCAGGGATTCAACCAGTGCGGCCATTTGTGAAGCATCGAGCGGCTTAGGGACAATGCCCTCTGCAGCACGCTCGGCTACGTGCTTACGGTATTCTTCTAGCACGACTCTCTCCTCGCTCTCATTGTCATTTTTTATATCCAGGCTGAGCCTGGTTCCGACTTCAATCAGCCATAAACCTCGGAGGGTCACAGCACCCTAAAAATGGGGTTAAACGGGGTCGATAGCCGGATTACGGCGGGGTTGTCTTGTATGAGGCAAAGCGAAACATCCTGAACGCTTAGCGACGACAGTCCCCGGTTGCGCTGTGGCAGCATAGCAGGGTTTAACGCGCTTGTTAATTCGTTCACAAAAAAGCAACATAAAATATTAGCTGAATCGTTGAGCACAAGTAGGATCCACTGGCTTGCCGGTGATGGCCTGCGACTTGCATGCGACTTACCGCTTAGATAAATGTCAATCAGGCCGTTTTTTACCTCTCAATCAGCAAGGAAATAAAATGTCACGTAAGAACATGCAAAAATTAATTCTGTGCTCTGCCCTGCTCTGCGGATACGCCCAGGCCGAAGCACTAAGTGGAACGCTAAAGAAGATTGACGATCAAAACCTGATTACCGTGGGTTATCGCGAATCTAACGTGCCTTTTTCCTATAAGGGTGATGATGACAAAATCCTCGGCTACTCGCAGGAATATTCGACCGAAATTGTCGATGCCATCAAAAAACGCCTGCATAAAGATAACATTACGGTGAAATTTATCTCTATCACCTCGCCTAACCGCATTCCGCTGCTGCAAAATAATGTCTACGATTTCGAATGTGGTTCCACCACCAATAACCCGGAACGCCAGCAGCAGGTGACCTTCTCAGATACCATTTTCATCGTTGGCACCAAGTTGTTAGTGAAGAAAGGGTCGGGAATCAATGACTTTTCAGATTTAAATGGCAAGACGGTTTCTACTACCGGTGGAACAACCTCGGAAATCCTGCTGAATAAAATGAATAGCGATAAAAAGATGCAGATGCGCATTATTAGCGCACAAGAGGGGGGCGCATCGGCTTTTCATACGCTTGAAACCGGTCGCGCCTCGGCTTATATGATGGACGATGCGCTGCTGGCTGGGGACCGCGCTAAAGCACGTAAACCATCAGATTGGGTCATCGTTGGCACGCCGCAGTCGCGAGAGGCTTACGGATGCATGCTGCGTAAAAACGATCCGCAGTTCGAGAAACTGGTGGATGACACTATCGCCAACGCGCAAACCTCTGGCGAAGCCGCTAAATGGTACACCCGTTGGTTCCTCCAGCCGGTGCCGCCTAAAAATCTGAACCTGGATTTCGCGATGTCCGCCGACATGAAAGATCTGTTTGCGCATCCGAATAATAAAGCGCTTTAACTTTAAAGGCGGTAAAAGCAAGCCCGCATAAACCGTCATAAAGACAGTTTATGCGCCTCCAGCCCGCGGTTAGCGCGGATGATTAACGCGGTGGAAATAAAAACGGCCCCTGAACAGGAGCCGTTTAAAAACCTTCAACCTAAGATTACTTTTTCTTGGCTTTCGGGTTTGGCAGGTCGGTAATGCTACCTTCGAACAGCTCGGCAGCCAGGCCTACGGATTCGTGCAGCGTTGGGTGCGCATGGATGGTCAATGCCAGATCCTCGGCGTCACAGCCCATTTCGATTGCCAGACCGATTTCGCCCAACAGCTCGCCGCCGTTAGTCCCGACAATGGCACCGCCGATGATACGGTTAGATTCTTTGTCGAAAATCAGCTTGGTGATACCCTCTGCGCAGTCGGAGGCGATGGCACGACCGGAAGCCGCCCAAGGGAAGGTAGCGGTTTCATAGCTGATGCCTTTCTCTTTGGCTTCTTTCTCGGTCAAACCTACCCAGGCAACTTCTGGCTCAGTGTAAGCGATTGAAGGGATAACCTTCGGATCGAAGTAGTGTTTCTTGCCGGAGATAACTTCGGCAGCCACGTGACCTTCGTGCACGCCTTTGTGCGCCAGCATAGGCTGACCCACGATATCGCCGATAGCGTAGATGTGTGGAATATTGGTGCGCATCTGCTTGTCGACGTGGATGAAACCACGGTCGTCGACCTCAACGCCGGCTGCGCCAGCTTCCAGCGATTTACCGTTTGGCACACGGCCGATTGCCACCAGCACCGCGTCGTAACGCTGAGGTTCAGCAGGCGCTTTCTTGCCTTCCATCGTCACATAAATACCGTCTTCTTTGGCTTCGACGTTGGTGACTTTGGTTTCCAGCATCAGGTTGAACTGCTTGCTGATTTTCTTGGTAAAGACTTTTACCACGTCTTTATCGGCCGCCGGGATCACCTGGTCAAACATCTCGACTACGTCGATTTGTGAACCCAGCGCGTGATACACGGTAGCCATTTCCAGACCGATAATCCCGCCGCCCATCACCAGCAGACGCTCTGGAATAGTCTTCAGCTCCAGCGCATCCGTTGAATCCCAAACCCGTGGGTCATCATGAGGAATGAATGGCAGAGTGATTGGACGAGAACCGGCAGCGATGATTGCGTTATCGAAAGTGATGGTCGTTGGACCGTTCTCACCTTCCACAACCAGGGTGTTGGCACCGGTAAATTTGCCCAGGCCGTTAACCACTTTAACCTTACGGCCTTTCGCCATGCCCGCCAGACCACCGGTCAGTTGGCCGATGACTTTCTCTTTCCACAGGCGAACTTTATCGATGTCTGTTTGCGGCTGACCGAATACAATGCCGTGTGCTTCCAAAGATTTAGCTTCGGAAATCACTTTTGCAACGTGCAGCAGAGCTTTGGAAGGGATACAGCCGACGTTGAGGCAAACACCACCCAGCGTGGAGTAACGCTCAACCAAGATGGTTTCAAGACCTAAATCAGCGCAACGGAAAGCGGCAGAATAGCCCGCAGGACCAGCCCCAAGTACCACGACCTGAGTTTTAATTTCTGTACTCATCATGACCTCTTAATTGTTTGTCCGGCGGGTCAGACGTCTCTTGAAACGTATTGATAGACCATCAATACAGTACGCAACGCCCTTCATCCACCGGGACGCATACACCGCGAGAAGTTTACAGAATTGTTAAAATTCTGCAAACAAAGTTCGGGTGACCTGAGTCTCAACAACCTTGTTGCCCGTAGCGGACAGCAAGATCCGTGTCAAAAACAAGGCCGGCAACTGGCCGGCCTTATAACAATTACATAACCAGACGACGAATATCTGACATTATTGTGCCAATGTATGCCGCGAATCGCGCTCCGGCAGCACCGTCAATCACCCGGTGATCGAAGGACAGAGACAGCGGTAACATCAGGCGTGGCTCGAACTCTTTACCACTCCAGACCGGCTTGATAGACGATTTGGACACGCCTAGAATCGCCACATCCGGCGCGTTGACGATCGGCGTAAACGCCGTGCCGCCGATACCGCCGAGGCTGGAGATAGTGAAACAGCCGCCCTGCATATCGGAAGCGGTCAGTTTGCCGTCACGGGCTTTCTTGGAGATCACCGCCAGTTCGCGAGACAGCTCAACAATGCCTTTCTTGTTGACGTCACGGAACACAGGAACCACCAGGCCGTTAGGCGTATCAACCGCCACACCGATATTGATGTATTTTTTCAGCGTCAGCGTCTGCGCATCAGCAGAAAGCGAGCTGTTAAAGCGTGGGAATTCTTCCAGCGCCTTGGCAACCGCCTTCATGATGAAGACCAGCGGCGTGATTTTCACGTCGAGTTTCTTCTTCTCGGCTTCCACGTTCTGCTGTTTACGGAACTCTTCAACTTCGGTGATATCCGCTTCGTCGAACTGCGTCACGTGCGGGATCATCACCCAGTTACGGCTCAGGTTGGCACCCGAAATTTTCTGGATGCGGCCCAGTTCAACTTCTTCAATTTCACCAAACTTGCTGAAATCAACCTTCGGCCACGGCAGCATGCCCGGCAGACCACCGCCCGCGGCGGCAGCACCGGCGGCGGGTGCGGTTTCAGCGCGTTTGACCGCGTCTTTCACGTAAGCCTGTACGTCTTCGCGCAGGATACGGCCTTTGCGACCGGTGCCTTTCACTTTCGACAGGTTCACGCCAAATTCGCGCGCCAGACGGCGGATAACCGGCGTCGCGTGCACGTAAGCCGCGTTCTCGGCAAAGTCACCCTTGCTCTCGACCGCAGCCGGGGCCGGAGCCGCCGCCTGCTGTTGCGGTTTGGCTGGCGCGGCCGCCTCTTCTTGCTTGGCCGGTGCAGCAGCAGGCGCGGCGCCTTCTACTTCAAAGACAAAAATCAGCGAGCCGGTGCTGACTTTATCGCCCGCAGCCACTTTGATTTCTTTAACCGTACCGGCGAAAGGTGCCGGGACTTCCATAGAAGCCTTATCGCCTTCAACGGTGATCAGCGATTGCTCAGCGGCAACTTTGTCGCCAACTTTCACCATGATCTCGGTGACTTCAACTTCGTCGCCGCCGATGTCAGGTACGTTGACTTCCTTGCTGCCAGAGGCTGCAGGAGCCGCCGCAGCCGGTTTTTCTTCGGCTTTTGCCGGTTCTTTTGCTGCCGGAGCCGCGGAGCCTGAGCCCGCCACTTCGAAGACAAAAATCAGAGAACCGGTGCTCACTTTGTCGCCGGTAGCAATTTTGATCTCTTTAACGGTACCCGCGAACGGCGCGGGAACTTCCATTGAGGCCTTATCGCCCTCAACGTTGATCAGCGATTGCTCGGCCGCAACTTTATCGCCCACTTTAACCAGGATCTCGGTGACTTCTACTTCGTCGCCGCCGATGTCTGGAACGTTGACTTCTTTGCTTTCGCTCGACGCCGCGGCAGCAGGTTTCTGCTCGGCCTTGGCTTCTTCTTTGGCCGCCGGTTTCTCTTCCGCTTTAGCCGGTGCCGCAGCACCGTCAGCAGAATCAAACACGAAGATCAGTTTGCCGGTCTCGACGGTATCGCCGACCGCGACTTTAATTTCTTTCACCACGCCAGCCTGCGGAGAGGGCACTTCCATTGACGCCTTGTCACCTTCGACCACGATCAGAGACTGATCGGCTTCAACTTTATCGCCCACCTTCACCAGCACTTCGGTGACTTCTACTGCATCGGCACCAATGTCCGGTACATTAATTTCAATAGCCATCTGTCTTTACCTCTTACGCCAGGCGTGGGTTAACTTTGTCAGCATCGATGCCAAACTTGGTAATAGCTTCAGCCACCACCTTCACATCGATCTCGCCACGTTTGGCCAATTCGCCCAGTGCTGCCACTACGACGTAAGATGCATCGATCTCGAAGTGGTGACGCAGGTTCTCGCGGCTGTCGGAACGACCGTAGCCGTCGGTGCCCAGTACGCGGAATTCGCTGGCAGGAATGAAGTTACGGATCTGCTCGGCGAACAGTTTCATGTAGTCAGTCGATGCAACCGCTGGCGCATCGTTCATGATCTGAGCCACGTAAGGGACGCGTGGTTCGTCAGCCGGGTGCAGCATGTTCCAACGCTCACAGTCCTGACCGTCGCGCGCCAGCTCGGTGAACGAGGTTACGCTGTAAACGTCAGAGCCAACGCCGTAGTCTTTCGCCAGGATATGCGAGGCTTCACGCACGTGACGCAGGATTGAACCCGAGCCCAACAGCTGCACTTTACCTTTGCTACCTTCGATAGTTTCTAACTTGTAGATACCTTTACGAATGCCTTCTTCCGCGCCTTCTGGCATGGCTGGCATGTGGTAGTTTTCGTTCAGCGTCGTGATGTAGTAATAAATATTTTCCTGCGCGTCGCCGTACATACGCACCAAGCCATCATGCATGATCACCGCGACTTCGTAGGCATAAGCCGGATCGTAGGAGATACAGTTAGGAATAGTCAGCGACTGAATGTGGCTGTGGCCATCTTCGTGCTGCAAACCTTCGCCGTTCAGCGTAGTACGACCGGAAGTCCCACCGACCAGGAAGCCACGCGCCTGTTGGTCGCCCGCCGCCCAGCACAGGTCACCGATACGCTGGAAACCGAACATGGAATAGTAGATATAGAACGGGATCATTGGCAGGTCGTTGGTGCTGTACGACGTTGCCGCTGCCAGCCAGGAAGAGGCGGCACCCAGTTCGTTGATCCCTTCCTGCAGGATCTGACCTTTCTCGTCTTCTTTGTAGTAAGCAACCTGCTCACGGTCCTGCGGGGTATATTGCTGACCGTTCGGGCTGTAGATACCAATCTGACGGAACAGGCCTTCCATACCGAAAGTACGCGCCTCATCGGCGATAATCGGTACCAGGCGATCCTTGATAGATTCGTTTTTCAACATCACGTTCAGCGCACGCACGAAAGCGATAGTGGTAGAAATCTCTTTCTTCTGCTCTTCCAGCAGCTGAGAGAAGTCTTCCAATTTCGGCATTTCCAGCTTCTGGGTGAAGTTTGGCAGACGCGTTGGCAGGTAGCCTTTCAGCGCCTGGCGACGTTCGTGCAGGTATTTGTACTCTGCAGAGTCTTTTTCCAGCGTCAGGTACGGCAGTTTTTCGATATTTTCATCGCTGACCGGCACGCTGAAACGATCGCGGATGTAGCGTACGCCATCCATGTTCATTTTCTTGACCTGGTGAGCGATGTTCTTGCCTTCGGCAGTTTCACCCATGCCGTAACCTTTGATGGTGTGAGCAAGAATAACGGTTGGCTGACCCTTGGTGTTCTGCGCTTTGTTCAGTGCAGCAAAGACTTTCTTCGGATCGTGACCGCCGCGGTTCAGGGCCCAGATCTGATCGTCGGTCATGTCTTTGACCAATTCGGCAGTCTCTGGATAGCGACCAAAGAAGTGCTCGCGAACGTATTTACCGTCGCGTGATTTGAAGGTCTGGTAATCGCCGTCAACGGTTTCGTTCATCAGTTGGATAAGCTTGCCGCTGGTATCTTTACGCAGCAGTTCGTCCCAACGGTTGCCCCAAATCACCTTGATCACGTTCCAACCGGCGCCTGCAAAGATGCCTTCCAGTTCGTTGATGATTTTCCCATTACCGGTAACCGGGCCATCGAGGCGCTGCAGGTTACAGTTAATGATGAAGCACAGGTTGTCCAGCTTCTCACGGGTCGCGATAGTGATCGCCCCCTTGGATTCTGGCTCATCCATCTCACCGTCACCCAGGAACGCATAAACGCGCTGGCTGGTGGTGTCTTTCAAACCACGGTGATCCAGATATTTCAGGAACTTGGCCTGGTAGATTGCGCCGATTGGGCCAAGACCCATTGATACGGTCGGGAACTGCCAGAACTCAGGCATCAGTTTAGGGTGCGGGTAAGAAGAGAGGCCTTTACCGTGCACTTCCTGGCGGAAATTATTCATCTGATCTTCGGTCAGACGGCCTTCGAGGAAGGCACGCGCGTATACGCCCGGAGAGATGTGGCCCTGGAAGTAAACCAGATCGCCGCCGTCTTGCTCATTGCGCGCACGGAAGAAGTGGTTGAAACAGACTTCGTAAATAGCGGCGGAAGACTGGAATGATGACATATGGCCACCCAGGTCCAGATCTTTTTTAGACGCACGCAGCACGGTCATGATCGCATTCCAGCGGATTGCCGTACGAATGTTGCGTTCCAGCTCCAGGTTACCCGGATATTCAGGTTCGTCTTCAACAGGAATGGTGTTGATGTAGTTACGGCTTGCAGCACCTGCTGCAATGCTCACGCCGCCTTTACGTGCTTCGCTCAGAACCTGATCGATCAGGAACTGCGCACGCTCAACACCTTCTTCACGGATGACCGATTCGATCGCTTGTAGCCAGTCGCGAGTTTCGATCGGATCCACGTCATTATTTACACGTTCTGACATGGTGCTTTTCCTTATCTGTCTCTAAATACATAGGTTTATCTGGAACCTGTCTTCCTACGCTCTTGGCCTAAAAACGCACGAAGACAGGCCCATCAGTTTATTTACTGCCCTCGAAAGAGCATTAAGCTTGCAAAATTATTCTCAAAACCCAGAAAAACGGGCCATAGGCATGCAGACAGCCAGGATTACCCAGAGTTTAATTTTCTTCATTACGTTGCTGGAGTCGACGAAGTGAGCGATCACGACGGCTGTGCTCCCTGCTCATGTCCAGCAAAACTTCCTCAATAAACGCCAGGTGGCGGTGTGAGGCTTCACGCGCCTTTTCCGGTTCGCGTGCCACAATCGCCGCAAAGATCCCGGCGCGGTGGTTGCTCACCAGCGGCAGCATTTCGCGGCGCGAGTAGAGCAATTCAAAATTCTGGCGCACGTTTTTTTCCAGCATTGGCCCCATGCTACGAACCAAATGCAGTAGCACCATATTATGCGCGGCCTCTGTGACAGCCACTTGATACTGCATGACCGCGTCGGCTTCGGCGTCGAGATCGCCGCTGTCCTGCGCGGTCTGAATCACCACGTGGCAGTCGCGAATGCGCTGCAGGTCCTCTTCCGTCCCGCGAAGTGCGGCATAATATGCGGCAATACCTTCTAATGCGTGTCGGGTTTCGAGGAGGTCGAACTGTGATTCAGGATGGTCGGAAAGTAGTTCTGTAAGAGGGTCGCTGAAGCTTTGCCAGAGGTTGCTTTGCACAAATGTACCGCCTCCCTGGCGACGAAGCAAAAGACCTTTTGCTTCCAGCAGCTGGATTGCCTCTCGCAGCGAAGGCCTTGAAACGTCGAACTGTTTTGCCAGTTCACGTTCAGGTAACAGTTTTTCACCCGGCCGCAGCGTCCCTTCAAGGATCAAAGACTCAAGCTGTTTCTCGATTGCGTCAGATAACTTCGGCTGCTTAATTTTACTGTAGGCCATAGGAACGTTTATCTGCCTTATAGTTCTCGTGAAGAGCTCGGAGTAAATTGGTAATACCAATTTAAAAAACGTCGCCGTAAAGTAACAAAGTATTCCCCCGGTGTCCATATCGTGGCCCTGCTAAAAGCGCTTACCCCGCACATTTTAACAAATATTTAGCATTTAAATTTTTAACGTGAGACCGATCACGTTTTGACCTTTTTTGTTATTTTTTTGCTCAGTTCGCCTATTTATCGTGCGCCTGGTCGATAAACCGGATGCAAATGCTCTCGCATATCATTATTCTCTGCCGAACGGTAGTTCATGCTGATTTTAAGTCTCATTGCAGCCGTAAATAATTAGATACGAAGTTTGTAATTTTCGGCTTACAGCACGGGTTTTAGGCCGATTTTTTGGCTTTCCCTTATGACAGAGGATCGGGAAATGGAACACAGGCAAGACGGCGATGAACTGAAGCGAGGGCTGAAAAATCGCCACATTCAGCTGATCGCCCTGGGTGGCGCAATCGGCACCGGACTTTTTCTGGGGATCGCCCAAACGATTAAAATGGCAGGTCCTTCGGTGCTGCTCGGCTATGCGATTGGCGGCATCATCGCCTTTTTGATGATGCGCCAATTGGGTGAAATGGTAGTAGAAGAGCCTGTTGCGGGATCGTTTAGCCATTTCGCCTACAAATACTGGGGCAATTTCGCCGGTTTCGCCTCCGGTTGGAACTATTGGGTCTTATACGTGCTGGTCGCGATGGCAGAACTGACCGCCGTCGGCCAATACGTTCAGTACTGGTGGCCGGAGATCCCCACCTGGGTATCGGCACTGGCCTTCTTTGTGCTGATCAACGCCATCAATCTGACCAACGTTAAAATTTATGGCGAAATGGAGTTTTGGCTGTCGCTGGTAAAAGTGTTGGCGATTGTCAGCATGATCGTCTTCGGCGCCTGGCTACTGGCCAGCGGTCACGGCAGCCCCGAGTCGACGGTGACTAACCTGTGGGCGCAGGGCGGATTCTTCCCTAACGGTATCAAAGGCCTGGTGATGGCAATGGCGGTGGTAATGTTCTCGTTTGGCGGCCTCGACCTGGTAGGCATTACCGCCGCCGAAGCGGATAACCCGCAAAAGAGCATTCCGAAAGCCACCAATCAGGTGATTTATCGGATCCTGATTTTCTACATCGGATCGCTGGCTATCCTGCTGTCGCTGTACCCTTGGACCAAAGTCATTGGCGGCATGAGCCCGTTCGTTCTTATCTTTAACGATCTTGGCAGTACGCTGGTCGCCACGCTGCTTAATGTGGTGGTGCTGTTAGCGGCGCTTTCGGTCTATAACAGTAGCGTTTATAGCAACAGCCGCATGCTGTTTGGCCTCGCCAAGCAGGGCAACGGCCCTAAATCACTGCTCAAAGTTGACCGTCGCGGCGTGCCTTACGTGGCGATCGGCGTTTCGGCGCTGGCCACCGCGCTTTGCTTGATTATCAACTACGTCGAGCCGGGCAAGGCCTTCGAGCTGCTGATGTCGCTGGTGGTCTCCGCGCTAATGATTAACTGGATGATGATCAGCTATGCGCATCTAAAATTCCGTCGCGCCAAAGACCGTGAGGGGGTCAAGACTCAGTTTAAAGCCCTGCTTTATCCGGCTGGAAACTACCTCTGCCTGCTGTTTATGGCCGGTATTTTGGTGATCATGTATCTGACACCGGGTATCCGCCTGTCGGTCATTCTGATCCCGGTCTGGCTGATGGTGCTAGCGGTCAGCTATAAGCTGAAGGGCAAAAACCCGGCCGCGGCGAAGACCACGCTCGGCCAGTAATCGGTTAGCAATCGGTCAGTAATCAGCCAGCAATCGGCCAGTAATCAGCCAGTAATCGGCCAGTAATCGGCCAGTAATCGGTCGGTAATCGGTCGGTAATCAGCATTGAATCATGGCCCGGCAGCGCTGCCGGGCTTTTTTTTGCCTCAACACTCCCCCACAGAAGTGCCATTGAGTTCACAAATTCATTTCCGCAACCAATTCGTCCATCTCTATGACCTTTATCTCCTGCCCTAAATTGATAAGCACGGTGAATACTTCAGTCATCGAACCGAAGGTCATTCTGGAGAGAGTCAATGAGACAAGGCGCACTGTCATTTAAGGAAAAAGTCGGCTACGGCATGGGCGATGCGGGCTGCAACATGATTTGGGGCACCATTACGCTTTTCCTGAGCTACTTTTATACCGACGTGTTCGGGCTGGCTCCGGCGTTGGTCGGCATCATGCTGTTATCTGTCAGGATTGTCGATGCCGTCAGCGATCCTATCATGGGTGCCATAGCCGATCGCACCCACACCCGCTGGGGAAGATTTCGCCCCTATTTGCTGTGGGTATCGTTACCGTTCGCCCTGTTTAGCATTTTAATGTTCTCGACCCCGGACTGGAGCTATTCCAATAAGGTTATCTATGCCTTTGTGACCTATTTTCTGATGTCGCTGACCTATACGGCGATTAATATTCCCTACTGTTCGCTGGGCGGCGTGATCACCGCCGACCCCAAAGAGCGCGTCTCCTGCCAGTCTTATCGCTTTTTTATGGTCGGCATTGCGACGCTTATCCTCTCGACTTCTCTATTACCGATGGCGCAGTGGTTTGGCGGCGCGGACAAGGCCCGTGGCTATCAAATGTCGATTGCCGTCATGGCGCTGATCGCACTGGTGATGTTTCTGTTCTGCTTCAGCTCGGTAAGGGAACGTATTCATCCGGCGGTCCCCGGCAAAAGGGCATTGAAGAGCGATCTTAAGGACGTGTGGAAAAACGATCAGTGGGTGCGCATTCTGCTGCTGACTTTCTGCAACGTCTGCCCCGGTTTTATCCGCATGGCCGCTACGATGTACTACGTGACCTGGGTAATGGAAAAATCGGCCTCTTTCGCTAGCCTGTTTATTAGCCTCGGCGTGGTCGGCATGATGATCGGCAGCGCGCTGGCCAAGCCGCTCACCGACCGCTTTTGCAAACTGAAAGTCTTCTTTTGGACCAACGTGGTGCTCGCGGTATTTTCCTGCGTTTTCTACTTCCTTAATCCGCATCTGACGATGCTGATCCTGGTGGCCTATTTTGTCCTTAACGTACTGCATCAGATCCCTTCCCCGCTGCACTGGTCGCTGATGGCGGACGTCGACGACTATGGCGAATGGAAGACCGGCAAACGCAGCACCGGCATCAGTTTTTCCGGCAATTTGTTCTTCCTGAAATGTGGATTAGCGGTGGCAGGCGCGATGGTTGGATTTTTACTGTCATTTTATGGCTATCAGGGCGGTGCTACATCACAGACTGCGCCTGCACTTAACGGTATCGTGCTTCTGTTCACCGTTATTCCGGGTATGGGGTATCTGATTACCGCCGGCGTGGTCAAGCTATTAAAAGTTGATCGCGAATTGATGAAAACCATTCAGGCTGATTTGGAAATACGCCGCCACAGCGTTAACGATGCCAACACCTACCCTGAAGCAATACGGGGTCAAACCGAATCACCGGTCTTTGCCAGCAAGGAACCCAAGCATGAGTAAGACTGTTTATTCCAATCCGTTTATTACCCAGCGTGCCGACCCGCATATCTGGCGCCATTCTGACGGCCATTACTATTTTATTGCCTCGGTGCCGGAGTATGATCGGCTCGAGATCCGCCGTTCGGCGACCCTCGAAGGCCTGGCCGAAGCTCGCCCTCGCGTCATCTGGCGCAAGCACGGCGGCGGCCCGATGAGCGCACTGATCTGGGCGCCTGAGCTGCACTACATCAACGGCAATTGGTACATCTATTTTGCCGCCGCGCCTGCCGAAAAAATCGTCAAGGGCCTGTTCCAGCACCGTATGTTCGTGCTTGAGTGCTCCGATGCCGATCCGCTAAGCGGCAAATGGCAGGAGAAAGGCCGCGTGGTCACGCCCATCGACAGCTTCTCTCTGGACGCGACCCACTTTAGCCACGGCGGAAAAAGTTATTATCTGTGGGCGCAGCACGACCCACAAATTGAGGGTAACTCAAACCTGTATCTCGCTGAAATGAGCAATCCGTGGACGCTGAAATCGGCCCCGGTCCTGTTGAGCAAGCCCGAACTGCCGTGGGAAACGGTAGGATTTAAAGTCAATGAGGGCCCGGCGGTGATTGAGGGATACGACAAGATTTTCATCACCTATTCCGCCAGCGCCACCGATGAGAACTACTGTATCGGCCTGCTGTGGGCGGATATCGAAAGTGACATTACCGATCCGAGCCAGTGGCATAAATCGCAGACGCCGGTGTTTAAAACCCTGGCCGACAACCGCCAGTTTGGGCCGGGGCACAACAGCTTTACGCAGAATGAGAAAGGTGAGGACGTGCTGGTTTACCACGCCAGGAATTACACCGAGATTGAGGGCGACCCGCTGTACGACCCTAACCGCCATACGCGCTTAAAGACCCTCGACTGGGACGATGATGGCATGCCGGTGTTCGGTGAACCCCCGGCAGACAATCATTAGCGAGGGGTTATACCAACGTGCCGTAAATAGTCAGCAGCGCCACGACAATCAGAATGATGATGGTCACCTTGCGCGCCATTGCCACCGCAGAGCGCGGGGTCTGTATCGGATCAAGGTGCGGATCGCGCGCCAGTGAGAACTGTGCCAGGCGCGTCAGGACATCATACTGGCGGGTATGCAGGTCACCCAGCGAGGCAAACCAGGCGGGTAAAGCCTTTTCTCCGTGGCCGATCAGCGCATAGGCCACGCCCGCGAGCCGTACCGGGATCCAGTCGAAGACGTGCAGCAGGTTATCGACGCCCGACTGGCTGCGTTTTAGCGGCGTGGTGTTACGGGCAAGCCAAGACTGATATCCGCGCAGTGCCGCATAGCCCGCCAGGGCAATTGGCCCATAAGGCCCACACACCACGAACCAGAACAGTGGTGCCAGATAATAACGGAAATTAATCCAGATCAGCGCATTTTGCAGCTCGCGCAAACGCAGCCCTTCGGTGCACTCCTTGGGTAATCCGTGGATCAGCGCCAGCTCTTCCGCCATCTGTGAACAGGCATCGGTATCGCCCTGGCGAGCCGATTTAAGGTAGGCGCGATAGTGCTTACGCTTAAGGCCGGCACCGATACACAGCAGGCAAATCAGCACCCACAGCACCAGCGAGGGAACCCCGAAGAAAAAACCGTGCACCAGGCGCAGGATCCCCCAGACCACCGCCATCCAGATGATAATAATCGCCAGCGTTTTAGTCAGGGAAGTGGCGCGACCACGGCGATAAATAACCTCAAACCGATGATCAAGTTGCCAATGCTCACCGAGCTTGAACAAGCGCTCCCAGGCTAAAACCAGCAACAAAGTAATTAACGTCATGAACGAAGACTCTCTATGGGTGTTTTACATCATTGTACTGCTCGGCGGATGCTATTTCAGTGCATCGAGATAGCGTTGCCAGTCAAAGTGCGGACCTGGGTCAGTTTTTCTGCCCGGAGCAACCTCACTATGTCCTGTAATGTGCTGCAAATGGATAGGATAGTGTCTTAGTATCAAATCAGTAACGGTAAGTAAACTCTGATATTGCAGGTCGGTAAATGGCTCAAAGTCGGTTCCTTCAAGCTCGATGCCGATAGAAAAGTCGTTGCAGCGCTCCCGGCCTTGCCAGTTCGATACACCGGCATGCCACGCCCGTTGGTCAAAAGGAACATACTGCACCACTTCACCGCTGCGACGGATTAGGCAGTGCGCCGCGACGCGTAGCTGGTAGATCTGCTCGAAAAACGGATCTTCACTGGGGTCCAGCGTACCGGTAAACAGTTGGTCGATGTAAGGCCCACCAAACTTGCCCGGCGGCAGGCTGATGTTATGAATAATCAGCAGCGAAGGAACTTCATCCTCGGGACGAAGATCGCAGTGTGGAGATATCACCTGACGCGCCTCGGTGATCCAGCCTTGATTTAACTCCATTTAAGCTCCCTAATTATATTCACTACCTTCAAGTATGCCGGGCGCAGCCAACGCATCTGCAGCTTCAAGTATGACGGGTAAAAGGGTAGCATGTTTTGATTCACCACCCTTTGCCATTTGGAGTTTTGTATGCCAACTCGCAGCTACAGCATGGAAAGCCGCCGCGCCGCGTTGCTCGACCGTATTCACCATGATATTCCGCAGATTGTTAAGCAGGCGCTCGAAGAAGATCTCGGCGGCGAAGTCGACGCAATGCGCGATTTAACCGCCCAGCTGCTGCCTGCCGATATCCAGGCGCAGGCCACGGTTATCACCCGCGAAGCCGGTATTTTCTGCGGCAAAGGCTGGGTCGATGAAGTGTTTGCTCAACTTGGCGGCGATAAAGTAAAGATTGTTTGGCATGTTAAAGACGGCGATGCGCTGATTGGCAATCAGCCCTTGTTTGATCTCAGCGGTCCGGCGCGTTTGCTGCTTACCGGCGAGCGCACGGCGCTGAACTTCGTGCAGACGCTGTCCGGCGTCGCCAGCTCGGTTAATCATTATGTGAAGCTGCTGCAAGGCACCCAGACTCGCCTGCTCGATACCCGTAAAACCCTGCCCGGCCTGCGCACCGCGCTGAAATATGCGGTACTGTGCGGCGGGGGCAGCAATCACCGGCTGGGATTAGCCGACGCCTTCCTGATTAAAGAAAACCACATCATTGCCTGCGGTTCTATTAAAGATGCCGTCGCCCGCGCGCAGCAGATCCACGCCGATGTGCCGGTTGAAGTCGAGGTTGAAAGCATTGCCGAGCTTAAAGCCGCGCTGGAGGCGGGGGCGGATATTATTATGCTCGACAACTTTAACCTCGATGCGATGCGTGAAAGCGTTGCCCTCACCGCCGGCCGTGCGCTGCTCGAAATTTCGGGCAATGTGACCGACTTTACCCTGCGCGAGTTTGCCGAAACCGGTGTCGATTTTATCTCGGTCGGTGCCTTAACCAAGCACGTTCGAGCATTGGACTTGTCGATGCGTTTTCGCCAGCTTTAACGCCAACTCTGCTGCGGTCTGAACCGTTCCCCGAGTGTAGAAGAGCCACGGCGACGCCTCGGGGATGGGTTTATTATGGAGCGGCAGTGTTCAGGTCTAATTGAAGTTTGCGAGCCCTCTCCCTGATTTCCCCTCCCTTTCAGCCGTGACATTTTCTTTTTCCGCGACGACGCGCAAGTCCTCTTTTATCCCCTGTTCTCGGCGTTTCGCGCTCGCTAAGTTGAGCCCTGGTTTGCTATCGACTGCAAAGACTTTAGAACAAGGGAAAACTTATGCAACGCCTCAATGTATTGTTCATCGGCACACCGGCCACTCAGGCCAGCGCCAGTTTGCGCGACGCTGCTCAAGACCCCGTTCAGCATCAGCGTAAACGCCACCGTCAGCGCCACCAGCGCGGCTTTTCGCTGATCGAACTGATGGTAGTGATCGGGATTATCGGCATTCTCAGCGGCATCGGTATTCCAGCCTACCAGTCATATACGCAGAAAGCCGCACTCACCGATATGCTGCAAACAATGGTGCCCTATAAAACGGCCACCGAGCTGTGCAGCATCGATTTGGGCGATCTCGCCACCTGCAGCAGCGGTGTCGCCAATATTCCGCCCAGCAAAACGTCACGCTTTGTTAGCGCAGTGCTGGTCCAGGCCGGCGTGATCACGCTCAGCGGGCAGCAGGCATTGAACGGGCTTAGCGTGGTGATGACGCCGGTGATTAATGCTCAGGATGGCAGCATCGACTGGACTCGCCAGTGTACTCATGCCAATCAGGGACTGGCCGATTCCTGCAAAAAAGTCTTCCACTTCAACGATCCCGGTGCGCGCCGATGACCGCCGGTGAGGCCGCACTCCGGCTACAGCTGGAGCGGCAGTGCCAGCACTATGGCGCGGTGCTTATCGGCATTGAGCAGGACAACCTGCGGGTTGCCTGCCACCAGCAAAGCACCGATACCACGGCGCTGCTAAGCGCGCTGCGTTTCACCTGCGCACTCAGGGTCAGCCTGGAATATTGGCCACCGGCGCAAATCGAACGCGCGCTGAACCAGACCAACCAGGTCGCAGGAGCGTCACTCCCCCCAGTCCAGCATGATGGGGATCATGACCTCGATAAAAACAGTGAGACTCCGGTGGTGCAATTTATCAATCAAACCTTAAAGCTAGCTATCCAGCGACGGGCATCCGACGTTCACTTTGAGCCGTTTGAAAACCAGTTACGCGTCCGGCTGCGCATCGACGGCGTATTACAGGAGATAGCCGCTCCCGAGTTTGCATTGACCGCTAGCGTGCTAGCGCGGCTTAAAATCATGGGGCAATTGAACGTCGCGGAACACCGTCTACCGCAGGACGGGCAAATCGCCGTAGCCTGTGACGGACAGCGTTACTCCATACGCATCGCGTCGTTGCCGGTACTGTGCGCCGAGAAAATTGTTTTACGTATCCTCGATCGATCGCAGCAGGAACTGTCGTTACAGCAGCTAGGGTTTTCCCTCCTCGAGCAGCAGCGCTATCTTTCTGCGCTGAACAAACCTCAGGGGCTAATTTTAGTCACCGGCCCTACCGGTAGCGGAAAAACGGTGACCTTATATACCGGCCTGCGCCTGCTTAACAGCGTCGGCCGCAATATTTGCAGCGTCGAGGATCCGGTAGAGATCCCGGTACGCGGTATCAATCAAACGCAGGTCAACAGCAAGACCTCGCTACACTTTGCCCGCGTGCTGCGTTCGCTGCTGCGCCAGGACCCGGACGTCATCATGATTGGCGAGATCCGCGATGCCGAGACGGCAGAAATTGCGGTCAACGCGTCCCAGACAGGGCATCTGGTGCTGTCGACGCTGCACACTAACTCAACCACGGAAACGTTGGTCAGGCTGGCACAGATGGGCATAGAGGGCTATCAAATCGCCTCCTGCCTGCGGCTGGTAATTGCCCAACGGCTGGTGCGAAAACTCTGCCCGCACTGCAAGACGCCCCACTCGGCGGTCATTAAACCGCCATCGGGCAGTGAAGCACAATCGTTGGCGGTGTGGCAGGCCAGGGGCTGCGAGCAGTGTTTCTCCGGCTATTACGGCAGAATGGGCATCTATGAAATGCTTGAAAATAGCCCTCAGCTGCAGCAGGCGCTAGTTGAGGGTGCCGATCCGCAGGAGCTAAAACAGATTGCCGCCTCGCAGAGCCAGCGAACGCTGTACGCCTCAGGCTTTGGCTTGGTCGAACAAGGCATAACGTCTTTAAGCGAGCTGTATCGGGTGATCGGCGAGGAAGACTCGTTTGAAGCAGGCTAATCTTTATCTCTACCGTTGGCAGGCTGTCGATGACTCAGGAAAATTGCACTGCGGTGAGAGCCTGTTACCCCATGCTCAGGAGATGCTCAGGCAGCTGGTTCAAGCCGGGCTGCAGCCTATCGCTATCAAAAAATCACTCAGGATCGGCAATGGGTATTGGAAAAACCGCGATCGTATTGCCTTTGTGCGCCAGCTGGCGACGCTGCTACAGACCGGCTTGCCGCTGACGCTAAGCGTCGATCTGCTTGCCACAGACCATCCTTTGCCCGGCTGGCGCTGCGTACTCGGGGAAGTGGTCAAAAAGGTCAGCGAAGGACAGCCGCTATCGGCAGTGATGAAGCACTATCCGCAGGTGTTTCCGCCAATCTATGCGCAGATTATCTCGATAGGCGAATTGACGGGTCAGCTGGACAGCTGCTGTGCCCAGCTCGCGACGCAGCAGGAACAGCTGATGCTGCTGCAAAAGAGGGTTAAGAAGGCGCTGCGTTATCCGCTAATAGTCATGATGGTCGCCTCGGCGGTGACCTTGCTGATGTTAACCCTGGTGTTACCGGAGTTTGCCACGATTTATGCCTCATTTGACGCCGAACTGCCGCTGTTCACCCAACTCCTAATCTCCGCCTCCGAGGCGATTGTGCGCTATGGCCCTGCGGCTGCCCTGATCGTTTCTTTAGCTATGGTCCTGTATGTACGTTTTTTACATCCGCAGGAAAAGTGGCGCTGGCGGGAACAGCGTTGGCTTTTACGGCTGCCGTTGCTAAAAAGGCTCATTAGCGATGGCTGCCTGTGCCAGCTGTTCCAGACGCTGGTGTTGACCCAACAGGCGGGGATGACTCTCAGCGCCGGGCTGGCGGCCGCCGAGAAAGCCATGGCAAACCTGCACTATCGCCGTGCCATCGGGCTGTTGACCCAGCGGCTTTCCGAGGGGATTGCGCTGCACAAGGCGCTGCATGAATCAGCGCTGTTTCCCGCACTTTGCCGCCAGCTGGTCCGCATCGGCGAGGAGTCGGGGGCCCTGGACACGCTGCTCGAAAAGCTCGCCCATTGGCACGCTGAACAGGCGAATGAATTAGCAGATAACATGGCGCAGAAAATCGAACCGTTAATGATGCTGGTGATGGGCGTCATCGTCGGTGGGCTGGTGATTGCCATGTATCTGCCTATCTTCAACCTGGGCGCGGCAATGACCTGAAACGCGGTGATCTTCTCGCCACAGCGCGGCGCCAACAGGACTGGAAATATAAGGTTGGCTTGCACTTACTGACGATACCTTTATCATTTAAGCTATCGCACTTTATCAAGCAAGTATCTGAGCTAAAGCATGACCTATATAGTGGCACTCACCGGCGGAATTGGCAGTGGCAAAACTACGGTCGCCAACGCGTTTGCACGCCTGGGCGTAACGTTGGTTGATGCCGATATTCTCGCCAGGCAGGTGGTTGAACCGGCTACTCCGGCCTTGAATGCGCTGGCTGAACGATTTGGTAAACAAATTATTCAGCCGGATGGCTCGCTTAATCGCCCGCGACTGCGTGAAATAATTTTTAGTAATGCAGATGATAAACAATGGGTTAACCACCTACTCCATCCTATAATACAGGCTGAAACCCAGCGCCTGATCCAGGCGGCTACCACGCCTTACGTGCTTTGGGTCGTCCCTCTATTAATAGAAAATGGATTACAAGGGCGGGCAAATCGCGTACTTGTGGTGGACGTCAGCGAAGAAATTCAGCTCGCAAGAACCCTCAGCCGCGATGGCGTAAGCCGCCAACAGGCTGAAAACATTATCGCCGCGCAGGCCTCGCGCCAGCAAAGGCTGGCCAGCGCGGATGACATTATTGATAACAACGGTGGTCCCGAGACGATCGAGCCGCGTGTTGCTTCACTACATAGCCGTTATCTGCAATTAGCGGCTTCAGCGACCCGACAGGATATTGACAAGAATGAGTGATGTGGTTTCTACCGTTCTCTTTGAACATCCTTTAAATGAAAAAATGCGCACCTGGTTGCGTATTGAGTTTCTTTTGCAACAGTTACACGCTAATCCCAAGATTAGCGCGATGGGCCCTGCTTTGACCTTCTTCCGCACCGCGTCTGACTTACTGGACGTGTTAGAGCGTGGAGAAGTTCGCACCGAATTGCTTAAAGAGCTCGAACGCCAACAGCAAAAACTGCTGCTGTGGGCCGACGTTCCGGGTGTAGACATGACGCTGATCCAACAGCTACGCGGCGAGCTTAAACAAACGGCAGCGACCCTGATGAGCGCGCCGAGGATGGGGCAGGCGCTGAAAGAGGATCGCCTGATCAGCCTGGTAAAACAGCGCCTGAGTATTCCCGGTGGCTGTTGCAGTTTCGATATTCCGACGCTGCACATCTGGCTGCATCTGGCGCAGGAGCATCGTGACGCCAACGTGCAGGCCTGGCTGGAAACGCTGGCCCCGCTCAATGGTGCGCTGACCCGTATTCTGGATCTGATCCGCCAGTCAGAGCAGTTCCGCAATCAGACCAGCCTTAACGGTTTCTTCCAGGACAACGCGGAGGACGCGGACCTGCTGCGTCTGCGCCTTTCGCTGGAAGATCAGCTCTATCCGCAGGTGTCGGGCCATAAGACACGTTACGCCATTCGCTTCCTGCCGTTGGACAGCGAAAAGGGCCAGGTTCCGGCCAGACTTAATTTTGAACTTGCCTGCTGTTAGGAGTTGGTGATGAGTAGCGACGTTATTGAAGTAAACTGCCCAACCTGCGGCAAGAAAGTCATTTGGGGCGAGCAAAGCCCTTACCGCCCATTCTGCTGCAAGCGCTGTCAGTTGATCGACCTCGGCGAGTGGGCCGATGAAGAGAAGCGCATTCCGAGCAAGGGCGAGATCAACGATCTCGACGAGTGGAGCGAAGACGACATCAAATAAAAAAGGGCCACAAGGCCCTTTTTTATTGCTACCAAAACTGTCTACTGGAGCGACATACCCGGGCATACCGCACCTACGGGCGCTCCGGCGGCAAAATCGCCGCTACGGCCCCAACGGTGTGGTCTCACTAATAACGAAAACTTTTAAAGGCTTATTGGTGATGGGTGGTTTGATCGAGATACCCGCCTTTAAATTCCACCCTGCTGCAGCGCAACCACAATTTCAGCGTTGGCCGGGGGGAAATCGCTCTCTTTAAGCTCGCTCTGCGCCACCCAGCGCTTAGGCTGACCTTCTTTGCCGTAAGGCTCTCCGCTCCACTGCTCAACCATAAAAAAGTGCAGATTAACGATGCGGTCTGGAAAGGTATGCTTAAGCGTGCGGATCAGCACCGGGTCTCGGGCGTCGATGCCGACCTCTTCCTGCAGCTCGCGGATCACCGCCTGAGCAGGCGTTTCACCGCTTTCAATCTTGCCGCCTGGAAATTCCCAGAATCCCGCCATGTGCGAGGAGGGATCGCGCAGGGTAAGAAAGATTTCTTGCTGCGCATTGCGAATGATGCCAACCGCAATATTGCGTTGTTTGAGAATCACTGTATTCACCTCAAAAATAAGGGCGGTGATTAGCCGCCCTCGTGTGTCATTTATCGCCTAAAGCAGCAGTTAGTTTTGCAGACGACCGTGGCACTGTTTGTATTTCTTGCCTGAACCGCAAGGGCAAGGATCGTTGCGGCTCACTTTACGATCGGCCGCCGCGGCAGAACTTCCCGCCGTAGGTGACAGCTCTTCTTCAAGGGAGGCAACGTGGCTCAGCTGTTGCTGCTGTGCCAGGCGCTCGGCCTCTTCACGACGCTGTTCTTCCATCGCTTCTACTTCTTCCGGCATGCGCACCTGAACCTTGCTCAGCACGCTAACCACTTCATATTTCAGCGATTCGAGCATCGAGGCAAACATGGCGAAGGATTCACGCTTGTATTCCTGCTTAGGATCCTTCTGCGCATAGCCGCGAAGGTGGATACCCTGACGCAGGTAATCCATTGCTGCCAGGTGCTCTTTCCACAGCGAGTCGAGAGTTTGCAGCATCACGCCTTTCTCGAAGTTACGCATCATGTCGATGCCAACCACTTCTTCTTTACTGGCGTAAGAATCTTTGGCGATTTGCATAATACGCTCACGCAGCGTTTCTTCATGCAGCTCAGGTTCTTTGTCCAACCACTCTTTGATAGGCATTTCCAGCTCGAAGTCGGCCTTCAGGCGCTGCTCCAGGCCTTCAATGTCCCACATTTCCTCCAGCGACTGCGGTGGAATGCAGCTGTCGATAGTGGCTTTAAACACGTCTTCGCGGATGCTGGCGATGGTTTCGCTCACGTCGGTCACGTCCAGCAGTTCGTTACGCTGGGTGTAAATCGCGCGACGCTGGTCGTTGGCAACGTCATCATATTCCAGCAGCTGTTTACGGATATCGTAGTTGCGGCTTTCAACTTTGCGCTGTGCATTAGCAATAGCCTTGGTCACCCACGGATGCTCGATAGCCTCGCCCGGCTTCATGCCCAGCTTGCGCATCATGTTAGCTACGCGATCGGAGGCGAAGATACGCATCAGTTGGTCTTCCATCGACAGATAGAAGCGGGATGAACCGGCATCACCCTGACGACCGGCACGGCCGCGCAGCTGGTTATCAATACGGCGGGATTCGTGACGCTCGGTACCAATGATGTGTAAACCACCGGAGGCCAGAACCGCTTCGTGACGGATGCTCCAGGCGTCTTTAATACTGGCGATCTGCTCTGCGGTAACGTCTTCACCCAGATTTTCGATCTCTACCTGCCAGCTACCGCCCAGCACGATATCGGTACCGCGACCGGCCATGTTGGTAGCAATGGTCACGCGGCTTGGCTGACCGGCCTGTGCCACAATATCGGCCTCTTTGGCGTGGAACTTGGCGTTCAGGACGCTGTGTTCGATACCAGCCTTGGTCAGCTCATGAGAAACGACTTCAGACTTTTCAATTGACGCGGTACCGACCAGGATAGGCTGGCCGTTGGCGCTGCGCTCTTTGATGTCTTCAATGATTGCACCGATTTTTTCCATCTCGGTCATATAGACCAGGTCAGGCAAATCTTTACGCTGCATTGGACGGTTAGTGGGCACCACGATGGTGTCCAGCTTGTAGATGGTGCTGAATTCAAACGCTTCGGTGTCCGCAGTACCGGTCATCCCCGCCAATTTTTCATACAGGCGGAAGTAGTTCTGGAAGGTGATTGATGCCAGGGTCTGGTTTTCGTTTTGAATATCAACGTTTTCTTTGGCCTCAACCGCCTGATGCAGACCGTCGGACCAGCGACGACCCTGCATGGTACGGCCGGTATGCTCATCGACGATAATCACTTCGCCATCTTTAACGATGTAGTCAACGTCGCGGGTAAACAGCACGTGGGCGCGCAGCGCGGCGGTCACGTGGTGCATCAGCATGATGTTAGTGGGCGAGTACAGCGATTCGCCCTCTTCCATAATGCCCGCTTCTGCCAGCAGCTCTTCGATAAGGATTAGGCCGCGTTCGGTCAGGTGAACCTGACGCGCTTTTTCGTCGACCGAGAAGTGGCCCTCACCCTGGAAGGTGTCGGAGTCTTCTTTTTCCTGGCGGATCAGTTTAGGGATCAGCTTGTTAACGCGGATATACATCTCTGAACTGTCTTCAGCCGGACCGGAGATGATCAGCGGAGTACGAGCTTCATCGATTAAGATTGAGTCAACCTCATCCACCAGCGCGTAGTGCAGTTTACGCTGAACGCGTTCTTCGATGCTGAACGCCATGTTGTCACGCAGGTAGTCGAAGCCGTATTCGTTGTTGGTGCCGTAGGTGATGTCGGCAGCGTAGGCTTCACGTTTGGCCGGTGCCGGCATGTTTGGCAGGTTGATGCCCACGGTCAGGCCGAGGAACTCAAACAGCGGACGGTTGTTTTCGGCATCACGCTGGGCCAAGTAGTCATTGACGGTGACAACGTGAACGCCCTTGCCGCTCAGCGCATTAAGGTAAGCGGGCAGCGTTGCGGTCAGGGTTTTACCTTCACCGGTGCGCATTTCTGCGATACAGCGTTCGTTCAACACCATACCGCCGAGCAGCTGCACGTCGAAGTGACGCATGCCGAACACGCGATCGCTCGACTCACGCACCACGGCGAAGGCTTCCGGGATCAGGGATTCCAGCTCTTCTCCTTTGGCCAGGCGCGCGCGGAACTCGTCGGTTTTTGCGCGCAGCTGTTCATCGGAAAGCGCCTTGGTCTCAGGCTCCAGTCGGTTAACCTGCTCAACCACTTTACGCATACGGCGAAGCGTACGATCGTTACGGCTACCAAATACTTTGGTTAAAATTTTGCTAAACATATTTTATTGATTTCTCTATGAGCCACTCTCGGCGGCCGCTATTTATATTAATGCTTTTGATTTTGCCTGTGGGGTTAACGGGCTGATACCCGGCTAACTGGCGCAGTGCAAAACGGCAGAGATCGTTGCAGAAAAGACAATTAAACCAGAGAGGGTTGGGGTCCAGCGCGGGTGCCCAGAACTTGTGCAATCCACAGTCCCGGTTGATGTTTATCGGTGGTCGTGCGCAGCGTTTGCTGAGTATCACGGATAATGACCGGCGGTTTGACCTCGTGGGTCAGCAGCGCATTAAGCTTGACCAGCAGGGCCAGTTGCTGAACGTGCAGCGGTTCAACGTCGGCTGATACGGCAGTCTGGGCGGCAACGTTGTAGGTAACAACCTGCGGCGCGAGCGCAAAAGAAAGGTGACGAATGACGGTGCGTAGCGCATGCTGTTGCCAATAGTCGACACCAATGGAAACGCGGCGATTGCCCTGCAGCCAGGCCAGATTGGTCAGTCCGCGGTTGCCGATATTTAAACGGTTTTGACTTGAGGAGGTATTGGTTACACTGGCAAGCTCAGTTTGTGAAAGATTTGTCGACACGCCGAGGCTAGCCGCGACCATCCCCAATAGGAGATGCGGCCAAAAATATCTTCTGCCAAATTGTCGCCAACGATTTAGAATACCCATCACAAGTTTTACAATCCGCCGGAGCTCGTCAATGCGTAACAGCCGCCCACAATTATTAGATATCCTGTTCGATGACGCTACCGCTGCCGGGCAAAGCCCTCTGCGCGTAGTTCAACAGCGCGCGGCCGCGTTACTCAAGCTCAATCGCGCTGTTAAAAGTCTGCTTCCCACCCCGATGCAACCGTGGTGCCGGGTAGGTAATTATCGTCAGGGTGTATTGGTGCTAGAGATAGCAAATGCTAGTTGGATGATGCGGTTACGTTATGAACAACCGGCGCTTCTCTCTGCACTTCGTGCGCAAATACTACCATCATTGTCTTCAATCGACATCAGGATTAATCCTTCCCTGATGGCAAAAATGGAAAACACTGCACAGAAAAATGAAAATTCTGCTCGCGAATATGAAAAAACGGGTGTGTCAAACGGGCCTTTGCCACCGGTTAGGCAAATCAGTTTGCAAAGCGCAGAAGAGTTGAGACAGTTGGCGAGCCGCAGCCCTGAAAAACTTAGAAAAGCATTAGAACGACTGGCTGAAATGGCCGGAGAGGGTGCCAGGACAACCAGTCGTAATAAGTAATATCAGTACCGATTAAGCGAATACGGTAGAAGGGGCTTTAAATGCCAATGGCACTTCGGCTTCATCCTGGAAGGTGACATATTCCCAGGCTTCCTGCTTCGCCAATACCGCTTGCAGCAACTTGTTGTTCAACGAATGGCCTGACTTAAAGGTTTTAACTGCACCGATAATGTTATGGCCACACATGAACAGGTCACCGATGCCGTCGAGCATTTTGTGACGAACGAATTCGTCCTCAAAACGCAGGCCGTCTTCGTTAAGCACGCGGTAATCATCTACTACAATCGCGCAATCAAAGCTACCACCCAGGCACAATCCACGTGACTGCAAATACTCGATATCACGTACAAATCCGAAGGTTCGGGCTCTGCTAATCTGGCGAACAAAAGACTCGGCCGAGAACTCTAACTGGAAACGCTTGGCGTCACCTTCAATAGCCGGGTGGTTGAAGTCGATAGTCCAGTCCAAATGGAAACCGTTGTAAGGTTTCATTTCAGCCCATTTATCGCCGTCTTCAACGCGCACGGTTTCTTTGATGCGCAAAAATTTCTTGGCGCTGTTCAGAAGTTCAATGCCCGCGTCCATCAACAGATAGACGAAAGGCGCGGCGCTGCCGTCCATAATCGGAATTTCAGGTGCGTCGACTTCGATAATAATATTATCGATGCCCAGCCCTGCAAGTGCCGCATTAAGGTGTTCGACCGTAGAAATACGTACGTCATGCTCATTGACCAGGCAAGTACAGAGCATGGTATCACGCACGGATTTTGCATCTGCCGGGAAATCTACCGGTGGATTCAAGTCAGTGCGACGATAGATGACCCCGGTGTTAGCCGGTGCAGGTCGCAAGGTCAGGGTGACTTTCTTACCGGTATGTAAACCGACACCCGTCGCCTGAACGATACGTTTTAATGTACGTTGTTTGATCATCGTTTTTATCTCGCAATGTTATCCATCCAACCGACCTAAGATTACCTTAAGATCGGCGGGACATCATAGCACAAAGAGCGGAGATCCCAAAATTCGGACTTTTCTTCGGTTATTAATCCGCCTGCTTGCGCAGGAAAGCCGGGATATCGAGATAGTCTGGCTCTTTGTTTGATTGCGTGCTCGGATCGTTAACCACTTTGGCAGCTGGCTTGTTTTCCTGCGGCAGCGGCGACATGCCGTGCTGCTGGTAACGGTGATCCATCACTGGCTGGCTAGCAGGTTTATTGGTCACCAGAGTGATTTCAGGACGCTTGTCCATGCCAATACCCGTTGCTACCACGGTGACGCGCAGTTCGTCGTTCATTTCCGGATCAAGGGAAGTACCGATAACCACGGTCGCGTTGTCAGAGGCGAAAGCACGGATAGTGTTACCCACGGTTTCAAACTCGTCCAGACGCAGGTCGAAGCCCGCAGTGATGTTAACCAACACGCCGCGCGCGCCAGAAAGATCGATATCTTCCAGCAGCGGGCTGGAGATCGCCATTTCGGCCGCTTCTTCAGCACGGTCTTCACCGCTAGAAACGCCAGAGCCCATCATTGCGTAGCCCATTTCGGACATCACAGTGCGCACGTCGGCAAAGTCGACGTTCATCAGGCCAGGACGGGTGATCAGTTCTGCAATACCCTGTACTGCGCCCTTGAGTACGTCGTTAGCCGCACCAAACGCGTCGAGCAGGGAAATACCGCGACCCAGAACTTTCAACAGCTTGTCGTTCGGAATAGTGATTAATGA
Source organism: uncultured Gammaproteobacteria bacterium (assembly GCA_963742005.1). Taxonomy (GTDB): domain Bacteria; phylum Pseudomonadota; class Gammaproteobacteria; order Enterobacterales; family Enterobacteriaceae; genus Rouxiella. Next base: position 340,850 of record CAVUKG010000004.1, on the reverse strand, counting down.
ATCGACATGCTTGGACAACTCGGCGATACCCTGCTCCGCGAATGCCATACGCTTCTTGCCTTCAAAATTGAAAGGCTTGGTCACGACGGCCACGGTCAAAATACCTAATTCTTTTGCTACTTCAGCAACTACAGGCGCCGCACCGGTACCGGTACCGCCACCCATTCCCACGGCGATAAACACCATATCGGCGCCTTCGAGTGCAACTCGCAGGGCTTCACGGTCTTCTTCCGCAGAATTGCGACCCACTTCCGGGTTCGCACCAGCACCCAGACCTTTGGTAATACCGCTACCAATCTGGATTGTCTGGCCTACTGCCGTCTTACGCAATGCCTGAGCATCGGTATTAACGGCAAAGAATTCAACACCTTCGATGCGCTCACGCACCATGTGCTCGACGGCGTTGCCACCGCCACCGCCGACGCCGATGACTTTAATCACCGCATCGTTGGTCAGTTCCATAGGTTCAAACATAGTTTCTCTCCGTTTTGTGCCTGTCGCTTCGGGATCACCAATACACTTCACTATGATCCCGTTATTGAAACATTAAAACTCTTTTCTCAGCCAACTATTGATTCTTTTAAACCAATTGCCCACTGAGGCGCGTTTTTCCACTTCAGCCTCACCGCTGAGGTGAGACTCCTTCCCATAGTGCAGTAGCCCTACAGCGGTTGAGTAGTAAGGTTCCTGCGCATAGTCTGTCAGCCCGGTAATGTTCAAGGGTTGACCAATTCGCACCTGGGTATGGAATACCCGTTGTGCACAAGCTGCCAGACCATCGATTTGTGCTGCACCCCCGGTGAGAACAATACCGGCGGCCAGATGGTGTTTTACGCCCTGTTGGCGTAACTGTTCCTGCAATTGCAGAATCTCGTCATTGACCAGATTCAACAACTCCGTGTAACGCGGTTCAATCACCTCTGCCAGCGTCTGACGCTGCAGGCTGCGCGGCGGTCGTCCACCCACGCTTGGCACTTCGACGTTTTCGTCTTTGCCGACGATTGAACCCAGTGCGCAACCGTGACGAACTTTGATCGCCTCGGCGTCGGTCGGTGGCGTACCAAAGGCGTAGGCGATATCGCTGGTGACTACGTTACCCGCGTAAGGGATAACCTTAGTATGACGCAGCGCGCCGCCGGTATAAACGGCTATATCCATGGTTCCACCGCCAATATCGACCACGCAAACGCCAAGTTCACGTTCGTCTTCGGTCAATACCGCGTAGCTTGCCGCCAAACCGGCGAAAATCAGCTGATCGACCTTCAGGCCGCAGCGCTCCACCGCTTTAACGATATTCTTTGCCATGTCGTTATGGCAGGTAATCAGGTGCACCTTAGCCTGCATGCGCACGCCGGAAAGTCCGACCGGATTCTTGATGCCTTCCTGATAATCGATGGCGTATTCCTGAGGGATCACGTGCAGCACGCGGTGTTCATCGCGTACGCGTACCGATTTAGCGGTATGCACCACGTTCTCTACATCTTCCTGCGTTACTTCCTCTTCCGAAATAGGAACCATCCCTATTTCATTCTGACAGCTGATATGTTTACCGGATAAAGCAAGGTAAACAGAGGAAATTTGGCAATCTGCCATCAACTCGGCCTGATCGATCGCCCGCTGTACGCATTTTACGACTGATTCAAGGTCGTTAACTCCGCCCTTGTCCATGCCTCTGGACGGGCAGCTTCCCACGCCGATAATGTTGACCATGCCATCGGGCAGAACTTCCCCTACCAGTGCAGCCACTTTTGCCGTACCGATCTCCAGCCCAACTACCAGTTTTCTGTCCGTCGACTTGATCATTGTTGTTTAGCCTGTGCCTGATTCTGATTTTTGTTGTTTTGCTGACCGACTTTCTGTCCATCGCTGTCAGCCGGGTCAATAAACGCTGGGGCCCAACCTACCGCGGCACCGCTTTCATAACGTAAATCAACATAACTAATACGCTTCTTATCGGCATCCGCCTGCTGCTGCAGGCGAGGATAAAGCTCGATAAATCGCTGCAAGCGCCCGGTGCGATCGTCACGACCTAAATCGATGCGAATATCGTCATCCAGCGTGACCTGCCAGGAGTGACGCGCCGTCATCGAGACGGATTTAACCGTGAATTTACCCACGGAAGACGCGGCCGCCAGCTGTTGGCTAATGGTCTGATAACCTTGTAATACGTCCTGCTCACTGCCTTCCGGTCCGTACAGCAGCGGCATCTTCTGTTTCGCCACGCGCTCGGGCGGGAGGCTAAATGATTTGCCGTCGGCATCGACCATGTGCAAATCATTCCAGTGCGCCACCGGGACATATTCGACCAGGTGGATCTTTAATTCGTTTGGCCACTGCTTGCGCACGCTGACCTGCTTGATCCACGGCAGGCGCTCTATCTGCTGCTGAATGTTATTCACGTCCTGCGTCATAAAGGTGCCGGGCTCGCCCAGCGACAGTATGGACTGGCGAATATCATCGTTGCTGGTGTAATGGCGCTCGCCGGTCACCACCAGCTCAGACAGCGGAAGACGCTTGGCGTCGTCCATCCAGCTCAGCACCGCCCAGCCACTCCAGCCGATGGTCGCCAGCACCATCAGCAGGAACAACATTCCTGCCAGCTGGCCACCGTTGCTACGGCGGCCTTGGCTTTGGCTTTGGCTATCAGCCTTTGTCGCACGCTCTCGTGCATTTAGGGCAGCTTGTGACATATCAGTCGGCGAGCTCCAGAATGCGGGCGACCAGCTGCGGGAAACTCAATCCCGCCTGTTTGGCCGCCATCGGCACCAAACTGTGGCTGGTCATGCCCGGTGATGTATTAACCTCAAGCAAGTTGAAGTTGCCTTCGCCATCCTGCATGACGTCTACACGGCCCCAACCGCTGCAGTCCAGCGCACGGTAGGCCTGTAAAGCCAGCTCGGCCAGCTGCTGTTCCTGCTGGGCATCGAGACCGCTCGGGCAAAAATATTGCGTCTCGTCGGAAATATATTTCGCCTGATAGTCATAGAAGATCCCGGCCGGTTGAATACGGATAGATGGCATCACCCGGTCACCCACAATCGCTACCGTGTACTCGGCACCGCTTAGCCACTGCTCGATCAGCAGATCGTCGTCGTGACGAAAAGCTTCTTCAAGCGCGGGCAGCAGTTCTTGCGCCGCGCTGACCTTACTCATGCCCACGCTAGAACCTTCGCGACTTGGCTTAACAATCAGCGGCAGACCCAGTGCGGCGATCCTCTCACCCAAAGCGCCCTGCCCTGCCGCAGCCAGATCTTTTTTGTTCAAGGCGACAAACGGCGAGACCGGCAGCCCCAACGCTTGCCACACCAGCTTGGTGCGGAACTTATCCATCGTCAGCGCGGAGGCCATCACGCCGCTGCCGGTGTAAGGTAATTCAAGATGCTCAAGTACGCCCTGCAGCGTACCGTCTTCACCGCCGCGGCCGTGCAGGGCGATAAACACCTTGTCGTAACCCTGGTTTTTCAAATCGGTCACGGCAAAGGTCTTGGTATCCAGCGCGTAGGCGTCGATACCTGACTCACGCAGGCCGGCCAGCACCGCGGCGCCAGACTGTAATGAAACCTCGCGCTCGGCGGAGGTGCCGCCAAACAGCACGGCAACTTTGGCGTTGGCGTTAGACGCGCTTTGCTCAGACATAATGCTCATCTCCTTTCTTGGCCGCCTGCAACTTTTGGTCGGCCAGTCGGCGAGCGACCTTACCTATATTTCCCGCGCCCTGAACCAGAATCAGGTCATTAGCGTCGAGAATAGGTGCCAGGATGCCCGGAACCGCATCAATGTCAGACACCAGAATCGGGTCTAGCTTGCCGCGCGCACGAATGGTGCGGCACAGCGAACGACTGTCTGCCCCCGGGATCGGCGCTTCGCCTGCCGGATACACGTCGAGCATGACCAGTAAATCGACCTGCGACAACACGTTGGCAAAATCCTCGTACAGGTCGCGGGTGCGCGTATAGCGGTGTGGCTGGAATACCATCACCAAACGGCGGTCTTCCCAACCGGCACGCGCGGCCTTGATCGTCGCGTCAACCTCGGTCGGATGATGACCGTAGTCATCGACCAGCATCGCGCTGCCGCTCTTGCCGTTGACGTTTTTCAGCGAGAAATCGCCGAGGAAGTCAAAGCGGCGTCCGGTGCCCTGGAAACCGGCCAGCGCGGTCAGGATTGCGTCATCGCTGATGTCGTCGTCGGTTGCCACGGCAATGGCAGCCGCGGCGTTCAGTGCATTGTGGCGACCCGGCGCATTGAGCATGACTTCAATCGGGGTCTTGTCCTGGCGGCGCACGGTAAAGTGACCCTGAGCACCGACCTGACGATAGTCTTCGATAAACACGTCGGCGTCTTCGCTGAAGCCGTAAGTGGTCACATGACGCCCCACGCGCGGCAGCAGCTCGCGGATCACCGGATCGTCGATACACATTACCGCACGGCCATAAAACGGCAGGTTGTGCAGGAAGTTAATAAAGGTCTGCTTGAGGATCTCAAAGTCACCCTGATAGGTGTCCATGTGATCCGCCTCGATGTTAGTCACAATCGCGACCATCGGCTGCAAGTGCAGGAAAGACGCATCGCTTTCGTCGGCTTCGGCAATCAGGAAGCGGCTCGATCCCAGACGCGCGTGCGTGCCCGCCGCTTTAACCAGTCCACCATTTACAAAGGTCGGATCCAGCCCGGCCTCGGCGTAAATACTGGTCACCATCGCGGTAGTGGTGGTTTTGCCATGCGTGCCGGCAACTGCGATACCGTGGCGGAAACGCATCAGCTCGGCCAGCATCTCGGCGCGGCGAATAACCGGAATACGCGCTTCTCTTGCTGCGATAAGCTCCGGGTTATCGGCGGAGATAGCGGTTGAGACCACCACTACGCTAGCGTCCAGCACGTTTTCCGGACGGTGATTAAAGTAAATCGTTGCCCCAAGAGCGGACAATTGCTGGGTTACCGGATTCGGAGCCAGGTCGGATCCGCTGATCTGATAGCCTTCATTGGCCAACACTTCGGCGATACCACCCATGCCGGCACCACCGATGCCAACAAAGTGTATGTGCCGGACGCGATGCATCTCGGGCACGAAGGTACGCAGTTTCGCCAATTGTTGTGTATTCACGTTTGTCATAAACCTTTGTTAATCGGACTGACGGCATTCATACGGCCATCAGTCACTGGTTTTCATTTATTACTTGCCGCAACGACTGCGGCAGCAACGCGTTCGGTTGCGTCGGTAATGGCGGCCGCGCGAGCGTTGCGCGCCATCTCCAATAAACTCTGGCGATCCCAACCGGCCAGAATGTCTGCAACGGCACCGGCGTTAAAATCTTTCTGCTCGATAATCCTGGCGGCACCGGCTTTTTCAAGCGGCAACGCATTCCAATACTGCTGGCGATCTTTATGCTGGAAAGGCACAAAAATAGCCGGTAAGCCTGCGACGGCGATCTCGCTGACGGTCAACGCGCCAGAACGGCACACCACCACGTCAGCCCAGGCATAGGCCTGCGCCATGTCATCAATAAACTCGGTCACCTTATGCTGCGTTTGACCGGCCTGCTGATACGCCTCGTTCACCGACTCCAACGCCCCTTTACCGACCTGATGCCAGAGCGTGACGCGGTCGCCGAGAATGGCCGCAATTTTTGGCATCGCCTGGTTTAACACCCGCGCGCCCTGGCTGCCGCCCACCACCAAAATTCTGATTTGACCTTCACGACCGGCGAAACGTTGATCCGGCAACGGCAACGCCAATACGTCGGTGCGAACCGGATTTCCCACCACCGCCGCCTTAGGGAAGGCACCTGGAAACGCCTGCAGCACGGTTTTAGCGATACGTGACAGCCAGCGGTTGGTCAGGCCGGCAATACCGTTTTGTTCGTGTAACACCACCGGGATCCCGCAGGACCAGGCGGCTAAACCACCGGGACCTGAAACGTATCCGCCCATTCCCAACACCACGTCAGGCTGGAAGCGGCGCATGATAGTTTTTGCCTGGCGCCACGCATGATATATGCGAATCGGGGCGGTCAGCTGCGCTTTCAGACCTTTCCCACGTAATCCGGCGATTTTAATGAAATCTATTTCAATCCCGTGCTTCGGAACCAGATCGGCTTCCATGCGGTCGGCGGTGCCTAACCAGCGAACTTCCCAGCCCTGGGCGATTAAATGGTGAGCAACGGCCAGTCCGGGAAACACGTGTCCGCCAGTCCCGCCCGCCATCACCATTAAACGCTTGTTCTTGCCACTCATCTGGCACTCCTTACAAACGCCTGCGCTTTCGCCATACGCGTTTCATAATCTATTCGCAGCAACAGCGTCAGGGCTGTCGACATAATCAGCAGGCTCGAGCCGCCGTAGCTTATCAGTGGCAATGTCAGACCCTTGGTCGGTAACATCCCCGCGGCGGCACCGACGTTAACCAGTGCCTGGAAGCTTACCCATACGCCGATTGAGCAGGCTAGAAAGCCGGAAAAACGCTGATCGATCTCGAGCGCGCGGCGGCCGATGGACATAGCACGAAAAGCGACGAAGAATACCATTAACAATACTAAAACCACACCGAAATAGCCGAGTTCCTCACCCAAAATGGAGAAGATAAAGTCGGTGTGCGCTTCTGGTAAATATTCGAGCTTTTGTACTGAGTTTCCAAGACCTTGTCCCCAAAACTCTCCACGCCCAAACGCCATCAACGACTGGGTTAACTGATAGCCGCTACCGAACGGATCGGCCCACGGATTCCAGAACGAGGTCACGCGTCGCATACGGTACGGTTCGGTGACGACCAGTATCGACACCGCGAACAGGCCCGAGCCGATGATCGCCAGGAACTGCCACAGCTTGGCACCGGCCAGGAAGAGCATCGCCAGCGTGGTAACAAACAGCACGATCACTGTACCGAGGTCCGGCTGCAGCAGCAGCAGCACGGCCAAAATAACCATCACGCCCATCGGTTTGCAGAAGCCCCAGAAGTTGCTGCGCACCTCTTCGACCTTGCGCACCAGATAGCTGGCGAGATAACAAAACAGCGACAGCTTGGAGAACTCGGCGGGCTGAATACGCAGCGGACCGAGAGAAATCCAGCGAGAGGCGCCGTTAATCGAGCTACCGACGCCCAACACCACGACCAGCATGATGATGGAGATAAACAGCAGCACGTTGCTATACTTCTGCCACATCATCATCGGTATGCGCAGGGTAATCAGCCCGATGATAAAGGCCATCACCAGGTAAATAGCGTCACGCTTGGCAAACATAAACGGATCGTTAGCCAGTCGTTGGCCGATCGGCATTGAGGCCGAGGTCACCATCACGAAGCCGACAATCGCCAGCCCGAAGGTCATCCACATTAGCGTGCGGTCGTACAGCACCAGCGTCAGGCTGTCGCTTTCTTTCGCGCCCATCACCCAATCGTTGGCCTTGTTACCGAAGCCTCTCAGCAGGCCGAAGCCAGGAAGTCGAAGTCGCATCAGCCAAGCTCCTTAGCCAGGGCGGTAAACTGGTCGCCGCGCTGTTCAAAGTTTTTAAACTGATCGAGGCTGGCGCAGGCCGGAGACAGCAGCACCATATCGCCTGAGGCTACTTTGCCGGCAATATCACGCATGGCCTGTTCCAGGGTGTCAAACAGCAACGCAATCTCGGGACGCAAATCTGCCAGCTCATTAGCATCACGACCAAAGCAGTACAGTCGGATCTTATCGCCGAGCAGGTAAGGCAGCAGCGGTGAGAAATCCGCCGACTTGCCGTCACCGCCGAGCAGGAGATGCAGCGTGCCTTCCACCTGTAAACCGTTTAACGCCGCCTCGGTGCTACCGACGTTGGTGGCTTTCGAGTCGTTAATCCAGCGCACGCCATTGTGCACCAGCGCAACCTGAAAACGATGAGCCAGGCCGGTAAAGTTGGCCAGCGCCTTGAGGCTGGAGGCCTGTGGAATACCGACCGCATCGGCCAGCGCCAGCGCCGCCAGCGCGTTGGTGTAGTTATGGCGGCCGGTCAGCGGCATCTCGGCGGTGTTAAAGACCTTCTCCCCGCGCACCCGCAGCCAGATATCGCTCTGCTGGCGCGTGAGATGATAGTCACCGACGTCGGCGCCAAAGCTGACACAGCGCTTATCGGCACCGCGGATCGGCATCGTCAGCGCGTCATCGGCGTTGACCACGCACAGCCTGGCGTTTTCATACACTTTCAGCTTGGCGGCGCGATACTGCTGCAGGCCAAACGGATAGCGATCCATATGATCTTCAGTCACGTTTAAAATAGTGGCAGCCGCGGCGTGCAGGCTGTGAGTGGTTTCCAGTTGGAAGCTGGACAACTCGAGTACGAACAGCTGATAGTCGTGGCCCAGCATGCTCAAAACCGGTAAACCGATATTGCCGCCCACTCCGACCCGCCATCCCGCCGCCCTGCCCATTTCACCCACCAGGCTGGTGACGGTGCTTTTACCGTTAGAGCCGGTGATCGCCACGATCGGCGCGGTGACTTCACGGCAGAACAGTTCGATATCCCCGACGATTTCCACTCCGGCTTCGGCCGCCGCATTCAGCGCGGGGGTAGCCAATGCCATGCCCGGGCTGGCGACAATCAGATCGGCAGCCAGCAGCCAGTCTTCGTTTAAAGAGCCTAAATGACGCTCAATATTGGCCGACAGCTTGTCGAGTCCGGGAGGACTGACGCGGGTATCGATAACACGCGGCGTCACGCCCCGTGAGACAAAGAAGTCAACACAGGAGAGGCCGGTAAGCCCCAGCCCGATAATGACCACTTTTTTACCCTGATAGTCAGTCATAGTTAGCGCACCTTCAGCGTCGCCAGGCCAATCAGCACCAGCATCAGCGAAATAATCCAGAAACGCACAATCACGCGAGGTTCCGGCCAGCCTTTAAGCTCATAGTGGTGATGAATAGGCGCCATACGGAAAATACGTTGGCCGCGCAGCTTAAAGGACCCTACCTGCAAAATAACCGACAGCGTTTCAGCCACAAATACGCCGCCCATGATCAGTAACAGGAACTCCTGACGCAGCAGCACGGCGATGGTGCCCAGTGCTCCACCCAGCGCCAGCGAGCCGACGTCGCCCATAAACACCTGAGCCGGATAGGTGTTAAACCACAGGAATCCGAGACCTGCCCCGACAATCGCGGTACAGACAATAACCAGCTCGCCCGCGTGACGCAGGTAAGGAATATGCAGGTAGTTAGCGAAGTTCATGTTGCCCGTCGCCCAGGCGACCAGCGCGAAACCTGCCGCCACGAACACGGTCGGCATAATCGCTAAACCGTCCAGGCCGTCGGTAAGGTTCACCGCGTTGCTGGTGCCGACAATCACAAAATAGCTCAGCAGGATATACAGCAGGCCCAGCTGCGGCATGATGTCTTTAAAGAACGGCACCACCAGCTCGGTGGCCGGCGTGTCTTTACCCACCGCGTACATCACGAAGGCGACGACCAGCGCGATAACCGACTGCCAGAAGTATTTCCAGCGGGCGATCAGGCCCTTGGTATCCTTGCGCACCACTTTACGGTAGTCATCGACAAAACCGACCACGCCATAGCCCACCAGGACAAACAGCACGCACCACACGTAAGGGTTTGATGGATAAGCCCACATCAGCACCGAGACGGTGATCGAGAACAGGATCAGCACGCCGCCCATGGTCGGCGTTCCGCGCTTGCTAAAATGCGATTCCGGGCCGTCGTGACGGACGACCTGGCCAATCTGCAATTTCTGTAAATAGGTGATCAGGCGCGGCCCCATCCATAGCGAAATGAATAGAGCGGTCAGCAGGCTGACAATGGCGCGAAACGTCAGGTATGAAAAGACGTTAAAGCCGGAATAATATTTGACCAAGTACTCGGCCAGCCAAACTAACATGTTGCATTCTCCTGTAACGCCCGTACTACCTGCTCCATCGCGGCACTACGTGAACCTTTAATTAAAACGGTGATTACCGCGTGTTCAGATAACAAGCTGGCCAAACGGGCTGTTACAGCCGCCTTATCCTGAAGATGTTCGCCGCAGCCACTGGCGTCGCTGATTGCGCGACTGAAGTGACCGACGGTTATGACTTTATCGATACCGGCAATGCGGATCGCCTCACCGACCTGGCGATGGCAAGCCTCGCTCTCATCGCCCAGCTCGGCCATGTCGCCCAGCGCCATCACGGTATAACCCGGCATCTCTGCCAAAGTTTGCGCCGCGGCGGTCATTGAGCCGACGTTGGCGTTATAGCTGTCGTCGAGCAGAATTTTGCCTTCTGCCAGCGCTATCGGGTACAAACGGCCTTTCACCGCTTGCAGCGTGGCCAGACCGGCGCGGACAGCCTCGAGCGTGGCATCGACAGACAGCGCCAAAGCCGCCGCCGCCAACGCATTCGCCACGTTATGACGACCCGGCAGTGGCAGACTGACGTCAATGGTTCCGGCTGGGGAATGCAGCGTAAAGGTGGTTTTTGCTGCCCCGACCTGCACGTTACTGGCGTAGAAATCTACCCCATCGGCCTGCTCTGGAGAGAAACGCCACACGGTCTTGTGACCAATGCGTGCCTGCCAGTGCGGCCAGTCATTGTTGTCGGCGTTGAGAATAGCGATGCCGTCAGCGGGCAGGCCTTCGAAGATCTCCCCCTTGGCCTTGGCGACGCCCGCCAGTGATCCAAAACCTTCGAGATGTGCCGCGGAGAGGTTATTCACCAGCGCGGTCTGCGGACGCGTTAAGTCGGTGGTGTAGGCAATTTCGCCCTGATGATTAGCACCCAGCTCGACCACCGCAAAATCGTACTCCGGGGTCAGTCGCAGCAGGGTTAGCGGCACGCCAATGTCATTGTTGAAGTTGCCCGCGGTATACAGCACGGTACCGCACTGGCGCAGAATGGCCGCGGTCATCTCTTTAACCGAGGTTTTACCGGAAGAACCGGTCAGCGCGACCACGCGAGCAGGCACCTGTTGGCGCACCCAGGCACCGAGCTTGCCCAGAGCAATGCGGGTATCGGCAACCACCAGCTGTGGCGCGTCCAGCGGCAGGCGCTGGCTGACGATCAGCGCAGCGGCACCGGCGTTAATCGCCTCGGCGGCAAAATCATGGGCATCAAAATTTTCGCCTTTCAAGGCGATAAACAGGCAGCCCGCGGTAATTTGGCGGGTGTCGGTCGTTACTGAGTCAATAATTACTGAGTCGATAGTCACCGCGTCGTTGTGCGCGTCGGCACCGATTAATTCGGCACTCAGCACGCCGGTGAGCGTTTGTAGGGAAACCGGGATCATGCGATCACCCCCAACAAACGTGCGGCGGTGAGGCGATCCGAATAATCGAACCGCTGATTGCCCACCAGCTGATAGTCTTCGTGACCTTTGCCGGCGAGCAGCACCACGTCGTTTTCAGACGCCTGCATGATAGCGCTGGTCACCGCCTCTGCCCTGCCCGGGATCGCCAGCGCGCGGCCAGCGTCGAGCAAACCAGAAAGAATGTCGTTGATAATGGCGCGAGGATCTTCGCTGCGCGGGTTATCGTCGGTGATCACGACACGATCGGCATACTGTTCGGCAATGCCGCCCATGAGCGGACGCTTGCCCTTATCGCGATCGCCACCGCAGCCAAACACGCACCACAGCTGACCGGTGCAGTGCAGGCGAGCCGCCGCCAGCGCTTTTTCCAGCGCGTCAGGGGTGTGAGCGTAATCGACCACTACCGTAGGGCGACCGACGGCATGGAACACTTCCATGCGACCGCAAACCGGCTGCAGCCGTGGCGCAGTTTGCAGCAGTGTGTCAAAGGCATAGCCCAGCGACAGCAGCGTACCCAGCGCAACCAGCAGATTGCTGACGTTGAACGCGCCCATCAGGCGGCTCTCAAGCGTGCCTTTGCCCCAGCTGGAATCCAGCTCGACGGTGGCACCCTTGTCGTGATATTCCACGCTGCTCGCAGACAGCCAGCGACCTGGCCAGCCTGCAGGCAGTTTATTTTCCATGCTAACCGCGACGGCAGTCGGCAGCTTTGCCAACCATCGTTGCCCAACGCTGTCGTCGGCGTTGATAATTTTCTGCTCACTGCTGTGCGTGGAGAACAGCTGCCATTTCGCCTCTTCGTAGTGTTGCATATCACCGTGGTAGTCCAGGTGATCGCGACTTAGGTTGGTGAAAGCTACGGCGGCAAACGGTAAAGCCGCCACGCGGTGCTGCACCAGGCCGTGAGAAGAGACTTCCATCGCGGCGAAGGTCGCGCCCTGCTGAACTAAATCAGCCAGAATATGCTGCACCTGCACCGCCGATCCGGTGGTGTTTTCCGCCGGAACCACGTTATTGAGTAAGCCGTTGCCGACGGTGCCCATCACGGCGCTGGTTTCACCCAGCATCTGTGACCACTGCGCCAACAGTTGGGTCGTCGTCGTTTTACCGTTGGTGCCGGTCACGCCGACCAGGCGCAGCGCTGCACCCGGCTGCTGATAAAAACGACCGGCAATTTCCGACAGTAAGATATTAAGATTTTGCAGATAAACCACGGGCACGCCGTGCTGCACAACAACAGCACCGTGTTCGGCCTGCCCCTGCGCCTCTGCCACTACCGCACTCACACCCTGTGCGATAGCCTGAGGAATATAGTGACGGCCATCGCTGGTATGGCCTGAAATCGCGACAAACAGATCGCCAGCAGCCGCGGTGCGGCTGTCGAGCGTCATGTCTTTGAGCACCGTCTGCGGGGCATCACTCACCCACGGAGCCAGGAGGTCGCGTAAATTACGATCTGTCACCTGAAGCCTCTTTTTGATTATCAACTATGCCATTGTCCACTTCCGTCGGTAAGGCATCCGGCTCGATGTTCATCGTGCGTAGCACGCCGCCCATGATGGCGCCGAATACCGGTGCAGAAACCGCACCCCCGTAGTATTTACCGCCCTGGGGATCGTTAATGACCACCACCAGCGCAAAGCGTGGATTACTGGCTGGCGCGACGCCTGCCGTGTAAGCAATGTATTTGTTCACGTATTTGCCGTCAGGACCGACCTTCTTGGCGGTCCCGGTCTTGATAGCAATGCGATAGCCCTTGATCGCGGCCTTAACGCCACCGCCACCGGGAAGTGCCACGCTTTCCATCATACGGACCACGGTTCGTACCAGAGGTTCCGGGAAAACGCGCTCGCCGGACACCGGCGGATCAACCTTGGTAATCGACAGCGGACGGGCGATGCCCATGCTGCCAATCGTTGCGTAGACTCGCGCTAGCTGGAGAGGTGTCACCATTAGCCCGTAGCCGAAAGAGAAGGTGGCCCTCTCTATGTCAGACCACCGTTGTTTTTTTGGATATAAGCCACTGCTTTCCCCAACCAGTCCCAAATTGGTGGGTTTGCCCAGCCCAAAGCGCGAGTAAGTCTCTACCAGCTCTGAGGACGGCATCGCTAACGCCAGTCTTGATACGCCGACGTTACTCGACTTCTGCAGGATACCGGTGACAGAAAGCTCCGGATATCTAGCCACGTCTTTGATTTCGTGACCATTAATACGATAAGGTTGCGTATTTAATACGCTATTCTCCTTAATCACGCCCTGTTTCAGCGCGGTCATCACCACCATCGGTTTGACCGTTGAACCCGGTTCGAAGATGTCGGTAATAGCGCGATTACGCATCGCATCTTTTGGCGTATCGGCCAAATTATTGGGGTTGTAGGACGGGCTGTTGGCCATGGCCAGCACCTCACCGGTCTGCACGTCAACCAGCACGGCGGTGCCTGATTCGGCCTTGTTGAAGGCCACGGCGTTATTCAGTTCGCGATAAACCAGCGCCTGCAACCGCTCGTCGATGCTGAGCACCAGATTGTGAGCGGCCTGGCTGTCTACCGAGGAGATATCTTCAATCACGCGGCCGTGGCGGTCTTTACGCACTGTACGCTCTCCGGCGGTGCCGGTAAGCCAGCGGTCAAAGCTTTTTTCGACCCCTTCAATGCCTTCGCCATCGATGTTGGTCACGCCTATGACGTGTGCGGTCACCTGCCCTGCCGGATAGTAACGGCGCGATTCCTGACGCAGGAAGATGCCCGGTAATTTAAGCTTGTTGACGTACTCGCCAATCGCCGGATTGACCTGGCGGGCCAGGTAAACAAATCGCCCGCTTGGGTTAGCATTTACCCGCGAGGTTAGCTGATCGATAGGGATATTCAGGGCATCGGCCAGCGCCTTCCAGCGCGTATCGCCGGAAATGCCGCCGTGTTCATTGACCTCTTTAGGATCGGCCCAGATAGCGTTAACCGGCACGCTGACGGCCAGTGGACGACCCGAGCGATCGCTGATCATGCCGCGAGAAGTGGGGATTGTTTGCACGCGAAGAGAGCGCATATCGCCCTCTCTCACCAGCCGGTCTGGATTGATTACTTGAAGATAGGCGACGCGCGACAGCAGCCCAGCCAGCGCCATAAGAATACCGCCACACAGCAACGCAAAACGCCAGCTTACAAAGCTGGCTTTATCTTCCTGACGTTTAAACCTGGCGGCACCTGTCGCTTTCATCTGTCGCTTATCTTCTCCATGAGCAAAATTCCCAAAGCCTTACACCGAATTTATTTATTGCTGCACTATTGTGCTGCACTATTGCTGCACGACGATGGTTTCCTGTGACGGATCAACGTGCTGCATTTGCAATTTTTCGGTCGCGATACGTTCTACCCGGCTGTGGTCGCCGAGGGCGTTCTCTTCAAGGATCAGGTTGCGCCACTCGATATCCAGCGCATCTTTCTCTAAAACCAGCTGTTCTCGCTGTGCTGTCAGTAAGCGCGTTTTATGCGAGACGGTAACGACTGCCATGGCGCTGATCAGGCTGGAAATCAGCAAGATCATTGGAATTTTTCCGTGGCGCATAATGTCGCCAAAAATAACCCCGACTAAACCATGGCGTTCGTTGCCTATCATTGCGCGCTCCTCGCGGCAAAACGCAGCACTGAGCTGCGTGCTCGTGGATTTTCGGCCACTTCAGCCTCTGAAGGCATCATCTTGCCCAGCGACTTGAGGGTGCGGCCGCCCAGGCTAGCCAGCTGCGCCTCGGTCATCGGGATCCCCGCAGGCACCTGCGGTCCACGGCTGTGCTGGCGGATGAAGCGCTTAACGATGCGGTCCTCCAGCGAATGGAAGCTGATCACCGATAAACGGCCATCCGGCGCCAACACTTCGTGTGCCCCGTCCAGCGCGCGCTCGATCTCTTCAAGTTCGCTGTTGATATAAATTCGGATCGCCTGGAAGCTGCGCGTCGCCGGATGCTTGTGCTTCTCACGAAACGGTGAGGCATTGGCAATCAGGTCGGCTAACTCTTTGGTACGCGACATTGGCTGAACCTGGTTACGTTCAACGATGGCGCGGGCGATGCGCTTGGCGAAACGCTCTTCGCCGAAGGTCTTCAATACCCAGGCAATGTCATCGGCTTCGGCTTTCATCAACCATTCAGCAGCTGAATAGCCACGGCTTGGATCCATGCGCATGTCTAAAGGCCCATCACGCATGAAGGAGAATCCGCGCTCGGGATCGTCCAACTGCGGTGAGGAAACGCCCAGATCCAGCAATACGCCATCGATCTTTCCTGCCAGCTCACGCTCGTGCACGTATTGTGCAAGATCGGAAAACGGACCATGTATAATGGAAAAACGTGAGTCTTCGATCGCTTTAGCCGCTTCAATCGCCTGCGGATCGCGGTCGATGGCCAGTAAACGACCTTCCGGCCCAAGCTGTGACAAAATCAGTCGCGAATGTCCGCCACGACCAAAAGTACCGTCAATGTAAATACCGTCGGGGCGAATGTTCAGCCCGTTTACGGCTTCATCCAATAACACGGATGTGTGTTTGTAATTTTCAAGCATGCTTATAATGACAAGTCCTGTAATCTCTCGGAAAGCGGTTCGCGAGACGATTGTTCAGCGTCAATGTCTTCCTTAACTTGTTGATACCAGGTCTGTTCATCCCACAATTCAAACTTGTTGAACTGCCCAACCAGCATCACTTCTTTGGCCAGTCCTGCGTGCTGTCGCAACGTGGTTGCAATCAGCAGACGCCCGGCGTTATCCATCTGACATTCACTAGCATGCCCAAGTAGTAAACGCTGTATGCGACGTTCAACCGGATTCATGCTCGACAGACGGGACAATTTTTGTTCGATAACTTCCCATTCGGGTACGGTGTAAAGGAGCAGGCATGGGTGATGGAGATCGATGGTGCAAACCATCTGACCTTGCGACTCTTCGCTCAGCAAATCTCGATAACGAGTCGGTACGGCAAGCCGCCCTTTGCTGTCGAGGTTAACCATCGTTGCCCCACGGAACATACCCGAGCTACCCCTCAATGACCTGTTTCACCACTTTACACCACAAATTCCCACTTTAAGGAGTTTACGGAGGGTTTTAAAACCTTGTCAAGCCAGAGAGGCTAAGGTTTCTGAATATTTACAGGCATCAAGTTGAGCAAAAACCGGTGAACTGAGTTTTAAATCAGGGGGATTAAAAAATAACGTCATGATTAGTTGAGGAAATTTCATTTAAATAATAATAACGCTCAAAAAGAAAACAATTTGGACATTATTTATCTATTTATATTCTTCTGCTATCGATCTCTCATTTCTTAAAACCACGGACTTTGCTTAACGCTTAAATAGTCTCTGGCGCTGACGACGGCATCCAACGTCTTGTCTATCGCCAGCCAGCCCCGTACACCGCGGCTCTCACCGCCTAAAAAGGCCTAACTAAAATTGCTGGACCAAATTAAGCCGGGAATTCTACAGCAGAACTGCCCGCAGTATTAACGTATTTTTAAATTGATTATTCTCGTTTTATGAGGGAAAACATTTTCAAATAATAATGGGTGTGAGATTGCTCTTAATCTTAATCAGCAATGGCTTTTTAAGAATTCGCGTAATCTCTTTCGGTAGTGGCGGCCGATAAAAGTATTGTTTTGTAAAGTTTTGGATTTAGGGAGCCTAAACGGAAAGAGCAGGGTTCAGATAAGCCGTAGCGCATTATCTGAACCCGCCGATCATTTACGGCTTAGGCTGCCGCGACGGAATAGGTTGCGGCGAATGCGCGTCAGCCCGGCCTTCGGCTTCCTGGGCTCATCGAGGCAGGCAAGTACCAGCTCGAGCACGCGCTCGGCCACTTCGCGGTGCCTCTGCGCCACGGCCAGCACCGGGCATTCAAGGAAATCCAGCAGTTCATTGTCGCCAAAGGTGGCAATGGCGAGATCGGCCGGCAGCCGGCCCCGCTGTTTTAGCGTCACGTCCATCACGCCCTGCAACAGCTGGAAGGAGGTGGTGTAAAGCGCTTTCGGCATCTCGTGCGTTTTGAGCCACTCGGCAAAAACCTGAGCGGCAGAGTCACGGTCGTAAGCGTTGGCATACAGATAATCAGGCTGGCGAGCATCGCCCTCCCACGCCTGACGAAAACCGGATTCGCGCAGGAAACTCACCGACAGTTCGGGCAGTGCACCCAGATACAGCACGCCGTCGGCCGGGAATTTACGCAGCTCATCGGCCAGCATAAACGCATCTTCCTGATCGGCACCGACAACGCTGATAAAGTTCTCGGGATCCAACGCACGGTCGAGCGCAATAATGGGAAAGGCGTCTTTCGCCCAGCGCTGGTAAAAAGGGTGTTCCGGCGGCAGCGAGGTAGAAATAATAATCGCATCTACCTGGCGCTGTAACAGGTGCTCAATGCAGCGCATTTCGTTATCTGGCTGATCTTCCGAGCAGGCAATCAGCAGCTGATAGCCGCGCTGACGCGCCTGACGCTCCAGAAAGTTAGCAATTCGGGTATAGCTGGTGTTTTCCAAATCGGGAATAACCAGGCCAATAGAACGGGTTCTGCCTGCGCGGAGTCCTGCCGCCACGGCATTAGGGTGGTAGTTATGCTCCTTCACGACAGCCATCACCTTCTCGACTGTCTTATCGCTGACACGATACTGCTTCGCCTTGCCGTTAATCACATAACTGGCAGTAGTACGCGAAACACCCGCTAACCTCGCGATTTCATCCAGTTTCACCAAGAACCCCTTAATAAAAGTAAATACGCTGAATATCTAACCCCAGAAGACCCTACTCGGCAAGGTGTTTTACCATAACCCCTTAGCACAATAGTGAAAACTCCCGGCTTGCGCACGGAATAATAAAAAAGCTCAACCGGAGTTGAGCTTTCAGTGGCGAACAGGACATTGACCTTCCCGGGCGTCGAAACTAACGCATCACCTTATCACCGCGTGACACTCCGACCACGCCCGAGCGCGCAACCTCGACGATCTCGGCCACGTCTCGCACCGCGTCAAGGAAAGCATCCAGCTTGTCGCTGGTGCCTGCAAGCTGAACCGTGTAAAGCGTAGCAGTCACGTCAACAATTTGCCCACGGAAAATCTCGGCCGAACGCTTGATCTCTTCGCGACCGTAGCCGCTGGCCTGAAGTTTAACTAACATAATTTCACGTTCGACGTGTGCGCCCTGCACCAGCTCGTTAACGCGAAGTACGTCCACCAGCTTGTGCAGCTGTTTTTCGATCTGCTCCAGCACCTTGGCATCACCCATGGTCTGAATAGTCATGCGTGACAGGGTCGGATCGTCGGTCGGCGCGACGGTCAGGCTCTCAATGTTGTAGCCACGCTGCGAGAACAGCCCGACTACGCGAGACAGTGCGCCTGATTCATTTTCTAACAATACTGATAAAATCCGGCGCATGATTATGTCCTCTCCGTTTTGCTTAACCACATTTCGTCCATTGCCCCGCCACGGATCAACATTGGGTAAACGTGTTCGGTTTCATCCACGCTGATATCGACAAATACCAGACGATTTTTTTGTGCCAGCGCTTCGGCCAGCTTGCTTTCGAGCTCGTCCGGATGGCGGATAGCGATCCCGACGTGGCCATAGGCTTCAGCCAGTTTGACAAAGTCAGGCAGCGACTGCATGTAAGACTGAGAGTGGCGGCCGGAGTAGATCATGTCCTGCCACTGCTTCACCATGCCGAGATAACCGTTGTTGAGGTTAACCACAACCACCGGCAAATCATATTGCAGCGCGGTAGACAGCTCCTGAATGTTCATCTGGATGCTGCCGTCGCCGGTGACGCAAACCACGGTTTCATCCGGCAGCGCGAGTTTGACACCCAATGCCGCGGGCAGTCCAAAGCCCATGGTGCCAAGACCGCCGGAGTTTATCCAGCGACGCGGTTTATCAAACTGATAATACAGCGCGGCAAACATCTGATGCTGGCCGACGTCGGAGGTAACGTAAGCCTCGCCCTTGGTCAGACGATGCAGCGTTTCAATGACTGCCTGCGGTTTGATTGTGCCGGTATTTTTATCGTAACCGAGGCAATTTTTCGCCCGCCATTGCTCAATGCTCTGCCACCAGTCGCGCAGCGCGTCAAATTCCTGCTTCTCGTCGGCACTGTCTAGCAACTCAAGCATTTGCACCAGCGTTTGCTTAGCATCGCCGACGATCGGAATATCTGCATTGACGGTTTTAGAAATCGACGTCGGGTCGATATCGATATGCATAATCGTGGCGTTCGGACAGTATTTTTCGAGGTTATTGGTGGTGCGGTCGTCAAAACGTACGCCTACGCCGAAGATCAAATCGGCATTGTGCATCGTCATGTTGGCTTCATAGGTGCCGTGCATGCCCAGCATGCCCACGCTCTGACGGTGAGTGCCGGGGAACGCACCCAGCCCCATTAGTGTACAGGTCACCGGCAGGTTCAGTTTTTCTGCCAGCGTCAGCAATTCAGCGCTACATTCGGAGTTAACCGCGCCGCCGCCAACGTAAAGCACCGGCCTTTTCGCCGCCATCAGCGTCTGTAGAGCGCGCTTGATTTGTCCGCGGTGGCCCTGCACCGTTGGGTTATATGAACGCAGCGACACCTGCTCAGGATAGGTATACGGCAGCTTGATCTGCGGATTCACCACGTCTTTCGGCAGGTCGATCACCACCGGGCCCGGTCGACCGGTGGAGGCCAGATAAAAGGCTTTTTTCAACACCGTAGGAATATCTTCCGCACGCTTGACCAGGAAGCTGTGTTTTACGATTGGGCGCGAGATCCCCACCATGTCGCATTCCTGAAAGGCATCATAGCCAATCAGCGAGCTGTGAACCTGACCGGAAAGCACCACCATGGGAATAGAATCCATGTACGCGGTGGCAATGCCGGTGATGGCATTGGTTGCGCCCGGTCCCGAAGTAACCAGCACGACGCCAACTTCTCCCGTCGCACGCGCATAGCCATCGGCCATGTGCACTGCGCCCTGCTCATGTCTGACTAGCACATGATCAATCCCGCCAACCGTGTGCAGGGCATCATAGATATCCAACACCGCTCCGCCGGGATAACCGAATACGTGCTTTACGCCCTGATCGATTAACGACCGGACGACCATCTCGGCTCCTGACAACATCTCCATGGTTTTGCCTCCAGGCTTGTGTACTTTGTGACGACTCGTTTCTAATGGACCGTGGAAATCGTTCCGCAGTCCCAGCGATGAGGGCTTAACACCCTTCTGTACTATGTGTTGTGACTATGTGTTGTGACTATTATATTGATTGTGGCTGCGCATTATGGGATGGCTACGCACTGTTGTTCTGCAATATAACTGATTACCTTAACGTCAGAATTTGGGCCAGGCAAACGCCAAAAGACCCTTGAAAATGCATGGCTATTTTACGGCGCTGACTTTTATGCCGTTATTGGCATAAAAAACCACACAAGGAGCGTGGCAAGTGGGGTTAATAACGCGCAGGCGGGTAATTACAGTATTAAATTATGACCGAGTTGGGCAGGTTTTTTATACATGAAATAGTGATCTACATCACGCTATGAGGTTAATAATCAGCAACTTCACTTGTCATCTAATCAAACGTCCGCGGTCATCCTGGAAATATCCCTGCTCACCCCCTCGCGATCGGTAAAAGATAGCGCGGGGAAAGAGGGCCAACCGCTGAGCGTGGGAAGCAATAAAATATCGCGGCGACTGGCTAGTGGAAAAAACTACCCTATCGCCACTTTTACAGGCTTACATACTGCGTTAGCAATTCCTTCATCCATAGATGGCCTTTGTCCTTGCTGGCAGATTCATGCCATGACAGATAGCGCGTTATCTTATTATTAATCCACGGCAAACGGTCTATTTTTAAATTTAACCTTTCAGCACTTTGCAACGCTAGCCATTTAGGCACCACCGCAATCATTTCGGTCTGGGAAACTATTTCCATTACGCTAATCAGGCTTGAGCCCTGATAACAGACTCTCTTTTGCGCTTCAGGTTTATTATAATAAGAAAAACTAAATGATGAGGGACTATCTAGCCTCACCACGGCATGCTTTTCTTTAAAATAATAAGAGTGGCTCGTCTGTTGCAGTATACGGGGATGGTGATTAGAGGAGATAAGTACCAGCTCGTCTTCAATCAGGCACTGGTTGCAATAGCCCTCACGACCGATGCTGCGATAGCCAATCAAAAATTCCAGCTCCTGGTAACGCAGCTGATTCTCGATATTTTCAGCGACCAGTGATTCGATATTGAGGGTCACGCGGCACGAATGCTGTTTAACTACCTCGAGAATTTTGGGTGCCAGCAGCAGGTCCAGCGGGCTGCTGATAGCCATTGCAAACTGCCTACGGCTGGTTTGCGGGTCAAAGCACAGGCCGGGCAGCTCATTGGTCACTAGCTGCAACGCCTGGCGAATCGGTCCATAAAGCTGGTGAGCGCGTGCGGTGGGTTCGATGCCGCGGCCCGAACGAACAAACAGCTCATCGCTGAACATGTTTTTTAGTCGCGATACCGCATTGCTTACCGCCGGCTGCGACATGCCCAACATGCGCGCCGCATGCGTAATATTTTGCTGCTGCATCACGGCATCAAATATGGTTAATAAATTTAAGTCTGTACGACGTAGAGGATTATCCTGCAGGCTGGCTGGCGCATAAATATCAGCATCCCTGTTACTTTTATCATTATCTGAATTAGTGTCAGTCATTACGCTTTCCCAATTTTAAATATTAAATCCATTTAAACTAACAGCCCCAATACCGCCCATTAACTCACGGGAGTAAACTAATCTCCACGCACGCACAAGCTAGCATAAATAAGTAAATATTTTTCTGAGTAATTTGTGAGTATCTTTATTTGAAACTCGAATATCTGAAAAATAACTGATAATTTGGCCTTTCAAGCAAAAAACCTCCGCCCCCTGTAATCTAATTAACTTTCCACAGCACGTTCAACAGAATTTTATGCGGCATGGGCGTCCGACATTGACTCTGACAATTTTATCCCTGACGGCATTCAAGAGTTGACATCAATCTGACATTCACGTATCACTTTAAGGCACTGGCAATAAGCCACCCAATTACGAGAGAAGCTGAAATCCACATGTTTAAATTCACCCGTCTACCAGGCCTACTACTCAACGCAGAAACATTGCGCGGTATGCCAGTGGGTGAAACTCAGAACTGATTTCAGCCTCCACAAATAGCAAACCCGCGCAAATGCGCGGGTTTTTTTTTATCCGCACAGCGCGAAAATAAACACCACAAGGAACACTACTATGAGCGATCAGGTCATTATTTTCGATACCACGCTGCGTGACGGTGAACAGGCATTGCAGGCGAGTCTGAGCGTGAAAGACAAGCTGCAAATCGCCATTGCCCTGGAGAGAATGGGCGTGGATGTGATGGAGGTCGGCTTCCCCGTTTCTTCTCCCGGTGACTTCGAGTCAGTGCAAACTATTGCCCGCCAGATCAAAAACAGCCGCGTTTGTGCTCTGGCACGCTGCGTTGATAATGACATTGATGTTGCCGCCGAGGCGCTGCGCGTGGCGGAGGCTTTTCGCATTCACGTATTCCTGGCGACCTCTACCCTGCACATTGAGTCTAAGTTGAAACGCTCCTTCGATCAGGTACTGGAGATGGCCATTCACTCGGTTAAACGCGCACGCAACTATACCAACGACGTTGAGTTTTCTTGTGAAGACGCGGGCCGCACGCCTCTGGACAACCTGTGTCGCGTGGTCGAGGCCGCGATTAAAGCCGGTGCTACCACCATTAACATTCCCGACACCGTGGGCTACACCACGCCGCACCAGTTCAGCGGGATCATTACTAATCTGTATGAGCGCGTACCGAACATCGACAAAGCGGTGATTTCTGTGCACTGTCACGACGATTTAGGCATGGCCGTAGGCAACTCGATAGCCGCAATCCAGGCCGGAGCCCGTCAGGTCGAAGGTACGTTAAACGGTATCGGTGAGCGCGCAGGTAACACCGCGCTGGAAGAAGTGATTATGGCGATTAAAACCCGTGCTGATTACCTGCAGCTGCACACCAACATCAATCACCAAGAAATCTACCGCACTAGCCAGATTGTCAGCCAGATCACTAACATGCCCATTCCGGGTAACAAGGCAATTGTTGGCTCCAACGCTTTCGCACACTCGTCGGGGATCCATCAGGACGGCGTCCTGAAAAATCGTGAAAACTATGAGATTATGACACCGGAATCGATTGGCTTGAATCAGATACAATTGAATCTGACTTCACGTTCAGGCCGCGCTGCCGTGAAACATCGTATGGAAGAAATGGGCTATAAAGAAGCCGACTATAATATGGATCACCTGTACAGCGCTTTCCTGAAACTGGCGGATAAAAAAGGCCAGGTTTTCGATTACGATTTGGAAGCACTGGTGTTTATTAATAAGCAGCACGAAGAGCCAGAGTTTTATCGTCTGGACAATTTTAGCGTGCAGTCAGGCTCAAGCATTAACGCCACCGCTTCGGTTAATCTGGCCTGTGGCGAAGAAATCAAGACCGAAGCCGCGATCGGCAACGGCCCCGTTGATGCGGTTTATGAAGCAATCAACCGCATCACCGGTTACGAGATTGAATTAATTAAGTATCAGCTGACCGCAAAAGGCCAGGGCCGCGATGCTTTAGGTCAGGTTGATATTGTTGTGTCCTATCAGGGGCGTCGTTTCCACGGGGTGGGACTGACGACAGATATTGTCGAATCCTCCGCCAAAGCGATGGTCCACGTGCTGAACAGCATCTGGCGCAGCAAGCAGGTTGAAATAGAGAAACAGCGCCTGCAAAACAATCGTATTACACAAAATAGCAAACAAAATAATCAGGAAACGGTGTGAACATGAGTAAGACCCATCATATTGCGGTATTGCCCGGCGACGGAATTGGCCCTGAAGTTATGGCCCAGGCTTATAAAGTGCTGGAAGCGGTGCGTCAGCGTTTTGGCTTAGACATTACCACTAGCGAATACGACGTCGGCGGCGCGGCTATCGACAGGCACAATACGCCACTGCCTGAAGCGACAGTAGCGGGCTGTGAAAAGGCCGATGCAATTTTGTTTGGATCGGTAGGTGGCCCGAAATGGGAACACCTGCCGGCAGATTCTCAGCCTGAACGCGGCGCGTTGTTACCATTGCGTAAACATTTTAAGCTGTTTAGCAACCTGCGCCCTGCCAGCCTGTACCGAGGCCTGGAAGAGTTCTGCCCGCTGCGCAGTGATATCGCCGCGCGCGGCTTCGATATTCTGTGCGTGCGTGAACTGACCGGCGGCATCTATTTCGGCCAGCCGAAAGGCCGCGAAGGTCAGGGCCAGCACGAGAAAGCCTTTGATACCGAGATCTATCACCGTTTCGAGATCGAACGCATTGCCCGCATCGCCTTTGAGTCTGCGCGCAAGCGTCGCAATAAAGTGACCTCAATCGATAAAGCTAACGTGCTGCAGTCATCGATCCTGTGGCGCGAAGTGGTTAGCGAAGTGGCGAAAGACTACCCTGATGTCACGCTGGCGCACATGTATATCGATAACGCGACCATGCAGTTAATCAAGGATCCTTCCCAGTTCGACATCATGCTGTGCTCAAATCTGTTTGGCGATATCCTCTCCGACGAATGCGCGATCATCACCGGTTCGATGGGCATGCTGCCTTCCGCCAGCATGAACGAGAAGTCATTCGGCCTGTATGAGCCCGCGGGCGGCTCGGCTCCGGATATCGCCGGTAAAGACATCGCCAACCCAATCGCCCAGATCCTGTCGCTGGCGCTGCTGTTGCGTTACAGCCTGGCGGCCGAAGACGCGGCGGTGGCGATTGAGCAGGCGGTGAACAAGGTGCTGGAACAGGGCCATCGTACCGGCGATCTGGCCAACGGCGGTCCGGCAGTGGGGACTAATGAAATGGGTGACATCATCGCGCGCGTTGTTGCCGAGGGGGCGTAATGTCCAAAACGTTATATCAAAAATTATTCGATGCGCACGTGGTGTTCGAGGCTGAAAACGAAACGCCGCTGCTGTATATCGACCGCCATCTGATTCATGAAGTCACCACACCGCAGGCCTTCGACGGTCTGCGGGCGATGAATCGCGGCGTGCGCCAGCCGGGTAAGACCTTTGGCACTATGGATCATAACGTTTCGACGCAGACCAAAGATATCAATGCCAGCGGTGAAATGGCGCGCATTCAGATGCAGGAACTGATTAAGAACTGCGCCGAATTTGGGATTGAATTATACGATCTCAAGCACCCGTTTCAGGGCATCGTCCACGTGATGGGCCCCGAGCAGGGTTTGACCTTGCCGGGCATGACGCTGGTTTGCGGCGATTCACATACCTCGACCCACGGCGCCTTCGGCACGCTGGCCTTTGGTATCGGCACCTCGGAAGTCGAGCACGTGCTGGCAACCCAGACGCTGAAACAGGGTCGCGCCAAGACCATGAAGATTGAAATTGTGGGTGATGCGCCGGTCGGCATTACCGCCAAAGATATTATTCTGGCGGTGATTGGCAAAACCGGCACGGCGGGCGGCACCGGTCACGTGGTCGAGTACAGCGGTCCGGCCGTTGCGGCATTGAGCATGGAGGGTCGTATGACCCTGTGCAATATGTCGATCGAGCTGGGTGCCAAGGCCGGTCTGGTTGCGCCTGATGCCACCACCTATGCCTACCTGAAGGGCCGCCAGTTTGCGCCAAAAGGTCAGGATTGGGAGGATGCTGTAGCCTATTGGGAAACCCTGAAATCCGACAGCGACGCGGTGTTTGATCAGGTGGTTACCCTTAACGTGGCCGATATTGCCCCCCAGGTCACCTGGGGAACCAACCCTGGCCAGGTAATGGGCGTTAATCAAACCATCCCCTATCCAGAATCGTTTAGCGATCCGGTTGAGCGTGCCTCGGCCGAAAAAGCCTTGGCTTATATGAATCTGCAACCGGGTATTAAACTCACCGACGTGGCAATCGATAAAGTGTTTATCGGATCCTGCACCAACTCGCGCATCGAAGACCTGCGCGCGGCGGCGGCGGTTGCCAAAGGTCGGAAGGTTGCCGATGGCGTACAGGCGATAGTGGTGCCGGGCTCCGGTCCGGTCAAGGCGCAGGCGGAAGAGGAAGGTCTGGATAAGATCTTTATCGATGCCGGTTTTGAATGGCGTTTACCCGGCTGCTCGATGTGTCTGGCAATGAACAACGACCGCCTGAACCCCGGCGAGCGCTGCGCCTCCACCAGCAACCGCAATTTCGAAGGCCGTCAGGGTCGCGGGGGCCGTACTCATCTGGTCAGCCCGGCGATGGCGGCAGCGGCGGCGGTAAGCGGCCACTTTGCCGATATCCGCGAATTAACTTAGGGAAGGAGACGCCCGTGGCAAAATTTATTACCCATAGCGGCCTGGTCATTCCATTGGATATCGCCAACGTCGATACCGACGCCATCGTGCCCAAGCAGTTCCTGCAAATGGTGACGCGAGTGGGTTTCGGTCAGTTCCTGTTCTATGACTGGCGCTACCTGGAAGGTCAAGGTTATACCCCAAATCCGGCGTTTATTTTGAATAAACCCGAATATCAGGGGGCCAGCATACTGTTGGCGCGAGAAAACTTTGGCAGCGGCTCATCCCGCGAACACGCGCCCTGGGCATTGACCGATTACGGCTTTCACGCGGTGATCGCGCCAAGCTTTGCCGATATTTTCTATAACAACTCGTTGAACAACCAGCTGTTGCCGGTGACGCTCAGCGAGGCGCAGATCGACGAGCTGTTTACGCTGGCGAAGGAAAATGTTGGGGTTAAATTCGAAGTCGATCTCGAGCATCAATGCGTGCGCGCTGGCGGCAAGAGCTATCACTTTGAGATAGACAGCTTCCGCCGTCACTGCATGATGAACGGGCTAGATAACATCGGTTTGACCCTTCAGCATGAAGACAGTATCTCGGCCTACGAGAAGACCCAGCCTGCTTTTATGCGCTAATCGCGCCTGCCGATAGTTGATTCCGCGCAATATCCCTGACCCGCCGCCTCGGCGGGTTAAACATTTTTAACCCGGCTCATCAGCAGCAATGCCATCGCCGACAGCCCTAACGCCACCCAGTACACCTGATAATGCCCAAAGTTCTCCACCACCGAGCCCTGTATTACGCCGGCCAGGATCGCACCAGTGGAAATACTGTTGGTGAACAACGTCGTCGCCGACCCCGCCCTGCCCGGCATCAGGTCCTGAAAATACAGCATACCGATCCCGGCGATAATACCGATGAATATCGCATTGAACAGTTGCAGGATCATCAGCGCAGCTTTAAACGGAAACAGGATCATTCCCAGATAAAACAGCACGCCAAAAACCGTGGCACACAGCATCAGCCGCTTCTTGCCGCTGCGCTTGACGCAGTAACCGGCAAGTAGCATCACCGGAATTTCCAGCCCCGCCGCCGCGCCCATCAGCAGCCCCGCCAGCCCCTCGGGCAGGTGCAACTCGGTGGTGATATACAGCGGCATATCGATGATGTACATGATATTGCAGGTCCACATCAGCAGCGAGGCGACAAACAGGATCCGCACATCGCGATTTTTCCAGGCGCTGATATGCATGACTGGGCGATCTACAGGTTGCGCTATTCTCTCGACCGAGGGCAGGAAAAACCAGGTCATGAGCGCGCCAAAAGCGAATACCGCCGCGGCGCACAGATACATCAGGGTAAAACCGTAATTTAGCACCAGCATAAAGGAAATCGGCGGGCCGAGTACCCAGGCCAGCGACAGGGTAGCGCGCATCATCGAGCTGAACATCACCACTTCGCGGGCAGAACGATCGGCATATTCGCGCGCCAGCGCAAACAGCTGCGGCATCGACGCGTTGCCTATCGCGGCGAGTAACACCCCGACGCTAATCAGCAGCAGATAATCACGGCTAAAGGCGAAAACCAGGCTGTTGCCTATCGCCAGCAAGGTGCAGTAAAACAGCAGCCTGCGGCGATCGCCTTTTTTATCGGAGTAGTTGGCTAACAGGAAGCTAATAACGATGCCACCCAGCGCGTTGACGGTGTAAAACAGCCCGACCCACAGCGGCCTGACGTTAACTTCATTGGTCAGAAACAGGCTTAGCGTCGGCGCCTGTAGCGCCCCGGCAATACCAGTCAGAAAGGACACCAGCAGGAAAGTAGCGAAAATAAACGATAAACGACGAGCAGACATAAACCATCCCTGATAACGATCAAACCGCGTAGCGCGAAAACGCATTCAGCTCTAAGCGTAAGAGAGCAAACACAAAAAGGCCAGTCTACGTTTGCCTCGGCGGCCAAGGCGTCAGCATTTGCATTTTATACCGGCGTTCTGCAGGCGTTTTATCGGCCATAAGGCGGCAACTTCACGCTGTTGCACAAACCCGCTTTCAACGCTGTCACATAAACTCTACAATAGCGCCGTTCTCAACGGGGTGCTTATCAACCTATTTTGCGCAGGCAAAGAAGGTATGAGGCTGAGAAAAAACCCGTCGAACCTGATCCGGTTAATACCGGCGAAGGGATTTGAGAGTGCTACTCGCTGACTCAAAGTCCTTTGCCACGCCCTTTTTTCTCTTAAGGTAAAAGTTGGAGTGCAAAGTGTTTAAAAAATTACTGCCCTGCCTGATGCTGCTTGCCGCACCGGCGCTGGCCGCCAAGCCCGTTCTCACCGTTTACACCTACGACTCCTTCTCCGCCGATTGGGGCCCGGGCCCGGCCATCAAGAAAGCCTTCGAAGCCGACTGCGGCTGCGAGTTGAAATATGTGCCATTAGAAGATGGCGTATCGTTGCTTAATCGCCTGCGCATGGAGGGGAAAAACAGCCCCGCCGACGTGGTGGTGGGCCTGGACAACAACCTGTTGCAGGCCGCCGAGCAAACCGGACTGTTCGCCAAACCGGTGGTAGATACCGCGCAGCTCGATATTCCCGGCGGTTGGAAAGACAGCACCTTCGTTCCTTATGACTACGGCTACTTTGCTTTCGTCTATAACAAGGACAAGCTTAAAAATCCGCCGAAGAGCCTGGAAGAGCTGGTCGACAGCCAGCAGCCGTGGAAAATCATCTATGAAGATCCGCGCACCAGCACGCCGGGCTTGGGCCTGCTGCTGTGGGTGCAAAAAGTCTATGGCGATAAAGCCCCACAGGCCTGGCAAAAGCTGGCCAAGAAGACCGTGACGGTGACCAAAGGCTGGAGCGATGCTTACGGCCTGTTCCTGAAGGGTGAGAGCGATCTGGTGCTGAGCTATACCACCTCTCCGGCCTATCACATTATCGAAGAGAAAAAAGATAACTACGCCGCGGCCAACTTCGCCGAAGGTCACTATATGCAGGTCGAGGTTGCCGGCCAGCTCGCCGCCAGCAAACATCCTGCACTGGCCGCCAGGTTCATGAAGTTCGTGACCAGCCCGGGATTCCAAAATGCTATTCCTACCGGTAACTGGATGTATCCGGCAGTAAAAACGCCTCTGCCCGCGGGCTATAGCGCACTGACCGTACCGAGCATTACGCTTCAGTACAGCGCCAAAACCGTCGCTGAAAACCGCAGCCAATGGATCCAGGCATGGCAGAACGCCGTCAGCCAATAATCCCGCAATGGATATGGCCGGGTGCCGTAGCCGCGTCGCTTATCCTGCTGGTTGCCGTTCTGGCGCTCGGCTCGCTGTTGCGTCACGCACCGGCACTCGAGCTCAGATCGGTCTGGCAGGATAGCTATCTGTGGCACGTCATAAGGTTTACCTTCTGGCAGGCGCTGCTTTCGGCGCTGTGTTCGGTGCTGCCCGCCATTCTGCTCGCCCGCAGCCTGTATCGTCGACGCTTTCCCGGCAGGCAGTGGCTATTGAGGCTGTGCGCCATGACGCTGGTGCTGCCGGTGCTGGTGGCGGTGTTCGGCATTCTTAGCGTATACGGCCGCGAGGGCTGGCTGGCCCAGCTGTGCGCGGCGCTCGGACTGCAATACCGTTTCTCGCCTTACGGGCTGCAGGGCATCCTGCTGGCCCACATATTCTTTAACCTGCCGCTGGCGACGCGCCTGCTGCTGCAATCCCTTGAAAATATTGCTACCGAACAGCGCCAGCTGGCCGCTCAGCTCGGCATGAACGGCTGGCAGCAGTTTAAAATTGTCGAATGGCCGGCCCTAAGGCGGCAGATCCTCCCCGCCGCGGCGCTGATTTTCATGCTGTGCTTTGCCAGCTTTGCCGCCGTGCTGTCATTGGGCGGTGGCCCAAAGGCGACCACCATCGAGTTGGCGATTTATCAGGCACTGAGTTACGACTACGATCTTGGTCGCGCCTCACTGTTAGCGCTGATCCAGCTTTTCTGCTGCCTGGGCTTGGTGTTGCTTAGCCAGAAACTCAGTCAGGCGCTGCCGGCGGGCCACACTCATGCCCAACGCTGGCGCGATCCGGCCGACTCCCTGTTCCGTCGTCTGTGCGACGGCACGCTCATCCTGCTGGCTTTGCTGCTGATCCTGCCGCCGCTGGTGTCGGTGATCGTCGGCGGATTCAACGCCTCGCTCTCCGCCGTGCTGCATCAGGATGCGCTGTGGCAATCGCTGTGGCTGTCGGTTCGCTTAGCCCTCGGCAGCGGCCTGCTGTGCCTGCTGCTGGCTATGATGCTGCTATGGAGCAGTCGCGAACTTCGTCTGCGCCAGCGGGCAAACTGGGGGCAGGCTCTTGAGCTCTCAGGCACGATCATTTTGGCGATGCCCGGCATTGTGCTGGCAACCGGCTTCTTTTTACTGCTGAGTGACACCAGCGGGCTGCCGCAGTCGCCGTGGGCGCTGGTTATTCTGACCAATGCTTTGATGGCAATCCCTTACGCGCTTAAGGTACTGGAAAATCCGATGCGCGACGTCGCCGAACGCTATTCGCTGCTGTGTATGTCTTTGGAATTAGAAGGCTGGAACAGGCTACGGTGGGTTGAACTGAGCGCGCTGAAACGCCCGCTGACGCAGGCACTGGCTTTTGCCTGCGTGCTGTCGTTGGGTGATTTTGGCGTGATTGCGCTATTCGGCAATGAAAACTTCCGCACGCTGCCTTTTTATCTTTATCAGCAGATGGGCTCGTATCGTAGCCAACAGGGCGCGGTGACCGCTATGCTGCTGCTGATCCTGTGCTTCCTGCTCTTTACCCTTATCGAAAGATTACCGGGCCGCCATGCTAAATCTTAATCAAGTGACTTATCTGTATGAGCATCTGCCGATGCGCTTTGACCTGCGGATCAATGCCGGGGAACGGGTAGCGGTGCTTGGCCCAAGCGGGGCGGGAAAGAGCACGCTGCTGAGCCTGATTGCCGGTTTTCTGCCGCCAAGCTTAGGCACTATCGAGCTTAATCATCAGGATCATACCCACACGCCTCCGGCTAAGCGCCCGGTATCGATGCTGTTTCAGGAGAACAACCTGTTTTCGCACCTGACGGTGCGCCAAAACATGGGGCTGGGGCTGCATCCGGGATTAAAACTTAGCGCCGAGCAGAAACGGCAGTTACGCGAGTTAGCCGAACAGGTTGGGCTGGCAGAGTGCCTCGATCGCCTGCCCGCCCAGCTCTCCGGCGGCCAGCGCCAGCGCGTGGCACTGGCCCGCTGCCTGTTGCGCAGCCGGCCGATACTGCTGCTCGATGAGCCCTTTTCGGCGCTGGATCCGGCCTTGCGCAGCGAGATGCTGGCCCTGCTCGACCGCGTGTGTCGGCAGCAACAGCTTACGCTGCTGATGGTGTCGCACAATCTTGATGACGCGGCGCGCATTGCCGAAAGAACGCTGTTGGTGGTCGATGGCCGCATCTACTACGACGGGCCAACGCAGGCGCTGGCAGACGGCAGCGCCCCGGAGGGTCAAGTTTTGGGGATCGCAAACGCCGCCAGGGATTAGCGGGTAATGACCTTATACAGAAGGTGTGCGTAGATCGGCATCAGCGGCTGCTTGCTCAGCATATAGACGCTGATTGCCGTCGCGGCAAGCGTCAATAACGTGACGACCCGCAGGCGAGCCAGCGGCAGCCAGCGCGCAACGGCATCCGCCTGGCTTTTACCCGCACGCACCCACCGCCACAGCAGCCAGGCACTGAGCCAGACAAGCACCACGCTGATGAACAGCGCCCATTTGAACACCGAGCTTTGGTGGCTATGCGGGATATCGATCGCCACCCCGGCAAGAATGCCCGGCAAAAAATACACCGGTGGCCAGGTGATACAGCCGGTGATGTTCGGCGGCGCAAATTTAGTGGGCGGCAGATTTAACATTCCTGCGAGCAGGGGAACCAACGGTCGAGTCGGCCCGATAAAACGTCCCAGGATCACGGTAGCAAAGCTGTGCTGCTCAAGAGCATGGCCGGTTTTGTCAATAATAGGCTGATAACGTTTTAGAAATGACCAGTTATGCAGCGGTTCTTTAAAAGCACGCCCGATAAAGTACGATGCCCAATCCCCAAAGAAACAACCCAGTCCTGCCGCTAACCACGCTTCGTAAAGACCGACCTGACCGCTGCCGATCAGCGTACCCAATGTCGCCATCATGACGGTGCCAGGCAACAGTAATCCCACTAACGCCATCGACTCGAAAAATGCCACTACAGAGACAATGATCAGTGCAAAACCCACTGACTGAGCGACCAAATGTTGAAGATAGGCTTCCATAAAATTCCAGAGTTAAGGTGCGCATGAGGCGCACGGTACAGCAAACCTTTTAATTCTTATAAGGTTGAAAACTGTCGAAGCACAACAGACGAATGACTGGCTGCCTGACCCGCCCAAGATGTAACCCTAAACCACTGCATTCGAGGTCACGCCCTGTAGTATAGCCATCACAGCTTAAGTGAAAATGAAAGAGGGTGAATTGTCGGTAAATGGTAAAGACGAGTCAACCCAGTAATTGTATGTGTATCTAATTCGTCACGACGCCTGGCAGTACAGACGTTGGCTTTGTTAACAGCAGGAACTGTATAAATAACCATGCTATATTTAAAGCATAGCGCTTTCGGCGCTGCACAGTTGCCGCCCAGCGCAGCATTTTAGCCAAAATCTCATTCGCAGCTTCACTTTGCGAGCTTTTAGCCATAAACCGAGGCCCTTATCAATCAGCTTAGCGCGCAAGTCGCCCCGCACACCCCGCCTCGCCAGGGTTTTGTTCTGACCCGGCACTGGCGCGATACGCCGCAGGGAACGGAGGTCGACTTCTGGCTGGCAACCGACGATGGCCCACAAAAGGTTCGACTGCCCGCGCAAGAGTCGGTGGCCTTTCTGCCGCTTGAACAACAGGAACAGGCGCAACGGCTGTTGGCCGGTGAGAAAGACTATAGCCTGCGTCCTCTGCCGCTGAGAGATTTTCGCCTGCGTCCGGTTATGGGTCTGTATTGCAATAGCCATCGCCAGCTTATGCGCATCGAGAAGACACTTAAAGACGGCGGTATTAGCCTGTTCGAGGCTGACATTCGCCCGCCGGAGCGTTTTCTTATGGAGCGCTATATTACCGCCCCTGTGTGGTTTACCGGCACGCCGGGAAGCGAGGGTATCTTGCTGAATAGCAAAATGAAAGCGGCGGAAACCTATCGCCCCACCCTCAAATTATGTTCGCTGGATATTGAAACTAGCGGTAACGGCGAGCTTTATTGCATCGGTCTTGAGGGCTGCGGCCAGCGTGACGTCTACATGCTTGGACCAGCCAACGGGACACCGGGCAGCCACGGCGATTTCAATCTCGAATATGTCGATAGCCGCCCGCTGCTGCTGCAAAGGCTCAATGATTGGCTAGCGCGCAATGACCCCGATGCGATCATCGGCTGGAGCGTGGTGCAGTTCGACCTGCGCGTGCTGCAGAAACACGCCGACCGCTATAAGATCCCCCT
Organism: uncultured Gammaproteobacteria bacterium; assembly: GCA_963742005.1. Classification (GTDB taxonomy): domain Bacteria; phylum Pseudomonadota; class Gammaproteobacteria; order Enterobacterales; family Enterobacteriaceae; genus Rouxiella. Next base: position 306,759 of record CAVUKG010000004.1, on the reverse strand, counting down.
GCGCTTTGGCCGCGACGGCAGTGCGCTGGAGTGGCGTGAACACGGTTTCAAACAGGGACATTTTTTTGCTCAGGCCGCCGGACGACTGATTATTGACGGCATTGAAGCACTGAAATCCGCCACATGGAATTTCCCATCTTTCAGTCTGGAATACGTCTCGCAAACTTTACTCGGTGAGGGAAAAGCCATTGACAACCCTTACCAGCGTCTGGCAGAAATTGAGCAGCGCTTTCGCCAGGACAAGCCCGCGCTGGCTCGCTATAACCTTAAGGATTGCGAGCTGGTGACGCGCATTTTTGCCAAAACAGAACTGCTGTCGTTTCTGCTCGAACGCGCATCGGTAACCGGGTTGGCGGCCGATCGCAGCGGCGGATCGGTAGCGGCATTTAGCCATCTATATTTGCCGCGTATGCATCGGATAGGCTTCGTGGCGCCCAATATCGGCGAACGGCCCGAGGAAAACAGCCCCGGCGGGTTTGTGATGGACTCCCGCCCCGGCCTGTATGACTCGGTGCTGGTACTGGATTATAAAAGCCTGTACCCGTCGATCATCCGCACCTTCCTGATCGATCCGGTGGGGCTGATCAGCGGGCTGAGCCAGCCGGACGACGCCCACTCGGTGCCTGGATTTCGCGAGGCGCGTTTTTCACGCACTCAGCACTGCCTGCCGGAGATCGTTCGCCAGATCTGGCAGGGCCGTGAAGTCGCTAAAAAGCAGAAAAACCAGCCGCTGTCGCAGGCGCTGAAGATTATTATGAATGCGCTTTACGGCGTGTTGGGCACCAGCAGTTGCCGCTTTTTTGACGCGCGATTGGCCTCGTCTATCACCCTGCGCGGTCACGAGATTATGCAGCAAACCCGCAGGCTAATTGAGGAACAGGGTTTCCAGGTTATCTACGGCGATACCGACTCGACCTTCGTCTGGCTGAATCACGCCCACAGCGCCACGGACGCCGACGAGATTGGCCGACGTCTGGTTAAGCAGGTCAACCAGTGGTGGAAAACTCATCTGCAGCAGGCGCTGGGGCTCGAGAGCGCGCTGGAGCTGGAGTTTGAAACGCACTACCAGCGTTTTCTGATGCCCACCATTCGCGGATCCGAATTAGGCAGCAAGAAGCGCTACGCCGGGCTGGTAAAGGATCACGACGGAGAGCGTATCGTTTATAAGGGGCTGGAAACGGTGCGTACCGACTGGACCCGGCTAGCGCAGACCTTTCAGCAGGCGTTGTATGAGCGAATATTTCACCATCAGCCTTATCAGGAGTACGTGCGCGAGTATGTCGCCAGCACCCTGAACGGCGAGTTTGACGACCGATTGGTGTATCGCAAGCGCCTGCGTCGTCGGCTGACAGAATATGAGCGCAACGTGCCGCCACACGTGCGCGCCGCGCGGCTGGCCGATGAGTATAACCTCGCTCATGGTCGCCCGATGCAGTACCAGAACGGCGGCTGGATTAGCTATGTGATGACCACTTCAGGCCCGGAGCCGCTGGAGAATCGGCAGTCGCCTATCGACTACAATCATTACATCGAGAAGCAGCTTGAACCGGTGGCCGACGGCATTCTTCCTTTTCTGCATGACGATTTTGCTACACTAATAACGGGTCAAATGGGATTGTTTTAGCCTTAAGGCGCAATGACAGGTGACGAACGGCCTACCTTCAATTAACATAGCGCCCTTTCCTATTTCTTATCTAACCTCAAAAAATTACAGACTCCACGCCTTAGCAGGCGGGGATAGAAAAGCTATTACATAAAGTTTGATAACAGCACAGAGAGACAATATGCCCTTTACACTTGGTCAACGCTGGATCAGCGATACGGAAAGCGAGTTAGGATTAGGAACTGTGGTCGCGGTAGACACGCGCATGGTTACCGTGCTTTTCCCCGCTACTGGTGAAAACCGCCTGTATGCCAGAAGTGATTCCCCTATCACCCGCGTGATGTTCAATCCGGGCGATACCATCAGCTGTCACGAGGGTTGGCAGCTGAAAGTTGAAGAAGTCCTTGAGGACAAGGGCCTGCTCACCTATGTGGGAACGCGTCTGGACAGCGGGGAAGAGGGTGTGGTCATGCGTGAGGTGATGCTCGACAGCAAGCTCACCTTCAGTAAGCCTCAGGATCGCCTCTTTGCGGGTCAAATCGACCGTATGGACCGCTTCGCGCTGCGTTTTCGCGCGCGTAAATATCAGCGTGAGCAGTTCCGCCTGGAGTTCGGCGGCCTGCGCGGCATGCGCGCTAGCCTGATCCCGCACCAGTTGCACATAGCCTATGAAGTGGGTCAGCGTCATGCGCCACGCGTTCTGCTGGCCGATGAAGTGGGTCTTGGTAAGACCATTGAAGCAGGGATGATTATCCACCAGCAGCTGCTGTCCGGCCGTGCCGAGCGCGTACTGATCGTGGTACCGGAAACCCTGCCAGCACCAATGGTTGGTCGAGATGTTGCGCCGCTTCAACCTGCGTTTCTCACTGTTTGATGACGACCGTTACGCTGAATCGCGCCACGACGCGACCAACCCGTTTGAGTCCGAGCAGCTGGTTATCTGTTCTCTGGACTTCGTGCGCCGCAACAAACAGCGTCTTGAAGAGTTAAATGACGCCGAGTGGGACATGCTGGTCGTCGATGAAGCCCATCACCTGGTGTGGAGCGAAGACGCGCCTAGCCGCGAGTACCTGGTCATTGAGCAGCTGGCACAGTCGATCCCGAGCGTGCTGTTGCTGACCGCCACCCCCGAGCAGCTCGGTCAGGAAAGCCACTTTGCGCGCCTGCGCCTGCTGGATCCGGATCGCTTCCACGATTACGAAGAATTTATTGAAGAACAACAGCAGTATCAGCCGGTTGCCGATGCCGTTACCCTGCTGATGAACCGGGAGCCGCTGACCGCCGACGCGCTGGAACTGCTGGGCGAAAGCGTGGGCAACGCCGACGTCGATGCCCTGCTGACCGCCGCTAACAGCGGCGACGAAGAGGCCGCCAGGAAACTGGTCGCGATGCTGATGGACCGCCACGGCACCAGCCGCGTGCTGTTCCGCAACACCCGCAACGGCGTTAAAGGTTTCCCCGATCGTCATTTGCAGGCGATTAAGCTGCCACTGCCGACCCAGTATCAGACCGCGATTAAAGTTTCCGGCATCATGGGCAGCAAGAAAACGCAGGAAGCTCGTGCGCTGGACATGCTGTATCCCGAGCAGATTTATCAAGAATTTGAAGGGGATAACGCCACCTGGTGGAACTTCGACCCGCGCGTTGAATGGCTGCTCGGCTATCTGACCGCCAACCGCGATAAAAAAGTGCTGGTGATCTGCGCCAAGGCCGCCACCGCGCTACAGCTGGAGCAGGTTCTACGCGAACGTGAAGCGATCCGCGCCGCAGTATTCCACGAAGGCCTGTCGATCCTCGAGCGCGACCGCGCTGCGGCCTATTTTGCCTCGGAAGAAGGCGGCGCTCAGGTTCTGCTGTGCTCTGAAATTGGCTCAGAAGGCCGTAACTTCCAGTTCGCCAGCAAGATGGTGATGTTTGACCTGCCGTTTAACCCGGACCTGCTCGAGCAGCGTATCGGACGTCTGGACCGCATCGGCCAGCAAAACGACATTGAGATCATGGTGCCTTATCTGGAGCAAACCGCGCAGGCTATTCTGCTGCGCTGGTTCCATGAGGGCCTCGACGCCTTCGAGCACACCTGCCCGACCGGCCGTACCATTTACGACGGCAGCTACGAGCAGCTGGTCGGTTTCCTGGCCACGCCAGCGGAGCAGGAAGGTCTCGACGCGTTTATTCTGCTGTGCCGCGAGCAGCACGATGCCCTGAAACAGCAGTTGGAGCAGGGCCGCGATCGCCTGTTAGAGATGCATTCCAACGGCGGTGAACCGGCGCAGGCCTTGGCAAAAGCCATTGCCGAGCAGGACGACGACGTTAACCTGGTCAACTTTGCGCTGAACCTGTTTGATATAGTGGGTATTAATCAGGAAGACCGCAGCGATAATCTGATTGTCCTGACCCCCTCAGATCACATGCTGGTGCCTGATTTCCCAGGGCTGCCGCAGGATGGCTGCACCGTGACCTTCGACCGTGAGCAGGCACTATCACGTGAAGATGCGCAGTTTATTAGCTGGGAACACCCGATCGTTCGCAACGGTCTGGACCTGATCCTCTCCGGCGATACCGGCAGCTGTGCGGTGTCTCTGTTGAAAAATAAGGCGCTGCCGGTCGGAACCCTGCTGGTTGAGCTGCTGTACGTCGTCGAGTGTCAGGCACCTAAGCATCTGCAGCTGACCCGCTTCCTGCCGCCAACGCCGGTGCGCATGCTGATGGACCGCAAAGGCACCAACCTCGCCGCGCAGGTTGAGTTTGAAAGCTTTAACCGCCAGCTGAATGCGGTGAACCGTCATACCTCGAGCAAGCTGGTCAACGCCGTGCAGCAGGACGTTCACGCCATGCTGCAGCAGGCCGAACCGCTGGTCGCGGTTGAGGCACAGGCGCTGATTGCCGCCGCCAAGATTGAGGCCGACCAGCAGTTGACCCTCGAGTTTGAACGCCTTAAAGCGTTGAAAGAGGTGAATCCGAACATCCGTGATGACGAGCTGGAGGCGATCGCCTCCAACCGCCAACAGGTGTTGAACAGCCTGAACGATGCGAACTGGCGTCTCGACGCCATTCGCCTGGTTGTGGTGAGCCATCAATGATAACGCCACCACCGTCAAACATTCTGCCGCTTGAAAACTACCATCCGCCAACCGATCCCTGGCTGCGGGTGCTGTTCCAGGACGAACATCTGATGGTGGTGAATAAGCCGAGCGGGCTGCTGTCCGTTCCCGGCAAGGCCGCCGAACATCAGGACAGCCTGATGACGCGAGTCCAGCGCGATTTTCCCATCGCCGAATCGGTGCATCGTCTGGACTTGTCGACCAGCGGCGTTATCGCCGTGGCGTTGACCAAGGAAGCCGAGCGTGAACTCAAGCGTCAGTTTCGCGAGCGTGAAACCAAGAAGGCCTATGTGGCGCGAGTCTGGGGACACATGGCCGAAGATTACGGCATTATCGACCTGCCGCTGATCTGCGACTATCCCAATCGTCCTAAGCAGAAGGTCTGCCATGAGACGGGCAAGAAAGCGCTGACCCAGTATGAAGTGCTGTCCTGGGACGCCGACGGCACGACGCGCGTGAAGCTGCGCCCGATAACCGGACGTTCCCACCAGCTTCGCGTTCACCTGCTGGCGCTGGGGCATCCGATTCTGGGGGACAAGTTTTATGCTCACCCGGAGGCGCTGGCAATGGCGCCGCGCTTGCAGCTGCACGCACAGGAACTGTCGATCTATCATCCGATTACCGATGTGCCGATGACCTTCAGCTGCGACCCGGATTTTTAATCCACCGGCGGCTCGCAGGCCGTTTTCCAGGCAATAAAAAAACGCCGTGAGCAGAAACTCGCGGCGTTTTTTTATTGCCCCACCCTCGTTCGGCGGTTATTTAAAGCCTTTCTCACGCTTGATTAAATCATAGGCTGACTGAATCGACTGCGCTTTTTGCTTGGCCATCTCCATCATTGCTGGCGGCAGGCCTTTAGCCACCAGCTTGTCCGGATGATGCTCACTCATTAATTTGCGATAGGCACGTTTAATGGTGGTGCCGTCGTCGGTCGGCTCTACCCCCAACACTTTGCAGGCATCGGCCAGCGTCGGCCCCTGCGCAGCGCGCTGGTAACCGCCCTGCGAGTATTGGCCCTGCTGACCGCCGCCAAACTGCTGGCCGCCTTCCATCATGCGCAGGAACTGATCGAACTGGTGGCGTGAGATGCCCAGCTCTTCGGCAATAACGTACAGCACCTGACGTTCGTTTGGATGAAGCGAACCGTCGGCGTAGGCCGCCTGGATCTGGATTTCCAGAAAAGTACGGATCAGATCAAAGCGCCCAAAACACACGCTGCGCATTTCAGCCATTTTCTCGCGCAGCGGATAATTGCCGCCTTTTCCGGTGCGAAACGCCTGCTGCGCCGCCTCCCGCTGCTCGCCGTGAAGCTGCATGCGGTCCATAAACAGGCTGGCTATCTGAATATCGGCCTCTGTGACTCGTCCTTTTGATTTAGTTAAATGCCCCATCACCTCGAAGGTGGTGCGGAAAAAAAGTGTTTGTCTTGTCTGCTGGTCTGAGAAGTAACCGCGGCGTTTTACACTGCGCGCCTTGTCTACCATGTGCCCGACCAACAGTCCCAATACGATACCCCAGAAGCCAATACCGGACATTAAGCCCAATATAAGTCCGAGCAGCTTTCCCCAATACTGCATATACTCCTCAATTCACAATGCCGTCGCGTAAGATTTGCTTTATCATAACCGGCATTTACCGTTGTGCCTAACGGCTACAGCGTAACCCTGTGGATTTATCACTAGCGCAACGATGATGAGTAAGTTAGTCTCTGACCGTTTGCCGGAATGACGCCTCTGATGACGGAACACACATTTTACGTATGAAAAAAAGCTTCCCCACCCTGCTGGCCACAATGATTTGGACAGCGCTTTATAGCCAGGGCGCTCTGGCAGACCTCGCTGAACAGTGCATGCTCGGCGTGCCGACCTATGACAAACCTTTAGTCTCGGGCGATCCTAATCAGCTTCCAGTGAATATCCAGGCAGATCATGCCCAGGGAACCTATCCAACCGATGCGGTGTATACCGGCAACGTTAACGTTCAACAGGGTAACAGCTCGTTAACCGCTGACGAGGTTCAACTTAACCAGGTGCAGCATCCCAATGAGGCTACCCCATTAAGAACCGCGACCGCCACGGGAAACGTGCTGTATTTTGATAATCAGATCAAGCTGAAAGGCCCGAAGGCCTTCTCTAACCTGAATACCAAAGATACCGACATGCAGAAGGGTGATTATCAAATGGTAGGCCGTCAGGGCCGCGGTACCGCTGACCTGATGAAGCAGCGTGACAACAACCGCTATACCATTTTGAATAACGGGACCTTTACCTCCTGTTTGCCGGGTGACAACAGTTGGAGCGTTGTGGGCACCACGATCATCGAGGATCGCCAGGAACAGCTGGCCGAAATCTGGAATGCGCGTTTCCATATCGGTCCGGTGCCGGTGTTCTACAGCCCTTATATGCAGCTGCCGATCGGCAACACCCGTCGCTCAGGTTTCCTGATCCCGAATTTAAAATACAGCAGTAACAGCGGCGTCGATTTTGCGCTGCCTTACTACTGGAACATCGCGCCTAATTACGATGCCACCATTACTCCGCATTACATGAGTAAACGTGGTCTCCAGTTGCAGAACGAATTCCGTTACCTGACCGTTGCCGGTTCTGGCGTGATGGAGTTTGACTTCCTGAACAACGACAAAGAGGCCAACGACGAGCACGCTGATTTAGACAAGACCAAACGCTGGTTGTTCTTCTGGAACCATAACGGTGTTTACGATCAGCACTGGCGCTTAAACGTTGACTACACCAAGGTCAGCGATCAGTACTACTTTAACGACTTTGACTCGAAATATGGTTCAACCACTGACGGCTATGCGACGCAGAAATTCAGCGTAGGCTATGCCGACCAGAACTGGGACGCGACCCTGTCGACCAAGCAGTTCCAGATCTTCTCTGAAGCCTCGTCTAACAATGTCTATCGCGCCATGCCGCAGTTAGACATGAACTACTACAAAGACGATCTCGGTCCGTTCAACTTCCATACCTACGGCCAGATTGTCCGCTTTACCAACGTTAACTCTGAATACCCTGAGGCAACTCGCTGGCACATTGCGCCAGAGATTAACCTGCCGCTAAGCAATCGCTGGGGTAGCTGGAATAACGAAGTCAAGGTAATGGCAACGCATTACCAGCAGAGTATCTCTGGAGAATATTATAGAGATAACCCTGATACGCCACTTAAAAGCTCGGTCAACCGCGTGCTGCCTGAGTTCAAGAGTGACGCTAAAATGGTGTTTGACCGCACCATGGACTGGAATTCTGGCTACACGCAGACGTTAGAGCCGCGTTTGCAGTACCTGTATATTCCTTATAAAAATCAAAATAATATCCAGCAATATGACTCCACGCTGTTGCAAACCGACTACACCGGCCTGTTCCGCGATCAGAGCTACAGCGGCCTTGACCGCATTGCCTCAGCCAACCAGGTTGCATCGGGCGTGACTACCCGTATCTATGACGACAACATGGTTGAGCGCTTTAACATTTCTGCCGGTCAGATTTACTACTTCACGCCACCACGCACCGGTAATAATGACCCGCTGTACGGCAGTGACAAAACCGGCAGCGTCGTTTGGGCGGGTGACACCTATTACAAAATCAATGACGCATGGGCAATCCGCGGCGGCATTCAGTATGACTCACGTCTCGATTCTGTGGCACTGGGCGATGCGGTACTGGAATATCGTGCAGACGCCGATAGAATGATCCAGTTTAGCTATCGTTACGCTAGCCCAGAATACATTCAGGCAACGCTGCCGAATCTGACCGACGCGGGCTACGAACAGGGCATTTCCCAGGCTGGCGTCATTGCTAGCTGGCCCATTGCCGATCGCTGGGCCGTGGTCGGTGCCTACTACTACGATACTCGCGCTAAACAGGCGGCCGATCAGCTGCTAGGCCTGCAATACAGCACCTGTTGCTGGGCCGTAAACTTTGGCTATGAGCGCAAAATTATTAACTGGGATTCAACCAGTGAAAAAAGCGTTTATGACAAAAGTATTGGATTTAACATTGAACTTCGTGGCCTGGGTGCTAATCAAAACCTGGGTACTGCTGAAATGTTAAAAGGCGGCATACTGCCTTATCAGCGCGCATTCTGATGCTCAACGGCATGTTGAATTCAGTAAACTTGAAACTTGAATCCGCATTTGCGGAAAAAATAAATGGAAAAAGTATGAAGAACTGGAGAACACTTCTCCTCGGCGTGGTGCTTTGTGCTAACACCGCGTTCGCAGCACCGCAAGAGGTTGATAAAGTCGCTGCCGTGGTCGATAACGGAGTGGTTTTAGAAAGCGAAGTTAATGACATGCTGCAATCCGTTCAGCAGCAGGCTAAAGAGGCAAAACAGCAGCTTCCAGACGAAGCCACCCTGCGTCGTCAAATCCTCGATCGTCTGATTATGGATAACATTCAGCTGCAAATGGCCACCAAGATGGGCATTACGCTGACTGACGACGACGTTAACAAAGCTATTGCCAACATTGCTCAGCAGAATAACCTGACCGTTGATCAACTGCGTAGCCGCCTGGCTTACGAAGGCCTTAACTACAACACCTACCGTACTCAGATCCGCAAAGAGATGCTGATTTCTGAAGTGCGCAACGGTGAAGTTCGTCGCCGCGTCACTATCCTGCCACAGGAAGTTGACGCGCTGGCAAAACAGATGGCTGCGCAAACCGATAATTCGGCAGACCTCAACCTGAGCAACATCCTGCTGCCACTGCCGCAAAACCCGACTCAGGATCAGGTTGACCAAACCGAGATACTGGCGAAAAAGCTGGCTAACGACCTGAACCACGGCGCGGACTTCGCTAAAACGGCGATGACCTATTCTGCCGATCCGCACGCGCTTGACGGCGGAAACATGGGCTGGGGCAAACTGCAGGGCCTGCCTTCACTGTTTGCACAGGCCTTGGCTAACGCCAAGAAAGGCCAGATAGTCGGTCCTATTCGTTCGGGCGTGGGCTTCTACATCCTGAAAGTGAACGACATGCGCCAGGCTGACCAGAAGGTTTCCGTCACCGAAGTTCACGCGCGTCACATTCTGCTGAAAACCTCGGTGGTCCTGACGGATGCTCAGGCGCAGGCTAAACTTGAGCAAATAGCCGCGGCTATTCGCAGCGGCCGTGCTAACTTTGCCGACGAAGCGAAACAGCTGTCACAAGATCCGGGTTCTGCCGCTAACGGGGGCGACCTGGGATGGGCCTCACCTGATATTTACGATCCGGCGTTCCGTGATGCACTGCTTAAGCTGAAAAAAGGTGAGATTAGCGCGCCGGTTCACTCCGCATTCGGTTGGCATCTGATCCAACTGATCGATACGCGTCAGGTTGATGGCACCGATGCCGCAATGAAAGACAAGGCCTATCGTCTGCTGTTTAACCGTAAATTTGCAGAAGAAGCCCAGTCCTGGATGCAGGAACAGCGTGCACAGTCGTACGTAAAAATTCTGGATGGCAATGGACAATAATTCCCACGTGACTCAATCAGTGGTCATTACCCCCGGCGAACCTGCCGGGGTTGGGCCTGACCTGGTACTTGCACTAGCTCAACGGGACTGGCCCGTTGAGCTCGTCGTTTGTGCCTGCCCGTCTTTGCTGCTTTCCCGAGCCAAGGCGTTAGGTCTGCCTATCCGTTTACTGGATTATCGCCCGGGCTACGCCAGACCCCAGGCCGCCGGTACGCTGACCGTTCTCCCGGTAGCGCTGGCGGAGCCGGTGGTGGCGGGTCAACTTAACGTTGCCAACGGTCCTTACGTGGTAGAGACGTTGGCGCGCGCCTGTGATGGCGCACTCAACGGCGAATTCGCCGCGTTGATTACCGGTCCGGTGCAGAAGAGCATTATCAATGACGCCGGTATTCCGTTTATCGGCCATACCGAATTCTTTGCCGATCGCAGCCTGTGCGAGCGAGTAGTGATGATGCTGGCAACCGAAGAGCTTCGCGTTGCGCTGGCCACCACTCACCTGCCATTGAAGGACGTCTCGGACGCTATCACTCAGCAGAGCCTGCATGAAGTGATCACCATTCTTGATAACGACCTGAAAACCAAATTTGGCATCGCTGCACCGCAGATTTACGTTTGCGGCCTGAATCCCCACGCGGGAGAAGGCGGCCACATGGGGCGTGAAGAAATCGATACCATCACGCCAGCGCTAACCGCACTGCGTGAGAAAGGCATTAATCTGATCGGTCCGCTACCGGCCGATACGCTGTTCCAGCCGAAATATCTGCAACATGCCGATGCCGTGCTGGCGATGTATCACGATCAGGGCCTGCCGGTGCTAAAATATCAGGGATTTGGTCGGGCAGTGAATATCACGCTGGGGCTGCCGTTTATTCGCACCTCGGTCGATCACGGCACCGCGCTGGATCTGGCTGCTACCGGCAAAGCCGACGTGGGCAGCTTTATTACCGCTTTAAATCTTGCCATTAACATGGCCTCTGTCAGTAATGACATCAATCTGTCCGCAATGACGACTCATGTCAGCACCGACAACAACAGTAGTGAAAATACAAAGCAATGAATAATCGAGTCCACCAAGGCCACTTTGCCCGTAAACGCTTTGGACAAAACTTCTTAAAAGATCAGTTTGTCATCGACAGCATCGTTTCGGCGATCCATCCGCTGCCCGGTCAAGCCGTGGTTGAAATCGGTCCCGGTCTGGCGGCGTTAACCGAGCCGGTTGCGGCACGCTTAGACAGCATGACCGTGATCGAGCTGGACCGTGATTTAGCGGCCCGTCTTGAAGTCAACCCCAAGCTGGCCAACAAGCTGCGGGTGATCCAGGCCGATGCCATGACCATCAACTTTGGCGAACTGTCTGAGGAGCTGGGTCAGCCGCTGCGCGTGTTCGGCAACCTGCCGTACAACATTTCGACGCCGCTGATGTTCCACCTTTTCACCTATACCAATGCCATCAGCGACATGCATTTCATGTTGCAGAAGGAAGTGGTCAATCGCCTGGTCGCCGGTCCAAACAGCAAGGCCTACGGCCGTTTGAGCGTGATGGCGCAGTATTACTGCAACGTGATCCCGGTGCTGGAAGTGCCGCCAGAGTCCTTTACTCCGGCGCCTAAGGTTGATTCAGCGGTAGTGCGTTTGACGCCACACGCCAATATTCCTTATCCTGTCTCTGACATTCGAATTCTGGCACGCCTGACTACTGATGCATTCAACCAGCGTCGTAAAACCATCCGCAATAGCCTGGGGCATTTATTCACCCCAGAGCAGATGACGGAGCTGGGTCTGGATCTGTCGATGCGTGCCGAGAATATTTCCGTTGAACAGTACTGTAAATTAGCCAACTGGCTATCAGTGCGTAAAAACAACGCAGAGTAAATCTCAGCTGGAGTCACGTTATGCTTGATGCGCCGCGAGTCAGTATCCAGGTACAAAGTATCTACATTGAGTCTCAATCGATACCGGAAGAACAGCGTTATGTCTTCGCCTATACCATTACTATCCGCAATCTCGGGCGCTTCAATGTACAACTCATGCGCCGTTACTGGCTGATTACCAACAGTAACGGCCATAGGACCGAGGTTCAGGGGGAAGGCGTCATTGGGGAGCAGCCACTTATTCCGCCCGGTGGTGAATTCCATTACACCAGCGGCGCGATCCTCGAAACACCGATGGGTACAATGGAAGGCCATTATGAAATGGTCGATCAAAACGGTGAACCTTTCCGCGTTGCAATTCCCGTATTTCGCCTTGCGCTTCCCACGCTGATTAATTGAGTTTCAAGTAAGAAGGTAAAATGTCGACATATTTAGTCGGTGATATTCACGGCTGTCTGGACGAGCTTAAAGCCCTTCTCGCGCAGGTAGAGTTTACCCCACAGCACGATACCCTGTGGCTGACCGGCGATCTGGTATCACGCGGCCCCGACTCGTTGGGCGTCCTGCGTTATGTCAGCGGATTAGGCGATGCGGTGCGCATGGTTCAGGGCAATCATGACCTTCATCTGCTGGCTATCTTTGCCGGCATTACGCCAAACAAGCCCAAGGATAAGCTCACTCCGCTGCTTGAAGCCGAGGATGCCGACGAGCTGATCAACTGGCTGCGTCGCCAACCGGTATTACAGGTCGATGAAGAGCTGAAGCTGGTGATGGGCCATGCGGGCATTACTCCGCAGTGGGATATCGACACGGCGAAAGTCTGCGCGCGCGAGGTCGAGGCTATCCTGAGCAGCGACAGCTATCCGCTGTTCCTCGACGCCATGTACGGCGATATGCCCAACAACTGGTCGGAAGAGCTGACCGGGCTTGCCCGCCTGCGTTTCAGCACCAATGCGCTCACCCGTATGCGCTATTGCTTCCCGAACGGCCAGCTGGACATGATCTGTAAAGACGCACCGGAAGACGCACCGCGCCCGCTGAAACCCTGGTTCGAGCTGCCGAGTCAGGTGATGGATGAAGGTTATAGCATCATCTTCGGCCATTGGGCCTCGCTGGAAGGTAAAGGCACACCGGAAGGGGTTTATGGTCTGGATACTGGCTGCTGCTGGGGTGGAGAAATGACCCTGCTGCGTTGGGAAGATAAGGCCTATTTCACCCAGCCTTCCTTTCGTCGCAAAGACAAAGATAAGGCCGAAGCCTAGCCTAAAAAGCTCACTGCCCCGCATTAGCAGCGGTAGAAAAAACCAAGGCACTCAGTGAGTGCCTTTTTATTTACCTGATTAACATAAGCTTTTTTGCTATGCCAGGGCTAATTATTCGCCGCGACGATCGAGGATTTCGAAACAGTAACCGTGCGAGTTGGCTTCGTCCGCGTCGTGGAATTCACTAAACACGCTTTCCCACTCGTCTGGCTCATAGTCGGGAAAATGCGTATCGCCTTCAACTTCGGCGTCGATATGGGTCAGGTACAGGCGGTTGGCGCGTGGCAGGAACTGGCCGTAGACTCGACCGCCACCCATGATCATCACCTCTTCTGCGTTAACCGCCGCCGACAGCGCGTCATCAACCGAGCTCACCCAGGTTACGCCATCGTGGCTTCCAGGCTGGCTGCTGATAACGATGTTCAGACGACCGGGCAGCGGTCGACCGATGGATTCGAAAGTCTTGCGCCCCATAATAACCGGTTTGTTCAGCGTGTTACGCTTGAACCAAGCCAGGTCACCCGGTAAATGCCAGGGCATGGCGTTTTCCATACCAATAACGCGATCCGCTGCCATTGCAGCGATCAGGCTGATAATCATCGTGAAACCTTTGGTGAAGTGCTAATAAGAACAGATCCGTGATCCCGCCAGCAGACGACATACGGCAGACCAGGAACAGATTCTATGTCGGGGCAGAAAAGAGCCACACTATACGGAAAGGCTAATCGCCAGTCGATAGGGATAATGTGCGTTGCTGAAGATATAAGAGAGCTCTTAGCACAGCCCGATTTCAACAGTTCAATACACTGCCTTATGGGCTAATATTGGCTATATTGCGTTGCTGGCGGCGCTTAGTGTAGTCATTCCCGCCATTCAATTGCCAACATCGCTATTCATGTAAACTGTTCAATACAATCTGGGCGAGAAAGTATACAAGCGAGAATTTTATCCTCGTTCTGCCCCCTGTTAAAAATCGGCGATTGGCGTATGATGCCGCCATCATTTTTCTCGCCTTTTGAAAACGGTCATTTTAATGCTCGAAACCTCTTTGTTTGTCGCCACTATTGCCGCATTGGGCATGATTTCTCCCGGTCCAGACTTCTTTCTGGTGATCAAGAATGCGGCACGCTACCCGCGTCCGGCGGCGCTGATGACCTCATTGGGGGTGATCTGTGGCGTGATGACGCATATGTCCTACTGCGTGGCGGGGCTGGCAGTGGTGATCACCAAGACGCCTTGGCTATTTGATTTACTGAAATATGTTGGCGCGGCCTATTTGATCTGGGTCGGGATCCAGGCGCTGTTCTCTCGCACAAACAGCAAGATGAATCTTGATAACCTGGAGCAGCAGCAGGTGAAGTTGGGCAAGGCGTTCGTGCAAGGTTACCTGTGTAATCTGCTCAATCCGAAGGCGACGCTGTTTTTCCTGGCGATGTTCACCCAAGTGCTGCAGATTAACTCCAGCCTCGGTGAAAAGCTGTGGTATGCGTCAATCATCGTCGGACTTTCGTTTATCTGGTGGCCGTTGCTGGTGATCCTAATCCAGAGTGGTCCGGTAAGGCGCGGGCTGGCGAAGGCACAAAAGCTGATCGATAAACTGCTGGGCGGCGTGCTGATTGCGCTAGGGATTAAAGTCGCACTGGGCTGATTAGCCGTTAACGCGATGCAGGCTAGCGATAAAAAAAGCGCATTCACCGAATGCGCTTTTTGCTTTTTCAGAGCAAGCCAAACGGCTTATCAGGCTTCTTTGGCCTCGATAACATCGCGCTCGGGCGCTTTGCCGTCGATGCTGCCGCGCCAGCTCTGCTGCTGTTCACCCAGTCGTTGCTGGTCTTGCTCGATAGCCGCCGTCAGCATATCGCGCGCGCGCGCCAGTCCTGCGAGACGGAATTCGGTGTCCTCGTAGTTGGCCAGCGTCGCCTCCAGCATCTTGAGGTTGAAGAACTTGAACTGTTCCGCCTTTTCACGCGCCTCGTAAGGATCCAGCCCCAACAGCTCGAGGGTTTCACGTCCGGCCCGCAGCGAACCTTCAAACAGTTCACGCTCCGGTGCCTCAACGCCGAGCTGGCGCAGCTGATACCAGTGATCGACATCGCGAGCGCGAGCGATGATTTTCAGGTTAGGGAAATTTTCTTTCGCCAGGCGCGTTAACTCAAGGTTGGCCTCGACGTCATCGATCGCGTTGATCAGCACCTTGGCCTGCGCGGCCCCGGCAGATTCAAGCAGGTCGACACGCGTCGCGTCGCCGTAAAACACCTTGGTGCCGAACTTGCGCAAGGTCTCGATATGGTCCGGATCGTTATCCAAAACCACCGTATGCACGTTATTGGCTAACAGCAGACGACCGGCGATCTGTCCAAAGCGGCCAAAGCCGGCAATAATCACGCTGGCATGTTCGTCGTCGATAATATCCTGCGGGCGATCGTCCTTCGGCGCATTGCGCTCCAGGCGGCCGGCAACCACCAGCAGCACCGGCGTCACCGCCATCGACAGCGCGACGGCCAGCGTCAGCGATTTCGCCCACTCTTCGGGCAGCACGCCTGCCAGCTGAGCGGCGGAGAAGATAACGAAGGCAAATTCGCTGCCCTGCCCCAGCAAAATGGCAAACATGCCGCGCTGGCGCTTCGGCACGCTCAGTATCGGCGCAATGATCCACAGCAGCGCGGCTTTTAAAGCCATAAAACCGACCAGTAACCCGGCAATGAGCAGCGGATGGTGGATAAGCGTACCAAAGTCGATGGACATGCCGACGCCGATAAAGAACAGCCCGAGCAGCAGGCCTTTAAAAGGCTGTATATCGCTCTCCAACGCGTGACGATATTCGGAGCTGGCGAGCATCACCCCGGCCAGGAACGCGCCCATCGCCATCGACAGTCCGGCCATTTCCAGCAAAATACCGAAGCCAAACACCAGGAACAGCGCCACGGCGCTGAACACTTCACGCATGTTGGAACGGGCAACGAAGTGCAGCACCGGGCGAGCCACGTACCGGCCTAGCAGGATAACAATCGCCAGCGCGCCGACTACTTTCGCCGCCGAAAGACCAAACGACAGCAGAGTGGTCGATTCGCCGGTGCTTGCCAGCAGCGGGATCATCGCCACCAGCGGAATGGCCGCGATATCCTGAAATAGCAGCGCGGCAAAGGCGCTGCGGCCAATCGGCGTTGGCGTCAGGCTGCGCTCGCTCATCGCCTGCATCGCAATCGCGGTTGAAGACAGCGCCAGCGTCAGGCCAATCAGGATAGCAATTTTCCAATCGAGGCCCAGCGCGGTGCAGAATGCGCTCAGCACCAGCCCACAGCCGATCATCTGAATGCTGCCGCCGCCGAACACCGAGGCGCGCAGGGTCCACAATCTTTTCGGATCCAGCTCGAGGCCGATGATAAACAGCATCAGCACCACGCCTATTTCTGCGAAGGTCAGTATCGATTCGGCATCTGAGACCAGCTTCAGTCCCCAGGGACCGATAATACAGCCGGCGATTAAATATCCCAGCACCGAGCCGAGTCCGAAACGCACGGCAATCGGCACAAACAGCGCCGCCGAGCCTAAATAGATCAGCCCTTCAATCATCATGCCGTGGTTATCCATTGGCTTCTCCTTGCAACACCGGCATCTCGACTGCGACCGGTGTCGGATGTGCGGTTTGCCAATCGATTAGGCGCTGGCGATAGTGCTCTGCCGCCGCCTTGATCGCCACTTCGTCGCAGGTAAAGGTGTTGTGCAGCGCAAAATAGGGCTGCCATTTCATGCCGCAGTACAGCGCGGTCGCCTCCAGCGGCTGTGCCAGGGCGGAGAAATCAGGATGATGACCCAGTTGAAAATGCTGTTCATTACCGCCGGTGGTCACTGCCCACATGCAGCCTTTCCCGTTAAGCGCATCGCCGCCGTGACCGTAGGCCCAGCCGTGCTCCAGCACCTTGTCGATCCACAGTTTTACCAGCGGCGGCAGGCCGTACCACTGCAGCGGATGCTGGAAAATCACCAAATCGGCTTCTTCGACCGCCTTCTGCTCGGCCTTGATGTCAATGGTGAAGTCGGGATAAAGATCGTAAAGAGATCGGATTTTAACCCCGGGAAGATCGCTGATTTCCTGGAGTAAACGCTGATTGGCATGAGAGTGCCGGGGATAAGGATGAGCATAAATAATCAGGATCATGAAACTTCCCTATAAAGCGTATTTTGACCAGCATACGCAAATTTGTGCCAGAGGAAAAATAAGTCAGTTTTTGACTTTGAAATTTAATAAAAAAATGAAAAAAAAGGGCACGGCTCAACGCCGTGCCCTCTGTATTCTAGCTTACCGCTAATTAAAAACTAATCTCGTTGATTAACCTTTAATTTGGGCGTGCATTTCCTGCACTGAAATCACCTGATCTCTCGGGTCTGAAGACAGCGCCATGGTGGTGGCATAGCCGCCGTTCATGGTGGTGTCGTAGTGCACCTTGTATTGCAGGGCGCTGCGGCGAATAAGCTTGGAGTCCTCAATCGCCTGACGACCGGCGGTGGTGTTGACGATATAAGCATATTCACCGTTTTTGATGCGGTCCTGAATGTGCGGACGACCCTCGTGCACCTTATTGACCTGGCGCACGGTGATGTTGGCAGCGGCCAGTATTTCAGCGGTGCCCTGAGTGGCATCAATCTCGTAACCGTGCTCTTGCAGCTTGGCGGCCAGGGCGACAACGCGTGCTTTGTCACCGTCGCGCACGGAAAGCAGCGCGCGTCCGGTTTTCTTAACCGTCGAGAGGCTGCCCAACTGGGCTTTAGCAAACGCTTCGGCAAAGGTGCGGCCTACGCCCATGACTTCGCCGGTTGAGCGCATTTCAGGGCCGAGGATTGGGTCAACGCCTGGGAATTTGTTAAACGGCAGTACCACTTCCTTAACGGAGTAGTAAGGCGGGATCACTTCTTCGGTGATGCCCTGCTGAGCCAGCGTTTGACCCGCCATGACGCGCGCGGCAACTTTCGCCAACGGTACGCCGGTCGCTTTGGAAACAAACGGCACGGTACGCGCGGCGCGTGGGTTAACCTCAATCAGGTACACTTCGTTGTCTTTAACCGCAAACTGTACGTTCATCAGGCCGCGAACCGACAGCTCGAAGGCCAGCTTTTCAGCCTGCTGACGCATCACATCCTGAATTTCTTTGCTCAGGGTGTAAGCCGGCAGTGAACATGCGGAGTCACCGGAGTGAACGCCCGCCTGCTCGATGTGCTCCATGATACCGCCAATCAGCACGCGCTCGCCGTCGCAAACAACGTCAACGTCAACTTCAACCGCATCGTCGAGGAAGCGGTCGAGCAACACTGGCGCATCGTTGGAAACGCTGACCGCGTTTTGGAAGTAGCGACGCATGTCAATTTCGTCATACACAATTTCCATTGCGCGACCGCCCAGTACATAAGACGGGCGCACCACTAACGGATAACCGATACCGGCTGCTTTTTCTACCGCCTGCTCGATGGTCGCCACGGTGGCGTTAGCCGGTTGTTTCAGGCCCAGACGGATAACCGCCTGCTGGAAACGTTCACGGTCTTCTGCACGGTCAATCGCGTCCGGGCTGGTGCCGATAATCGGCACGCCGCAGGCTTCCAACTCGCGAGCCAGTTTCAGCGGCGTCTGGCCACCGTACTGTACAATAACCCCTTTAGGCTGCTCGATGCGCACGATTTCCAGCACGTCTTCCAGAGTCACAGACTCGAAGTACAGACGGTCGGAAGTGTCGTAGTCGGTAGATACCGTTTCAGGGTTACAGTTAACCATGATGGTTTCGAAACCGTCTTCGCGCAGCGCTAACGAGGCGTGTACGCAGCAGTAGTCGAATTCAATACCCTGGCCGATACGGTTTGGACCGCCGCCCAGCACCATAATCTTTGGCTTGCCGGTGGTTGGGTTCGATTCGCACTCTTCTTCATAAGTCGAGTACATGTAGGCAGTATCGGTAGAGAACTCCGCCGCACAGGTATCAACGCGCTTATAAACCGGGTGCAGATTCAGGCTGTGACGAAGCTTGCGCATTTCGCTTTCGGACACGCCAGCCAGCTTGGCCAGGCGCAGGTCGGCAAAGCCTTTGCGCTTGAGGACGCGCAGGAAATCATAGTCCAGCGCGTTGATGCCGCCCTGTGCGACCTGTGCTTCCAGCTGAACCAGCTCTTCGATTTGTACCAGGAACCAGCGGTCAACGTTGGTCAGGCTGAAGATAGCTTCCACAGACATCCCTGCGCGGAAGGCATCGGCGATGTACCAGATACGATCTGAGCCGGCGTCTTTCAGTTCACGACGAATTTTAGTCAGCGCTTCTGGATCTTCCAGGCTAACAATCGGGTCGAAGCCGCTCGCGCCGACTTCCAGACCGCGCAACGCTTTCTGCATGGACTCCTGGAAGGTGCGGCCAATCGCCATCACTTCGCCCACGGATTTCATCTGCGTGGTCAGGCGGTCGTTGGCACCGGCAAATTTCTCGAAGTTGAAACGAGGGATCTTAGTCACCACGTAGTCAATTGAAGGCTCGAACGATGCCGGGGTTTTGCCGCCGGTGATGTCGTTCATCAGCTCGTCCAGGGTGTAACCCACTGCCAGCTTGGCCGCGACTTTAGCAATCGGGAAGCCGGTGGCTTTAGAGGCCAGAGCGGAAGAACGAGATACGCGCGGGTTCATTTCGATTACGATCAGACGGCCATCTTTCGGGTTAACCGAGAACTGGACGTTTGAACCGCCGGTTTCTACGCCGATTTCACGCAGTACCGCCAGCGAGGCGTTACGCATGATTTGGTATTCTTTGTCGGTCAGGGTCTGCGCAGGCGCCACGGTGATCGAGTCACCGGTGTGGATCCCCATGGCATCGAAGTTTTCGATAGAACAGACGATGATACAGTTGTCGTTCTTGTCGCGAACCACTTCCATCTCATACTCTTTCCAACCGATCAGCGACTCGTCAATCAACAGCTCTTTAGTTGGCGAAAGATCCAGACCACGGGTACAAATCTCTTCGAACTCTTCGTGATTATAGGCGATACCGCCGCCCGTGCCGCCCATAGTAAAGGAAGGACGGATAATGCACGGGAAGCCAACGTCGGCCGCAATCGCCAGCGCTTCTTCCATATTGTGGGCAATGCCGGAACGCGCCGTGCCCAAACCGATTTTCTTCATCGCAATATCAAAGCGACGACGGTCTTCTGCCTTGTCGATAGCGTCGGCAGTGGCGCCAATCATGGTCACGCCGAACTCTGCCAGCACACCCTGACGTTCCAGCTCCAGCGCACAGTTCAGCGCGGTTTGGCCGCCCATGGTGGGCAGCACCGCGTCTGGACGCTCTTTTTCGATAATCTTACGCACCACTTCCCAGTGGATAGGTTCGATGTAGGTCGCATCGGCCATATCTGGGTCAGTCATGATGGTAGCTGGGTTAGAGTTCACCAGAATGACGCGGTAACCTTCTTCGCGCAGCGCTTTACACGCCTGCGCACCCGAGTAGTCGAACTCACAGGCCTGTCCGATAACGATCGGACCCGCGCCCAGAATCAGAATGCTTTTTATGTCTGTACGTTTTGGCATTATCTGCTCCTGTTAATTATTTGCCGCTGTTACGGTAGGCTTCGATCAGTTCGATAAAGTGGTCGAACAAAGGGGCTGCATCGTGCGGGCCCGGGCTCGCTTCAGGGTGTCCCTGGAAGCTGAACGCAGGCTTGTCAGTGCGATGCAAACCTTGCAATGTACCGTCGAACAATGATTTGTGCGTGGTGCGCAGCGTCGACGGCAGGCTCGCCTCTTCTACCGCAAAACCGTGGTTCTGCGCGGTGATCATCACGGTGTTATTGTCGATATTTTTAACCGGATGGTTGCCGCCGTGGTGGCCAAACTTCATTTTTGACGTTTTGGCACCGCTGGCCAGCGCTAACAGCTGATGGCCCAGGCAGATACCGAACACCGGAATTTCAGTGGTCAGGAAAGTCTTGATCGCCTCGATGGCGTAGTCACACGGCTCTGGGTCACCCGGTCCGTTGGACAGGAAGATACCGTCTGGATTGAGCTTTAACACGTCTTCCGCTGGCGTTTGCGCCGGCACTACCGTCAGGCGACAACCGCGGTCAACCAGCATGCGCAGAATGTTGCGCTTCACGCCGTAGTCATAGGCCACAACGTGGAAAGGCAATTCCTCAGCTTTCTTCGCTTCCGGCAAATCGCCTTCAAGAGTCCAGCTACCCTGTTGCCAGCTATAAGACTCTTGCGTGGAGACTTCTTTCGCCAGATCCATGCCTTTCAGGCCTGGGAAAGCTTTAGCTTTTTCCAGCGCCAGTGCGGCATCTAAAGAATCACCCGCGATGATGCAACCGTTTTGCGCGCCCTTTTCACTCAGTAAGCGAGTCAGCTTACGCGTATCGATATCTGCGATACCCACGATGTTGTGGCGTTTGAGGTAGTCAGAGAGGGTTTCTTCATTACGGTAGTTGCTGGCAATCAGAGGAAGATCGCGAATAACCAGGCCTTGGGCGTGTACTGCAGAGGATTCTTCATCAGCGGCGTTAGTGCCGACATTGCCGATATGGGGATAAGTAAGAGTAACAATCTGGCGGGAATAGGAAGGATCAGTGATGATTTCTTGATAACCGGTCATCGACGTATTGAAGACCACTTCCCCTATTGCCGTTCCCTCTGCCCCGATGGCCCGACCGTGGAATTGGGTTCCGTCTTCCAGAACCAGTAGCGCTGACTTTATCAAAGCATCCTCCAAGAATAATCAATCATTATATTTGCATATTAATTCAGATCCGGTGACCTAATCAATGCAAAAATTGCACTCAGAGCGGTTATTTTTTCTACCCTAAAAGCTAATTTTTGGCAAATTGGGCGCATTCTAATGATGGGCACGGACTTTGTCTACCAAAAGCGCCATTATTTTGCCGTTTTTCGCTGCACTCAGCGAAGTGAGCGCCGAATACCGATAAAAGGATAGGATAAGTAAGCATAGTAAACGTTTGCGAGGGGGTTTGTCTGAAATATTCACTGGCGGAACCCGTTGGGCAAGGTTGCATGAAATGACGTGGTTAATAATTAATCAATACGGTAAAATAAATCAACAAAACATAATAATATAAGGATTACGATACAATTAAATATAAAGAGGCTTATTTTACCATAAAAAAGAAAAGGGCGATAAGATAACCGCCCTTTCATCATAACATCATGATCAAGACAACCACATCACGATTGTCAAAAAACCTTATAAATCATCAAGACCTAGCACGTCTCGCATGTCATAAAGACCATCTTTCTTGGATGATACCCATTTTCCAGCACGAACTGCACCATTTGCAAAGGTCATGCGGCTTGAGGCCTTGTGGGTAATCTCTACACGCTCGCCAATATCAGCAAACATGGCAGTATGTTCACCGATAATATCGCCTGCGCGAATGGTGGCAAAACCGATACTCATCGGATCACGTTCTCCGGTATGGCCTTCGCGGGCATACACGGCGCAGTCTTTTAAATCGCGGCCCAGCGCGCCGGCGATCGCCTCACCCATCGCTAATGCGGTGCCAGACGGCGCATCGACCTTGTGACGGTGGTGAGCCTCAACGATTTCGATATCGGTGTAGTCACCCATAACCTTGGCGGCTTTCTCAAGCAGTTTGAGCACCACGTTCACGCCCACGCTAAAGTTAGCCGCAAAAACCACGGGAATAGCGTTTGCGGCCTGCTTAATGGCCACCTTACCGGCATCATCAAAGCCGGTAGTGCCGATAATAATGCCTTTGCCGTGCTTAACGCAGAAGCTTAGGTGATCCAGCGTGCCTTCAGGACGGGTAAAGTCGATCAAAATGTCGAAGTCATCCGCCACCGCCTCCAGGCTATCGCTTACGATGACGTTGACTACGCCCACGCCGGCCAGTTCGCCAGCATCAGTCCCGACTAATGAAGAACCTTTGCGCTCCAACGCCGCGCCGAGTACTACGCCATCAGCCTGCTGCACGGCCTGAATTAGCTGGCGGCCCATGCGGCCACCGGAACCGGCAATCGCCATGCGGATATCAGCTTTGCTCATAATCTCTCTCTTTATTAATGTAAGCCGCTTAAAACCAGATCAGGTTAACGACCCGATCCCATCGCGGCTAGTGAAATTGCCTCATAATTAGAAAATTATGTTACAGGTTCGCTAGCATCAGTAAAGCTATTGCGCTCCGACGGAGATGATGTCGGAGCGATTTCCTCAACGACAAGATAAATCAGCACTTTTACCCCACAAACGCTTAAAAAACCTCAAGTGAATAATCATGCACTGAACTGCATAACCCTGCAAACGGGGTTTTTGCTGCATCCAACTGTAGCTAAATGGATCAATTTATGTGCTGAAATTAAAAAATTCATATTTGGTTATTGGATTTCGCCTAATCGTTGTGCTACTAAATAGCCAGCTAACACTAAGTCGCACAATTATTGTAAAGGCAAAATTAAATAAGCCGAACACTAAGTGCGGTGCTAAATAGGGTTAGTTATTTTTTTTACTCACCGGTTTAACGCGTAATTAAGACCATTTTTTAAATTTGGCGGATTGCGGTTGACTGTTAAATGCTCGTTAATCTCCCTCGTGCATAACCAGGGACATAGGCTGCCAGCACAGTAATGGCACCTGGAGTTTTTATGAAATTTAAGATGAATAGGGTTTCACAAACGGTTGTCGCTGGCCTGCTCTTGGGGGGTGCATCGTTCGCAGCACAGGCAGAGATCGAACTGATTAAGCAAGATCCGCAGCCATACGATCTTTTAAGCCGTCTTGATTTCAAAGTCGGCGGCAGTATTCGTCCACAGGTGTTGAACACCATGGGCGGCTCCGATAAAGGCTCTTACAAAAACAATGGTTATGACGGCGGCACGCGTTTCCGCTTCACGGCCGACTATTTCCTGTTTGATGACATTCACTGGATTAGTTACTACGAACTCGGCGTGAACATTCCCGCCGTGTTGAGTTGGGGCGATCACTACGCACCTGGCGCACACGACACTACTCGTCGTCAGCTGTACACCGGCTTCAAGAGCAAAACCTACGGTACTTTGACCTACGGTCAGCAAAACAGCGTTTACTATGACGTGGTCGGTGCTAAGACCGATATCTGGGATGACGACATGTTAGCCCAGGCTCCCGGCAACGGTATTAACGGCGACTACGACGGTTCATACCGTTCGCGCAAAATGCTGAAATACAAATACGCGGCGGGCCCGGTTGATCTTTATGCCGCCTACCTGTTGCCGGATGATGATTTACTGCTGACTCACAAACTGGCCTACAAGCGTAAAGGCGGCGGTTCCGTGGGTGCCAACTGGCACATCAACGATACTCTGACCTGGGGCAGTGCATACAACTACACCAGCGCAGAAGTTAAAAACCGCGCGGATAATAACGCTTCTAAAGACTATCACCAGAGCATTCTGGGTACCGCAGTGTCATGGACGCCCGATCACTGGACCCTGTCTGCCGGTGCCGGTTGGTATCACAACTTCCTGGCGACCAAACTTACCGATTACCAGGACTACTTCGCAGGCAATGCCTGGGGTGTCGAATACTATGCCGGTTACAATATCCCGGTTAAGCAATTCGCTATCAAGAGCATCCAGCCTTACTTCATGGGTGACCATCTGAAGTATGTGAGCGGACGTCAGTACTCACGTACCGACAACGGCGTTGGCGTGTCAGTGAAGCTGGATTACGGCTTCCAGGTTGACTTCGAGCACGTGATCACCAACTCTACCGATAACATCGGCGACCTGAACCTGGTGCGCCTGTACTACAACTTCTAACCACTACGACTTGTCATTCAAGACCTTTACCCGGTTAAGAATAGAGAGTCGTCAGCCTGAGCCTGCTGAAAAATTCAGCGGGCTTTTTTTATGCTTAAAATAGCTATTTTTGCGTTTTTCTTTTCCCTCATAGGGCGTTACGCGACTAAACTGATTGAGGTTAGCCTCTATATTTTGCCGGAGAAATCTTCATGTCCGCATTTCTAAGGTCCGACCTTGCCGCCGTGAGTGACTATCGCGCCGAGTTAGGCGAAACGCCGGTCTGGTGTCAGCGTACTCAATCTTTGCTGTGGGTCGATATTCTCAAACAGCGGCTTTTACGCTACTGGCCGCGGACGCAAACGGTCGAACAGCGCGAACTTCCCTCGTTAACCAGCGCCGCGCTATTGACGGAAAAACAAGACACTTTTTTACTGGTTGCCCAAGACGGCCTGGCTCTCTACGATTATCCCTCAGCAAGCCTGACCTTACTGTGCCCTTATCCTGGTACGGAGGGGACACGGCCCAACGAGGCCGCCATCGCTCCCGATGGCTCACTGTGGTTTGGCACCATGGACGTGCTTGAGGCCGAGACTCTGGGTGGCTGGTATCGTTATGAAACGGGCGATCCCGCTCCCTTATTAATGATGGACAATGTCGGCACCCCCAACACGCTGGCGTGGTTTGCGGGAAAAGTGTGGTTTGCCGATAGCATGAAGAAGCGTTTTTATTCTGGCAATGCCCGCAAAATCAATCCGCTGAAACTTTCCTGTTTTTCCTCCGCTGATAAAACACCCGACGGTTCGACGTTAACGGAAGACGGTATTTTGCTGACCGCCTGCTGGGGCAATCGCTGCCTGCTGCGTCAGCAAATTAATCAGGGCGAGCTTATCACGCTAGATACGGTGGGACTGCCGGTGACACAACCGAGCTGCTGCACCTTTGGAGGTGAAGACATGAGCCAGCTGTTTATCACCTCGGCGCGAACCGGTCTGGATAATCCGCAACAACTCGACGGGGCACTGCTGCAGGTGAATACCTCGGCGCGCGGCATGGGGCAGAATTTATTTAGGATTTGAGAGGCATGCTCCCCCACCCTAACCCTCCCCCAAAAAAATGGGTGAGGGGACTATAGCCCCTTACTTCGCTTGCGGAGGAAGGATGGGATGGAGGAGCAGACCACTCAGATTTTAATTGCGAGCTGCTCGCTCCCCCTCCCTAGTCCAAAAAATTGGCTGAGGTGATCGTTCGTTTAGCCCCTTCCTCCGCGTGCGGGGGAAGGTCGGGATGGGGGAGCAAACGGCTGAGATTTTAAGTGCGATTCTGCTCGCTCTCCCCACCCTAATCCAAAAATTGGCTGAGGTGATCGTTCGTTTAGCCCCTTCCTCCGCGTGCGGGGGAAGGTCGGGATGGGGGAGCAAACGGCTGAGATTTTAAGTGCGATCTGCTCGCTCTCCCCACCCTAATCCAAAAATTGGCTGAGGTGATCGTTCGTTTAGCCCCTTCCTCCGCGTGCGGGGGAAGGTCGGGATGGGGGAGCAAACGACTTAGATTTTAATTACGAGCTGCTCGCTCCCCACCCTAATCCAAAAATTGGCTGAGGTGATCGTTCGTTTAGCCCCTTCCTCCGCGTGCGGGGGAAGGTCGGGATGGGGGAGCAAACGGCTGAGATTTTAATTACGAGCTGCTCGCTCCCCACCCTAATCCAAAAATTGGGTGAGGGGAGCTTGCTTTAGCCTACCGCTTTGATATCGATACGCAGTTCTTTCGGCACTTCAAACACGATATTTTCTTCGCGTCCGTCCATGTTAACTACCTCCAGACATCCCATGGTTTGCAGGCGAGCAATCACTTCCTGGACCAGGATATCGGGCGCTGATGCGCCCGCAGTAACGCCTACGCTGACGGCACCTTCTACCCACTCTTCCTTGATATCTTCCGCAGAATCAATCAGGTAAGAAGGTTTGCCGACACGCTGTGCCAGTTCGGCCAGGCGGTTGGAGTTAGACGAGTTTTTAGAACCAACCACCAGCACCACGTCGGCTTCATCAGACAGGTTACGTACCGCTTCCTGACGGTTAGTGGTGGCGTAGCAAATATCGTCCTTACGCGGACCGACGATTTTTGGGAAACGCTCACGCAGAGCATCAATGACCTCTGAAGTATCATCGACCGACAGCGTGGTCTGCGTCATAAAGCACAGATTTTCTGGGTCTTTGACTTCCAACGCTAGCACGTCAGCCGGCGACTCAACCAGGTACATTCCACCCTTGGGATTGTTGTACTGGCCCATCGTCCCCTCGACTTCAGGATGACCCGCGTGACCAATGAGTACCGCCTCGGTGCCTTTACGACTGGCACGCGCAACTTCCATATGTACCTTGGTCACCAGCGGACAGGTCGCATCAAACACCGTCAGATCACGGGTTTTTGATTCACTTCGCACCGCCTGAGAAACTCCGTGCGCCGAGAATATCAGAATAGAACCGTCAGGAACTTCGCTGATTTGCTCGATAAACACCGCACCGCGCTGACGTAGACTATCGACGACATAGCGGTTATGCACCACCTCATGTCGCACATAAATGGGCGCACCGTAAAGCTCGAGTGCACGTTCAACGATAGTAATAGCCCGGTCAACACCGGCACAAAAACCACGCGGATTAGCCAGCAGGACTTGCATCAATCGCCTCCACCTCAGGGTCAATCTTTAATATTTCGATGTCAAAATCAATACTTTGTCCGGACAATGGATGATTAAAATCCACCGTAACCGAACCTTCTGTGACTTCGCGCACCACGCCCGGCATTTCACTGCCGTCGCGGGTGGTAAACAGCATGATGGTCCCGGCATCAGGGACGCCGGTCTCAATAAAATCACGCAGCGGGAAGAACTGAACCAGATCGGGACTGCTGTTGCCGAAGGCCGACTCAGGGGAAAGCGTAAAGGCTTTCTTGTCCCCGACCTGAAGGCCCAGCAGCTCGTTTTCCAGTGCATCTGATAGGCTGCCGTCTCCAAGACGGAACAAGGCCGGTTTGCCGTGACTGAGTGTTGATTCAGCCGTCGAGCCATCTTCCAACTTCAGCGTAAAATGGACTAACACTGCGCTGCTGTCTATCACCTGCTCGGTCATGTTCTATCCTTGGCTTTTTGTCGTTTTAGGGGAAGACAAAAAGCCTTCCAGAACAACTAACACTGCGCCGACACAGATAAAGCTGTCGGCTAGGTTAAAGATTGGGTAGTGCCAGTCGTTGACGTAAAAATCGATGAAGTCGATAACAAATCCGTGCACCATGCGATCAAACAGATTACCCAACGCACCGCCGATAATCATCGCAAAGGCAATGTTATTCAGTTTCTGCTGCTTGCCATTACTGCGGTACATCAGCACCAGCAGCGCGACGACAATCACCAGAGCAATGGCAGCGAAGAACCAGCGCTGCCATCCGCTTTTATCCGCTAGAAAACTAAAGGCTGCGCCTGGATTATGCGCGTAGGTCAGATTAAAAAACGGGATCAGCGGCATTGATTCGCCGAGTTGGAAATGATCCATCACCAACACTTTGCTGCCGAGATCTAACACTAGCACTACAACCGCCAGCCAAAGCCAGCGGAGTCCGGTAGAACCTATTGATTTAGCCATTATGCGAATTCGCGCTCTTCGCCTTCACCGGCGATATTGGTCGCACAGCGTCCGCAAACTTCCGGGTGCGCCGTATCCTGACCGACATCAGTAGTGAAATGCCAACAGCGTGGACACTTCTCGCCTTGTGCTTTTTCCAAACCAATTTTCAAGCCCTTGACCAGCTCACTGCTGATAGTCACGTCATCTGCCGCAGACAGTGGCGCAACTTTAGCATCCGACGTCAGCAGCACAAAGCGCAGTTCGTTGCCCAGGCTGTTGAGCTTGCTCGCCAGCGCGTCGTCGGCATACAGGGTCACCGAAGCTTCCAGCGATCCGCCCAGACGTTTGTCAGCACGCGCCTGCTCCAGCACCTTGTTAACCTCGCCACGGACTTTCAGCAGCTCGGCCCAAAACTCATCGTTCATCGGCTGGCTTTGTTCCAAACCAAACAGGCCATCGAACCACTCTTCGGTGAACACGAACTTCTCGCGTGCACCCGGCAAGAAGCCCCAGATCTCGTCGGCAGTAAAGGACATGATCGGTGCCATCCAGCGAACCAGAGCTTCCGAAATATAGTACAGCGCAGTCTGGCAGCTGCGGCGAGCGATGCCGTCGCTTTTTGCGGTGTACTGACGGTCCTTGATAATGTCGAGATAGAATGACCCCATCTCGACCGAACAGAACTGCATCAGGCGCTGAACCACGCCGTGGAAATCATAGCGATCGTAAGCGGCAACGATCTCTTCCTGTGCGGCCTTGGCACGACCCACTGCCCAACGATCCAGAACCACCATTTCTTCCGGTTTCACCATATGCTGTGCAGGATCGAAGCCGTTAAGGTTCGCCAGCAGGAAGCGCGCGGTGTTACGAATGCGACGATAAGAATCGGCGGCGCGTTTGAGGATTTCGTCCGATACCGCGATTTCGCCGGTATAGTCGGTTGAAGCTACCCACAGGCGCAGGATGTCAGCACCCAGCTTGTTCATCACGTCCTGCGGGCTGACGGTGTTACCGATAGATTTTGACATCTTGCGGCCGTTACCATCGACCGTGAAGCCGTGGGTTAGAACCTGCTTGTAAGGCGCGCGGCCCTTCATCGCGGTTGAGATCATCAACGATGACATGAACCAGCCGCGGTGTTGGTCGGAACCTTCCAGATACATGTCCGGCTCGTGCCCGTTGAACTCAGGTCGCGCATCTACCACCGAGAAGCTGGTTGAACCGGAGTCAAACCACACGTCCAGGGTATCTGGCACTTTAACGTATTCGGCCGCTTCTGCCCCGAGAATTTCTTCAGGATTGAGATCCCACCACGCCTGAATACCGTCTTGCTCGACGCGCTTGGCCACTTCTTCCATGAGCTCAAGGCTGCGTGGGTGAAGTTCTTCGGTGTCTTTATGGACAAATAAAGACATTGGCACGCCCCAGGTGCGCTGGCGAGAAATACACCAGTCAGGACGGTTAGCGACCATGTTTTCGATACGCGCCTGGCCCCACTCTGGGATCCACTGCACGCCTTTGATCTCTTTCAATGACTGCTCGCGCAGACCTTTCTGATCCATGCTCACGAACCACTGTGGCGTGGCGCGGAAGATGATCGGCGTTTTGTGACGCCAGCAGCACGGATAGCTGTGGGTAAATTTCTCGAAATGCACCAGCGTATCGTGCTCACGCAGGATTTCAACGATAATGTCGTTGGCCTTGAACACAAACTTGCCGTCCAGTGCCGGGAAAGTTCCAGGCAGGTAGCAGCCGTTCGGACCCACCGGGTTAGCCACTTCAAGGCCGTATTTCTGGCCGATCACAAAGTCGTCAGGACCGTGACCCGGCGCGGTATGAACGGCACCGGTACCGGCATCGAGCGTAACGTGGTCGCCAAGGATGGCCGGCACGTCGAATGCCAGGAACGGATGGTGGAAGCGCTGCAACTCAAGCTCAGCGCCTTTACACTCGCCCAGCACGGTCCATTCGGTCACGCCGATGCGTTTCATTACGCTGGCAACCAGCTCGGTGGCCAGGATCAGGCAACGGTCTTCAATCTGCACCAGTTGATAAGAGAACTCAGCATTCAGTGAGATTGCGCGGTTAGCCGGCATGGTCCACGGCGTGGTGGTCCAGATAACCAGAGAAACCGGGCCGTTAAAGCTCACCGCACCAAACTTGGCGGCGACGGCAACCGGATCGACGGCATTGAAGGCAACGTCGATCGCGGGAGAGGTTTTGTCGTAATATTCGACTTCAGCCTCGGCCAGTGAAGATCCGCAGTCGGTACACCAGTGAACGGGCTTGGCACCTTTCAGCAGGTGGCCGTTACCGATGATTTTACCCAGCGCACGGATAATGTTGGCTTCGGTTTTGAAGTCCATCGTGCGGTAGGGATGTTCCCAGTCGCCCAGCACGCCCAGGCGGATGAAGTCGGCTTTCTGACCTTCAATTTGCTCGGCGGCATAAGTACGGCAGGCAGCGCGGAACTCGGCAGGCGTCACTTTCTCACCCGGCTTACCGATCAGTTGCTCGACCTTCAGCTCGATTGGCAGACCGTGACAGTCCCAGCCAGGAACGTAAGGCGAGTCGTAGCCTGCCATCCCTTTAGACTTAACGATAATGTCTTTAAGAATCTTGTTAACCGAGTGACCAATATGAATGCTGCCGTTCGCGTACGGAGGACCGTCATGCAGAATAAAGGATTTTTTGCCCTTTTTGGCAGCGCGGATAATCCCGTACAGATCCTGCTGATACCAGTTGTCCAGCATGGCAGGTTCGCGCTTGGCTAAATCGCCGCGCATTGGGAACCCTGTTTCCGGCAAGTTCAGGGTATTCTTAAAGTCACTCATAAGATTCTCGGTTCCGTTTTTCGGCTAGAAGCCGGGCTACAAATGCAAATGGGTATTGCGCTAATGTTTAGCTCAAGAATGTTTCAGCCCAAAAAATTCGCGGGCTGTTTGCTCGTCGTTAGCAATCTGCTGCTTTAACGCATCGAGCGATGAAAAACGTTGTTCGTCACGCAGTTTCGCGCGTAGCACCACGTCGATGTGGCGCCCGTATAAATCTAATGTGGTGTCGAGCAGGTGAACTTCCAACCGCTTGCCAACCCCATTAACCGTGGGTCTGGTGCCAATGTTTGCTACGCCCGGCAGCGGATCGGGACCAAGGCCCAGCACTTCAACCGCGTAAACGCCTCTGACCGGGCTGACCAGGCGTTTGAGCGGCACGTTGGCGGTCGGAAAACCGATGGTGCGGCCCAGCTTATCGCCGTGAACGACCCTTCCCGAAATACTGAAAGGGTGGCCAAGCAGATTTTCTGCCAGCGCCAGCTCGTCATCGCGCAGCGCATCGCGGATTGCCGTGCTGCTGATCCGATGACCGCCCTCGCGGAAGGTCTGGGTACTGACAATGTCAAAGCCGTATTCCACGCCGGCGCTCAGCAGCAGCGTGAAATCACCCAGGCGTGCGGCACCAAAGCGGAAATCGTCGCCGACGGTCAGAAATTTGACGCCCAGCTTTTCGACCAGCAGTTCGGCAACAAATGCCTGGGCACTGTTTGCCGCGAAGCGCGGGTCAAATTTAACCACCAACAAATAGTCTATCCCGCACTCGGCGAGATACTTGGCCTTGTCACGCAGGTTGGTCAAGCGTGCCGGGGCCTTCTCTCCTGCAAAAAGCTCAAGAGGTTGAGGTTCGAAAATCATAACCATGACCGGTAAACCCAGGCGGCGACCTTCCAGTTTCAACTGTTCGATCAAGGCCTGATGGCCACGGTGTACACCGTCAAAATTACCAATAGTGAGGACGCACCCGTGGTGACGTGCCTGAATATTGTGTATCCCGCGAATTAGCTCCATAACAGGCTCAAATCCATAGCTGGCTCAAAACAGAGGAAATCGGCGGATTATACCTTGTACAGCCCCTAAGGTTAACCAGCGATTGGTGGGATTACAGCATTCTCTCACCGATAGCGTAGTTTTTTTGGTATCGGGGCGACTTGGCCGGAGATTATCTCTATACTCGGCATTGTAAAACAGTGAGGCTCTGTCGAAACCTCGTTTTCGTCAATCCATTCTGTTTTCTCAGAAAACCCCAGCATTAACAATCTCTGATGGAAGAATAATCACTTCTAAGGCGAATTTTATTGCTATGGGCTGTATTCTGCGGCAGGAAGCTGTTAAAATCCTGCGCCATCACAACGTAACAAGCGTCGCTTGTAGTTCGGATGAGATTCGAGCGTAAAAACGGCGCTTATTTGCACAAATCCGTTGACAAAAGAAGTCCGAAAAGGCATATTCCTCGGCCTTCGAATTGTCCTCAATAGAAAAATATTTGGGAGTTGGACCTTGGCTAACATCAAATCAGCTAAGAAACGCGCCGTACAATCAGAAAAACGCCGTCAGCATAACGCTAGCCGTCGTTCAATGATGCGTACCTTTATCAAAAAGGTACACACGGCTATTGCAGCTGGTGATAAAGAAGCTGCACAAAATGCATTCAACGCAATGCAACCAATTGTGGACCGTCAGTCCTGTAAAGGCCTGATCCACAAGAACAAAGCTGCGCGTCATAAGTCAAACCTGACTGCGCAAATCAACGCAATGCAATAATTGCATTTTGTTGAGAGCTTGATAAAAAAACCGGCGTCAGCCGGTTTTTTTATATCCATTTTAAGCACGTCCCCTTCTTAATGCGCCTTTTTAGGCAACACCTGACGCAGCGCCACAAAGCCAATCACCGCCGACAGCACCGATCCCATCAGAATGCCTATCTTGGCGAAAACCATAATTGACGCATCGGCATTGCCGAACGCCAGCGACGCCAAAAAGATCGACATCGTGAAACCAATCCCGCAAAGCACCGATACCGCAGCAATCTGTTTCAGTTTAATGCCCGGAGGTAAACGGGTGATCTTCAGCTTTAGCGAGACCCAGCAAAACAGCATGATGCCAACGGGTTTACCGATCAGCAGTCCTGCGGCAATACCCATTGGCAGCATCGTCATAATGCCCTCTACGGACACGCCCTGAAACGAGACACCGGCGTTGGCAAAGGCAAACAGCGGCAGGATAAGCCAGGCGACCCAGGGATGGATCCCATGCTCAATACGACGCGCAGGCGACTTGCCCTCGGTTTTCAGTGGGATCAGGAAACCAAGAATAACCCCGGCCAGCGTGGCGTGAATGCCCGACTGCAGGATACAAACCCAAAGGAAAATACCCAGCACCACGTAAGGAGTCAGATTAGTGACGCCGCGCCAGTTGAGCCATGCCAGGGCCAGAATCGACAGCGCCGACAGCACCAGAGCCGTAACAGAGGCATCGTGGCTAAAGAATACGGCAATGATAACGATGGCGCCGAGGTCGTCGATTATCGCCAGCGCCAGCAGGAAAACTTTTAAGCTGGTCGGCACGCGCGATCCCAGTAGCGCCATCACGCCCAGCGCAAAGGCGATATCCGTGGCCGCAGGGATCGCCCAACCCTGACGCGCAACGTCATCACCGCCGTTAAAGCACAGATAGACCAGCACCGGGGCCAGCATGCCGCCCAGCGCGGCAATGGCCGGAAACAGCGCCTGCTCTCGCGTCGACAGCGCGCCTTCGAGCAGCTCTCGCTTCACTTCCAGGCCAACCATCAGGAAAAAGATTGCCATCAGGCCATCGTTAATCCACAGCAGCAGCGGTTTGTTCAACCCGGCCTGTCCGACACTGACTGCCACCGGTGAGTTAAGAAAACTGAGGTAAATATCACTTAGCGAGGTGTTTGCCATGATCAGCGCCACAACGGCGGCTACAATCAGGATAATCCCTCCAGACGCTTCCATACGTATGAACTGACGGATCAGATTAGTCACTCTTCAACACTCCTTTTTAAAAGCTATCCGTGAAAAAATTCACGGCATCAGTACAGAAGTGTACGCAGATGTTGCTGCAGTAAAAAGGCGTTTGTGTTGCGCGGGTCATTATCATGAAAGGGAAATAAAAAAATCCCCGACTTTTCAGCCAGGGATTTCATCGCACCTTGCACGCTCTGCCGAAATTAGCGGGTCAGATCGTCAAAGAACTTTTTCACGCCGTCGAGGAAGCTTTTGGAGCGAGGGCTGTTTTTCTCGCCCGAGGCACCGCCAAAGCTCTCTTCCAGATCGCGAAGCAGCTGTTTTTGCTTGTCGCTCAGGCTGACCGGCGTTTCAACCACTACGCGACACAGCAGGTCGCCCTGTGCGCCACCGCGAACGGATTTCACACCGCGACTGCGCATGCGGAACAGCTTACCGGTTTGCGTTTCAGAAGGGATTTTCAGCTTCACGCGACCGTCGAGGGTGGGCACTTCAATCTCGCCACCCAGCGCGGCCATCGCAAAGTTGATCGGCACTTCACAGTACAGGTTGTTGCCTTCGCGCTCGAAAATCTTGTGCGCTTTGACCTGAACCTGAACGTAGAGATCGCCCGCTGGCGCGCCCTGCTCGCCCGCTTCGCCTTCGCCTTCAAGACGAATACGGTCACCGGTATCAACACCGGCCGGAATTTTAACCGACAACGTCTTGGAACGTTCAACGCGACCGTGGCCGTGACATTTGCTGCACGGATCCTTGATAACGCTGCCGCGACCCTGACAGGTCGGACAGGCCTGCTGCACGGTGAAGAAGCCTTGGCGCATGTGCACCTGGCCTTGACCGTGACAGGTTGAACAGGTTACCGGCTTGCTGCCCGCTTTCGCGCCACTGCCGTGGCAGACGTCACACTCTTCCAGCGCGGGAATACGAATTTCTTTGGTTACGCCACGCACTGCCTCTTCGAGGGTCAGGTCCATGTTATAGCGCAGGTCTGATCCACGGCTCGCACGTTGACGACGGCCGCCACCAAAGATATCGCCAAAGACGTCACCAAAGATGTCGCTAAAGTCTGCACCACCGCCGCCGCCGCCGTAACCACCACCGCCACCCATGCCGCCTTGTTCAAAGGCTGCGTGACCGTATTGGTCATAGGCCGCACGCTTTTGCGCGTCGGTCAGGATCTCATAGGCTTCTTTGATTTCTTTAAATTTGCTTTCTGATTCTTTATCGCCCTGATTACGGTCAGGGTGATGTTTCATTGCCAGGCGTTTATAAGCCTTTTTAATCTCGCGCTCTTCCGCTGTTTTGGAAACGCCCAAAATCTCATAGTAATCTTGCTTCGCCATGCTTTTGCTACCCTCAACATGCGTGCACGGGCGCAGAGTTACCTCAACGCCCGTACTGGTTATCGATACCCGTAGCGAATGCTTTCGAACGGGTATTGATTACTGTGCCTCAAGGGCATTATTTTTTGTCTTTAACTTCTTCGAACTCGGCGTCAACCACGTCGTCATCTTTCTGTGCGCTGGTATCGCCGCCTTCAGCCTGAGCCTGCTGCTGTGCCAGTTCCATCAGCTTGGCAGAAACCTGAACCAGAGCCTGTGTTTTGGCTTCGATTTCAGCTTTGTCTTCGCCTTTAGAGGCGACTTCCAATGCTTTCAACGCTTCTTCAATAGCCGTTTTGTCTTCGGCTGGCAGTTTATCACCGGCTTCGGTCAGCTGCTTGTGCGTGCTGTGGATCAGGTGGTCAGCAGAGTTACGCGTCTGGACCAGCTCTTCAAACTTACGGTCTGACTCGGCGTTAGCTTCCGCGTCGTTAACCATTTTCTGGATTTCTTCTTCGCTCAGACCAGAAGAAGCCTTGATGGTGATCTTCTGCTCACGGCCGGTATTTTTGTCTTTAGCAGACACGTGCAGGATACCGTCGGCGTCCAGGTCGAAGGTGACTTCGATCTGAGCCTGACCGCGCGGTGCTGCCTGAATACCGTCCAGGTTAAACTGGCCCAGAGATTTGTTATCGCTTGAACGCTTACGCTCACCCTGCACCACGTGGATGGTTACCGCAGACTGGTTGTCTTCAGCGGTAGAGAACACCTGGCTGTGCTTGGTTGGGATGGTGGTGTTCTTGGTGATCAACGCGGTCATCACGCCGCCCATGGTTTCGATACCCAGGGACAGTGGCGTTACGTCCAACAGCAGAACGTCTTTTACATCACCAGACAACACGCCGCCCTGAACCGCAGCACCGATAGCCACGGCTTCATCCGGGTTAACGTCTTTACGAGGTTCTTTACCGAAGAAGTCAGAAACTTTCTTCTGCACCATTGGCATACGTGTCTGACCACCGACCAGGATAACGTCGTTGATGTCAGAAACAGACAGGCCTGCGTCTTTCAGTGCTACTTTCAGAGGCTCGATAGAACGAGCAACCAGGTCTTCAACCAGAGATTCCAGTTTTGCACGGGTTACTTTGATGTTCATGTGTTTCGGGCCGCTGCCGTCAGCAGTGATGTATGGCAGGTTAACGTCGGTCTGTTGTGCAGAAGACAGCTCGATTTTAGCCTTCTCTGCCGCTTCTTTCAGACGCTGCATTGCCAACGGATCGTTACGCAGATCCATACCCTGCTCTTTCTTGAATTCTTCAACCAGGTAGTTGATCAGACGGCTGTCAAAGTCTTCACCACCGAGGTGAGTGTCACCGTTGGTAGACAGAACTTCGAAGGTTTTCTCGCCATCAACTTCATCGATCTCGATGATTGAGATATCGAAAGTACCACCACCCAGGTCGTATACCGCGATAGTGCGGTTACCGACTTCGCGATCCAGGCCGTAAGCCAGCGCCGCTGCGGTAGGTTCGTTGATAATACGTTTTACTTCCAGACCTGCGATACGGCCGGCGTCTTTGGTTGCCTGACGCTGTGCATCGTTGAAGTATGCAGGAACGGTGATAACGGCCGCAGTAACTGGCTCACCCAGGTAATCTTCGGCAGTTTTCTTCATTTTCTTCAACACTTCGGCAGAGATCTGCGGAGGTGCGATTTTTTGGCCTTTAACGTCGATCCATGCGTCGCCGTTGTCAGCACCCACGATGCTGTAAGGCATGATGCCTTTGTCGCGCTGAACTTCTTCGTCCTGGAAACGACGACCGATCAGACGCTTGATAGCAAACAGTGTGTTCTGCGGGTTAG
The DNA here is from genome assembly GCA_963742005.1 of uncultured Gammaproteobacteria bacterium. Classification (GTDB taxonomy): domain Bacteria; phylum Pseudomonadota; class Gammaproteobacteria; order Enterobacterales; family Enterobacteriaceae; genus Rouxiella. The sequence goes on along the minus strand of CAVUKG010000004.1, from coordinate 269,045 downwards.
TCACTGCCTGACGCTTAGCTGGCTGGCCAACCAGGATTTCACCATCCTGAGCGTAAGCAATGATTGAAGGTGTAGTGCGATCCCCTTCGGCATTTTCAAGCACACGAGCCTTGTTGCCATCCATGATCGCTACACAAGAGTTGGTGGTACCGAGGTCGATCCCAATAATTCTACCCATCTAAAACGTCTCCACTAAAATTCATTATTCATTAAGGTTGTTACTCGTATATGCGGACGGTTTTTTGCATTTCAACTGTCCGATATCGCTTATCAGCGGCGGTAACAACTCCGGTTGAGAATAAGATGGGGTCATGTGACGCTGCATCAAGGGCAACAACAAAAAAAATTTACTGTTTATTGCCCGTGAGGATCAATTTTGAGCAGATTTGTCGATTATTGCCCGCCGGGCAGCGAATCGGCCAGCCGTGTTTCGATCGTTGACTCATTATTGAGGTCGCGATTGAGGTAGACACCCAGCCCCAGGCCGATTGCCGCCAACGCCGTAACATAATAGCAGGGAGCCATCGGCGTAATACGGGTGATAGTGGTGACGAAAATCGGCGTCAGGCCGCCAAAGATGGCGTAAGACAGATTATAGGAGAACGAGATACCGGTGAAACGCACCTCGGCCGGGAAGGCGCGCACCATCACAAAAGGCACTGCACCGACCACGCCGATGCTAAAGCCAGTGAGAGTATAGAGCGGTTTTAGCCAACTGCTGTCGATGGCTACCGTGTGATAAAACGCCCAGCTGCACAGGCCAAAAAACACGCTGCCAATGATAAACGTCTTGCTCGACCCGATGCGATCGACCACCCAGCCCGCACAGATACAGCCAAACAGCAGCGCAACCGTCGCCATGCTGTTGGCCTGCAGCGTCAACGCCGCCGCGATGCCCAGCTGTTTTTGCAGATAGGTCGGCGTCATCAGGATAACCACCACAATGCAGGCCGACAGCAGCCAGGTCATCAGCATCGATACCACGATTTCTTTCTTATGGTCGCGGATCACCGATGTGATCGGTAAACCCTCTGCCAGCACCTTGTGCGATTTCATCTCGATGAAAATTGGCGTTTCCTGCAACCAGCGGCGCAAGTACAGCGCGATCAGTCCGAAGATGCCGCCGATGAAGAAAGGAATACGCCAGCCGCCGTGAACAATCGAAGAGGCAGGCAGTAGCGTGTTGATCAAGGTCGCCACCAGGGATCCGAGCAGGATGCCCATCGTCAGTCCTGCCGTCAGCGTGCCGCAGGCAAAACCGATGCGCTTGCGCGGCACGTGTTCGGCAACAAACACCCAGGCGCCGGGCACTTCACCGCCGATCGCCGCGCCCTGCAACAGTCGCATCAGCAGCAGCAACAGCGGGGCCGCAATACCGATAGAGGAATAGGTCGGCAGCAGGCCGATCGCCAGCGTCGGCAGCGCCATCAGCAGAATGCTTAAGCTGAACATGCGCTTGCGGCCAACCAGATCGCCAAAGTGTGCCATCACAATGCCGCCAAGCGGACGAGCCAGATAGCCGGCGGCGAAAATGCCAAAGGTCTGCACCTGACGCAGCCAGTCGGGCATGGTGGCCGGGAAAAAAAGATCGCCAATCGTCGCGGCAAAGAAAACAAAGATGATGAAGTCGTAGAATTCCAGAGCGCCGCCCAAGGCCGCGAGAGCAAGAGTTTTGTAGTCCTGCCGGTTCAGCCGGCGATTATTGTCGTGTTGCATAAGATACCTGAAGCACCGAGTTGAAATAAAAAATTGCCGCGCCATGTAAAGTAATCATTACTATATGCGGCAATTAATTTTCACACCACCGGTGTTAGAACTTATGGCGAAAATACCTTAACTTTGGTTTTTTGTATCGCGAATGGCACTCTTGGGGCGAAAAGCTGCTACTACACTGGCCTGAGTTTCAATATACGGGCCGTCAAGCAGTTGTATACAATAAGGTACACTGGCAAAAATTCCTGACACTATCTGATTGCCCTGCGGATCTTTCAATCCTTCCAGCGTTTCTTTAATCGATTTTGGCTGGCCTGGCAGGTTGAGGATCAACGCCTGCTTGCGGATCACCCCAACCTGGCGCGAAAGGATCGCGGTGGGGACAAATTGCAGACTAATTTGGCGCATCTGCTCGCCAAACCCCGGCATCAGGCGGTCGGCGACGGCCATCGTGGCATCAGGCGTGACGTCGCGACGCGCTGGCCCGGTTCCGCCGGTGGTAAGTACCAGATGACATCCGGCTTCGTCCACCAGCTCGCACAGCGCCTGTTCGATCAGCGGTTGTTCGTCAGGGATTAGGCGTTTCTCAACCACGAAAGGAGTGATTAATGCCTGCTGCAGCCACTCTTCAAGCGCTGGAATGCCTTTATCCTGATACACCCCGCTCGACGCACGATCGGATACCGACACCAGACCAATTCTTAATTTATCCATTTCACTCCTCCAGACAGCTGTGAAAAATGCCGCACGGCGCGGCCACAGTAAAAAACAAGTATATCGGGAACGGGAGGCGGAACCAGAGAGGAGATCGGTTTTTTGCGGCTTTACCTCGATTATTCGCCAGCTTAGCGACAACCTCAGCGCATAAAAAAAGGCGGCCTAAGCCACCTTTGTTTTGAGAATGATGGAAGCAAACCGCGATTACAGCAGGTCGGCGATCATTTTCTCGAGTTTGCCCTGGTCTACGGCAAACTTGCGGATACCGTCGGCCAGTTTGTCGATAGCCATTGGATCCTGGTTGTGTTCCCAGTAGAACTGCGCTTCGGTCAACGGAGCCGGACGAGGCTTCACTTCACCGGTGTAAGACAGTTTACGCTCCAGCGTGCCTTCGGTTTCTTTCAACTCTTTCAGCAGTGCAGGCCCGATAGTCAGACGGTCACAGCCGGCCAGCTCAACGATTTCGTCGGTGTTACGGAAGCTTGCGCCCATTACGACGGTTTCATAGCCGTGCTGTTTGTAGTATTGATAAATTTCGGTTACCGATACCACGCCCGGATCTTCGTGCGGTGCAAACTCTTTCTTGTCGCCGTTAGCTTTGTACCAGTCAAGAATACGGCCAACGAACGGAGAAATCAGATAAGCACCGGCTTCGGCACAGGCGCGGGCCTGGGCGAAGGAGAACAGCAGCGTCAGGTTACAGTTGATGCCTTCTTTTTCCAGCACTTCTGCGGCGCGGATACCCTGCCAGGTTGAGGCCAGTTTAATCAGGATGCGGTCTTTACCGATGCCGTGATCTTCATAGAGCTTGATAAAACGACGAGCCTTGGCGAGGCTAGCTTCTGTATCATAAGACAGACGCGCATCCACTTCGGTAGAAATACGGCCTGGAACCAGTTTCAGGATCTCAAGACCGATATTAACCGCCAGCTTGTCCGCTGCGTCAGCGATTTGCTGGTCACGGTCGCTGCTTTGGTCACGCGCCCAGGCAATGGCTTCGTCGATCAGTTTACGATATTCAGGGATCGAAGCCGCGCTAAGGATCAGAGAAGGGTTTGTGGTTGCATCCTGAGGCTGATACAACTTGATTGCCGCGATATCACCAGTATCTGCAACTACCTTGGTCAATTCGCGTAGAGAAGTAAGTTTATCGGTCATTGTGGCATATCTCATCGTTTAGAGTTTATCGTTGAGGCATTTTCATGCCTTGCCTTCACATGATGATAACATGCGACAAGACATCCGCAAGGCAGATATGGCTGTCAAAACTCAACGTGAATAAATCGCACGTTTGCATAGCAGGCGAATCGGAAAACCGCCAATAACAAAGGGATTAGCCATGATTTTTATAGGGAATAAGGAACTCAATGGCCAGCTTACTTAATTTTCTCGACGATATTCTGTGGGAAACGATATTGATTTATTTCCTGCTGGGCTACGGCCTGTATCTCACCTTACGTACCCGATTTATCCAGTTTAGGCGCTGGCGCGACATGTTTCTCAGCCTGCGTCGCGATCCAGGAACCGATCCCAGAGGCGTTTCGGCCTGGCAGGCGTTGGCGGTCAGTTTATCGGGCAGGATAGGCGTCGGCAGCCTGATCGGCGTGGCAATGGCGCTTACCGCCGGCGGCCCCGGAGCGATCTTCTGGATGTGGATCATTACCCTGCTTAGCCTGCCAATGGCGCTGGTAGAAAATACCCTGGCGCAGGTCTTTAAAACCACCGATCAGCGGCAACGCTTTCGCGGCGGCCCGGCAGAGTATATGAGTCGCGGGCTGGGTATGCGCTGGATGGGCGTGCTTTTCGCGGTGCTAATGATTGTGACCATCGGGCTGGTATTCAATGCGTTGCAGGCCAAGGCCGCAATTAGCGCGCTGTCAGGCGCCTTCCATGTTAATCCTCGTTATGTCGGCATTGGGCTATGCCTGCTTTTTGCCGTCGCTCTCTGCGGCGGCCTCAGGGCGTTGATCAAAATTTCAATCTGGCTGGCGCCGTTAATGAGTGCCGCCTATGTGCTTTTGGCGCTGTGGGTGATGGTGGATAATGTCGGTCAGTTGCCTAAGGTCTTTCTGCTGATTTTTCACAGCGCCTTTGGTTTGCAGGAGTTTGCCGGAGGGATTTTAGGCTATGGCGTGACGCTGGCCCTGACGCAGGGCGTACAGCAGGGGCTGTTTTCAAACGAAGCCGGTGCCGGCTCAACGCCGCACATCGGCGCGCTGGCCGCTTCCCGTCACCCTGCCGCGCAGGGCTTTACCCAGATGCTGGGAGTGTTAATCGACTCTTTTGTGGTCTGCAGCGCGACCGCGATGATCATTTTATCCTCCGGCTACCTCAATGCGCCGACCGACAGCATTAGCGGTATTGGCCTGCTGACGGAGGCCATCACCGCCAGCGTCGGCAGCATCGGTCCGGTGTTAGTGGCGATGTTCATGCTGGCTTTTGCCTTTACTACCATGATTACCAGCTGCCTGTACGCCGAGAATAATCTGGTATTTTTACTGCGCGGCAAGACCGGTTCGCTTTCCCTGCTGCGCCTGATGATGGTGTTGCTATTGTTGCCGAGTTGCCTGATCAATACTCCATTGTTGATGCAGACCGCCAGTATCTCAGTGGCGCTGATCACCATTATCAACCTGACTGCGCTACTGCTGCTGTCCGGGCTTGCTCTTAAAGTGGTGAGAGACTACGAGCGTCAACGGTTGATGGGCCGTGCACCGGTGTTTAATCCGGATTATTTTCCCGAGTTAAAGGGCCAGCTACAGTCGGGCATCTGGCCCAGCGGATCCTCGGCCGGGAGCGCGACGAAAGAACCCTAAAGCCTACCCCTTCGCGCTGCCGCGCGTTCAAAGGTCGCGGCTATCGCTATGATTTTTTCATCGCTGGCGGTTTTTTGATAAAATATCTGCCTATTGCCCTATTCATTTCCTGCTGCACTTTTCGCAGACTAACCGGACGCCACTATGCTGACTATTATTTCTCCAGCCAAAACCCTCGATTACGAGAGTGAGCTTGCTACCCAGCGCTTCACCCTGCCGGACCTGCTGGACAAATCAAGCCAGCTTATTGCCATTGCCAGAAAACTATCGCCAGCCGATATCTCTAGCCTGATGGGCATCAGCGACAAGCTCGCCCATCTCAACGCCGAGCGCTTTAACGACTGGCAGCCGGACTTCTCGCCGAAAAATGCCCGTCAGGCGATCCTCGCCTTTAAGGGCGATGTTTATACCGGTCTGCAGGCGCAAGACTTTAGCGAAAAGGATTTTGACTTCGCCCAGCAGCATTTGCGCATGCTTTCAGGGCTTTACGGACTGCTGCGTCCGCTGGATCTGATGCAGCCTTACCGTCTGGAGATGGGCATTCGACTTAACAATCCGCAGGGCACGAACCTGTATGCATTTTGGGGTGAATTGCTCACGGAAAAACTCAACGCGGTGCTTAAGGAACAGGGGGATAATATTCTGGTTAACCTGGCCTCTGACGAATATTTCAAGGCGGTAAAACCGGGCAAGCTCGACGGTGAAATCATCAAGCCGGTGTTCCTCGATCAGAAGAACGGCAACTATAAGGTGATCAGCTTTTACGCTAAAAAAGCGCGCGGATTAATGAGCCGCTTTATTATCAAGGAACGTCTTACCCAGCGTAAGCAATTGCAGGAATTCTCGCTGGAAGGTTACCAGTTTGACGCGTCGCGTTCAGAGGGAAATGAGCTGGTGTTTACCCGCGCCGAGCAAAAATAACTGAACAGATCCCCTCACCCACGGCGTGGAATGTACAGAAATAACTGAACAGATCCCCTCACCCACGGCGTGGGGGAGGGTTAGGGTGGGGGAAATGATGGCTCAGGATCAGGAAAATTACTTAGACATTTCAGTCGGTTGCTCCCCCATCCTAACCTTCCCCCGCAGGGGAAGGGATCTATTGGCAACTTCCCCCGCTGGAGTGAACAGAAATAACTGAATAGATCCCCTCACCCACGGTGTGGAGTGAACAGAAATAACTAAACAGATCCCCTCACCCACGGCGTGGAGTGAACAGAAATAACTGAACAGATCCCCTCACCAACGTCGTGGGTGAGGGTTAGGGTGGGGGAAATGATGGCTCAGGATCAGGAAAATTACTTAGACATTTCAGTCGGTTGCTCCCCCATCCTAACCTTCCCCCGCAGGGGAAGGGATCTATTGGCAACTTCCCCTGCTGGAGTAAGCAGAAATAACTGAGCAGATCCCCTCACCCACGGCGTGGGCGAGGGATTTATTGGCAACCTCCCCCGCAGGGGAAGTCCTCGATCGCTTATTCTGGCAGCGCCATCAGGAATTTACGCATTTCGCTGAAATCGGCGGAGAGGTTGTGCGACAGCAGCGGCAGGTCGGCGCGGTCGGCCAGCTCCTTCGGCAGCGGCAGCGTTTGGCCCAGGATGGCGTCAACGCTTTCCTTGAACTTCGCCGGATGCGCGGTGCCGATAAACAGCCCAAACTCCCCTTCCTGTAACTGATCGCGCAGCGCACGGTAGGCAATCGCCGCATGAGGCTCGGAGATGTAACCGATATCCGCCAGCTCGCGCATGGTGTCTTCGGTGGTCTCGTCGGAAACCGCCGCATAGCCCAGATCCTTCAACTGCCAGATCTTACGGCGATACAGCTCTTCTACGCGCGGCCAGTTGTTCGGCTGGCTGACGTCCATCGCGTTGGACAAGGTGGCCACGGTCTTGTTTGGCGTCCACTCACCGTTGCTGAGGAAACGCGGCACGGTGTCGTTGGCGTTGGTGGCGGCGATAAAACGCTTCACCGGCAGGCCCAGCGACTTGGCCAGCAGGCCCGCGGTCAGGTCACCGAAGTTACCGCTTGGCACTGACACCACCAGCTGATTGCGCGCTTCCTGTGGCAGCTGAGCCACCGCTTCAAAGTAGTAGCAAATCTGCGCCAGCAAGCGGCTGATATTGATTGAGTTTGCAGAGTTCAGATGCAGAGCCACTTTCAGTTCTTCATCATCAAACGCCTGCTTGACCAGCGCCTGACAGGCGTCGAAATCGCCATCGATCGCCACGGTGTGAATGTTGTCGCCGAGGGTGCAGAACAGTTTTTCCTGCAGCGGGCTGATTTTGCCACGCGGGTACAGAATAACCACGCGCACATTTTTCAGACCGTGGAAGGCGTGAGCCACTGCCGCACCGGTATCACCCGAGGTGGCGGTCAGGATAGTCACCGGCTGATCGCCTGACACTTCGGTCAGGATCTGCGCCATAAAACGGCCGCCGAAATCCTTAAACGCCAGCGTTGGGCCGTGGAACAGTTCCAGACAGGCAACGTCGTCTTCCACTTTCGCCACCGGAGCCGGGAAAGCGAAGGCGTTTTTCACGCGCTGATACAGCTGCTGTTCCGGGATTTCGTCGCCAATAAAGGCGGAAAGAATACGGCTGCTGCGAGTCACGAAATCCAGCTCGAGCAGGCGATCGATTTCGGTCAGCTCAAACTCAGGCAGATCCAGCGGGAAAAACAGTCCTTGTTGCTTGCCCAAGCCCTGCTTTACCGCTTGTGCAAAGCTGACCTGCTCGTTGTGATCCTTCAGGTTGTACAGTTTCATTGATTATCCCAATAGTCTCGCGCCTGCGGTATCCAGGCGGCAAATATGAACAAAACCTTCGTCGTTTTGCAGATAGTTATTCTGCAACCATTCAGCCATGCGTTTCGCGGTGTCGCCGTCGTTGCAAATTGCAAACAGCGTCGGACCCGATCCTGAGATCCCGCAGGCCAGCGCGCCAATTTCTTCCGCAGCGGTGCGCGCCTGGGCGAAGCCCGGCAGCAAGCGAGTGCGGTAAGGTTCGGCAATCACGTCTTTCATGAGTTTAACGGCTAATTCCGGCTGCTGCGTATGGCAGGCATGAATGAAGCCTGCCAGATAGCGGCCGTGGCTGATGCAGTCCTGACGGCGATACTGCGCCGGCAAAATGGCCCGCGCCTCGGCGGTAGACACTTTAATGCCCGGATAGGCCATTACCCACAGCCAGTCGTCGAAGCACGGCACGTCCTGAGAGATGATGCCGAGTTCTTCAAGCATCAGCTGCAGGCCGCCCAGGTAGCACGGCGCCACGTTATCGTAGTGCACGCTGCCGGAAATACGCCCTTCCAGCTCGCCCATCAGCTCGAGCATTTTATTGTCATCGAGCTGCTTGCCGTTGAATTCGTTCATTGCCATTAAACCGGCAACCACAGAACAGGCGCTGGAACCCAGGCCTGAACCTATCGGCATGTTCTTTTCCAGCGTCATGGCAACCGGAATGTCTTTGCCGACTTCCTGGCAGTAGCGCTGCCAGCACTGGTAAACAATATTGTCTTCCATGCGGTCCGGTAGCTTGGAAACGAAGCGCCCGCCGTTGGTCAGACTGAAGGTCGTAGCCGCTTCGACGGTCACACAGTCGCCCAATAACGTACCGTCTATCGGAGAAACTGCCGCACCCAGCACATCAAAACCGACGCTAACGTTACCAATTGATGCCGGGGCATATACCTTAACCATATTAAACTCCTAACTTCCATGACAGCGTTCGCAAAAGATCGGCGAAGACGCCGGCTGCAGTAACATCGTTACCCGCACCGTAGCCGCGCAATACTAGTGGGATCGGTTGATAATAACGGCTGTAGAAGGCCAACGCATTCTCGCCATTTTTTACTTTATACAGCGGATCGTTGCCGTCGACGGCAAGGATCTTGACCTTGCACTGCCCTTCGTCGATCGCCCCGACGTAGCGCAATACTTTACCCTCGGCCGTCGCGTTGGCAACGCGCTGTGTAAACTCGGCATCTAGCTCCGGCAGGCGCGCCAGGAAGCTGTTTACGTCACCGCTGGCGTCAAAGGATACCGGCAGAACCGACTCGACTTCAATGTCTGACAGCTCAAGTTTGTAACCGGCTTCACGAGCCAGGATCAGCAGCTTGCGCGCCACGTCCATACCGGACAGGTCATCACGCGGATCCGGCTCGGTGAAGCCGCGGGCACGGGCGGCCAACGTCGCCTCGGACAGTGAAACGCCCTCGTCGAGTTGTACCAAAGATCTGCGACAGTGAACCCGAGAGGATCCCGGTGAAGCGCACTAACTCGTCCCCGGCGTTGAGCAGGTTTTGCAGGTTTTCAATCACCGGCAGACCGGCGCCGACGTTGGTGTCGTACAGGAACTTGCGGCGCGAGCTGGCGGCGGCCTTGCGCAGCTGATAGTAATAGTTCATCGACGACGTATTGGCGCGTTTATTTGGCGTCACGACGTGGAAACCGTCGGTGAGCAAATCGGCGTACTGGTTAGCCAGCGCCTCGCTCGAGGTACAGTCGACCACCACCGGGTTCAGCAAATGGTACTCTTTCACCAGGCGGATCAGACGCCCGACGTTAAAGGTCTCGGTGGCCGCGCCCAGTTCGTCACGCCAGTTTTCCAGCGCAATACCGTGCACGTTGGTCAGCATCACGCGCGAGTTGGCGATACCGCATACCCGGAGATCAATATGCTTGGCTTTCAACCACGCCTGCTGACGGCGGATCTGCTCGATCAACGCCCCGCCTACGCCGCCTACGCCAACCAGGAATACCTCGATCACCTGATCGGTATTGAACAGCATCTGATGGCTTACACGCACGCCCATGGTGGCGTCTTCATTGTTCACCACCACCGAGATTGAACGCTCGGAAGAACCTTGCGCAATCGCCACGATATTGATATTGGCCCGCGCCAGAGCGGAGAAGAACTTCGCCGAGATACCGCGCAGCGTGCGCATACCGTCACCTACGACGGAGATGACCGCCAATTTTTCGGTGACATCCAGCGGCTCGAGCAGGCCGTCTTTGAGTTCCAGATAGAATTCGTCTTCCAGCGCCTTACGAGCGCGAACCAGCTCGCCCTGCGGCACGCAGAAGCTGATGCTGTATTCGGAAGAGGACTGAGTGATCAACACCACCGAGATGCCGGTGCGCGACATCACTGCGAACACGCGGGCGGCCATGCCGATCATGCCTTTCATTCCCGGACCGGAAACGTTAATCATCGCCATGTTATTCAGATTGGTGATGCCTTTTACCGGCGTATTTTTGTCTTCAAACTCGCTGCCCGCGCTATGGCTACCGATCAGCGTGCCCGGAGCCTGCGGATTAGACGTGTTTTTGATCAGGCAAGGGATCTGGAACTGGGCGATCGGCGTGATAGTGCGCGGGTGCAGCACCTTGGCACCGAAGTACGACAGCTCCATCGCCTCCTGATAGGACATCGACTTCAGCAGGCGTGCGTCCGGCACGGTGCGCGGATCACAGGTGTAGACGCCGTCAACGTCGGTCCAAATTTCGCAACAGTCGGCGCGCAGGCAGGCTGCCAGCACCGCAGCGGAATAGTCGGAGCCGTTACGGCCCAGCACCACCAGCTCGCCCTTGTCGTTACCGGCGGTGAAACCGGCCATCAGCACGATATCGCTGGCGGGAATATTGCTGGCGGCAATACGGCGGGTAGATTCGTTGATATCAACGGTAGATTCGAGGTAATGGCCCACCGCCAACAGCTTCTCGACCGGGTTGATCACCGTTACGCCGTAGCCCTTGGCTTTAAACACCGCCTCCATGATGGCGATAGACAGCTTTTCGCCCCGGCAGATGATGCTGGCGTTAACGCTGTCCGGGCACTGGCCTAGCAGGCCAATGCCGTGCAACAGCTGCTTAAGCTGGCCAAATTCCTGCTCGACAAACATTTTGGTCGCCGGCAGGTCAAAGCCTGGCAAGGCGTCCGCCAGTCCGTTAATCAAGTCGGCAAAAATGCGTTCTGCATCGCTCATGATCGGCAGAATATCCTGCCCGGCAACGGTTTTTTCGATCATTGCGACCAGGTGATTGGTAATTTTAGCAGGGGCTGACAATACCGTAGCGACCTGTCCCTGACTTGCATTGCTCTCCATGATCTCCGCGACCCGCAGGAAGCGTTCGGCATTTGCTACTGAAGTCCCGCCAAATTTCAACACTCGCATTTCTGGTTTCTCCTACTCTCATATTGAGAGAAATTAGCCGAAAAAAAAGCCCGCACTGGTTAGGTGCGGGCTTTTTTCTGTTTTTCCTGTACGCGTCAGCCCGCCCCAGTACCGATGGTAATGGTGGTGGTAATAATTGTTGTATTCAGGCTGATGTTTCGCATTTTTTATTGTGTTTGTCTTGTTAGTTTTTACTCTGTCTGCCCCAATAGCTAAAGCATAAGGGCCCTCAAGTCAATTTTTTTCTATTTTTCGCCTCAAAAATGGCCAACAACTGAGCAGCGAATAACACCGCCTCATCGGACCATTTTTAGATAATAAAACTACTTTTTGGCATAAGTGATAGAGAAAACACTCAACGAGCGGCGATCGGCCGCCCGGCTCAGCGGGCTAATTTTTTTTCGATATCGTGCAGCAAAGTGTGCAACATAGCGGCGTCTCTTTGTTCGAGAACGCCCAATCTTTGCTGCAACCAGTCGGCCATTTTTTGGTCATCCTGGGCGTCAATATTGACCAGCAAACGTGACACTCGCGCCCGCAGCGCATCCAACTGAGCGGGCACCGCCTGCACGGCCTGTTTCTGCGCCAACGCGTTTAAAGAAGACAGCTGATAGCAGAGCACCATCACCGCCTGTCCCAGATTCAACGACGGATAATCGGCCACCATCGGCACACCGGTCAACAGGTCGGCCAGCGCGAGCTCTTCGTTGGTCAGGCCGGAATCCTCGCGTCCAAACACCAGCGCCGCATTATTGACCCAACTCTTGCGCTCGCTGAGCTGAACCTCGAGCTCCTGCGGCGTGCAGTAATAATGAAAACGCGCACGGCTGCGCGCGGTGGTGGCCACGGTGAAATCAATGTCGGCCAGCGCCTCTTTCAGGCTGTTGAAATGCTGAGCATTATGCAGTATTTCGCCGGAACCGTGCGCTACCCAGCCGGCTTCAGGCTGCAGATGGGCCTGGCTTTCAACGATGCGTAACGAGGCAAAACCCATGGTTTTCATTGCCCGCGCCGCAGCGCCCACATTTTCAGGGCGCGCCGGTGAGACGAGAATAATATGGAGTTGCATGAGCTACCTCTGAAAAATGAAGATTAAAGATCAACAGTAGGTCGCCATTTCATTTTATTTAAGGCAACAGACAATCGAGACAGGCACAATTATAATTCACATCCGTTTAACAGTCTTCGAATATGTCGTCGCAAAGGGGAGAGAAAAAGCCCGCCTCCCGCAGATGCGCGGTTGAATAGTTCCTGAGCGCAGGTCATTGATTAATTATAATTATAAATCAGACTGATAGCAGCAATAACCTAACTTGTTAAATTTTTTGAAACTTAAGGTTATTTATTTATCATAATTTTCTAATAATCAGCAAAATGTGAACGTCCGGTGCAGGATTTTAAGTATTTTTCACCTTTCTTTTACCGTGCTACAATTGAAATTGATATATGTCAACAAAGCGTAGTTTTGTTGAGTGGCAGTTTCGGTACTCGCTGTTATATTGCTGTTAATAGGGTTAGGATATGCGCCGCTCAAGGTACCTACGGGACTGCAGGATGTGGTATCCCAAATGAGCTGGCAATGTTGTTGCCGTTGATGGAAAGTGTACCAAGAATGCGTTTACGTACTTTAGTCCTGTGACGAGTGAAACCGAACTAGAGACTGTCGAATTCATCTGTATATCAAAGACTTCTGTACTCCTATTTTCTATTTGTTGGCAATCTTAGGTAACAAAAATGCAGACCCCCCAAATTCTTATCGTCGAAGACGAATTAGTAACACGTAATACTTTAAAAAGTATTTTTCAGGCAGAAGGCTATACGGTTTTCGAAGCCAGTGACGGTGCCGAGATGCATCACATCATGTCCGAAAACGATATCAACCTGGTGTTGATGGACATTAACCTGCCGGGCAAAAATGGCCTGCTGTTGGCGAAAGAAGTGCGCGAGAAAAACAACGTGGCGCTGATGTTCCTGACCGGCCGCGACAACGAAGTCGATAAAATCGTCGGCCTGCAGTACGGCGCAGACGACTATCTGACCAAGCCGTTTAACCCGCATGAGCTGACTATTCGTGCTCGCAACCTGCTTTCCCGCACCATGAATCTGAGCCCGCAGGGTGAAGAGCGTCGTCTGGTTGAAAGCTATCGCTTTAACGGTTGGGAGCTGGATATCAACAGCCGCTCTCTGGTGAGCCCTGCGGGTGACCAGTACAAGCTGCCACGCAGTGAATTCCGCGCAATGCTGCATTTCTGTGAAAATCCGGGCAAGATCCAGACCCGTGGCGATTTGCTGAAGAAAATGACCGGCCGCGAGCTTAAGCCGCATGACCGCACCGTTGACGTAACGATCCGTCGTATCCGTAAGCATTTCGAAGCGACGCCGGATACCCCAGAGATTATTGCCACCATTCACGGTGAAGGTTATCGCTTCTGCGGCGACCTGGAAGATTAAAATCTGCCTCCGGGGCCACCAGGCTTCGGGAGCCAGATAATCGTTAACAAACGGGTTGCCAACCGGTCTGTAACCAGTAAAAAGGCCAGCTAGCGCTGGCCTTAGCTGCTTTATAATGGTTAGCGATTACCCCAGGGAATAATCGGCACCGCACTGATGGCATTCTTCGGTGAGCCGTCGACAACTTTGTCGGAATAGCTCAGATAAACCAGCGCGTTGCGTTTTGGATCGTAAAAACGCACCACCTGCAGTTTCTTGAAGATTAACGACGTGCGCTGTTTGAATACCACCGTCCCTTTATCTCCCGCCTTCTTGATATCATCAGACACCTCAACCGGGCCAATCTGCTGGCATGAAATTGCCGCGTCCGACGTATCCTCCGCCAGTCCCAGGCCGCCCTTGATCCCGCCGGTTTTAGCGCGACTGATATAACAGGTTACATTTTTAACATCGGGATCATCGAAGGCTTCAACCACAATTTTATGATCTGGACCAAAAAGTTTGAACACCGTATCGACCGAACCGATTTGTTCGGCCCGTGCGGCGAGCGAGAAGAGCGACATCATGCCAAGAGCAAAAATTAGACTTTTTTTCATTGAGTTACCTGAAATCCTTACGTTATGGAATTAGACGATTGTAACATTCTGGCAACCTGCGCGAGGTCACAAATTCGAAAAACAGTACGCCACCTTTAGCTCAAAATCGCACAGTATGCTAAAAAATATCTGCGAGTCTTAATGTTGAAAAATTGCTATTATAAACGGGTTAACAACACTCTATGCCTATATTAGTTCAACGAGGATGATCTATGGATCAAGCAGGAATCATTCGTGATCTTCTCAGCTGGTTAGAAACACATTTAGACCAGCCGTTATCACTCGACAACGTTGCAGCAAAAGCAGGCTATTCGAAATGGCACTTGCAGCGGATGTTCAAGGATGTCACGAATAATGCTATCGGTGCTTACATTCGAGCTCGCAGGCTTTCAAAAGCTGCAGTGGCACTGCGTCTGACGGGTCGTCCAATTCTTGATATTGCTCTGCAATACCGTTTTGACTCGCAACAGACTTTCACCCGCGCTTTCAAAAAACAGTTTGCACAGACGCCCGCGCTGTACCGTCGTTCTGAAGACTGGCACTCCTTTGGGATCTGTCCGCCTATTCGCCTTGGCGCGTTTATTCTGCCGCAGCCGGAATTCCTGTCTCTGCCAGAAAAACACCTCATCGGCGTAACGCAGACCTATTCCTGCACGTTGGAACAAATTACAACCTATCGTAATGAAATGCGCGATCATTTCTGGCGTCAGTACATTGGCGAAACCACCGAGTTGCCGCCGCTGCTGTACGGTCTTCATCATTCACGACCAAGCCAGGATAAAGACGACGAACAGGAAGTGCTGTACACTACCGCCATCGAGCCTAGCTATCTCACTGATAATATGACAGAAGGTAAAGAGATTGTGCTCAGCGGAGGGGAGTTCGCGCTGTTTCGCTTCAAGGGGACACCGCAGGGCTTGCAGGAGTTTATCCTAACGCTTTACACCACCTGCTTACCGATGTTGAAACTGACGCGCCGCAAGGGTCAGGATATCGAACGCTTCCACCCTACGCGTAAAACCATGGGTAGCGAGCCGCCAACAGAGCTGGATTGCGATTATCTGATCCCAATTCGTCGCTAATGTCTAAACAGACGCGACAGGAATTCAAACCTGCCTGCGCCTGTTTAGGTACCCGTTCTTCGCACTCAATCTCACCCGAATCCCCCCCGTTCCTGACAAACGCTAGCGGTCATTTCCAGGCGATCATCCGTCTTTAGCGCTGAATTTCGTCCAGCGCCGGCTGGTCAAGATGAGCTATATCTCCCGCGGTCTCCACCACCCACCCGTTGGCCAACCAGGCGCTTTGCTGATGATCGACACGCGAGAGCGAACAGTTGCGCAAGCGCAGGCGACGCTCGGCGTGAGCAGGCAGCCCGAGCAGCGTACTGACCAGACATCCCAATGCAATACCGTGACTCACCAGCAGCGGCTTGCTGCCCGCAGGCAGGTTCAGACAGCTGTTGAGCGCCTCGTGCATGCGCGTCGCCAGCTCGCTCATGGTTTCACCTTCAGGAATGCGGCCTTCAGGCGTACCATCAACCATCTGCTTGCGCCAGGCCTCTTCTCTCGACGACAGTTTGTCTAGCTCGCGAGTTTCCAGCACGCCCATGTGCAGCTCACGCAGGCGCGGATCGGTAGTGATTTCGCAGCCACAGGCATCGGCAATAATTTGTGCCGTCCGTTTTGTTCGCCCCAGATCGCTTGATATCACATGTGTGATACCCTCATTGCGCACCCTTTCAGCAATTTGCTTAGCTTGAAAGACGCCTTTTTCTGTTAATGGACTGTCAGACTGACCTTGAATTCGACGTGCGGCATTCCATTCAGTTTCGCCATGACGGACGAGATATACCTGTAACATGAGTTTTTTCCGTTATACTGCGTGAAATAAGCTAAGGACCCAAAATCTATGTATCACGTTATCGCTGCTACGACTAACCCAGCAAAAATTAACGCAATTGCCCTGGCTTTTGAGGACATCTTCGGCGCCGACGCTTTCCGTATTGAAGGCATTGACGTCGACAGCGGCGTTGCCGATCAGCCTATCGGCAGCATTGAAACCCGCACCGGCGCAAGACATCGCGTCATTAGCGCTCGCCAGGTTCGCCCCGAAGCGGACTTCTGGGTCGGTATCGAAGCCGGTATCGAAGACAACATGACCTTTGCCTGGATGGTGATAGAAAACATGCACCAACGCGGCGAATCGCGCTCTGCCAGCCTTATGTTGCCTGAAATTATATTACAGGAGATAAATCAGGGGAGTGAATTGGGCGACGAAATGGAAAAACTTTCTGGAATTGCCGAAGTTAAACGCAAAGGCGGTGCGATTGGCATCTTCACCGCGGGTAAACTGACGCGTACCAGCGTGTATCATCAGGCGCTGGTATTGGCCCTGGCGCCCTTCCATAACGTGATTTATCAGACGCGTTCACAGACACACTGATGGCTCAACGCGGACGATTAGACACCTTGCTCGTCGTCCGGGGTTAACAACTGCGCTGCCAGCCAGGCTTTCAGCTCGGGCGGCGCAGATTTTAGACCGTTAGAGCCGCGTGTAATAGTCGCAATTCCCGCACCCAATTGATTCTTCAACTCCCGCTGACTCATCTCACCCTTCATCAACTCTTCAATAATGCGTAACCGCGTGCCGAGCGCCGTGCGTTCGTCAGGCGTTAGAAACAGCTGAAGCAGTGAATAGTGCAGATTTTCAGCAAAAGATTGCTGCAGCAATGTCAAAAAACATTGCCAGTCCTCATTGCCTTGTTGAGAAAGAGCCGGGTCATTTACCGAATGTTGTGCCATGAATGCGCTGCCATACTATTAAACTAGTACAGCAGCATAGCATAATCGGGACAAAAATCAGTAACGCCTCTGCCACTCCGCATCGGTTAAGATTTTGGCTGGCTGATGTAAAAAGTAGCGATAGAATGCATCATATGCTAACACATTTTTAACATACCGGCGAGTTTCAGAGAATGGAATGCTTTCGATAAACGCCACCGCATCGACCTGCCCCTGCGTATTGCCCAACCAGGTATTCACCCTTGAAGGTCCGGCATTGTAAGCCGCGCTCGACAAAATGCGGTTGCGGCCAAACATCTGGTAAACGTACTCCAGATACCCGGTGCCGATGGTGATATTGGTCTGCGGGTCAAGCAGCTGACTGCTGTTGCTGTAGCCTGGGATCGCGTTCATCTGCACCGTATGCTCCGCGGTGGCGGGCATTAACTGCATCAGGCCCGCTGCGCCAACCGGCGAACGAGCCATCGGGTTCCAGGCGCTTTCCTGACGGGCAATCGCCATCGCATAGCTTTGAGTGATGCCTTTGTTGGCGGTGGCCTGCTGGAACTGCGGCGACCATGCCAGCGGGAAACGCTCCTGCAGATAATCCCACAGCTTACCGGCGATAGTGGCCTGCACGCTCAGCTCCGGCCAGCCTTTCTCATAGGCATAGCGCGCCAGCGCCTCCTGCTGTGGCTTGCTGCGGCTCTGCACCAGATAGGTCCATTCGGTGCGCGCCAGGTTATCCATGTTCCAATACATCAGCTCGCGAACGCGGGCGATCTCTGGCGATTTATCGAGGTCAGTGTCCGGCTTGGTCGCGACCAGTATCACCATCGGGTAAGGCACGCCGAGCTTCTGCGCCGCCGCCATCGGGTAGAATCCGCGACCCTGCATCAGGGTGCGCAGTATGCTCTGACCCTGAGCGCGTTTACCCTGGTCGATCAGCAGCGAAGCCTGCCAGTAGCGCCATTCGTCTTCCTGCTGCGCATCGGCGGGCAGTCGCGCCATCCAGCGTGACAAACCCTGTTGATCGCCGGTGGCCAGGGCCATACGGATCCGCCGCTCGACCAGCGAGGTCGAGTTGCTGCGTAAGATCACGCTATCACGCCACGCGGCCTGTTCAGGCGTCGCGTCGCTGCCCATATAATGCCAGGCGATGGTTTCCTCCATGGCCAGCCGATCGCTGTCGTCCATTTTCTGCAACCGCACCAGAGTCGGCAGCATCGAACGGGCATCCTCGACGTTGTCGCGCGCCACGCGGGTGAAAGCGATGCTGACCGCACTGCGAGTAAAATCGGTGGGCCCGACGGTGCGGGCAAAGCCTTCAACGCTGGTCGGATCGTTTTGTAAGGCGATCAGCGCATCGCTCATGGTCTGATAATCAGGCGGCAGCTGTTTGGCAAGGAAAATAACCAGATTAGCGTTACCGGCCTTCATCGCCAGGCCGATGCGTTGCAGCGTGGTCAAGGCGGTTTGATTACCGGCCTGCTGCCAGACGGTAAACAGCTTATCGCAGGCGTTGGGCAGAGAGGTGCCGGTCAGCCAGATATCCTTGGCCGCATCCATCGCCACCTGCTGCTGGCCGGTAGACCACTTGGCGAAATAGTAGTTACAGCGCGCGGCTACCGGTTTCGGGGCCTGCGGGCTAAAGGCCAGCAATCCCTGCCAGTCTTGTCGATTAGCCAACTCATTAACGAAACGAGCGGGCAACGAGCGGGCCGGCGGCAGCGTCGGGTTAGCCTGCACGAAGGCGCTTATCTGCTGCGGCGTGTCCAGCGCGATATTCTGCGTCAGCTCGCGATACTCGAGATAAGGATAGAGCGGATAGTCGGTCAGCGTCGGCATCAGCTGACTCACCACGTCCAACTGATCCGCATCCCAGGCCTGTTTAATCTGCATATAGCGCTGACGCTGAGCGTCGAGAGAATCCGCATGTGCCGCGCCCGCGGCTGTCGCTAATAGCAGCCCCACCGTCAGTAATCGCCACTTGTCCGCCTTGACCATACTTGCCTTATCCTCGCTGATTGTGTTGCTTATCGACCGTGCTGATGAATAGATAGTGCATACGCTAATCTATTCATCAGCAGAAATGAAGGAATGCCCGCCCAACGCCTTAAACTTTACACAGTTTGAAGAATTTGCCTCGGTTTAGCCTTTTCCCTGCGGGCAGATCTATTTGCCGTTGGGGGGTGAGAGTTAGGCTGAAACAGGCTAAACTTCGCAGTCTGAACATCTATCAGTCTTGCCGCAGTCAGGCGGGGCTGAAATTAATCTGCCGGAGTGCGCTCAGCGTCAACCTGACCTGTTCACAGCAACCGGCCTGCAAGCAAGAGGCTCAAAACAACGTGGCTCAATACGTATACAGCATGCACCGCCTTGGCAAAGTCGTCCCGCCAAAGCGCCATATTCTGAAGAATATTTCTCTGAGTTTCTTCCCGGGGGCCAAAATCGGCGTGCTCGGCCTGAACGGTTCAGGTAAATCAACCCTGCTGCGCATCATGGCCGGCATCGATACCGACATCGAGGGCGAAGCGCGCCCGCAGCCTGGCCTGAGAATTGGCTACCTGCCACAGGAACCTCAGCTGAACCTGGAACACACCGTCCGTGAGTCAGTTGAAGAAGCGGTGGCGGAAGTCGTAGGTGCCTTGAAGCGCCTGGATGACGTTTACGCGCTTTATGCCGACCCGGACGCTGATTTTGACAAGCTGGCCGCCGAACAGGGCAAGCTGGAAGAGATTATCCAGGCTCACGACGGTCACAACCTGAACGCGCAGCTGGAACGTGCCGCCGATGCGCTGCGCCTGCCGGACTGGGACGCCAAGATTGCCAACCTTTCCGGTGGTGAGCGCCGCCGCGTGGCCCTGTGCCGCCTGCTGCTCGAAAAGCCGGAAATGCTGCTGCTCGACGAACCGACTAACCACCTGGATGCCGAATCCGTGGCCTGGCTGGAACGCTTCCTGCACGACTTCGAAGGCACCGTGGTAGCGATTACCCACGACCGTTACTTCCTGGATAACGTCGCCGGTTGGATCCTCGAGCTTGACCGTGGTGAAGGTATTCCGTGGGAAGGCAACTACTCTTCCTGGCTGGAGCAGAAAGACCAACGCCTGGCGCAGGAAGCCTCTTCCGAAGCCGCTCGTCGTAAATCGATTGAGAAAGAGCTGGAGTGGGTGCGCAAAGGCGCTAAAGGCCAGCAGTCCAAGGGCAAGGCGCGTCTGTCTCGCTTCGAAGAGCTGAACAATACCGAATACCAGAAGCGTAACGAAACCAACGAACTGTTTATTCCACCGGGCCCACGTCTGGGCGATAAAGTGGTCGAAGTTACCAACCTGAGCAAGTCTTACGGTGACCGCGTTCTGATTGATGATTTGTCCTTCTCGGTGCCGAAAGGCGCGATCGTTGGCATCATCGGTCCGAACGGTGCGGGTAAATCTACCCTGTTCCGCATGATGTCAGGTCAGGAACAGCCTAACGGCGGTAATATCGAGCTGGGTGATACCGTGGTGCTGGCGTCTGTCGATCAGTTCCGTGACTCGATGGATAACGGTAAAACCGTGTGGGAAGAAGTGTCCGGCGGTCAGGACATCATGCGCATCGGTACGACCGAAATGCCAAGCCGTGCCTACGTCGGCCGCTTTAACTTTAAGGGCGTCGATCAGGGTAAACGCGTCGGCGAGCTGTCCGGCGGTGAGCGCGGTCGTCTGCACCTGGCTAAGCTGCTGCAGGTGGGCGGTAACATGCTGCTTCTCGATGAGCCAACCAACGACCTGGATATCGAAACCCTGCGCGCGCTGGAAAACGCCCTGCTGGAGTTCCCGGGCTGTGCGATGGTTATTTCCCATGACCGTTGGTTCCTCGACCGTATCGCTACCCACATCCTCGACTATCAGGATGAGGGTAAAGTTGAGTTCTTCGAAGGTAACTTTACCGAATACGAAGAATACAAAAAACGTACGCTGGGTGCAGAAGCGCTGGAGCCACGTCGCATCAAATACAAAAAGATCACCAAGTAAGCTTCTTGCTGATCACATTAACCCGGGCGCAGTCAGCCCGGGTTTTTTATTGCCTGCGGCGCTGCCCACAGCACTTGATGACACTATCTTCAGCCGCGTTTGTCTTATCAGCCGGTTTGACAACGACTACAATGGGGTCAGTTAATCGAAATTCTACACATTATTGGAGTGGTGCTATGAGTATTAAAGCGATTGCCGTAGATCCAAAAAACCCGAAGCAGTTTATCGCCATCGAGCTGCCACAGCCGGAAGTGGGCGAACACGATCTGCTGGTGGAAGTGAAAGCCGTATCGATTAATCCGGTAGACACCAAGGTGCACAAGGGCGCGGTTAAAAACGGCCTCGAACAGCCTAAAGTGCTGGGCTGGGACGCCAGCGGCGTCGTGAAATCGGTCGGCTCAAACGTCAGCGGATTCAGCGCGGGTGACGAAGTGTGGTACGCCGGTGATATCACGCGCCCGGGCAGCAACGCCAGCCAGCAGCTGATTGACTACCGTATCGTGTCTAAAAAACCGAGCTCACTGAACTGGGCCGAGGCCGCGGCGATGCCGTTAACCGCCCTCACCGCCTGGGAAGGCCTGTTCGAGCAGTTACAGATCCACAACGCGGGCGTGGAGAAAACGCTGTTGATTATCGGCGGTGCCGGTGGCGTGGGGTCGCTGGCGATCCCGTTTGCCGCCCAGCGCAGCAAGGTGAAGATTATTGCCACCGCTTCCCGCCCGGAGTCCGCCGCCTGGTGTAAAGCACGCGGCGCCAGCCTAACGGTGAACTATAAAGACCTGGTCGGCGAGCTGGAAAAGCAGGGCATCAAGCAGGTAGATTACATTTTCTGCCTCAATGATACCGACGGCCACTGGGAGGCGATCGGCAAGCTGATTGCGCCATTGGGCAAGATCTGCACCATCGTTGAGAACGAAAAACCACTGGATCAAAATCCGCTGAAACTGAAGAGCGCCTCGCTGCACTGGGAGTTTATGTTTACCCGCAGCATGTACCACACCGCTGATATCGGCGAGCAGGGCCATATTTTGCAGCAGGTGGCGCAGTTAGTTGACGAGGGTAAGGTGGCGACAACGCTGACCGAAACGATTAGCGGACTGAGCGTGGAAAGCATTCAGGCCGCGCACGACAAAGTGCTCGACGGCCACATGCAGGGCAAGGTCGTGGTGACCTTCTAAGCGGCTCGGCAGCGCTCACGGCAAAAAGTTAACCAGGCCGCACTCTGCGGCCTGTTACCGCGGTCAATCCAGACTCAGGAACCCATAGTGGTGCCTTCATCGCCCAACAAATTCTGCACCAGCTCCACGCAGTCGAGGAAACGCCGATCGTAATCAGACGCGGTGACGTGGGTGAACTGAATATTGTTCTTCTCCATCATCTCCACCAGCATGGTTTGAAACTCGGTGCGATCCAACGAGCTGCCGAGGCTGCGCAGCCCGTCAGCCACCCACGGCGTGTTGTTCTCCAGTAAAATCACCAGATCAAAACGGTATTCGTCGATCAGCGCCTGCACAAACGGGTGCTCGCGGCCTTCGTATTTCTTGCAAAAGGCCTGAGTGGTCAAGAAGTCGGTGTCGATAAACGCCACTTTGTTGGCGTATTTAACCGCAAAATCAATGTACTGTGCCTGGCCCAGCGCAATTTTGTCATAGTCGGAAAATTGCAGCGCCATCTCGTTACCGCCGAGGTGAGAGAAAATGTAATCTCTGCCATATTCCCAGGCGCTGGTGGTGTTAAAGATATTGGCTAACTTATTGACCAGGGTAGACTTGCCGCTGGACTCGCCGCCGAGTATCGCCACGGTGCGCACGAAGAAAGGCTTCACCTCGGTGGGAATATAATCCCAATAGCGGAACGGATCGCGACGGATCTGCGAGCCGCTGATCTTCATAAACGATCGCTGCGGATCAATCAGCACCGTATCAATGGCAAGGTGTTCGCGATAGCGCGGCGCGTCGTGCTCTTCGCTGGTGTAAATGGTGTTGGGCTGAATGCCCTTCTGTTGCATAAAGGCGCTAATGCCCTGACTCCACACGTCCCAGCCGTGCGGATACGGCTCCATGCCCTCTTCGTTAAAAGCATGAATATGAATATTTTTCTGATACTTAAAGGTTTGCAGCAGCCAGCGCAGGCGGTCGCTCAGCGTCGGCTGTTGCGACATTGAACTGTTCTCGAACAGCTCACGATCGCGCGGTTCGTCATAGCCGAGAATGATGTGTAACTCGTCGACCTGGCTACAGGCGCGCTGGATAAGATAGATATGGCCGGTATGCAGCGGATAAAACTTGCCGAACACCACGCCGATTTTCTTTTCGCGGCGCGGGAATTCCAGGTCCAGAAAGCGATGTAACGCCTCCAGCTTCTGTGCGCTGGGGCTTTTAATCTTGTCGTTCAACAGCTGACTCAGGTAACCCTTGGTCATGCCGCTGGCCTCCGCCACCTGCTGCAGCGTGCGTCCCTGTTGCTTAATCGCTGCCTTAAGATAATCAAACTGCGGCATAGCGGGTCCTTGTGTTAATTAGAGATCCTCGAGGATAGCCAGCGCGTCTGCCAGCTTCTTAACGCCGTAGACTTTCATGCCTTCTGGCACCCTTTTCGGCACGTTAGCGTGCGGCACAATGGCGCGTTTAAAACCGTGCTTGGCGGCCTCGGCAATTCGCTCCTGCCCGCTCGGCACCGGCCTAATCTCACCGGATAGCCCGACTTCACCAAACACCACCAGATCCTGCGGCAGCGGCCTGTCGCGCAGGCTCGACACCAGCGACATCAGCAGCGCCAGGTCAGCGCTGGTTTCGGTGACTTTCACGCCGCCCACCACGTTGACGAACACGTCCTGATCCGCCATCTGCAGCCCGCCGTGGCGATGCAGTACCGCCAATAGAATGGCTAAGCGGTTCTGCTCCAGCCCAACCGCCACGCGACGGGGATTGCCCATCATCGAGTGATCGACCAAGGCCTGGATCTCGACCAGCAGCGGTCGCGTTCCCTCCCACAGCACCATCACCGAGCTGCCCGAGGTGACCTCATCGCCGCGACTGAGGAAAATAGCCGACGGGTTATTCACTTCGCGCAGGCCCTGTTCGGTCATGGCAAACACCCCCAGCTCGTTGACCGCGCCAAAACGGTTCTTATGGCTGCGAATGGTGCGAAAACGCGAATCGGCATCGCCGTCGAGCAGCACCGAACAGTCGATACAGTGCTCAAGCACCTTCGGACCGGCCAGAGAACCGTCTTTCGTCACGTGGCCCACCATCACGATCGCCACGCCGCGCGTCTTGGCATAGCGGGTCAGATAGGCGGCACTTTCACGCACCTGCGCCACGGTGCCCGGTGACGACTGGATATCCGCCATATGCATCACCTGAATGGAGTCGATCACCATCAGTTTCGGCTGCTCCTGATCGGCAATCTGGCAGATCTGCTCGATGCTGGTTTCGGACAGCATGTTCATGCTGGCCGTCGGCAGGCCTAAACGATGGGCGCGCATCGCCACCTGCTGAAGGGACTCTTCGCCGGTGACATACAATGTTTTCATGCTTTCGCCGAGCTTGCAGAGGATCTGCAACAGCAGCGTACTTTTACCGGCACCGGGATTACCGCCGATCAGGATCGCACTGCCCGGCACCACGCCGCCGCCAAGCACGCGGTCAAATTCTTTAAAACCGGTGCTGAAGCGCGGGGTTTCATCAAGGCTGATTTCCGACAGCTTCTGCACGCGGCTAACGCCCGCATCACCCGCATAGCCGGTGAGACGCTCGTTGCGAGCCACGGTTGGGGAAGCAGACAAACGGATTTCGGTAATGGAGTTCCAGGCCTGGCAGGCGCTGCATTGGCCCTGCCAGCGCGGATAATCTGCGCCACATTCATTACAGACGAACGCTCGTTTTGCTGCTTTTGCCACAACTTACCTCGTTGGGGGCGCGGACGCCCCGTTGATCAAATTACGCCACGCTGCCGCTGAGAATACACAGCAGGCCGATCAGGTCGGCATGACGAATGCAGACCTCGGCCTGTGCGTAAACCTTCGGCTTCGCGTGGAAAGCGACGCCCAGTCCTGCCACTGACATCATTTTCAGATCGTTCGCCCCGTCGCCAATCGCCACGGTTTGCTCGACAGGAATACCCAGTTTTTCGGCCAGCGACAGCAGAGTATCGGCCTTGTATTGGGCATCCACGATCGGCCCTAGCACCTGACCGGTCAGCTTGCCGTCGTAGATTTCCAGCTCGTTAGCCACCGCGGCCACCAGGTCCAGTTCGTCGCGAAGATAGCTGGCATAGTAAGTGAAACCGCCGGAGGCGATCGCCACGTGCCAGCCCAGCGCTTGCAGGCGCGCCACCATCTGGCGCAGGCCCGGCATCAACGGCAGCGTTTCACGCACCTTGAGCAGAATATTGGCGTCGGCATCTTTTAAGGTGCCTACCCGCTGGCGCAAACTGGCGGCGAAATCGAGCTCGCCGCGCATTGCCCGCTCGGTGACCTCGGCCACCTGCTCGCCCACGCCGGCCAACTTGGCAATTTCATCGATGCATTCGATCTCGATTGCCGTAGAATCCATGTCCATTACCAACAGGCCCGGCGTGCGCAAGTGCGGCACCTTATGCAGCGGAGTGATATCGAACTCAAACTGTTCCGCCAGTTCGAACACGTCTGGCGTGAGGGGACCGGCAAGGCGCACCACCTGATAGTCTTCAACCATCCAGGCGCTTACTACGACCAGAGCGCGGCCGAGCTGGCTCTGGAAACGGCTGATACTGAGTTTATCGAGCTTTCTACTGTACAGGAGCCAACCAGTGTGTCCGGCCCGGTAATCGAGCGGCATCACTTCGTCACCGCTGAGTGAAAGTGGAAGTCCCGGCCATTGGTGGATCTCGGAAGGAAGATCGCAATAGGTCAGACGGTTTGGCATGATTTCTCCTGTAAGAGCAAATACTCTGTCGAAAAACAGAGGGGCCGCGATAAAACGACGCATCAAGCTACCTTATCGCTAACGCTTCTGGCAACATTAAAGTGGTCGAATACCTTAAGGAAACAGAATGGCAGAGGCCAAACTGAAACTTCGCAGACACCGCACGGTTATCGTGCTGATTTGCTTAGCTTTATTAGTTTTATTAATGCAAGGCGCGTCCTATTTTAGCCTAGGCCACCAGTTAGCGCGATCTCAACAGGTCGAACAGCTGACTCAGACGCTGGCTCGCCAGGTTGCATTCTCGCTGGCACCGCTGATGGACAGCCAGAATGATGGCGCGGATATTGCCCAGATTACTACTATTTTAAATCAACTTACCGATCAGAGTCGCATACTCGATGCCAGCGTCTACCAGCTCGACGGCTCGTTGATTGCCCACGCCGGTGAGACCGTACCGGTGCGCGATCGGCTGGCGCTCGACGGCAAACGCGCGGGCAGCTATTTCAATCACCAGATTGTGCAACCGATCGGTGATAAGGACGGTCCGAGCGGTTTCCTGCGCATGACGCTGGATACCCACGTGTTGGCTACCGAGGCTAAACAGGTCGATAACACCACTAACCTGCTGCGCCTGATGATGCTGCTTTCGCTGGCGATCGGCATTATCCTGGCCCGTAGCCTGCTACAGGGACGTCGCAGCCGCTGGGAACAGTCGCCGTTCTTGCTCACCGCCAGCACGCGCTTGAGGGAGCGTGATGAAGACGATGACTTACCGGCGCACAATAATGAACCGCTGGTGATCGCCATCGCCGAAGAAAGAGTCGAAGAGAAAGCCGTGCTCACCCCCGAAGAAGAGGCCGAACTGGAAGCCGTGCAGGCCGCTCACCGCAACCTGCAGCGCAGCGTCGAGCCTGTGGATGATCGCGACGAAAAGAACAAAGAAAGCTAGTCAGGCGAAACGGTTGATGGTCGCCGTTAGCCCCTCCACCTGGGCCAGCATCTGGCTGGCCAGTTGGCGAAACGCCTCGCTGATGCTCTCGCAGCCACTCACCGCCCGCCAATAGTCTATTGCCCAAACCTGAGCCTCACTCCAGCAGGCTTTTCCAAGCAGGGGTTCCAATTTTATTTCAATCACGCCATTGCGCATATTGCCGCTGCTCACCGGCGGACACTCTCTACCGCGCAGGTATCGCCCGGCCATATTGGATATAGCGTTGAAATATGCGACGCCTGGCCGAGTTCATTGATCTGGTAAATAGGGAAACGGCTCACCCCGCCGACTGCCCTCAACAAGGCATAGCGCGTGTTTTTACCCAGGCCAATTTTCAACAGGTGGGGGAAGCTTTAATGGTACGCGACAGCGTGGGCTGGCTGATGTTTAACGCCGCGATGAGTTCTGCCGCGCTGGCCGATCCCTGCCGAAGTCGATCTTCAAGGTTTGTCATCGCGGGTCACCTATGAATAGAACAGTGAATAGAATGTTCAGTACAGGTATAACGCTATTACATTAATAATAATAGATTTTATTACTAATCTGGAAGAGAAGTGAATAGAAATGGTAGGGTTTTTGAATAGAATAACAAGCGGTTATCAATAAAAACGGAGGCACTGAGGCCTCCGTTATTTGTCACTGCATCGCTCGCGTCGCGAACTAGGCCTGGTCACCCAGCAGCACTGATTCTAAGGCGATTTCGATCATCTCGTTGAAAGTGGTCTGGCGCTCGGCGGCGGTGGTCTGCTCGCCGCTGCGGATGTGGTCGGACACGGTACAGATAGCCAGCGCTTTTGCACCGAACTCTGCCGCCACGCCGTAAATACCCGCGGCTTCCATTTCCACGCCCAGAATGCCGTACTTTTCCATCACGTCAAACATCTGCGGATCCGGAGAATAGAACAGATCGGCGGAGAAGATGTTGCCCACTCGCGCCTTAATGCCTTTGGCCGCGGCCGCATCGGCGGCGTGACGCACCATGTCGTAGTCGGCAATCGCCGCGTAGTCGTGATCCTTGAAACGCATGCGGTTCACTTTGGAATCGGTGCAGGCACCCATGCCGATCACCACGTCGCGCAGTTTAACGTCGGCACGCACCGCGCCGCAGGAACCCACGCGAATGATTTTCTTCACGCCGAACTCGGTGATCAGCTCCTTGGCATAGATTGAGCAAGAGGGAATGCCCATGCCGTGACCCATTACCGAGATCTTGCGGCCCTTGTAGGTGCCGGTAAAGCCGAGCATGCCGCGCACGTCGTTCACCTGTTTAACCTCTTCCAGGAACGTTTCTGCAATGTGTTTCGCACGCAGCGGATCGCCGGGCATCAGAACTACGTCAGCGAAGTCGCCCATTTCTGCGTTGATGTGTGGCGTTGCCATAGTAAACATTCCTTTTATTATTGACCCTTTATCTATCGGGTTACGTCGAGTGTGATAAGCGAATCTTCTCAAAAATTTCGCTTTAAAGCATGGACTTTCCATACTCCATTGGCGACAGGTCAAAGTAACGGGCCACGGTTTGGCCGATATCGGCAAACGTGTCGCGATAGCCCAGGAAGCCTGGTTTGACCTTTGGCCCGTAGATCAGCACCGGAATATGCTCGCGGGTGTGGTCGGTGCCGCGCCAGGTGGGATCACAGCCGTGGTCGGCGGTCAGAATAATAATGTCTTCGTCTTTAACCAGAGCCAACAGCTCCGGCAGGCGGCGGTCGAACAGTTCGAGCGCGGCGGCATAACCGGCAACGTCGCGGCGATGGCCGTAGGAAGAGTCGAAATCGACAAAGTTGGTGAAGACGATGGTGTTGTCTGCCGCCAATTTCATTTCCTGCACCGTGGCATCAAACAGCGCATCCAGACCGGTGGCTTTAATTTTTTTAGTGATCCCGACGTGAGCATAGATATCGGCAATCTTGCCAACCGACACCACTTCACCGCCCTTTTCGTCGACCAGCTTCTTCAAAATTGTCGGCGCAGGCGGCTCTACCGCCAGATCGTGACGGTTACCGGTGCGCTCGAAATGACCCTTTTTATCGCCAACAAACGGTCGGGCAATCACGCGGCCGATGTTATAGCCGCCTTCGGTCAGCTCCTCGCGGGCAATCTCACACAGCGCGTACAGGCGTTCGAGGCCGAAGGTCTCTTCATGGCAGGCAATCTGGAACACCGAATCGGCGGAGGTGTAGAAAATTGGTTTGCCGGTTTTCATGTGCTCTTCGCCCAGCGCGTCCAGCACTACGGTGCCGGAAGAGTGGCAGTTGCCGAGATAACCCGGCAAATCCGCGCGCGCCACCAGCTTGTCGAGCAACGCCTGCGGGAAGCTATTTTCGACCTCAGAGAAGTATCCCCAGTCGAACAGCACCGGCACACCGGCGATTTCCCAGTGGCCCGACGGCGTGTCTTTACCCGATGACAGCTCGCTCGCATAGGCGTAAGCGCCGGTTATCCTGGCATCGGCATCCATCCCCTCAGGAAAATGGCCGGTCGAGGCCTCGGCGGCTTTTGCCAGGCCCAGCGCGGTCATGTTCGGCAGGTGCAACGGTCCTTTACGGCCGATGTCTGCCTCACCGCGGGCACAGGCCGCCGCGATATGGCCCAGCGTATCGGAACCCACGTCACCAAAGCGTTCGGCATCTGCACTGGCACCGATGCCAAATGAGTCCAACATCATGATAAATGTACGTTTCATTTTCTCTCCTGCGCATTGCTACGCGTTGCAAACGGCCCGACAGCGCCGTTTTGATCAATGGGTTTACGGGGCCACGCGCGCTAGCTGATACGGCGATAGACCACCGGTTGCGCCTCGGGTGCCACGTCGCTGAGCACCACCGCGGCACGCACCGCTTCAGCCGCCTGTTGCCACGCCTCTTCACTGTTGGCATGGATCATCGCTAGCGGCTGCTGGGTGTCAATCTTTTGGCCGATCCGCGCCATCTGCGTTAACCCGACGCTGTAGTCAATGGTGTCGGTAGCGCGGCGACGCCCACCGCCCAGGGCCACCACGCTGAGCCCTAAGGCTCGGGTGTCCATGGCGCTAACGATGCCCGCTTTCTCGGAATAGACCATCTGGCTGAGGGTAGCCTGCGGCAGATAGCGGTCGTAATGTTCGATAAAGTCGATGGGGCCCTTTTGCGCCGCAATCATTCTGCCAAATATTTCTGCTGCGCGGCCATTGTCCAGCACCGCCTGCAGTTTGGCGCGCGCCTCGCCGTCGTTCTGCGCCAGTCCGGCGGATAACAGCATCTCGGCGCACAGTGCCAGAGTGACCTCGAGCAGTCGCGGATTGCGATACTCGCCGGTCAGGAAGCGCACCGCTTCGCGCACCTCGACCGCGTTACCGGCGCTGGAGGCCAGCACCTGATTCATGTCGGTCAGCAGCGCGGTGGTCTTGCAGCCTGCCCCGTTGGCGACGTCGACGATCGCCTGCGCCAAATCCTGTGACAGCGCATAGGTTGGCATGAATGCCCCAGAGCCTACTTTGACATCCATCACTAACGCATCCAATCCTTCGGCTAATTTCTTCGCCAAAATTGAGGCGGTGATCAGCGGAATAGAGTCGACGGTGGCGGTAATGTCGCGCGTCGCGTAGAAGCGTTTGTCGGCCGGTGCCAGCGAGTTGGTCTGGCCAATAATCGCCACGCCGACGTCCTGAATAATTTTCTTGAAACGCGCGTCGTCAGGGAAGATATCGAACCCCGGAATGCTCTCGAGCTTGTCGAGCGTGCCGCCGGTGTGACCCAATCCGCGGCCGGAAATCATCGGAATGTAGCCACCGCACGCCGCCACCATCGGGCCCAGCATCAGCGACGTCACATCGCCCACGCCGCCGGTAGAATGCTTGTCGACAATCGGCCCGTTTAACGCCAGCTGTTTCCAGTTCAGCACCGTGCCGGAATCACGCATCGCCATGGTCAGCGCGACGCGCTCATTCATGTTCATATCATTGAAATAGATGGTCATTGCCAGCGCGGCAATTTGCCCTTCGGAGACTTTGTTATCGCGTACGCCGTTAATAAAAAAGCGTATCTCTTCTTCGCTCAGCGGTTGCCCATCGCGTTTCTTGCGAATTATTTCCTGCGCC
Source organism: uncultured Gammaproteobacteria bacterium (assembly GCA_963742005.1). GTDB lineage: Bacteria > Pseudomonadota > Gammaproteobacteria > Enterobacterales > Enterobacteriaceae > Rouxiella. The sequence continues at coordinate 237,803 of CAVUKG010000004.1, read as the reverse complement.
AGAAAGGTTTTTTGCCCAGATGCCACGTTCTCACCCTAATTTGAATACCCTAAGGAATTGACCAGACCGCTAACAAAACGGGACAGTCTCACTGCCCCGCTGACAGCGTATTAGTAACCGCTGCCGGATTTCTGGCCCTGGTGGCCCAGAGTGGTCAGCAGGCTAGCGAGCAGGCTTGAGGCACCAAAGCGGAAGTGGCGGGCATCGGCCCATTCGCGGCCTAAAATGTTATCGGCCAGCGCCAGATACTGCGCGGCATCTTCGGCCGTCTTTACGCCACCCGCCGGTTTAAAACCGACAGACTGCGCAACGTTCAGGTCTTTAATCACCTGCAACATCAGTTCGGCGCTTTGCAGCGTCGCGTTCTCGGTGACTTTGCCAGTAGAAGTCTTGATGAAATCGGCACCCGCGCGAATCGCAATCTCGGAGGCCTGGCGGATCAGCGCCGCCTGCTTCAGCTCACCGGTTTCGATAATCACCTTGAGCAGAATATTGGCCTGATGGCACGCCTCAGCGCACTGCCTGACCAGCTCGAAGCCGACCTTATCGTTACCGGCAATCAGCGCACGGTAAGGGAATACCACGTCAACCTCGTCGGCGCCGTAGGCGATCGCGGCACGGGTTTCGGCCACGGCAATCTCGATATCATCATTGCCGTGCGGGAAGTTGGTTACCGTCGCAATGCGGATGTCAGGCGTACCCTGTTCGCGCAGCGCCTTGCGGGCAGCGGGAATAAAACGCGGATAAATGCAAATGGCGGCGGTGTTGCCCGCCGGGCTTTTGGCCTGCTCACACAGGGCAATCACCTTGGCGTCGGTGTCGTCATCGTTCAGGGTGGTTAAATCCATCAGGCTCAGCGCACGCTGCGCCGCTGCTTGTAAATCGGTCATAAAACTCTCCAAAATTTTCAGTTCTGACAGGCCGTCAGCGCCGCGTATACGGTCGAAAATGTTCAGGCCGAAAACGCCAAAAACAGTTCTCATTTTGGCGAGCAGACAGAGGCAATCACCTACCTGTCGCAACTATTGGAACAGGTATGCGCCATTTGTGGTGTGCAGTATTTCACACAAAATGAAAATTGATTGCAACGTTACTCAAAAAAATGAGATCTGTATCACATTAGAGGCCGTTTACCCGCTGTTGGCCGATGAAAAAAGTGTACACCTCAATCATGACAACTGTGGATTAAGCGACAACTTTCGATAGAGGAGATAGTAACTCAATACGCTATGTTATTTAAATAACATTTAAGGCCGCGGGCGAGACTTCACTCACAGGAATATAATAAATTAATCGCCGTAATTCGGGAATTCAGACACAAAAAATGTGTTATTTAAATAACATTCACGCGGGGAGATTGAACACCCGGCGGGTGTTGTTGAGCAACGTTTCGGCAATTTCTTCTCGAGATTCAACCCGTAACTCGCACAGCGTCTCGAACACTAACGCCGCGCGCTCGGGCCGATTCGGTTGACCCTGGAAGCCCTGTAATGGCATATCGGGCGCATCGGTTTCCAGCAACAGCGAAGACAGCGGCAACTGCGCCATCACCTGCCGGGTTTTCTGCGCCCGCTGATAGGTAATAGTGCCGCCCACGCCGATGGCAAATCCGAGACGCACAAAGGCCTGCGCCTGTGACAGACTGCCGGCAAAGCCGTGAACTACGCCGGTGGCGGGCAGAACGGCCTTGCGCAGCATGGCGGCAAGCGGGTCGTGAGTGCGACGAGAATGCAGGATCAGCGGCAAATCATGCCGCTTTGCCAGCCTGAACTGTTGTTCGAGCAACCGCTGCTGGCGGTCAAAATGGGGGTTGTCCATGTACAAATCCAGCCCGGTTTCGCCAATCGCCACCAGCCGAGGGTGACCCGCTGCCAGGCGATCGCTAAGGTTGGCTAACGAGGCATCGTCGTGACGCTCAATGCAGATCGGATGCAGGCCCAGCGCGGCAAAGACCTGAGGATGGTTATCGGCCAGCGCCAGTATCCGCTCAAAGCGGTCTGCCTCAACGGCGGGCACAATCAGCTGCTGCACGCCTGCCGCGGCGGCCAGTTGCAGGCTGTGTTGCTCATGGCCGGTGAAGGGCGGGAAATCAAAATGACAGTGGGTATCGACAAAAACCGGCTTCACAACGCGTCTCCTTCTCCCTCGATCCCTTTAGCGACCTGTGCCGGGTCGACTTTAAACGGCGGCTCAGTGACCAGCGCATCGGCAATCGGGCTAGCGATTACCCGGGCAGCCTCGTCTTTGAAGGCGCTCATGGCGGGGCGAACGGTATTATCGAGGTGAATATCGGTAAGCGCAATCTGGTCTGGCAGCATCTGATCGACTGGAATAGGCCTAGCCTGATGCAAATCAGACTGATTGGCGGCGGCGCTAAGCGGCAGTTCAATCTCAGGAGACGGAGTCGGTGGAATAATCACGCTCGGCCTTCTGATTGGCCTTGGAACGATCGTCGGCATCGGCCGGTCTTTCTCGCGCGGCAGCAGCCAGTGGGAAGCCACCGACAGGAAGTAGCGCGCACAGCGGCGTCCCAAATGGTAATCCTGATTCAGCGCCGGCAGGCGACTGCCCAGGGCGTGACTGGCCAACGGTTTCGGCGGGAAAATCTCGAAGATGCGCAAGTCTCCCGGCGGATTCTCGATAAATTGCTGAATGCGGTAATAGCTTTGTTCGTGATGCTGCACCATATGCACTAACTGCTGCAGGCTGCTTTCGCTCAGCCACTGCTCCATGCGTTTCATCCACTGCGGGGTATAAAACATCGCAGAGGGTACGGTGCGGATCACCACGATAGTATCGGCTCCGCGACGATAGGCCTCTTCGACCGGAATAGCATCGCTGATCCCGCCGTCCTGATAACTAATGCCATCGAGATCGACGCCCATGCGGTAGAAACCCGGGATCGCGCTGGAGGCTTTGATCACCGGCAGCCAGCTTTCACGGGTCGGCGAAAAATAGTTTGGCGTGTAGTCGTCGCTGCGGCAGGCGCACATCAGGAACTCGCGACCGTCGATCAGCAGTTTCTCTGCAGAATCAATCGCCAAGGGCATGGTATTGGAGATGGCATCGATGTACCAATCGAGATCGATCAGGTGACCACCGCGCACAAAACGCAGAGGGTTAAAGAATTGGGGACTGGTGGTGTAGCGCGTGATAACCCGGCGGGCATAGCCAGCCTGACCACAGACATAGGCAGAGAGATTTTGAGCACCGGCGGACGTGCCGATCATTAAATCGAATGGGTTGAAGCCTGCTCGTTGAAATTCGTCAAGCACGCCGGCGGTGAAGATACCGCGTTGACCGCCGCCCTCACAAACGAGTGCGATTTTACCCGGCAGATAGGGTTTGTAGTCCAGGGCTTCGATGTTCCCCAGAGTGACCGGAATTCTATATCCCAACAGAGGCTCCTCAACAATAATAATTATATGATGAGCATACTCCGTCTTTTCCCGATCGGTAATGTTCTTATAAAATCCCGGAGATTAAATCGTTACGTCCTGTTAACACCTTGCCTCGACATTCATTGTCAGGGCTAAAAAACACCTCAGGCTCTTCCCTTTACTTCCCTGCGCCTTTAACGAGGTTATTTTCTATTAATCTCCGGGATAGATCAGATAAAAGTCATTTATCTTTTAAGCAGTATCCTTGCTGGTCTTAATAAACGCTATAAGCGCTTACGGCCGGTAAACAGGCTGACCAGGAACAGAATGATACCTACTACGAAGACTAATTTTGCAGCCCAGGCCGCTGTACCTGCCAGTCCACCGAAGCCTAATGCTGCCGCGATCAACGCGATGACAAGAAATATAATACCCCAACGAAACATAAGCTTCTCCTTACCCTATTTTAAAATATTCGTCCGTCATTCGTTGATGTAAGACGTCCTGAATAACGGTTGATAACTGTAGATACATTTATGTGAAGTACAGTATTAAAGATAGCTTGGAATTTAAAAAACGGATGAAAACGCAGAGCTTTTTCGTGTAAATAATCCGTTATAAATCCTATTTTGTGACTTATGGTTCTTAAAAATTTTGTCAGCTTCGCCATCGAGACGGATTGCCCACCCTATTGATGGGCAATGCTGTCAGCGATATTAAGGCTTGATTCGTAGGTCATTCTTAACGCTTTTCACGCCGCTGACCGTTTTAGCTACGCTTTCTGCGCGGTCAGACTGGGCCTGATCTTTCACCGTACCGGTTAGCTGAACCACGCCGTCGGTAGTTTCAACTTTCACTTTACGTGAAGGCACGAGATCGTCGGCCAGCAATTTGGCTTTAATCGAGGCCGTGGTGGCAGTATCACCGGCGTAGCCGCCTACTGACTGCGTAGCGCTGTCTTTAGTATGCAGTTTGTCGCTGACGGATTTAACGCCCTCAACCTTGGTAGCTACCGCGACGGCCTGTTCACCTTCGGCCTGAGAGGCAACAAAACCGCTCAGGGTCACGACGCCGTGGCTGGTTTTGACCGAAATATCGGTGCTCTTAATCGATTTATCATCGATCAGTGCGCTCTTAACTTTCGCTGTGGTGGCGCTGTCGCCCATGTAGCCACTTACTTTATTGATGGAGCTATCGATTTGGGTGCCCGCAGAACTCGTTGTGCTATCGGTGGTAGCAGCAAACGCGCCGCCGCTCATCAGGGCAGAACCCAGAACCACGGCCATCATTGAGTAGGCAAAATTAGACTTTTTCATCGATTTCTTCCTTAACTGTTTGTCAGCTCATAATTTGAGAGCTCTTTCCGTCACATGGTCATGACGACTAAATACTTAATAGTCTGATCACATCACTGTGATTTCTAAGCTGTAATTCTTCAACAACCCAGCACAAGTCTCTACTTAGTATCGAAAGGCTAGCGTTTAAAACTGCCTCTCGTCTTGCGTTAATTAAATATAGCTGACGATGAGCAAAACTGTAGTAAGAATGGCTAATTAACCGGTATTACAGATAAGTCTGAGCTTTTTGGGGTAAATTTAAGCGAAAAAGCGCTAAAATTGCGCTAACTAGTTTCATATTGAAACTAGTTAGCCGGGTGATAGATAAAAAAAAGACGGCTCGAAGGCCGTCTTTAGTCTGCAATCTAAAACGCAAAATCTGCACTTTTTTTATTTTTATTCGCGAATTTCATTTAATAATTCGGGATGATGATCCAAGACACGCAGTAGTTTTATTGTGGAGGGATGCGGTTGAGCCATCCCTTTTTCATAACGCGAGAAGGCGTTCACTCCGCCCCCAAATATTTCACTCGCTTCTTTCTGCGTCAGCGCCAGCTTTTTCCGCACGCTCACAATAAATTCAGGCTCAACGGTCACCGCGATGATCTGCGCTTTGAACGCCTTAATCTTTGCCTGATAAGCATTCGCTTGGTCGCGGTTCATACTCATCTCACCACAGGCGGGGCAATGTTCGCCCTCGGCGTCGATCTGGGTCTTGTGACCGCGGAACGAGTAAGGAACTTTTTGGATACCGAACTCCAGTTCTGCACCGCCACACAGGGGACATTTCATGTTATTTCTCCTTAAATGAGACGATTAACACGCCATTGCTGACGGTGAGCTCTAAGTAGACAACACCACACGGCAGCGTAGTTCTGTACACATCTTGCCACACGGTATGATCGCTATAAGTCGTCATACTTTTAAAAAAATCACTCATTTGCAACCCCTTGATTGCATCACACACGCCATCAAAGGTTAGACCCAGTTCATCAGCACCGTTCATGGCTGTATTTGTGGCCCTGACCTTGCCCTCGGAGACTAAGGCCTGAACGAGGTGCAGACGTGTATGGGGAGTTTTCTTTTCCACGTTCCTCGTTAATGCGTTTCAGATAGGGCTTAATATAACCTAATAGGTTAGTTTTAGCCTCCACCAAATTAACCTTTTAGGTTTATTTTTATGCGTGACGCTAAGTAGATAGCCAAGCAGCTTTGTGAGGAGAAAATACGTTAATTGTGGGCGTTAGCTCATTAATCAGGCTAACCCTATTAGATCAAAGTCCTGCCCAATAGGCCAGGACTTTGTCAACGATCTGCGACGGCTCGAAGGCCGTCTTTAGTGATCATCACTCGCCGTTAAAAGGCGGCGCGGGAGATTAGTGTTCGCGGGTTTTACGGAAATCGACTTCCGGATAGCGATCTTTATTCAGGTTAAGGTTAACCATAGAAGGGGCGATATAGGTCAGATTATCGCCGCCGTCCAACGCCAGGTTTACTTCACACTTGCGCTTGAAGTCTTCGAATTTCTTCACGTCGCTGCATTCAACCCAGCGTGCGGTCGAGACGTTGACCGATTCGTAAATCGCTTCGACGTTATATTCGCTTTTCAGACGTGCGACCACCACTTCGAACTGCAGCACACCGACCGCGCCAACGATCAGGTCGTTGTTGATCAGCGGACGGAACACCTGAACCGCGCCCTCTTCCGAAAGCTGAACCAGCCCTTTCAACAGCTGTTTTTGTTTCAGCGGATCGCGCAGGCGAATGCGGCGGAACAGCTCCGGCGCGAAGTTCGGGATACCGGTGAACTTCATGTTTTCACCCTGGGTAAAGGTGTCGCCGATCTGAATGGTGCCGTGGTTGTGCAGGCCGATAATATCGCCGGGGAAGGCTTCCTCGACGTGCGAACGGTCACCGGCCATAAAGGTCAGCGCGTCGGAAATCACCACGTCTTTACCGGTGCGCACCTGGCGCAGCTTCATGCCTTTTTCGTATTTACCGGATACCACGCGCATGAACGCCACGCGGTCACGGTGTTTCGGGTCCATGTTGGCCTGAATTTTAAACACGAAGCCGGTGAATTTCTCATCGGCGGCGACCACTTCACGCACGTCGGTATTACGCGGCTGTGGCGCAGGCGCCCACTCAACCAATCCGTCGAGCATGTGGTCGACGCCGAAGTTACCCAGCGCGGTGCCGAAGAATACCGGCGTTAAATCACCGCTGAGGAAGGCCTCGTGATCAAACTCATGGGAGGCACCCTGCACCAGATCCAGCTCTTCGCGCAGCTGTGCCGCCAGATCTTCACCGATAGCGGCGTCCAGATCGGGGTTATTCAGGCCTTTAACGACGCGCAGTTCCTGAATGGTGTGGCCTTTACCGCTCTGATAAAGATAGGTTTCGTCCTTATACAGGTGATAAACACCCTTAAACATTTTACCGCAGCCGATAGGCCAGGTGATCGGTGAACAGGCGATTTTCAGCTCGCGCTCAACCTCGTCCATCACCTCCATCGGGTCACGGATGTCGCGGTCGAGCTTGTTCATAAAGGTCAGGATCGGCGTATCGCGCAGACGGGTAACCTCCATCAGCTTGCGGGTACGATCCTCAACGCCTTTCGCGGCATCGATCACCATCAGGCAGCAGTCAACGGCGGTCAGGGTGCGGTAAGTATCTTCGGAGAAGTCTTCGTGCCCCGGCGTATCCAGCAGGTTAACCAGCGCATTGCGGTAAGGGAACTGCATCACCGAGGTGGTGATCGAGATACCACGCTGTTTTTCCATTTCCATCCAGTCGGATTTGGCGTGGTTGTTTGAACCACGGCCTTTGACCGTACCGGCGACCTGAATAGCGTGCCCGAACAGCAGCACTTTTTCAGTGATAGTGGTTTTACCCGCATCGGGGTGCGAGATAATAGCGAAGGTGCGACGTTTGGCGACTTCGAGGGCGTATTCACTTGGAGACATGTTTTTCCACGTTTCTGCGGTTGTCCGCCCTGCATCGGTATTGATTTTACGCCAGAACGGCATCAGGCAAAGCGGTAATAAAAGTTATAGCCGACTATTTTCTATGATTTGGCTGGGATAGACAATCAATGCTTTTACATTCGCGGCTCGCGGAGCGTAAAACCTCGCTGTTGGGCAGCCAGGATCGGCCCTACGTTAAGCATGTTTTAATAAAATTGTGATATGAATCACATATTAATTTTGCATAAGTTTTTTCATTACATTAAAAATAGCTGTCTTATCACAAAATTGACCTACCACTTTCTGGATAATCGGTCGATAAACGTTGCACCGCGGCCCTGGCCGTTAAAATTTAACCCTTTTGCGTGTCTTAACCTCTTGTACATCACAAGGATGTCTCTCAATGACCCAAAGTAATCGATTGCTTCTCACCTGGATTAGCTTTTTTTCCTATGGCCTGACCGGCGCTCTGGTGATTGTCACCGGCATGGTGATGGGCAACATCGCCGAGTATTTCGGGCTACCGGTCTCCAGCATGAGTAATACTTTTACCTTCCTCAACGCTGGTATCCTGATCGCTATCTTCCTCAATGCCTGGCTAATGGAACTTATCCCACTGAAGCGTCAGCTTATTTTTGGCTTTGTGCTGATGGTACTGGCGGTGGCGGGCCTGATGCTGAGTAAAAGTATCAGCGTGTTCTCGCTGTGCATGTTCGTGCTCGGCGTAGTCAGCGGGATCACCATGTCGATTGGCACCTTCCTGATCACTCACCTGTACGAAGGCCGCCAGCGCGGCTCACGGCTGCTGTTTACCGACTCGTTCTTTAGCATGGCGGGGATGATTTTTCCGGTGGTTGCTGGCATGTTGCTGGCGCGCAGCATCGGCTGGTACTGGGTTTATGCCTGCATCGGCGTGCTGTACGTGGCGATTTTTGTACTGACTCTGATGGCGCAATTCCCGCTATTGGGCAGCAAAGGTGAAACCAGCAGCCAGCCGCAGGTAAAAGAAAAATGGGGTATCGGCGTGCTGCTGCTGTCGGTGGCCGCACTGTGTTACGTCCTCGGCCAATTGGGCTTTATTCAGTGGGTGCCGGAATACGCCACCAAAACCTTTAATCTGGACATCAATCAGGCCGGTAAGCTGGTCAGCGATTTCTGGCTGTCGTATATGATTGGCATGTGGGTGTTCAGCGTGGTGCTGCGCTACTTCGATTTGCAGCGCATCGTGACCCTGTTAGCCCTGCTGGCCAGCGTGGCGATGTACCTGTTTATTTCGACCAGCAATCCGGCACACCTGACCTACGCGATGCTCGGCCTGGGCTTTGTTTCCAGCGCTATCTACACCACCATCATTACGCTGGGCTCGTTGCAGACCAAGATCTCCTCGCCGAAGCTGGTTAACTTTATTTTGACCTGCGGCACCGTCGGCACCATGTTGACCTTCGTGGTCACCGGCCCAATCGTCGCCCATAGCGGCGCGCACGCGGCACTAGCCACGGCTAACGGCCTGTATCTGGTAGTGTTTGTGATGTGCCTGCTGCTCGGTTTTGTGACTAAGCACCGCACCCACGGCCATCAGTAAACGGCGTGGCTACTGTAGATAGGTTTGAAGGCAGATAGGTTCTTGAATAAAGATAAGTCATTGAATAAAGATAGTTTTTAAACCAGAGAGCGGGCGCGATGCCCGCTTTTTTTAGCCGATCGGCAGCGCCATGATGATGGCATCTTCGCGCCCGGTAGCCGCCGGATAGTAATTGCGGCGGATCGATACCTCGTTAAAGCCCAGGCTTTCATACAGCGAAATAGCGCCGCGATTGGAGGCGCGCACCTCCAGCCACAGCGTAAACACGTCACGCGTTTCAAGCTGGGCCAAAATTTCCTCGAGCAACAAGCGCCCCAGCCCCTGCCGCTGATGGGCCGGATCGATCGCGATATTAAACAGCGTGGCCTCGTCGAGCACGGTCTGCACGATCGCAAAACCAACCATTTTGCCCTGCTGTTCTAGCTTGAGATTAAGATAACGCTCGCCCTGATTGGTGGCAAAAGTCTTTTCGCTCCACGGGAATGCGTGGCTGGCCTGCTCAATCTCAAAGGCGCGGGTCAGATCCGCGGGGGTCAGGATAGAAATGTTGTTCATTTTCACAAATCTGCTGCCAGAGCGCGCGTTTGGCCCCAGCGTCTTGAGAAAGCTCGGCCAGCGCCGGGCTAGATAACTGCGCACCGGCGACCGTTAACGGTTCGCTGATGCCCAGTCGCCAGGTATTGCAGTGCGTGTCTTCGGGCAGCATCGCCACCTGCTCCGTTTGCAGGCAATACACCTGCGCGTCGTGCAGATTGAGGCTGCGGATCACGTCTTTTACCAATAAATCGCCCGCCGTTGGCAGTACGTCGGCAACAATTAACAGCTTGGTTTGATCCGGCAGGCTGACGGCCACTTCGCCTTGTAAAACAGTGGGGCGACGCAGCGTCCACTGGGTTATGCCCAGCTGCTGTAATAGCCAGTCTCGTCTTGATGCCATGCTTTTTCCTGCCCGTTGGCGACTCTTATAGCGCGCTATGCTAGCAAACACATCGAACCTGCGCCAATAAACCTCTATAATGCCGCCCATATTCCTGAGGAGCCTTATCTGATGTCAGCATTAACCCCGGCCAGTGAAGTCATACTGCGCCACAGCGATGATTTTACCGGCCGCCGCGTACTGTTCGCCGGCGATCTACAAGATGACCTGCCAGCCGATTTCGATGCCGAAAACGTGCGAGTTCATACCAATCAATATCACCACTGGCAAATGCTGAGCGCTTCATTGCAAGACGACGTGCAGTTTGGCCTGGTGGCAGACGCCGAGTTTATCGCTACCAGCGATTTGCTGATTTACTACTGGCCGAAGAGCAAACAGGAAGCCAGATTCCAGCTGTTTAACCTGCTGTCTACCCTGCCGCTCGGCATTGACGTGTTCGTGGTGGGCGAAAACCGCAGCGGCGTGCGCAGCGCAGAAGAGATCCTCGCCGAGTTCTGCCAATTGGACAAAGTTGACAGCGCGCGTCGCTGTGGCCTCTATCACGGTCGGTTGGAAAAACAGCCTGAGTTCGATGCCGAAGACTGGTGGCAGACTTACATGGTCGAAGAAGTGACCATCAAAACCCTGCCGGGCGTGTTCAGCCGCGAAGGGTTAGACAGCGGTAGCCTGCTGTTGATCAACAGCTTTGAAGAGCCGATTAAAGGCAAAGTGTTGGATATCGCCAGCGGTTCAGGCGTGTTGGCCTCGGTGCTGGCAACCTATTCGCCGAAAATGAAAGTCACCCTCAGCGACGTCGGTGCCGCAGCGTTGGCCGCCAGCCGCGCGACGCTTGAAGCCAACGGCCTCACCGGTGAGGTGATCGCCAGTAATGTCTATTCCGACATTAAGGGCCGTTTCGATATGATTATTTCCAACCCGCCGTTCCACGAAGGCCTGCAAACCAGCCTGCACGCCTCCGAGCAGCTGATCCGCGGCGCGGTCAACCACCTGAATATCGGCGGTAAGCTGCGTATCGTGGCCAACGCCTTCCTGCCGTACGCCGCGCTGCTGGACGCCACCTTCGGCAACCACGAAGTGCTGGCGCAGAACGGCCGTTTCAAAGTGTACGAAGCCACCCGTGGCCGTCCACCACGCGACGATAAAAAGAAAAAGCGTTAATACTTTTAGCGGATAGATTTCGCGCTACAACCGCGGCGGCTGAGGACAGCGAACGCAGTAATAGTTCGAAAGATACCGCTAGTACTGATAGCGCGTAGATTTCGGGCTAGGACAAGGCAGCAACTGAAGCCGACCCCGGGAGCTTACACAAGTCAGTGACCGGGGCGGCTGAGGGCAGCGAACGCAGTAATAGTTCGAAAGATGCCGCTAGGAGTTGCTTAGTATGCGCATCATTTCTGGCGCATAGCGCTCACCCGATGCAGAATGCACAGGAAAAGCAGCTTCGATCGCCGCGAGTTCGGCTTCACTCAGGATGACATCAAGCGCGGCGATGTTCTCTTCCAGATAAGTACGACGCTTTGTTCCCGGGATCGGCACCACGTTTTCCCCCTGTGCCAATACCCATGCCAACGCCAGTTGAGAGGGCTTCACGCCCTTCTCTCTGGCGAGTTCGGCCACCTTGTCTACCAAATGCAGGTTTCTGGCAAAATTCTCCCCCTGAAAACGCGGATTCTGTTTACGGAAATCGTTCTCGGCAAAATCATCCGGCGAACGGATCGCCCCGGTCAAAAAACCGCGTCCTAACGGGCTGTACGGCACAAAGGCAATCCCCAAACGACTACAGGCTGGCAGGATGCTCTCTTCCACCTCACGGCTCCACAGAGAGTATTCGGTCTGTAAGGCGCTGATCGGATGCACAAGGTGTGCACGTTCCAGGGTCGCCGTACTGACCTCACTCAGCCCGATATAGCGAATTTTACCCTCTCGCACTAAATCTGCCAGCGCGCCCACGCTTTCTTCAACCGGTACTTCAGGATCGGCGCGATGCTGGTAATACAAATCGATGACATCGGTTTGCAGGCGTTTCAGGCTGCCTTCGACGGACTTGCGGATATAGTCCGGGCGTCCGTTGCTGCCACGTGCCGCCGGGTTAGACGGGTCACGCACGATGCCAAATTTGGTGGCTAAAAAGACCTGATTGCGACGCCCCTGCAGCGCCCTGCCCAATAGCTCTTCGTTGGTGTGCGGGCCATAGACGTCGGCGGTATCAAGCATGGTCACGCCCAGCTCCAGCGCGCGGTCCAGCGTGGCCAGCGACTCTTTCTCGTCCATGTTGCCGGTGTAAAACTCGCTCATTCCCATGCAGCCCAGGCCCAGCGCCGAAACCATTGGACCGTTTTTACCTAATTGACGTTGTTGCATGTTTATTCCCTCTGATTAACTTAACCTTTGATGGCAATGAGTTTGGTTGTTTAGTACAGAAAGATAAATCCGCAAAATTGTGCAACACTGTTCATAAATCGCAAACAATGGGGTAGGCCTGTGGATCAGATCCAGGCGATGCGGATCTTCGTCCGTATCACGGAATTAGGCAGTTTTACCCGCGCGGCGGAGGATTTAGATCTGCCACGCGCGACGGTGAGCACCACCTTAAAAAGCCTTGAGCAGCGCCTCGGGGTCAGGCTTTTTCTGCGCACTACCCGGCAGGTTAAGATTACCGAAGAGGGCGAGCTTTATTATCAACGCTGCCTGCAGCTGCTGGCGGCGTTCGATGAAACGCACAGCCTGTTCGCCCATCAGCAGGTCCAGCCGGAAGGCCACGTGCGCATTGATATGCCGCACTCGATGGCGCGAGAAATTGTGCTGCCCGCGTTGCAGCAGTTTACCGCGCGTTATCCGCAGATCCGCCTCACCGTCAGCGCCAATGACAACGCCGTCGACATGCTCGGTGAAGGCGTCGACTGCGTGATCCGCGCCTGGCCGACGGAAAGTGAAAACCTGCAGTCGCGGCCCATCGCCATGCTCGAACAAACCACCTGCGCCTCCCACGCTTATTTACAACGCTTTGGCGTTCCGAAAACCGTTGCCGACCTGAAACAGCATCGGGCGGTGGGCTATTTCTTTGCCCACCAGCGGCCAGAGTCGCAGTTAGAATTTGTAAGCAACCGGAAAACCCAGCGGGTGGCGATGGACCACGACCTGATGGTTAGCGGGGCCGATGCCTATATTGCCGCCGCCAAGGCCGGATTTGGGCTGATCCAAACCTCGAGCCGGGTGGTCGCTGCGGATATCGCCCGCGGTGAATTGGTCGAGGTACTTACTGACCTCTCCCCGCCGCCGATGCCGCTGTACATTATGTATCCACCCGGGCGTTTTCTTGCGCCGCGCGTTCGCGTGCTGCTCGACTGGATAATCGACCTGTTTTCACACTTATAAAGGCGTGACAGGGAAAGGGATAAAACGCCTATAAAACCAACAACAAGGAGATCGATCCGGCGATATATCGCGCGATCCGGGCTAAAAGCCCACTTTTTTACAGTAATCATCGAGTTTCGATCAAATAACTATTGACGCCCCCGCTAAAATCTCTAGAATTCGGCCCCGTGGTTGCTTAGTCGTATAGACGATGTTTTATACGTTAAGAAACGGTTTGCGAAGGTGGCGGAATTGGTAGACGCGCTAGCTTCAGGTGTTAGTGTTCTTACGGACGTGAGGGTTCAAGTCCCTCTCTTCGCACCAAACAACCATAGGCAGTAAGCAGTACAACGCAGAACGTTGCGAAGGTGGCGGAATTGGTAGACGCGCTAGCTTCAGGTGTTAGTGTTCTTACGGACGTGAGGGTTCAAGTCCCTCTCTTCGCACCACTGTGTTTGTCGCGCTTAAGCCAACAGCAGTAGCAGTACCGCAAGAAAGTAATCATTTGTGCGAAGGTGGCGGAATTGGTAGACGCGCTAGCTTCAGGTGTTAGTGTCCTTACGGACGTGAGGGTTCAAGTCCCTCTCTTCGCACCAGATGACTGTTTTAAAATCCCTCAAGACATTCCCTCTGCAGTTTTATATATCCCGTACTCAACACGCTTTCTGAAATCTATCTTGATTAATTTATCGCATCGACTCTATTGCCACTCATCAATCGCAACTCATTAACCGCTACTCGTTAATCGCAACTCATCGATCGCCACCATGCCAATCGTCAGTCATTTATTGCAGCTATTGCTGAATATTTTCGCCTGCCGCCCGGGGATGCCTGTGCTGGCCGATCGGTTTTACATCAGGTTGAAATTAACCCCAATAGCAGCCAGACCGCCCGCCAGAGCCACAAACGACGGCAACAGCAGATAATGTCTCAGTTTATTGTGCAACAGCATTAACAGCGTGGCGAGCATCGCGATGATCACCAACAGCTTGAGATGTTCCAGCGTCATGTTTGCCATGGCAAGGAGCGGCAGCAGCGCGCACGGTAGCAGCACGCCCCATCCGCTAGACAAACGCTTTCCAAGAAACCCACTGACTCCCCACAATCCGCACGCGGTAACAATTGCTGCAATCATGATGCTGCCCCAAGTTAACTGATAATGATAACCAGTAGCATATAGCATCTTTTCTCATTTCGCACTTTTTTATTGCGCGCTTTGTGTTCGCATAATGTCGGAATTTATGAGCAAAGGTAAATCGGCCCCAATCGGCATGATGGGGGCCTGCTAGCGTTATTTATGCTGTTTGAGCAGGGCTTCAAACACCTTCTCAACTGCCACCGCGCCGGGATCTTTCACCCCTTTCAGGCTCGCGCTGTTGAGGTAAGATGAACGACCGGCGTTGGCTTTTTTCATGCTGGCCGTGTCTTTCGCGCCTTTGGCCGCCGCTTTGGCCGCGCCCTGGTAATCGCCAGCCTTCTGTTCCAGCGCCTCGAGAGCCGGTTGCAGCGCATCAATCAGCGTGCGGTCACCCAGATCGGCACCGCCGTAATGCTTCATGCGCTCAAGGCCAAACAGCAGCGACTCGGCCAGTGAGCCTTTCTCACTCACCTTCTGCCCGGCGGCGGTAAAGAAGATCGACATTAACACCCCGCTCGAACCGCCCATTACCGTCGCCAGCCGATCGCCGACCACCGCAAACAGCGAGGCCAGATCGTCCTGTGGCAGCTTGTTCGCGTGGTTAAGCTCAAGAATATCTTTAGCCCCCGAGGCAAAGGTCGAGCCGGTATCGCCATCGCCCACTTTAGCATCGAGCTTGTTTAACTCGCTTTCCAGGGCGATCAGCGTCTCGGCCACCACCTGCACAATCTTGCCGACCGCGGCATTGTTTGAGGCCTTGATCTTCACCTTCTGAGTGATCTTTTTCCCTTTCAGCAGCGGCAGTTTTTCAAGCTTAACCAGCGGATGCCAACCGGCGGCCTCAACCTCGCCCAGCAGTGCCTGTTCGATTTCCTTGTTCAATACGATGGTCGACAGCGAAAAACCTTTCATATCCAGCGCGCTCACCAGGGCGGCGGGGCCAATCAGATAGCGGATCGCGCCGTGCAAATCGGAATGCACCAGCTCCTTGGTGATCTGACTCATCTCCAGGGGAGAAACGCCGCCCAGGTTGTTAATCAACACCGCGACCTTGTGGCTCTTTTTTAGATCTTTTTGCAGCAACTCAACCAGGGTTTTGACGATTTCCCGCGTGTTATGGGTTTTCAGCACCGACACGCCAGGTTCACCGTGAATGCCCAACCCCAGCTCCACGTGACCGGCGGCAATACGATCGTTTTCACTGTCATCATCATCGCCGCCCGGCAGGTTACAGCCGTGCATCGCTACGCCAATGCTCGAGGTTGCGTCGATGGCTCGCTGAGCGATTTTAGTCACCTCCTCCAGCGACTGACCCTGCTCCGCCGCGTAACCCGCCACCTTGTGCACCAGCGCGGTACCGGCAATGCCGCGCGGCTGTTTATTATCAGGCAGCGCAATGTCGTCCGAGACCATCACCAAATCGACCTTATAGCCGAGGTGCTTAGCCTTCTCTGCCGCTAAACCAAAGTTCAGGCGGTCACCGGTATAGTTTTTCACAATCAGTAAACAGCCCGCCTCGCCGGTCACCGCCACAATCGCGTTGAGTACCGCATCGACGCTAGGGGAAGCAAATACGTCACCGCACACCGCGGCGGTCAACATACCCTTGCCGACAAACCCGACGTGAGCCGGTTCGTGCCCCGAGCCACCGCCGGAAATAAGCGCCACTTTTTTCTTGTCCCAGTCGCTGCGCACCACCACGCGGATCGCGGCGTCAACGTCTAACTTAGCCAGGTTTTTGAAAGGTGAGGAGAGGATCACGCCCTCAATGACGTCATTAATCAGCGAGTTACGGTCGTTCATAAAGAAGTTAGCCATGCTTGATAAGCTCCTTGATGTGATAATGAAAATAGTGACAAATTATCCTGAACACTGCTTTTTTGAGTGAGTTAACGCCAGTGAAAAAAAGCTTACCCAAGCATAGTTAACTTTGAAGCATACGTTTGAGCTATGGTGGCGAATTTATTATTAGCGATATTTATTTATGGGTGCGTGATGGCGGCCCTATTGATATACCGACGCGTGGTAGAAAATATCTCGTCGGCCATATTAATCGGTTGAGTCAGGTCTTATTGTTATCGAATCAATTAAGTGAGCGGTAACTCTTGCAATCACCGGCGATATACACTGCGGTAAGTTTGCCCGCTAGAGGGTTTACACTTAATAGTTTACATACGGTAGCGCGGCTGAAAATTTATAGCCTGTGCACCGGTCACCTTCGCCGAGGGTGATTAATATTCACAGCTAAAAAGTAAATTGACCATCACCGATATTAAAAGCATCATCAGCACATTCAGGTAAAATCGATAGGGTCGAATTATTAACGCCGTGACTGATTTAAGCCTATTCAGGACAGTCTGCACGGGCTTTACTTGGGTATTGGCGGGCAATTGCCTTATTTCGCTAAGCGGTTCAGGGAGGCTACCCTCTTCGCACCATTTTTCGGTCTCATCTGGCGAGTCATCGACAAATACGATGCCGTAGCGGGGAATGGTTTTCAGGCATGTCGCCTCCAGTCCTGCGGCCGCGAACTTCCTGCGCAACATCTTAACCAGCTGGTAATAGCTCGCTTCACTTACCACCATGCCCTGCTGATACCAAATCTCGTCAATAATGGTGTCCTTACGCCCACGCTGGTCGAGAATTATATCCAGCAGTTTTTTTTCATTCGGCGTGAGATGGATATTGCCAACGGAACTTACTATGCATGAAAACTCCTCGTTATAATAAATCCCCTTTCGCAAGAGCACTTTATTACTTTCCATAAAACCCCTGATCCATTCCATATTTAGATGAGTTTTCTATCAATAATGCCAATTAACTAAACGCAATTATTCGGCATTTGCCGCCGATCCCCTATGGGAGTAATACGAGTATTAATCAATTAATTTCGAACATAGCATATATATCTCTACCAAGACACGGCGAGGGATCACATTCTTAGGGTTTTATCTGACAGGGAAAAAATAGTAGCGGCTCAGGAAGACTGAGCCGCTTATTATTATCGCTTACGCCAAACGGTAAGCTGTGCCACGGTGTGCTGGTGCTTTCTGGCCGTTTCACGAATAACAAACGGCACGTCTACCGGAGCCTGAACTTCAACAAAGTCCGCCGCCAGTAAACGCTGCAGCGCCTGATAGGTCGTCAACGCCTCACCGTTCTCACGAATGCCGCCAATCCAGTTTTCCTTCGGCGTGAACTCTTCAAGCCAGGTGTAAGGAGAAGAGAGCATCAGAATGCCGCCGCTGACTATGCGCGTGGTGATATCGCGCAAGAAGCGTTTAGGCTCGCGCAGACGATCGACCAGGTTAGAGGCCAACACCAGATCGTAAGCCTGATACTGCGCTTTCAGGTTGCAGGCATCGCCCTGCACAAACTGCACCCGCTCGGCCTGCTCCGCTGAGATACCGATATCGGCGAGGCTGGCCTGACAATACTGCATCAGCTCACCCTCTTCAGGCATCAGGTAACGGCGCTCTTCGCCACGCACCAACGACTGGGCCACGTCAATAAAGCGCGCGGAATAGTCCATTCCGGTAACGTTATCGAAGGTGCGCGCCAGTTCGAAGCTGGCACGCCCGGTAGCACAGCCGATATCCAACGCCGAACCGCGTTTCTCTACGATCTGCTCGGCGATGTCGACCAGCGCGCGGGCATAGTTAGGCACGTTGAAATAGCTCGGCCCGTATTGGAAATCGAGGTACTGAGACACCAGCGTATCGGTTTCATACGGATTAATGGTGACCTTCTCCTGATGGCTGGAGACCACATAACGGAATCCGGCGTGCTGGAAGAAATGACGACGGAAGGCGTAACGCGCCGATTTCAGCGCCTCATTGCCGGTCGAGATCCAGCTGCCGCCCTTGATGATCGAATGCTTGCCATCGAAGGTCGGGGTTGAGAAATCATCGTATAACGGGTGGATTTTGAAGCCGTCAAAACCGCTGATTGGCGTGGTGGTCCACTGCCAGACATTGCCGACGATATCGAAGAAATCGCCTTGCGCAAATTTGTCGACCGGGCAGCTCGACGCCCACCAGGCCAGATTGATATTGCCCGGTGCCTGCGGCCAATCGGTCTGATCGCCCTCAACCTGCTGCCTTAACACGTACCACTCGGCCTCGGTCGGTAGCTGAATAGACTTACCGGTTTCATCGGCCTTCCAGCGACAGAACGCCGCCGCCTCAAGCTGATTAACCTCGGCAGGCCAGTCCCAAGGCATCGCCACTTCTTCGGTCAGCAGGCGCAGTTTAAGCTCGGCAGGTGCGGACGGCGAACCGACCCAGAAGGTCGGCATCTGTGCTTTGGAGAACGTTAGCCAGCCCTGACCTTCCTCGTCCCACCACTGCGGGTTCTGATAGCCACCGGCCTGCACGAACTGCATAAATTCGGCGTTGCTGACCAGCATTTTACTGGCTTTGAAGGCATTAACCTTAACCTCATAGCTGCCGTATTCGTTGTCCCAGCCGTAAGTATCGTCAGTTTTACCCAGCGTGATATCCGTTTCCGGCAAACTCAGCAGCGAATTCTCCGGCACCGCGCTGATATCGGTGCGCGCAGTCTGGCAGGCTGGCCAGTGCGGCTGCGGTTGCAACCACTCGACCGGCAACTGACGTATCAGCACGCTCGACGTTTCGAGGTGAATACGCTCGTGCTCGATGCCCATCATAATGATCCACGCCGGGCTTTCCCAATCCAGCGGCAGGCTGATCGGCATGGTCTGAATCAGTTCAACCACCCGACGGTAAACCTTACCGCGATAATCGCGCAATTCGGCAACCGACGGCCACTCGTAGTGGCTATTATCCAGATCGTCCCAGCTCATTTCATCGACGCCAATCGCCAGCATCGCCTCGATATGCGCGTCGATACGCTGGTCGATTAAACCCGCCGCCATCAGCTTGTTGATGTAGAAGGTCGCCGTATGACCGAAATAGAAGATCAGCGGATGACGAAGGGAAATCGCCTTGGTGAAATAGGCCTGCTCATCTGCCAGGCACTCGAACAGGCTCTCATACAATCCCCAGGTCTGGTTAAAGTAAGCCAAAATCTCGTCGCGTTTTTTCTCAACGTCGTTACCGCTCAACAGCAGAGTGCGCGTTGGCTCTGGTAATCCCGCGTTGACCGCTTTATTGGTAGCCATCTTTATTTTTTGCCTCTGTTTTTTACTCGAATAGAGCTAAGTGTAGCAGGCTGAAAATTCAGTTATGCCTAACCATGATAACGATATGCTTAAAGCGATAATAGTCAGGAGGTGCCCTACCTGGCATAGTGAGTGGAATCAATAAGCTGAATGAGTAAAGGTCGCATGGCAGGAAATCTTTGGACACGAGATCAGTTACTAGTGGCCTTCACTTTGTATAGCGAGATCGACTTTGGCAAGATGGACTCGCGTAATCCCAAGATTATTCGCTTCGCGGCGCTAATTGGGCGCACGCCTTCTGCGTTGGCGATGAAGCTGGTCAACATTGCCAGTTTGGATCCGTTTATCACCGAGTCCGGGCGCAAAGGTTTGCAGGGCGCGTCGAAAGCCGATCGCCAAATGTGGCAAGAGATGAATCAGGCGCCTGACCTATTTAACCAAGACTGCCAGCGAGCGATTGACCAGCTGCCGGCGCCCAAGCTGGAACTTAATGACAGCTTCTCAGAACCAGCCTATGCGGAAGCCAGTGCTACCGAAGACTTCACCGGTAAAAGTCGCAGCACGATGATTCAAGCCCGCGTGGGGCAGCAGCTGTTCCGACGAAGAGTGCTGAGCGCCTATGAATACCGCTGCTGCGTTACCGGCCTGGAAGAGCCTGCACTGTTGATTGCCAGCCATATCAGCCCATGGAGCGAAGCGCCCGAGCATCGGCTAAACCCCAGCAACGGGCTTTGCCTGTCGAGCCTGCACGATCGGGCCTTCGATCAGGGGCTTATTACCTTTAACCAACACCTTGAGATGGTGCTGTCCCCGGCGATTAAAAAACTTAAAAGCCCGATCGGTGAAGAGAGCTTTGCCCGCTACGAGGGCGTGCAGATTCGAATGCCGATACACGGGCATCCCGATGAGCGGCTGTTGGCTTATCATCGGGAAAAGGTGTTTGTGGGTGGATGATTTGGGGTGTAATGACGTAGGGTTTGAAATAAAGGCTTTAGACCCTTAGGATCTAGACTGTATAACTTTTAATAATGAGTTGAGTATTTAATTATTTTAAATTTCGGTCTATTTATTTTAAGTAATTTAACCTTAGAAATAACGCCCTAAAATAATTATTAAACTGAGTAAATTACCTATGATTAGGGAGCATTTGCGGTATAATTAAGTTGCTGAAAAAACATACAGCCGGAATTGACGTTCCGTAATTCACAACAGGAGCCAAAGGTTGTCATTCATACCTTACAATGGTGGCTCAGGCTGGGCTTCGAAAGAAGCATCGGGTTCTGTAGTGACCGGTTACGTCAACCCTATAGAGAATCAAATGGCTATCACTCAACTTTATTCCCACCCACAATCTTATTCCTGTGAATCGAATAGTAGTATGTTCGATACTACCCCACTCACCATCGAAGAAATAGTAGATCAGTGCCGAGCTCTATCGTTAGCGATGATTGAAGTTTCTGATCTTAAAGCTAAAGAGATTTTGTCCTTTATTCAGGCAGAGCGACTGGAGCTGCTTTATTATTCATTGAGGGAGGTGGTTATTGTTGAAAGGAATTGAGTCTGAAGAGCTTTTAATTGTAAATCTCAATTCAACATTAAATAATCATAAACTTAATTACATTTAAATTAACGATGCTACTGTTGTGGAGTTATCTAATTATGCAGTTTTAGATGCACATATATCAGTATGTAGGACATTATTGTTGAATAAGATAATTGTGATAAGTCCATAGCCACTGTGATGAACCGGTGATGCAGTCTCGGACAGAGGTGGCTAAGGCGGCTAGTTAAGCTCTTATTGCTCAAAAACCAGAAAAGTACTGACTGACCCGCAGAGCTAAAAAATTACGTAGAATTAAAAACGTTATAATTACATAACAGCATAGAAGAGAGCTTCATTAATAGGATGAAGTAGGATTAAATCGACATGATGTCTAAACCGTATAATTAGAAGGCGGTAATAAGTCCGTTAATATAGTTGGGTACTACACAGAATGCCAACCGCCAAGCGCTCTGGGGTAACGCTCACCCAGAGAATATTAGTACCGGCGGAAACCATCTTCCTAATAGGGTAAGCGTAAATGGAAATAAGGGGGCAAAACCACCGAGTATGTCCGGCCCCATTAAGCAATTGGTTAAGCTGTTTGTTTAAGTGTGCGGCCCAAGGAATCGATCGCCATTTAGGTGTATCATATGCGTTGGAGAATCAGCTACCCAAACTTCGGTTTCCCAAGACAAGTCGTTAAGGTACTTTGCCATTACTTTGCGGTTGGGAAATGCCGTAACGTAGACCAGCCCAGGTTTAGCACTCGAGAATAATTTCGCTAATTCTCCGTGACGTTTTCCATCAACTGGGCCGTGTGTAGTGACAGATTCTATTAACAGTAGCCAGTTGCGTTTTGGCCAATACAGAACAACATCGGGTAGTTTTCCTTTTCGATCAACAGTAACCCCAAGCTCTGCAAGTCGTTCTTTTCTAAAATGATCTTCTTTTGCGCCAGTATCACCAATATAAATAACTTCCGCTTCAGGGGCGAAGCGAGGGCCAAACTCAACGATAATATCTTTAATTAATTGGCTATGAGCCCCGGGACTTAAGGCCAAATCAGTACCATCAGTCAGCTTCAAAGGAATCATTTCCATTTTTCTCGCCATGGCATACTGTTCAACTAAGGTTGATATATTTGCCATATGAGCCTTTAATGCCTTATCCCATTCGATAGTACCGTATGTAAGCAATACAGCATGCAGTTCGGGTGCTATCTGATAGCAAGCCTTAGGAGAGTTAACTGGACGATTAGGTTCATCGGGATTGTAAAGAGCTATTCCACCACCACAAAACTGATGAAGAGTTTGTCGGCGGAAAGTTTCGCGAGTATTCGGAGCATACTCTTTACCATATACATCTCTACACCACTCCATTATTGGTGTCACACCTATCATTGGCCGTTGAATTTTTGACCAATCGCCATCAGGGTGGAGGTCCAGTAAGGCAAGTAAGGTTAAAGCTGAACGCTCATTTATTTGAGCACGAGGCATTCCCAGTTGACGCAATATACTAAGCGCTTGTTCAATTTTTTCTTCAGATTGCAATGGATCACTAACTTTTCCTTCAGTCATAAAATCTAACTCCCTGTTAATAATTTCGTCAATTTGATTCTGGTTTAGAATTTCATCGCCCAATTCACTACCCATTTTTCGCAATATTTCCAATGAAGGATAAAGAATTGATCTTAAGTCAGAAGCATTTACTTGTGTATGCCCACCAAACTGGCGGTAATACTTATCCAGTAAAGTACAGTTCAGGTAAATATAAAGCCCACGAGCAAGCTCAGCATCCATACCACATTTCTTAACATGGAAAACGTTAGTCTTATTCTCAAACCCGATTAAATCTCCCGGGAGAGATGAGTCATAAAGTGTGGCGACGATTCTACGCTTTTCTTCTTTGCTACTAAATCTCTTTATAATCAGGAAATTACCTTCATTTCTCCAAAGCCATGGACGCGATGATTCAGACACTTTAATAGCATTGGGTTTTTTCCCATCAATCGGCCAAGTGACTTTACCATTTAAATGTTGAGGGAAAAGAAGTGGTACTGAATCTTCACCCATATTCTCGCGAAGATCTTCTCTAAGCCTGAAGTTAACTACTGGCCCAGTACTAACCTGAACATTAAGCTCCTCCAAAGTTGATGTAAAAGGTGACAATCTTTCGATTATGTGCTGCTCTCTTGGGTTTGAAGCGATATGTATGAACTTTTGTTTATCAGCTGGATTAACTATTTGTTCTATTGAAACCTTCCGTAGGGTCATATCAGTGGCTGTAATTTGCCCCGTTTCATCATCAAGTTGAAAATCAGAAGTTGGGCTTGATGTGATTGTTACCTGTCCCTGAGAAATACCCTTAATACAGTGAATGATGATATTTTCTTGGAGAACATCATCTTCTGCAAACGCTGCATTTCGAGAGTCAAAAATATGGATATGATTAATGGCAGTTTTCGAAAGCAGTAGTTCTCGAAAAGGCTGATAGTATGGGCCATTACAGAAAGAGCGCGGAATAATCGCAACCAACTCCCCACCCTTCTTCAACTGTTCTAAAGCTAATGCAACAAATCCTGAGTACAAATTGACCGTTTCTATACCTGCATTTCTTAAAGAGATTCTGTGAGAGCTTGAAGAGAGGATTTTTTTATATGGTGGGTTCATAATCACATGACTGTAAGTCTCAACCCTTTCACTAAGTGACTTATTTTTAATCAACAAAGCTGTATCGATAATGTAGTCTGTGCTATTGATTTTATATGATAAATTGTCACCTATTGCCTCACTACAAGCGTTCATAGTCTTATTCAGAAATGGAAGCATCACATCCTCAATGTCGAAAACATCAAGCTCAATGCTTGCGATCCCAAGAGTAAAGGCTTTAGCTCTATCTATGAATGCCGCAGAGAGCGACCCTACTCCGCAGCCGGGATCGAGAAGCCTTACGTCACCTTTTATATTGTTAAAAAGGCTAGCCATAAACAAACAAATCGGAGCCGGAGTCATAAACTGGCCCAGAGCAGATTTTGTCTTTGGATTTAGAAGCTTATTTGCTTCTTTTCTGTATTGCTCAGCTAATTCCAGCAAGCGCATCATATTTCCATTTGGTTACAATTAGTTCAAATTACATCCTGCTTTCATGTCTTCTGGGACAACTATCTCGGTCAGAATGCTTCGTATGGAGACAATGTTACTACAAACAGAGGAAGTACAAAGAGGTGGTGTGATTAAAACAGGCTTTCTGTTGGCTTAAGTAGGCTTAAGCGTGATTTTTTTATATCCAGGATCTTCAAATATCAAGTGTATCGCTACTGGTTTTGTAGGCACACCTGTTTTAGTTCCACAAACTTTTAAGAACTCCGGTTTTTCTTCCATCAGTCGGTACTCTTTTAGCGTCAGGTTGTTCAGGGATTCATGAGGACGCTCGCTTTCATATTCTGTCAGCCAGCGCTGCGCAATTTACCGCGCTTCATTCAGGCTTCTGGATAGATAAAAATCCAGTATCTCCTTCCGGTATGCCCGGTTGAAACGCTCGATAAACGTATTCAGCGTCACCTGTTGCCCTGCCTACGCAGCATCTGGAACAGCTTCTTAAAGGCGTATCGCAGATAGCGCTCAGCCAGTTCAGTTAGCACCTGGATCACCGGCTCATCGCGACGGGTATCGGGCTGGTAAAAATAAACCGTCCTGCTCAGCGATAATGTCCTGCGTGCCTGCTGTACACTCATCGAAAACATCTCTTTCACATAGCTAACGAAATCACGCTTTATCGCTGGTTTTAAAACCTTTTTTCAATGACGTCTTTTAACGCGCGATTTTCCAAACTCACGTCGGCAAACATCTGTTTAAGATGGCGTTTTTCGTCCTCAAGATCCTTCATCTTTTTTGATATCAGAGGCTTCCATGCCACCATACTTTACTTTCTAGTTATAGTTCTAAGCCTCACATATTCCCGCTTCGCGGCAGATATCTTTGGCGGCACGTCCGGCTTCAACAGACTTTAGAACGGTGATGATCAGGTGCTCGGTCAATCGGGCTTTATGCATGGTGATCTCCTCAGGGACATAATCAGTATGTCGTAAGATCCCTAAATGAATGGTTCGGTTTAACGGGATACTTACAACTTTTTTTAGTGAGAAACAGCGTAACTGCTGGATTTCAAAGACAAATAAAGACTTCAAGAAACGCCGACTTTGTACTATTAGGTGAGAGGGGCGGAATCGATAAATCATATAATGAATTGTTATTTATGCAAATAAACTATCATAATTAGAGATATGTCCCATTAGTGCCCCCTTCTTTAGCTAATCCTTTTAAATGCCACAGTGTTGCTCAAAGCAAATTACCTAGCCGCCACTAACTAAGCCTGTAATGACATAAGGATCAGTTAGTAGATAATTTGCTGTACAACTCCGCAGTGTAATATTCTCTAATAAAGATCTATCTTTCTAATTTTAGGTAAATACAGTGCATGATAATTAACAAAGCTTAGTGTATTTTTAATAAAAAACCGTAGGTTTCAAAAAAATTAGTAATTTCTGTCAGGCGATAATAAAGCACACGAATTACGAAATGTATAATTGCGCTCGTAAAATTTAGAGCCAATTAAAAAGTTAGAGCCTGACAATGCTAATGAGCCGCTGATATAATCATATAACCAATCCAAATAAGTGTGTAATATGATGAATAGTTTAATAGAATTTATAAAATTATTGCAAGGAGAATTAATAGTAATCATCAAGCCTGTTATAAATGCACAATCAACAGCTTACATACTTATAGTTTAATGGACCGCCGTAAGGCACTTCTTCCAGGTCCTAAAGTTTTTAATTACTGAAATTTACAAATTCCATTAAATAAATAAGTTACTGAAGCTTCTTTATTGAACTTTCGAGCGCAGGTCGCTTTGGAACCTTACCCTGAGTAAGCATGTTGCGGATAGTAGACTTTATGTACCGCTCATCTTCAGCACGCAGATCATAATTAGTGTTAATTATTGTATTCATTTTTATAAATAAAGATTCAGCTACTAATTCATTCTTTTCTTTTAAAAGATCAACAATACAGTTTTTGATATTCTCATCTTTTATGTCCATCAATATATATGAAAGTAAAGCTTTAATAATTGGATCTTGCGAATTATTTTTTGCAGATCTAATTATATTTTCCACTCTCGGTTTTTTTGAAATCAAGGTTTGTGACATTAATACTTGAATGTAATTTGGCGAAGCTGATCTTACAATCGGCAGCACCTGCTTTAGAGCAAAAATAATAGATTCCACATCCTTATTTGTGATTTCTTTATCTTTTTCACTAAAGCTTTTCAATTGCCTTTCGAGAATAGGAATAATATAATTAGCATCAATACTAATTAAAAAAGACTTCATATAGAAAACATAGCCATTAATTATTTTATCAAAAACACTCATGGTTTTGACTCTATCCATAGATAATTCAGTATTACGGAATACACGAGAGTATAAGGACAATGTGTTTGAGTATTTACTTAATCTATTATCAGTAGCTTTTTCCTCGTTAAAAACCGTCGTACTATCTTTTTCTTTAGAGTCAAGGGGGGAAACTTCATCTAAATGTTCGTCATCTTTTTCTCTATCCGCTTTAAATTCCTCAATTTTTTTTGCAAAGTTGCTTGCATCTACTTTCAAGCTATCAAGGATAGGGGTTTCTTGGATATTATTTAAATTAAATAAATTAACATTTATCCCTCTACTACTCTGATAAAAATCAAGTAGTTCAATTGTTTGCGTCTGAAGTTCTTTTTCAATAATTTCTAAAGTTTCAAAGCTTGATGCGTTTTGCGCAGCGTAATACTCCACTACTTTATCTAAAGATAATAGATTGATTGGCAAAAAAACATCTTCTTTAAGTTCTTTATCATGTTTCATGAAATATGACAAGGCATAATAAACAAACGATGGTTGCGAGAAATATAGTTTTTCACTCTCTTTTTTGATAATACCACTTTCAATCAATGGATAAATATAGTTTTCAACATCGTAGCTATACATTGTGCTTTCATTAAAATCTAAAGCTAACTGAAGAACACCGTTATAAGACATCTCGGTAATTTTACTTTGATAAAAAACCTTAGATAAAAAACCAATGAAATGCAAAAGTTCTTTAAATTGCGGCTTATTTTTTGGTGTGTTCATACAATGTTTTCTTAACAGGATTTCGATAAAATTTTCAATTATATCAGCCTCTGTTAAAATACCATCAAAATCACTCTTAATCTCATAAATAGTAAGAAGCATTGTATAAATGAAATAATTGTGAGGTAATTGAGAGTTATCAATAAGTTTATTAATTTCATTGTAGATTAAATTTTGATTATTTACAGCAACTGTATCATCCCAACGTGAAACGATATCTCTCACATTTTTTCTTTTCAACCCACCTAGTGATGTACATTTGTAGTTACTTAGCCCTGCTTTAGCTAAAGATTCATCTAAACTATTGCAGTAATCAAAGCTAGAACTAAATATATATCTACAACTTGGATTTAATGCAATAAATTCAAAAGTGCTTCTTTTAGATTTTTCATTCTGAAAATCAACATTGTCAATGTAAATAACAACATTGCCAAGTTCAACCATTTTTTTAACTTTTCCCTCGAATGACGTACTTAAATCATCATCGAAGTACTGATTAATCAGTACTTGAAGAAACTGCCCCTTGGAATTAATCTTCTCCACCTTACAGTCTATATAAAAAGAAAACCTCTCAAAATTCCTCAACGACTGCAACTCTAAGCCTTTTGCGAAAAGATATTTAAGTACAGATGTTCTTCCTGAATTGGCTGCTCCGACGATAATTAAACTCTCTTGAGATGAAATTATTTCAGCTGTTTCTTTTATAGATGCATTGAGGTGTGGAGTAACTTCAAAATCTGAAAAGTTTGGCTCTGAGAAAAACTTTCTTAGGCTTTTTTTCTTACCCTCAGGGAATCCGATATTAATTAATAAATCACGATCAACAGAATCAAGTAATTTTGAACTTATTTTTACAAACTTTTCCGAATCAAAGCTTAGAGATTCTTCTGTGCTAAAATCAAATTCACCATTATTTCCATATTCAAGCCAGGGAACAAATGAATTTTCCATTTTATCAAATTTTCGGTATAATACTTTACCATCACTAACAGAATTGACATTATTTAATAAAATACAAGAATATCCGGCATATTCCTCTCTTGTATCAAGGGTCCCAGCTTGCAGGAATATTGTTATATCTTCTTTAAAATTAGCCTCTTTTCTTTGTTTAAAAGTATGCATGTGACCAAAAAAAATCATAGAAACCCTTTTTTCTAAAAAAGAGCTAAAAATATCTCAATCCGTAGGATTTAACCATTCTAAGGGGTGATGAGTAAGTAAAATAATTTTCGCATCATTAGGTATTTTCAAACTATTAAACTTGTTTAGCTGCGAGAATGTTATAAATAAATTTTCTTTATCTTTTCCATCCTGAGCTAACCATGCCGAATTTATAAAAACCAAAAATAAATTATTCTTAGCCTTTATAACTTTCAATAAAGCCCCATTAATAACATATTCTTTTGATGAATTAACTCTTTTATCATATTCAAAATAATTATTCAATCTAAGCCATTCTTCTCTACCATCATTTACTGCATTAAATAGCTCATCTAAAACAGCGACATTACTGCCTCTAACTTCTCTCTCTGCTATTTTTATTTCATCTCTAGAAACATCATGGTTACCAGGGAGGACATAAAAGTTATCGACACTAATATTCAGTCCATCAAGGATTTTTTTTTGAA
Organism: uncultured Gammaproteobacteria bacterium; assembly: GCA_963742005.1. Lineage (GTDB taxonomy): Bacteria > Pseudomonadota > Gammaproteobacteria > Enterobacterales > Enterobacteriaceae > Rouxiella. The sequence continues at coordinate 208,617 of CAVUKG010000004.1, read as the reverse complement.
TTTTACTTTCAAAATTTTCATATTCTTCTTTCTTACCAGCGTTTGATAAATCACCCGTAAAAAAAATAGTATCAAATTTTATTCCACGGGACAATTCTGTTGCTTTAACATCTTCGATTAATTTTTCAATAATTCTGATTGCATCTTGCAAGTGGAAACCGGCTGTCCCAGTCACTGATAAATGAAGATCCGAAAGATGAAGAATATTTTTCAATTTTAAGCCTTAAAGATTATCCTAGTTTGACTTTAAATTTACATTGACATAAGACTTTTCTCAATTGTTTTTTATTTTTTTCTAACACGAACAACTAATTATATGAATATATTGATTTTTATTCTGTATAGCGAAGATTTTTAATCTTTTTTTAACAAAAAATTCACAAAAAAATTAAAGTTAAAAGAATTATACATATAGCTATATTGTTTTTTTTAAGCATGCTTTTGGTATTATCTTAATATTTGTAATGTTTGCTTTTTGTATAGCCTGCATGTAAACGATTTTTGTGGAAACTATCGAAAAAATAGAACTTAAGCCGCTTTTCTACGTAAATTTTGACAACACTATCCAACCGTTCTTTTTGAGATCTCGCGTAGATTCACGCACTTCAGTTCATGGTCTGAGTTTTCACACAGCTTGTGCACGCAGCAGACATTTTAACCCAGAAGTTCCTCGGTCAAAAAATTGAGCCAGAGATAAATTCTGAGGCTTTTTTTTTCATAAAAACTAGTCACGCTATCCACTTTTATAAATTAATTCTTATTTACAACACTTTAAAAAGCGAACAGTCGCTGAACAGCATGTGTAGAATGCAAAAAAACCGGCCTGAGCCGGTTGGGAGTGAAGTGCTTTTTTTATAAGACGGTTTTGCACTAGGAGATCCAGTCGGCCTCTCAGTCCTTATTCAATATCAAGTTGGTTTGTATCCCCTGATTATTTTTGCGTTTGAGTAGCATAATCTCGTACTCCTTCAACGTCTGGGGCACGACGGCTCGCCCAAAAGCGTTGAGGTTCATTGAATACTCCTCCCCTAGCCTCTACAAACGACAGGTAGACGTGATACAGGTATTTGTGCAGATTGGCCTGAATAATATTGGCGTTGTCCATATAGCCCATTGGGCGTACTGATTTTGGACAGATACTCGGAGAAGTCCAAGAGCGATTCTGTCTCGAGTTTTACTTCCCGCGCTTCGTTGGAGTTCATCTGCGCCCACAAAAGTTATCGGTCACCATTCTAAATGGGCAAAGCTCTGCATCAAGAGGTGTACGATAACCGGCAGTCAGGCGGTGATTTTGTCGAGCAGGCGCGGGTCACACTCGTGAGCTTTGATTACTTCCGGAAAAGTGATGATAACCCTGAGGCACGCGATGAGGTCGCTGAACCAGCTTGGGTTAGTGTTCACCGCCATAATCACCTCCGGGATTCACGTAAAGTAGGCATTACGATATTTTGGGTCAATTATGACAACACCTCTGCCTATACTCGATACGCTAGTATTTCGATCCTCTGATTGATAGCAAAATAGACAAATGGCCACCATCAATGAGTTTATAGGTTTTTTAATTTGATTTTGCTAGTTCAGGCTGGTTGGCATTGAGCTTTATTTGAGGGCTGTTTTTTTATCCAGCTGAGATGTTCCTGAGTATGTGCGCACTAGCAGGGGTTGTTTTAACAAAAGTATCTCATCAAATACTCGAAAATCCCCAAAAAAAAAGCCACCCCTAAGGATGACTTAATTTTCATACTAACTAATGGTGCCGAAGGCCGGAATCGAACCGGCACGCCTCGCGGCGGTTGATTTTGAATCAACTGCGTCTACCGATTTCGCCACTTCGGCACTGCAAGTAGTATGCGGAAAACGGGTGCATTATACCTTTCCAGTGCACCCACGCAATAGTTATCCCATCATTCTGCTGCCAAGTGCTGAAAAAAGCGGCATTAGCGTGCCGACCGCTTGATATTTCGACAAAAAACCGCCCCTCAACCGTTAGAAATCATAATACAGCGTCACCCAGGTCTGGTCGGTTTGATCCGGCGCGTGGGCCAGCGTGCGTTCAACGTAGACAGAGAAGCCGTGACCGAAGACCACGTCGGCGCCTAAGTACTGGTTATGTTCGCTGTAGTCCTGATGACCCTTAAGTTTCAGGTTATCGGCCGCAATATAAGGCTGAACGGATTTAAGCAGCGGGAGATTGAGAGTAAAGGTATAACCCGCAAAGGCTTCCAGGCCGTAGCCGCTACCGGCGAAGTAGTTATCCTCATCGATGTCGCTGTGGTGGCTGGGGACGAAATTATCGTAATAGCTGGCGGTGGTAACCAGATACCAGTTACCCGGTTGCCAGGTCAGCGCGGTGCCGGAAATTTGCTGATGATACTGTTTGTTATTGTCAGCGCTGCCGTCGATGATTTTAGCTTTGTTGAAGCTGTAGGCGGTGCTCCAGACAAGTTTTGGCGTCAGCGTGTAATCGATACCCGCGCCGCCACCGCCGTCGCGGCGATAGTGCAGGTTATCACCTAGGTTAAGTTCGGTGTCCGGCAACAGGTAGTTGGCAACTAAGCGGATCGGCCCCCAGGTGTTCTCGTACTGAATGCTTTTTCTGGCGGCGTAAGTGCCGTCGTAGTTGGCGGAAACGCCCACCCCTTCCGCCGAGGCGTGGGCATCGTTATCCCACATGTCACTTTTAATCCCGACAATGGAATAATACACGCCGTACTGTTGGCCAAAGGTCAGCTTGCCGTAACGGTCGTCCTGCAAGCCGTAGAACAGCTGGCGCTTGGTTAGCGTGTTCGTTCCCTGGTCATAACCCGACTTGATACCGAGCAGGTGATAGGTATCGACACCCAGCTCGTAATAACCGACCACCGAGGTATGGTCGCTCAGCGCATAGTTGCCGGTGAAGCGTAAGCGGCTATCGTCATCGTGGCCGCTGGAATCGCCGTGGGTCTTATTCTCGGTATTCTGGAATATCCACTCTGGGCGGATGCTGCCGCCGACCTGCAGGCTCAGGGGAGCCAGCAGGGAATCGCTTTGTTTGTCTTTATCGAGAATAGTGATTTCAGCCTGCGCACTAGCAGAAAGTGCGGATAAAATAACGCCGCCAACAATAATCGACGTTTTAAAATGTCCCATTACCCTGTTCTCCAAGACGCCTAACTAACTATTTAAATAATGTTGAAATGACCTGCCGACAACGTATTTAACATACCGGCGAGAGAGGGAGAAGCGATCATTGGTGGGGCAGACATTCTTGTGAGTTAAAAAATTGAGCGTTAATTAATTCAAAGCGTTAGATAGTGTAAATCAATGATATAATTAATATCAGCAACTGCACTTTTAATTAAAAAAATGCGGCTTTTATCACCTTAATCAGGGTGAAGCGAAAAGTAGAAAGGAAATAATTAATTACCTTCTTATCGCGCTAACTGTAGAGGTAATAACCGAGGGCGAATAAAGCATGGATGACTATTACCGTCGCGATCCCGGCTATTCTGTAAATTTTTCACCGATGCGGCGAATTCCTCATGCGGTTCTGCGTGGTTCACATTAAGATAAATCCACTCTTCTCTCTCACCGTTCAGAATGGAACCACGTTCGTTGAAAAAATTCACCCTTTCGCTGTTAGCGATGGCCTTGGCCAGCATGCCAATGCTGAGCCAGGCTCAGACCCAACGTCTGGCTTCACAGGTGGTCGATGACCACGCAGAACATATTTTCTTTAACAGCGGCGCTCAGGGCATGGCGCTGGTAGTGGTCGATAATCATCAGCAGGTTTTTCGCAGCTTTGGTGAAACCAAGGCCGGATCGGGGATTCGCCCGCGTGAAAACTCGCTGATCCGCATCGCCTCCCTGAGCAAGCTGATGACCAGCGAAGTATTGGTCAAGATGGCGGAACAGGGCACGGTGAAGATTACCGATCCGTTGCGCAAATACGCGCCGGGCAACGCCTTTGTGCCCTATTACAGCCCGACGATGCCTATCACGCTGCTGAGCCTGGCGACCCACACCAGCGGTCTGCCGCGCGAGCAGCCGGGCGGTGCGCCGCATCGTCCGGTGTTTACCTGGCCGAACCGCGTCGAGCGCTGGAACTGGCTGCAAAGCGCCAAGCTGAAAGTGCCGCCGGGTGCCGAAGCGTCGTACTCGAATCTGGGCTTTGATCTGCTGTCGGATGCGCTGTCGGACGCGGCCCACAAGCCGTACACCCAGCTGTTCCGCGAGCTGATCACCCAGCCCAACGGCATGGTGGATACCACCTATACGCCAACGCCGACGCAGTGTGCGCGTCTGATGGAGGGCATGCATCCAAGTCCTTGCATCAATACCACGGCGGCCACGGGCAGCGGTGGGGTCTATTCAACGCCGGCGGATATGGGCCGTTGGATGCAGCAGTTTATGCCTTTGGCCAACGGCCAGCAGAGCGCCACCGCGGCGCTGGCGCAGAAGATGTATTACCGTCGTACCGATCTGGCGGCGCTGAAAGGCATGGACGTGCCGGGCCCGGCCTATGAGTTGGGCATGGCCTGGATAACCATGGCCCCGACGCCGCTGTTGCCGCGTATCGTGGAAAAGACCGGCGGCGGCGGGGGCTTCATCACCTATATGGCGATGGTGCCGCAGCGCGGCGTGGGGGTGTTTATTGTGGTGACCCGCTCGGAGCTGACCAAGTTTAAAAATATGAGCGACGGCGTGAACGATCTGGTCGCCGATCTGGTGCGCAATAACGAGATTTAATTCTGCTTATTGGGTGCCAAAATGCAAAAAAGCAGCTCGGGTGAGCTGCTTTTTTTATTGAGCGGATCGGCGCTATCGAACGGCGATTAGCTGCGTTTTAACAACAAATAAACGCTGATAATCAGGAACAGCGCACTCGGCAGGATAGCCCCCAGTAACGGCGGGATGTTATACACCAGGCTGAGCGGTCCAAAGATCTGGTCCAGCACGTAGAACAGGAATCCGAAGCAGATGCCGGTCACAACGCGAACCCCCATCGGCACGCTGCGCAGCGGTCCGAAAATGAATGACAGCGCCATCAGCATCATTACCGCCACCGAAAGAGGCGCGAAGATTTTACGCCACATATTCAGCTGATAACGACTCGCTTCCTGGCCGGTCTGCTTGAGGTAATTAACGTAATTATACAGCCCGCTGATCGACAGCGAGTCAGGATCTAACGCTACCACGCCAAGCTTGTCCGGCGTCAGGTTAGTCTTCCATTCGCCGTTGATAGTCTGCGAACCGGTAATGTGGGCCGGGTTTCCCAAGTCCGATTCATCAATCTGTGAAAGCTGCCAGCTGCCGTTCTCGTACTGTGCCGAGGTGGCATAGCGCACCGAGAGCAGGTTTTTATCATTGTCGAAATGATAAATATTAACGCCGTTGATTTGGTTATTGCCGACCACGTGTTCGATAAAGATAAAATCGTTGCCGTCTTTTGCCCACAGGCCGTTTTGCGTAGTGACCAATGAACCGCCAAACAGCTGCTGCGCGCGATAGTTACGCGCCATCTGGTCACCGACCGGAGAGACCCATTCGCCGATCGCCATGGTCAGTAATACCAGCGGGATCGCGGTTTTCATCACCGCGGAGGCCACCTGCAGGCGCGAGAAGCCCGCAGACTGCATCACCACCAGCTCGCTGCGCGTCGCCAAGGCGCCGAGGCCTAATAGCGCCCCCAGCAGCGCGGCCATCGGGAAGAACACTTCAATATCGGTCGGCACGGTGAGCAGGGTAAAAACGCCGGCATCCAGCGCCGAATAGCTGCCCTGTCCGACCTTACGCAACTGGTCGACGAACTTGATAATCCCCGACAGGGAAACCAGCATGAACAGCGTCATCATGATGGTGTTGAAAATAGTTCGTCCGATATAACGGTCTAATACACCAAACATCAGGCCGCTCCTCTAAAACGTGCACGTATCCTGCGCATCGGTAGCGTATCCCACATATTAAGAACCACGGCCAGCGCGAAATAAAACAGGTTAGTGACCCACATCCACAGCAGCGGATCAAGCTTGCCTTTCTCAGCGTTAGAACGCAGCGAGCTCTGTAACAGGAAGAAGATCAGGTACAGGAAGATGGCCGGTAACATGCTCAGCACGCGCCCCTGACGCGGGTTAACCACCGACAGCGGCACCACCATCAGCGCCATCACAAACACCGAGAACACCAGCGTGAGGCGCCAGTTTAGCTCGGCGCTGGCCTCACGAGTCTTGGAGTGCCACAGCGAGGTCATGCTCATCTGTTCGACGTCGCTGGCATCAAGCTCCACGGCCCGGTGGCCGATAACCGCCAGATAATCCGTGAAATGGGTGACACGGAAATCACGCAGCAGCGCGGTGCCCTCATAGCGAACACCGGTGTCCAGCGTCACTATCTGTGAGCCGTCCGGGCGCTGATCCATGTGACCCTTTTCGGCCACCACCACGGAAGGACGCTGGGTGCCGTTCGGCCTCAGCTGCGCCAGGAAGACGTTATGGAACTCTTTACCGCGCACGCTGCCGACAAACAGCACCGATCCGCCGTCCTGGGAAGGGGTAAACTGCCCCGCGACCATCGCCGCCATGCTCGGGTTGGCTTTGGCATCGGCCATCACCTGATCCTGATGCTTGGACGACCACGGACCGACCCAGAAGGCGTTAATACCGGCGAAAACAGAGGTAAGCAGCGCCAAAGACATGGCGGCAACGATTAGTGACCGTTTTCCAAGGCCACAGGCGTGCATAACGGTGATTTCACTGTCACTATAGAGTTTGCCCAGGGTCATCAACAAACCCAGGAACAGGCTGAGGGGCAGGATGAGCTGAGCCATCTCTGGAATGCCTAAGCCCAGCAGTTGAAGGACTAAACTTGTGGGAATATCGCCATCGACTGCGGCTCCCAGTATCCTGACTAGCTTCTGACAAAAGAAGATTAGCAACAGAATAAACAGGATCGCAAATTGGCTCTTGAAGGTTTCCCTAACCAGATATCTGATGATGATCACGCTGAATACGCCTGTGAAAACTTGTCTTTTTGCAGGAAAATCGATAATTTCATCTCTAATCCGTCATTTTTTCTCATCATATGGCAACCTTCACAGCTAAAATAGTATTACAACACTGTAAATTTGGGTCACCTATAGGAAGATGCTTATAGCAGCCCAAAATAAAATTTATATGCCATCAAGGTTAACACAGGTCATTACATCAATGGCAGGAGCGCGCAACGGAAGATTCATTCTATCCGTACCCCCCGCCTTTGTCTTTAAGATTCAGGAGAGTGCATGGAGTTCAGTGTAAAAAGCGGTAGCCCGGAAAAACAGCGTAGTGCCTGTATCGTAGTCGGCGTGTTTGAACCTCGCCGTCTGTCCCCTATGGCTGAGCAGCTCGACAAAATCAGCAATGGGTATATCAGCGCCCTGCTCCGCCGCGGTGAACTGGAAGGCAAAGTGGGACAAACCCTGTTCCTGCACCATGTTCCAAACATTCTGTCCGAGCGTATCCTGCTGGTAGGCTGCGGCAAAGAACGCGAACTCGACGAGCGTCAATATAAGCAGGTGATCCAGAGAACCATCAACGCCCTGAACGAAACCGGTTCTATGGAGGCCGTTTGCTTCCTGACCGAGTTGCATGTCAAGGGACGCAATACCTACTGGAAAGTGCGTCAGGCGGTTGAGACTTCCAAGGAGTCGCTCTACACCTTCGATCAGTTGAAAACCAACCGCGTCGAGCCGCGCCGTCCGCTGCGTAAAATGGTGTTTAACGTACCAACGCGTCGCGAACTCAACAGCGGCGACCGCGCCATTGCGCACGGTCTGGCGATCTCTTACGGGGTGAAAGCCGCGAAAGACCTGGGCAACATGCCGCCGAACATCTGTAACGCCGCTTACCTTGCTTCACAGGCGCGCCAGTTGGCCGATGCCTTTAGCAGCAATATCACTACCCGCGTCATCGGCGAACAGCAGATGAAAGAGCTGGGCATGAACGCCTATCTGGCGGTCGGTCAGGGTTCACAAAATGAATCGCTGATGTCGGTGATGGAATATAAAGGCAATCCTAACGCCGACGCCAAGCCGATCGTCCTGGTAGGCAAAGGCCTGACCTTTGACTCCGGCGGTATCTCCATTAAGCCGGCGGCCGACATGGACGAAATGAAGTACGACATGTGCGGCGCGGCCACGGTGTACGGCGTCATGCGCGTTGTAGCCGAGCTGAAACTGCCGCTTAACGTGGTGGGCGTGCTGGCCGGGTGTGAAAACATGCCGGGCAGCCGCGCGTTCCGTCCGGGCGACATCCTGACCACCATGTCAGGCAAAACCGTTGAAGTGTTGAACACCGACGCCGAAGGCCGTCTGGTGCTGTGTGACGCGCTGACCTACGTGGAGCGTTTCGATCCAGAGCTGGTTATCGACGTCGCGACGCTGACCGGCGCCTGCGTGATCGCGCTGGGTCATCACATTACCGGCCTGCTGTCGAACCACAACCCGCTGGCGCACGAGCTGATCACCGCCTCTGAACAAGCCGGTGACCGCGCGTGGCGTCTGCCGATGGGCGACGAGTACGACGAGCAGCTGCAGTCTAACTTTGCCGACATGGCAAACATTGGCGGCCGTCCGGGCGGTGCTATCACCGCTGGCGTATTCCTGTCACACTTTGCCGAGAAGTATAACTGGGCGCACCTGGACATCGCCGGCACCGCATGGCGTTCAGGGAAAAACAAGGGTGCGACGGGTCGTCCCGTTTCGCTGCTGTCGCAGTTCCTGTTAAACCGTGCAGGTCTCAACGGCGACGATTAATCGCCAAATGTGGTAAACGTCTCCCCTGCTGCGCAAGGCGTGGCGGGGAACGACGTCGGGAAGACACTCATGAAACAGGCTACATTTTTTCTACTTAACTCACCTGACGTAGACGGCGAGCTGAGCGGCCACGAAGACCTGGCCTGCCAGATTGCCGCCCAGCGTTACCGCGCGGGTCAACGCGTGCTGATCGCCTGTGAAGACCAACAGCAGGCCGAGCGTCTTGATGAGGCGCTGTGGAAACGTGATGCCGAGCAGTTTGTGCCGCACAATCTGGCGGGGGAAGGGCCGAGATTCGGTGCGCCCGTCGAGCTGTGCTGGCCCGGAAAACGCGGAAATGCGCCGCGAGATCTGCTGATCAGCCTGCTTGGGCAGTTTGCAGATTTTGCCACCGCTTTCCATGAAGTGGTAGACTTCGTTCCTTACGAAGATTCTTTAAAGCAGCTGGCGCGCGAACGCTATAAGGCCTATCGCAGCGTCGGCTTCAATTTGACCACGGCGACACCGCCGGACGTCAATACAACGACTACAGACTGACGAAGCGAAATGGATAAGACATATAACCCGCAAGATATCGAGCAACCGCTTTACGAGCACTGGGAAGAACAGGGCTATTTCAAGCCGCACGGTGATACCAGCAAGGAAAGCTTCTGCATCATGATCCCGCCGCCGAACGTTACCGGTAGCTTGCATATGGGTCACGCTTTCCAGCAAACCATCATGGACGCCATGATCCGCTATCAGCGCATGCAGGGTAAAAATACCCTGTGGCAGGCGGGGACCGACCACGCCGGTATCGCCACGCAGATGGTGGTCGAGCGCAAAATCGCCGCGGAAGAAGGCAAGAGTCGCAAAGACTACGGTCGCGAAGCCTTTATCGACAAAATCTGGGAATGGAAATCCGAGTCGGGCGGCACCATCACCCGCCAGATGCGTCGCCTGGGCGACTCCGTAGACTGGGAGCGCGAGCGCTTCACCATGGACGAAGGCTTGTCCAACGCCGTGCGCGAAGTGTTTGTGCGCCTGTACAAAGAAGACCTGATCTACCGCGGCAAGCGCCTGGTCAACTGGGATCCGAAGCTGCGCACCGCCATCTCCGACCTCGAAGTGGAAAACCGTGAATCCAAGGGTTCCATCTGGCACCTGCGCTACCCGCTGGCCGACGGTGCGAAAACCGCCGACGGCAAAGACTATCTGGTCGTGGCGACCACCCGTCCTGAAACCGAGCTCGGCGACTCCGGCGTCGCGGTTAACCCGGAAGATCCGCGTTACAAAGACCTGATCGGCAAAGAAGTGATCTTGCCACTGGTTGGCCGCCGCATTCCTATCCTCGGTGACGAACACGCCGACATGGAAAAAGGCACCGGCTGTGTGAAGATAACCCCGGCGCACGACTTTAACGACTATGAAGTTGGTAAACGTCACAACCTGCCGATGATCAACATTTTGACCTTCGATGGCGATATCCGCCAGACCGCCGAGGTGTTCGACACCAAGGGCGAAGAGAGCGACGCATGCAGCAACGAGATCCCAGAGCAGTTCCGTGGCCTCGAGCGCTTCGCCGCGCGTAAGGCTATCGTCGCCGCCTTTGAAGAACTCGGCCTGCTGGAAGACATTAAACCTCACGACCTGACCATCCCTTACGGCGATCGTGGCGGCGTAGTTATCGAGCCGATGCTGACCGACCAGTGGTACGTGCGCACTGCCCCGCTGGCAAAAGTTGCCGTTGAAGCGGTTGAGCAAGGCGAGATCAACTTCGTGCCTAAACAGTACGAAAACATGTACTTCAGCTGGATGCGCGACATTCAGGATTGGTGTATCTCGCGTCAGCTGTGGTGGGGTCACCGCATTCCGGCCTGGTACGATGCACAGGGCAACGTGTTCGTCGGCCGTGACGAAGAAGAAGTGCGTCGTGAAAACGGCCTTGGCGCAGACGTAGTGCTAAGCCAGGACGAAGACGTGCTGGACACCTGGTTCTCCTCCGGCCTGTGGACCTTCTCGACCCTGGGCTGGCCAAACGAAACCCCGGACCTGAAAGCCTTCCACCCTTCAAGCGTGGTGGTCAGCGGGTTCGACATTATCTTCTTCTGGATCGCGCGCATGATCATGATGACCATGCATTTCGTGAAAGACGAAAACGGCAAGCCGCAGGTGCCATTCAACACCGTTTACATGACCGGCCTGATCCGTGACGACGAAGGACAGAAAATGTCTAAGTCGAAGGGCAACGTCATCGATCCGCTGGATATGATCGACGGTATCTCGCTGGAAGACCTGCTGGAAAAACGCACCGGTAACATGATGCAGCCGCAGCTGGCGGAAAAAATCCGCAAGCGCACCGAGAAGCAGTTCCCGAACGGTATCGAACCGCACGGCACCGACGCCCTGCGCTTTACCCTCGCGGCGCTGGCCTCGACCGGTCGCGACATCAACTGGGACATGAAGCGTCTTGAAGGCTACCGCAACTTCTGTAACAAGCTGTGGAACGCCAGCCGCTTCGTGCTGATGAATACCGAAGATCAGGACTGTGGCCTGAACGGCGGCGAGCTGCAACTGTCGCTGGCCGACCGCTGGATCCTGGCGGAATACAACCGCACGGTGAAAGCCTATCGCGAAGCGTTGGACGGCTACCGTTTCGACCTGGCGGCCAGCATTCTGTACGAATTCACCTGGAACCAGTTCTGTGACTGGTATCTGGAGCTGACCAAGCCGGTGATGAACGGCGGCAGCGAAGCCCAGCTTCGCGGCACCCGTCACACGCTGGTCGAGGTGCTGGAAGGCCTGCTGCGCCTGGCGCACCCGATCATTCCTTTCATTACCGAAACCATCTGGCAGAGCGTGAAAACGCTGAAAGGCATCACCGCAGACACCATCATGCTGCAGCCTTTCCCAGAGTTCTCGGCGGATAAAGCCGACGAAAGCGCGCTGGTCGATCTGGAGTGGATCAAGCAGGCGATTATCGCCATTCGTAACGTGCGTGCCGAAATGAACATCGCACCGGGCAAACCTCTCGAGCTGCTACTGCGTGGCGCAAGCGCCGATGCCCAGCGTCGCGTGGAGCAAAACCTGAGCTTTATCAAATCGCTGGCTCGTCTGGAATCTATCACCGTGCTGTCTGCGGGCGATCAGGGTCCGGTGTCTGTCACCAAGCTGGTTGAGGGCGCAGAGCTGCTGATCCCAATGGCCGGTCTGGTCGACAAAGCGGCCGAGCTGGAGCGTCTGACCAAAGAGATCGCCAAGCTGGATGCGGAAGTTGAGCGTATCGAAGCCAAGCTGTCTAACGAAGGTTTCGTGGCGCGTGCGCCAGAAGCGGTGGTCGCGAAAGAGCGTGAAAGGCTGCAGTCGTTTGCTGAAGCCAAGGTCAAGATCCAGCAACAGCAGGTTACCATCGCTGCGCTGTAATATTGACTGATCCGCCGAGCGGTTAAAAACGGTAGAGTGAAAACTCTGCCGTTTTTTTTAAAATTGCAAAAATCGCCCGCACGCGGTATTAAATGCAAAAGAACAAATAACATCCTCAATCACGTTAAATCAGACGTCAGTTTTTGGAGTCGCAGGCAGGCGCTACGCTCGCGCCGCGGCGGCTTCGAGCACGATGGGTAGAAGAATAATTATGACTACAGCCGAGATAACACAACAAAACGTCGTAGTGCGACGCATTACCTGTGATGACAACGCCGCCATTGCGCGAGTGATCCGCACCGTGTCCGCCGAATACGGCTTAACCGCCGATAAGGGCTACACCGTGGCCGATCCTAATCTCGACACGCTGTGCGAAATGTACAGCCTGCCGCGCAGCGCTTACTGGGTGGTCGAGCTTAACGGCGAGATAGCCGGCGGCGGCGGCGTGTCCGCGTTAGCGGGGGCCGACGACGATATCTGCGAACTGCAGAAGATGTATTTCATGTCCAGCCTGCGTGGCAAAGGGCTGGCTAAACGGCTGGCTATCCAGGCACTGGCCCATGCTAAAGAGCAAGGCTTCACCCGCTGTTATCTTGAAACCACCGCCAGCCTGACGCAGGCGATTGCGCTGTATGAGCATATCGGCTTCGAACACATTGATGGCGCGATGGGCAGCACCGGCCACGTCGACTGCGAAGTCACGATGCTTAAAACGCTATAACGCGATGTTTATGCAATAAAAAAGCCGACATTGTCGGCTTTTTCTATTTATACCACGCGATCTTAAATCAAAAGATTAATGGCGTTTGCCGTCGTCGTCTTTATCGATGACGTTTTTAGACTTAGGCGCAGCGTCTTCATCGTCTTCGTCTTCTTCGTCGTCTTCTTCATCGTCGCCGTCTTCGCCGTTCGGGTCTTCGTAGTAGGTGCCCCAACCGTCGTAGTTAACGTCCATCTTTTCCGCCAGCGCCACCAGCTGTTCAACCTGGGCGTCGATCAGTTCGGCGTTCAGGGCAATTTCGCTGATAACGTCACAGCACATCACCACCGAACCGTCTTCGATTTCCAGCTCTTCGGCATCGGTGACTTCATAGCCCAGCTTGAAGGCTTCTACCGCCGCTCGCTCTAAAACTTCGAATTTCTCGGAAGAGAAATGATGCTCAATAGTGTAAAGCGCGTCAGGATCGCTGCCGTCTTCCAACAGCTCTTCGATGATTAAGCGGGTCTCATTACGTTGTTCTTCTAGCAATTCACGGTTTGCCATGCCTCAGTCCTCAATCAATATGACGTTTAGACGCTATTTTCACACAGCAGACGGCTTGCCTCCAACATAAACGACAAAGTTTTTAATTTGGGGTTGTAATTGCATATTCATACATATAAATTGAATTTTAATTCATTAAGACTATTTCGGAGATAGGCACATGAGTCTGTTAAACAAACGCCATTTTCTTAGGCTGCTGGATTTTACCCCGTCAGAGATCGCCACGCTGTTGCAGCTGTCGGCCGATTTGAAAACTGCCAAGAAAAACGGCAGCGAAAAGCGTTACCTGCAAGGTAAGAACATTGCGCTCATCTTCGAAAAAGACTCGACCCGTACCCGATGCTCTTTCGAAGTTGCCGCTTACGATCAGGGAGCACAGGTCACCTACCTCGGCCCAAGCGGCAGCCAGATCGGCCATAAAGAATCGATGCGCGACACCGCGCGGGTGCTGGGCAGAATGTATGACGGTATTCAATACCGCGGTTTTGGCCAGAGCCTGGTAGAAACGCTGGCTGAAAATGCCGGCGTACCGGTATGGAACGGGCTAACCGACGAATTCCACCCGACTCAGCTATTGGCCGACCTGCTGACCATGCAGGAGCAGCTGCCGGGCAAGGCGCTGTCGCAGATGTCTCTGGCCTATCTGGGCGATGCGCGCAACAACATGGGCAATACGCTGCTCGAAGCCGCCGCGCTGTGCGGTCTGGACCTGCGCCTGGTGGCACCCGCTGCCTGCTGGCCGGACGCCGAGCTGGTGGCCAGCTGCCAGCATCTGGCTCAGGAAAATGGCGGTTCTATTACCCTGACCGAAGATATCGACGCCGGTGTCAAAGGCGCAGACTTCCTCTACACCGACGTGTGGGTCTCGATGGGCGAGCCGAAAGAAGTGTGGAAAGAGCGTATTAACCTGCTGCGCGCTTACCAGGTGAATATGGCGATGATCGCCAAGACCGGCAATCCGCAGGTTAAATTCCTGCACTGCCTGCCGGCTTTCCATGACGATCAAACCACGCTCGGCCGTCAGATGGCTGAGGAATATAACTTACCGGGCGGCATGGAAGTGTCGAACGAGGTATTTGAATCGGCACACAGCGTGGTGTTCGATCAGGCAGAAAACCGCATGCACACCATCAAAGCGGTCATGGTCGCCACCCTCGGCAGCCTGTAAGCACTAATGGATCAATCCAGCCCGTCAGGCCTTGATGGGCTGCGTTTTCTTAACGCCAACAGCGTATCATCTTGCACTTTTACCCCGCCTTAACGCCTCGGCCGACCTATTTTTCTACTAATCTTTCAGCATGTGAATAGATAAGGGAACTGTTATGGGTGCCGTGAATCCCGAGTTCGTGCTTCGTCTGGAAAGTTTGCTCAGCAGGGTTTATCCCAAAGAACACATTGGCGATCTGATAAAAAAAATTCTGCATCTGGCTGATAAATGGAGCTACGGTGCACACCGCTCTACCGAGTGGGTCGACGGCACCAACGTTTACCTGATCACCTACGGCGATACTATTTCGCAGCCGGACCGACCGCCTCTTGCCACCCTCAACGAGTTTGCCAGCAGGCACCTGAAAGACGCCATCAGCGATATCCATATTTTGCCGATGTACCCCTACAGCTCCGACGACGGATTCAGCGTCATCGACTATCGGCGCATCGATGAAAACCTTGGCGGCTGGAGCGATATTCATCACCTTTCCGCCAACTTCAACATGATGTTCGACTGCGTGATTAATCACATTTCGCGCTCCAGCGAGTGGGTAAAAGGCTACATCAACGACGAACCTTACTATCGCGATTACTTTATCGAGTCCAATCCCGAGCTGGACTACAGTCGCGTGGTGCGCCCGCGAGCCTCGCCGCTGCTGACGCCGTTCATCAAGGCCGACGGCAAAGAGCTGTACCTGTGGACCACCTTTAGCGAAGATCAGATTGATATCAATTTCAAGAATCCGCAGGTGCTGTTGGAAAGCATCGACGTACTGTTGCAGTACGCGGCCAGCGGCGGCCAGTCGATCCGTCTGGATGCGATTGGCTATATCTGGAAAGAAATAGGCACCACCTGCATTCACCGGCCGCAGGCGCACAACATCATCAAGCTGTGGCGGACGATCCTCGATGAGGTGATCCCGGGCACGCGGATCATTACCGAAACCAACGTGCCGCATCACGAAAATATCAGCTATTTCGGCGAGGGCGACGAGGCGCACATGGTCTATCAGTTCGCGCTGCCACCGCTGACGCTGCACGCCTTCCTGCGCGAGGACACCACCACGCTAACCCGCTGGGCGCAGGGGCTGAACGCCGAGGCGCACTATCCGAAAACCACCTATTTCAATTTCCTTTCCAGCCATGACGGCATCGGTTTGCGCCCTACCGAGACCTTTCTCGATGACGACGAACGCAAATATCTGGCCCAGGAAACGTTGCGCAAAGAGGGGCGCGTCTCCTATAAAGACAACGGCGACGGCACCCATTCGCCCTATGAGCTGAATATCAATTACCTCAGCGCCATCACCGAAACCGATGACAGCATCGAGCTGAAGGCGCGTAAATTTTTGGCGGCGCAGTCGCTGCTGCTGTCGTTTATGGGCGTGCCGGCAATTTATATTCACAGCCTGCTGGGCAGTGAGAACGATCTCGAAGGGATGCACCAGTCGGGGCTGAGCCGCCGTATTAACCGCAAAAAACTCAAGCTGGACGAGGTAGAAAAAGAGCTGGCGACGCAGGGATCGCTGCGATCGGCGGTGTTTAACGGCCTGAAAAAACTGATCGACATCCGCCGCAGTCATCCGGCCTTCTCGCCGCAGGCCGGTCAGAAGATCCTCGATCTCGGCGATAAGCTGTTTGCCCTCGAACGCTACGAGCCGAAATCAGAAAACCGCATCAGCTGTATTTTCAACGTCAGCGGTCAGTCACGACCGTTCAAGCTGGCGGTTGAAGGCAAGGATCTGTTAAGCGGTGAGCCGTTCAGCGGACAGCTGCGCCTGCAGCCGTGGCAGGTGGTGTGGATTGAGCACAAACTCAAAGCGCCTGAGCGGCTGGGCAGGCTGCGTCGCTGGCGCAAAAAGATTGTTATCTCGCTGAAAAGGTCCGATGCCAACCGCTTGCTCACCGGCAGGCCGCGAAAAGCAAAAAGGTGAGACACCCCTCTTGCAGGCAGAAATCGTGCGCGTATAATGCGCCACAATTTGCCGGGAGACTGACATGAAAAACGACCTCACAATGCGCTTCGATGCTTCACCGAGCCCTGTGCCAGTAGGCGGCGTTCAGCCGTTGTCTATCCCAATGGTTTTTCAAAATGCATCACCGATCGCTGAAAGCCCCTCATTGAGGGGCTTTTTTTTGTCTGGCATCAACGAGGAGAGCGACAATGGCCAATCCGCTGTATCAAAAACACATTATTTCAATTAACGATCTCAGCCGTGAAGAGCTTGAGCTGGTGCTTAAGACCGCCGCCAGCCTGAAAGCCCACCCGCAGCCTGAGCTGTTGAAACATAAGGTGATCGCCAGTTGCTTTTTCGAAGCCTCAACCCGCACCCGCCTTTCGTTTGAGTCGGCTATTCACCGTCTCGGCGCGTCGGTGGTGGGCTTTGCCGACGGCAGCAATACCTCGGCGGGCAAGAAGGGCGAAACGCTGGCCGACACCACCTCGGTGATCAGCACCTACGTCGATGCGATAGTCATGCGTCACCCGCAGGAAGGCGCGGCGCGTCTGGCCACCGAGTTCTCCGGCGGCATTCCCATTCTTAACGCCGGTGACGGTGCCAACCAGCATCCAACCCAAACGCTGCTCGACCTGTTTACTATTCAGGAAACCCAGGGCCGCCTCGACAACCTGAAAATCGCCATGGTCGGTGACCTGAAATACGGTCGCACGGTGCACAGCCTGGCGCAGGCGCTGGCCAAGTTTACCGGCAACCGTTTCTACTTTATCGCCCCGGATGCGTTGGCGATGCCGGAGTACATCCTGAACCTGCTGGAAGAAAAAGGCATCGAATACAGCCTGCATGAAAGCATTGATGAAGTGGTGCCGGAGCTGGATATTCTTTACATGACCCGGGTACAGAAAGAGCGTCTCGACCCGTCGGAATATGCCAACGTCAAAGCGCAGTTCATCCTGCGCGCCGCCGATTTGGTCAATGCCCAGCCGCATCTGAAAGTTTTGCACCCGCTGCCGCGCGTTGACGAAATCACCACCGATGTCGACAGCACGCCTTACGCCTTCTATTTCCAGCAGGCAGGTAACGGCATTTATGCCCGCCAGGCCTTGTTGGCACTGGTTTTAAACGCAGACACCGCAGAATAAGGAGCGCACCATGACGCAAGATAACAAACTCCAGGTAGAGGCCATCAAATGTGGCACGGTGATCGACCACATTCCGGCCCAGGTGGGCTTTAAGCTGCTGTCGCTGTTCAAGCTGACCGAGACCGACCAGCGTATTACCATCGGCCTGAACCTGCCGTCCAATGAGCTGGGTCGCAAAGACATTATCAAGATTGAGAACACCTTTCTTACCGAGTCGCAGGTCAATCAGCTGGCGGTGTATGCGCCTAACGCCACGGTAAATCGCATCGACGATTATCTGGTAGTGAAGAAGCTGCAGCCGAGCCTGCCGGACCGTATCGAAGGCGTATTGCGCTGCCCTAACGGCAACTGCATCAGCCGTTTTGAGCCGGTGGCCTCCAGCTTCGCGGTTAAAAATCGTCACAGCGAAGTGCACTTGCAGTGTAAATACTGTGAGAAAGAGTTCGAGCATCAGGTGGTATTAAATAACGAGTAATCAGCGCAGTAGTCGATGACGGCGGGAGAGGGGGGGATGCTTTCTTGCGCCCCGCTCCCTATACTGTGATGACCATTTTTATCTTAGCCAGGCTTTTTAATCCAACGAGGAACGAGTATGTCTCGCGAAATCAGTACAGAAAATGCCCCAGCCGCCATCGGTCCTTACGTTCAGGGCGTCGATCTTGGCAGCATGATCATCACCTCTGGCCAGATCCCGGTCGATCCTAAAACCGGCAACGTGGCTGAAGATATCGCCGCCCAGGCGCGCCAGTCGTTAGAGAACGTGCAGGCTATCGTTGAAGCCGCGGGCCTGAAGGTATCTGACATTGTCAAAACCACCGTATTCGTTAAAGACCTTAACGACTTCGCGACCGTTAACGCCACCTACGAAGCCTTCTTCACCGAGCATAGCGCCCCGTTCCCGGCGCGCTCATGCGTAGAAGTTGCCCGCCTGCCTAAAGACGTGAAAATCGAAATCGAAGCTATCGCCGTTCGTCGTTAATCTTCGCTTTGCTAGTGAACAGGTCAGCCACGCGCTGGCCTTTTTTATGCGTAATCTCCGCCGCCGCCTCCCCGAGCTTGTGATTGCTTCATCAGCGACCATAATTGATTCTGACGCACTTTTTTTGCTCAATTTTCGTCGTTCGGCGTCTTCTCTCGCACTGTAAAAGCGCGGTCCGCCACCAAAAGACGCGTTTTCCTCCCGTTTATGCACGCTGGCACAGTTTATGCGTAGTAATTTATGGCGGGCATTTTGCGCAGCCAAAAATTAGGGCCAACGATAAATTTTAGACCTGAAAAAACCCTAGCCTGTTATGTCAGTGAGGTGATGATGATCAATATTGACCTTTCCGATTCACCATTTTTTGATGAGATGTTAATGGCTGAAGGGCAACACCGCAGTCATTACGACGCCTACTGGCAATGGTTACAGCAGGCCGATCAACAGGCCGTACAGCGCAAAAAAGAAGAGGCTGCGCTGTTGTTTCACCGGGTGGGGATTACCTTTAACGTGTACGGAGACGACGACGGCGCAGAACGCCTGATCCCGTTTGACAGCGTGCCGCGCATTATCCCGGCCAAAGAGTGGCAGATGCTGGATAAAGGCATTCGCCAACGCGTGCAGGCGCTCAACTGCTTCCTGCATGATATCTATCACGACCAAAAAATCATCAAGGCTGGGCTGATCCCGGCCGAGCAGGTTTTAGCCAACGAACAGTATCAGCCGTGCATGCAGGGCGTTGATTTGCATCGCGATACCTACGCGCACATCGCCGGAACCGACATGGTGCGCGGCGGCGATGGCGAGTATTACGTGCTGGAAGACAACCTGCGTACGCCGTCCGGCGTGTCTTATATGATGGAAAACCGCAAAATGATGATGCGGCTTTATCCGGAACTTTTTAGCGAACAACGCATTGCGCCGGTTTCTCGCTACCCTTCCCACCTGCTGCAAACCCTGCGCGAAAGCACGCCGGTCAACGATCCGACGGTGGTGGTGCTCACGCCGGGCCGCTTTAACAGCGCCTACTTCGAACACAGTTTCCTGGCCCAGCAAATGGGTGTCGAGCTGGTCGAAAGTGTCGATCTTTTCGTCAAGGAAGGCGCGGTGTTTATGCGCACCACCGCCGGGCCGTGCAAGGTTGACGTGATCTATCGCCGTCTCGACGATGCGTTCCTCGATCCGCTGGCGTTCCGCGCCGACTCGATGCTGGGGGTGCCGGGACTGCTGTCGGTGTACCGCACCGGCAACGTGGTGTTGGCTAACGCGATCGGCACCGGCGTGGCCGACGACAAGTCGATCTATCCTTACGTGCCGGAGATGATCCGCTACTATCTGGGCGAAGATCCGATCCTCAACAACGTGCCGACCTGGCAGTGTCGCAAAGAGAAAGATCTGGCCTACGTGCTGGCGAATCTGGAAAAGATGGTGGTTAAAGAGGTGCACGGTGCGGGCGGCTACGGCATGCTGATTGGCCCGAAAGCCACTCAGGCCGAAATCGCCCATTTCCGCGTGCTGCTGCGCGCGCGTCCTGAAAACTACATTGCCCAAGACACGCTGGCGCTGTCGACCTGCCCGACCTTCGTTGAGGAAGGCCTGGCGCCGCGCCATATCGATCTGCGGCCCTTTGCCCTCACCGGTGCGGAGATCCGCCTGGTGCCGGGCGGCCTGACCCGCGTCGCGCTGGCGCAAGGTTCGCTGGTGGTCAACTCGTCTCAGGGCGGTGGCACTAAAGATACCTGGGTGCTGGAGGACGACGCATGCTAAGCAGAACAGCCAGTGAACTCTATTGGATGGCGCGCTATCTGGAGCGCGCCGAGAACATCGCCCGCCTGATGGACGTGACCAACAAGCTGTCGATGATGTCTATTCGCGACAGCAATCACGACCTGCTGGTCCCGCTGCTGCTGACCGGCACCGAAACGCTGTTTAACGAAACCCATCAGCAGATCACCATGAGCAACCTGCTTAATTTCTTTGCTCTCGACAGCAACAATCACAGCAGTATCTACAGCTGCATGCAGATGGCCTGGAACAACGCCCACGCGGTGCGCGGCAGCCTGTCGTCGGAGGTCTGGGAGAGCATCAACGCCTCGTGGATCGAGATGAAAATCATCCGCCGTCAGGGCGTGGGCTCCGCCGGTGCCGACAGCTTCTTTGACTGGGTAAAAGAGCGCTCACACCTGTTTCGCGGCGCGATGTTCGGCACCCTGCTGCGCAGCGACGCGCTGAATTTCATTCGTCTCGGCACCATGCTGGAGCGTGCAGACAGCACCGCGCGCCTGCTGGAGGCGAAAAATCAGCTGCTCGATGCGGATGAAGATCCGGTGCGCGAGTATTACCGCATGGACACGCTGCTGCGCGCGGTCAGCGCCCGCGAGGCATTCCATACCTTGTACAAACAGCAGCTGAGTCGGGAAACCATTGCCGACCTGCTGATCCTGCGCCGCGAACTGCCGCGATCGCTGCTGGCCTGCGTTGAGGTAATTACCGAACAGCTCGAACTGATTGGCGGCACCGCGGGCAATCTGCCGCGCCGTCGCGCCCATACCTTACACGCCCAGCTGCGCTTCTCGACCCTGGCTGAAATCCAAGAGATCGGCCTCAGCGTCTGGCTCAACGACTTCCTCAGCCAAACCAGCGCGATTGCCGAAAGCGTTCATCAAACTTATCTGGAGGCTCAATGAAGCTCAACGTCAGCCACAAGACGCATTACACCTATGCGCAACAGGTTAAACGCAGCACCCAATATTTGCGCCTGACTCCGCAAAACTCCAGCCACCAGAAGATCCTCACCTGGGAACTGAGCCTGCCGGAATACGCCACCCGCACCATCGACGCTTACGGCAACGTGCTGCACGTGCTGACCCTCGACCAGCCGCACCAGGCGATCACCATCGAAGCCAACGGCGTGGTTGAAATCGAAGACAACGTGGAAGACGATAATTTCGGCATCCTCTCGCCGCTGGTATTCCTGCGCACCAGTCCGCTGACTCACGCCGACGCGGCGATCCGCGATTTTGCCTCACGCTATTATCGCCCACAGGCGCAGCATGACAGTCTGTGCAAGCTGATGGGCGAGCTGCTGCTGAAAATGCCTTACAGCCCCGGCACCACCACGGTGAAAGACAGCGCGGCTCAGGCGTTTGGCGCCGAACAGGGCGTTTGTCAGGACCACACTCACGTGTTCCTCGCCTGCTGTCGCAGCCTGAACATTCCCGCGCGCTACGTCAGCGGCTATTTGTACAGTGAAGACAGCGAACACGTGGCGACGCACGCCTGGGCCGAGGCCTGGATCGACGACCGCTGGCAGAGTTTTGACGTGACCAACAATACTTGCCAGCCCAATCAACATTTGAAACTGGCTATCGGTATAGATTATCTTGATGCCTGCCCGGTGCGCGGCATTCGGGTTGGGGGAGGAAGCGAAGATATGCACACTATCGCTGCGGTGCAAATGCTCGATGTCCCTCAATAACTTAACGTGAATTAGATAGGTAACTGGTATGACTTACTGTGTGGCCATGCGATTGTCCTCTGGCCTGGTGTTTGTTTCAGACTCACGAACCAATGCCGGGGTGGACCATATTTCCACCTTCCGCAAACTGCATGTTTTTCATCAAAGCGATGAACGTATGCTGGTGATCCAGAGTGCTGGAAATTTGGCGACCACACAGAGCATTCTCAGCCTGTTGCATCGACGTTGCCTGGACCCGGATCGTCCAAACATGCTTAATGCCGAGTCGATGTACGACGCGGCAAGCCTGCTGGGCGAAACGGTGCGCGAGGTGATTGCTCGTGATAGCGGCGCAAATCAGGGCGGAATGACTGATTTTAGCTGCAACCTGCTGTTAGGCGGACAGATCATGGGAGAAGGCATGCGCCTGTTCCACGTTTATCCGCAGGGTAACTTTATCGAGGCGACGCACGATACGCCCTATTTTCAGGTGGGTGAAAGCAAGTACGGCAAACCGATTATCGATCGCGTGCTGACTTACGATACCGGTCTGGATCAGGCGATGCAGTGTGCGCTTATTTCGATGGACTCAACGTTGCGCAGCAACCTGTCGGTAGGACTGCCGCTCGACGTGATGATCTATCCGAAAGACAGTTTCAGCAACCAGCAGCAGCACCGTATCACTGAGGATCATCCCTATTTCCAGATGATCCGTAAAGGCTGGGGCGAAGGTCTGTTGAGCATATTTGCCCAACTGCCGGCGCTGAAACTCGATTAATCATTAGCCGTAAGCGCTAACCATAACGGCCTCTGTCGAAGAGGCCGTTTTTACACCGTTTCCGCCCGCACCTCTTGCTGTTCCAACCGCGCCTCTTTCTTTTCCAGCAAGGTTTCGACCGCGAAAGGGTCGATCCCGCGCCGCTGCATGCGGTAGAAACGAATAATGTTAAAGCCGTTAATGATCAGGAAGCTGCCTTCGATCATCGTACCGCCGATCGATCCCAACCAGGCGTTGTGCGCCACCCAGCCACAGGTCGAACACCACATAATACAGCGCGTTTTCATGCCGCTGGTGCGAAACAGCGCCCAGGTACTGACCACCGTGCCAGTCACCGGCAGCAGCTCCATCAGATGTTTGGCTTTGCCTAGCCCAAAAATCAGCGTCAGCGAAATAAACACCAGCATCACCCACTGGCTGCGGGTGCGTAAGGCAAGCTGGGTGCGCACGGCGTTGAGCAGCGCGGTACTGCCGGCCGAGTTGGCACCCATCAGCAGGAAATGAATGCCGATAATGGCGCTATAGGCCGAGAGCTGTTGTTTGAAACGGCGATCGCTACGGTTAAAAAACATCGTAATGCCAACGCAAAATGCGAGCAAACCCACGCCCTGCGCGAACCAGTAATACGTCATGCTGCAACATCCCCAAGATACCGATAAGAGACTTTCTGATTAAGACCCCATCCCGAGAACGTTAGGCAGAAAGCCGTGACGCATTGATTAACAAAACGCGGCATGATGCTACCTTTCTTTAACATAAGTGACAATATTTCTTACAAGCCGGAACATTGTTCGCGGTGGCAGGATCACCCCAGTCCTTAAACGCTGTCAAACTTCGTCCACTAATGTCAGCCAGTGTAAAAAATCGCCGCAAAATTAAACCAAACGCCACTAAAAGCAAGAATGGACTATTTCGATGATTGATACTTTGTTACAGTTAGACCAGTTTTCTTACGGCCTCTTTGCACAGGTAACATGCTTGGACTACCGGCGTTAAGCGTGATGCACAGCGGGAAACTCAAGGCATAGGTTAGCGTTGGTCGTTGAGATTTTTTCTCCGAAAATAGATGTCTTACCAAATGGAATCTCTGGAGTTTCTCAAAGCAGATGGAAATTATCAGCTCTCTCATGCAGGCCCTTTGGCAACAGGATTACGCCACGCTCGCTAATCCTTCGCTGATGTGGACGTTGTATATCGTGCTGTTTGTGATTATTTTCCTGGAAAACGGCCTGCTGCCTGCGGCTTTCCTGCCCGGCGATAGCCTGCTGATCCTGGTCGGCGTGCTGGTGGCAAAAGACGCGATGAGTTTTCCGCTGATCCTAGTGCTGCTGACCACCGCCGCCAGCCTGGGCTGCTGGCTGAGCTACGTTCAGGGTCGATGGTTGGGTAATACCAAGATAGTTCAAGGCTGGTTAGGGCATTTACCGGTGCAATATCATGAACGTGCGCATCAGATGTTTCACAAGCACGGCCTGTCAGCGCTGTTGGTTGGTCGGTTTTTGGCTTTTGTGCGAACGTTGCTGCCCACCATCGCAGGCATATCCGGTCTGAGCAACGCGCGATTCCAGTTTTTCAATTGGATCAGCGGCTTCCTGTGGATCCTGATTTTGACCAGTCTGGGATACTTCATGGGTAAGACGCCATTATTCAGAAAGTATGAAGACCAACTGATGCTTTGCCTGATGGTGCTGCCGGTGTTGCTGCTGGTCGTTGGCCTGGTGGGTTCGGTGATTGTACTGTGGAAAAAGAAAAAGGCCGATCGCCTCGCGAAAGGAAAAAATGCATGAAATTGACCGTTTCGCAGGATATGCACCATGCGTAATTTCTCGTTTACCAAGGGCTATATTCTATGGCCTCTCACCTTTGTGGTACTGTTGATGCTATCCACGGTAGGCGTAATTGCTTTTCCTAACCTGCCCAGCACGCCAGAAGCGTTCAAAATTACGTCAGCAAACCCCGGCGAAGATTTGCCTGATGGCTTTTATCTTTATCAAGGCCTCAGCCAGCGTGGCGTGGAAATTGAAAGTATTACTCCTGCCAATAATAGCCTGGTGGTTAAACTGCATTTACAGGGCCAACAGCATCTGGCGCAGGAAACGCTTAAAGCCCTGTTGCCGGGTGGCTACAACATTCAGCCCTACGTCCCTGAAGTCCCTCACCAGTGGGCAGAAAAAATGACCCATAACGCCGCCAGAATGGGCTAATTCTCATTCGTTCTCGATTCAGAGTTGGCTTAATAGCTTTTCCTCCCCGCCCCACTATAGTTATTTCACAGCAATAGTTATTTCACAGGCATAGCAGCCATTTCACAGTCATAGCAACGTTCACCGGTCAAATGAAGGCAGCCTGGGATCGTTTGACAAGGACATGCCGTAATTGGCGTCTTCTCAATTAAAAGGATAGTTAATCATGAAAACTTCACTTGCTGCACTGTTGATGCTTCCCGCTCTGGCCTTAGCCTCCACGGCTTACGCGGCATCAGCGCCTGAAACCTGCGCCACTAAACAGCAGTCGATTAAGCAACAGCTGGAATACGCCCACCAGCACAATAACAAAGAGCAAATTGCCGGGCTGCAAAAAGCCTTGAGTGAAAGTCAGGCCCACTGCTCCGAAGCGAATATACAGAAAGACAAACAACAGAAAATTGCGGAAAAGCAGGTCAAGGTCGACGAACGAACTCAAGAGCTTAAAAAGGTACAGGCGGGCGGCAATAAGCAAAAAATCGCTAAACAGCAGAAGAAACTCGATGAAGCCCTGCATGAGTTGAACGAGGTCTCTACCCACTAACAAAATTGGCCTTAAGTGAGTGGAAAAAGGGTTATCTTCAATAGCAGAGTATTCGCATTTGCACTGTCACTAAATTCGGCTATGTTTAATATTCTTATCATAAAGTTATGGAGTGACGAAATATGGCTAGTAACTCAACGTCCGACAATCTGCGTGCTGAACTGAAATCATTGGCAGATACTCTTGAAGAAGTTCTTCAAACCTCTACGGATAAGCCTAAGGCCGAACTCGATAAGCTGCGCAGCAAAGCAGAAGGCTTGCTGAAAGACACGCGTTCACGCCTGGGTGATACTGGTGAAAAACTTGCCAGCCAAACCAAAGAAATTGCCAGCAAAGCCGACGACTATGTTCACGATAAACCTTGGACCGGCGTGGGTATCGGCGCTGCTGTGGGTGTGGTAATTGGCATTCTTTTAGCCCGCCGTTAATTTTATGGCAGAAACTCCAAGAACTACCTCACAGGGGCCGGGAAGAGGCATCCTCGACAGTGCTCAACGCATCGTGACCATTATGGTCGGGATGATAGAAACTCGCCTGCGCCTGGTCGTGGTCGAGTTGGAAGAGGAGAAAGCCAACCTCTTCCAGCTGCTGTTGATGGCGTGCATTACCCTGATCTTTACCGCTTTTGGTTTGATGGGCCTGCTGGTGGTGCTGTTTATTGCCATCGACCCGGCTTATCGCCTGATGGCAATGGCAATAGCGACGGCGGTTTTACTGCTGTTGGCGGTTATTTTAGGTGCCTGGACCATCGGCAAAGCGCGGAGTTCAACTTTGCTGAGTGCGTCACGCAGGCAGCTCAAGATTGATCGCGCCTTACTGGAGAAGGAAGACCTGGAATGAGCAAACCGGCACCGGTCATTGAAAAAGCCAGGTTAATCCGCAAGATCGAGCGCCAACGCGCCGATCTTGCGATCGCCTCTGAAGAGTGGCTGGATTCAACCGCTAAACTTGATCACCTGTGGATCAAGCTTTTCGATGCGCGTAAGTATCTGGTTGTCGCCTCTAGCGCGGCCGCTATTTACAGCATTCGCCACCCGAGCCGCCTGATCCGCTGGTCCAAACGCGCCTTCAGCATTTGGGGAACCGTGCGCCTGTTCCGCAAGACGTTCAGTAAAAACTAAGTCCAGCGCCTCGCGTAGCCTCATCCCCCTTTCCCGCCTTTCTAATTTGTTGAAGTCGCCTATCCTTGGGGCGGTGTAGCCAAAAGCTAACCTCCCCAAACTATTTCATAATGAAATTAGTTACTTAACACCTCATCTCGTCCCTAACTGGCTTAGTACGTCAGTTTTTTTGATGTTAATAGACAGTTTTACTTGCTTACAAACTCCGATTTTTCCCCCTATTATCAGCGTCATCAACACCAACAAGGCAACGTCGCGGACTTAAACCGCTCGGGCCTTTAACTAAACGCTTAAATTAAGCCAAATAATTTGGCCATTAAAAATCGGAGTTTCGGACCATGAACAAAGTACAAGACACTGCCACGCTTATCGCTCGTATCCTGATGCCAATTCTGTTTATCGTTGCCGGCTGGGGCAAAATGCATGCCTACGCCGCAACTGCGGGCTATATGGCGTCTGCCGGTGTGCCAAGCTTCTTCCTGCCACTGACCATCCTGCTTGAGTTTGGCGGCGGTCTGGCGATTATGTTTGGCTTCTTTACCCGCACCACGGCGATTATTACCGCGGTCTTTACTATCCTGACTGCGCTACTGTTCCACGTAGACTTCTCGGTGCCGGTTAACCAGATGATGTTTATGAAAAACCTGACTATCGCTGGCGGCTATCTGGTACTGTTTGCTTCAGGCCCGGGCGCATTCAGCATCGACCGCCTGCTGAAAAAGAACTGGTAAGCGGCAACTGCCCGCACTCAGGAGACGCGATTGACGCGCTATACTTGAGTCAGTGAATCATCAGCAAACAAGATTTAGGGCGAGGTGAACATTCATCTCGCCCTTTTTTATTTATGCTTTAAGCTCTTTTCCCCGCCCATAGGCGTGGAAATAAATAGGAGAGGTATTATGGGACAGCTGGTCGAAGGTCAATGGCAAGACACCTGGTATGACACCCAATCAACCGGCGGGCGCTTTAAACGCACGACCTCACAGTTTCGTAACTGGATAACTCCCGACGGCCAGCCCGGACCTCACGGCGTTGGCGGCTTTAGCGCCGAGAAAGATCGCTATCATCTTTACGTCTCACTGGCCTGCCCGTGGGCGCATCGTGCCCTGATCATGCGCTCGCTCAAAGGGCTGGAGAAGCTGATCCCGGTTTCGGTCGTGCATCCTTTGATGCTGGACAAAGGCTGGACCTTTGCCACCGATTTCCCTGCGGCTACCGGCGACAGTCTCTATCATTCCGACTATGCCTATGAGATTTACCTGCGCGCGCAAAGTGACTATACCGGGCGCGTGACGGTGCCTATTCTCTGGGACAAGCAGCAGCAAACCATCGTCAGCAACGAGTCCGCCGATATCATGCGCATCTTCAACAGCGCTTTTGATGCCGTAGGAGCCCGCGCCGGAGACTTCTATCCCGATAATTTGCGTTCAGAGATTGATGAACTGAATGAGTGGATCTACCCGCAGATTAACAATGGCGTCTACAAAGCGGGGTTTGCCACCAGCCAGGAGGCCTATGACGAGGCGGTTGAAGGGGTCTTTATTGCCCTGGAGAAGGCCGAGGCAATATTGAATAAGCATCGCTATCTCACCGGCAACCGGCTAACCGAGGCCGACTTGCGACTGTGGACCACGCTGATCCGTTTTGATCTGGTTTATGTCACTCATTTCAAGTGCGATCGCTACCGTATCAGCGATTATCCCAACCTTTACGGCTTCCTGCGCGATATCTATCAGCTGCCCGGCATTGCCGAAACGGTCGATTTAGCGCACATCCGCAATCACTATTATCGCAGCCACGCCACGATTAATCCTTACGGCATTATCTCTACCGGACCGGCTCAAGATCTTGACGCCGAGCACGGCCGCGATATTCGCTTTGGCTCCAGCGAAGACTAACGTGTTGCCAGCAGTCTAGGAATTTCCCGTAAGAACCAGGCCTTGGCTTCGCCCATGCTGTCGCGACGCCAGGCCATAATGATATCTGCCTCACGGTTGTATTCAGCGCTTACCACTCGCAAGCGTCCCTCGGCGATATCCTGCTCGACCATTGCATAAGGCATCGTCGCCACGCCTAACCCCGCCAGCAACGCCAGACGCTTCTCCGGCAGACTGCTGACCGTCAAACGCTGCTGTTTATCAAGCAGTTGCACGGTTAATACCGGTCTTTCACGCGCGGTATCCGCAACCGCGATCCCGCGATACTTCACCCGGCTTACCTCGGACAACGGTTCGGCCTCCAGGTGAATCGGGTGGTCAGGAGCGGCGACATAAACGCTCATCAGCTTGTAAAGCTTGCGACTGTTGATTTCTGAAGAAGAACGGAAATGCATATCGGGAGCGATAACAATATCGGCACGGCCGTTTTCCAGCCTTTCCCATGCGCCTGCCAGCACTTCGGTGATCAGAGAGACCTGGGTGTTGGCCTTTAACGCCAGCTTCTCGATCAGCGGAAACAGCTGCGCTGCCGGCGCTAAAGCCTCACAAACGATGGTGATATGCGTTTCCCAACCGCGGGCCAGCGCCTCGGCGTCAACGGTGAGTTTATCGGCGGCCTCCAGCAGTACGCGACCGCGCTCAAGTAGCATTCGGCCTACGTTGGTGAACTTGGTGCGATGCCCGGAACGGTCAAATAGCACCACATCCAACTCTTCCTCGAGCTTTTGCATGGTATAACTCAGTGCTGAAGGGACGCGTCCGAGTTCATCTGCCGCGGCAGCGAAGCTTCCACGGCGATCGATTGCATCCATAACTCTCAGTGCTTCAAGAGTTAACGCTCGGTCCTTGGCCATTATTTTTCTCTGTCAGGAAATTTGAATATAGCGACCAGATTAACTGGCTAACAATCACGCGTCCAGACGCTTACCATTTATCTATCGATTTTTTTAACTGAGCCAACGGCGATGATTAAGAGCAGAACAGCACAAGAGTGCGGGAAAGCCGACTTTGGTTGGCTTCAGGCACGTTACACCTTTTCATTTGGACACTATTTTGACCCCACGCTGATGGGCTACGCCTCGCTGCGGGTGCTCAATCAGGAAGTGTTGGCGCCGGGTGCCAGCTTCCAGCCACGCACCTATCCGCGCGTGGACGTGCTGAACCTGGTGCTGCAAGGCAGCGCCGAGTATCGCGATAGCGAAGGCAACAGCGTACTGGTCAACGCCGGTGAGGCCGCCCTGCTGTCAACCCAGCCAAACGTGACCTACAGCGAACATAATCCCAGCGCCAATAAGCCGCTGACGCGCATGCAGCTGTGGCTGGATGCCTGCCCGGCCCACGAGAATCCGCTGATTCAGAAAATCACCCTTGGAGATCAGCGTCAATTATTACTGGCGTCGCCGGACGGTGAAAATGACAGTCTCCAGCTGCGCCAGGAAGTGTGGATCCACCACATCAGCCTTGAGGCCGGTGAACAGCAAGAGTTTACTATCCACGGGCCACGCGCCTACCTGCAGTCCATTCACGGGCAGATAGACGTTCAGGGTGGTGATACTCACGCAGAGCAGAACCTGGTATGCGGTGACGGCGCGTTTATCCATCAAGAAAATCGGCTGACTCTCACTGCCCGCACCCCGCTGCAGGCGCTGCTTATCGATTTGCCAATCTAATCAGCCGATCTAATCAGCCGCTTAAAAGCAAAACCCCGCCGAGGCGGGGTTTTTTATTTTCGTACAGGGTACGAATAACAATGACAGTTAGTACCCAGTACGAGTATAGTCTGCTCATGGATGACAACGGAGCGACGAAATGGAATATCTGGAGTTCATCGAAACGACCGTTAAGCCATACTTAGAGCAATCGCTTTCAAACTCAATTAGGTAGATTACTGCTCGTCTCCTTGCTGCGGGATCAAAATTATGAACAAAGAACTATTCGATTCTCTCGTCGAAAGCATGCATGAAATGGTGGCAATCAAAACGGGCGAACTCCAGCCCCACGAACGGCACGTTCACCGCCATCAGTTGCCTGACGTTAAGAAACTCAGGGTCCAGGTAGGACTCAAGCAGGCAGAATTTGCCGAAGCCGTCGGCGTGAGCGCCGGCCTGGTACAAAGCTGGGAACAGCAACGCCGCATCCCTTCAGGATCATCATTAAAACTGTTGATGATGATTGAAAAAAATCCCGCTTTAATAGAAGTGCTGCGCGCGCTTTAAAAAGCAAAACTCCGCCGAGGCGGGGTTTTTAATGGAGTGGAGTTGACCGTTAAGCCGCTTTCCTTTCATGAACAGGGTCGTGGACAGTCATTCATCTTTCTTTAGCTTTGAAAACAAAACTCCGCCGAGGCGGGGTTTTTAATGGAGTGGAGTTGACCGTTAAGCCGCTTTCCTTTCATGAACAGGGTCGTGGACAGTCATTGACCTTTCTTTGGCTTTAAAAAAGCAAAACCCCGCCGAGGCGGGGTTTTTAATGGCGTGGAGTTGACCGTTAAGCCGCTTTCCTTTCATGAAGAGGGTCGTGGACAGTCATTGATTTTCTTTGGCTTTAAAAAAGCAAAACCCCGCCGAGGCGGGGTTTTTAATGGAGTGGAGTTGACCGTTAAGCCGCTTTCCTTTCATGAAGAGGGTCGTGGACAGTCATTGACCTTTCTTTAGCTTTAAAAAAGCAAAACCCCGCCGAGGCGGGGTTTTTAATGGCGTGGAGTTGACCGTTAAGCCGCTTTCCTTTCATGAAGAGGGTCGTGGACAGTCATTGACCTTTCTTTGGCTTTTAAAAAGCAAAACCCCGCCGAGGCGGGGTTTTTAATGGCGTGGAGTTGACCGTTAAGCCGCTTTCCTTTCATGAAGAGGGTCGTGGACAGTCATTCATCTTTCTTTGGCTTTAAAAGCAAAACCCCGCCGAGGCGGGGTTTTTAATGGCGTGGAGTTGACAGTTAAGCCGCTTTCCTTTCATGAAGAGGGTCGTGGACAGTCATTCATCTTTCTTTGGCTTTAAAAGCAAAACCCCGCCGAGGCGGGGTTTTTAATGGAGTGGAGTTGACCGTTAAGCCGGGTTCTGTCGTGGACAGTCATTCATCTAGGCCAGCAATCGCTCACTGGCTCAAGCAGCCTACCCGGGTTCAGTACGGGCCGTACCATGTGAACCCCTATTTGGCCTTGCTCCGGGTGGAGTTTACCATGCCACGAACTGTTACCAGCCGCGCGGTGCGCTCTTACCGCACCCTTTCACCCTTACCTGATCCCACTTGCGCGGGCCATCGGCGGTTTGCTCTCTGTTGCACTTGTCGTAGGCTTGCGCCTCCCAGGCGTTACCTGGCACCCTGCCCTATGGAGCCCGGACTTTCCTCCCCTTCATCTGTCTCCCTCGAAAGGGACGGCAATAAAGCGGCGACTGTCTGGTCAACTCCGGCGCGGATTATAGGGGGTTCGCGCGCCGATGTATAGGGCGGATGTGACGATAAGCCAACCTATCGCTCAATCCTTACTCTTTGTGGTCTTCGCTAACGGCTTCGCCCTGCTGGTCGAGCGCGTAACGGTAGAGCTGATTTTTTTTCACGCCGTGGATCTCGGCGGCAAGCGCTGCGGCCTTCTTCAACGGCAACTCTTTTTGCAGCAGCGCTAGCGTGCGCAGGGCCTCTGCAGGCAGCGCCTCGCTGTCAGGGGTATGTCCCTCGACGATTAACACCATCTCTCCGCGCTTGCGCACCTCATCTTCCAACACCCAGGCCAACAGCTCGCCCACTGGGCCGCCGCGAATGGACTCCCAGGTTTTAGTCAGTTCGCGCGCCAGCACCACATAGCGCTGCGGGCCCCAAACGGTGACCATATCCTGCAGGCTTTCCAACAGGCGGTGAGTCGATTCATAGAAAATCATGGTGCGCGTTTCTTCAATCAGCGACTGAAGGGTATCTTTTCGTGATTTTGTTTTCGCGGGTAAGAAACCCTCGTAACAAAAACGGTCCGACGGTAAACCAGCGGCGCTGAGGGCGGCAATGGCCGCACAGGCACCCGGTAACGGCACCACGCGGATCCCAGCTTCGCGGCAGCGGCGCACCAGGTGGTAACCGGGATCGTTAATCAGCGGCGTTCCCGCATCGGAAACAAGCGCAATACTTTGACCTTCCTGAAGTTTTGCTAGCAGGTGCTCGGCCTTTTGCTGCTCGTTATGATCGTGCAGAGGATACATTTTTGCGCTGATTGCGAAGTGCTGCAGCAGTAATCCGGTATGGCGAGTATCCTCGGCGGCAATCAAATCCACACTGCTCAACACGGCTAAAGCACGCTGTGTGATGTCTCCCAAATTGCCGATTGGAGTCGGTACCACATACAGCGTTGATGCAGAAATATCTGCTTGATCGTGTTGATTCATTGTTTCATCCGGATTGCCGATTTAATATTGAGCATCTTGAAAAAAACATCACTGGAAACAGCATGCCTTCCTCAACTACTTTTCGTACCCGCACGGGGCGTTTGATCCCTGCAATTATTGTGGCGATGTTACTTGCCAGTTGTTCGAGCCAGGCTCCGCAGACGCCGAAAGAAAGCGTACAGGATGCGGGCACCGGCAGCGCCGATTACTATTTGAAACAGGCGCAGCAGAGCAGTGATGATAACAAGGCTAACTGGCAATTACTTGCGATTCATGCCCTGTTACGTGAAAACCGCCTTCCTGAAGCCGCGACTCAGCTCGGCCAATTGCCTCAACAGGGGCTGACTAATGCCCAGCAGACCGAACAGCAGCTGTTAAGCGCCGAGCTGTCAGTGGCGCAAAAAAATTATCCGTCCGCCAGCGCCGTGCTGGGCAAGATCGATACCGATAACCTCACTGCCGAGCAGAAATCTCGCTATTACAAAGCGCTGATCGCGGCGAGCCAGGGGCGTACCAGCCTGCCGCTGCTGCGTGCCTATATTGCGCAAGAGCCGCTGTTGAAGGGAAAAGAGCATCAGGACAACATCGATGCGACCTGGCTGGCACTCACCCAACTGACCCAGCAGGACGTTAACGGCATTGTCATCAATGCCAACGAGAACGTGCTGCAAGGCTGGCTCGATCTGCTCAACCAGTGGCAGACCAACAAGCAGGATCCCGATCTGCTGAAGGCCGGTATTCAGGACTGGCAGAAGCGTTATCCTTATAATCCAGCGGCGAAGACTCTGCCGTCGGCGCTGAACAACGTCATTAATTTCAAGCCGGGTTCGACGGAAAGAATTGCTCTGCTGCTGCCTTTAAGCGGTGCCGCACAGGTTTACGGCAACGCCATTGAGCAGGGTTTCAACGCCGCGGTTAACGGCCAGGCCAACGCGCCGGCCCCGGCACAGCCCGCTGCCGTCGCACCCGTCGCCACGCCCGCGGCGGTCGACCCTAACGCCGCGGTCAGCCCCTCTGCCCCCGACGTGACCGCCGCACAGGGCACGCCAACGGCGGCACCCGCCGCAGTTGCCGCCGCCGCGCCAGCGACTCCGGCACCGGTACAGTCGACGCCTTCCGCTACCGTCAAAGTGTATGACACCAGCAGCCAACCGCTGCCGGCCCTGCTGGCACAGGCCAAGCAGGACGGCGCAACGCTGATTGTCGGTCCTTTGCTGAAAGACCAGGTGGCCTCGCTGACGTCGGCGCAGACGTCACTGAACGTCGTGGCCCTTAACCAGCCAGAAAGCGTCACCAATAGCCCCAACATCTGCTATTTCGCCCTGTCTCCGGAAGATGAGGCCCGTGATGCCGCGCGCCACATTTTTGCGCAACACAAGCAAATGCCGCTGCTGATGGTGCCAGGCGGTGATTTTGGCGATCGCATTGCCCAGGCCTTTGCCGACGAGTGGCAGAAGCAAGGCGGCCAAACGGTGCTCAAGCAGGTCATCGGCTCCTATGCTGACCTGAAACAGCAGGTGAGTCGCGGCGGCGGTTTGCGTCTTAGCGGTACGCCGATCACCCTGGCAAATGCGACTCCGGCAGCGCCAAGCGGCGTGACTATCGGTGGGATCACTATTCCTGCGCCGCCGAGCGATGCTCAGGTCACCGCGGGCTCTGCTGATACCTCAGGCAATATCGACGCTATTTACATCGTCGGCTCGCAGGATCAGCTGACCCTTATCAAGCCAATGCTTGATTTGTCTATCAATAGCCGCGTGAAACCGTCACTCTATGCCAGCTCGCGCAGCTATCAGGCCGGTGCAGGTCCGGATTATCGTTTGGAAATGGAAGGATTACAGTTCAGCGATATTCCGCTGCTCGCGGGTTCTAATCCAGGACTGATGCAGCAGGCAGCCAGCAAGTTTAATAATGACTACTCGCTGGTTCGTCTCTACGCGATGGGTATCGATGCCTATAATCTGGCCAATCACTTTGCGCAAATCCGCCAATTATCAGGCTTTCAGCTTTCCGGCACCACCGGTAATCTGTCGGCAAACAGCAATTGTGTGATACATCGCCAGCTACCTTGGTTACAATACCGTCAGGGTACGTTAGTTCCGGTATCATCATAGTCTTTGCCTCACCCCTGAATGTTAAGGTCGCAGACGGAGGTTTACCTCCGCTGCGTCATTAACGCTAAGCGTATTGAGTACAAGGACGTACAATGCAAGCTGATAAACCGACTCGCCGCCAGATAGGCGCAGGCTATGAGGCGTTGGCCAGGCGTTATCTCGAGCAGGCCGGGCTGAGCTTTATTGCGGCAAACGTATCATGC
The DNA here is from genome assembly GCA_963742005.1 of uncultured Gammaproteobacteria bacterium. GTDB lineage: Bacteria > Pseudomonadota > Gammaproteobacteria > Enterobacterales > Enterobacteriaceae > Rouxiella. The sequence continues at coordinate 173,128 of CAVUKG010000004.1, read as the reverse complement.
CGGGCCGGTGAGTTGGATCTCATCATGCGAGATGAGCAAACCTGGGTATTTGTCGAGGTCAGATTTCGCCGCAATGCGGACTTCGGCGGTGCCGCAGCCAGCATAACCTACGCCAAACAGCGTCGCCTGTTGCGCGCTGCGGCCTTCTGGCTTGCGCAACACGATGCAAGCTTTGACACATCGTCTTGCCGTTTTGATGTTTTAGCCATTACCGGTCGCCAGATAGAATGGCTACCGAATGCATTCAATGCGCAAGGATAGTACCAAGACTGATGGACACGCACCGGCGAATGCCCGACGTGCCAACACATTTGACTGACGAGAAAATAACGTGCTGGAAAGAATCAAAGCCTGCTTTACCGAAAGTATCCAAACTCAAATAGCAGCAGCGGAAGCTCTGCCAGATGCGATCTCAAGAGCAGCAATGACGCTGGTCCAATCGCTGCTGAACGGCAACAAGATCCTTTGTTGCGGGAACGGAACCTCGGCAGCAAACGCTCAGCATTTTGCCGCTTGTCTGATAAATCGTTTTGAAACTGAACGTCCTAGCCTTCCTGCAATCTCACTCTCTGCAGATACCGTGGTGTTGACGGCCATTGCTAACGATCGACTGCACGAAGAAATATATGCCAAACAAGTTAGGGCCTTAGGTCAGGCCGGCGACGTACTTTTGGCGATTTCGACTCGCGGTAACAGTCGTGATATTGTCAAAGCCGTCGAAGCCGCGGTGACAAGGGATATGACCATTGTGGCACTGACCGGCTACGACGGCGGCGAGCTGGCAGGTTTACTGGGTACGCATGACGTTGAGATCCGCATTCCTTCTCATCGCAGCGCGCGTATTCAGGAAATGCATATGCTGACCGTTAATTGCCTCTGTGATCTGATAGATAACACGCTATTTCCACACCAGGACGATTAAGGAGATCCAATGAAGGCAAGTTACCTCTTTGCTGTAGTACTTAGCGCCCTCTTATTACAAGGCTGTGTTGCCGCCGCCGTCGTCGGCGCTGCGGGCGTAGCCACAAAATCGGGCACCGATCCTCGCACCGTGGGCACGCAGGTCGATGACACCACGTTAGAGGCCCGCGTCTCTAGCGCAATCAGCGCCAATCAGGATCTAAAAAACAAGGCGCGTATCGTTGCCACCGCCTATTCCGGCAAAGTGTTGCTGACCGGCCAGGCACCGACCGCCGATATGGCCAGCACGGCTAAACAGATCGCCTTGAAAGTGGATGGCGCTACGGACGTTTACAATGAAATCCGTCTCGGCACTCCGGTGAGTCTGGGTACGGCATCGGCAGATACCTGGATAACCACCAAGGTTCGCTCGCAGCTGTTAACCAGCGATCAGGTGAGGTCTTCCAACGTGAAAGTCACCACCGAAAACGGCGAAGTATTCCTGCTGGGCCTGGTAACACAGGAACAGGGTCAGGCAGCCGCCAAGATTGCGGCCAGCGTTAGCGGCGTCAGCCACGTGACAACGGCGTTTACCTACCTCAAATAACGACCAGGCCAAAAACAAAAAAGCCACCTCTTGACGGGGTGGCTTCAAATAATACTGTACCGAAGATCGGTATTATCCGAAAAATCCTCATAACTCCATTTTTTTCAATCTCAGTCATTCTCTTATCGCTGCAAATAATTACCTTAGAACCTCTCAATAATTTATCAGCGAAATGATGGCCCGATAACGTTTACATTGAGAAAATTATGCCCGTAAGTTTTAAAGATATTCAACTTGTAACTTACAGAGGATATAGATACGGTAAACCTCCGTTATAAACGATAAATACATAGCTGATAGCAAACCTGTCTCAATCAGTGGACTTGAAAAGAGGTAATTGATTATGGACCGCAGAAACCTGATAAAAGTTTTACTCTCCTTTTTTGGCGGAAGTGCCATCGCATCTGCATCAGCTGCACAGACTAAAAGTCAGTATCCCATTGCTAATGATAATGAAGCACCGCAACCGGGTGAAATGCAGCAACATAAAGAAATTACCGAAAATTTCATGAGTGAAGTCAAAAGCCCTCGAGGGGCTTCTATCATTAACCTTAAACAGGGTGGCAATATACAAAACGCCATTATGTACCTGAGTCCAGAAATGTTTGGCGCGGTAGGCAACGGTAGAGTTGATGATTCCGATGCGATTATTCAGGCAATGACTCACGCTAGGAGCATGGGCCTCAACTCTGTGCGTGGGGACGGTATTTATCTGATTGAGAAAAGTATTCCTTGCGAATCGGGCACTCAAGCTTTTAGTAAAAATATTATTCGTCACGGTTTTAAACTTGAATTAAATGTCGTTATTGTTGGGGATAAATTCCCCTCGCTGCCTAAAAATTGGTGGGATGCCAAAGGTGCATTTTACTGTGCCGGTGCAGGATCTGTTGAGAACTTTCATCTTCAAGTTAGAGAGTTCTACGGTAACGATCGTGCCACTTTTTTCAAAGTCCAGGGCAGTGGCATGAGTACCAGTACCATCTCCTGTGACTTTATGCGTGGACATATTATTGGATTTAAAAATTATAAAGATCCAAAATTTCAATCTACCATGAACGTTATCAGAGGCAATAACTGGCAAGATGGATATTTAGGAGTACTCATCGGCGGCAGTGGTCAAGGACTTGGCAATTCTGAGGGGCATAATATCCACGTATCGTGGTGTGCCAATCATCGATTCGGCGGTATCTCTTTAGTAGACCGATCGCAGTATGCCAATATTGTAGGCGGGACCTATGATTATAATGGCAAATGGGCAGCGGTATTAACTTTAGAAGTTAATCAATCCAATACGCCTTATGCCATAGAGTTTGGAGATATGGTATCCATCGGAGCTAAATCAGCTACGGCGTTATCAAGCATTATGCACGGTAACGGCGATACTTGGTTACTGACCGTGGCGGAGTCTGGTGATAAAACTAATGGCACTTCTCAGTTTTCGGTAGGAGACAAAATTACTCATGGAAGTTTCAATGCGAAAATTACTGGCATAACCTTATCAAACACGGCAACGGCTCTTTATTCAGATATTGTTATTTGTAACAGAAGTGGTGATTTTTCGAAGTGTCGGGTGGGGGCCGATTATGTCGGGGGGATCTATGGCCACAATTTATTCACCAATGACATCTGGGGACCGAGCGCAACGCAGAACGCCTCTAATATGGCATACCGTGGTCTCGGCATTGCGGGCACACATGAAAGCATGGAGTTTTTCGCTACTCAGTTTAGTGATAGCACTCCCTTTGCCTCACTGAAACAGAATCAGTTTGAGCTTTATCATGACCTGAGTATTGCTAATGATGGGATATTAAAAGGCAGCCGTATTGCTCAACTTCCACTCAGGAGAAGCACCGAGACTCATATTACGACTTTCAGTGCAGGAGATGCAGTGATGAGGAGGAGTTGGTTGGTGACTTTCACTTCTAACCTAAGCGGCGTTTCTGGAATAGTCATCGTTACGGCGAATGAGGATAGTCTGGAGATAGCGAATGTTTCAACCAAATTCCTTGATATAAAATCCAAAGGCTTAGACATTTATGTCACGCAAAGCACTAACGATGTAATGAACATCAATTTTAATTCGATAAGACTCTGTTAATAATATAAATTATCCAGAATCAGACAGATTAATTGCGGTTAGTGTTTCAAAAAAAACCGCCATTAATTGCGTGATAGTAATACGCGAGTCTGGTGTAGTTATCGGTGAGCGATGAACAGCAAGGGACCCATACCAGTAAAATGGCGGGTCCCTTGGTTTTCCTAAACATTGCGGAGTGCTTAATAGACATTGATCAAATGCCTATCTACTCTACTGTCGACTGTTACTTTACCGCACCGTTCCCCCGGGCTCATTGTGCTCAATGAGCATCCGATTGAGATGTCTAAACTGTGAACTGAAGTACAGTATCAATCCTCCAGAGGCACCAAACAGGTAAGGGTTGTAGCTCCCGCACACGGCCCAAAAGAAGAGGAAAATGAGTGAACCAATAGGGATTGAGTTTTTATTCTCGAGCAGGACCAAGAATACAACAATCATGATTAGCCATATCGCCACGCCAATGTAACCCAGCGTCATCAGCATAGACAATGATTGAGATTCATAGAGATACTTAGTATCAGTGGAGCGCAAGAACTCCGGTATATAATAGCCAATACCATGCCCAAAGAGTGGACTGCTTTGCACCTGAGCCCAAAGAGCATTATTTTGCATATTCCTGACTATGTCTGACGCCTGGTTATTACTGGTACTTTCACTACCAAACCTTGAACTAACAATAGCGGATATTGTGTCACCGAACGGCGTAAGGTACATAATAATCACTGACAATATAAAAACACCAAAGAACAGTTTGAGTTTTGACTTTAACTTCATCTCGACGATTATTGAAGTAACAATAAACAATATCGACTGAGCCCACATAATGCGCGAATAGGTCAAGAGCATTGAGAAGCACAGCAACAAGAACAACGCCAACCCAATCTTGCTCTTTTTGTTTTCAAAAACTTCTTTGGTATAGAAATAAAGAAAGTACGGGACAGCGGAGTCAATAGGTATTTGAATCCTGCCTAGCGCAGTATCATCGCTTCCTAATGTCATCATTTGTATATCCCAAACTTTGGATATTGATTCGATCAGTGTAACGAGACTTTGCCCCGACGCAATGGAGTACATAAGTAATAATACTTTTGCAAAAGCGACGAGAACAAAACATGCTTTTATTGCATTGTAGCTCGCCCTATTACTCTTCAAATCCCTTACTGAAGCAATTAAGAAGAATGCTACGGTAAGTGTTAAAATGATGTCCCTGGTTTGTCCTATAACTTCTGTCTGACCATTCCCCAGGTAAAAAGAGTAACCCATGCAAACCAATATCAATGCAACAAACGGCAATAGCTTAGCAAGGAAGGTCACCATGGCTTTTTTACTTGTTATTAAGTAAGCCAATATGGCAACTAATATTAAAGGGCTTCTTAGAAAGATCAAAAGAACGGTTGTTCTTAGGAATAGTTTCTTATTTACTTTAATGTTCATAATATTCACATAATGAGATAGATGAGTATAAACATAAGATTTCGCGTTATATCTTTTTAGAACTTTCTGACCCAGGGGCAGATTCCATGTTAAAAAGATATTTCAGAAGCTATGTATGAGATAAATGCCTAATAGTGTTTTCGCCACAGGGAATGCCCTGAGGCTCGCATCTGTGACGATGATGCAGGTAGAGGTAGACTAAAAGTGATCACTGACTAGGCGAGTTCACTTAAACTTTTTTAACGATGGCATTCATGCATCATGGCAAATTAGCAACTACACCTGTAATTTAGTTTTATGCATTTTAATAAAGGAGCACTGCCTTCAAATGTTAAGAACTCATTTCTTCTATCAACTCTGTTATTATTAATTAAATGCACTTTGCAGTCTGATGTTGACTTCTTTATACCGCACCCAGATTGATTCCCCTCAAAATCACACAGGCCCAGTAGGAATACTGGGCCTGTGTATTAGCCTTGAAAGCGCTTATTTTTTATCAGAGTAAGAATAACCGTAGTTACTGTAACCATAGCCGTAATAGCTGCTGGCTTTTCTCACCACGCCGTTCAGGATAAAGCCTTTAATCTCAACGCCACTTAACGCAAAGCGTTTCAGACAGACTTCCATCTCTTTAGAGGTGTTACTTTCGAAACGAGCAACCAACAGTGAAGTACCGGCATAGCGTCCAATCACTGCGGCATCCGTTACTGCCAGAATTGGCGCAGTATCGATCAGCACAATGTCATAATTCTTGGAGGCCCATTCTACCAATTGCTCGAAACGAGCATGCATCAACAATTCAACAGGGTTGGGTGGGATCTGACCACGGGATATAAAATCAAGTTCAGTCCCCGGCACTCTTTTGATCCCCTGTTCAATCGTTGTCGTCCCAGACAGGATATCTGACAGCCCGTTCTCTACGCCGATTTTAAACATCTTATGCACGTAACCTTTACGCATATCGGCGTCAATAAACAGCACGCGCTGACCGCCCATGGCTAATATCGCAGCCAGGTTACTACTGATAAAGGTTTTACCTGCTTTAGGACTGGCGCCAGAGATCATCAGCACGTTATTTTTTGCTTCCATCATGCCGAAATGCAGACTGGTACGCAGTCCACGAATAGACTCGATGGCAACGTCAGCAGGGTTCTCAACGGCCAGGAAGCGGCTGTCCTCCTGCCTTTGACTAGGAAGTTTGAGCTTACCTTTCTGCTGCTTGCTGTTTGAGCCAATCCACTCAGAGAACGGCACGCTCGCATAAACGTTAACACCCAAAGCCTCCAGCTGTTCTGGCGACTCAAGACCGCGGCGCAGGAAGACTCTCAGTAATACAATACCTACCGAAACCACCAGGCCTAATATCAAGCCGATCAAAATCACCAATATTTTCTTTGGCTTGACCGGTCCAGGCTGCGTTACCGCATCATCAATAATTCGCACATTACCGATGGCGCTGGATTTAGCAATGCTCAACTCCTGCTGACGATTAAGCAACTGCATATAGATTGCATGACCAGAATCCACATCGCGGCTCAGGCTTAACACCTCTTGCTGCTTGGCTGGCATAGTGGAAATACGCTGAGTTAGCCTGGTTTTCTCATCCTGTAAGGTTTTACGTTGGTCTAACAACGCTTTATAGGTCGGGTGAGATTTGGTATAGAGTTGTGAAATTTCAGCTTCACGGAAAGTTAACTGGCTAAGCTGATTATCCACATTAACAATCTGCTCAAGGGCGGATTTGGCTTCCAATGAAAGATCGACCGAGTCTACCTGTCTACGGTAGGCATTCAGTTTATCTTCAGCAGAGTCGAGATCGCCACGAACCTTAGGCAATTGCTGATCGAGGAATTGTAAACTTTTTGCATCTTGAGCAGCCTGGCGAGCCACGTTTTGCGCCAAATAATTACTACTGATGCTGTTCAGAATATTTTTAATTTCGTCGGGATCGGTTCCTGTCAGAGTCAGATTCAGCATCCCCGTTTCTTTACCCTGCTCAACCGCAGTAAAGGTGCCTTCCAGGTTATTAATGGCATCTAAACGACTAAGATATTGAATAGTAAAACGGGTGCCAACAGGCGCATCCATCTCACTGACCATCAATGACTGCCCGGTATTTTCCAGCAGTTGGCCTACGGTTCCCTGCAAATGGATATTCTTACCGGTAATCAGGTAATGATTTGCATCCTCCACCGTCAGGGTAAGAACCGGTGTTACACCGTCGACATCTTGCAGATAAAGCCTGCTAATCGCCAAGTGGCCAGGTTTATCGCCCTTCAAACGTGCCCAACCACGGCCAAAAATAGGGAAGTAATGCTGCTCGATACTGGCCTGAAGATCTAAATCATCAACCGTTTTGCCTAAAATCATGCGCGACTGCAGCAAGTAAACCTCAGGGCCGGCCGATTCAGATTGGCTACCAGGCAGCATCTGGCTAATGCTATTAAGCAGGGCATTGCCTTCTTTTTGTTCAACCTGTACTAAAGCATCTGCCTGGTAGACTGGGGTGGCAAAAAGGACATAGATAATTGCCAAGACAATAAATATGCTGGTAATGATGAAAATTAATTTGCGGTGATCGATTAACTCACCAAATAGTCGGCCCAGATCAACGTCATCCGAGTCCAAGGTCTCTGGTTTTTGGGAAATAGCAGAAGACATGCGATAGGTTCCTAAAAATTAACGCCCCAGTTTAACTGCCCAGCTCTGGCAGAGCTTGATTACTTAACTGATCTAAAAAGTTTAAGGCTTCCTGGCTCGTAAAGTTCGAATCCAGGGTCTCTTTATTTTTGTGGCCGATGGCCAGATGATAATGTTTTAACACAATTTTCTGGAGCTGTTCGAATTGAATAACTGTTGAATCTTGACGTAAGCCCATGACCGGGATCAGAACATCATGATGTCTTAACTGCCCATGAAATCGATTTGTGCTCTTTATGCCCTTCTATTGAAACTGTACTTGCTGGCATGCCAGTTGAAAAGATTATTTCTTGCCACACGACTCCACCCACACTGCAGCCTGGCGGGGCCGATCATATTTTTCACTAGTCGCTGTGCTATCACCGCCTCGCGGCTCAGTTAAAATTTTCTAAAAAGTCTCGTGCATTTATGTGAACGAATTAATGAAAAATATGAAAAAAAATCATACACTTAATAAATAAAGGCACTTAATAAAGTTAAATCCCCTCCCTCTCAATGCCCATGCTACCGCCCTTGGCTCAGCAGTTACCAATGTACTGATTAACTTATAGCAATGGAATGAGAGGACTTCACTAAAAGTAAAGTATTTATTACCGTGAGCGTGTGACGCTTACGTTCATGTCAATCATCAAAAGCTGACACAGTGCGGCAACGGTTCCAAATAAATGCTCATATTGAGAACAGCCGTGTGTAAAGGATTGCCTTGATAACGAGCTCGATATTCATTCACGTTAACGAGAGAGTATCATTATGATTGTACGGTGAATATCGTAGAGTCTTGAGTTTAGCCTAGTAAAACTTGTAATTCGAGTAATCTATCTTCTATGGATCCTCGATTAGAGGTAAAAACCAATATTTCCCCCACGCCCAAAGCTTAAAAAACCTAAATCTTTGTCTTGTTAAGTAAAAAACTCAATTTTATTTCCTTTAACTTCGTATCAAGATCGGCGTGTTTAGGGGTGATTTTACTAACTCTAGTCGCCTGTAAGGGTAAAATAAGCGTTTTATCCTAAAAGCCATACGGTGATGCGATTAAGAATTTTCCTGAAAACGTTAAGCTAATGCAGCTTATGCTCAGTGAGGAAGGCATCGCCGCCTAATTGGCTCATTTGTCTCAAGATCCACTGCTGACGCCTTAGTACGTAAGCCGATGGCGCATTAACCTTAAACAAGTGTGGATTAGGCAACACCGCGGCCAATAAAGCCGCCTGCGAGGCCGTTAGTCGGCTAGCGGGCTTATGGAAAAAATGCTGAGCCGCTTCCTCGACGCCAAATATCCCGTCGCCAAATTCCACAATGTTAAGATAGACGGTAAGAATGCGCCGTTTGGTCCATACGGTTTCAATCCCGACCGTTAAGCCCGCCTCTAGCCCCTTACGCAGGTAGCTGCGGCCGTCCCACAGAAAAAGATTTTTAGCGGTTTGCTGAGACAGGGTCGACGCACCGCGAATATTGGCGTCTTCCTGGTCATTGTGGGACAGCGCAGACTGTATTGCGTCAACGTCAAATCCCCAATGCTCAGGGAATTTCTGATCCTCACCGGCCATCACCGCAAGCGCCATGGGCGAGGAAATCTCGTTCATCGGTACCCAATCCGAGTGAGCGACATAGCCAAAATCCCCGCTCAGCCAGGCCGATAATTGTCTCTCGACCATCACGGCCGAAAAAGGCACCGGTAAAAATGAAAAAAGTAAAATTCCGGCCACCCACAGAGCCAGCAGAGAAATTACCGCTCTCTTTAGCCATAGAACCAAACTTTGAACCGGATTTTTTTTTAATAGTTTGCGCATTCGCCTAATCCCTGACACATCTAACCCACTTACCATTACCTATACCCACGCCTTAACGGGCGTAAAATCGGTCAAATAACGGCCTGCTCACTCCTCGTCAATCATCGGCAATAAAGCGATCGATTGCCCGGCAACTTACGTCATTTGCCCCCAATGCATCAATGGGTTCCAACGTTGCTCGCCTAGTTTACGATCTATCTTGCCGACTCGAAATCGATACTCGAGGGATTAGTACAGTTGAACAAAACTCAAACTCTATTGATTTACATAGCTTATGAATAGATATGGCAAACTGCACAAATATTTATCTATCAAAACTAAAAACTGTCTCATTTTTGAGGCCATGTCCAGCTAAAAAAGGCGACTTTAGCGAATAGATTGCGCTTAAAAGGAACCGGTTCCTTTAAAACGTGAACAGTTAATAGATTTTACATCTCATTGTTTTACTCGATGTCCTGACGATCAATAACGCCCGCACTGAAAAAATCAATATAAACCAATTATTACAATGAGTTATTAAGAAGCAGGCGCAAGTGACGGCGCCTGGCTCGTACGTTTTTTCAGCGTAATCAGTACGATAAATCACTGATAAATCGGTAAACTCTCGTTTAAATCCGCCGCTAACGCGGGCCGAACCACAACCCCGGTTATCCTTATCTGAAATTTACTGAGATTAAGGCTTGAACTTTTATGGCTACAAAGATTAATCTACATCACAGTTTTTAATGATTCTCGTAACAGCTTCACTGATATTTGTTATGTTGATTAGGTAAAGTTGTATTACACTTGTATATCTGATTAAACAAGACCCGCGAATAATTACCCTAAGTAGAACGATACGCGGGTTACCGATTTCCCTGGTGTTGGCGCAGTATTCGCGCACCCCGGCCTAGGCTGGGGTTATTTTTTTTCAGCTTTCGCCGTCCAGTCTCGCAATGTTTGTACGTCGTTGCGCCATTCCAGCCTCAATTCGTCTATCCAATCCTGAACGTTGTCCCACCATGCTGGCAGTGAAGGCGTTTGGATCTGCTGGGCTAGCTGCTGCAAATGTTTGAGGCCGACAGAACCGGCCGCCCCCTTAATTTTATGCCCCTCTTCTGCAATGCCGGCCTGGTCACGCGCGGTCATATTAGAATCCAGCACCTCGAGATAGCTTGGCATCATCTGCTCAAACATTTCAAGACTCTGGTGGATAAGCCCTGGCCCCACCAGCTCAACGTACTGTTGCAGCATGGCAATATCGAGCAGGTCTTCATTGCTTTTGCCCGCTTTGCCCTCGGGAGGCGACGGCTCGTGCTCCGGCTGGTGATCCCAGAATTGCTGGATCATCGCCGTTAAGGCCGGAACAGACAGCGGTTTGCTCAGCACATCATCGATTCCTGCCTCAAGGTATTCCTTTTTGTCCTTCAGCACGTTAGCGGTTAATGCCACCAGCGGGGGCAGTGACTGCCCGGCATATTTCTCACGCAGTATTCTTGCCACGTCAAGGCCGGTCATATCCGGCAACTGAATATCCAGCAGTACCAGATCGAACTCGTGCGGATCGAACATCTCCAACGCTTCATTGCCGGTCATCGCCACCTCGACGCTGCTGCCGAGCTTCTCCAGCACCGATCGCGCTACGATGACATTGAGTTCAATATCTTCCACCAGCAGAATGTTCAACGCGGGCAGCGGCAAGAGGTCGTCTTCATCGATCTCTTTTTCCGGCAGGTCAAGGGACGGCGCGTTCACCGTCAGCGTAAAGCAGGAGCCGCTGCCGGGCTCGCTGTTGACGACGATATCGCCGCCCATGCTCTGCGCCAGTCGTTTGGAAACGGCCAGACCGATGCCGGTGCCGGTGGCCGGTTTGCCGCCGTTCTGGTCTTTAACCTGATAGTACATCGCGAAAATCTTGTCCTGCTCGTCCTGCGGGATCCCCATCCCGGAGTCCTGCACTTCAAAGCACAGCTGGTCGCCTTTTTGGTGATGGACGCGCACCACGATCTCCCCCTGATGGGTGAACTTCACCGCGTTGCCGATCAGGTTCCATAGGATCTGTCGCAGGCGAGTGCCGTCGGTAAGAATGGTGTGCGGCAGCGGCATATCTGGCTGCATTACAAACTTCAGCCCCTTAGGCTGGACTAACAGGCCAGTGAGATTTTCTAACTCGGAAAGGAAATCGGTAAAGTTGACCGGATTATTGTCGAGCTGGACTTTACGACGCTCGAGCTTGTCCATTTCGATGATGTCATTAAAGATATTCCCCAGCGTGATGGCGCTGACGTGAATGGTTTTCAAATAGTTATGCTGTTCGCTGTCCAGCTCAGTATCCAGCAGGATGCGGCTGAGGCCGACAATGCCATTGAGCGGCGTGCGCAGCTCGTGACTGATGGTGGAGATAAACGTTGTCTTCTCCCGGCTAGCGTTCTCTAACGCGTCCTGGTAGCGCTTACGTTCGGTAATATCGCGCCCGAAGCCCATTAAACCGTGTCGTTTACCAATACGATCGTAAAACGGCACTTTGCGCAGCTCGAAACAGGCTTTTCTACCATCGGGATACACCAGCCACTGCTCGTAGGTTAACGCGACGTTGTGGCGAAACACCTTCTCATCGGTTTCAATGACTTTCTCGGCAATATCCGGGGAATACACGTCATTAGGCGTGAGACCGATTAGCTGCTGTTCGCTTAAGCCCGTCAACAGCTCCATGGCACGGTTGCAGCCTGAAAACTCTTTATCTTCATTGCGGTAATAAACTAAATCGGGAGAAGCATCGAGGAATGAACGCAGCAGAGCCGACTGCTGGCTAAGCTCGATCTGCGCCTGCTCGCGGTGGTGCATTTCCAGCTTGAGCTTGTCCACCACCGCCAGACGCGCCTCTTCAGCCTTGATACGGTCAGCGATTTCATGATTTAGCTGGTCGATATTTCCCGTAAGCTGTTCATTTAAGGTTAAATCGCGATGGCGCATCTCTTCGAGCTTATCGACCAGGCGCGACAGCCGTTGGCGCGACTCCTCCAGTTGCTCGACCACTACCGAGAGGAAATATACCGCCCACGGGGTAATGATCAGGCCGAAGAATATCGAGCGCACTACGTCGATACTTTCTACCTGACCGCGCAATAGCATGGTCACGGCCATCTGCACAATCATTGCCAGTACTACCAGCGCCGAGGCTAGTAACAGCGAAAAACGGACTAGCCCGAGCTTGACCATCAGGTCAACGTAGTATTGAGCCAGTAATCTGATTTGCTTCATAGCCTTCCCTTGAGAAAAAATCGTCAATACTCCAACCTGATTGGAATAAAGTAGTGCTAAATAATACCGCAATTAGGCTAAAAAATGACGCAGAGATTAGTCAGTCAGCCAATTTTACGCTTAACGGCCGCGACGCTGCACCGTGGTTGAACGGACAATGGTGCAATGATGCAAAATGGTGTTTATTGACTATTCACGGTATGCCGATTATGAATATCTCCTAAGCCGCGTCAGCCAAGGCTAGGCCGCAAAAGGCTTTTATGTTTTCTTTATTTGCGTCCCGGCCTTCCCCTGCTCAACACCAAGAATAACTATTCAGTATTACTGCAAATAAAGTCATTCCTGACACTATGAATAATTCTAATTATTCGCCCTCTATTAGTACATTATTACTGTATGATTAAAAACAGCAATAAAGCACCCCTCAAGGGTATTTAGCAGAATAAAACGCTGGCAAACCCTTTTCCCCTAGCACGGTGCAGAGATATGGGCCTTGCCCTACAGTGAGTCAGCTCACACTTCCCGCACTGCTCCACACTGTTATTATGGCTACTAAAAAACCATTTAATCATTAAATTTCATATATTTAAATTAAAAATCAGCCCTTTTGGCAGCGAGCCAAGCGATATTTGACCTACCCACGCTTTCTCGCTAAGTTGGAAGTCCGCTGGAAGCACTCTTTATCAGTTAAAAATCGATGAGCTAGTTGCTCGTCATATTTATGCAGTAATTGAAGACTCCCTCATTAAAACAAGTCATATTCCACTTGTGAGAACCGTCACGAGGGGCTACTGACGGAGGATGTCAGCCAAAACCGCACCATTAGAGTGCGTCAAACGCTGAATCATTCGTTATTTTGCCCCCTCGCAGTAGGTGTGAGAGTCTCGCAGAGCCTGGGGAGGTTCACGTTATGTTATATGATGCATCCCATGAGAAGGATAACTGTGGTTTTGGCCTGATCGCCCATATTGAAGGTGAACCTAGCCATAAGGTCGTCCGCACGGCCATTCACGGACTGGCACGTATGCAACACCGTGGCGCAATTCTTTCTGACGGAAAGACTGGCGACGGTTGCGGTCTGTCATTGCAAAAGCCGGATCGTTTCTTCCGCATGATCGCCGAAGAGCGCGGCTGGCGCCTGGCAAAGAACTATGCCGTTGGCATGATCTTCCTTAATAACGATGATGAGCGCGCAGCCGAAAGCCGTCGCATCATCGAGGAAGAAATACTGAATGAAACGCTGTCAGTAGTAGGCTGGCGCGATGTCCCGACGAACCCCGACGTTCTCGGCTCTATCGCCCTCTCCTCTATGCCGCGCATCGAACAGATTTTTATCAACGCGCCTGCCGGTTGGCGTCCGCGTGATATGGAGCGTCGCCTGTATATGGCGCGCCGCCGCATTGAAAAACGCATTGGCGAAACCGAGAACCCGGATAAAGAGTTTTATATCTGTAGCTTCTCCAACGCGGTGAATATCTATAAAGGCCTGTGCATGCCGATTGACCTGCCGCGCTTTTATCTCGACCTGGCAGACCTGCGTCTGGAATCGGCCATTTGCCTGTTCCACCAGCGCTTCTCTACCAACACCGTTCCACGCTGGCCGCTGGCTCAGCCGTTCCGCTATCTGGCGCACAACGGTGAGATCAACACCATTACCGGTAACCGCCAGTGGGCGCGCGCCCGTGCCTATAAATTCAAAACGCCGCTGATCCCCGATCTGCAAGACGCGTCGCCGTTTGTTAATGAAACCGGCTCCGACTCCAGCTCATTAGACAACATGCTGGAGCTGTTCCTGGCCGGCGGTATGGACCTGCTGCGCGCCATGCGTTTGCTGGTCCCGCCAGCCTGGCAGCAGAACCCGGACATGGATCAGGATCTGCGTGCGTTCTTCGACTTCAACTCGATGCACATGGAGCCGTGGGACGGTCCTGCGGGCATCGTGATGTCCGACGGTCGTTATGCAGCCTGTAATCTTGACCGTAACGGCCTGCGCCCTGCGCGCTACGTCATAACCAAAGACAAGCTGATCACCTGCGCCTCTGAAGTCGGTATCTGGGATTACCAGCCGGACGAAGTGGTGGAGAAAGGTCGCGTAGGTCCCGGCGAACTGATGGTTATCGACACCCGCAGCGGCAAGATCCACCATTCAGCCGAAACCGATAACGATCTTAAGGGTCGTCATCCTTATAAGCTGTGGATGGAGAAGAACGTTCAGCGTCTGGTGCCGTTCGAAGACCTGCCGGACGATCAGGTAGGCAAGCGCGAGCTCGACGATTCGCTGCTTGAGACCTATCAGAAACAGTTTGCCTACACCAGCGAAGAGCTTGATTCAATCCTGCGCGTGCTGGGTGAGAACGGTCAGGAAGCCGTCGGTTCAATGGGCGATGATACCCCGTTTGCCGTGCTGTCCAGCCGTCCACGCATTATCTATGACTATTTCCGTCAGCAGTTTGCGCAGGTGACCAACCCGCCTATCGACCCGCTGCGCGAAGCGCACGTGATGTCATTGGCGACCAGCATCGGCCGCGAGATGAACGTGTTCTGTGAAGCCGAAGGTCAGGCACACCGCCTGAGCTTTAAATCACCGATCCTGCTCTACTCTGACTTTACCCAGTTGACCACGCTCGACAGCAAGTACTATCGCGCCGAGACGCTGGACCTGACCTACGATCCTGCCGAAATGGGCATGGAGCAGTTTGTTGAGCAGCTGTGTGACGAAGGCGAGCGTAAAGTGCGCGAAGGTGCCGTATTGCTGGTGCTGTCCGACCGCAACATCGCCCCTAATCGCCTGCCGCTGCCTGCGCCAATGGCGGTCGGTGCGCTGCAGTATCGCCTGGTTGAGAAGAGCCTGCGCTGCGACGCCAACATCATTGTTGAAACTGCAAGCGCCCGTGACCCGCACCACTTTGCCGTGCTGCTCGGCTTCGGCGCCACCGCGGTTTATCCATACCTGGCCTACGAAACGCTGGCCAAGCTGGTTGACGCCAAGGTTATCGATAAGAACTATCGTGAAGTGATGCTGAATTACCGCAATGGCATCAACAAGGGTCTGTATAAGATCATGTCTAAAATGGGCATCTCGACGATCGCGTCTTATCGTTGCGCACGCCTGTTTGAAGCCGTGGGTCTGCATAAAGATCTCAGCACCCAGTGTTTCCCTGGCGTAGTCAGCCGTATCGGCGGCGCCAGCTATGGCGACTTCCAGATGGACCTGCAAAACCTGTCCAAGCGCGCCTGGCTGAAACGCAAGACGCTGGACAACGGCGGTCTGCTGAAATATATGCACGACGGCGAATATCACGCTTACAACCCTGACGTGGTGCAAACTCTGCAAACGGCAGTCAACAGCGGTGATTACGACGACTATAAAAAGTATGCCAAGCTGGTCAACGAACGCCCGGCTTCGATGTTGCGTGACCTGCTGAAAATCACCCCGAAAGGTGAGCCAATCCCTGTCGATCAGGTTGAACCGGCCGAAGGCCTGTTTACTCGCTTCGACTCGGCGGCGATGTCTATCGGCGCGCTAAGCCCGGAGGCTCACGAATCACTGGCCGAGGCGATGAACAGCATCGGGGGTCGTTCTAACTCTGGTGAGGGCGGCGAAGATCCAGCCCGTTACGGCACCCATAAAGTGTCGCGCATCAAGCAGGTTGCCTCGGGTCGCTTCGGCGTCACGCCGGCTTACCTGGTTAACGCCGACGTTATTCAGATTAAAGTGGCGCAGGGTGCAAAACCAGGCGAAGGCGGTCAGTTGCCGGGTGATAAAGTCACCCCATACATTGCCAAGCTGCGTTATTCCGTGCCTGGCGTGACGCTGATTTCCCCTCCGCCTCACCACGATATCTACTCTATCGAGGACCTGGCGCAGCTAATTTTCGATCTGAAACAGGTTAACCCGAAGGCGATGATCTCGGTCAAACTGGTTTCCGAACCGGGCGTGGGCACCATCGCAACCGGCGTGGCGAAAGCCTATGCCGATCTGATCACCATTTCCGGCTACGACGGCGGTACCGGTGCCAGCCCGCTGACGTCGGTTAAATATGCCGGCAGCCCTTGGGAACTTGGCCTGGTTGAGACTCAACAGGCGCTGGTCGCTAACGGCCTGCGTCATAAAATCCGCCTGCAGGTTGATGGCGGTCTTAAGACCGGTGCCGACATCATCAAAGCGGCGATCCTTGGCGCCGAAAGCTTCGGCTTCGGTACGGGACCTATGGTGGCGCTGGGTTGTAAATACCTGCGTATTTGTCATCTGAACAACTGCGCAACCGGTGTAGCAACTCAGGACGAAAAACTGCGTCGCAACCATTACCACGGCCTGCCTGAGCGCGTAGTGAACTACTTCAAGTTCATCACTCAGGAGACCCGTGAGATCATGGCCGAGCTGGGCGTTAGCCAGCTGGTAGACCTGATTGGCCGTACCGATCTGCTGGTTGAGCTGGACGGTTTCACCGCCAAACAGAACAAGCTGGACCTGTCTCCGTTGCTGGTCACTGCGACCCCGCATCCGGGCAAAGCGGTGTACTGCACCGAGAGCAACCCGTCCTTCGACAAAGGGCAGTTGAATAAAGATATCCTGGAACAGGCTGCGCCACACATTGAGGCGAAGCAGAGCAAGGCGTTCTACTTTGATATTCGCAACACTGACCGTTCTGTTGGCGCGCTGCTGTCAGGGGCTATTGCCGAAAAACACGGCGATCAGGGGATGTCAGCGGATCCGGTGCGTATCAACTTCAACGGCACCGCGGGCCAGAGCTTCGGCGTCTGGAACGCAGGCGGCGTTGATCTGATGCTGACCGGCGATGCCAACGACTACGTGGGTAAAGGCATGGCTGGCGGCCGCATTGCTATCCGTCCTCCGATTGGTTCGGCGTTCCGCAGCCACGAGGCGAGCATCGTCGGTAACACCTGTCTGTACGGCGCAACCGGCGGCAAGATGTTCGCTGCGGGTCGCGCAGGTGAACGTTTTGCGGTGCGTAACTCCGGTGCTATCACCGTGGTTGAAGGCATCGGCGATAACGGCTGTGAATACATGACCGGCGGTATCGTCTGCGTACTGGGCCGTACCGGCGTTAACTTCGGTGCAGGCATGACCGGTGGTTTCGCCTACGTTCTTGACGAAGACGGCGAGTTCCGCAAACGCGTTAACCCTGAGCTGGTAGAAGTGCTCGAGGTTGATGATTTGGCAATCCATGAAGAGCACCTGCGCGGTTTGATCACCGAACACGTACAGCTGACCGCCTCGACCCGTGGTGAAGAGATTTTGGCGAACTGGCCTGAATGGGCGCCTAAATTTGCCCTGGTAAAACCAAAGTCCAGTGATGTTAAAGCATTGTTGGGTCACCGTAGTCGTTCCGCAGCCGAGCTGCGGGTACAAGCGCAGTAAGAGGTTAAGATGAGTCAAAACGTTTATCAATTTGTCGACTTACAGCGTGTTGATCCGCCTAAGAAGCCGCTTAAGATCCGTAAAATTGAGTTTGTCGAAATTTACGAGCCGTTCTCGGCAACGCAGGCTGCATCACAGGCGGACCGCTGTCTGTCTTGCGGTAACCCTTACTGCGAGTGGAAGTGCCCGGTGCACAACTACATCCCTAACTGGCTGAAGCTGGCCAACGAAGGGCGTATCATGGAAGCGGCTGACCTGGCGCACCAGACCAACAGTCTGCCGGAAGTCTGCGGGCGCGTTTGCCCGCAGGATCGCCTGTGCGAAGGATCATGTACGCTGAACGACGAATTTGGTGCCGTCACCATCGGTAACATCGAGCGCTATATCAATGATAAAGCGATCGAGATGGGCTGGCGTCCTGATATGTCCCACGTGCACCCCACCGGCAAGCGTGTGGCGATTATCGGCGCGGGCCCGGCAGGTCTGGCCTGTGCCGACGTGCTGACCCGTAACGGCGTGAAAGCGGTAGTGTTCGATCGCCATCCGGAAATTGGTGGACTGCTGACCTTCGGTATTCCGTCCTTCAAGCTGGAAAAATCGGTGATGACCACCCGTCGCGAAATCTTTACCGAGATGGGTATCGAGTTCAAACTCAATACCGAAGTCGGTAAAGACGTGACCATGGACGCGCTGCTGGAAGAATACGATGCGGTATTCCTCGGCGTGGGGACTTATCAGTCTATGCGCGGCGGCCTGGAAAACGAGGATGCGCCGGGCGTGTACGATGCTCTGCCGTTCCTGATTGCCAACACCAAGCAGCTGATGAAGTTCGAAGCCCAGCAGGACGAGCCTTACATCAGCATGGAACACAAGCGTGTGGTGGTGCTGGGCGGTGGCGATACCGCGATGGACTGCGTGCGTACCTCAATTCGTCAGGGCGCGACCGAAGTGACCTGTGCGTACCGTCGTGATGAAGAGAATATGCCGGGCTCACGCCGTGAAGTAAAAAATGCCCGCGAGGAAGGCGTTGAGTTTAAATTCAACCTGCAACCGCTGAGCATTGAGCTGAACGACTCGGGCCGCGTATCGGGCGTTAAAATGGCGCGCACCGAGCTGGGTGCACCGGATGCCCACGGCCGCCGTCGTGCAGAAATCGTTGCCGGTTCCGAGCACGTGATGGATGCAGACGCGGTGGTCATGGCGTTCGGTTTCCGCCCACACAAGATGGAATGGTTGGCCGCTCACGACGTGACGCTGGACAGCCAGGGCCGTATCGTGGCACCGGAAGGCAGCGAGAACGCCTTCCAGACCAGCAACCCGAAAATCTTCGCCGGTGGCGATGCGGTTCGTGGTTCAGACCTGGTGGTTACGGCTATCGCAGAAGGCCGCAAAGCCGCTGACGGTATCATGTGCTTCCTGGAAGTCTAAAGCTTCAGCGACCGCAGATGTGAAAAGAGACCGCAATATGCGGTCTCTTTTTTTTGCTGCCGGCACGACCTGGACACGGTGTTAATAACGGCCCAGATGTCCCGGTGAATTTACTTAACGACGCGCAGCGATGGACGCCCACCGCGCGGCGGCGTTGGCGGCTCATCGTCACCGTCTTCAGCGTTGTCGGGCAGATCGCCGTCAATCACTGACATGGTCGGTTCCGTAATTTGCTCTTCGAGGTGCTCGAAAGTGCCTTCGCCGTCTAGACCCGGCTCCGGTTCAAACATGGTACCGGCGCCGTTTTCACGCGCGTAGATAGCCAACACCGCAGCGATAGGCACGAAGACCTCACGCGGAACGCCACCAAAACGCGCATTGAAACGAACGTCGGCATTGCCCAACTCAAGACTGCCTACCGCACGCGGCGCAATATTGAGAACGATTTGCCCATCGCGAGCAAACTCCATCGGCACACTCACACCCGGCTGGGTAACGTCGACCACCAAATGCGGCGTCAGCTGGTTGTCGAGCAGCCAGTCATAAAACGCACGCAGCAGGAAGGGACGGCGAGGAGACATCTCTGTCATCTCCATAACTTAACCTCTAGCACCGTTCAGACGCATTTCACGCTCTGGCTCAGTCAGAGACGCCAGGAATGCATCACGCTCAAAGACGCGAGTCATGTAGCCCTTAAGCTCTTTAGAACCGGCACCTGAAAGCTCAATACCCAACTCAGGCAAACGCCACAGCAGCGGGGCCAGGTAGCAATCGACCAGGCTAAACTCTTCGCTCTTGAAGTAAGGCATGTAAGAGAAGATTGGCGCGATAGCCAGCAGTTCTTCACGCAGTTGTTTGCGTGCAGCATCGGCTTCGGCGGCAGAACCCTGCTCGATTTGGCGCAGCAGTGAGTACCAGTCGTTTTCGATGCGGTGCATCATCAGACGGCTTTCACCGCGCGCAACCGGGTAAACCGGCATCAGCGGCGGGTGTGGGAAACGCTCATCAAGGTATTCCATGATGATGCGGGACTCGAAAAGGGTCAGCTCACGATCGACCAACGTAGGCACCGTACGGTACGGGTTGAGGTCAATAAGATCCTGTGGCAGGTGATCCATTTCTACCTGCTCTATCTCGACACTCACACCTTTTTCCGCCAGTACGATACGTACTTGATGGCTAAAAATGTCGGTCGGGCCAGAAAACAGCGTCATTACCGAACGTTTGTTGGCAGCGACAGCCATGAAAACCTCCAAGTTTATCTAGAATAATACTGCGAATAGCCACTATCAGGCTGCTATCCTGAATGATCGTGCCCATCGTAGTTGGGGCACATCTCGCCTGTTGTCACCCACAGTTTCGTAGATAAGCCAAAGCGGGGGAACACAGCCAGCAAGATCAGCAAGGTTCACGGCTCGGCGAACAGGCGCAAAAGTGTGTAACAGCTTACCAGATTTTGCTCGTTCTGTGGGGATGTCAGATGCGATTTCGTGTTGAAATGTGTTTCAGGGGAAATTTAGGCGAAAAAAAACCCGGTACAAGACCGGGTTTTTGTCGCGTTGTGCCTGACCGGAACCGAAATTCCAATCCTCTGCCGAAGCAGGAGGCAAATTAACGCTTGGAGAACTGAGGACGACGACGTGCTTTACGCAGACCGACTTTCTTACGTTCAACCTGACGAGCATCACGAGTAACGAAGCCTGCTTTACGCAGTTCGCCACGAAGAGTTTCGTCATATTCCATCAGTGCACGAGTGATACCGTGACGGATAGCACCAGCTTGACCAGAGATACCACCACCTTTAACAGTGATGTACAGGTCAAATTTAGTAACCATGTCGACCAGTTCCAGAGGTTGACGAACTACCATGCGGGCAGTTTCACGACCAAAGTACTGTTCCAGGCTACGCTGGTTGATTACGATGTTACCGTTACCCGGTTTGATGAAAACGCGAGCTGCGGAGCTTTTGCGGCGACCAGTGCCGTAGTATTGATTTTCAGCCATTGCCTATAATCCCGATTAAATGTCAAGAACTTGCGGTTGCTGTGCCGCATGAGTGTGCTCATTGCCCGCGTAAACTTTAAGTTTACGGTACATTGCACGACCCAACGGACCCTTCGGCAGCATGCCTTTAACCGCGAGCTCAATCACACGCTCAGGACGGCGAGCAATCATCTCTTCAAAGGTCGCTTGTTTGATACCACCGACGTGGCCGGTGTGATGGTAATAAATCTTGTCATTACGCTTGTTGCCGGTTACAGCAACTTTTTCTGCGTTCAGGACGATGATGTAATCACCAGTATCGACGTGCGGAGTGTATTCCGCTTTATGCTTGCCACGCAGACGGCGAGCCAGTTCAGTGGCCAGGCGACCTAAGGTCTTGCCGCTTGCGTCAACTACGAACCAGTCACGCTGTACTGTTTCCGGTTTAGCTGTAAAAGTTTTCATTAAAAGCTTACCCAATTTAAGTTACACGTTGGCGAACACCCAAACGCCTATATGTTTTATAAACTACATTTTTTCAAACACAGTTTACAAAATAAGTATTGGAGGTTCACACGACCATCAGTCCAGCAAACCTACCCCTTCGAATAGCCATTGCCGGCACTATAAAGTTTCGGGAAAAAAACTTTGTTGTAACGTGGGGTCGCAAGATTATAGAGAAGTCCCCAACAAAAATCGAACCCTTTTTTGGAAAAAAGTGAAGTTTTTTGTATTCCCCATTGTAGCGAAGATGAGCGGCTATTGCTCAACATTTCGCCAACCTCAAGGAAGGTGCTCACGGGCAAGATATTCTTCACTTTGCATTTCCTGCAAGCGCGACAGGCAGCGCTGATATTCAAACTTCAGACGCTCACCGCGATAGATTTCATACATCGGCTGTTCGGCCGACACCACCAGCTTGACGTGGCGTTCATAAAACTCGTCGACCAGCGCCAGGAAGCGGCGTGCGGCATTTTCGCCGTCGGCATTCATCACCGGCACGTTGTGCAGCAACACGCTGTGATAGAGCTTTGATAGCGCGATGTAGTCGAGCTGGCTGCGCGCCTCTTCGCACAGGGTGTGGAAATCCACCGCCAGTACGCCATCCGCAGAGGCGATCGCTTTCAGCGGGCGGTTATTGATTTGCAGCACCGTGGGTTCACCGCCCTTACCCGCCAGCTTGCCAAACATCTGCTGCATCGGCGCGCCTAGGTCATGTAGCGTTTGCCCCGTCTGTGGCGTCAGCCACAGGTTAGCCTGCGTCAGGGTGCGCAGGCGGTAATCGATACCCGCGTCGACGTTCATGACCTCACAGTACTCATTAATCAGCGCGATAGCCGGCAGGAAACGCGCACGCTGCAGCCCGTTGCGATAAAGATTATCCGGTGGAATATTGGAGGTAGCGACCAGCGTAATGCCGCGGGCAAACAGCGCCTGCAATAGCGTGGCCAACAGCATGGCGTCGGTGATATCCGAAACGAAAAACTCATCGAAGCACAGCACGTCCGTTTCCTGCTTGAAGCGATCGGCGATCAGCTCCAGCGGATCCGTATGGCCCTGCAGCTCGGTCAGCTCCTCGTGCACGCGCAGCATAAAGCGGTGAAAGTGCAGGCGCATTTTGCGATCGCCGGGCAGGCTGTGGAAAAACATATCCATCAGCCAGGTTTTCCCTCGCCCCACGCCGCCCCACATGTAGAGCCCCTGCACCGGACGAATCGCGGCTTTGCTCGGACTCTTTTTAAATAGCTTGCCTAACCACCCGCCGCTTTCGGGCAGTTCTGCGGGTTTTTTGGCAACTAATTCATGATAAATAGCATCCAGACGCGCCACAGCCTGCTTTTGTACTGCATCCGGTTGGAACTCTCCGGCATCAAGTGCAGTCTGATAGGAGGTAAGCGGTGTTTTTAATTGCATGATAATGAACGTCCCTGAGAAAATATTTTCAGTTATTCATGGCGATGTTTTCATGACGTTTAACGCAGATTTTTCCACTATTTCGCCGTTTTTAACGCACTTGGCGGATCGGAGGAACTCTCAGTCAGCCGCGAAAGTTACCACAGGATTCCACTAACCCAAGGTTAACGGTTATAGTGTTTATCTGTTTGACGTAAAGCTTGCCATGTAAAAGTTTTGTTTAAAAAGAATGGTAAGAAAGTTACGCCAAAAAGCCCTACAGGACAATGTTGTCAATAATAGGAGTTATTATGACCTGGGAGTATGCGCTCATTGGATTAGTCGTCGGTATCGTCATCGGGGCGGTAGCGATGCGCTTTGGCAATCGTAAATTACGCGATCAGCAAGTGATGCAGAACGAAATCGACAAGAGCAAAACCGAGCTGGAAGAGTACCGTCAGGAGCTTGTAGGGCACTTTGCTCGCAGCGCCGAGTTACTCGATAATATGGCGACTGACTACCGTCAGCTGTATCAGCACATGGCTAAAAGCTCTAACAACCTGTTGCCGGACCAGCCTTTGCAGGACAACCCGTTCAACTACCGCCTGACCGGCTCTGAAGCCGATAACGATCAGGCTCCGGTAGAAATGCCTCGTGACTATTCCGATGGCGCTTCTGGCCTGCTGCGCACCGGCGATCGCCCACACCGCAAATAAATAGCACCAAGCCGGTGGCATCCGCCACTGGCTGTTTTTGGTTCGTCATCTGCAGTAATTCTCGGAGAGTGACCCAAATGAAAAAATCATTTCTACTCAGCGCATTGGCAATCAGCCTGGGATTAAGCCTCTCCTCTGTTCACATCGCTAACGCCGCCCTGCCCGTTGCCGTTCAGGGTCAACCGTTGCCTAGCCTGGCGCCGATGCTGCAAAAGGTGTTGCCGGGCGTGGTCAGCGTAAAGGTAACAGGCACTCAGCCTGCCAGCGATCAAGTACCTCCACAGTTTAAATTCTTCTTCGGCCCGAATGCCCCCGCCCAACAGCAGGGTGGTCAGAAATTTGAAGGCCTGGGATCGGGCGTGATCATCGACGCGGCCAAAGGCTACGTGCTGACCAACAACCACGTCGTGAGCAATGCCGACAAAATTACCGTCCAGACTAACGACGGCCGCGAGTACGACGCCAGGCTTATCGGCAAAGACGATCAGTCCGATATCGCCATCATTCAGCTTAAAGACGCCAAAAATCTGACCCAAATTCCCATGGCCGACTCCGATAAACTGCGGGTCGGTGATTTCGCGGTAGCGGTCGGTAACCCTTTCGGCCTGGGACAGACCGTGACCTCGGGCATTATTTCCGCGCTGGGGCGCAGCGGCCTCAATCTCGAAGGGCTGGAAAACTTTATTCAGACCGATGCCTCAATTAACCGCGGCAACTCCGGCGGCGCGCTGCTTAACCTCAACGGCGAGCTGATCGGTATCAATACCGCCATCCTGTCCTCACAGGGTGGCAGCATGGGTATTGGCTTTGCTATCCCCATCAACATGGCGAAGAATCTCAGCAAGCAGTTGATCGAGTCGGGCCAGGTGAAACGCGGCCTGTTGGGCATACGTGGCAGCGAAATGACTTCCGACCTGGCGAAGGCGTTCAAGCTCGACAGCCAGCGCGGGGCGTTCGTTAACGAGGTACTGCCTGACTCTGGCGCGGCCAAGGCCGGGATTAAATCCGGAGACGTAGTGGTCAGCCTGGAAGGTCAAACGCTGAGCAGCTTTGCCGAGCTGCGCGCCAAGGTCGGGTCGCTTGGACCGGGCGCGGTGGTGAAACTGGGGATCCTGCGCGGCGGCAAGGCTATGGACGTTAACGTCACGCTGGGTGCCAGCCCTGAAGTTGCTGTCGCCCTGGATACCATTAACCCGGCGTTGACCGGTTTGACGCTGAGCAACGTTGAGAGCAAAACCGGCAAAGGTGTGCAGGTAGACGACGTGGTGAAAGGTTCACCGGCGGATCAGGTTGGATTCCAGACCGGCGACGTGATTGTCGGCATCAACCGCGAAGCCATCGACAACCTCGACGCATTGCGTAAGGTGCTGGTTAGCAAGCCTGACCTGATTGCACTTAGCGTAGTGCGTAAAGGGCAGAGTATTTATCTGCTAATGCCATAACATAAATTGGGCGTAGTGTAGACTACGCCCAATAAACTCATGCTATCCTTCCAGTACATATCCTTACGACCCTAAAACCTCATGTTTGTTAAGCTATTGCGATCCGCACTCATCGGCCTTATCGTTGCCGCCATTTTATTGGCCACGGTGCCGAAGCTGCGCAAAACTATCGTCGAACCGATGTTCGAGCATGATTTCAGCCATCAGAGTGAACAACCTGCCAGTTACAATGAGGGGGTTCGACTTGCTGCGCCTGCGGTAGTCAATGTCTACAACCGCAATATGGGCGACTCCACGCAAAACCAGTTGCAGATCCGTACCCTGGGTTCAGGCGTTATCATGAACGATAAAGGGTATATCCTGACCAACAAGCACGTCATTAACAACGCCGATCAAATTATTGTCGCCCTGCAAGACGGCCGCATTTTCGACGCCCTGCTGGTGGGTTCAGACAGCCTGACCGACCTGGCGGTATTAAAGATCGATGCGACTAATTTGCCGGTGATCCCGATTAACGCCAAGCGCGTGCCGCGCGTCGGCGACGTGGTGATGGCTATCGGTAACCCGTTCAATATCGGGCAAACGGTGACCCAGGGCATTATCAGTGCCACCGGCCGTATTGGCCTTAGCCCTTCAGGACGCCAGAATTTTCTACAGACCGACGCGGCGATCAACCAGGGTAACTCCGGCGGTGCGCTGGTGAACTCGCTGGGTGAGCTGGTGGGCATCAACACGCTATCATTTGATCAGAACAAGGATGGACCCGCGCCAGAAGGCATTGGCTTTGCTATTCCGACCGCTCTGGCCACCAAAGTGATGGGCAAGCTTATCCGCGATGGGCGCGTTATTCGTGGCTATATCGGTATCGCCGGGCGCGAGGCGTCACCTCTGCACGGACCTTCTGCCAACGTCGATCATCTGCAAGGGATCGTCGTCAACGAAGTCACCCCTAACGGCCCAGCCGCCAATGCCGGTATTCAGGTACAGGACGTGATTGTCAGCGTTAACAATCGCCCGGCCATTTCAGCGATTGAAACCATGGATCAGGTGGCCGAAATCCGCCCTGGTTCGGTGATCCCGGTGGTCATCAACCGCAACGGCAAGCAAATCACGCTCCAGGTCACTATCCAGGAATATCCGGATCACTAAACGTTAGGCTGCGGATATCACCTGCTGCAAAACACAAAAAAGCCGGAAAGGTTTCCCCTTCCGGCTTTTTTATCTTCAGCGATTAACTCGGTGAATTATTCTTCGCCGCTCACGCGTTCGATCTTGGCACCCAGCAGGCGCAGTTTATCTTCGATACGCTCGTAGCCGCGGTCGATGTGATAGATGCGATCGACGATGGTCACGCCGTCGGCAATACAGCCCGCCAGTACCAGACTTGCGGATGCGCGCAGGTCGGTCGCCATTACCTGCGCACCGGAGAGTTTTTCAACGCCGTGGCAGATCAGAGTGTGGCCTTCAATTTCACCGTGTGCGCCCATGCGGATTAGCTCAGGCACGTGCATGAAACGGTTTTCAAAGATGGTCTCGGTGATCACACCAGTGCCTTCTGCTACCAGGTTCAACAGGCTGAACTGCGCCTGCATATCGGTCGGGAAACCAGGGTGTGGCGCAGTACGCAGGGTCACGGCTTTCGCGCGCTTGCCGTGCATGTCCAGGCTTATCCAGTCTTCGCCGGTTTCGATATCGGCACCGGCTTCACGCAGTTTGGCTAACACCGCATCCAGCGTATCGGGACGCGTGTCGCGACACACTACTTTTCCACCTGAAATCGCCGCAGCGACCAGGAAAGTCCCGGTTTCGATACGGTCTGGCACCACGCGGTGCACGCCGCCGCCGAGACGAGCGACGCCTTCGATGGTAATTTTATCGGTGCCTGCGCCGCTAATTTTCGCGCCAATCGCGTTAAGGAAGGCCGCAGTATCGGCAATTTCCGGCTCGCGCGCGGCATTTTCGATAACGGTGGTGCCTTCTGCCAGCGTTGCCGCAGACATGATGGTGACCGTCGCGCCCACGCTGACTTTGTCCATCACGATGTGCGCGGCCTGCAGGCGTCCGTCAACGGTCGCTTTCACGTAGCCTTCTTCCAGCACGATCTTCGCGCCCAGCTGCTCTAAACCGGAGATGTGCAAATCGACCGGGCGTGCGCCGATAGCGCAACCACCGGGCAGAGACACTTCACCACGGCCAAAACGCGCCACCAGCGGACCCAGTGCCCAGATAGAGGCACGCATGGTCTTTACCAGGTCGTAGGGCGCGCGGAACTCATTCACACCGCTGGCATCAACCCAGACAGAGCCGTTGCGCTCGATTTTAGTACCCAGCTGGCTCAGGAGTTTGATGGTGGTATCGATGTCTTTCAAATGCGGAACGTTTTGCAGCTCTACCGGTTCTTCAGCGAGCAGTGCGGCGAACAAAATAGGCAGTGCGGCATTTTTCGCGCCCGAGATCGTGACTTCACCGCTCAGGCGGGTTCCGCCCTGTACACGAAACTTATCCATTATTGCTCTCTTATCTGTTATCGAAATTCTTTAGGTATAACAAAATGGCCGGCCGCTACGCGTGCCTGTGACCCTTAAAAACCGTTAAGTTTGCGGTCGCGCTGCCACTCTTCTGGGGTATAAGCCTTTATAGAGAGCGCGTGAATGCGGTTGTCGGCGATGTATTCCATCAGCGGGGCATACACGGTCTGCTGTTTTTTAACACGACTCATGCCGTCAAACAGGGCGCTGACCACGATGGCCTGAAAGTGACTGCCGTCGCCGGTTACGTGTGCTTCGTCGAGGGCCAGTGCGGCCATCAGCACGTCTTTAATTTCGTTAGTTTCCATAAAACCCGTTTAATCTTTAATCATATGGGAGGTAATAGCCGAACATATTATAGAGATCCGGCCAACTCTTAAACCATCAAAAAGCCCCTGCATGAGAGTTTCAGACAGGGGCCCTGTTTTGAACGGCAATTTCTCGCAGAAAATTTCTAGCCGCCTGAGCGCTAACCCATCGATTCGAGAGGAATTATTTCCTGCAAATTGTACAGCTCGATCAGCGTGCGCAAGCGATCGGTGATACCAGAAATCTTTAAATCAACGCCGTGCTTACCCGCCAGGTCGCGCAGGTGCACCAGCAGCGCCAGACCTGAGGAGTCGACGCGCTCAAGCTGAGCGACGTCAACACAGGTAACGCCCTTTAACAGACTCTCGCGCTGCTCCCACAGGGGAAGCAGCGTTTCACGGTCCAGGCAGCCACTGAGGATCAGGCATTGCTGCAATGATTCAAAGTGCAGTCCGTTACTCATTTATTATTTTTCTGCAGGGTGATCGGCGTCGCGGCGGCAGTTTTAAGACGCGCGGTCAGGCCATCGATGCCTTTCTGACGCAGGATATCTGCCCACTCGTTTTGCTTGGTGGTGATCATGCTGACGCCTTCGGCAATCATGTCATAAGCCTGCCATTCGCCGGTACGGCTGTTTTTACGCCATTGGAAATCAAGACGAATAGGAGGACGACCACCTGGATCGGTAATAGTCACACGGATAGCGACGATGTCGGTTCCCGCTGCGATAGTCTGTGCAGGCTGAACCTGGTAAGACTGGTTGGTGTACATCGCCAGAGCCTGGCCGTAAGCCTGTTGTAGATAATCGCTGAAGGCGCTGAAGTAGGCTTCGCGCTGCGCCGGGGTCGCCGAATTGTAGTAGCGACCTAATACCAGCGCACCGGCATATTTAACCTGCACATAAGGCAGGAGCTGTTCACGCACCACGGTACGCAGATAGTTGGGATCCTTCTGAATCTGCGGCTGATCATTCTTTAAGGCGGTAAAGGTCGCATTGGCGGCGGCATTCATTACGCTGTAAGGATTGGTTTTATCCACCGCAGCGGCCGCATTGGCAGCCAGGGGGGCGATCATCAGTAAAGCCACTACCATTAAACGTTTAAACATAAAAATTCCTCTTAATTAACTTGAGCCGCAGGAGCGGATGGAGCAGGCGCAGCAGAACTGTTTGCCGGCGCTGCGGCATCACCCGATTTTGCGGTGTCGTCTTTACCGCCACTCTTATAAAGGAACTGGCCGATCAAATCTTCCAGGACCATAGCCGATTTGGTGTCTTGAATGGTGCCGCCATTTTTCAGGATGGTGGTGCCCATATCCGGATCCTGGAAACCAACATTCAACGCCAGGAACTGTTCACCCAATAAACCCGACGTGCGGATCGCCAGCGAACTGGTATCCGGGATCTGGTTGTATTTCTGATCGATATCCATCGCGACGCGAGGAGAAAGATTTTTATCAAGCGTAATGCTGCTCACGCGCCCAATCACCACGCCACCAATCTTGACCGGCGATTCAGCCTTAAGTCCGCCAATGTTGTCAAAATCAGCATAGATACGATAGGTGGGATCCGAACCGATAGACCGTATATCTGCCACTTTTAAGCAGATAAACAACGCGGCACAGATGGCGATCAGCATAAATGCGCCAACCCAGACTTCACTCTTTTTATTTTGCATGGCTCAATTCCCAAACATCAGTGCGGTCAGCACAAAATCTAATCCCAGCACCGCCAGTGACGAGTGCACCACGGTTCGGGTCGTAGCCCGGCTAATCCCTTCAGAGGTCGGGATAGCATCATAACCGTTGAACAGCGCTATCCAGGTCACGGTGATAGCAAAAACAACGCTTTTAATCAGGCAGTTAAGTAAGTCCTGACGCCACTCGACGGCATTCTGCATCGCCGACCAGAAAAAGCCGCTGTCGATCCCTTTCCAGTCGACGCCGACCAGCGAGCCGCCCCAGATACCGACGGCCACAAATATAGCGGTCAACAACGGCATGCTGATTAAACCGGCCCAGAAACGTGGCGCAACCACGCGACACAGGGGATCGATGGCCATCATTTCCAGGCTGGAGATCTGCTCTGTGGCTTTCATCAGGCCAATTTCGGCAGTCAGTGCCGAACCGGCGCGTCCGGCGAACAGCAGAGCGGTAACCACCGGCCCGAGTTCGCGCAGCAGCGACAGAGCCACCATCATGCCCAGGCTGGCCTCGGCGCTGTAGGTGGTCAAGATCATATAGCCCTGCAACCCGAGCACCATGCCGATAAACAGGCCGGATACCACGATGATCAGCAGTGACAATACTCCAACGCTGTACAACTGTTTGACCAATAATGGCCACTGTTTGGCAAACTGCGGCCGCCCAACCAGCGCGCGGAACAATAGCTGCCCCGCTCGCCCGAATGACGCGCAGGTGGCCAAACCACGGCGACCCAATGACGCTAACGCCCTAATTAACATTGATTTACAACCCCATCATCCAAGCAGCTCGGTTTTATAATCCCCGGCAGGGAAACGGAAAGGCACCGGTCCATCGGCGATACCGTCGAGAAACTGGCGAACGCGTGGATCTGGATTATTTTGCAGTTCCTCGGTAGTCCCTTCAGCGATAACGTGCTGAGCGGCAACGATATAAGCATAGTCAGCAATGCTGAGGACTTCAGGCACATCGTGCGAAACGACAATACAGGTGACCCCCAGCGCATGATTCAACTCATCAATTAGCTTGACCAGCACCCCCATAGTGATCGGATCTTGACCGACGAAAGGTTCGTCGAACATGATCAGTTCCGGATCGAGGGCAATCGAGCGCGCCAGCGCCACGCGGCGGGCCATACCGCCGGAAAGTTCGGCAGGCATGAGTTCGGCCGCACCGCGAAGACCTACGGCCTCGAGCTTCATCAGCACCGTAGTACGCAGCAGTTCCTCGGGAAGCTTGCTGTGTTCGCGCAGCGGAAAGGCCACGTTCTCAAACACCGTTAAGTCGGTGAACAACGCTCCGGACTGGAACAGCATGCTCATTTTCTTGCGAGATTCGTACAACTTACGGCGCGACAGCGTGGGAATATTTTCACCATCAAACCAAATCTCCCCACTGTCCGGCGTAAGTTGTCCGCCGATCAGTCTCAGCAAGGTTGTTTTACCGATCCCCGAGGGCCCCATGATGGCGGTCACCTTGCCTTTCGGCACGGTCATGTTTATCTCTTCGAAGATGGGGCGGTCGCCGCGCATGAAACTCATGCCTTTGATGACCACCAAATTCGCTTCGCTCTGACTCATTTGTTTCTTCCTATGGGCGAACGCAAAATGTGATCCCCTGTAAGGGTAGAACCCGATCTGTAAATTTGGCCTAAACAAACCGGCCAACACCCGACATTTTACAAAAACTTACCGCGATTGCGTTACCAAAGTTGCCATTGATTTACTTTTAAGCTGCGGACGGTCAAAATCAGGCTTTATCGCGCGATTGACATCTGGAAGCACATAAAGTGTTAAAACAGAAAGTCATATGCCCAGGTAATCGCTATTATGGAACCCTCTGCAATCTTGAGCAGGCCCTTTGCCTAACATCAGATTGAACAGGCTTAATTTGGTTCTTTGCCAGACTTACGAACATTGCATTATACCCAATAAAGGATTTTTCATGCTTCTCGCTAGCGTACTGATGATTGTCGGCCTGTTTCTATTAGTGTATGCCGCCGATCGTTTGGTGTACGGAGCTTCCGTTCTGGCAGCCTCAATCGGTATCCCCCCTTTAATCATTGGTATGACGGTCGTAGGTGTAGGAATTTCCCTGCCAGAGCTGGTGGTCTCGACCACTGCGGCGATCAATGGTCAGATGGATTTGGCGGTGGGCAATGTCATCGGCTCAAATATCACTAATATTCTTCTGATTTTGGGCGGCGCCGCGCTAATTCATCCACTTTCCGTTCGTTCTGATATCCTGCGACGCGAACTCCCGCTAATGTTGGTGGTAACCGTGCTGTGTGGTTTCGTGCTTAGCGACAGTGAGCTTAGTCGATGGGACGGCGTACTGCTGATTATTGCTGCGGCAGTGTTCCTGATGCTGATGGTTAAAATTGCCCGCATCTCGCAAAAGATTGGCCAGGACACGCTAACTAGCGAACAAATGGCGGAATTACCTCAAGACGGAAGCAATACAGTAGCATTTTTGTGGCTGGCACTGGGTTTTATTATTATGCCACTGGCCTCAAACATGATTGTCGATAATGCTTCGGTGATTGCGCGCTACTTTGGCGTCAGCGAGCTGATCATCGGCCTGACCGTGGTGGCAATCGGCACCAGCCTGCCCGAGCTGGCGACGTTTATTGCCGGCGCAATTAAGGGCGAGGATGATATTGCCCTGGGTAATATTATCGGTGCCAACATTTTCAATATGTGCCTGGTGCTTGGCGTGCCCGCCCTGGTCGCACCGGGTCAATTTAATCCCGACGCTTTCCATCGCGATTACTGGGTGATGCTGGTGGTGAGCGTGGTGCTTAGCGGACTTTGCCTGATGCGTGAACATCGGATTGGCCATTTGGCAGGCGCGCTATTGCTGTGCGGCTTCATCGCTTATCTGGCGGTTCTTTTTTACCTGCCGGACAGCGTCGCCTTTTAAATCTGATAAAATTTGTTTAAATAATGTACGATTTAGGCAAAGTCACAGGAATTGACGATGACAACATTTGACAACGAAAAGTTTGACTTCGCCCAGGTCGGTAAACAGGTCCTGTTAACCGAAAGAGAGGGGCTTGAACAACTCGATCAATACATCAATGACGATTTTAATCGCGCCTGCGAGATGATGTTTGACTGCCGTGGCAAGATTGTGGTCATGGGCATGGGCAAATCGGGGCACGTCGGTCACAAGATGGCGGCCACCTTTGCCAGCACCGGTACTCCGGCGTTCTTTGTCCATCCCGCCGAAGCCAGCCACGGCGATCTTGGCATGGTATCGGCACAGGATATCGTGATCCTGATTTCAAACTCGGGAGAGTCTTACGAAATCCTGGCGCTGATACCGGTGTTGAAACGCCTAAATATCCGCCTGATTTGCCTGACCGCCAATCCCGAGAGTTCGATGGGTAAAGCGGCCGACGTTCACCTCTGTGTCAAGGTGCCTAAAGAAGCCTGCCCGCTCGGCCTTGCGCCGACGACCAGCACCACCGCCGTCATGGTGATGGGCGATGCGCTGGCCGTTGCGCTGCTTGAAGCTCGCGGTTTTACCGTTGAAGATTTTGCCCTTTCGCATCCCGGTGGCGCGCTCGGACGCAAGCTTTTATTACGCGTCAGCGATATTATGCACACCGGCAGTGAAATTCCTCAGGTCAGTCGTGAAGCCTCATTGCGCGATGCCCTGCTTGAGATCACCCGTAAAAACCTGGGTATGACGGTGATTACCGACGATTTAATGCAAATCGAAGGCATATTTACCGACGGTGATTTGCGCCGTATTTTCGATATGGGTGTCAACGTCAATGAGGCAAAAATCACTGACGTCATGACCCCCGGCGGCATACGCGTGCGCCCTTCCCTGCTGGCGGTCGATGCCCTGAACCTGATGCAGGATAAGAACATAACCTGCGTCATGGTGGCAGATGGCGACCGTCTGCTGGGTGTGATACATATGCATGACATGCTGCGTGCGGGTGTTATTTAATTTAGCAAGTTTGAACCTGGTCCGTAATGTAAGGAACTGCCCGAATGAGTAATAGCGCAGCCAATGTGGATACCTGTTATGGTCCCGTTAGCGCAGAAGTGCTGGCGCGAGCCAAAGCCGTCCGCTTGCTGATTTGCGACGTGGATGGCGTCATGTCTGATGGCCTGATTTTTATGGGAAATAGTGGCGAAGAGCTGAAAAGTTTCAACGTGCGCGACGGTTACGGGATCCGCTGCCTGCTGACGTCAGACGTTGAAGTGGCAATCATTACCGGGCGCAAGGCTAAATTATTGGAAGATCGTGCTAAAACGCTGGGTATCCGCCATCTTTATCAGGGGCAGTCCGATAAGCTTTTGGCCTTCGGTGAACTGTTAGATACACTGTCTCTGCAACCCGAGCAGGTTGCCTATATTGGCGATGACCTGATTGATTGGCCGGTCATGGCGAAGGTGGGACTCTCCGTAGCCGTTAACGACGCCCACCCGATCCTGTTACCCAAGGCTGATTATGTTACGCGCATCGCAGGTGGACGCGGTGCAGTTCGTGAACTGTGCGATTTGATTTTGCTGGCACAGGGCAAGCTGGAGGACGCCAAAGGGCTGTCGATATGAGTAAAGCAAAACTTTGGATAACTCTGCTGCTGGGCCTGTTAGTGCTGATAATGATTGGTTGGACACTGTCGGATACCGCTGAAAAGACCGCGGCAAGGCCGCTGAATACCCAGGATCCAACCTATCAGAGCCAGCATAATGTGACGGTAGTTTATGACCCGACCGGTAAACTGAATTACAGGCTGGTGTCGGAACAGGTGAAGTACTACACCACCGATTTGGTGTCCTGGTTCACTAATCCGGTGGTGACGATGTATGACCCCGACACTGGCGTAGCGACCTGGACCATTCGCTCCGATCGCGCAAAGCTGACCAACGATAAAATGCTGTATCTTTATGGTCACGTGCAGGTTGATAGTCTGACGCCAACAACGTCACAGCTACAAAGAATAAAAACAGACAATGCCCAGGTAAATCTGGACACACAGGACGTAGCGTCAGACGACGAAGTCTACATTTACGGTACCGGTTTTACCTCTAACGGCATGAAAATGCGTGGAAACCTGAGGAATAAAACCGCACAGTTGATCGAAAAGGTAAATACAAATTATGAAATCCCAAGCAAAAAACAAAATCCGTAACCTGTTGCTCTCGACTTCTCTGTTGGCGGTAAGCATTCCGGCGCTGGCGTTGAAGACCGATACCCAACAGCCAATGACCGTCACCTCCGATAATCAGGCGGTGGACATTAATACCAATACCGTGACCCTGACCGGTAATGTCGTGGTCAAACAGGGGAGTATCCTGGTGCATGCCGATCGCGCCACCATCGTGCGTCCCGGCGGTGAGTCAGGTAAAGAGATCGTAGAAGGCTTCGGTAACCCGGTCACCTTCTACCAGATGCAGGACAACGGCAAGCCGATTCAGGGGCACTCCCTCAAAGTCCGCTATGAAGTTGATAAGGATTTGATTACGCTGACGGGCAAGGCTTATCTGCAACAGTTGGACAGCAACGTGACCGGTGACCGCATTACCTATCTGGTGCAACAGCAGCAGATGCAGGCATTTAGCGACAAGGGCAACCGAGTGACTACCGTGCTTATCCCTTCTCAGCTGCAGCAAAAGACCCCGACGGCAGAACCGAAAAAGAGTAAATACTAACTTATGGCAACATTAATCGCAGAAAACCTGGCTAAGGCCTACAAAGGCCGCAAAGTTGTTGAAGACGTGAGCCTGTCGGTCAAGTCAGGTGAAATCGTCGGCCTGCTGGGTCCGAATGGTGCAGGTAAAACCACCACTTTCTATATGGTGGTGGGTATCGTGCAACGCGACGCGGGACGAATTGTGGTTGATGACGAAGATATCAGCCTGCTTCCGCTGCACACCCGTGCGCGCCGCGGGATTGGCTATCTGCCTCAGGAAGCCTCTATCTTTCGTCGTTTAAGCGTGTTTAATAATTTGATGGCCGTGCTGGAGATCCGTGACGATCTCAATAAACAACAGCGCATCGCCCGCGCCGACGAGTTAATGGAAGAGTTTCATATTTCCCACCTGCGTGACAGCCTCGGGCAATCGCTGTCCGGGGGCGAGCGACGTCGCGTAGAGATCGCCCGTGCGCTGGCCGCTAACCCGAAATTCATCCTGCTGGATGAGCCTTTTGCCGGGGTTGACCCGATTTCAGTTATCGACATCAAAAAAATCATCGAACACCTGCGTGACAGCGGACTGGGTGTGTTGATTACCGACCATAACGTACGTGAAACGCTCGACGTATGTGAGCGCGCTTATATCGTCAGTCAGGGGCATCTTATTGCTCACGGCACCCCAGCAGAAATCCTGGAAGATGAGCAAGTTAAACGCGTATATCTGGGTGAAGCGTTCCGTCTTTAATCATCTCAGTAATCCGCGAATTTTTAGAAACGGAAAAAATCCAAGATATGAAGCAAGGTTTGCAACTCAGGCTCAGCCAACAATTGGCAATGACTCCGCAGCTACAGCAGGCTATCCGCCTGTTGCAGTTGTCCACGCTTGAACTCCAGCAAGAAATACAATTGGCGCTGGAAAGCAATCCGCTGTTGGAACAATCCGACCTGCATGACGAAATAGACGCCGTAGAAACCACCGAAAGCGAGGCGCTGGACACCCGCGAAGCCCTTGAGCAGAAAGACATGCCCGAGGAACTTCCCCTCGATGCGACCTGGGATGAAATCTACACCGCGGGCACGCCGTCCGGCACTGGCAACGACTACAGCGATGATGAACTGCCGGTTTATCAGGGTGAGACCACCCAGACGCTGCAAGATTATCTGATGTGGCAGGTTGAACTGACGCCGTTTACCGATACCGATCGCGCGATCGCCACCTCGATTGTCGACGCCGTGGATGACACCGGCTATCTCACCGTCTCTCTCGACGACATTCTCGAGAGTATTGGTGACGAAGAAGTCAGCATGGACGAAGTCGAGGCGGTGCTGAAGCGGGTACAGCGTTTTGACCCGGTTGGAGTGGCGGCGAAAGACCTGCGCGATTGCCTGCTGATCCAACTGTCGCAGTATGTCCCTGACACCCTGTTTTTGAACGACGCGCGACTGATCGTCAGCGAACACCTCGACCTGCTGGCGAATCACGATTTTCGTGCGCTGATGCGTTCAACGCGGTTAAAAGAGGATACACTTAAGGGAGCAATGCAGCTGATCCAGTCTCTGGATCCGCGCCCGGGACAGTCGATCAATACCGGTGAGTCGGAGTATGTTATTCCTGACGTTCTGGTACGCAAGGTCGGTAAAATCTGGCAGGTAGAACTAAACTCGGACAGCATTCCACGCCTGAAGATCAACCAGCAGTATGCGGCAATGGGCAACTCGGTGCGCAATGACAGCGACGGGCAGTTTATTCGCAGCAACCTGCAAGAAGCCAAGTGGTTGATTAAAAGTCTTGAAAGTCGTAACGACACGTTATTGAAAGTCACACGTTGTATTGTTGAACAGCAGCAGGCATTCTTTGATTTTGGTGAAGAGTTTATGAAACCCATGGTGTTGGCCGATATTGCCAGCGCCGTGGATATGCACGAATCGACAATCTCCCGTGTGACCACGCAAAAGTTCCTGCACAGTCCACGAGGCATTTTCGAGCTGAAGTATTTCTTCTCCAGTCATGTCAGTACGGATAGCGGCGGCGAAGCCTCTTCGACGGCCATCCGCGCGCTGGTAAGGAAATTAATCGCGGCGGAAAATCCCGTTAAACCTCTGAGCGACAGCAAGTTAGCCACTATGCTATCGGATCAAGGCATTATGGTGGCGCGACGCACTGTAGCGAAATATCGAGAGTCTTTGTCAATCCCGCCATCAAACCAGCGCAAACAGCTGGTTTGACCTCAACAGAGAAGGAAGACATCATGCAACTCAACATTACCGGACATCACGTCGATATTACCGAACCTCTGCGAGAGTTTGTGAACGCCAAGTTTGCCAAGCTCGAGCAATATTTTGACCGCATCAACCAGGTTTACGTAATATTGAGCGTTGAAAGAGTGCAAAAAGTGGCCGAAGCCACGTTGCATGTCAACGGGGGCGAGTTGCATGCCACCGCGGAACATCAGGATATGTATGCCGCTATCGATGGCCTGGTCGATAAACTGGCTCGACAGCTTAATAAGCATAAAGACAAACTTAAACAGCACTGATCCTTAACTTTATATCGGTTCGCTATTTTTAGCCTTGACCCTTGAAATTGCCCCCGACGCGGGCGCATCTTCAAGTTAGGTGTGAAAACGGCGAGCCGATAAATCTTTGGGATGAGTCTAAGTGAAAATGAGATGATTAACGATACAGCACTGCAGCTGACCTCGGTATTGAATGCCGAATGCACCAAAAGCAACGTTCACTGCGCCAGTAAAAAACGCGCACTGGAAATCATTAGCGAGCTGGCGGCTAAACAGCTGAACATTCCTGCACAGGTGATTTTCGATGCTATTCTGACCCGTGAGCGCATGGGCAGTACCGGGATAGGTGCTGGGATTGCAATCCCTCATGGAAAACTAGAAGAAGACACGCTGCGAGCCGTGGGGGTGTTCATTCAGCTCGAGCAGCCTATCGCTTTCGATGCAGTAGACAATCAGCCGGTAGACCTGCTGTTCGCCTTGCTGGTGCCGGCCGATCAATGTAAAACCCATTTACACACCTTGTCATTAGTTGCTAAAAAGCTGGCTGATAAGGCCGTGTGTCGCCGCCTGCGCAGCGCGCAAAGCGACGAAGAGTTGTTCCATATCATTACCGAAGACGAGTAAATCGCGAAGTATTTAAGATTGGGTTAACGAGGGAGTATGCACATGGTGCTGATGATTGTCAGCGGCCGTTCTGGTTCCGGGAAGTCCGTCGCCCTCCGCGCGCTGGAGGATATGGGCTTTTATTGCGTGGATAATTTGCCGGTCGTACTGTTGCCGCAGCTCGCTCAAGAGCTGGCAGGTCGCAATACCTCGGCCGCGGTAAGCATTGACGTCCGCAACATGCCAGAGACGCCTGAAGTTTACGAACATGCCATGACTCAGCTCCCGGACAGCTTCTCACCGCAGCTGCTGTTTTTGGATGCCGATCGAAACACGCTGATCCGTCGCTATAGCGATACCCGGCGTTTGCACCCCCTTTCCAGCAAGAATCTGTCACTCGAGAGCGCTATCGATCAAGAGGCCGAGCTGCTTGAGCCGCTGCGTTCGAGCGCCGACCTGATTATCGATACTTCCGAGATGTCGGTCCACGAGTTGGCTGAAATGCTGCGCACTCGCCTGTTGGGCAAACGCGAACGCGAATTGACGATGGTGTTTGAATCCTTTGGTTTTAAGCACGGCATTCCTATCGATGCCGATTACGTTTTCGACGTGCGTTTTCTGCCCAACCCGCACTGGGATCCCAAGCTGCGTCCGATGACCGGCCTCGATAAGCCGGTGGCCGCTTTCCTCGATCGCCATACCGAAGTGCATAATTTCATTTATCAAACTCGCAGCTATCTCGAACAGTGGCTGCCGATGCTGGAAACCAATAATCGTAGCTATCTGACGGTAGCAATCGGTTGTACCGGCGGAAAACATCGCTCGGTTTACGTGGCCGAGGAGCTGGCAGACTATTTTCGCTCCCGAGGCAAAAACGTTCAGTCCCGCCATCGCACGCTCGAAAAACGCAAGGCGTGACGGCTTCTCTTAAGACGGTAAAATTTTATGTCTGTAAAACAAAAAGTTGAAATAAAAAACAGATTAGGCATGCATGCAAGACCGGCAATGAAACTGTTCGAGCTGGTACAGAGTTTTGAAGCGGAAGTGATGCTGCGTAACGATGCCGGCATCGAAGCCGAGGCCAGCAGCGTTATCGCCTTGCTGATGCTAGATTCGCCGAAGGGCCAACAGATAGAAATTGAAGCCACCGGCTCTGACGAAGCCGAAGCGCTGGCGGCGGTGATTAATCTCATTAACTCAGGCTTTGATGAAGACTGAGTTGATAACGCCCGGGCAGGCGGCAGAGGCTACCTTACGCTAGCACGCTAAATCCTGCTCAAACAGTCTATCGCTATCGCCTTGAAGCTGTCGAAGCTCTGGCTGGTCAGCAGGCGACTCATCGATCTCTCACGCACAAAAGTGACAAACAGGTCGTAAATCGCCATCGCCTCTTCATAGTCGGCCTTGCTGATCGCCAGCAGGAAGATCACGTGCGCCGTCTCGCCATCGCCCCACTTTATACCCTGCGGCGACAGCACGGTGATCACCACCGTTTTCTTCGCCAACAGCCCTAACGAGTGCGGCAGCGCGATCCCTTCGCCGAGCATGGTCGACACAATCTCTTCACGCTCCACCACCGACGGGTAAAACTCCTGGTCGACGTAACCCTCTTCTTCAAGCTGAGTACAGACTTTATGGAACAGCTGCGCCTGAGTCATCGGCTCTTCGAGACGCATGAAGTGACGCTGATCGAAGAATTTCTCCAGCATATAGGGCCGCGTGCGGTCAACCAGCACCAGTTTCCCCAACTGCTCCATCTGAAACTCGGTGGGAAAAGGCGACAGCACCACCACCGGTTTATTGCGCTCCGCCACGCGGGCGTTAGCGATAATAAAATCTTCGTCGATATGCTGCAGCTGTTCATAATCTCGCAGCGAAATAACCTGAGTGATCACGATCTGCGGGAAACGGCGGCTGATCTGTGCCTGGATCATGCGGATGGTCGAATTACCGGTGTCGCATACCAGCATCGCCTGCGGATGGCGCTGATAGCCAATGTTGTAATGCCGCTCCAGCCCGACGCCAATGTGTAATACCAAAAAGCCGATTTCATTTTCACTCAGGCTGTAGGGCGTATATTTCCCCCAGCTTGAAACCGCGGCCAGCGTGACGTCATAGGCCATAGGATAGTGCTGCTTGATGTTGTTTAGCAGCGGGTTGGGGATATTAATCTGGTATTTAACCCGGGTGATCATCGCCTTGATGTGGGTGAGCAGGTCGGAGCGAAGCTGCTTATCCCCTTGTAGATCATAGTTATAGTGGGCATTGATATACGAGAGAATATAGTCGACCAGCGACTCTTCATCGTCGGCGTTGATGTCGGTAGGGAGAATGCTCTGCACCCTTCTGGCCGCAATATTGACGCGCAGGTAGGCCTCTTCGGCAGCCGGAATGTCTTTACCGACCATTCTTTTGAGTTCGGCAGCCAGCTTAACGGAAATATTCTTCACCCCCGGCTCCTGCTCTTCGGCATCGAAATCGGTCAGCGGATAGCCTCCCGCAATACGCTTGACCGCCACTGCACAGTAAAGGATCAGATACTTCTCGCCCTCATCGGTCAACTGAGTCGACGACTGCATCAGCAATTGATGCATAAACTCGGTCAACGGCTTTAACGCCTCGGGCTCCAGACTTTCGGCTCTGAGGAACGGGCTAATCGGATCATCGCCGTTAAGCTCGAACAGTAGGTCGGTAAGACAGGCGCGGATCGCCAACTCTGAACCAAACAGCTTCATGCCGTAGCGCGGCTTGGTCTCGATATTCAGGTGATAGCGTGCCAGATGTTCACGCACTTCGGGCATATCATTTTGCAGTGTTCCCCGGCTGACGAACCATTCGTCGGCCAGGTCTTCCAGCTTGAGGGAAAAGGCGGAGGTGAGAAAACGGATCAGCAAGCGGTTTACCCGCTCGGCCGCGCTGCGCGGCGTCGGATTAGCCGGTCGCGCAGGCTGTTGCAGCATAGAAAACAGCGCGGCATCGTCCACCTTTAACTGATAACCACTGCCGCGATTATGCACAAAGCACGCGCCGTACCGCTGCATGATCTCGTTTAGGGCGGTGATATCGGCGCGCACCGTGCGCGTCGAGACCGCCAGACGTTTCGCCAGCTCGTCCTGAGGCAGCGTTTCCGTCTGCAATGCATCAAACAATACGGCTAATCTTTGATAGGGAAATCTCACCATAAACCTTCTGTTTTCAGGGCACCATAACCATCTGCGACGGACTGCCAACCGCAGTATAATCGTCGACAAAAATTAATTTCCCGCTACCGCTCTCAACCTTAAATCGGGTGATGTTATCGCTGCGCTGATTCATGGCATAAACGAATTTACCGTCGGCGGAAAGCGTTAACGTGCGTGGATAATCCCCTCGCGTCCAGAACTCTCCGGCCCAGTGCATCTCACCGCCGCCGGTGACATTAATCTGCGCAATGCTGTTATGCAGGCGATTAGCAACGTACAAATGCTTGCCGTCCTTGCTTAGCACAATCCCGGCCGCGAAGTTGGTTCCTTTAAAGTTAGGCGGCAGCGTAGAGAGGCTGTGCAGCGGCGTGAGCGTGCCTTTCATTCTGTCGAATCGATAGCTAGTGAGCACCGAGGCCTCTTCGTTGATCAAGAACAGCACCTCGCCATTGGGGTGAAACACAAAGTGGCGCGGGCCGGCTCCGGCGGAAGAGGCGTTAATAAACGGCGGATCGTTGGCTACCAGTTGGCCATCGGCGGCGTTAAGCCTCCACTGGTAAATGCGATCCAGACCCAGATCGGTTGAAAACACAAACTTACCGCTGGGATCGGTGGCGATCATATGCGCGTGCGGGCCGTTGTGATCGCTGATTGCAAAGCTGCCCTCCGCCGCCGCCGCCGGTTTACCTGCCCCCGCAGGGCCGAGATCCTGATGCACCGAGCTGGCCTCACTCAGCCTGCCGCTGCTGTCGATAGGGAAGGCCGCCACGACACCGCTGTTGTAGTTGGCCACCAGCAACCGATCGCCGGAAGGAGTCAGCGAAAGATACACTGGCCCGGCGCCCTGGGAGTCAACCTGGTTAATCAGGCTCAGGCTGCCGT
The DNA here is from genome assembly GCA_963742005.1 of uncultured Gammaproteobacteria bacterium. Classification (GTDB taxonomy): domain Bacteria; phylum Pseudomonadota; class Gammaproteobacteria; order Enterobacterales; family Enterobacteriaceae; genus Rouxiella. The sequence goes on along the minus strand of CAVUKG010000004.1, from coordinate 130,134 downwards.
CTTCGGGGTTGATATGATAGGCGGCAACCGCACCGTGCTTGCCGCCATTGTAGTTATCGATTTCGCTGCCGACATATAGGGTTTTACCCTGGTGGCCCACCACCATTTGCGCCTGATTCGGCAGCTGGCTAACCAGGACCCGCTCGCTCAGCGCACCGGATTTAGTCTCCACCTTGAAGCGATAAACGCCTTCACCATTCGGGTTGTAAGTGCCCACGTAAGCATAATGCGTTGTCTCGAGAGTCATTGCCTTCTCTGCTGCATGCAGCGGCGTGGCAGAGGCTGCCAGCAGCGCTGAGGTTAAACCTGAAATACGTAGCCAGTTTCTCATAGTTCCTCTTATGCTTTTAATGGAAAGAATCGCCGCTTACAACCCGAAACGTCGATCAGCCTACAAGTCGTTTGACGCTGGCCAACAGGGTTCTAACGTCTTCAGGGCGGGTGTTGCCGCTGACGCTGTCGATAATCGAGCTGTAGATATGTGGGATGATCTTATTCACTCCGGCCTCGAGGGCGATTTCCATGATTGCTTCGAAGTTTTCCAAATCGATGCCACCGGTCGGCTCCAGCCAAAAGTCCTGTTCGGCGCAGGCGCGCGCCACGCAGGCAAACTCTTCGCGGGTTTTCAGACCGCCCATGGGGAAATATTTCACCGAGCTGCCGCCCATGTCTTTCAACAGCGCGATAGCCGTGTCGATCGGCACGATGCCGTCGCTGGCGGCTGAACTCAGCGGGCCGGTGGAGATTTTCACCAGACCGACTTTGCCGGTCGGCGAAATCAGGCCATTGACCACGCTGTCATTTTGCCCCAGCAAGGCGCGGCTGGTGCCGACGCCGGTAAATACCTGATTAACGTGCTGTGGCTGCACCTGTTGAGAAATCTGGCTGACCATCAATGACTGGCGTGGATCACCCGCCCCCAGTCCGACCGACAGCGCGTTGTCAATCAGCGCGGCGTACTCTTTCATCTCGGCTACGGCGCTCGGAACGTCGGCATAATTTTTTGACAGCACGCCAACCAGCACGTGACCTTCGGCGGCTGCGTAGATCTCACGGGCGTTATCTTTCGAACCGGCCAGCACGTTGAGGCATACGCGATCGCGATAAAAATTGGGGGTCAGCTTCATGCTTGCTCTCCGGTAAACAGGGCTTTAAAACATGCGGCAACGGTAACCAGTTGCGGCGGCGTTACGCTACGCACATCGACATCGATTTTTCCTTCGTTAGCCCGGTAGCCGCGGAAGTAAATCGCGATGTCGCCGCTTTTCATGGCGTCGACGATGTCCTTGGTTTTCCAGCCGATCGTCGCCTCATCGAAGGTAATTTCCGCGCGGGCGATATCGCGCCCGGCGCTGTCCCACACCACCCTGGCGGACACGCCGCTCAGCAGGTTGAGGCTGTCGATAAACGGCGTCATCTTGTCGACCATCTCCTGGCCGGTGGTTTTAGGCTGGCTGATATAGCTTTCGATGGCCTGCGTCAGCCCGAGAATGCCCTCCTTACCGACCTTCATCGCGCGACCAATGCCGCCAGACTGAAGCTTTACCCATTCGACAACCTGTTTTTTGCCCAGCACCAGTCCGCTGGTCGGGCCTTCAAGCGCTTTCGCGCCGCTGTAAATCACCAGATCTGCCCCCATCTGGTAATAGCAGGTCAGATCTTCTTCCGCCGCGGCGTCGACGATCAGCGGGATACCGCGTTCGCGCGCCACCGCGGCCGCTTCCGCTACTGAGAGAATGCTTTTCTGCACCGAGTGATGCGACTTGATATACAAAATGGCCGCGGTGCGCGGGGTGATGGCCGCCGCCAGCTGGGCCGCCGAACATTCGTTGGCGTAGCCAGCTTCGACCACCTTGCCGCCGCCCATCGTCACCATGGTGGCAACCGGCGCGCCGTAGTTGACGTTGTGGCCTTTGGGCAACACGATTTCATGCGGCACGCTCAACGGCGCGGCGTGCAGATTTTCCAGCAGCCAGGCATCGTCTTTGACAATAATTGCCGCCACGGATTGTGCGATACCCGCCGAAGCACAGGAGACCACCACCGCGTTCTCGACGTTCAATAATTTAGCAATGTACGCGCCGGTCTTATTGACCAAATCTTTCATTTCGAAGAAGTGATTCAAACCATAATTGACCACGTCGGCGACGTCGGCTCGCGGGGTCGACACGCCAAGAATAGTCATGCGACCAGAAGCATTAATGACCTGTTTTAAATCATACTTTTCATAGACTGAAGACATTTCTTGCTCTCCCTTCATCCGTTAACAGCGGCTCACCGGCGACGATAGCCACCAGCGGCACCAAAAGGCGATCGCCCTTGACCGACTGACCTTCCGAATCAATAAACACCTGCGGCGCGTGTTCGATGGCAAACAGCGTCAGGTCGGCGTCACAACCGAGGTCGAGACGCCCTTTATTTGGCAGGCGCAGCGCGTCGGCAGCGTGGCTAGTCACGCAGTCGATGACCTGCGGCAGCGTGAGGCCGACGCTGAAGAATTTCGACATCACGCTCGCCAGGCTATGAACCGGGCCGTTGATGCGATTACGGCAGTAAATATCCGAGCTGATAGTGTGCGGAATAATACCCAGCCCGATCGCCACCTGAGCGACGGCGAAACTAAAGCTGGCCGACCCGTGCCCCACGTCGAGGCGCACGCCGCGCTCAAGCGCACGTTTGATGGCATCGCGCAGCTGGCCCTCGGGGGTCAGAATGCGGTTCGGCTTGCCGTTAAAGCAGTGAGTGATGATGTCACCCGACTCCAGCAGATCGGCGATTTCATCGAGGTTCGGCGGGTTATTACCAATGTGCACCATCAGCGGCAGCTTATTGTTTTGCCGCTGAATGTCCTTGGCGCGCAGCAACGGCTGAATACCGTTTTTGCCCACCACACTGCTGCTCATCCGCGCCTTCAAGCCAACAATAAAACCGGGATTATTGGCAATCGCCTGACCCACGCCGAGCGGATCTATCTGCGTCATATCCGCCAGTTCGTTTTGCGTCACGATACCGGTGCGGGCGATATTCAAAAACGCGTAGACGTTGGTTTTCGCCTCACGGGTCATGCGATAAAAATCATCGACATCATTTGCACCGGTGCTGCCCGCATCGATAACCGTCGTAACGCCGCTGGCGACGCCAATCAGGTCCGGCTCATCGTGATAAATCGGTGATTTTGGATAGCAGTGCACGTGGGAATCGATCCAGCCCGCACTGAGCCAATATTTTCCCTCAAGATCAAGCGTTTTGCTGGCGCTTGCTGCGGCATCTAGCCGACCCACGGCGACCAGCTTACCGTCGAGGATCGCCACATCAATCAGGCTACCGTCGGTACTTTTTGCCTGTCGGACTATTAAGTCGTACATACCCTCTTTCCTTAAAAACCGTTTCTAGCGGGCGACAGCCTTCTGCCTGCCAGGGCGTCTACTACGCGACGCCTGGTTGTTCAAATATCCAATCAATTACAAGGTGATCGGGAAGATAGCCCCGAGGATCATCGCGCCGAGGATAGCGCCGCCGGTCAGCGGTTTTTTCCACAGATAAAACACCAGCGCGCCGAGCAGCGATCCCAATCCGATCGGGATCGACGCCGATATGGCAGACAGGATAATCAACGGCCCAAGGAAACGGCCGGTGGTGTTGCCCGCGCCCATCATCACGTCGGCTCCGTAGGTCGAGTTACCCTGATTAATAGTGAATTTACGCGCCAGGATAATGATGTAACCCACCGCCAGCCCGAGGATCAGGCCGGTGGCCAGCGAAGCGGCAAAGTTGGTTACCGGGAACAGAATGCCAGAACCGAGCAGCAGGGCCGGAACGCCGAGGCCAATACCGGTCTGAATCGCGCCGCCGATATCCAGAATACCGACCAGCGAGCCTTCGATAATGCGCGCGAACAGGAAACTGGCACCGAAGGCCGCCACCGCGCCGTATACGCCGGTGTCCATGCCCGAACGCAGCATCGAGACAAACGCCACTTCGTTGAATGCGCCGATACCGTAGAGGTAATACATGTGCGTACCGGCAAACACCCCGGCGGAGAGTAACCCAACAAAGATTGGGAATGACCACTCGGCGTACCAGAAACCGCTCTTGGTTTGTTCTTCCATTATCATCAACCCCTTATTTGCCGCTGAGTGAATTGTGAATGCCGTTCAGCCAGGTCGGCACGTTGAGCATGAAGGACTGCAGCAGCTTGACGTCGAAGCCGCGGAAGAATCCGCTAAGGACAAACAGCGCGATAATGGCGGCCATCATCACTTTGGTGACGTGGTTCCAGCCACCCTCTTCGACGCCTTTACCGATCAGGATACCCAGCACCAGCCCAGGCACTGCGTTGCCCATGATCAACTGCGCCAGGCCGCCAAAAATGGTCCCCCAGAAGCCGGATCGACGACCCGCATCGATAGCCGCGAGCCAGAAAATCACCGGCATCACCGTGTTAACCAGCAGATTGGCGGCGGGTACCAAGACCTTGATGGCGGTAACCTGCAAGGCGGGCGGCACGGCCGAGGCGGTGGTATTAAGAAAGGCCACCACGATCATGCCGATAATTCCACCGGCAATCGCCATCTTGCGCGGATCGTGCAGCGTCTCGGCCAGGTTACGATTCTTCATCATCAGCACGGCGGCTGCCCAGTTGGGGATAATGCGATGGTCGACGTCCTGGGTGAAAGAGCCAGCCGCCACCGAGGATGCCCAGGCGTTGAAGAAGAAGCCCAGTCCGAAAGAGAAGTGCGAGGCCGGATCGCCCTCACAGGAGTTAAGTTCCCCAAGCGTACGAAAAGCCCCCATTCCCTGCACGGTTGGCGCGTGGAACATGCGTGCAGCACCGGCACCTACGCCAACCCCCACCAGCCCACCGATAATAAGCGACTTAAATAAGATAATTAGAAACATCAGGTTATCCTTGTAATTTTATTGATTCACTCGGCGCAATGTGTTCATTAATGGAGAGGAGACAGCATTAAGCCTGCGAACCCTTATTTCTTGGTGAATATGACCTGCTCAGTATTAATTGACGTCATGTTGACGGTAATATCTAACACCACGTGATAACTCTTCCTTTCTCTTGGCAGAAAAAAGAACAAAAACTTTTCACGCGTAATCTTCTCTTCCGCTGTAATGACCTTGACGTCCTGCGGTTCGATACGCAGCAAAATATTATCAGTGGACTTAAGCACGGTTCGCTGAACCTGGCTCAGCGCCGAGGAAAAAGCCGCGGCCTTAGTTTCGCCTACGCCTTCAACCCTAACCGTGGTGGTTAATTGCTGCTTCATTACGATTGGCCATTTTTCTTAAGGTAAGTTTCCACCAATCTTTGACCCAGTTCTTCTTTATCCATAAAGCCAAAGCCTAGAACGGTGCAGCCTTCATTAATTGCGGTAACGCCTTCATCAACGGAGCGCATACCGTGTTTTGCCTTGTATTTATATTTATTCTGCGCCGTGATGGCACCCGCGCCGCCGCTGCCACAGAAAGAGATCCCAAAGCTGGCGCCTTCTGCCTGCATGACGTCGCCTAACTTCATATCGGCCGCAACGCCGGGGATAACGATCGCCTTTCCGCCTGCCGCTTCAACGCCTGCCGCAACTTTCTGGCCTTTACCCAAACGATCGCCAATCACTACGATGACTTGTCCCATAATTTAACTCTCCAGATAAGTTGTTTGCTAGATTTTCAAATATTAATAAAAGTTGTTCAGCGATTATTTTCTTTTGCCACTTCAAAATGCACCGAGAGCAAATAGGCTTCCTCGATCGGTAAATTTCCCAGCCAATTGACTACCTCTTCGGCCATCTTCATTGACTCAGGTGAAATCTCATCAAACAATTCTTTTTCAACCTCAGGCAAGGGTTCACCGGTAATTGATCGCAGTACCATGGCCTTAACGTGAGAGGTCAACATCTGCTGCTGAACATCATTAGTAAATATATTTTCAGCATTCAACATTTGTTGAATGTCTGCCAATAACTGGCGAGTCTTTTCCGGCGCATCTTTTATTTCAAGTGCATTATTCATGACAATTTTCTCTGCCCCTTTTACAGATGCGATCCTATTTTCACTGACAATGACGTGTTCTCAATGATCTGATAGCAATAATTCTTGATCTGTTCTTACCCTACTCGCCGCAGGCAGATCTGTGTAGACGGTTTTTTTCCAGTTCAAACTGGAAATAGCGGCCATCAAGCAGATCTATTTCTCAAAAGCACTGGAGAAGGCTGGGATGGGGGGTTTAGCCCCTTCCTCCGCCATGGCGGGGGAAGGTCGGGATGGGGAAGCAAACGACTGAATTTTAATTGAAAATACGGAGACGTCATTTCCTCCACCCTAACCCTCCCCCAAAAATTTGGCTGAGGGGATCGACCTGTTGGCCGGGATGGGGGGTTTAGCCCCTTCCTCCGCCATGGCGGGGGAAGGTCGGGATGGGGGAGCAAACGACTGAATTTAATCGAAAATACGGAGACGGCATTTCCCCCACCCTAACCCTCCCCCAAAAATTTGGGTGAGGGGATCGACCTATTGGCCGGGATGGGGAGTTTAGCCCCTTCCTCCGCCAGGCGGGGGAAGGTCGGGATGGGGGAGCAAACGACTGAATTTTAATCGAAAATACGGAGACGGCATTTCCCCCACCCTAACCCTCCCCCAAAAATTTGGCTGAGGGGATCGACCTGTTGGCCGGGATGGGGAGTTTAGCCCCTTCCTCCGCCAGGCGGGGGAAGGTCGGGATGGGGGGAAAATTAGTCTGGCTATTTGAATTTCTTGTGGTTTTCGTTGCGAATATTTTTAAGCCCTTCGGCCTCTTTTTTCGCATCGGCCAGCTTGCCGGTCTTGGCCAACTCGGAAGCTTTATCGATGTGGCTGATCAGATTATCCAGACCTTTATGATAGTCCTGAATCTCTGGGCTAGTGTCTGCTTTAGCGTCTAATTTTGGCGGCTTAGATTTTTTAGCATCCTCTGCAGCGGCTTTCATTTTAGCCAGACCAGCGATGAAATCAGCTTTATCATCGGTTTTCAGCACTTTGGCGTAATTATCAGCAATGGTATCCATATCCGTTTCTAGATCTGCCGCCAAAGACTGGGCGCTCCAACCCAGCAGGGCCAGCGTAGCTATTGCAATCACATGTTTGCGCATGCCTATACCTTCCAATTGTATTTTTATATGAAATAACGACATTGTTTGTGTGACTATTACGTTATTAACATAGATGTAACAGCCGCAAAGTGGCATCAGTTTTTTGTAAAGAATATGCAGAACGTGAGGTTGGGCAGAAGTGAATGCAGCGACGGAGGGCTCCGTCGCCGTTTGAAGCGCTAAATCGGCTATTCGCCGGCGATTTTCATTTCCGGCAGGATGATCGAACCGCACTGAATATTGCTGCGGGTTTCGATATCGCTGCCGATGCTGACCATATTGCGCAGCATGTCTTTCAGGTTGCCGGCGATGGTTATCTCACTCACCGGATACTGGATCTCACCATTTTCAACCCAGAAACCTGCGGCACCGCGGGAGTAGTCACCGGTGATGCCGCTCACCGCCTGCCCCATTAATTCGGTCACCAGCAGGCCTTTATCCAGCTTGCGCAGCATCGCCTTAAAGTCGTCGCCCTGGCCAGCAACGCGCCAGTTATGGATACCGCCCGCGTGACCGGTGGTTTGCAGACCCAGCTTGCGTGCGGAATACGAGGTCGTCAGCCAGGTTTGCAGCACGCCCTCTTTCACGATATCGCGACGCAGAGTGCGCACGCCTTCGCTGTCGAACGGCGTAGACGCCAGCCCTTGCAGCAGGTGGGGATGCTCTTCTACGGTGATCCATTCGGGCATAATCTGTTTGCCCAGGCTGTCGAGCAGGAATGATGATTTACGGTAGATGCTGCCACCGCTGATGGCACCGACCAGGTGACCGAACAGTCCGGTCGCCACTTCGGCCGCAAACATCACCGGCGCTTTCATCGTCGGCAGCTTGCGCGGGCTGAGGCGCGACAGCGTGCGACGCGCGCACTCGGCACCGACCCATTCTGGACTCTTCAAGTCACTGATTGAACGAGCGATCGTATAGGCGTAATCGCGCTCCATATCGCCCGCCGCCTCGGCAATCACCGAGGCAGACAGCGAGTGGCGCGTTGAGCAATAGCTTTGCAGCATGCCGTAGCTGTTGCCGAACACGCGAATGCCGTAGTGGCTGTTAAAACTGCCGCCCTCGGTGTTAGTGATGCGCGTATCGCTAGACAGCGCCGCTTGTTCCGCACGGGCAGCCAGTTCGATGCCGCGATCGGCGTCGAGTTCGGTAGGATGGAACAGGTCGAGATCCGGCGCATCGAAGGCCAGCATTTGCTCATCGGCTACGCCCGCATAAGGATCCGGCGAGGTGTAACGCGCGATATCCAGCGCCGCCTGCACGGTGCGAGCGATAGCATCGGGACTGAGATCGGTAGAGGAGGCGCTGCCTTTACGCTGCTGATAATAAACGGTAATGCCTAACGCACCATCGCTGTTGAATTCAACGTTTTCAACTTCGCCAAAACGGGTGCTAATCCCGATACCGGTGGTTTTACTCACCGCCACTTCCGCACCGTCAGAACCGGCTTTCGCTAATTCCAGAGCCTGCGCTACGGCCTGTTCCAGCGTTTTACGCTGTTCTGCCACTTGAGTGGTTACGTTCATCAGCCCGCCCTTCTTTTTTAATAAGGTGTTAAGTAAAAAGTTGCAGTTAATTACTTTCAGATCCTTCAGAGTCTAACAGAGACTTAGGACAATTTCGCATTCCGACTGGGTCTTTTGTTGCCAACCGTGCGATAATGCGGCCAAGAATTTAAAGGATCCATAATGACTAAGAAAATAGAAGACTGGCTCGACGATGTTCCTGAAGAGAACAACGAAGAAGATGATGAGATCATCTGGGTCAGCAAAAGTGAAATTAAACGTGATGCCGAAGCGCTGAAAGATCTCGGTGCCGAGATGGTTGATCTGGGTAAGAACTCGCTCGACAAGCTTCAACTCGACGAAGATTTGCGTGCCGCTATTGATTTAGCTCAGAAAATCAAGAAAGAAGGCCGCCGTCGTCAGCTACAGCTGATCGGTAAAATGCTGCGCTCTCGCGACATCGAACCGATTCAAACCGCGCTCGATAAGCTGAAAAACCGCCATAACCAACAGGTTTCGCTGTTCCACAAGCTTGAGGTGTTGCGTGACCGTCTGGTTGAAGAAGGCGATGATGTGATCCCGACCGTTCTGGATCTCTATCCTGAAGCCGATCGCCAACAGCTGCGCGCCCTGGTGCGTAATGCGCAAAAAGAGAAAGCCGCGAATAAGCCTCCTAAGGCCTACCGCCAGATTTTCCAGTACCTGCGCGAACTCGCCGAAGCCAAAGACTAACCGGCGTTTGAAGGCGACGTAGAATGATCCCCTTCTCAACGTGTGGGGGAAGGTTTAGGGAGGGGGAACCAACATCTCAGAATTTAAAAATGACTTAAATATTTCAGTCGTTTGCTCCCCCATCCTATCCTTCCCCCGAAAATCGGGTGAAGGGACCGTACGAAGTCGCTTTAGCACATGCAGTAATCAGTCACGTCACCCAGTTCGCGCGAGCGTAGCCAACAAAGCTAGCGCTTCAATGACGCAGGGGAAAGAGATTGAAGGTTAACGCTCCGTCTAACTCCTCCTCCGCCTCTTCAAACAGCAGCACCAGCGAGCCAAATTTACGTTTTCGCGCCGCGTTGAGGTTGGTGAAATCTATCTCTACCGGCAAGGTAATGCCGCCGGTGACCTCATCCCACAGTGCATCAAGATTAGCGCCAAAATGCTCCCCCACGCTAAACTGCTGGGCAAAATCGGCGTAGAAAGCTGCCAGGTCGGGGATATGATTAAAATCGAAGACTACTTTTTTCATTGGAATTACTCCACCCGCACAACGTTCTTATAGTGATCGCGGCTCACGTAAATCAGGCCATCATTGGCAAACAGCACGCGATCGGCACCGCGTCGTCCGCAGTGATAATTGATATCTGCTTCACGCCACACCCTGCCTGGCGCGGAAGGCAACGTTTGCTCCCGGTTGGAAAAACGATCTCCGCCAATCGCCTTACCCGGCAGCACCTGGCAAAGATTTCCCGCACGGGCATCCCAGCCCGCCTGACGCGCCTGTTTCTTGGTGACATAATAGTTTGGCAGTCGATGATTCTGCTTTAAATAGCCAACCACGGTATTTACCGCCGTCAACGTTTCTATATTTCCCGTCGCGGGTGAGAAGAAACTCATTTTTGCCGCCGCGCTGCCGCAGAACATTACCAACAGCCCCACCAGCAGTAGACAAGCCCGCCCCCAAGTTTTCACTGCTCTCATTGTTACCCACTTCCTGAAATGATCGATTTCGAACTACAGGTTACCCCGCGAGGCATTAACCCTGTAAACACGCTCTCAGCTCCAACAGCGAACCTTTATTACCGCCTATCATACCGCTTTCATTCGCTTCAACGAGTCGGAAAAAGCATTAAAAACGTTTTTAGGAGGCTAAATATGCTCGCCAGGACTGCCAGCCTGTAGCCACAAAAGCAAAGGTTATTAAGAGCTAAGTATAGTCATTAAAACTTCTACCGTAGCCGTATCTGCCTGGGCACTGTGCTTTTCGGAAAGCTTAACCCCAGTCTTTAATGCTAGTTTTCAACCCATCTTTGCTATAACCCACAACGCCTGGCAGCACGCCAATGCACTAAAACAGTGCATCCCGATCAATAAATAGCACGCAAATAATGCGAAAAATCTTTATACGCCCGCTATTAGTACAATTTCATCGACCTTTTGAAGTCTGGCACGTTTCCTGCTGATACGTTGCATGCATCAAAAACGGAAGCTTGGTGTTTTCTTAAAAACGTTAACAGAGATGGTTTCTGTCATTCATCAAATTCCTAGACCCTAAAGAGGACGGCTATGACTCAGGGTACATTGAAAAAAAAATTAGGCCTGGTGGATCTCACCCTGTTGGGTGTCGGTTCAATGATTGGCTCAGGGTGGCTTTACGCAGCATTAACGAGTTCTGGCTATGCGGGAGGATTGACGGGTTGGGCGTGGTTACTGGGCGCCGTGATGGTGCTACTGATCGGTTTAGTGTTTGCCGAATTGGCCGCGGCTATTCCGCGCGCCGGCGGCTTTGTGCGTTATCCGCAATACACCCACGGTAACGTGGTCGGTTTTGTTATCGGCGTCAGTTCATTGCTGGCCTATACCTCCACCGCTGGGGTTGAAGTTGAAGCCGTTCGCCAGTACGCGATGTACTGGTGGCCCGCGTTGGGTAACACCGACAGCAGCCCGACGACTCTCGGCTTTGTCATGCAGATCGTCCTGCTGGTTGGTTTCTTCCTGCTCAACTATTGGAGCGTCAAATTCTTTGGCCGCATCAATACCATTATCACCACCTTTAAATTCATCGTACCGGTGATGGTGATTATCACACTGTTTGGTTATTACCACGGCGCCAACCTTGACGTTCCGGGCACCAATCCGGGCGGCGCGCACGGCGTATTCTCCTCACTGACCGGCGCGGGCATCGTGTTTGCCTACCTCGGATTCCGTCAGGCGGTAGACTTTGCCAGCGAGGCCAAGAACCCACAGCGTAATATTCCTATCGCTATCGTGTTAGCGATCGCTATCAGCTTTGTGGTTTATATCCTGCTGCAGTTTGCATTTATGGGCGCGGTACCGACCGACCTGCTGAGCACCCACGGCTGGGTAGGTTTGAAATCTGTATTCCAATCCCCTTATGCCGACCTGGCACGCAGCCTGGGCATTACCTGGCTGATTAACCTGATCCTGATCGATGCGGTTATCTCACCTGCCGGTACCGGCAATATTTATCTGGCCGGCGCGTCTCGCGTGCTGTTTGCCTGGGCGAAGAATGGGCATCTGTTCAACATCTTTGCCAAGGTTGATCCTAAGTCTGGCGTTCCACGCGGTGCACTGTGGCTGTCGCTGGTTCTGGCGATTGCCTGGACTCTACCTTCCGAGTTCCAGGTTTGGGGCGGTCTGATTGGCGCGGTCACCTCGGCGACGGTGTTTACCTATCTGCCGGGTCCGGTCAACGCTGGCGTGCTGCGCGCGCGTCTGCCGGGTCTAAAACGTCCGTTCAAGCTGCCGGTCTTCGGCCTGATCAGCCCATTGGCGTTTATCGCCAGTAGCCTGCTGATTTACTGGAGCGGCTGGTCAGTCAATGTTCTGCTGATCCCGATCCTGTTGGTTGCCTGGTTGGCCTACGTGCTGTTCGGCAAAAAGGACGAGAACTTCGGACGCGACGTCAAGAGTTCGCTCTGGCTGCTGGTTTACTATGTCATCGTGCTGGTGCTGTCTTATCTGGGCACCTACGGCGGTATCAACGCGATTTCCAGCCCGACCGATATGGTGCTGCTGGTGGTTGTTACGCTGGTCTGCTACTACTGGGGTGTTGCCTCAGGTCACCAGACTCTGTTTATTCCTCAGGATGAGGATGAGCCGGAAGACGACATTGCGGTAGTGAAAACAGGCTCTGCCTATCAACAGTAATTATCCACAATAATTACCGATAAAGAAAAAGGCTGACACCGTAATGGGGTCAGCCTTTTTTAATGCCCGCCGTTCGAAGGTTACTGCAAGAACGCGCGCTGATAGTTATTGAGCAGCTCGCACAGGCGTCGAACCGGTTCGGTCACCTTGAGAGGCGCGTCGTATTCGACTAGCTTCTGCTGATACTCGCCCATCTCAGAGAGCAAACGCTGATAGTAGTACTCACGTTTGCCTTCGCTTTGCGATGAAACCACGCGATCGGCGGTATTACGGATCCTTTTATGGAATGCCGACAGCTCTTCATTTACTGGCACCTCCGCGACCTTTAATCGCTGATGCGCAATAATAAGCTGCAGCGCCAGGCGATATTTGCCCATATCCGAAGGGAACAGCACCAGCAGCTGATTAAGCTGGTGATACAGCGCCGGTAAATGGTTTTCACGACGGCGATAGGCTTTAGTAGTTAACGCCGACACCGCGCTGCTCACGAAGCGGTTAAGCAGCGTGCGCCCGGTTTTATCGCGTGACTTATCGCGGATCAGCGACAGCACCACCAGGGCTATCACGCAGCCGATAGCCTGGCCGGTCGAGTTGTCCAAAAATGTGGAGATATTAAATTTCATCGGGTTACTGAGCACCAGAATATTGATGCTGCCCACCAACAGGCCGAGGATACCCAACCGACGCTTCTGTACTTCGATACCGCAAATAAAGATGAAAATGCCTAACGACAACAGCAGCAGGAACAGGCTTTGCTGGGTAGCGGGCATGATGACCGAATACAGCAGCCCGCCCAGAGGGATAGCGGCCATCATGCCAATGAGGAAGTCCATTGCCATCATACGCGGGTTAGGAGTACGCATCGCCAGCGAGGTGATAACCGCAATAATGACCACCGCGCCAGAGCCTGCGGTCCAGCCGGTCCACAGCCAGAGCATACAACCGGCGGCGCTGGCCACGAAGGTGCGCAGTCCGTTCACCAGGGCGTGATGCATTTCGGCAGTCGCGGGCTTTACCACCACCTCGGTATTGAGCACGTTTTTTTCGGTGCTACTGATACTGCCGTTGGTGTGTACGCCCTTGATCATCAGCAGTGCCCGGCTCGCCGAACCGATCCACGAATACAGCGGCAGCGCAATTTTCTCTTCGGTCAGCTCATTGCCGATCTTACGCAGGCGCTTCAATACCTGGCGCACGTCGTCCTGATCCTCGACCGGTTCGTTAACCAGCAACCTAATCTCTTCCGGTACCAGCTCAGGCGTAGTTTGCATAATAATGAAGGTTTCGCAGGCCTGGGTAATCATGCTCAGCGACAGGCTATGCAATGCCTTGAGCCGCCGATTCACACGCTGCCAGCGGGATGACTCCATCATGAGGCTAGTGCGCATACCGTTAACCGCGGTGGTGCTCTTCACCAGGGTATTCCATGCCTTGTCGATCTGTTCTTTTTCGGCCTGATTGACGCTTAGTTTGAGTAGGGTGAACTGGTCGAGCATCAGTTGGTCTATCGCGCGGTCAATATCCCTCTTGATCGAACGCGGAGAAAACAGCAGATCGGCGACAATAGCGGCGCAGATACCGACCACTATCTCACTACAGCGCTCAACCGCAAACTGCGGCGTCGCAGCAAGGTTTGATGAGGCCAGCACCACGATGATCAGGGCGGTATAACCCGCCAAACCAAAAGCGTAGGAGTTTTCAACGCGAACAACCGATGACCACCAGGTACAAAACCCGGCCCACAGGCAGCACACCAGCAACATCAGGGCGGGGGCGCGGGCGAAGGTCATGACGATAGCAATCGAGGCGATACAGCCAATAAAGGTACCGATAACGCGAAGGATACCGCGATGACGGATTGCTCCGGCAAACGGCTCACCGCCGGCGACCATTGCGGGTCCGGCGGCAACGATGGCGGCGGTCATCGCCGACCATCGAGGCGTTTCCAAATTTAGATAAAACCCAAACACCAGCGCGCCCAGGATGGCAAAAGTTAGCTTACAGGCAAAACGCATGCGCAGTAGAGATGGGCTAATCATGTTATTTTCTCTTAGCCAAACTCACGCAGGCGATGCAGGAATTTAGTAAACCATGAACCGTTTTCAGCACGGTCATGCTCGCCAGCGATAACAACCGTTGCCGTGGTGCCTGCAGGATACGGATGTGTAGCATCCATATCATTGAGGGTGATTTTAACCGGTACGCGCTGTGCCAGACGAACCCACTCGAGGTTGCTGTCGATAGTCGCCAGGCCATCGCTGGAATCCGTGCTGCTGCTGTCGGTTACCGCGGCGGCAACGCTGTTAACGGTACCGTGCAGAACGCGATTGCTGCCGAGCGGCGTGATTTCAACGTGGTCGCCGAGTTTAACGCGCGCCAGCTTGGTCTCTTCCATATACGCCAGCACGTAGAAGGTGTGCTCTTTAACCAATGCGATAGTGGTTTGTCCACGAGTCACAAAATCACCCGGGTGCACGGTGAGGTTGGTGACCCAGCCGTCTGCCGGTGCGACTACCACGGTACGCTCGAGGTCAAGCGCTGCGCCAGCCGCGGTGGCCTGCGCTTTGGCCAGCTGTTGCAGGGTGGTTTGCAGATCGTTGGTGGCCTGTTGGATGGCTTCGATAGACATCGCCTGAGTGCCGAGTTTCACGCGGCGAGTCGCTTCGCGTTTTTTCTCGTCTGCCAACGCCTGGTAATAGGCAACGTCAGCGTTAGCCTGGGCAAGCGCCACCTTATAGCGCGGCTGGTCAATGGTGAACAGCACCTGACCCTTAGTGACCAGTTCGTTATCCTCGACTGGAACCGACGTCACCAGCCCAGCAACGTCTGGAGCCATAGAGACCACGTCGGCGGTGAATTTTGCATCACGCGTCCAGGGTGATTCGGTATAGAAGACCCAGGCCCGGAAGATCGCGATAGCGGCCAAGACCACAATGATAAACGTTATTGCGTAACGTATTATTTTTATTGATAAGTTTTTCACGACAGCCTCAGACAAAAAGGGAGGATATTAGATAGAAGAGACAGCAATACAATGCCGTATTAAATAAAGCTGGATGCCAGACAAAATCATAAATCCCGGTCGGTGTCAAAATCCGACGCACTATGAAGAACACCGCTAGCGCCAAAAGTATTTCAAAGAACACCGGGGGAAACGACAATCCGAAAATCACCATTACCGGAAGCAAACTCATGGATATTTCCTTAGACTCTTACCACAAAGGTAGTGACGCACAGCCGCCCTCATATTATTTATTAATTTTAACATTACCGCGCGTTTAAGATTCAAAATTTTCAACAATACCAGCGCACTTCAAGAGAATAATCTCTAAAGGATGCGCAGAGGGGTAAAATTGAAATGCCAGAAAAGTCGGCGGAGGTAGATACTTGATTTGTAGGCATCCGAACTTGAGGCTTTTATCTGGACAAGTATATTAGCCTGCTTATTATCAAGACATCAACATTCTGTGATCACAATCACTTTTAAGCTGAGCTTAACAATGGACCGATTAAAACGCATGTCAATCTTTGCTCAGGTGGTTGAAAGCGGCTCCTATACTGCCGCCGCGCCGCGTCTCCAAATGAGCGTTTCCGCCATCAGCCAAAGTATTTCAAAGCTTGAAAATGAACTGCAAATCAAGCTTTTAAACAGAAGTACCCGCAGCCTGGGGCTCACAGAAGCGGGCAAAATATACTATCAGGGCTGCCATAAAATGCTCCATAACGTTCATGAAGTGCATGAACAATTATACGCTTTTAATAACACACCAACCGGTACGTTACGCATCGGCAGCTCGTCGACAATGGCACAAAATGTCCTTGCTGCGATGACCACCGAGATGCTCGGCGAATACCCTGGCCTCACCGTGAACCTGGTCACCGGCATTCCGGCGCCGGATTTAATTGCCGATGGGCTGGATATCGTGATCCGCGTGGGTAAATTGCAGGACTCTAGCCTGTTCTCTAAACATCTCGGCTCAATGCCGATGGTGGTCTGCGCCGCCAAGCGTTATCTCGCGGAACACGGCAAACCCGAAGCGCCCACGGATATGGTGAATTTTTCATGGCTGGAATACAGCGTTCGCCCAGACAGCGAGTTTGAACTGGTTTCGCCCGAGGGCCAGCCGATCCGCATCCGGCCAGAGGGCCGTTTTGTGACCAACGATCCGCAGACCCTGATCCGCTGGCTAAAATCGGGGGTCGGTATCGCCTATATTCCGCTGATGTGGGTCATTGATGAGATTAACGCGGGGCAGATCGACATTCTATTCGGTAACTATCAGTCGGCACCGCGCCCGGTTTATGCGCTGCACACGGAAAAAGACAAGCTGCCGCTCAAGGTGCAGGTGTGCATTAACTATCTGACCGAATATTTCAAAGAGGTGAGTAAGATTTATCGCAAACACCACAAGCGCGAGCCGGGGATGAAATAGGGCAAGGTAGGGTGAGGGGATCATAACGAAGGTTATGCCAAATAACCCAGTAATTGGATCTGTGGCACAAATCTGCCGGGAGCAGATTTGAACGCTGCTAGCAGCGGCCCCGAAGGGGCGAGGCCCAGGGATGGGCCGAGTATACGCAGCAAGAGAGTAAATCCCCGGGAGCTTACACAAGTAAGTGACCGGGGTTTATGAACGCGGCTAACGCAGCACTGGCTTCAAGAACGAAGACATTAGCAAATAATCAAGTAATTGGCGTCAGGGCAAGGCAGCAAGAGAGTAAATCCCCGGGAGCTTACACAAGTAAGTGACCGGGGTTTGCGAACGCGGCTAACGCAGCACTGGCTTCAAGAACGAAGATTATTTTAGGCGGTGCCGCCGACGGTGAGTGAGTCTAACTTCAGCGTTGGCTGACCCACGCCCACCGGGACGCTCTGCCCCTCTTTTCCGCAAACGCCGACGCCTTTGTCCAGCGCCAGGTCGTTACCCACCATCGAGATCTGTTGCATCGCCTCTATGCCCGAGCCGATCAGGGTCGCGCCCTTCACCGGTCGGGTGATGCGCCCCTTCTCAATCAGATAAGCTTCGGAGGTTGAGAACACGAACTTGCCTGAGGTGATATCAACCTGGCCGCCGGCAAAGTTTGGCGCATACAGCCCGTACTCGACGCTGCTGATAATTTCTTCCGGCGTTGATTGCCCGCCCAGCAAATAGGTATTGGTCATGCGCGGCATCGGCAGATGCGCATAGGATTCGCGACGACCGTTGCCGGTCGGGTTGACGCCCATCAGGCGCGCGTTCAGCTTATCCTGCATATAACCTTTGAGAATACCGTTTTCTATCAGCACGTTGTATTGGCTCGGCACCCCCTCATCGTCAATGGATATCGAACCTCGCAGACCCTGCATGGTGCCATCGTCGACCACGGTACACAGCTCGGAGGCAACCAGCTTGCCCATTTGACCGCTGAATACCGAGGTGCCTCGGCGGTTGAAATCGCCTTCTAAACCGTGCCCGACCGCCTCATGCAACATGACGCCAGGCCAGCCCGCGCCCAACACCACCGGCATGGCACCCGCTGGCGCAGCTATAGCGCTTAGGCTGACTAACGCCATGCGCACCGCTTCGCGCGCAAAGGACTCGGCACGCACTTCACCATCGACGATTTCGAGGAAATAATCATAACCGCAGCGCGCACCGCCGCCGCTGGAACCGCGCTCGCGACGGCCGTCTTCTTCAACCAGCACGCTAACAGACAGGCGCACCAGTGGGCGAATATCCGCCGCCAGAGTGCCGTCGGTTGCGGCCACTAATACGCTTTCATATACGCCGGTAAGGCTGGCGGAGACTTCCTGCACGCGCTTATCGGTCGCGCGTGCGACTTTATCAACGCGATGCAGCAGGGCAATTTTTTCTTCTCGCGGCAGGCTTTGCAGCGGGTCGGCCAAAGAATAGAGCGCGGCGTGCTGGATAGCGCCCAGCGTGTGGCTTTTGCCGTTACCCTGCTCGCGTACGATGCTGCGCGCGGCCTGAGCGCTCTGGTTCAGCGCATTAAGGGTTATCTGATCGGCATAGGCAAAACCGGTTTTCTCACCGCTGATGGCGCGAACGCCCACGCCCTGATCGATATTGTAGGAGCCGTCTTTAATAATGCTGTCTTCAATGACCCAGGCTTCATGAAAGCTGGATTGGAAAAAGAGATCGGCATAATCGAGACGGCGCTCAGCCAACTGGCCTAACACCGTAAACAGGTCTTGTTGACTCAGATTATTTGCGGTTAGTAAACGCTCACTGACAAGGGCCAGACTCATAATTTCTTCACTCTCTTTGGTCATGTAAAGTCAATGTACAGCCTAACACAGTATGCGGCTGCTCAACAAAGCGGGTCAGGCCTACGGCGCTGGAACCTTGAGCGCTTTTTTATCCGCCTTCGACTGGCGCAGTATTTCATGGATTGTCGGCTGTTCGATGGTGCCGTCAATCTGATAGCGGATCAGTGATATTTTATTCCACAGCGGAGCCAAAGCCTGGCTGGCGGCGAACACTGCGGCGCCCACAATCGGATTGATCACGAACGCCGTTGCCACCCCGACCGTAGCAGAAATCTCTGGGGCAATCACCGCCTCCAGATCCAGCTGCTGATTGACCAGGTTCACGCTGCCGTTAATCGCCACATCCGCGGCCAAGCCGTCTACCAGCAAATCGTTGGTATGAAGCACGCCATCTTTAATCCAGGCATCTGATTTTATTGAATCAAAATAGAAGCCCTTGCCGAAGGTGTCGCGGAAATCGAGCTGTAGTTTGCGCAACAGGGCGTCAAAACTCACCAGTCGCAGTATTTGCCCAGCCCGTCCGCCGCCCATATTCACAATCTCGCCTTTGCCAAGGTTAGTTTTCAGCGTGCCGTTTAGGGTTTTTGCATCCGGCTTCCACGGCGTATCTTTCCAATGTAGATCAAAATCGACCTTGAACGGTGAATCTTTAAGCGGGGTCGCCACGCCAAGGAACGAATTAAAGCGGTCAATATTCTTACCGCTCAGCGTGCCCCTCAGCGCCGTGCTGTCCTGATTTTGCGCATCCTGTTTCCATTCACCCTGAATATCCAGACGCCCTTCGCCGGTATCGATCAGGCCGTTGCGCAAGGTCATTTGATTGCCCTGCGGCGCCAGATCGGCATTCACCGTGCGCAGGCTTTGTCCGAGGATCCAGCAGGCTTCGCAGCGAATATTCAGCGCAGGCCAATTGGTGAAGGAAATATGACTACCAAACGGATTTTGGCCGCCGCTATTACCGCTGTCAGCCCACTGCGGATTGAAGTAAAGATAGCGCAGGTCAGCCAGCCACGGGCCGCGGTTGTTCATCTCTAGCGTGCCGTCGATCTCTTTGCCTTTGGCCGTGATATGCATCCCATCGTCGGTCTGGGTGGAGGTCAGCATCAAATCATTCCAGCCCTGGCCGGCCAGCAGCAGGCGAGGTGTGGTAACGGTAATCTGATGCGGGAAGCCAAAACCTACCGTTTTGGTATTTTGGCTCTGCGTGGCTTTGTCGGGAGACAGCAGCCCCAGCCAGTTTTCACCGTCCAGAGCGGGCAAATCGAGCGTCAGGCTACTGCTCGCAGGCAGCGCAGGGGTTTTCCTGGCGTTGCTGGCCCAGGATGCGCGATCGAGGGTCAATTGTTTGCCCAGCAGCCAACGGCTGTTGAAGCGGTCTTTACCTGCCAGCATGCCGCTGAGGTTAAAGCCGTGTAAATTACCCTGTACATCGACGGCGAGCGGTAACGCCTTACCCGGAACCTTGTTTAATGGATTAGGTAAGTGACTGCTCACATTCCTTAAGTCCCCGTTAACGCTGACTTTATAGCTCGGCGCGCCCTTGTGCGGCAGCAAAATATCGACCGCGCTGTTCCAATTGGCGCTGCCTGAAATTTTGGCCGCAATGGCTTTTGGCAAGCCAGGCAGTTTTGCCGGCTGCCAATTGCCGCCTAAACCAATATTAACTTCATAGTTATCAGGCTGATCGAAGGTTTTAAAGTTGAGATTCAGCGGCTGACCAAACCAGCTAGCGGTCATGGCATTGCTGTTTAGGTTGCCATTATCGAAGCTGAACTGGCCGTTAAGATTTTTTATGGTGCTTTCAAGCGGCGCAACATACAGGCTGTTATTGACCAGATTAATGCCGCCGGTTGCACGTACTGTTTTACCATTCAAGGGGATATCGAGATGTAAGCGCCCACTGACATTACCACCAATCTGGATCTCTTTAAGCGCCGAGCCCAGCGAATCGGCAAGCGGGGTCTGCAAGAAATAGCTGCCTACGTCACGCCCCTCTCCGCTCACATCGGCATCGATTAGCAGTCTCTCTTTTTCATAATCAGGAATATTGGCGACCACGTTGGCGCCCGCCACTTTACCGAGCTGGGTATGCGCAGCCTTCATAAACAGGCCGTTATCGAGGAAGTCGAGATCGATATCCAGATCGGTCAACGCCGGCCATGCGGGCTGGAATTTAAAGGTCGAGTGGCGCAGCGGTACCCAGACTTCAAACTGCCCTTCGTTGTTTTTAAACGGGAAATCGTGCGGATTACCGTTAAAACTCAGCGTGGCGTTATCAACCTGCCCGCCCTGAATAGCCGAGGTGAGATAATCGAGCAGATTTTTGCTCATCAGCGTTTGCGGGAAGTAGCGCCACGCCTGCCCGGCGTCATACAGCCGAATACCGGACAATATTTTCAGCCACGGTTGGCCCTGACTCGGCTGGCTAAAGCTAAATCCGCCGGTGGCCCACAGGCCTGTCGCTTTCACGTCGAGATCTTTCGCCCACAGCGACCAGCCGCGATGGTCATTGCTCCAGTCAAAAGTGCCGCTGGCCTGGCTGATATCCAACGGCTCGCGGAACATTTCTCCGTAAGGCAGCTGGCTATTTTGCAGGCCGATGGTCATTCTGCCGCGCGGCACGCTGCCGCTCAGGGTGCCGCTAAAATTATTAACGCCCGGCAGCAGCTGCCAGCGCGCCCAGCTGACATCGTGCCATTTGAGATCGAAACGCGTTTCCTCAGGCTGCCTGAGCGGAATGTCCAACGCCAGTTTGTCGACCATGCCGGTTGGCTTCAGGTCTTTCCAACGTTCGAGCAGCGCAGGAGTTAAAAAAGAAATGGTCGGGATAATCGGCCCGATCCTTTCGAGCTGGATATTGCTGCCGCGCAGCCGCAGCTGCTCCTGGTGATCCGGGCCAAGGAACTGGCTGTTGTCGGTCTCGCCGTCCTGGGGCAGATAAAGCGCCGTCAGCGCCCCCGGCGGCCAGGCCTGTCCGTCGGTTTTCAAATTAAGCTGCGGCGTTCCTACCTGCCAGCCGTTGCCCTGACGATTGGCGTGCAGGGTCAGGTTATCGACGTCCAGACGGTGGGACTGGTCATCGATGTGCCAGAGCGCCTCACCGTTTTTAACCTGCACATCGCCGGCGTAAACCAGACCATCGCGCAGGGTCAACCAGGCGGCGAGACTGAAATTTGCGCTCTCAAGACCGGTATTGCTACGTAACCAGCGGCTAAACCACGGCTTCATATCGATATCATCGGCCTGAAGGTAGATTTTACCGTCGTTCAGTAAACCGTCGTTGTCGTTGAGGTCCATACGGACCTGAACCACGCCGTGCTGGCCGTTAAAACTTGATAGCCCCAGCTCTCCCTCGGCGCGATGGCGGTTATGGGAGTTCAGCCAGGTCATCTGCTTGATATCAAACTCTGCCCGCGGGCCGGAGGGGGTTTTGAAGCTGACACGGCTGTCGCGCAGGTCGAAATGGTCAACCTGCTTGAGGAAAATTTCACTGATGCGGTCCGCGCCCACCGGGCTGCCGTGCTTGCCGCCATTGCCGCCCAGAGTGGAGTTGAAATCGAGCTGCAGGTTATAGAAGGTTAAGTCGCGGAACTGCCAGCGCAGGTGCAGTAAGGATTGCCAAACGTCCAGCGCCAGCGTGATCCGCTGCACCTTTGATGAGGATTCAGGCATGTCGATCGACAGATCGCGAAGCTCGAGGGTCGGGCCGAAGGTTTTCCAACTGCCGTTTACCTGTCCCAGACTAACCGGCACGCCGGTCATGGCCTGAATCTTGTCGATCAGCGGCTGTTTAAAATAATTAAGCTGAGGCAGCGCCAAACGTAGCCCACTGATCGCCAACGCGACGATAACAACAACCGTTGCGGTGGTGGTAAGCAGTATTCCGGGCAGTCGCCTCACACTTTTCTCCTAATCTGACATTCCTCGCTGAAATCGACGACGTTCGCTGATCCTACTCAAAAAATAGCGCTAAATTAATCCGTTAATTCTGATAATCACATCATAACCACGTCAAACTGTTCCTGGCTGTACAGCGGCTCAATTTGAACTTTGACCTGTTTACCTACGAAGATTTCAACTTCGGCTAGCGCATGGGACTCTTCTCCCTTGAGAGCATCGCCCACGGCGACCGAGGCATACACCAAGAACCTATCGGCCTCGTAGGCGTGATGTACGCGAACGATTTCACGTAGAATTTCATAGCACACGGTTTCAACGCTTTTGACCGTGCCGCGACCGTGACAGGTAGGACAATCGTTACACAGCACGTGTTCAACGCTTTCACGGGTTCTTTTACGGGTCATCTCTACCAACCCCAGCGCAGAGAAGCCGTGAATGCCGGTTTTAACGCGGTCTTTTGACAGCGCCTGTTCCAGCGAATGCAGCACGCGACGGCGGTGATCCTCATTAGACATATCAATAAAGTCGATAATGATAATGCCGCCGAGATTGCGCAATCGCAGCTGGCGAGCGATGGCATGCGTGGCTTCGGTATTAGTATTGAAGATGGTTTCTTCGAGATTACGATGCCCGACGAAGGCACCGGTATTGATATCGATGGTGGTCATGGCTTCGGTCTGGTCGATGATCAGATAGCCGCCAGACTTTAGTTCAACCTTGCGCTCCAGCGCGCGCTGGATTTCGTTCTCGACATCGTAGAGGTCGAAAATCGGCTGCTTGCCGCTGTAATGTTCGAGCTTGTCGGTGAGCTCCGGCATATATTCGCCGGTGAATTCGAGCAGCAGCTCATAGGTCAGACGCGAGTCGACCCGAATGCGATTTAGCTCCTGGCCGGTAAAATCACGCAACACGCGATGGGCCAATGCCAGCTCGCCGTAAAGCTTGCACTTGGTGATGTTGCGGCGTTTGCGCTCCATCACCTTGGTCCACAGGCGTTTCAAATAGGCCGCATCCTGCGCCAGCTCTTCTTCGCGAACCCCTTCGGCAGCGGTGCGAATGATATAGCCGCCGTACTCGTCACAGTGGGCTGAGACGATCCTTTTCAGCCGATCGCGTTCGGCTTCGCTGGCGATGCGCTGGGAAACACCGACGTGAGAGGCACCCGGCATGAACACCAAATAGCGCGAAGGCAGGGTAATGTCGGTAGTCAGACGCGCGCCCTTGGTGCCCAGCGGATCTTTCACCACCTGGACCATCAGATCCTGGCCCTGATGCACCAGCTCGACAATGTCGCGCACGTTAAATTTTTTCTGTTCATCGCGCGCCACGCACTCGGTGTGCGGCATGATGTCCGATGCATGAAGGAATGCTGCTTTTTCTAAACCAATATCAACAAATGCCGCCTGCATGCCGGGCAATACGCGGCTGACGCGGCCTTTATAAATGTTTCCGGCAATCCCGCGCTTTGCCTCACGTTCTACGTGTATCTCTTGCAGGATGCCGCCGTCGATATAGGCCACCCGGGTTTCCGATGGGGTGACATTGACCAGTAGTTCAGCCGTCATGGTTTCTCCTAAGAACGCGTAGTGCAACAAAATTACTGTACAGTTCCTGGGTCTCAACCAAAGGGAGTCCCACTACCGCATAGTAACTGCCGCGGATCTCACGGACGAAACATCCGCCCTTTCCTTGAATACCGTACGCCCCCGCTTTATCCATAGGCTCACCGCTGGATATATAATACTGAATATCCTCCGATGAGAGCGTTCGGAAGGTAACGTCCGTCATTACCATGGCGGAAAGATGGTGTTCAGAGTCAGCGAAGGCGATGGCGGTCATCACCTGATGTTGACGCCCGGAAAGCGCCGCCAGCATTTCAGCAGCCTGCTGAATATCGGCGGGTTTTTCCAAAACGCGTCCATCAAGTACCACAATAGTGTCTGCGCCCAATACGGGCAAGTCCCGTGGTGCAACGATGACGCCCGCGCGCGCTTTATCCAGCGCCAAACGTTGAACATAGTCTTCGGGAGCTTCGCCCGGCTGACGCTGTTCGGCCACGTCGGTGGTCAGACGTTCGAAGGGTAATTCCAGCATCGTCAATAATTCACGACGGCGCGGCGATCCCGATGCGAGATAAAGTAAAGTCATCATGCCCTTATTGTACGGCGAATTGACGGCGGATTTTCCGCATCAGCAAGAACAGCCAAGGCCAGAGCACGCCATCTACCACGCTGCTCCAGAAAATCTGCGGTCGGAAAGTCACGTTAACTACCAGGAATTCGGCCCAGAAGACAATCACGTTCACGGCCATCGACAGCAGCATGATGATCAGAGCCTGCTGCCAGAGGGCCATGTTACGGAATAGCTGAAACTTGAAGGCCACCAGATAAGCGGTAATAGCCAGCGCCAAAGCGCGCACGCCGAGGGTCGAGCCTAATACCAAATCCATAAAGAAGCCGACCAGGAAACCGGTGCCGACGTTAACCCGGTGCGGCAAGGCCATCACCCAGTAAATCAGGATCAGCATCAGCCACGAGGGGCGGAACATATAGATTTCGTCAGGCCACGGCATGACCTGGAGCAGCATGGCTATCACAAAGGATAGCCAAATTATCCAGCGGCCGTGGCTGCGATAGCCGTTCATTGTCTGCCGCCGGCGGTGGACGCGGGCGCGGTAACCGTGCCGGTAGCCGGAGCAGGCACCGGTGCCGGTGGCCCCATTTCGTTCGGCGGCGGCAGCACCTGCGGCATCATCTGCATCAAACGCTCGGTCGCAATGCGATGTACATCTTCCGGTGACATCGGTTTATCACCGTTTTGGTCGGCGCCCCACAGCAGCAGCAGGTAACGCAGGCGCTGCAGACCGGCGGTCGGACGCGCCTGGATAACGGTATAGGCACGCTGGTTATCGACTTTAACCGACGACACGACGGCAACCGGATAACCTTCAGGGAAACGTCCACCCAGGCCAGAAGTCACCAGCACATCGCCGACGCGAATATCGGTATTGGCCGGTAAGTGTTCGAGCTGCAGGTCGTCAGCACAGCCGCTACCGGCGGCGATCACCCGGATATCGTTGCGCAGCACCTGGATCGGGATCGCGTGTGACGCATCGCAAATCAGCAGCACGCGGCTGGTGGCGGCGGCTACGGCAATTACCTGACCGACGACGCCTTTATCGCTGATCACCGGCTGACCGACATAAACCCCGCGGTTGCTGCCTTTATCAATCACCACCTGATCGCTGTACGGATCGTTACTGGTCGACAGAACCTGCGCCACCATCTTATGCTCGTCCTGACGCAGGGGTGAACCTAGCAGCTCCCGCAGGCGGGCGTTTTCCTGCTTGTATTGGCCTAATAGCAGCAGATCGCTATTTTTCAGCAGCAGTTCCTGACGCAGGGCGCGGTTTTCGAGTTCGAGCTGTTGGCGAGACGCAAAGGTCTGAGAAACGTTATCGAGAAATTCTCTTGGCGCATTGGACAAGAAATAGAAAGGGCTGACGGCAGTATCCATATAGGTGCGGATCTGAACGAACGTACCTATTTTACTGTCGGCAAAAATCAGTACGATGGCCGTGAGAATAGCCAAAAAAAGTCGCAACTGCAGAGACGGACCTCTGCTAAAAATAGGCTTCATAAAATATGCGAGTTCCTCGGCAGAAGAAAATTTAGCCGATCTGAGCGAAACATTACCCTAACAGGAATGGTAGCAGGTTATAACGTGGGCAGCCCTATTCCGCAGTAGGCTAGTTTTCACTATCCCAATAGTACCTGAAGCTGCGCGGGCATCCGCTGCAGCTTCAAATACTCGGGCATGCATTTGGGGTCAATGACCTATTGCGCAGTGAAATTACTCTTCACTGAACAGGTCGCCGCCGTGCATGTCGATCATTTCCAGCGCTTTACCCCCGCCGCGTGCAACGCAGGTCAGCGGATCTTCTGCTACCACGACCGGAATACCGGTTTCTTCCATCAGCAGGCGATCGAGGTTACGCAACAGTGCGCCACCGCCGGTCAATACCATGCCGCGCTCGGAGATATCAGACGCTAATTCTGGAGGACACTGTTCCAGAGCCACCATCACCGCGCTAACGATGCCGGTCAACGGCTCCTGCAGGGCTTCCAGGATTTCGTTGGAATTCAGGGTGAAACCGCGTGGAACACCCTCAGCCAGGTTACGACCGCGAACTTCGATTTCGCGAACTTCGTCACCCGGATAGGCAGAACCGATACCGTGCTTTATACGCTCGGCAGTGGCTTCACCGATCAGTGAACCGTAGTTACGACGCACGTAATTAATGATGGCTTCATCGAAGCGGTCGCCACCGATACGCACGGAAGAAGAGTAAACCACGCCGTTCAGGGAGATAACGGCTACTTCGGTCGTACCCCCACCGATATCCACCACCATTGAGCCGGTAGCTTCAGACACGGGCAGGCCGGCACCGATCGCGGCAGCCATTGGCTCTTCAATCAGGAAGACTTCACGCGCGCCCGCACCCTGTGCAGATTCGCGGATTGCGCGACGCTCAACCTGCGTTGCGCCAACCGGCACACATACCAATACGCGCGGACTTGGGCGCATAAAGCTGTTGCTGTGAACCTGTTTAATGAAGTGCTGCAGCATTTTTTCGGTCACGAAGAAGTCGGCGATAACGCCGTCTTTCATTGGGCGAATAGCTGCAATGTTGCCTGGAGTTCGACCAAGCATCTGTTTGGCATCATGGCCGACGGCCGCAACGCTCTTAGGTGAACCAGCACGATCCTGACGAATAGCCACAACTGATGGCTCATTCAGCACGATGCCTTGTCCTTTTACATAAATGAGGGTATTGGCAGTACCCAGGTCGATGGACAAGTCGTTGGAAAACATGCCGCGAAATTTCTTAAACATAACGAAAGGATAATCCTGCTAGCTGGGGGCGGAAAATAAAATCCGCCTACTTTACCAACCACACGAAGCAGCGACAAGGCGCAAAAACGTCCTGCTTCGGTGAAAATTGTCAGCGACGTTCGTCACTTAACGTGGTGATTTAATACACTGCGGCGGAAACCTGAATCACAGACTCAGCTTAACTCAATCAGGCACCCGTCAAGTCACGAACATCGCACATGAATTCTTACACTTTACCTGAGATTACACGGCGCACGGGGATTAATTATCGCGCTGATACAGGCTGCCTCTTTACGTAAATGGCAGAGGTGCGCCATTCTACGTTAAATTTTCCCGTTGGGATCAGTTTAAACCCCGTGGTTGTGTGAATATTTTTTACTGACCGGGTCGATGACCTGTGGCGTGGCAAAAAAATCACCCTGACCGCCGTGGATACCGGTTTCCAACAGGGAAAGCCATTCGTCAATAGTGCGAACGCCCGAGGCGTAAACCTTAGCCTCTGTGCCTTTGCACGCGCTGAGCAAACTTTTCACAAATAGCTGATTTTCAACCCGCTTATCGATATCGCGCACCAGTCCAGGGTGAAGTTTTACCCTTTCGACCTGGAAAGATTTCAGATAAGAGGTGCTGACCACGGTCAGTCCCGCCTGAGAAACCGCGAGCCTGCAGCCCAGCCCTTGTAACAATCGCAACGCAGGACGCAGACGGTCGGTATGTTGACAAAGATCTGCCTCTGCAAGTTCAATAAGAATTCGATTTCTCTGCGTTTTTTCGCACTGAAGCAGCACATCTCTTAGCCAGCGCACGAAGGAACGCTGCAATAATGAATCAACGGTGAGGTGAAATGCCAGCGTCTCGTCAGGCCACCGGGCCAGTAACGGAATAATCTGACTAATCATTCGCCGATCAAAACTTTGCGACATGCCGAACTGGGTCACCAGCGGAATAAACTCGGCGGCCAGCAGTTCGCGCGTGCCGTCAAAGATGCGACGCTGTACTTCGCGATGATCCAGCACGCCGGCCTTGTTCATGGCCGGTTTCTGATAGAGCCGCGGCCCGCCGCGCGCCAGCGTGTCCTCAAGCAGCGTGCGCCATCTCACGCTGCCGCGCCCCTGCTCCGGCACCGAACTGTCATACACCGACCAGCCATTACTGCCGCGGAAGGCCGCGTGACGCGTCGCCTGCTCGGCGTAATCCATAACCTGCTCCAGCGTCTCGCCAAAGCGGTAGGAGCTTATGCCTATATATAGAAGCGCATCGCGGTCAATGATCGAGGTTGAAGGCAGGGCACCCACCGCGTTAACCAACTGCGCGGCCATCACCTGGGCCTCTTTCAACGTGCTGTGCGGCAGCAGTACGGCAAAATCACTGTGGTAATAGCGCGCCAACAGCGCCGACGAATAGCGCATCACAAACGTCGACAGCAAATTGACGATCGATGACATCAGCTCTTTCACCGGTGCCTGCCCGTGCGTGTCGCGCAGAGTATCGAAATCAGGCAGGCGGATCAGCATCAGGATGCCGTAAGCGCCCTCTTCCTCCAGCTCGGTAGTCAGCTGGTTGTCAAAAAAGAGTCGATTGCTCAACCCGGTTTTAGCATCCTGCTGAGCGAAAGCGCGGATCAGCGTATCGACCCGGCTGCGCTGCTCGCGCGCCTCGCTGAGATCGACCAGCAGCTTATCAATGGCGGCGCTGGAATTGAGCGGCCACTCGGTGACATCCCCCAGCGGCAGGTTATCGCGCTCGCCGCGCAGGATCCTTGCTGCGCGGTCCTCCAGCCGTTCCACTCCGCCAGTTTGCAGCCGCAGCCAGCGAAAACTCACCAGCGTGGCGGCAATAATCAGCAGTATGGCCAGGCTGATGTACAGCGTCGTGCGCATTGAGCGGGCATAGTTGCTCACCGGGTCAAGATAAACCACTTTGAGGATAAATTCAGGGTGATGGAGCAACGGAAAATATTCAGTAACGTAGTCTGGAACGTGGTTTTCCCAGGCATTACCGCTGCTGGTTTGCGTATCGTAATGATACACCGCGCCGTGCTTGGCAATAACGTCCAGGCTGCGAATATCCAGCTGATTCATGACTAACGGAAGCCAGTTTTCCAGCGATGATGTTGGGTGGGCAAGCAGGCTTTGATCGATCGAGGTCGATAACGCCTGTAAATGCTGTTCCGAACTTTGTTTGTTCAAGTAAACGAAGCTGAACGTGACGCCCACCAGCATAAGAAAAATGGTGAGCGCGACTAGCATGGAGATCATCGCATATAATCTGGTAGTAAATCGCATCCCTGTGCCTTACTCAGTTTATGTGGTGTGAATTTTTAATGATAAGTGCAGTGTTGTGTCCTGCCAGAAAACCAGCCTATATAAATAGCACAGCTAGTGAGGATTTAATTAGTTCAGATTTCTTATGTGTTAGCCACAGTCAGCCTAATCCTATGCGTAAAGCAGCGTAAATTAGCGATCGAAATCCAGCTTATAGGCCTATTATCTCGCAAAAGCGGGGATTTACGGTTACGGTCATAGCTTGATATCCATTACAATATCAATTCTATTCACTCGGGGCCTTTTGAGACCGCAGTCATTCTGCCGGAGCATGCCATGAGCCATAAAAAAGTCTTAACTGAAGCAGACGTTACCCCGGAAAGCATCTTTTATGACCGCCGCAGGGTGATACAGGCGTTAGGGCTTGGCGCGGCGTCGTTGGCAATGCCTGCCACCTCGCAGGCGGATCTGCTGTCGTGGTTCAAAGGCAACGATCGCCCTAAGGCCCCCGAGGGCAAGCCGTTAGATTTCACCAAGCCTGCGCAATATCAGGCCAATCTGGCGCTAACGCCTGAAGATAAGGTCACCGGTTATAACAACTTTTATGAGTTTGGTCTTGATAAGGCCGATCCGGCGGCTAACGCCGGTCAGTTGCCGACATCACCGTGGAAAATCACCATTGACGGCGAAGTGGCTAAACCGATGACGCTGGATATGGACGACATCTTCAAGCGTTTCCCGCTGGAGCAGCGCATTTATCGCATGCGCTGCGTTGAGGCCTGGTCGATGGTGGTTCCGTGGACCGGTTTTCCGCTGTCGGCGCTGCTTAAAATGGTTGAGCCGACCAGCGATGCGCGTTACGTGGCTTTCACTACCTTATATGATCCTGAACACATGCCGGGGCAGAAAGATCGCTTTATCGGCGGCGGCCTGAATTATCCCTATGTAGAAGGACTCCGCCTGGACGAGGCAATGAACCCGCTGGCGCTGATGTCGGTCGGCCTGTACGGCAAAAGCATGCCGCCGCAGAACGGCGCGCCGATCCGACTCACTATTCCCTGGAAGTACGGCTTTAAGGGCATCAAGTCGATCGTGCATATCCGCCTGGTAAAAGATCAGCCACCGACTACCTGGAACCAAATCGCGGCCAATGAATACGGTTTTTATGCCAATGTGAATCCGCACGTCGACCACCCGCGCTGGTCGCAGGCCACGGAGCGCTTTATTGGGTCAGGCGGTATTCTCGACGTTAAACGTCAGCCTACTCTGCTGTTTAATGGCTACGAAAAAGAGGTCGGGCACCTGTATCGTGGACTCGATTTGCGAGCGAACTATTAATGAAGATACCGCGTCTCTCGTTAAGACAGATTTTCTGGCTCAAGGTGATCATCCACCTGGCGGCCTTTTTGCCGCTGCTGTGGATCTTCCTGTCGATTAATCAAGGCTGGTTCAGCGCCGATCCGGCAAAAGATATCCAGCACTTTACCGGCAGAATGACGCTGAAGCTGCTGCTGGCCACGCTGCTTATCACGCCGATCATTCGCTATGGCAAACAGCCACTGCTGCTCCGCGTTCGCCGCCTGGTCGGCCTGTGGTGCTTTGCCTGGGCAACGCTTCACCTGCTGAGTTATTCGTTCCTCGAGCTGGGGATCGCCAACATCGGCCTGCTCGGGAGCGAACTGATCTCTCGCCCTTACCTGACGTTAGGTATTATTAGCTGGATAATTTTGTTAAGCCTGGCCGTCACCTCGACGCTGTGGTCGCAGCGCAAACTGGGTAGAAAATGGCAGACCTTGCACAATGGTATCTATCTGGTGGCAATTTTAGCGCCTATTCACTATTTATGGTCGGTTAAGACCTTTTCGCCACAACCGTTCATTTACGCGCTAATTGCCGCGATCTTGCTGCTACTTCGCTACAAGAAATTCCGCCAGTGGTTTCGATAGAAGCCCGCCACACGCCGTCTTTCACCGCTAATCTTGCTTTCTGTAACCCTCAGTTTCAAACTGAGGGTTGATAATCTTCGCTGATAAGACCAGTATTTGGCGGCGATTTCCCTCGATATGAATATATTGCAGCCTTTCCTAAGAAAAGTCTGGGTTGATTTGTTATGAAATAGGTGACAAATTGGCTTTGGCAGGGTATTTTCTTCGACCTCGTACTAATCGCAGGAGATAGGCTCACAATGGCGCATAAGTTTGACATTTTGCTTCTCAACGGTCCTAACCTAAATTTATTGGGAACGCGTGAGCCAGAAACCTACGGAAGTACCACGCTTAACGATATTGTTAAAGGTTTGGAACGACAGGCTGTCGCAGCGAACGTTGCGTTAAGCCATCTGCAATCCAACGCAGAGCACCTCCTGATTGACAGGATCCATCAGGCCCGGGGAAATACTGATTTTATTTTGATCAATCCCGCAGCCTTTACCCATACCAGCGTGGCGCTTCGTGATGCATTGCTGGCAGTGCAGATCCCGTTTATCGAGATCCACCTGTCGAATGTGCATGCTCGCGAAGCATTCAGACACCATTCATATCTTTCCGATATCGCGGTGGGCGTTATCTGTGGACTTGGCGCAGATGGCTACCATTTTGCTTTACAGGCAGCGGTTAACCGCTTGTCAAAATCCAATTAATTACTTTGCATAGAGTACGGAATCACACCCATGGATATTCGTAAAATCAAAAAACTGATCGAACTGGTTGAAGAATCAGGCATTTCTGAACTTGAAATTTCTGAAGGTGAAGAGTCAGTACGCATCAGCCGCGCAGCACCACAGCAAGCTTACCCGCTGATGCAACAGGCTTACGCCATGCCTGCTCCACAGCAACCTGTTGCTGCTGCCCCAGTGGCTGCGGCTGCACCGGCTGAAGCTGCAGCACCTGCTGCTATCAGCGGCCACGTTGTTCGTTCGCCAATGGTAGGCACCTTCTACCGCACGCCTAGCCCTGATGCGAAAGCATTCATCGAAGTGGGTCAGCGCGTAAACGTAGGCGACACTCTGTGCATCGTTGAAGCAATGAAAATGATGAACCAGATCGAAGCTGAGAAATCTGGCGTGGTTAAAGCCATTCTGATTGAAAGCGGCCAACCGGTTGAGTTCGACGAGCCGCTGGTCGTCATCGAATAACGAGGCGTACCATGGATAAAATTGTAATCGCTAACCGCGGCGAGATTGCCCTGCGTATTTTGCGTGCCTGTAAAGAATTGGGCATCAAGACCGTTGCCGTGCACTCTACCGCCGACCGCGACCTGAAACACGTGCTGCTGGCAGACGAAACGGTCTGTATCGGTCCTGCACCTTCGGTCAAAAGCTATTTGAATATCCCGGCGATCATCTCTGCGGCTGAAATTACTGGCGCAGTGGCTATTCACCCGGGCTACGGCTTCCTGTCCGAGAATGCCGATTTCGCTGAACAGGTTGAACGTTCAGGCTTCATCTTCATCGGCCCAAGAGCTGAGACTATTCGCCTGATGGGTGACAAAGTTTCTGCTATCAGCGCGATGAAAAAAGCCGGCGTACCTTGCGTTCCCGGCTCCGACGGCCCGCTAGGCGATGATATGGAAAAGAACCGTGCTTTCGGTAAGCGCATCGGTTATCCGGTCATCATCAAAGCGTCCGGCGGCGGCGGCGGTCGCGGTATGCGCGTCGTTCGTGCTGAAAAAGATCTGGAACAGTCCATCAACATGACGCGTGCTGAAGCCAAAGCGGCTTTCAACAACGACATGGTTTACATGGAAAAATACCTGGAAAACCCACGCCATATCGAAATTCAGGTATTGGCTGACGGTCAGGGCAACGCGATCTATCTGGCTGAGCGTGACTGCTCCATGCAGCGCCGCCACCAGAAAGTGGTCGAAGAAGCGCCAGCGCCGGGTATCACCAGCGAAATGCGTCGCTATATCGGCGAACGCTGCTCAAAAGCCTGTGTAGACATTGGCTACCGTGGCGCGGGTACCTTCGAGTTCCTGTATGAAAACGGCGAGTTCTATTTCATCGAAATGAACACCCGTATTCAGGTTGAGCATCCGGTTACCGAGATGATCACCGGCGTTGACTTGATCAAAGAGCAGCTGCGCATCGCCGCGGGCCAACCTTTGTCAATCAAGCAGGACGAAGTGCGTATTCAGGGACACGCGGTTGAATGTCGTATTAACGCCGAAGACGCGACGACCTTCCTGCCAAGCCCGGGAAAAATCACCCGTTTCCATGCTCCAGGCGGTTTCGGCGTGCGTTGGGAATCTCATATCTACGCGGGCTATACCGTGCCTCCGTACTATGACTCCATGATCGGTAAACTGATCACTTACGGTGAAAACCGCGATGTGGCCATTTCCCGTATGAAAAATGCACTGGCCGAGCTGATTATCGATGGCATTAAAACCAACGTTGATCTGCAACTGCGCATTATGAACGACGAGAACTTCCAGAATGGTGGTACTAATATCCACTATCTCGAGAAGAAACTCGGCTTGCAGGACTAAGCATTCTGCAAATAATTACTACCCGAAACCTTTGACCTTGTCGCTGTAAACCAAGGGTGTAAGGTAATAAGGCCGGATAATCCGGCCTTTTTTCGTTTCTGAGGAGTGCATGCCAATGCATGTCGATAAACGCTTCTTACAGGCAAATCGTGAGGCGCGTTGGGCTTTTGGCCTGACCCTTGCCTACCTGCTTGCCTGGTCACTGGCCGCCTATCTGCCAGACAATGCTCAGGGCGTCACCGGCCTCCCCCACTGGTTTGAAATGTCTTGCCTGCTCATCCCGCTGATTTTCATCCTGCTCAGCTGGCTGATGGTGCGGGTTATTTATCGTGATATCCCGCTGGAGGATAGCCATGCGGACTGAAGTTCTCCTGCCGCTGATCGCCTATTTGCTGCTGGTGTTTGGCCTGTCGGTGTTTGCCTATACCCGTCGGCAGCAGGGCAGTTTTCTCACCGAGTATTTCCTCGGTAACCGCTCAATGGGCGGTTTCGTCCTTGCCATGACGCTGACCGCTACTTACATCAGCGCCAGCTCGTTTATCGGTGGCCCGGGCGCAGCCTACAAATACGGCCTCGGCTGGGTACTGCTGGCGATGATCCAGCTGCCGGCAATGTGGCTGTCACTTGGCGTGCTGGGCAAAAAATTTGCGATCCTGGCCCGCCGCTACAATGCGGTCACGCTTAACGATATGCTCTACGCGCGCTACAAAAGCCGCCTGCTGGTGTGGTTTGCCAGCCTGAGCCTGCTGGTGGCATTCCTTGGGGCGATGACCGTGCAGTTCGTGGGCGGTGCGCGCCTGCTGGAAACCGTGGCGGGCATTCCTTACGACACCGGCCTGCTGATTTTCGGCGTCAGTATCGCGTTATACACCTCATTCGGCGGATTCCGCGCCAGCGTGCTCAACGATGCGATGCAGGGCCTGGTGATGCTGCTGGGCACCGTGTTATTGCTGGTTGCGGTGATCCACGCGGCGGGCGGATTACATCTCGCAGTAGACAAACTGCAGCATATCGACCCGAAACTGGTGTCGGTCGAGGGCGCCGATAACGTCCTCTCGCTGCCGTTTATGGCCTCATTCTGGGTGCTGGTGTGCTTTGGCGTGATTGGCCTGCCGCATACCGCGGTGCGCTGTATTTCCTATCGTGACAGCAAGGCGGTGCATCGCGGTATCGTGCTCGGTACGCTGGTGGTGGCGGTGCTAATGTTTGGCATGCATTTGGCCGGTGCGCTTGGTCGCGCGATCCTGCCCGATCTCAAGATTCCCGATCAGGTGATCCCGACGCTGATGATCACCGTACTGCCGCCGTTTGCCGCCGGGATCTTCCTCGCTGCGCCGATGGCTGCGATTATGTCGACCATTAACGCGCAGCTGCTACAGTCTTCGGCTACCATCGTTAAAGACCTTTATCTCGGGGTTCGACCGGCCCAGTTGCGCAACGAACGCCTGCTGAAACGCCTTTCCAGCAGCGCGACGCTGGTGATTGGCCTGCTGGTAGTTTTTGCCGCCTGGCATCCGCCTCAGATGATTATCTGGCTTAACCTGCTGGCCTTCGGCGGACTGGAGGCGGTGTTCCTGTGGCCGCTGGTCTTAGGGCTTTATTGGGAGCGTGCCAACGCAACCGGCGCACTGTCATCGATGATCACCGGCGCGGTTTGTTATACCCTGTTGGCCACTATTGACCTGCACATTGCAGGTTTACATCCGATTGTTCCGTCATTGCTGCTAAGCCTGTTGGCATTTTTCATCGGCAATAGACTGGGCGAAATCAGAAAAAACAAATCGTTAGAAGAGAATGGCTATGCCTTGGATCCAACTAAAAATTAATACCAACGCTCAGGACGCAGAAACGCTGAGCGATGCCTTGATCGACAGTGGCGCAGTCTCTGTGACCTTCCTCGACACCCATGATAATCCGGTGTTTGAGCCGCTGCCGGGCGAGACCCTGCTGTGGGGCGATACCGACGCCATCGGCCTGTATGACGCTGAAACCGATATGGCGGCGGTGGTGGCTATCCTTGAAAACGAGCCGCTGCTGGGCAAAGGCTTTGCCCATAAAATCGAACAGCTGGAAGACAAAGACTGGGAACGTGAGTGGATGGATAACTTCCACCCGATGCGTTTTGGCGAACGACTGTGGATCTGCCCGAGCTGGCGCGACGTGCCTGATCCGACTGCGGTCAACGTGATGCTCGATCCGGGCCTGGCGTTTGGCACCGGCACCCATCCTACCACCGCCATGTGCCTACAGTGGCTCGACGGTCTGGATCTCGCCGGCAAGACGGTAATCGATTTTGGCTGTGGTTCAGGCATTTTGGCTATTGCCGCGTTAAAGCTTGGCGCAGCCCAGGCTATTGGTATCGATATCGACCCGCAGGCCATTCAGGCCAGCCGCGATAATGCGCAACGTAACGGTGTCTCAGAGCGTTTGTCGCTGTACCTGCCTCAGGACCAGCCTGACAACCTTTCCGCCGACGTGGTGGTGGCTAACATCCTTGCTGGACCATTGCGCGAGCTGGCTCCGCTTATCAGCGTGCTGCCGGTGGCGGGAGGTCATCTTGGCCTGTCTGGCGTGTTGGCGAGCCAGGCTGCCGGCGTGGCCGAGGCATATCAGGGCAATTTCACCCTGGATCCGATTGCCGAGAAAGAAGAATGGTGCCGGATCACCGGCGTCAAAAAAGCCTGACTCCAGGCCTGACCTCGAGTGTTAACGCGGGGAGAACCGTTTCTCCCCGCCTTCTCGACGGCCCCTGCGCGACAAACTCGTCTGATTCGCCCCTTGCGAAGTTAACAATCTAGACTAAGATTTGGCTACTTTTTAGCAAGAATGCGTCAGGCATCCCAGAATTTACCCGGTTATTGCTACTTAAAAGAGCAATATTCCCCTTAGATTCCGCTGTTATAACGCGTTTAATCAGCGATAAGTAAGTAAATTATCGAAGCGCACAATTTGAGCATAAAGCACTAACTCAATGTTTAATATAAATAAAATAATCTACAGCTCGCGAGTTAGCGCATAAAGATGCTTTTTACTGGCCAATTGGTTAAAGTTTGGCCTTTCATATCCCGTAAAAAATGCGTAATATACGCGCCCTTGCGGACTTAAGTATGGTCTTTCATAGTATGCGCATTGGACACCACCAGCTTACAAATTGCCTGATTGCCGCCCCAATGGCCGGTATTACAGACCGACCGTTTCGTGCCTTATGTCATTCAATGGGTGCTGGAATGGCAGTATCCGAAATGCTGTCCTCTAATCCAGAGGTTTGGCGTACGGATAAGTCGCGTTTGCGTATGGTACATAGCGATGAGTCAGGTATTCGCGCCGTGCAGATTGCCGGTTGTGATCCTGAAGATATGGCCGCCGCCGCCCGTATTAACGTGGAGGCAGGTGCTCAGATCATTGACATCAATATGGGTTGCCCAGCCAAGAAAGTGAACCGCAAACTGGCAGGCTCTGCGTTACTGCAGCACCCGGAACTGGTTGAACAGATCCTCAGGTCAGTGGTTAACGCAGTGGATGTGCCAGTCACGTTGAAAATTCGTACTGGCTGGGATCCGGAAAACCGTAATTGTGTACAAATTGCCCAACTGGCTGAAGACTGTGGAATTCAGGCCTTGACGA
This sequence comes from uncultured Gammaproteobacteria bacterium, assembly GCA_963742005.1. GTDB lineage: Bacteria > Pseudomonadota > Gammaproteobacteria > Enterobacterales > Enterobacteriaceae > Rouxiella. The sequence continues at coordinate 92,159 of CAVUKG010000004.1, read as the reverse complement.
TTCATGGCCGAACCCGTGCTTGCCTCTTCAATGGAGAAGCAGAGTACAACAGCATTCGGACGGTTAAGCAGAGTGTCTCCATTCCGATTATCGCGAATGGCGACATAACTGACCCGCATAAAGCCAGGGCGGTGCTCGACTACACTGGGGCTGATGCTCTGATGATAGGCCGTGCCGCTCAGGGGAGACCCTGGATCTTCCGGGAAATCCAGCATTATCTGGACACAGGGGAGCTGTTACCGCCGCCACCGCTTGGGGAAGTACAGCGCTTGATGATAGGGCACGTACGGGAACTGCACGACTTTTATGGTCAAGGCAAAGGATTCCGTATCGCCCGTAAGCACGTCTCCTGGTATTTACAGGAACATGCCCCTAATGACCAGTTTCGGCGCTCCTTCAACGCCATAGAGGATGCCAGCGAACAGCTGGAGGCGTTGGAAGCATATTTCGAAAATCTTGCGTAACAAAAAAGAGCTGACAGAACTATGTTCGAACAACGCGTGAATTCTGATGTACTGACCGTTTCTACCGTTAATTCTCAGGATCAGGTAACCCAAAAACCCCTGCGTGACTCGGTAAAACAAGCACTTAAGGGCTATTTTGCTCAACTGAATGGTCAAGACGTCAATGACCTGTATGAGCTGGTATTGGCTGAAGTTGAACAGCCACTGCTGGACATGGTGATGCAGTACACCCGTGGCAACCAGACTCGTGCAGCCCTGATGATGGGTATCAACCGCGGTACTCTGCGTAAGAAACTGAAAAAATACGGCATGAACTGATACTAATCAGTTAAGTGTTTGAAAAAAGGCGCTATTATCGAAAGATATAGCGCCTTTTTGTTTTGTTAGAGCAGCAAAATCTACAACTTAATTATGACGGATCGGCTCTTGACGCACGGGCTCTTGACGCACGGGTTCATGACGACGCGGTGCAGGATGGTGGATCACGCGATGCTGCACAGGATGATGAATAACGTGGCGCGGAGGCGGCGGACGATGACCTTCCGGGCCTTCGGCATGCGCGGTAGCTAATACGGCATTGCTTGCCAGCACGGCAAAAATCATCGCTAATGTGGTCTTCTTCATGTTTTATCCTTTGAGTTATTTTGGTATTTCGACGTCTACAAATCGAATATCGACGACAGCATGAAGAACTAACATCCTGAAATATCCTAAAAAATCACCCCTTACGATTTATTTACCTTTCAAAGATAAATTCATTACTCGATGGAAAGAAATTTTACAGCCTTATAAAGACTTATGCGCTAATTGTCTCGTTAGCCGCTACTAAGGTTGTTAAGAGGTAAAGGAAAAAAATGGGCGAAATTGGGTTGCTGCTGCAAAATTCCCGGCCTATTTTGCCGAGATGAACGTGATATACTGCTCGCAACAAGCATTGAATTCGCTCCGCCACTGGCCACCGGAAAGCGGCTCTGGCTTCGCAAATCCCGCCCGGTGGTACAATCCATTGAAAATATACCGGTAACGCGACAGGCTTTATTTTACGCGCTATCAAATTCACTCATATTGATGATTGAAATGACATGACCGCTGCATCGCAAAGTTTTAAAAAATCATTTTTACGTCCGCGCTACTGGCTGACCTGGTTTGGCCTCGGTGTCCTGTTTTTACTGGTGCAACTGCCGTATCCCGTTATGTACCGTCTCGGCGTCTGGCTTGGCCGCACCTCTATGCGTTTTCTCAAACGCCGCGCCTCTATTGCCCGCCGTAATCTCCAGCTGTGCTTTCCGGATATGCCCAGCGACGAGATTGAGCAGAAAATCGTAAAAAACTTTGAATCCTTAGGCATGGGGCTGATGGAAACCGGCATGGCCTGGTTCTGGTCCGATACCCGGGTTAAACGCTGGTTTGACGTCAGCGGCCTCGAAAATCTTAAACAGGCACAGCAAAACAATCAGGGCGTACTGGTGATTGGCGTTCACTTCATGTCGCTAGAACTCGGTGGCCGCGCTATGGGCCTCTGCCAGCCAATGATGGCGATGTACCGCCCGCACAACAATAAAGCCATGGAATTTGTGCAAACCTGGGGCCGCCTGCGTTCGAACAAGGCCATGCTTGACCGCAAAGATTTGCGCGGGATGGTTCACGCGCTTAAACGCGGTGAAGCAGTGTGGTTTGCTCCCGATCAGGATTACGGTCCGCGAGGCAGCGTCTTTGCTCCGCTGTTTGCCGTCGATCAGGCAGCCACCACCAGCGGAACCTTTATGTTGGTGCGTTTGGCTAAACCGGCGCTGCTGACCGTGGTTCTGATCCGTAAGGACAAAGGCGCGGGCTATGAGCTGGTGATCCAGCCTGCCCTCACCGGTTATCCCGCCGCCGATGAGCTGGCAGCGGCGGCCTTTATGAACCGCGTGGTCGAGAAAGAAATCCTGCGTGCGCCGGAGCAGTATCTCTGGGTACACCGCCGATTCAAAACTCGACCAGAGGGCGCCCCCTCTCTTTACTGAGGGTTTAACTCATTGATAGCAGTTAGAACTATCAGCAAAAACCCGGCCACTGAGTCGGGTTTTTTTTATACCTATTTGCCTCGAAAAACAGTACCTGGCCACTCTGAAATAAATTTGCAAGCGTGTAAAAATATTGCTTAATGTCTCTCGATCCTTCCTGGCCGAGAGACTCCTCTCATAAAAACAATTCAATTACCGTCCAAATATTACCTAATGTTATTAAAACCCATCATTTAGTGTCCATCCTTTAAGAATTTTGGTATAGAGCGCACTATTTTGCTGCAAAGCTGTTTACAGCGCCCCAGTTTAGGTCAATAAATCTCCTGATGCGCATTATTGTTACTGGTCAATAACCTACCGGTACTTGATTGCTAAGCATTTTCAATGTTGGCATACCCTTTGCTTTAGCCGTTTTGCTCGTACGATTCTGAGCAGAGGGCTTTGCCCCATAAATACACAGAGTGCTCCGGCACTCTTAAAATAATAATGTTCGCTCTCGCCTCACAGGAAGATTTATGAAAAAAATACTTCTCTCTACGCTGATTGCCGCCGCAAGTTTCGTGACCCTGGCTGGGCAGGCTCACGCCGGAACAACTCTGGACACCATTAAGAAAAACGGCTTTATCAAATGCGGTATTAGCGACGGACTACCCGGCTTTTCCTCCAAGGATGACAAGGGCAATATCACCGGTCTCGACGTAGACGTGTGCCGTGCCGTAGCCGCCGCGCTGTTTGGCGATGCGACCAAAGTTAAGTACACCCCACTGACCGCTAAAGAACGTTTTACCGCGCTGCAATCGGGTGAGGTCGATCTTCTTTCCCGCAATACAACCTGGACCTCCTCCCGCGATGGCGGCATGGGCATGATTTTCGCTGGCGTAAACTATTACGACGGCATCGGCTTTCTTACGCACAAGAAAGCCGATCTCAAGAGCGCTAAAGAGCTCGACGGCGCCACTGTCTGCCTGCAGGCCGGTACCGATACTGAGCTGAACGTTGCCGACTATTTTAAGGCCAATAAAATGACCTTCACACCGGTCACCTTCGACCGCTCCAGCGACAGCGCCAAAGCGCTTGAATCAGGCCGCTGCGATACCCTGTCTTCCGACCAGTCGCAGCTGTACGCGCTGCGTCAATCTTTGGCCAAGCCGGATGATTACATCGTGCTGCCAGAAGTTATCTCCAAAGAGCCTTTGGGTCCCGTAGTCCGTCGCGGTGACGAAGACTGGCTGGAAATTGTCCGTTGGTCACTGTTTGCCATGCTGAACGCCGAAGAAATGGGCGTAACCTCTGCCAACGTTGAGGCGATGGCCGCTAACCCGACTACGCCAGACATGAGCAACCTGCTGGGTAAAACCGGTAAATATGGCGAAGACCTGAAGCTACCAAACGACTTCGTAGTGAAAATCGTTAAACAGGTCGGTAACTATGGCGAAAGCTTCGATCGCAACGTCGGCATGGGTAGCCCGCTGAAAATCGCCCGCGGCCAAAATGCGCTGTGGAACAAAGGCGGTATCCAGTACGCACCACCGGTTCGTTAATTCCCATCGCAAGTCAGCACGCCAGCTCATCCCTGGCGTGCCGCTTCAACAAGACCTAGTAACGCTCGAATTACCGCATACTGAGGCTGGCTCTTATGTCGCAACGCCCATCCGAAAAAGTCGCGTTTTCACTGCGTAATCCTGCAGTACGCGCCTGGCTGTACCAAATTCTCGCGGTGGTGTTGCTGGTGGCCTTTTTTGGCTACCTGTTACACAACACGATAACCAATCTAACGACGCGAGGGATCACCTCGGGATTTGATTTCTTGAATCGCGGTGCCGGCTTTGGCATCGTCCAACACCTGATCAGCTATGACGAAGGCGATACCTACGGGCGCGTGTTCTTTATCGGCCTGTTGAACACCCTGCTGGTTTCTGCACTGTGTATCGTTTTTGCCTCCATTCTCGGTTTTATCGTTGGCTTAGGAAGACTCTCCGACAACTGGCTAATCCGCAAACTTTGTACCGTTTACATTGAGACGTTCCGCAACATTCCCCCGTTGTTGCAGATCTTCTTTTGGTATTTTGCCGTTCTGCGCAACCTGCCTGGGCCGCGTCAGAGCCTGAATGCCTTTGATACGGTTTTCGCCAGCAACCGTGGCCTGTATATGCCTTCGCCTGAGATGGCTGCCGGGTTCTGGCCTGCGGTCGTAGCGCTTTTGCTGGCCGTCGGCGGCATCCTGTTCCTGAAACGCTATAACCACTTCCGTCAGGTGCATACCGGGCTGGTGTGGCGTATCTGGCCGTGGTGCATTGCGATGCTGGTGCTGTTGCCGGCCATTGCGCAGCTGATTTTTGGCTCGGCGCTGCATTGGGATATTCCTAAGCTCAGGGGCTTTAACTTCGGCGGCGGCGTCGTGCTGATCCCCGAGCTCGGTGCGCTTACGCTGGCGTTGTCGGTGTATACCTCAACGTTTATTGCCGAAGTGATCCGCTCAGGAATTCAGTCAGTTTCTTACGGGCAGCACGAGGCTGCTCGCTCGCTGGGGCTGCCGAATCCGGTGACGCTGCGCCAGGTCATCCTGCCGCAGGCGATGCGGGTAATTATCCCACCGTTGACCAGTCAGTATCTCAATATTGTCAAAAACTCTTCGCTGGCTGCGGCTATCGGGTATCCAGATATGGTGTCGCTGTTTGCCGGAACGGTGCTTAACCAAACCGGTCAGGCGATCGAAACCATCGCCATCACCATGTCGGTTTACCTGATTATCAGTCTGGTAATTTCGTTGTTGATGAACATATACAACCGCCGCATCGCGCTGGTTGAGCGTTAAGGGAAACGAATGACTATGACGACTCTCCCTCAATCCGTTCGAGGCGCCAAGCCGGGTACGCCGTTGGGCAATGCCGTGCTATGGGCGCGTAAAAATCTGTTTTCTAGTGGGTTTAACAGCCTGCTGACGCTGTTGTTCTTTTGGCTGCTGTGGGAGCTTATTCCACCGCTGCTGAACTGGGTCATTTTCAAGGCTAACTGGGTCGGTACCACGCGCGCCGACTGCACCAAAGACGGAGCCTGCTGGGTGTTTATTCACGCGCGCTTCGGCCAATTTATGTATGGGCTATACCCGACCGACCAGCGCTGGCGCATTAATACCACCTTAATCATCGGCCTGCTGTCGCTGGTTCCGATGTTCGTCTCGAAGATGCCGCGACGTGGACTGTACATTGCCTGTTGGGCTGTGGCCTTCCCGGTATTTACCTGGACTATGCTGTATGGCGGTTTTCTCGGCCTGAGTCGGGTTGAGACCTATCAGTGGGGCGGACTCACCCTGACGCTGGTGATCGCCGCAGTCGGCATCGCCGGTGCGCTTCCTTTGGGTATTCTGCTGGCGCTGGCTCGACGATCCAGCCTGCCTGTCGTTCGCATCCTGTCAGTCATTTTTATCGAGTTCTGGCGCGGCGTGCCGCTGATCACCGTGCTGTTTATGTCCTCGGTGATGCTGCCGCTGTTTATGAGTGAAGGCACCAGCATCGACAAACTGGTTCGTGCGTTGGTCGGCGTCGTGCTGTTTCAGTCGGCGTACGTTGCCGAGGTGGTCCGCGGTGGCCTACAGGCGCTGCCAAGAGGCCAAACCGAGGCCGCGCAGTCACTGGCTTTAGGCTACTGGCGAACCCAACTGCTGGTGATCCTGCCACAGGCGCTGAAGATGGTGATCCCGGGTCTGGTGAACACCATTATCGCGCTGTTTAAAGACACCAGCCTGGTGATCATCATCGGCCTGATGGACTTTTTCAGCAGCGTACAGCAGGCGACCGTCGCCCCTGAATGGCTGGGCATGTCGACCGAAGGCTACGTTTTTGCCGCCGCCGTTTACTGGATATTCTGTTTTAGCATGTCGCGTTATAGCCAACATTTGGAAAGACGCTTTCACACCGGGCACTCCGCACACTGAGGTATACCATGACCGAACATAACGTCATTGAAACTAAAAAAATGATGATCACGCTGGAAGACGTTAATAAGTGGTACGGGCAGTTCCACGTGTTGAAAGGCATCAACCTGAACGTCACATCGGGCGAACGTATCGTGTTATGTGGGCCTTCAGGTTCCGGTAAATCGACCACTATTCGCTGCATTAACCACCTTGAAGAGCACCAGCAGGGACGCATCGTGGTGGATGGAACTGAGCTGAACAACGATTTGCGCAACATCGAACGCGTCAGAACCGAAGTAGGCATGGTGTTTCAGCACTTCAATCTGTTTCCGCATTTGACGGTATTGCAAAACTGTACTCTGGCTCCGTGCTGGGTGCGCAAAATGCCGAAGAAAGAGGCGGAAGAGCTGGCGATGAAATATCTGCAGCGCGTGCGTATCGCCGAGCACGCGCACAAGTTTCCGGGCCAGCTCTCAGGCGGACAGCAGCAGCGCGTGGCGATTGCCCGCTCACTGTGTATGAAACCCAAGATTATGCTGTTTGATGAACCCACCTCGGCGCTGGACCCGGAGATGGTGAAAGAGGTGCTGGATACCATGATTGGGCTGGCCGAGGAAGGTATGACCATGCTGTGCGTGACGCACGAGATGGGTTTTGCGCGCACGGTGGCTGACCGGGTGATCTTTATGGATCGCGGGGAGATTGTCGAGCAGGCACCGCCGGAAGAGTTTTTTGCCAATCCAAAATCGGCGAGAACGCGTGAGTTCCTGGCGCAGATTATTCACTGAGGGTAGTAGAACGCATGAAACCGGCAGCGCGCGCTGCCGGTTGCAAATGAGGGTATCGCTCTGAAAACGAGTGCTGAAACGACGCTCGCTTTCACTACCAGAAAAAATGCCCAATCAGTGGAGCAATCACTACCGTGAGCACGCCCGCCAGCATCATCACCAGGCTAGAAACAACCCCCTCCTGCGGGCCTAACAGGTAAGCCTTGGCCGTGCCCGCGCCGTGAGAAGCGGCCCCAAGCCCGGCCCCTTTGGCTAGCGCGCTGCGCACCGCCAGTCGCAAAAACAGCAGGTCACCCACCGCCATGCCAAATACGCCGGTGATAACCACAAACAGCGCCACCAGATCTGGCTGCCCGCCCTCCTGCTTCGCAGCAGCCAGTGCAAACGGCGTGGTAATCGAACGCACGGCCAGGCTACGCTGAATTTCTTCGGGCAGGGTCAACATTCGCGCAAGCCACACCGAGCTGAATACCGCGACGCTGACGGCGGTTATCACCCCGGCGCTTAGGGAGATCCAGTGACGGCGAATGATAGCCATATTTTCATACACCGGCACCGCGAAAGCGAGGGTTGATGGCCCCAGCAGCCACAGCAGCCAGTGGGTTTCACCGATATAATCCTTATAAGAAACGCGCGTCACCACCAGCAGGATCACCAGTACAATCGGGGTAAACACCAGCGGCATAAACATCAGCGTCCGCCGCCAGCGGTAAAGTCGTTTATTGGCGTAATACAGGCCCAGCGTGACCGCGAAGCAGAGAATACTCAGCAATAGATCAGTCATCTTCGGCCCTTGCCAACGCGGCGGCATTTTTCTTTTCTACCAGCCTGAGCTCGAACCGATAAACGCGATCCACCACTAGCGAGGTGGCTCCCAGCGTTAACAGCGTACTCACGCCAATCACCAAAAATATTTTCCAGCCTTCGACCATCAGCAACTGAGCGTAATTAACCACCGCGACTACCGCCGGCACGAAAAATAGCAGCATCTCGGCCAACAGCCAGCTCGACCCGGCTTTAACCCAGCCTATTGGCAGTATTCGAAACGCAATCAGTAATAAAAGCATCAACATACCGACAATATTGGCCGGAAGTGGCAGGTGTAAAACGCTGACCAGCCGGTCCGCCAGCATAAACAGCAGCGCGTAAAACACCACCTGGATCGGCACCTGAAAGCGGGTGAGCAACGACGGCGCTTTAACGCGCAACGCCAACATCATCGGGAATGACCTCAAGGGACGAAGAATTAAGAGCTTGCAGTATACGGGCTGGAGAAATAGCTTAAGAAATGAATTAAAATTATCCAAATGATTCCAAAATGGAATGTTCTGTTATCCGGAGATTTATGGACGTTCGCACCCTGCGCTATTTTGTTGAAGTGGTTCGCCAGCAGAGTTTTACTCGCGCAGCGGAAAAACTGTTTGTTACTCAGCCGACCATCAGCAAAATGCTGCGCAATCTCGAGGAAGAGTTGGAGTGCGCTTTGCTGATCCGCGAGGGGCGTCGCCTGCGTTTGACCGACAGCGGGCAGGCGCTGTATCAGCGAGGTTTGAACATTCTTGAAGAGTTTCGTCAGTTAGAGGCAGAGCTGGAAGATATCAACGACGTAAAACGCGGCCTGCTGCGCCTGGGCGTGCCGCCGATGGTGGGCACGCAGATGGCGCCGCTGATTGGCGAATTTCGTCAGCATTATCCCGGTATTGAACTGATTATTTCGGAATTTGGCGGACTAACCGTTCAGCAGGCGGTGCTGGCCGGCGAGCTGGATCTGGCCCTGACCGCTCTGCCGGTTGACCCCACCTTGCCTATTACCTCGCAGCCGTTGTTTAGCCATCCGCTGTGCGTGGTGGTACCAAGAACGCCTTATTGGCTAAATCGCAGCAGCGTGGCGATTGCCGAATTAGCGCAAGAAAGTATTCTGATTTATAACGAAGACTTCGCCCTCTATCGCCAGCTGTTAGAGGCGTTCTCCAGCCACGGCTTCACGCCAAAGATTGCCGCCCGCAGCGGCCAATGGGATTTTCTTGCCGCCATGGTCGAGGCCGGGATGGGCGTGGCCATTTTGCCCGAGCCGGTCTGCCAGCGGCTGGATCCTACCCAACTGCTTTGGCTGCCTTTAGCGCCAACCCTGCTGTGGCAGTTGGGCCTGATCTGGCGTCAGGGCAGCTACCTGTCTCAAAGTGCTCAGGCGTGGATTGCGCGCAGCCGTGAATTCTGGCCCAGGCACGTTTTGCCGCCCTCCCCGCGTTAAATGAAGCATAAAAAATGCCCGCGGGCGTTGACCGGCGGGCATTGGCTATTCACGGCAATGGCCTAAACTAGACTTCTTTTTCGACCAGCAGCGCCTCTAGCAAATCGAGGTCGTGAAGCAGCTTTTGCAGCGTTTCATTGCTGATACGCTGGGTGGCCCGCAGGTGATAAAGTTCACCGCGCTCGGCCCGCAGCGCGGTCAACCGGAAGCGGCGCTCAAGATTCTCGAGCATCAGCGCTTGTTCAATATCATCTTTGCCCACCGTTCGACGGCGCAAATTACCCACCACCCGTGAACTGATTTCTTTCAGCGTTTGCTCATCGATGTTCTCTTCCGAATCGGCCGCCAGGCGCTCTTCCATCTTATGCAGGCTCTCAATCGCCACCTCGGCGGACACCGACCGCGCCATGCGCTCTTCTTCACGGTAAGACGATTTGTCGACCACCACGCCGCGCAGCAGGAACGGTAGCGCAATAACGCCGGCAATCAGCGAGAACAGGATCACGCCCATCGCCAGGAACACCAGCTGATAACGTGATGGAAACGCCGTGCCGTCGGCCAGGAATAACGGTATCGACAGCACACCGGCCAGCGTAATCGCACCGCGTACCCCGGCAAACGACGCGACCCACAGCTCACGGGTAGAGAAATTGCCAAACATCAGCGGGCGCTTTTTCAACAGGCGGTTGCTGAAGTTTTTCATCAGCCACAGCCAGACAAAACGCAGCAGCAGCAGCGCGAAATAGATAATGCCGACGTCGGCAAACAGGTGCCAGGTGACAATGCTCGGATCGTGCGTTGCCTGATCCAGCGAGCTTTCCAGAATGCTCGGCAGCTGCAGGCCCAACATGATAAACACCATGCCGTTAAAGACAAACTCCAACATCGCCCAGACGCTGTTGGCGCGTAAACGCATGGCCAGCGGCGCATTACGGATAATGCCAGACTGGCTGATGGTCATCCCGGCGGCCACGGCGGCCAAAATGCCCGAGACGCCAATGTGTTCGGCAATCAGGTAAGAGGCAAATGGCAGCAGCAGCAGTAAGACAATCTGCGTCGCCGGATCGTCTCCACTCCAGCGGCTCATGATGCGCAGCGACTTACTGTACAACCAGGTCACGGCAACACCGGCCAGCAGACCGCCGATCGCGACCTTGAGGAATTCCATGGTCGCACCCGATACGGTAAACACCATCGTGCCCATCGCCACCGCGATAGCAAACTTGAGGGCGACCAGGCCGGATGCATCGTTCATCAGCGCCTCGCCCTCGAGGATCCCCATGATGGATTTAGGAATACGCCCTTTGCCCACAATACCTGACAGCGCCACGGCGTCGGTCGGTGACAGCACCGCGGCGAGCGCAAACGCGGCCACCAGCGGAATATTCGGCACCATCATGTAAATGAGATAGCCGACCCCAACCACGGTGACCAGCACCAGCGCCAGCGCCAAGCCGAGAATTTCACGCCCCTTGTGCAGAAACTCGCGCAGCGGCGTTTTCCAGCCATCGGCAAACAGCAGCGGCGGAATAAACAGCACCAGAAAAAGATCGGGATCGAAATTGACGTGGAGGCCAAAGTTAGGCCAGGCGAGCAGGGCCCCCACGAGGATTTGCATAAGAGGCAGTGGAACCTGAAACGGCAACATCCTGGTCACGACACCGGACAGTGACACCACCAGAATCAAAATAAGAATGGTAAAAAAGATTTCCATGCTTTCCTTAGTCTGTTGTTATTCGTTAATGCATAAAGCTGGACACAGGCAGAACCTGCACGACAATTTGATAGTAAAACATTTTAGCAGCGGAGAAAATTTGCGGGCGTCTTAAAAGCAGATTGTAAATGTTGTTATCAAAATTTGTTGAGTTATGAATGCGAAGAGGGAAAAAGCCCCCTCCTCATCGCGTGAGGAAGGGGCTAAAACTTACAGCGCCCAGCCTCCGGCGTAAAATACCACCAGCGCCACCGCGATAATCACCGTGCCCAGATTCAGCTTACGCCACTCGCCCGAGCAGATACGCCCCACCACCAGCGAGCTGAAGCCCAGCATAATACCGGTAACGATATTACAGGTCAGCACGATAAACACCGCGCACAGCAGACCAGACATGGCGTCGACAAAATCGTTGAAATCAAGCTTGGTGACGTTGCTGAGCATCAGCAGGCCGACGTACATCAGCGCTGGCGCGGTAGCATAGGCTGGAACCAGATAAGACAGCGGCGACAGGAACAGCATCATCAGAAACAGCGCACCCACCACCGTGGCGGTTAAACCGGTTTTACCCCCCGCCGCCGTGCCCGCCGCAGACTCGATATACACTGCCGCAGGTGCCGCGCCGACCAGGCCGGCAAAAATGCTGCTCATCGAGTCGGCGGTCAGCGCTTTGCCCGCATTAATAATTTGACCGTCTTTATCCAGCAAGTCCGCCTGACCCGCTACGGCGCGGATGGTGCCGGTAGCGTCAAACACCGCGGTCATCACCAGCGCCAACACGCTCGGCAGTACGGCGGCTTTCATCGCCCCCATAATATCGAGATTAAAGAACAGCGAATGGCCGCTGGCGTCTGCCAGGGAAGGCATGGCAAACAGGCCGTGATATTTCACCGCCGGGTCGAAAATCAGGCCGATGATAGAAATGGCAATAATCACCAGCAAAATCCCACCGGGGACGCGCAGTTTTTCCAGACCAAAAATCACCGCCAGCCCGAGCAGCGTCATCACGACAGGGAAAGAGGTAAAAGCACCTAGCGTGACCGGCAGGCCGTCCAGCGGGTTCTTGATAACCAAACCGACGCCGTTAGCGGCGACTAACAGTAAAAACAGGCCGATGCCGATACCGGTACCGTGCGCAACGCCGGTCGGCAAGTTGCGCAATATCCATGAACGAATGCCGGTTACCGAGATAACGGTAAACAGCATCCCCATCAGGAACACCGCACCCAGCGCCACCGGCACGCTAATGTGTTGGCCAATCACCAGGCTGAAAGCGGTGAAAGCGGTCAGGGAAATTGCGCAACCGATCGCTAACGGCAGATTAGCCCATAGCCCCATTAGCAGCGATCCAAATCCGGCGACTAAACAGGTGGCAACGAACACGGCGGTAGGAGAAAAACCGGCCTTGCCAAGCATGGAGGGAACCACGATGACCGAGTAAACCATCGCCAGAAAAGTTGTAAGGCCAGCGATAAGCTCCTGGCGAACGTTGCTGCCTCGGGCGCTGATCGAGAAGAAAGCATCAAGCGATCCTTTAGGCGTCACGCTGCCGCCCGCTTGAGACCGATGTTGAGACATGGTGGAGTCCTCTGAATGTGCTACTGAAATGCCTGCGTGGTCATTATGAAATCGTTTCTTATCGTTCGCTTCCCTACCCGACTAAAGGATGCATGAAGTTGTTCAACGGCGTTAGACGTCGTCGAATAATCAACATAGAGTCGGGGCAAACGGTTAACTCACAGCGCGTACGGCGGTTGTAAAAATCGTAGATACGACCAAGCAAACGATTATCCAGCCTTTAATGCTCTGGTTTCAACTGTGTTAGTGATGTTTTTCGGATTTCTGCTCATTTTAAAGGCGTTTAAACTAAAATATTGCGCAACAGCAGACTTTACCGACTACCGATTGCGACTAACCCGATCCGCGACCGGCAAGATCGACCGTTGCGGATCCCCGAGGCAGGGATCCTCATTACCGGGATCAGCCGCCGATCTGATACGGGCCGCCCTGCTTGAGCGCCTGCTGATAGGCCGGTCTGGCCTTGATAGTATTTAGCCAGCGTTGCAAATGTGGACATTTGTCTATCGGACCGCGCGTCTCGAAAGCCTCAATGGGAAAACTCATCTGGATGTCGGCCGCGCTAAACTCCTCACCCGCGAACCAGGCATTCTTGCTGAGGTGATCTTCCAGATAGGTCGCATGGGTCGCGAGCTGCTTGTCGATATAATTCTGCTGCACGCCCTTGCCAATTGCGCCAGCGATCGGGCGGATCAGCCACGGCATAGGCGGCTTCCCCAACCGCCCAAAAATCAGCTTCATTACCAGCAGCGGCATCAGCGATCCTTCGGCGTAGTGCAACCAGTAGCGATACTGCAGGCGCTCGGCGGCATCGGTCGGTTTAAGGGTATGTTGCGGATCGTAGGTTTCCTGCAGATATTCGATAATCGCGCCCGATTCGGCGATAATCAGGTCACCGTCCTGTAACACCGGCGACTTGCCCAGCGGATGGATCTTTTTAAGCGCCGCCGGGGCCATCATGGTTTTCTCATCGCGCTGATAGCGCTCAATGGTGTAAGGCAGCTGCAACTCTTCCAACATCCACAAAATTCGTTGCGAACGCGAGTTGTTCAAGTGATGTAGGATTATCATGCATTCTACTCCAGAGATATGATCATAATTAATTGTTAACTATAGACTACCGATCATCATCCGAGAGTTATTCAGGAGTTATCGCATAATGACATTGACAGGGCAGTTAAAAACCTTCAAATTGAATAATAATTCATATTAAAAGAATTTATATTCAATAAGGGACTGTCAATGGATAACATAACCGCCGTCGTTGAAAAACAATTTACCGCCTACAATCAACACGATCTGCAAACCTTTGTGTCCTGCTTCAGCGAATCTTTCACCGCTTATAGAATGCCCTCGCTCGAGCCTGCGATGAGAGGAAAACGACAGCTTAGTGAGTTCTACGCGGCTAATCGATTTAATAACCCCAAACTTAAGGCCGAACTGATTTCTCGAACCGTTTTGGGCAATCAGGTTTTTGACCTGGAAAAGATCCACGGGCTTGGCGAGCAGCCAATTGACAGCATGGCCGTTTTTGCAGTACATAACGGCCTGATAGAAACGGCGTGGTTTTATTTCGCCTAATCTAACGCGGCGCCAAATCAGGCCACAGCGGTCTGACAGCGGCCATCAACGCTGAAGTCCCGGTAGCCACCGACAAATGACGGATCCCTTCGCCACCGAAGTTCACCACCGTTTCCAGTCCGGCTTCCTGACACAGCACCGCGCCCCCCGCGATGTCCCACAGCGTGGTGCGGCGCTGTAAATGACCATCAATCACGCCCTTGGCGGCAAACACCATGCCTACGGTGGTGCAGCGATAGCAATGCACCGACCAATCGGCCTCGCGCAGCCCGCGGTAAAATGCCGAGGCTTCACCCAATTGATCGTCGGCACTGTCGCCCAGAGAGAGCACCTGCACGTCGGCGAAGCGATCGTCACGGGTAAAGGGTTTACCGTTGAGGAAAATGCCTCTGCCGCTTTCAGCGGCAAACAGCTCGTTAAGTACCGGCAGCACCACCACGCCAATCACCGGACGGTGTCGCTCCACCAGCCCCAGTGACACGCCCCACAGCGGCGAGCCGCGCAGGAAGTTTGAAGTGCCATCGATCGGATCAATCACCCAACAGGCGCTTTCACTGAGCTGACCGCCCATCTCTTCACCGATGATCGGATCGCCTGGAAAATGTTGGTGCAGTTGCTGGCGAATAAACTGTTCGACCGCCACGTCGGCTTCGGAAACAAAATCCTGCGTTCGCTTGCTGCTGACGTCAATTTCGCCACGGCGATTAAAAAAGCTCAGTGCCAGCTCGGCGGCCTGCGCGGCAATCTGACTGGCAATCTGCAAACGACTGGAAATTTCGGTTTTCATTTTAACGTCCTTTATCCTTTAACCAACGACGCAACTGACTCACGCTGTCAGT
This sequence comes from uncultured Gammaproteobacteria bacterium, assembly GCA_963742005.1. Lineage (GTDB taxonomy): Bacteria > Pseudomonadota > Gammaproteobacteria > Enterobacterales > Enterobacteriaceae > Rouxiella. The sequence goes on along the minus strand of CAVUKG010000004.1, from coordinate 77,022 downwards.
TTGAATTGCGCCAAACCCGGCCTCAATCAGCGCACCCCAGACTTCTGCCGGGTGCGGATAAGCACGGCTATCACAGTAGTCCAACGGATGTGAACCCTCCAGCGTATTGACCCATAAGCGGATCCCCAGGCGTTGCAACTCTCCCCTCGCCGCGATCACCTCCGCCAAATCGGTGAAATTAACTTCTACTATTTGCGCGCCAAAATCTTCGATATTTCGCAAATCTTCGGCAAAGCTTCCAGTATTTATGGTCACGATAGGCATAAAGGGAATGCGTCGTTGACTGTCGGTCATATCCAGTGGGAAAGTCTGGGCAGCGAGATCGATATTACTTTTTAACAATACGCCCTCGGCCATATTCATATCCAGGATCAGATCAATCACCCGCTGGCGATCGCGCTGAAATTTAATATCAATATTGACCACGATGCGTCCGCGCGCTTCTTCAAGCAGCTCTTCCAGCAGCGGCACGCGCTCATCGGTGATCACCATCCCCGCACGGCCGTCACTGCCTCGCAGGCGGGCACGGCGCACCTCGGAGAACGACATGCGCACAACTTCACCCTGATGGTCACAGGTCCTGTCCAGCCAGGCATCATGCATCACCACCAGCTGGCTGTCGGCGGTGGTTTGGGTATCAATTTCAATGATATCCGCGCCGGCATTAATCGCCTCATCTAATGCGGAAAGAGAATTTTCAGGGGCGCGCGTCCATACGCCACGATGCGCCACGACCAGCACCGCCGGATTCTGCGCTGAAACCAGTTTTCGGGTATCGCTGTACATAACTTCTCCGGTTAAGGTTTTACCTATCCGGGAAGTAACATTGCACGGGTTTATGACAGTTTGACCCTAAAACCGTGAACAAAGCATGACAGGCGCTTGCCAAAAGTTCGTACAGCCATTAGATCTAAAGGGGCTAATCTTGTTAAACCCTACCGGAGAATGCCATGCCTGATGCAGCCCACCTTTTGACTTTTATGCTTGTCGCCCTGGGATTGGTTTTGACGCCTGGCCCCAACATGATTTATCTGATCTCGCGATCGATCTGTCAGGGTCCCAAGGCCGGACTTATCTCGCTGGGGGGTGTGGTATTGGGATTTGTTTTTTATATGGTTTTTTCCGCTCTCGGTATTACCGCGCTTTTGATGGCGGTGCCTTTTGCCTATGACACTCTGCGTTTCTGCGGTGCGCTGTACCTGCTGTATATGGCCTGGCAGGCTATTCGTCCCGGCGGTCGCTCGCCTTTTCAGGTCCGTGAATTAGCCAAAGACAGCCCGCGTAAACTCTTCACCATGGGGTTATTCACCAATCTGTTGAATCCCAAAGCGGCAGTCCTTTACCTCTCGCTGCTACCGCAGTTTATCGTGCCGGCGCAGGGTCAGGTGCTGTTGCAATCGATGGTATTAGGCAGTGCACAAATTATGGTGAGCTTTTGCGTGAATGCGTTGATTGCCCTTTCAGCCGGATACATTGCCGTATTTCTGTCCGGACGCCCGACCTGGGCCCTGATCCAGCGCTGGCTGATGGCTACGGTCCTCAGCGGTCTGGCCGTGCGTATGCTGACTGAGGGACGTAAATAAGTGTTGTGATGTTCATAAAGCAGCCACCGCTATATACTGGAAAATACAACGTACAATGAGGTTTTCCAGTGAACACTTTGCAGAAATTTTTCACTATCAGGGCTAATACTTTCAAAATTGTCGTACTCGCTAGCGCGCTGGGCCTGTGCGCATTTTCAACCTTGGCGGACAGGCAAATTACCGATCAGCTAGGCCGTCAGGTCACCCTCCCCGATCGGGTTGACCGCGTCGTGGTCCTCCAGCACCAGACGCTTAACCTGCTGGTGCAGCTCGATGCCGACAGCAAGATTGTGGGGGTGCTGGCGAACTGGAAGCAGCAGCTGGGCGATGGCTACGCGCGACTGGCTCCGCAATTGCTAAAAACGCCGGCTCTGGGAGACCTGACTCATGTCGATTTGGAAAGCCTGGTTGCCCTGCGCCCGCAGGTGGTATTCGTCACCAACTATGCCCCTAAGGAAATGATCGACCAGATTTCTCAGGCTGGCATCGCGGTGGTGGCTATTTCTTTGCGCCAGGACAAACCGGGTGAGGAAGGCAAAATGAACCCGGTGATGGACAATGAAGAGCTGGCGTATAATCAGGGGTTAATAAACGGTATTCGCCTGATTGGCGAGGTGGTCAACCGCCAGAAACAGGCCGATGAACTAATTAACTACACCTTTGCGCAACGTAAACGCGTCAGCGACAGGCTGCAATCGATTCCTCTCCAGCAGCGAGTCCGCGTTTATATGGCTAATCCCGATCTAACCACCTATGGCTCTGGAAAATATACCGGGCTGATGATGGATCACGCCGGTGCTTACAACGTAGCGGAGCCGACGGTTAAAGGATTTAAACAGGTCAGTCTCGAGCAGGTGATCGCCTGGGATCCGCAGGTTATTTTCGTACAGGATCGTTATCCCAAGGTCGTGGGTGAGATCGAGCACGATCCGAAGTGGCAGACCATCGATGCGGTAAAAAATCATCGTGTTTACCTGATGCCAGAATACGCCAAGGCGTGGGGTTATCCGATGCCAGAAGCACTGGCGATTGGTGAGCTGTGGATGGCAAAAAAACTTTATCCGCAGAAATTCAGCGATATTAATATGCAGCAACAGGCCGATGCCTATTATCAGCGTTTTTATCGCACCCGCTATATCGGACCTGACACAGTGGCGGCCAATCAAGAGAAAAAATCCTGATGACAGAAACCCCGCTTAAGGTGCTGGCGGCGGGCAGCCTACGGCCCGTGTGGCGACCGCTGATGGCGGCGTTTAGGCAAACCGCTGGCCTGCGGGTCGAGACGCAGTTTGGCCCGGCGGGATTACTTAGAGAGCGCATCGAGCAAGGGGAAGTCCCGGATCTGTTTGCCTCGGCCAATGTCGGCCATCCGCAGCATCTGGCAACGCTTGGGCTGGCGCGGCGGGTTGCGGTCTTCACGCGCAATCGGCTTTGCCTGACGGTGCGAAAAGAGCTCTGTGCATCAGGAGCCTCATGGCTGGAGTTGTTGGCCAATCAGGCTCTAAGAGTGGGCACCTCAACGCCGCTTGCCGACCCTTCGGGCGATTACACCTGGCAGCTTTTTGCTACCTTAGAGAGGCTTCACCCCGGACTGGGCGCACGATTGCAAGAGTCTGCGCTCAGGCTGGTGGGCGGTCCCCAAAGCCAGAGCATTCCCGCCGGAGAGCTGGCTGCTGCGTGGCTGATACGCGACGCCCAATGCGACCTGTTTATAGGTTATGCGAGCTATGCCGGTCGGTTAGTGCGTTGTGAAGATCTCGAGGTGCTAGACATACCGCAGGACTATAATATTCAGGCGGATTATGCTTTTGCGCAGTTTAGTGAGGCCGCTAACCCGCTGTCAGATTTCTTGTTATCAACAGCGGCGCAGGCAATATTGCTTCGGGAAGGGTTTAAGGTAAGAGCTTAATCTCTTTCTTTGAGCGCGCGCTGACGGTCATAGTACTCGTCTTCGGCGGCGGTGATTTCATCCAATAATGAATCGACATCTGCTGCATGGGTATCTTCGGCAAACTGGCCGGTCAAGACGCTCTGTGGCGTGAGTTTACCCTCTTCGTAAAGCGCCCAGATTTCCTTGGCATAGCGCGTTTTCAACAACTCTGGCGCAAATTGACCGTAGAAATCGGTCATGTTATTCACGTCACGTTCGAACATTGACTCTGCGTGATTGTTCGCGGAGGCGTCTACCGCCTGCGGCAGGTCGATAATCACCGGCCCTTTGGCATCGAGCAGCACGTTAAATTCTGAGAGGTCACCGTGCACGATACCGGCACACAGCATGCGCACGATATTGCGGATCATAATGTCGTGGCCTTCCACCGCTTCCTGTTCGGTGAACGTGACATCGCTTAAACGCGGCGCAACCAGGCCTTCACCATCGGTGATAAGCTCCATCAGCAGCACGCCGTCGAGGCAGATATAGGGCTGTGGGACGCGCACGCCGGCATTGGCAAGTCGGAACAGCGCGTCGACTTCGGCCGTTTGCCAGGTTTCTTCCTGCTGCTTGCGGCCAAACTTAGAACCCTTTTGCATGGCACGTGCACTGCGGCTGTTGCGGACCTTACGTCCCTCCTGATACTGAACGGCCTGTTTGAAGCTGCGCTGCGTGGCCTCTTTATAAACCTTGGCGCAACGGATTTCCTCACCGCATAAAACGGTGTACACGTCGGCCTCTTTGCCACTTTTCAGTCGACGGACCACGTCATCGATCAGGCCGTCATCCACCAGAGGTTGGATTCTATTTGGGATTTTCATGCAGCCTTGTACCTTATTTATGCGCGCGAGGGAATCACCCCGCACAAAATTCCTTTGATCCTGCACTATTGCTACCCTTCAGGATAGCCTGTTGCCGCCAGTTTATCGTAGTCATACCTCACTGCATACGCTCCAGGCAGAGATCTTTCCCGCAATTTTCCTAGATTAGGACCGGCCTGAGGCTTTGCGGTGGCGTCAATCGCCGCCTCGCTGATTTTTGATTGAAATGAAGCCGGGCAGCGCACTAAGGATGAATAAACAAGTAAACTGCGAAATTATTAATATCTATTAATTTGGGCTTATTGAAAAATAAATAAAAATATTTATTAATGTAAAATTAAGCTTATCAGCAAACTGACAATAATCAGAAGGCTGGTTTAACCTTCGTTTATTTTCAACGAGATTTAGTATAGGAATGGTTTAGGCAGGCGGTGGTAGTGTTCACCTAGTGTTCCCCTCCGTTGAGATTTAAAAATGCAAAGCATTCTCATTACAGGCGCCTCCGGCTTCGTTGGTGGTGCTGTTGTAGAAAATTTATTACGCCAGTACCAGGATAATCCATTTAATTTATTACTTTTAGTTCGCGCTGAAAACCCATCGGCTGGATTATTAAGAATAAGAAATAACTTAGAGAAGTTTGGATTAAATGCTGCCCAACTTGCCACTATTAATGAAGAAAATATTTTAATTGGCGATCTGGGTGAACCTGAAGATTTTGCTCAGGACCCGCGTATTGACCAGGTGTCGTATGTTATCAACTGTGCCGCCATTGCCTCCTTCGGCAATAATCCGGCGCTGTGGCGCGTTAACGTTGACGGCTCTTTAGCTTTTGCTCAACGGATGGCAAAAGTAAAAAGCCTAAAACGCTTTGTGCACGTCGGCACGGCGATGGCTTCAATGCCCGACCAGGGCAGCGTTTTCTACGAAAATATGCCTGATAATACGCATAATGAAGATCTGGTGCAGTACACGGCATCCAAGCGCGAGCTCGAAAATCGCGTGCGTGAACTGTGTCCGGAACTGCCTTTCGTGGTTGCGCGCCCTTCGATTGTGGTCGGGCATACCCAGTTTGGCTGTGCGCCTTCGAGCAGCATTTTCTGGGTATTCCTGATGGCGGTTAAACTGAAGAAGTTTACCTGCGAACTACAGGATAAGGTTGACGTTATTCCGGTGGATTACTGCGCGATGGCGCTGGTTAATCTCTGCCTGAATGAAGATATTAAACACGACTTTTATCATATTTCTTCCGGCGAAGAACAGTGCACGCCTTTCTATGCCATTGATGAATATATTGCCAAAGCCAATAACGTGCCGGCTATTATTGAAGAGTATGAAAAAATAAGTTATCAAGAATTTACCGGCATTCGTAAACAGTTCAAAGATGTGTTAGGCCCGTGTAACGACAAAATTATCCTTCGTGCCATTAAACTTTATGGCGGCTTTGCGCAATTAAATGTGAAGTTTGATAATCAGCGCCTGCTGGATTTAGGTATTCCGCGCCCGACACCGTTTACTCATTATATTGATAAATGCGTCAACTCGACTCGTGGATATTCCATTCCCGAACTGATGATGGTTGATTTCAAATAATTATCGGCCTCCCCCCAATGCCCCTGCCGGATCCTCTGGCAGGGGCTACCGGCAAAAGATCACACGCTGCCGTTGCGGCCAAACAGTTGATACCCCTCACGCTGGTTCAGACGTTCATAGTATGAAAACACCGCGGCAAGCGTCGGGCGGGCCATTGGCGTCATGACCCAGCGATTAACCGACATACCAATCACCACGTCAGCCAGAGTAAAGCGATCGCCAAGAATATAGTGGCCACTTTGCTGTAACTGCAGCTCAATAATTTCCATCAGACGATTCCATTCGTTAATGCTGTTGGCAACTAACGCCGGATCGCTGTGCAACGGGCTTTGACGCGCCAGAGACATAAACGCATAGCGCCAGGCGTTATTAAGGTCGCCCAGCTGCCAGTCCATCCATTGCTCAACCCTGGCTCTTTCAGCAGGAGCCTGTGGCAGTAAATCATCGCGCTGGTGTTTGGCAGCCAAATATCGGCAAATAGCATTGGATTCCCATAACACAAAGTCGTCATCCACGATAACCGGCACCAGCGAGTTGGGATTCAGTGCCTTGAACTCCGGCGTCGTGGTCGACTGAAATTCCCCACCAAATTCTTCATGATGGTAATCGAGCCCCAGCTCGTGGCAGGTCCATAATACTTTGCGTACGTTAATAGAGGTCGATTTTCCTAATATTTTCAACATAACCGATATTCTCCACCAGCGATCCTCGCCGTTTATTTTAGAGTTACGGGTCGGCTAAACAGTACGACGTTAGCCCCCTGATATAAGGTTTCTGCCTCAGCGACAAAGCCATTTTTCTTGGCCAGGCGAATGGACGGCGTATTTCCCGGCGCGATGATGCAACAGACCTGACGTGGGATGTTGGCATCTGCCCACGCTAGCGCCGCCTCGGCCGCTTCGCTGGCGTAGCCTTTTCCATGAAAATCAGGGCTTAATACCCAGCCCATTTCGGCTTTGTTATCCATTGAAGGCCGCATCTCGCGTTGAAAATCGGCAAAACCTATTTCACCGACGAAAACTTCAGACTCTTTCTCGAGGATTACCCAATAGCCAAAGCCCATCAGCGACCAGTGGCCGACATAGCGCAATAGCCGGCTCCAGCTGGCCTCGCGGGTAGAAGGCACCCCACCGATAAAACGCACCATTTTCGGATCGGCCCACAGAGCGGCGATTAAATTAAAATCTTCAACGATATGGCCCCGCAGGATCAGTCTGGGGGTTTCTATTTGCGGAACAGATTGAGGCATAGGATCTAGCACCCTTGGTTTAAGACATAAATAACCTATCACTCAAGCGGGCAGAATGGGACCGTGGGGCAATAATTTTTAGGGCTAGCGCAGCGAATTCTGACGCAGTGATGAAGGAGCGATACCGCGCAGCGATTTATAGCGGTTACTGAAATGGCTCGGCGAGCTGAATCCGCAGTCGAGCGCGATGGTGGTGATATCCAATTGGGTATGCCGCAGCAGGCTGTCGGCGCGGATCAACCGAGCGTTCATCACGTATTGATGCGGCGCAATACCCATCGACTGCTTAAACATGCGGGCAAAATGATACTCGCTAAGCCCGGCAATATTGGCGAGCTCAGACAGCTGCAACGAGGCGGCAAGGTGGCCGTGAATATACTCTTTTACCCGATTCAGCGCCGCTGGCGACAGGCCACCGCGCACCGTCGGCAGCGCCCATTGCAGCTGGGTATAATTGCGAGCAAGGTGGGTGACCAGCAGGTTAGCGGCGGTGCTTAACATCAGCAGGTTGCTGTTTTCCTGCCACTGGCAGCTCAGCAAGAAATGACGATACAGCTGGGTAATTTGCTTATCTTCGCCGAAAACATGTTCATCAACCAGAATACCGGCGGGACTGCGATCCCAAGTCTGCTCAATAATATGTCGCAGATGCTCATCGGTATAGTACATATGCACAAAGGACAGATCGCCGCGCACGTCCCAGCTTGACACATTGTGCTTAGGCATCAGGCAAAAGCGGTCTGGGCCACCGCCGTTGTGCCAGCCCGAGCGCGTCTTGTGATAGCACTCGTAGCCGTCGGCAATGTATAAACTCAGCGTGTGGTGATCGGGATCTTCCTGAGTCACGCAGTCATTCTTGTTAGACCAGGCAGCCAATTGCACACCCGAGCCCAGATGCACGGTGTCGTGCAGGACGGCGTGGTGTTTTTTCAACGTTTCGAATGACTGATAGCGATTCGGCATGGTTCGGCCCCGGGTTAACGAATAGCGTCAGTTTACCGGTTCGACCCTGTCAGGTGCGAGTCCTGCGGCGCTTTTTAGCCAAAAAAAAGCGCAAGAATATGCAAGTCACCGCAAGCACGAGAAGGCCGCCGGGCGCGGTTGAAGAGATAATTAGCGTAATAATTTCTCTTTAGGATGGATAACTCTATGAATGCGCTACTGTATATCTCGGTAATATTGATTTGGGGCACCACCTGGTTTGCCATCTATCTGCAACAGGGCGTTGTAGCGGTCACGGTGTCTATTTTCTATCGTTTTTTACTGGCTGCGGCGGTATTAATGATTTTTTTGATCGCCACACGTCGGTTGCACAAGATTGCGATTAAAGATCACCTGTTCTGTGTTGCTCAGGGCTGCTGCGTCTTCGCATTTAACTTTTACTGTTTTTATCATGCCGCCGCCTATATCAGCAGCGGCCTGGAGTCAGTGATTTTTTCGATGGCGGTATTATTTAATGCCTTTAACGGCATGCTATTCTTCCGCCAAAAAATGTCTCCGGTGCTGATCCCGGCGTCTATTCTGGGACTGATCGGCATTGTGATGCTTTTCTGGCACGATCTCAGCGCAAGCCATATTGCCCCTGACTTGCTCAAAGGCATTGGCCTCAGCATGCTCGGAACTTACGGCTTCTCATTAGGTAATATGATCAGTACCCGCCACAAGAAGCACGGCCTGGATATGCTTAGCACTAACGCCTACGCCATGAGCTACGGCTCGGCGGTGATGCTGTTGCTGAGCCTGGCTCAGGGCGCATCTTTCGCGGTGCAGTGGACCGCGAGCTATAGTGGGTCGCTGATTTATCTGGCGATATTCGGTTCAGTCGTGGCATTTGGTTTTTACTTTACGCTGGTCGCGCGCATCGGTGCCAGTCAGGCGGCCTACAGCACGCTGTTATTCCCGCTAGTCGCGCTGACGGTGTCAACCTTCTATGAAGGCTATCAGTGGCATACCAATGCGGTAATTGGCCTGGCACTAATATTGATGGGCAATCTGGTGATGTTCTACCGTCCGCGCTGGCTTAGCGAGCGACTGCAAGCCAAGCCCGCTCTGGGTTAATCAGCACGGGTTAACCGACAAATTTTGCCAATCGAAGTCGGCAAGAAGCGTAGCGATAACCTGCTTCATCTTCACCACCGCCGGGTCGCGTAATGCATCGCGCCGCCAGCCCAGATTGATGGCATAGGCGGGCATGGCAACCGGCGGCAAGGCCAGCGTTAAAGGGTGAAACGCGGCCAAGGCGCGAGCGGCGTGCAGCGGGATCGTCGCGATCGCGTTGCTGCCCAGCAGCAAATAGGGTAGCACGGCAAAATGGGTGGTCGAGGCCCTGACGACGCGTTTTAGCCCCTGCGGGATCAATACTTCATCAACCATGCCGATAAAACCGCCGGAGGACACCAGCAGGTGCTGACGGCTAAGAAAAGCCTCCAGGCTTAACTGATTATTGCCCGTAATTTCTGCCGCTTCAAGCGGTTGGCGAGCGTCGACCAGACAGGCATAGCGCCCCTCGCCCAGCGTTTCACTGCCTACCGCCGCCGAGGTGAATCCACCCGAGGCAATGGCTAAGTCTACCTCTCGATTCATGAGCATATCGCCAACAATGCGGCTGTGTGTTTGCCGAAAGACGAGGCGTAAACCGGGCATCTCCTGCTCCAGCCGATCGATCAGGCGCTTGCCTAACGCCAGTTCAAAATCATCAGAAAGGCCCACCGAAAGAGAGCGTCCGGCATAACCGGCCCGCGCACCCGACACCAGCTGTAGGCTCTGGCGGCACTTGTCGAGCGCCTCACTGACCAACGGCTTGAGCTCATTGGCGCGCAGCGTGGGGGCTAAACCACGGCCGGTGCGCACAAATAGATGGTCGTCATACAGGCGACGCAGGCGTCCGAGCGCCGCGCTGACGGCGGACTGCGTCAGCCCGAGCCGGACCGCGGCGCGGCTGGCACTGCCTTCCTCATGCAGCGCTTCTAACACTTTCAGCAGATTAAGATCGATGGTCTCGATATTAATTTTATCAATATCAGTCATAAATGAATGGGCATAGATTAATGTCAGGATTGGAGCAGAATAGAAATTCACCTCTCCCAAGTCGAGATAATTTTATGCCTGCTTCAATTGTTGCTGCCTTACAAATCGGTTCTTCTGTTAGCGGAAAAGCCGCCACGCTGGATAATATTTTGTCTTACGAATCGCAGATCATCGCGTCCGGCGCCAGCCTGGTGGTGATGCCCGAAGCGCTGTTAGGCGGTTATCCCAAAGGTGAGATCTTTGGCACCCGGCTGGGGTATCGCCTGCCGGAGGGTCGCGAAGATTTTGCCCGTTATTTTGACAACGCGATCAAGGTGCCCGGTGCCGAGACGCAGGCCTTAGCCGAATTGTCGACCCGCACGCAGGCCAGCCTGACGATTGGCGTAATTGAGCGCAGCGGATCGACGCTGTACTGTTCATCGCTGTTTATCGAGCCGGGTCAGGGCGTGGTCGCGAAACACCGCAAGCTGATGCCGACCGGCACTGAAAGGCTGATTTGGGGCCAGGGCGATGGCTCAACCCTGCCGGTGGTTAACGCCGCCGCGGGGCGACTCGGCAGCGCTATTTGCTGGGAGAATCACATGCCGCTGCTGCGGATGGCGATGTACGGCAAGGGCGTAGAGGTGTGGTGCGCGCCAACGGTCGATGAACGCGAAATCTGGCAGTGCTCAATGCGTCATATCGCCCACGAGGGGCGGATGTTTGTGGTCAGCGCCTGCCAGTTCCAATCCTCCCCTGCTCAGCTTGGCATTAAGGTGAAACACTGGGACGACGAGCGCCCGCTGATCAACGGTGGCTCGGTCATTGTAGGCCCGTTGGGCGACGTGCTGGCCGGGCCGCTAAAGGGCGAAACCGGACTGCTGACCGCCGAGATTAATACCGATGACTTGGTCGGTGCGCGCTACGATTTTGACCCCACTGGCCACTATGCCCGCCCGGATATTTTCAGTCTCGAGGTAGACCAGCGCGCAAAAAAGAATGTGCGGTATATTGAGGATTAACGGGAAGAGCGGTGCTAAGCAGCAGCACCATTCGGGTGCAGACGGCCTCCGGCTGGGTGATCTAGCCCGTTTCTAACGAGGTTTTTTAATGAAGCCGTCAAGCAGGGAATTAATTAATTTTATTTTTATCAGTTGTTTATAAAATAAATCCCTGATTTGGCATCACTATTGCTTGATTAATTCTGCATGGCTGATGCGTTAAACGCTCAGCAGGCAGCGTCGCCGTTCATGCCGTTGTACCTCCACACTGCCTTTGCCAATAGGCCGCAGTGATAACCCAATAGAATTCAGGCAAAGAAGCCCCGCAGCTCAATGAGCTGACGGGGCTTTTTTATGTCTGTGGAGACACCAACATGAGTAAATTAAAACAGTGGTTTCAGGGACCTCAGGATATTACCGAAGCGGAAGCGGTAGAAGATTACGCGGTGGGCCGCGTGCCTAATCACTATCGATGGCCGATCCCGGCGATTATTTTGGTGCTGCTCGGCAACTCCACCGCCATGTTCTGGTTCAGCCTTGGCGCTGATATGAGCAACCTGGTAGGTTGGCCGAAGATGCTGTTACCCATTGGTTATATGGTGATTTTCGCCACTATCATTGGCTCTTGCATCATGAAGCTGGCCAGTAAAGAGGGGTTGTCGCTCAACCTGATGACGCGCGGGCTGGGATTCGGCTATATGGGCTCGGCTTTTACCTCCATGATCTATGCCATCAATTTTATTTTCTATTTCCTATTTGAAGGCACGATCGTTTCTCACGCCATCGCCAACTACTTCGGCGTGGCGGTGAACTCACTGGTCGGCGTGCTGATTTTTGCCTGCATGGGTCTGGTGGCGATCTGGTTTGTCTGGAAAGGTATGTCATCGATGCAGTTCCTGCAAACCTGGGGGGTGCCGATTTTTGTCCTGCTCTTCGGATTTTGTATCTATCAGCTGACCCATCATTACGATGCGGTGGGGCCGTCAGGCTGGTTAGCTAAGGGGCCGGTCGATAGCACCTCCATGTGGTTGGTCATGAACATGGCTAACGGACAGATTGTATTTCAAGGGCTTATGGCAACCGACTATGGCCGTTTTGCCAAACCGGGCGTCACTCATAAAGGCACCGCCGGTATCATGCTCGGCATGCTGTTGCCGATCGTGGTGGTGATGCTGTTCGGCGCGTTTCTGGCCTATACCTTAATGCCCCATATTGGTGGCGCTGACCCATTCACTCTGGCGATGGATCCGGGCTTCATCTTCCCGTTTGTGCTAGCGCTAATCGGGGTAGTGTTTGCCGTTATCACGCAAATCCGCATCAACGTATTAAATCTTTATTCCGGCTCTATCGCGCTGTCGAACACGATGGATATGGCGTTTAACTATCGTCCGGGCCGCCAATGGTGGATGCTGCTGGTCTGGCTGCTTGGCGTAATGTTCTATATCTTCAATATTCTGCAATATACCGGCACGTTTTTGTCTATTACCGGTATTTTAACTAACACTTGGGTGTTTATCATTCTGGCCGATTATCTTGTCTGCCGCAAAATGCTCAAGCTCGCCCCTGCCGACTTTATAGAGTACCGCAAAGAGTATTTGCACTCCTGGAACCCGGCGGGCGTTGCCGCACTGCTGATTGCCGTAGCGATTGGCGCAGCGGGAGTGCTCGGCGCGTATCCCATGTACTACGCCTCTTTTATCTCGATGTTGGTTGGGCCGGTGCTGCACGTTGCCTTTAGCGTGCTCACTCGTGGCCGTTATTACTTCACTCAATTCCCACAAGACGTTACTACCGATTGGGAACCTTCCCAGTCAAGCCTGTGCCCTGCTCCCGAAAAAATCACCACGCCGGAGATCAACTGATGACATTGAACGTTGCAGCAATACAGTTTGAACCCACCATGTTTCGCCAGGAAGAGAACATCTCGGCTTTGCTGGTGCTTTGCGAACAGGCGGCAAGCCAGGGCGCGAAACTGCTGGTGATGCCCGAGATGGCGGTCAGCGGCTATTGCTGGCAGAGCCGCGAGGAGGTCGCTCCTTATGTAGATACGATCCCGGGAGTGACGACTCAGCGTTTTAGCGCACTGGCGGCCCAGCATGACTGTTATCTGGTGCTCGGCATGCCCGAAGTTGATGCCGTTACCCAGCTCTATTACAACTCGGCGGTGCTGATTGGGCCGCGGGGAGTGATCGGCACTCATCGCAAAACGCATCCGTATATCTCGGAGCCGAAATGGGCGGCCAACGGCGATAAAGGCCACGCCGTATTCGACACGCCGGTCGGCCGCATAGCGATGCTAATCTGCATGGACATTCATTTTATCGAAACCGCACGCCTGGCCGGGGTACAAAATGCCGAGATTATCTGCCACATCAGCAACTGGCTGGCGGAACGCACGCCAGCGCCGTATTGGATCAATCGCGCCTGGGAAAACGACTGTTATCTGATTGAAAGTAACCGCTGGGGGCTTGAACGTGGAGTGCAGTTCAGCGGCGGCAGCTGCGTTATTAATCCCGACGGCGGCGTGCAGGCCAGTATCGACAGCGGCAACGGCGTGGTGATGGGGGAAATTCAGCTTGAACGCGGCAAAAAAGCCCCGCGCGTGAGCCAGCGCCGCCCGGAAACCTATTTGGAGCTGATGAATGACAGCTTTACCTGGAATCCCTTGGACTTCTTCGGGCTGTATCAGCGCTCGCCCTTGCCTACGGGCAAACTGTCAACGGTGGCGGTAGGCCAATTCCAGCCCGTTAACGATGTAGAAACCAACCTTCAGGCAATAAAAATATTAGCCACTGCTGCGCGACAAAATGGCAGCGAAATGATGGTCTTTCCCGAGCTTGCTTTGACCGGCTCATTCCAGCAGGCAAATCAGGCGCTGCGTTTGCAGGGACCCGAGTTGGCAGCATTAACGCGGCTGGCAATCGGCCTGCGTATGACGCTGGTCGTCGGGCTGATTGAGGCCGACGAGGGCAAGTTGTACAACACGGCAGTCGCCGTAGGAGCCGCGGGACTGCTCGGTAGTTATCGCAAGATCCATTTAACCCAGCATGATGCGCAGTGGGCAACGGCCGGAGATCGCTGGGTTACCGTCGATCTTCCCTGCGGCAGAATGGGCTTGATGATTGGCGAGGATCTGATGTTTCCCGAGTCGGGTCGTATTTTGGCGTTGCGCGGTTGCGATATTATTGCCTGTCCGGCGGCGCTGGAAGGTCCAGTGCCCGGTACGCACGGGGGCAGCGTCAGCCCGCAAAACTATCCTATTCCGACCGGTGCCGATGACTATCACTGGCTACTGCCACGCGTGCGTGCCGGTGAAAATAACTGTTATCTGGCTTTTGCCAACGTCTTTGAAAAGGGAAGATATCAGGGTCTTAGCGGGATATTCGGACCGGATACCTTTGCCTTTCCCCGTCATGAAAGCCTGTTATTGGAGCCACAAGGAATAACCATGATGACGATGGATACCAGCAATCTCGATACGCCATATCCGACTAACGTGGTGCGGCGCAAAGACCTGATAGTGATGCGCCAGACCCATGGCTATCTCCCGCTGATTTCTACTTTAGATAACGCCTAATAAACCCTTGCTACCGTCAACCCCTGGCCGATACAGTCAAGTATCGGCCCACATTGGTCCCGGAGGAACAGTGACCTCACCCCGCGTTCAGGCAGTTACCGATGCGAAAAAAACCGTAATTCCGGTCGGCATCCTATATTCATTATCAGGCCACTACGGCGTAATCGGTCGGGAAATGCTTAACGGTATTCTATTGGCGATCGAAGAGGCGAATGCTAATCCGACCTACGACTTTACGCTGGCTCCGGTAGTGCTTAACCCGGCCGGAGCGTTGGATAAGTATGACGAGTATTGCCGCGAACTGCTGCATCGTCATGGCGTAAAACATATTGTCGGCTGCTACACCTCGGCCTCGCGGAAACAAATTTTGCCCTTAATCGAAAGCGCCGACGCCCTGCTGTGGCACTCGGCCCGCTATGAAGGATTCGAGAGCAGCAATAACGTGATGTATCTTGGCGCTGCCCCTAATCAGCATGCGATCCCGATGATCAAATACGTGCTAGATCATTACGATCCGCAGATTTATCACGTCGGATCCCACTATGTCTGGTCGTGGGAGATTGACCGGATCACCCGCGAAGCGATCGAGCCCATTGGTGGCACTCTGGTCGCAAGTCGTCTTTTAGCCTTAGGTGAAACCGAGGTGCAGGAAATCATTGACGATATTTTAATGAAAAAGCCACCGGTGGTCCTGGTGACTCTAGTCGGTATCACAGCTTATCGTTTTTATCAGGCATGGTATCAGGCGGCGCAGCAGCATCCGTGGCTGAGCTCTCCCGATCGAGTCAAACTCAGCCTGACTCTGTGCGAACCGGAAGTCGAGATTGTCGGCAAAGAAGCACTAGAAGGGTATCTGGTCTCGGCGGTTTATTTCCAGACCATTGAACGTGAGCAAAATCATATATTTATGCAGCACTATCGTGAACGATTTGGCGATCATAGCTCCCCTTCAGTCGATTCGGAAGCCGCCTGGCTCAGTGGACATTTTCTTGCCCGCGCGATTGCCCGCAGCGGATCGGCCGAGGTGGCTAGCGTCCGTGATGCGGTCTATCAGGATGCCATAGAGGGTCCCAGCGGCCTGACCCGCATCGATCCGGAGAACAATCATGCCTGGCTTACGCCGCGCCTGGCACGCTGTGGAGCCGACGGACGATTTCAGATTTTGTGGCAGGCCGCTGCGCCGATTAAGCCCGATCCCTGGCTTACCTGGGTTGATTTAAATGAATTGGCGGATAATGCGCCTCTGAGTGATTCGGAGGGCGGATGAAGAAAAACACCTGGCGGGTGCGAGGAATGACGCTCGGCCTGATCGACTGTGATGAGCTGACGACTAAAAACCTCGAACAGCAATGTAGGCGACTGGGGATGAAAACGCAGATCTTTACGAATTTTGTCGATCCTGCCCAGTTCTCCGAGGCCGATGCGCTGATTTTTGACAGTGATAGCCCGTCGCTTTGCGCCGAGTTTAGCCAACTTCCCTGGCCCGAATTGCCGAAAATCGCGCTGCTCGGCAATGAAACGCCGTCGCGATTGCAGTGGGTGATAGCTCAGGAAATTGATGGCCATATGCGTAAGCCGGTACGGTATGACGGCCTGCTGACTGCGGTCTCGCTGGCACTGAGCCACCATCAAACCCGACTGGCCCTGGTGACTAAATTGCAGAAGATGGAGGAAAGGATCAAGGCAAGGCGCTTCGTCTTTTCTGCGCAATTATGGCTAATGCAGCAGTTGGGGCTGGATGAAAATGGCTCTTATGAACGTTTACGGACTCTGGCGATGGATCAGCAGAAAACGGTCGAGCAGTTCAGCCTGGAATTAATGAGCCAACAGGAACCTCGCCTGGGCCAACTTATTAAAAAATAGCCCAGGTTTACATTGGCAGATCCCGGCAGATTGCTTAATCTTGCTGAGTACAGTGGCGGAGATCCCCCGCAAATCAGGTGACGAGATCGTATTTTCGAGGCAGCTCTTAACGAGGTAACAGGCATGGTATCGACGGCATCATCGGTTTTTCTGCATATCGGCACGGAAGAAACGCGGGTTCTCATCGACAGAGAACTTCAGCTGTTAACGCTAGGCTCGCAGCTCACCTCATTGGGTTATTTTCGCCACCAACCGCCGACGCCGGACGAGATGGAAACGGCCATCATGAAGGTCGAGGATGAAGTCTACCGCCTGCGTCATAGTATCCTGCCGGGAGCAAAATTATTCAGCGAAGACAACGACGTTCGCGCAATTGCTCGCCTGGCCGGCGTGGCCGAAAACGAGCAGATGATCCTTTCGCAGGAGGCGGTTGAGCAGACTTTCGATCGCCTGGCGTTGGTGGTTAACGGACACCCCGCCAGCTTTGAAGGTATTCCAGACGGCAACGACTTCGCCGCCACGCTACTGATCCTGCGCGAATTTATGCATCACCTGCAGTTTACTGAAATCCTGATCAAAGGGGCAAAATTCGACATTACAGAACGCTAAGCCTAAGCTGCTGCAGGCGACTGCGGGTGCGTTGAATGTCTTCCTGCTGCGCACCCTGAGTCATCGCCTCAAGCGCAAACGGGCTAATCAAGAATAGCCGGCAGTTCTGGTCATACAGCACGTCAATCACGTTAATAAACCTTTGCTGAGTGGCCGCCGAAACGCCCGCCAGCGCAGGAACGTCCTCAATGACCCAACTTTTATACTGCTCGCAGAGCATGAGATAATCGATGACCGCGGTCGGGCCGACACACAGGTCTTTAAAGGAAAAATGCAGAAAATCTTCCGCCGCAGAAAGCAGGGGTAAAAGGCGATTGCCCACGGCAATTGTCAATCCGTTGCCGGCGGGGCTCGGCAGCTGATATTCATTGCGCTGAGCGGCGGTGCCTGGCGACAGATAGGCCCCTGCGCAAAACGGAGTAAGGCCGTTGGAGCCCAGACTGCGATAATCTTTATCCCCCCCCAGCGCGACGACCTCCAAAGTTTGCTTGATGAGTTGGATAGAAGGCGCAAAGCGGTCGTGATAAAGCGGATTGGAAAGCAGCCGATCGGGAGGGTAGTTAGAGGTGGCGACCAAAACAATGCCGCGTTTAACGATCAGCTCAAGCAGGTTTTTCAATAACATGGCGTCGCCAATATCATGCAGGTGAAGCTCGTCAAAGCACAGCAGTTGGCAATCACCCAGCTGAGCTTGCAGCACCGCATCAAGGCCGTTATTGGCGGCATGAGGATCATTCATACCACGGTGCAGATCGCGCAGGAAATCGTGAAAGTGTACCCGGCGTTTGTGGGCTACCGGCGCCGCAGTGTAAAAACTGTCGACGATAAAGCTTTTACCGCGCCCGACTTTTCCCCAGAGATATATCCCACCGCCTGCGGGCCTGCTTTTTCTCAACAGACGTTTCATTGGCGTTTGCAGGGCCTTAATCAACGTATTAAGTCGGGCAATAACCTGCCGCTGTTCTTCATCCAACACAAACTGATTTTCTGCGGCTTTGCTGTCCATCAGTGCTTGAAAATCAGTAAATTCGCCCGCCTGTTTCATTGCATTTTCCTTTGCCGGATCGTCCGTTTAAAGATGCTCTATCGCTTTAAGCATTCACAACAAACTATAGGTATCCACCACAAATTTCTAGCGCCTAAATGCCTAATCAAGCGCAAAAAAAACCCCGCAACAGGCGGGGCTCATTTTAGAGATGGCTGCGTTTAACGGCAGAAATCGCTACGACTATTTTCTAAAGCGCGAGGCTTAGAAAGGGATGTCGTCGTCAAAATCCATTGGCGGTTCGTTGCTTTGCGCCGGAGCGTTGTTCTGCGCCGCCGGACGTGATTGTTGACCGCCGCTGAACTGGTTGCCACCCTGTGGCTGCTGAGGCTGACCCCAACCGCCCTGCTGGCCGCCGGAAGCAGGCTGACCGCCGCCTGCTGGAGCACCGCCGTTTGCACGACCACCCAGCATTTGCATGGTGCCGCCAACGTTAACTACGATCTCGGTGGTGTATTTCTCGACACCGGCCTGATCGGTCCATTTGCGCGTCTGTAATGCGCCTTCAATATAAACCTGAGAGCCTTTGCGCAGGTATTCATTGGCTATTTCTGCCAGCTTGCCAAACAGCACAACGCGGTGCCATTCAGTCTTCTCTTTCTGCTCGCCGGTCGCCTTGTCGCGCCAGCTTTCAGAGGTTGCCAGGGTGATATTGGCAACAGCACCGCCGTTAGGCATATAGCGGACTTCGGGATCCTGACCCAGATTCCCAACCAGAATCACTTTGTTTACGCCTCTGCTGGCCATGTCGACTCTCCTGATGAGTTAATTTTATACAGTATAAACCATGAATTTTAGCATGTGCGGATAAGAGATAATACCTTCAATACAGATTCCAGAAATGTTTACAGAGCCGACAGGCTTGCAGTCCTATACTGGATATTCATTCAGGTTTTTTTGTGTCATACTTACTCGTTTCGTACTTTCTGTGCCCAATTTTCTGATTCAGATGCAGTGTCTGGGGCGGATATACCCGAACCCTTCGGTAAGCGGGTATGCAATTCCACACGCGCATCACGGACAGTCACCGGCACGGTGAGCTTTCAAGTTACTCCGGGAATGATGAATGGATAAGATCGAAGTTCGGGGCGCACGCACCCATAATCTCAAGAATATCAACCTGATTATTCCGCGCGACAAACTGATTGTTGTCACCGGATTATCCGGGTCTGGCAAGTCCTCACTGGCTTTTGACACTCTGTATGCCGAGGGCCAGCGCCGCTACGTCGAGTCGCTGTCAGCCTACGCACGCCAATTTTTATCCCTGATGGAAAAACCTGATGTCGACCACATTGAAGGGTTGTCACCGGCTATTTCCATTGAGCAAAAATCAACATCGCACAACCCACGCTCGACGGTCGGTACGATCACCGAGATCCACGACTACCTGCGCCTGCTGTTTGCCCGCGTGGGCGAGCCGCGCTGTGCCGAGCATGGCGTGCCGCTGGCGGCGCAAACCGTTAGCCAGATGGTCGATAACGTGCTGGCACAGCCCGAAGGTCAACGCCTGATGCTGCTGGCACCGATCGTTAAAGATCGTAAAGGCGAGCATACTAAAACGCTGGAAAATCTCGCTGCACAGGGCTATATCCGCGCACGGATCGACGGCGAAGTTTGCGATCTTTCCGATCCGCCCAAGCTCGAGCTGCAGAAAAAACACAGCATCGAGGTGGTCGTCGACCGCTTTAAAGTACGTGACGATTTGTCGCAGCGCCTGGCCGAATCGTTTGAAACCGCGCTGGAACTTTCCGGCGGTACCGCAGTAGTCGCCGACATGGACGACGCCAGCGTGCCCGAAATGCTGTTCTCGGCCAACTTTGCCTGCCCAATTTGTGGCTACAGCATGCGCGAACTTGAGCCACGGATGTTCTCGTTCAACAACCCGGCCGGTGCCTGTCCAACCTGTGACGGCCTGGGCGTGCAGCAGTTCTTCGACCCAGAGCGGGTGATCCAGAATCCCGAGTTGTCTTTAGCCGGTGGCGCAATTCGCGGTTGGGATCGCCGTAACTTCTACTATTTCCAGATGCTGCGCTCTCTCAGCGAGCATTATAAATTCGACGTTGAATCTCCCTTCAACGAACTGAGCCAGGACGTGGTCCACGCTATCCTGCACGGTTCGGGCAAGCAGACGATTGAATTTAAATACATTAACGATCGCGGTGACACCTCAATTCGACGCCATCCGTTTGAAGGCGTGCTGCACAATATGGAACGTCGCTATAAAGAGACGGAGTCCAGTGCGGTGCGTGAAGAGTTGGCGAAATACATCAGCAATCGCCCTTGCGCCTCCTGTAAAGGCACGCGCCTGCGTGAAGAAGCGCGCAACGTGTTTGTAGAGGAAACAACGCTACCGGAAATCTCGGACTACAGCATTGGTCATGCGATGGAATTTTTCCTGAGCATGAACCTCAGCGGGCAACGCAAACAGATTGCCGAGAAGATCCTGAAAGAAATCGGCGATCGCCTGAGATTCCTGGTCAACGTCGGGCTTAACTACCTTTCCCTGTCGCGTTCGGCGGAAACGCTGTCCGGCGGTGAAGCCCAGCGTATTCGCCTGGCTAGCCAGATAGGTGCCGGCCTGGTGGGCGTGATGTACGTACTGGATGAGCCCTCAATCGGTTTGCATCAGCGCGATAACGAACGCCTGCTTGAGACGCTGATCCACCTGCGTGATTTAGGTAACACGGTGATCGTCGTCGAGCATGATGAAGACGCGATCCGCGCGGCCGACCATATTATCGATATCGGCCCGGGTGCCGGCGTCCACGGCGGTGAAGTCGTTGCCGAGGGGACCGCAGCAGACATTATGGCAAACGAGAACTCGCTAACCGGGCAGTATCTTAGCGGTAAACGTGAAATTGCGGTGCCGCAACAGCGCGTACCCGCCGATGCCGCCAAAGTGTTAAAACTGGTTGGCGCGACGGGTAACAACCTAAAAGACGTGACCCTTACTCTGCCAGTCGGCCTGTTTACCTGCATCACCGGGGTTTCAGGCTCGGGTAAATCGACGCTGATTAACGATACGCTATTCCCACTGGCGCAGCGCCAACTCAACGGCGCGACCATCGCCGAAGCCGCACCGTATCGCGACATTCAGGGTCTTGAGCATTTCGATAAGGTCATTGATATTGACCAGAGCCCGATCGGTCGTACGCCGCGCTCTAACCCGGCCACTTACACCGGCATCTTTACGCCAGTACGCGAGCTGTTTGCCGGCGTGCCAGAATCACGTTCGCGCGGTTACACGCCGGGGCGTTTCAGCTTTAACGTAAAAGGCGGTCGCTGCGAAGCCTGTCAGGGCGATGGCGTGATCAAGGTCGAGATGCACTTCTTGCCAGACATCTACGTGCCCTGTGACCAGTGTAAAGGCAAGCGCTATAACCGTGAAACGCTGGAGATCAAGTACAAAGGCAAAAGCATTCACGAAACCCTCGATATGACCATCGAAGAGGCGCGCGATTTCTTCGATGCCGTACCGGCGCTGGCGCGCAAGCTGCAAACGCTGATCGACGTCGGTCTGTCTTACATTCGTTTGGGGCAGTCGGCAACGACGCTTTCCGGCGGTGAGGCGCAGAGGGTCAAACTGGCGCGTGAGCTGTCGAAACGCGGTACCGGCCAGACGCTGTATATTCTCGATGAGCCGACCACCGGTCTGCACTTCGCCGATATTCAGCAGCTGCTCGAGGTGCTGCATCAGTTACGCGATCAGGGCAATACCATCGTGGTGATTGAGCACAATCTCGACGTGATCAAAACCGCTGACTGGATTGTCGATTTAGGCCCTGAAGGCGGCCACGGCGGCGGGCAGATCCTGGTCTCGGGTACGCCGGAAACCGTGGCGGAATGCAAAGAATCGCACACCGCCCGCTTCCTGAAGCCGCTGCTCGAACGCCATGTTGAAAAACATAAAAAATCGGCTTAAGTGATACACAAAAGTATAAAAGCGAGTCTTTGGACTCGCTTTTTTTTGCGATCACAACGAGAGTTCTACATGCCTACCGTCTGGCAATTCAACATCTAACCTTAAAGTTGCACCCATTGACTCGAGATATCTTTTTAAGGTAGAAATCTTTAGTTCTGTGCCCCTTTGTTCTATGGCTGTAACCGAGGGCTGAGCGATATTGAGTTTGCGAGCAACCTGACTTTGAGACATTGCGATAGCTTCACGCACCTTTGCTAAGCTAATTTCGAGCTTAATTTCAGAAACTTTATCTTCAATACGTTTACGGCTTTCAGGACTGCGTTTATCGATCATTTCTTCTAAGGTAGCCATAGCTTTTAAACCTCCAACTTACTCAAATGCTGTGTAAATTCGGCATCAGCAATTCGAATCATATCCTT
Organism: uncultured Gammaproteobacteria bacterium; assembly: GCA_963742005.1. Lineage (GTDB taxonomy): Bacteria > Pseudomonadota > Gammaproteobacteria > Enterobacterales > Enterobacteriaceae > Rouxiella. The sequence goes on along the minus strand of CAVUKG010000004.1, from coordinate 54,404 downwards.
GTAGGATTTCTTTTGATTTATACCGGTTTTGTCACCAGCACAAAGGACAATGGCTTTTCTTCCTCGGTCAAAGGCAAAAAAGGCTCTTACAGAATTACCGCGATGCTGAATTCTGAGTTCTTTCATATTCATAAATAGAGAATTTTTGAGTGTGTCTACATAGGGCCTACCGAGTTCAGGTCCGTAATCTCTCAAAATAACTAGCATGGTAATCACATCATCTTGTAGTGCCTGATTCTGTGCTTTAAACCAATCATCAAATCGTTGCACCGTTTGAACTTTCCATATCATCTTTCACCTCATCCATAGATTGCAGTCTATGAATGATATATAGACTATAGACTATGTATACAAGCTTGCAAGATATATGAGCGTTGTGCCTCAATGATACTACACGTGGATCTGCGGCAGCCGACTCAATCTTTTCAGCACAAAGTCCCAAAAGGCTCTGACTTTTATCGGCATGCGCTGAACGTTTTGCACCACCAGCTGCACCGGCTGCGGCAGCGGTTCGAACTCGGGAAGCAGCCGTACCAGCGTGCCGTCTAGCAGCTCATCGGCCACCTGATAAGATAAAAATCGCGCGATACCCTTGGCTGATTTAACCGCCAGCAGCCGCGTCTCTACGTCGTTGAACACCAAATGAGGCGACAGGCGAACGCGTGGCCCGTCTTCATGTAAACCAAATCGCCATTCGTTAAAAGTATCGCGGCTGCTGAGGACCGTTTGATGCCCGGCCAGCTCCGAGGGCTGACGCAAAACGGGATAAGCGGCCAGGTATTCAGGGCTGGCGACCAGCACCACGTTAACCTGCCCCAAACGCCGCGCCACCTTGTTAGAGTTTTCAAGATGGCCGATACGCACGGCTACATCAATCCCCTGCTCGATCAGATCCAGGTTTCTGTCGCTGAGCATCAGTTCCATCTGGATTTCCGGATGCAGGCTTTGGAACTCCATCACCAGCGGTGCGATATGCCGGCGGCCAAACAGCACCGGCGCGGTGACGCGCAGCGGGCCTTTAAGCTGCGTCTCGGCGGTGTACTGCAGCGCATCGTGGTAGCTGCTCAATACCATCGCCGCACGCTCCGCCAGCCGAATTCCAGCCTGCGTTGGCGCTAAGCTTCGCGTGGTCCTTTCCACCAGCCGCGCGCCAAAGCGCTGCTCTAAAGAGGCAATCGCCCGCGTTACCGCAGGCGCCGAGCGCCTAAGCTTACGCGCCGCCCCCGCAAGGCTGCCGTGATTGAGTACTTCAACAAAGATTGCGAGCTCGTCGAGGCGATCCATGAATTATTCCGCTTATTGAAATTATCAATTTCAATCATCTCGGATTACCTTCATCGATTGCAAGAGTAATCTAACGAGAAACCTACAGGAGAAAGCTCATGACTACGTTGAAACTCTACGGTACGCCGCTTTCAGGGCACGTGCACCGCGTCACGCTGCTGTTAAGAATGCTCGAACTGAACTATGAATTTATTGAGGCGGGAGCAGAACTGCGCGCAACGCAAGAATTCAGGAAGCTCAATCCGTGGGGGCAGATCCCGGTGTTGGTGGATGGCGAAATCGTGATTGCCGACAGTAACGCAATCCTGGTTTATCTGGCAAAAACCTACGCCGCAGGCAGCCATTGGCTACCGGAACAGGCGGTGGCGGCGGCGCATACTCAGCAGTGGTTGGGCAAGGCCGCCGGTGAAATTCGCTACGGGCCAGCCTCGGCACGCCTAATCGCCCAGTTTGGCACGCCGGAAGACTATGGCGTTGCGCTTAACGTCGCTAAAAAGCTCCTGCCACAGCTCGATCAACATCTTAGACAACGGCAGTTTTTAGCCACCGATCGGCCAACGATCGCCGATTTGGCCTGCTACAGCTACGTGGCCCTTGCCCCCGAGGGTGGCATTAGTCTCGAGGCCTATCCAGCGATTAGACAGTGGCTGGCGCGCATCGAAAGTCTGCCCGGATTTATCGCGACACCGCCTTTACCTTTGCCTGCAGTAGCACTTTAACGAGGCGATACGATGGAAATCTTCCACCCGGATGAGAAACGCGCGCAGGCGCTGGCCGGTTTTACGGTCGGCTCTGCCGGGATTTACCCCGCGATGCCGCAGCAGCATCGTGATTTCTTCGCCGGGTTGCCGTCGTTTTTCATTGCCACCCTCGACGCCCGCGGCTGGCCTGTCGCAACCGTACTGAGCGGCCCCGCCGGTTTTATCAGTACGGTCGACGAGGCGCACCTGCGCATTAACGCGCCGCGACGGGAGGATTGCCCTGCGCTATCAGCCTTAAGGCCCGGAAATGAGCTGGGGGCACTGGGCCTGGACTTCACCAATCGACGCAGGAATCGGGTTAACGGGATCATAACTCGGATGGATAAAAATCGTCTTGAGATTGCCGTGAAGCAGAGTTTTGGTAACTGCCCAAAATACATTCAACGTCGAAAAATACTACCACGACAGAGTCAATTCGAACCGATGACTCGCCTCAGCGGCCTGGATGCAAAAGCGCGTAACCTGATAGCCGCGGCAGACACATTTTTTGTCGCCACTCACGCCCACGGCGAGGCCGCCACCGGCGGGGTAGATATTTCGCACCGTGGAGGCAATCCGGGTTTTGTGAAAATAGTAGGCGATACGCTATGGGTGCCCGATTTTAGCGGCAATCGCTATATGAACACCTTGGGCAATATGCTGGCTGAACCTCGCGCGGCGCTGCTGTTTCTAGACTTCATCAGCGGCGACGTATTGCATTTACAAGGCCATACCGCTATCCGCTGGCAGGACGATGCTCAGCTCCGGCTCGAGGGTGCGGAACGCTATTGGAGCCTGCAAATCACCTCCGCCTGGCGTTTTCCTGGCCTGCTGCCGTGGCAAGGCTGTGAGTGCGAATTCTCGCCCGCCACCCTCGGCACCGGCGTATGGGCCTGAACTAATTGGTAGGCTCAGTTGGCAATCGCGTGGCGTTTCTCTTCTGGCAGGCTCGACATAACCAGCTGATAAGAGCTGTCGATTAAGGCGTAAAACTGCGAGTCAGGCAAATTACCATCGAGCAGCACGCTGTTCCAGTGAGCCTTGTTCAGGCATTCACAGGGAATAATTTCTGGATGCTGATGGCGCAGAGTTTCTGCCGCCTGATGCCCGGTTTTCAGCGCAATCGCCGGATGACCTTTACTATCGCGCAGCATGGCAAACATCACCCCGGCCACTTTAATCTGGCTGGCCTGCCACTGGTTTTCGTTACTCTGATGCGCGCCGGGTTTCGACAGGCAGTAATCGAGCAGTTGTGCATTATTCATCTTATCTACGCCCTTCAATGGAAATTGAAACGGCAGTATAGCTGTGCAAAAAAAGAACAACTGCAATCAAGTTAACAAATTCAGGTATACCAACGCACCAATAGCTATCTGCCTTCACCGTGTAGGGTGACAACGACCCGCCGTGAACCGCCATGATTGCGATGCTCGCAGAGGTAGATCCCCTGCCAGGTGCCCAGATTAAGGCGCCCACCGCTAACGGGTATATTCACGCTACAGCCGAGCAGGCTGCTTTTCAGATGCGCGGGCATGTCGTCACTGCCTTCATAATCATGGGCATACCAGGGCTCGTCCTCTTTCACCGTACGATTAAAAAATCCTTCAAAATCCTGGCGCACGGTAGGGTCGGCGTTTTCGTTAATAGTCAGCCCGGCGGAGGTGTGCTGAATAAACACCTGGCACAGGCCTATCGACAGTTGCCGAATTTCGGGCAGCTGCTGCACAATTTCATCGGTAATTAGGTGAAAGCCACGGCTTCGCGGCCTCAGGCTTAACTCTTTTTGAAACCACATCGCGCCTTCCTCGTTTGATTAAAATCAATTGAAGTATAAGTTCTTTTCACGCCTTTGATTTAACAAGACGAACGGTCTATATTTATTGAATGACGCTTGATGCTCAAAAACCCCGTCGTGGTCGCCCGCCAAAAGCCGGGCGTGAAAACCTTGATACTCGTGCTGCGCTGATCCGCAGCGGTACCGCGATACTCACCGAACACGGCTTTATCGCCGCGGGTATCGACGCGATCCTGCGCCAGGTTGGAGTACCCAAAGGCTCGTTCTATTACTATTTCGACAGTAAAGAGGCCTTCGGTGAGGCGATTATTGAAAACTATGCCGGGTTTTTTGCCCATATGCTGGATAAACACCTGCTTAATCAAAGTCTCGCGCCGCTGGACAGGCTGCAGGCTTTTGTCGCCGATGCCGCACGAGGGATGGCTAAATACCAGTTCCGCCGCGGCTGTCTGATTGGCAATCTGGGGCAGGAAATCTCGAATCTTCCGCCTGATTATCGCCAACGACTTATCGCCATTTTGCACAGTTGGGAACAGCGGGTCGAAGAATGTCTGGAGCTTGCCCGCCAGCAGAACACGCTGGCCGCTCAGGCGGACTGTCGCGCACTGGCGGCCTACTTCTGGGCCGGATGGGAGGGCGCGGTGCTGCAAGCCAAGCTCAACGCTAATGCGGATCCGCTGCACAATTTCATCAGCTATTTTCTTGGCGGACTGCCTCGCCGGTCCGCCGCCAGCGTTTAATCTGGAGTCCAACATGTTTAGAGCCATTGTGATAGAAAAAACGGTTGAGGAGTCGCAGGAACGTTACCAGGCCACGCTGAAAGACCTTGATGAGAGCCAGCTGCCCGCGGGGGAAGTGTTGGTTGAGGTGCATTACTCGACCCTGAACTACAAAGACGGGCTGGCCATTACCGGCAGTGGCCCGATTGTGCGTAATTTTCCAATGATCCCCGGCATCGATTTCTCGGGCATCGTTTCCAAAAGCAGCAACCCCAAGTTTGCCGCCGGTAATAGCGTGCTGCTCAACGGGTGGGGATTGGGTGAAAAAGCCTGGGGCGGGCTGGCGCAAAAGGTCAGTATTGATGCGCAATACCTCACGCCTGTTCCTGCGGCTCTCAGCCTGAAAGACAGCATGATTATTGGCACCGCAGGCTATACCGCGATGCTGGCGATTATTGCGCTGGAAAAAAACGGCCTGACGCCGGATCAAGGGACGGTGTTGGTGACCGGTGCCAACGGCGGGGTTGGCAGCTTCGCTATCGCCCTGCTCGCCCGACTGGGCTATCGGGTAGCCGCATCAACCGGCCGGCCCGAAGAGGCGGATTATTTAACCCAGCTTGGGGCCAGCGAAATTGTCGACCGCGGCACGCTTAGCGAACCGGGTAAGGCGCTGCAAAAAGAACAGTGGGCGGCGGCTATCGATTCGGTGGGTAGCCACACGCTGGCAAACGTCTGCGCCAGCGTTAAAGAAAACGGCACGGTAGCGGCCTGCGGCATGGCACAAGGCTTAGATTTTCCGGCCAGCGTCGCCCCGTTTATCCTGCGCAACGTCACCCTCGCCGGGATCAACAGCGTGACCCGTCCAGCGCAAGAACGCCAGGTTGCCTGGGCACGATTGGCCGAGCTAGTCGACCCGGCACTGCTGGCCTCTATCAGTCAGGAAATTGCTTTGGATGATACGATTGAGGCGGCCTATAGGTTGATGAAAGGCGAGATCCGCGGGCGCGTGGTGGTGAAAATTCAGGGCTAAAAAGAAAAAGTCGGCACAGTAAACTGAGCCGACTTGATTGGGCTTATCCGCAATAGGAAAGCGGGCTATGGCAGAAAAAACTACCGCAGCAGAGGATTACTCGCCCGCTACCGCAGCAAACGCCGCCGCAACCTGCTCAACATTGTGGTGGTTTAAACCGGCAATACATACGCGGCCGCTGGCGATGAGATACACGCCAAACTCTTCACGTAAACGGTCAACCTGAGCGGCGCTGAAACCGGTGTAGCCGAACATCCCGCGCTGTTGCAGCAGGTGATCGAAATTACGACCCGGCAACGCCTTCTTCAGGCTGTTAACCAGAGTCTGGCGCATTTCAATGATACGGGTGCGCATGGTTTCCACTTCAGCCAGCCACTGCGCTTTGAGCTCAGCGTCACCCAACACGCTCGCCACCACTTTAGCCCCGAAGTTTGGCGGGCTTGAGTAGTTACGACGAACGGTGGCTTTTAGCTGACCCAGAACGCGGCCCGCGGCCTCGCTGTTTTCGCAGACTACCGACAGCCCACCTACGCGCTCACCGTACAGCGAGAAGATCTTGGAGAACGAGTTGCTGACCAGCATGTTGACACCGGCCGCCGCCATTGCGCGGATCGCGTAGGCGTCTTGCTCCATGCCCACGCCAAAGCCCTGATAGGCGATGTCGAGGAACGGGATCAGCTCGCGCTGTTTAACCAGTTCAATCACCTGATCCCACTGGGACTGAGTCAGGTCAGAACCGGTTGGGTTGTGGCAGCATGGGTGCAGCAGCACGATGCTTTGCGCGGGCAGCGTTTGCAGTTTCTCAAGCATGCCGGCAAAGTTCACGCCCAGGCTCTCACCGTCAAAGTACGGATAAGTGTGAACCTTGAAGCCGGCACCGGCAAAGATGGCGACGTGGTTGTCCCAGGTCGGATCGCTGACCCAAACTTCAGAATGTGGGAAGTAGTGCTTCAGGAAGTCGGCCCCAACCTTCAGCGCGCCTGAACCGCCTACGGTCTGGATGGTCGCGATACGCTGCTGTTGTAACGCAGGGTGATCGGCGCCAAACAGCAGGCTCTGAATGCTGCTGCGGTAGGCGCTAAGGCCCTCCATCGGCAGATAAACGGACGCGGTCTGCGGCAGCGCATTCTGTTGATTTTCGGCGGCTTCGACAGCACCCAGCTGTGGGATAATCCCGTTATCGTCGTAATACAGACCGATACTCAGGTTTACCTTTTTCTCTCTCGGGTCGTTCTTGAAGCTTTCCATCAGCGACAGAATAGGGTCACCGGCATAAGCATCAACATGTTGGAACACGGTATATCTCCTTGGATTTCTTTTCTTGGACACGCGCCAGATCGGCCCATTCTAAGGGGATCTGTCATGTCAAAGCAGCGGCGGTTTACTGTTGTTTGTTATTTCGTAGACTATCAAATATTGCTAAAAAAAATCACTCTTTGTTGCGTAGTTGCGCAGCAAATTGCGCCTTGGGCTACAAATGGCGAATTTGCCGCAACCGGCGCGGCTACTACACCCTGTAGCGGCCCGGACGATGATTCATGGCGATAATCAGGTTGAGCACAAACGCGCCCATGATTGAGGCAATCAGCATCGGGATGCTCACCACAAACAGCGACGCTAATACGATCACGAAATCGACGCCCATTTGCAGCTTGCCGGCGCGGATACCGTATTTATCCTGTAAATACAGCGACAAAATGTTCATGCCACCGAGGCTTGCCTTGTGGCGGAACAGCACGATAAAACCCATGCCCATAATGACATTACCAAATAGCACCGCGTAGAACGGTTCAAGATAGTCAAAGTGAACGAAAAGCGGATGCAGACTGGTAAAAATCGAGACCAGCGCCACGGCGCTAAAGGTTTTGAGGGTAAACGGCCAGCCCATACGGCGAATCGACAGCCAGTAGAATGGCAAGTTGATGGTGAAGAACACCGCGCCGAATGAGTAGTGGGTCAGGTAATGGATCAGAAATGCCAGACCCGCGGTGCTGCCGGTCAACGCGCCCGACTGGCGTAGCATCATCACGCCGAATGAAACCATCAACGTGCCCATCAGGATAGCGAGGACGTCTTCAAGCCAGGTATGCGCAACTTGTGGGGGGGTGATGCTGTCGGTGTTATCCATTAAAATGCCTGTCGCCTGTGAAGGGTTAACGATGAAATACCGCGCAGGCTATATTTGCCTGCTGGGGCAGTAAATTTTCATAGATAATTAACGACAGGGCTTAATAAGGCAATCGTTTTCGCACGACCTAAGCGCTTTTAATCAAAAAAATAGCCATCTCACGCAATATGTAATTCAAAATTGATATTTTCATGCATTAAGATGCCCTTAAATGCACCATGTTAGTGAAATTGCACCACGATGGAACAATTGCTGATTACCCCTCACCACCGCTAATTCAGCCGATTAGACCGGCGAAGTTAACAGGCCATTTTCCTTGATGCGGTTGAGCACCACGGAGGTTTTAATGTGCGCCACGCTTTTATGCACCGAAAGAATATGGCTGATTAAGGTGCTTAAGCCGGCCAGATCGGCGACCGCAACTTTCAGTAAATAGTCCGCATCGCCGGTAGTCTTATAGGCATCAATCACCGCATCGACCTGCTCGAGCATTTGATGAAAATCGCTGACATTTTCAGGTAAATGATTGATAAGCCTAATTTCAATAAGACCAATCATGCCCAAGCCTAACGCTTCTGGAGCCAGGCGAGCATGGTAGCCCATAATCATCTGCTGCTGCTCGAGGCTGATACGCCGACGCGAACACTGCGAGGCCGAAAGCCCGACAATTTCGCTGAGCTCTTGGTTGGTCAAACGTCCGTTAGCCTGCAATAAGGTGAGGATTTTTAAGTCGTAATCATCAATGCTGTACATGGTTGCTTACCTGCTTATAAATTTTATTGCTTAACACACTATCAGTTTTTTATTTGCCAAACCGTTGCTTAATGCGCTGACGACGGTTTTTTCATCTCTAATCACTATTTTCCTTGCAATAACAATGCCTGATTAAGGAATATGAGCTTAATAAAGTCATCGGCAAGGAAATAATATGTCTAACAAGCTCCTCACTCTCGGCCTGCTGATGGCCGTTACCGCCACGGCGCAGGCGGAGGGCCCGACCTCCCATCTGGAAAGAGTGATTCAAAAAGGGTCGCTAAACGTTTGCACCACCGGCGATTACAAGCCTTACACTTATCTGCGGTCCGACGGACACTATGAGGGTATCGATATCGCGATGGCCGAATCATTGGCCGCCAGCCTTGGGGTGAAGGTTAATTGGGTGGCGACCACCTGGAAGACCATGATGGAGGACATGACCTCGAATCGCTGTGATATTGCGATGGGTGGAATTTCGGTCACCCTGCCGCGCCAGCAAAAGGCCTGGTTCACCAACGTGATGGATCAGGATGGCAAGATCCCGTTTGTGCGCTGCGAAAACGTTAAGAAATATCAAACTATTCAGCAGTTGAATAAGCCGACAACTCGCCTGATTGAACCGGCGGGCGGCACTAACGAAGCTTTCGTACACGCCTATCTTCCAGACGGGCATTTAACCCTCTCTCACGATAATCAGGCTATTTTCCAGCAGCTGGTCGATAAAAAGGCCGATGTGATGATCACCGATGCGTCAGAGGCGCTGTTCCAGCAGAGGCATTATCCAACGCTGTGCGCCGTCAATCCTAAACAGCCGCTGCAGTATGGCGAGAAAGCCTATCTGCTGCCGAAGGACGATATTAGCTGGAAGATGTATGTCGATCAGTGGCTGCATTTGACCCAGTCTAACGGGGACTATCAGAAGGTCGTCGGTCAATGGCTGGCAAGCGGATCCCGCTAGCGATTGAGCCATTTAGCGAGATAGCTATGTATTGAGATAGCTATTTAGGCGCGGTGGCAAATTCATTAGTTATCCGCACCGCGTCGGATGACAGTGTTAATCCCCCAGATAGGTTCTGGCCACCCGCGAGGTGAGCGTGGTGATCAGCTCATAGGCGCTGAGCCCGGTGAATGCGGCAATGCGTTCAACCGGCAGGCTGGCGCCCCATAAAATGGCCTCATCTCCGACCTTGTCCAGCGCATCAGGGCCTAAATCCACCGAGATCATGTCCATCGACACGCGTCCCACAATCGGCACTTCGCGCCCGTTTACCCGCACCGGCGTGCCGTTGGGCGCACTGCGCGGATACCCGTCGCCATAGCCAATGGCCACCACGCCAAGGCGAGTATCGCGTTCGCTGATCCACCGGCCGCCGTAACCTACCGGCTCGCCCGCGCGGTGTTCACGCACGGCAATCAGGCTGGAGGTTAAGGTCATCGCAGGCAGAAGGCCAAAGCCGCTGGCCTCGGCGGACGCCAGCGGCGAGACGCCGTAAAGAATGATGCCTGGGCGAACCAGATCGAGATGAGAAGACGGCCACAGCAAGGTTCCGCCCGAGGCTGCTATCGATTTGAGTCCCGGTTTGTCCTGGGTCACAGATTGAAAAACGTGCAGCTGCTTGAGGGTGTAGTCAGACTCAGGCTCGTCGGCGCGGCTGAAGTGACTCATCATATTCACCGGTTGCAGCGCGTTAGCGCACTGCGACAGGCGTTGATGGAAGCTGGCGGCATCTTCTGGGGCGATACCGAGGCGGTGCATGCCGGTATCAATCTTCAGCCATGTCCTCAGCGGGGCAGCCAATGTGGCATTCTCCAGCGCTGCAAGCTGCTCGTGGCTGTGGATCGCCGTTTCAATCCCGTGCTGCACCAGCAGCGGCAAATCTTCGGCGGCAAAAAAACCTTCCAACAATAAAATCGGCTTGAGCACGCCACCCGCCCGCAGCGCTAGCGCCTCACCGAGCCGCGCTACGCCGTAATAATCGGCATCCTGCAAACTATGCGCTGCCTCAAGCAGGCCGTGCCCGTAAGCGTTGGCCTTCACTACCGCGACCACCCGACTCTGCGGAGCGAGATGGCGGATGCGTTGCAGGTTATGGCGCAAAGCGCGGCGATCAATTACAGCCGTAGCCGCCTTCATCGGGCTTCCTTATGCATGGGATCAGTAACTTAAAAGTAGAATTTGCAATGCTTTTACAACTTTGTTTCACGGGGCGTCAGCAAGCTAGCCCAGAGAAAGATCAGTCTTCGTCGTATTGCGGGCCGCCATAGTTATCGAATCGCGACCACTGCCCGTTGAACGTCAGGCGCACCGTACCGATAGGACCATTACGCTGCTTACCGAGGATAATTTGCGCGATGCCTTTCTCTTCGCTGTTATCGTGATAAACCTCATCGCGATAGATAAACATGATCAAGTCGGCATCCTGCTCAATGGAGCCAGACTCACGCAGGTCGGAGTTGACCGGGCGTTTATCGGCGCGCTGCTCAAGGCTTCGGTTCAGCTGCGACAGTGCCACTACCGGAACCTGAAGCTCTTTGGCCAACGCCTTCAGGGAGCGGGAAATCTCGGCGATCTCCAGGGTACGGTTGTCGGAGAGTGAGGGCACGCGCATCAGTTGCAGGTAGTCGATCATAATCATGCTCAGACCGCCGTGCTCGCGGAAAATGCGCCGCGCACGAGAGCGAACCTCGGTTGGCGTCAGGCCCGAGGAGTCATCGATATACATGTTACGTTTTTCGAGCAGAATGCCCATGGTGCTGGAAATACGCGCCCAGTCCTCATCGTCGAGCTGGCCGGTACGAATACGCGTCTGGTCAACGCGAGACAGCGAGGCCAGCATACGCATCATCAACTGATCGCCGGGCATCTCGAGGCTGAAAATCAGCACCGGTTTATCCTGCATCATCGCGGCGTTTTCGCACAAGTTCATCGCAAAGGTAGTCTTACCCATCGATGGACGAGCGGCGACGATGATCAGATCGGATTTTTGCAAACCGGCGGTTTTTTTGTCCAGGTCACTGTATCCGGTCGAAACACCAGTCACGCCATCATGCGGCCGCTGGAACAGCTCTTCGATTCGTGCGACGGTGCTTTCAAGAATGCGGTCAACGCTCTTAGGGCCTTCGTCCTTGCTGGCACGGCTTTCGGCTATCTGGAAAACGCGAGACTCTGCCAGATCCAACAGGTCTTCGCTGCTGCGGCCCTGCGGATCGTAGCCCGCGTCGGCAATCTCATTAGCCACCGAGATCATTTCACGCACTACCGCGCGTTCACGGACGATGTCGGCATAGGCACCGATGTTAGCCGCACTTGGCGTGTTTTTCGATAATTCTGCCAGATAGGCGAAGCCGCCGACCGAATCCAAATCCCCTTTCTGCTCCAGGGACTCAGATAGAGTGATCAGGTCGATAGGCTTGCTCATCTCAAGCAGGCGCTGCATCTCGGTGAAAATCAGGCGATGCGGGCGACTGAAGAAATCATTGCTGACCACGCGCTCGGCAACGTTGTCCCAACGCTCGTTATCCAGCATCAAACCGCCCAGCACGGACTGCTCGGCTTCAATTGAATGCGGCGGAAGCTTTAACCCTTCCATCTGACGATCGCGGGTTTCATTCGGTTTATTAAACGGTTTGTTGTTTCCGGCCATGGGTCAATGCTTTCCTACTATAAATAACTGGCGTGACGACGCTGCCTGAGGGTCAGAGCGAACGCTAATAACGCGTCAGTATACCCAATTATAATCGGTTGTGATGCCTCATTTCTAAACGGTCTTAGCCGCAGCACACCCTGACTGGATCGGCTCAATCAATTAGCGTAGGGTAAAAATCAGACCCCAATGCGAGGAAAAATAATGGCTAAGCGTATTCAATTTAGCGCCACAGGCGGACCTGAAGTTTTAGAATATGTAGATTTTGAACCTAAAGCTCCGGCAGCAGACGAAGTGCAGGTCGAGAATAAGGCTATCGGTATCAACTATATCGATACCTATGTTCGCAGCGGCCTCTATCCTACGGCTTCGCTACCGTCGGGTTTAGGGACCGAAGCGTCAGGGGTGATTTCCAAAGTCGGTGCCGATGTTAAACACCTCAAGGTCGGCGATCGCGTGGTTTATGCTCAGTCAGCGCTGGGCTCTTACAGCGAATTCCACAACGTGCCGGCATATCGCGTCGCCGTGCTGCCCGACAGCATCAGCTTTGAGCAGGCCGCCGCCTCTTTCCTGAAAGGTCTGACGGTTGAATATCTGTTCCGCCAGACGCACAAGGTGAAAGCCGGCGACATTATTTTATTCCATGCGGCGGCCGGCGGCGTGGGGCTAATTGCCAGCCAGTGGGCTAAGGCGCTGGGGGTAAAACTGATTGGTACCGTCGGATCCGACGAGAAAGCCGCGCTGGCGAAAGCGGCGGGTGCCTGGGAAACCATTAACTACCAGACCGAGGATATTGCGGCGCGAGTTAAAGAGTTAACCGGCGGTGAAAAGGTCTCGGTGGTGTATGACTCGGTAGGTAAAAGCACCTGGACGGCATCGTTAGACAGCCTAAAACGTCACGGCCTGCTGATCAGCTTTGGTAACGCCTCCGGCCCGGTAACCGGCGTCGATTTAGGCATTCTCAATCAGAAAGGCTCGCTGTTTGTGACTCGCCCTTCACTCAACAATTACGTGACCAATCAGCAGGAGTTAGAGGCGGCGAGTCAAGAGCTGTTCTCACTGATTTCCAGCGGTGCCATCAAGGTTGACGTCAAAGAGCAGCAGCAATTCCCACTGTCACAGGCGCGCAAGGCGCATGAAACGTTGGAAAGTCGCGCAACCAGCGGGTCAAGCCTGCTGATCCCGGGTAAATAGCGCTGGCGCCTGAACATCGTTGGCTTTAACAGGCCACCAATGCAAAGAGGGCTCCGGTTAGGGAGCCCTCTTATGCTGTTCCTGCGTCAGCGACGTGAGTTCGGAACGGTACTTCTTATAAACTAATGCTTATAGATTAAAGCTTGTAGGTTACTGCGAGGTCAATCCGAGGGGGATGTCGCTTAGGCAACTATTTTGACCTGTTCGGATCGGATGAATATTTTTCGTTAATAACGATGCAACTATCCTAGCAGCGACCGATGTTAAAAAATATGATTAATTTACGACAGTGGCACTTTATCTTTCAACCTGTGATCTAGTCCACATAAGTAAAAGCTATGGTAGCCCGAGGCTGCCGCTCCTTTGGCAAGGTGAATTTACATCACCATGATAAATATAGTGTTTATATTTTAAACAGCGCACCTGTTAAATGCGTGGATAACGCCTGCGCCTATCGCGCGGCTTTTCAGGGTGTTTTACAGCGCGATAAATCCACACTACCGCGACGGCCAGAATCAACCATGGCAACATTTTTATAACAACTGCCAGAAAACCCCCCAGCATCATGACGGCAAACGCCACCACCAAAGCGGCAAGCATTCCCAGCAATGAAATCCCGGTTAGCAGCAGCATAAAGAAAAAGCCGAGTACGAACAGTATTTCCAACATCGCTTCACTCCTCAACAATCTAGCGGGCTGGAAACTGCCAGCCTCAGGCCTACATCGGCGCTGAATAAAAATTTTTATCAATGATTGTTTATTAATTAAGGTCTTCAGTCAGGGTTTATTAATAAAGATGTATCAAGAAGCGTGCCAGAGGAGTGGTTTTTATAATACCTTGATATATAAGATATAATTAAGCCCACCGGGAGTGGCGGGCTTATCGAGTTAGTCAGGGAGACTAACTTATAGTGGATTCGATTAGCCCTTAGGCTTCATTGGCCACCGTCTGTGGGCGAGTCACCATCGCCAGCGCCTGTTCGACCACCTCGACGCCCGCTCCCGGCTTGTGGGCATTTTCGCTCAAATGCCGGCGCCACTGGCGTGCTCCCGGTATGCCCTGGAAGATGCCCAGAATATGGCGGGTGATATGGCCTAAATAGGTGCCTCTCGCCAGCTCGCTTTCAATATACGGATACAGCGCACGGATCACTTCCGGACCCGTTAGCACCGGGGCCGAGTGGCCAAACAGCTCACGATCGACGTTGAGCAGCATGGAAGGGTTTTGATAAGCCTCGCGGCCAATCATTACACCGTCCATATGTTGCAGGTGCTGTTTAGCCTCTTCCAGCGATTTAATGCCGCCGTTGATTGCCATCGTTAAATGGGGGAAATCACGCTTAAGCTGATAAACACGCAGATAGTCTAAAGGCGGGACTTCACGGTTTTCTTTCGGGCTCAGGCCGGATAACCAGGCCTTGCGCGCGTGAATAATAAAGGTGTCGCACTCGCCGCGCTCGGAAACCTGCTGCACGAAGTCACACAGAAACGCGTAGCTGTCCTGATCGTCGATGCCAATGCGGGTTTTCACCGTGACCGGAATAGACACCACATCGCGCATGGCCTTGATGCAATCGGCCACCAATGTGGCCTGCCCCATCAGGCAGGCACCGAACATGCCGTTCTGTACGCGATCGGACGGGCAACCGACGTTGAGATTGATTTCATCATAGCCGCGCTGCTCGGCCAGTTTGGCGCAGGTCGCCAAATCTTGTGGATTGCTGCCACCCAGCTGCAGCGCAACGGGATGCTCGGGATCGCCAAACTCTAGATAGTCGCCTTTACCATGAATAATAGCGCCGGTAGTGACCATTTCGGTGTACAGCAGCGCCTCACCGCTCATCAGGCGGTGAAAATGACGGCAGTGGCGATCGGTCCAATCCAGCATTGGCGCAATGGAAAAACGCTGGGCCGAATAGGTTGATGAACTCTGTGGCAGACTGCCGCTGTTAACAGCTAAGGAATCGGGTTTATTTTCGAGCATTTTTATCTATTTAGGCTAATTGACGCTTTCTCCGTACGCCATGCAGTACACGAAAATTAGGGTGTACGTGGATACCGGAATTAGCTGAAGTATGCGCTACTATAACATATAAGCGCCCGCCGGTGGGACGCCGAAGGTCAGGCCGATGCCCGCCGTGGGTCAAGAAGTAACTGCGGCACAGCTCTCGGCGATTACACAGAAGCGTGGTAAAATCGGGCTTCTATTTATGCAGAGACGTCGCGATGAACTCAACCACTACGGAAAATTTACTCTCTCAGGCTGAGCATTTATGTCAGCAACGTAGCGTTCGGCTGACCCCGCAGCGGCTGGAAGTATTGCGCCTGATGACCGAATTACCGGGAGCCATTAGCGCCTATGACTTACTCGATCTCTTGCGCAAAACAGAACCTCAGGCCAAACCGCCCACCGTTTATCGCGCGCTGGATTTCTTGCTCGAACAGGGCTTTATCCATCGCGTTGAATCTGCCAACAGCTATGTGCTTTGCCATCACTTTGAAGAACCGAGCCATACTTCTGCGCTGTTTATCTGCGATCGCTGCGGTTTAGTGACTGAAAAGACGACCGAAGGCATTGAAGAAAGACTCGCCAAGCTGGCGGTAGACTCGGGGTTCGCTCTGCGACATTCGGTCGTTGAGGCCCACGGCCTGTGTGCCGAGTGTGCGCTGGTCGAATCCTGTGACAGTCACGAACACTGCGAGCACGACCACAGCATTGCGGTGAAGAAGCGCTAAAAGCTCTACCTGATGGCGAGAATGCTAAGGGGGGAGTTGATATAAACGGCACTGTGTATCCGCAAGAAACCCTTGAACACGCAATGAGAAAATCACGCGTTGATGGTGGAATGACGGGGGGATTTAATTAAGCGAAGTGAATTTGTTGGGTACGTCCCTGTACCCTGCATCCTGAAAAGCGTCTTGGGTAGGAGCAGCTTTACATCTCAGGATGCAGATTCGGAGGAAATCAGCAATTACCAATGGTATTTGTTATCTGCTTCCCAGGACTTAAGTTCCTTTTCAGCCTGATCTTTCTGATATCCGTATCTTTCCTGAATCTTCCCGACAAGCTGATCGCGTTTACCTTCCACTACTGTCAGGTCATCGTCGGTCAACTTACCCCATTTCTCTTTCACTTTACCTTTAAACTGCTTCCAGTTACCGTCTGCCTGGTCCTTATTCATAATCAACTCTCCTGTTTAGCTTAGGTTTTTCTGCATTTGATAAATGCTTATCAACATGACTAATTGTAGTCGATGATTTCGACTCTGCAGGTGAATTGAGTGATAAAGGCTATAACTAGGATTAATCTAAAGAATTAAAGCCAAGTCCTGCGCCGCCAGTGACCACGCCATATCCAGCCCAGCGCCACGCCGCGCAGCCCAAGAAATACCGTGAGGCCCAGCCACAGCGCGTGGTTGCCCAGCAGGGGTAAGGTCAGCAGCGACAGACCGTAGCCCAACGCGGCTATCGCCATGCTGTTACGCATTTCACGCCCTCGCGTTGCGCCGACAAACATCCCGTCTAGCAGATAACACCAGACTCCCACCAGCGGCAATACAATCTGCCAGCCAAGATAGTGGTCGGCCAGGGTGCGCAATTCAGGCAGTGAGGTCATTAGATTGACAATTTGTTCACCCGCCAGCGCATAAATGAGGGCAAAAGCCAGGGCCACCAGCCCCGCCTGGCGACAGGCGGCGTGCCATACGTGCAGCAAACGGCTGCTGTCGCGAGCGCCAAAGGCTTCCCCCGAATGGGCCTCCACCGCGTAGGCAAAACCGTCCAATGCAAAGGCGGTAAAAGTCAGCAGGTTCATCAGCACGGCGTTCACGGCCACCGTTTGACTGCCAAGCCGCGCACCGATGATGGTCAATGAGGCAAAACAAAGTTGCAGCAGCAGCGAACGCAGCATGATGTCGCGGTTTAGGGCAATCAGCTGGCGAACGTTGCCACGCCACGCCTGTTGCAACTGCGCCCAGCCGATGCCGCGCCTTTTCATCACCAGATAGACGAGCCACAGGCCCAGCGCCAGCGTCGCATACTCTGAGCTGGCGGTAGCAACGGCGGCACCCTTCACGTTCCAACCCAGCCCGACCACTAACCAGAGATCGAGGATCACGTTTAGCAGGTTGCCAGCAATCAGCATGATTACCGGTGCGCGGACGTATTGAATGCCCAGCAACCAACCCAGGATCACCATGTTGGCCAGCGAGGCCGGTGCACTGTACCAGCGAATTGACAAGAAGATTTTTGCCTGTTGCAACACTGCCTCATTGCCGCCGACAATATTGAGCGCGACCGAAATGAGCAAGTGACGAAACAGGAAGATTAGCGATCCGGCAATCAGCGCCAGCAGAAAGGGTTGAACGAAGGCCCGAGCCAGTGCGAGGTTATCGCGCGCGCCCAAGGCCTGAGCGGTTAGACCGGTGGTGCTCATGCGCAGGAACAGGAGCAGCATAAACAGGAAGCTGGTCACCATCGCACCGACCGCCACGCCGCCAAGATAGTTGGGGCTGTCGAGATGTCCGATTACTGCAGTGTCGACTAACCCCAGCAACGGCACGGTGATATTGGAGAAAATCATCGGCAAGGCCAAGAGCCATAGCGCCTTATCGGCCGGGCTAAGGAAGGTTTTTGTGAGTGCAGCCAGTGAAAAAAGCGATCGCATATTGTCCTTCATAAACCCTTCTGCCCCTCATAAAGAGTATCGCCCCAATCAAGGGGCGATGGGCAAAACCGCATAGGGCCGTTTTGCTAGTGCTGGAAATCGTGCTGGTGAGAGTACTGATAAATCGTACAGATAAATCGTGCCGTCAAGGTGTGCTATTAATCGTGCCGCTATAAGCACGGCCCTGCGCACCGCGAGTCAGGCTACAAATAGCGCGGGTGATTGACACCAACCATCCGTCTTACAGTTAAGACCAGTCACCGTTGCGGATCACGCCGACGGCAAGGCCTTCAATGCTGAAGTTTTGCTCGCGAAGATCGACGATTATCGGCTCGAAATCGCTGTTTTCTGGCAGCAGATGAATGGTGTTACCCTGCTTTTTCAAACGTTTAACCGTGACTTCGTCATCTATTCGCGCGACAACGACCTGGCCGTTGCGGGCTTCCTGCGTTTTGTGAACCGCGAGCAGATCGCCGTCAAGGATGCCAATGTCACGCATCGACATACCGCTGACGCGCAGCAGGAAGTCGGCGTTAGGCTTAAACATCGCCGGATCGACCTGGTAGTGCGCCTCAATGTGCTGCGTTGCCAGCAGAGGTTCACCGGCGGCTACGCGACCAATCAGCGGCAGGCCTTCTTCTTCTTCCATCAGCAGTCGAATACCGCGAGAAGCGCCCGATACAATTTCAATCACTCCCTTGCGCGCCAGAGCCTTTAAATGCTCTTCTGCTGCGTTAGGCGAACGGAACCCCAGACGAGTGGCAATTTCTGCACGAGTTGGCGGCATACCGGTGGTGGCGATATGATCGCGAATAAGGTCATAGACCTCTTGTTGTCTGGCCGTTAGTGCTTTCATTCCGCCCCCTGGTTGTTTATACAGTCCAGCTGTGAGTATATACAGGTAACGGTTGAATGAAAACCAAAGAGTGAACAAAATAGCGACATTGAAATACTTATAAATTAAAGCCAACGGGGCAGCAGGATCACCGCCCAGGTAAACAGGGCAAAACCGATGGCAATAAACACCGCGGCCGATCCCATATCCTTTGCCCGACCGGAAAGCTCATGGTGTTCGGGACCGATACGATCGATAGCGGCCTCAACGGCGCTGTTCAATAATTCGACCAGAATGACCAGAATCAGCGATCCATCCATTAAAATGCGCTCGATTTGGCTCACATCCAGGTAAAATGACAGTAAGATAGCAGGGACTATAACGAGAGACTCCTCTCGAAACGCGGCCTCATTCTTCCATGCCGCTTTTAATCCTTTTAAAGAATAGCCCGCTGCCTTATATATACGGGTGAATCCAGTGACCTGATTTGGCATTGTATTTTTACGTCTTAGTTTAATTTAGGGCATTTTAGCCTGATTTCGTTGTTCTATCACCACAGATCTCATACCGGCTTTCTGGTATCCTTGCGGCGACTTGCTAACAAGAGGCTTTACGTTTTTTATGTCAGGATGGCGTAGACTTTATTATACCTTGCTCAATATACCGCTCTCGTTGCTGGTGAGAAGCAAGGTCATTCCTACAGATCCGGTTACGGAGTTGCGTTTAGATCCGACTCGTCCAATTCTGTATGTTTTGCCTTATAACTCCAAGGCAGACCTTCTCACTCTCAGAGCCGAGTGTCTGGCGCAGGACCTGCCCGACCCTCTTATTCCGCTTGAAATCGACGGCGTCCAGCTGCAAAGCCACGTGTTTATCAGCGAAGGCCCGCGAGTATTTTCTTACTATCAGCCGAAGCGTAAATCGGTGAGACTGGTGCGCGAATATCTGGAGCTGCATCGCAGTAATCCTAATCTGGATATTCAAATGCTGCCGGTATCGGTGATGTTTGGCCGTGCTCCTGGCCGCGAGGGTCAAGATACTCCGCATTTGCGCATTCTCAACGGCGTACAGAAGTTTTTTGCCGTCTGGTGGCTGGGGCGCGACAGCTTTGTGCGCTTTTCTAATACCGTGTCACTGCGCGAGATGGCAGACAAGCACGGCACAGAGCATCATTTTGCCCTTAAGCTCGCTCGCGTTGCGCGCATGCATTTCTCTCGTCAGCGGCTGGCGGCTGTGGGTCCGCGCATACCTGCCCGTCAGGACTTGTTTAACAAGCTGCTGGCGTCGAAAGCCATCGAAAAAGCCATAGAAGACGAGGCACGCAGTAAAAAAATCTCTCACGACAAGGCACAGCAAAATGCCATTGCCCTGATGGAAGAGATTGCCGCCGACTTCAAATATGAAGCCGTGCGCCTCTCCGATCGCGTGCTAAGCTGGACCTGGAACCGCCTCTATAAGGGCATTAACGTTAACAATGCCGAACGCGTGCGTCAGTTAGCCCAGGATGGCCAGGAAATTGTTTATGTACCCTGCCATCGCAGCCATATGGACTATCTGCTGCTGTCTTACGTACTTTACCATCAGGGGCTGGTGCCGCCGCACATTGCGGCCGGTATCAATCTGAACTTCTGGCCGGCCGGACCTATTTTCCGCCGTCTGGGTGCGTTCTTTATTCGTCGTACCTTCAAAGGCAATAAGCTGTACTCCACGGTTTTCCGTGAATATCTTGGCGAGCTGTTTAGCCGCGGCTACTCGGTGGAATATTTCGTCGAAGGCGGACGTTCGCGCACGGGCCGACTGCTGGAGCCAAAAACCGGTACGCTGTCGATGACCATTCAGGCAATGTTGCGCGGCGGTTCCCGTCCTATCACGCTCGTGCCGATTTATATCGGTTACGAGCACGTGATGGAAGTCGGCACTTATGCCAAAGAGCTGCGCGGTGCGACGAAAGAAAAAGAAAGCTTCCTCCAGATGATCAACGGTTTGCGTAAACTTCGCAACCTGGGTCAGGGCTATGTGAACTTTGGCGAACCGCTGCACCTGACGCCTTATCTTAATAAGAAAGTTCCCCAGTGGCGTGAATCTATCGACCCCATCGAGGCCCATCGCCCAAACTGGTTAACGCCTACGGTGCAGGACATTGCAGAAACCATCATGGTGCGTATCAACAATTCGGCTGCCGCCAACGCGATGAACCTGTGTTCGACGGCGTTGCTCGCCTCACGCCAGCGTTCCCTGACGCGTGAGCAGCTGATTGAGCAACTTGATTGCTATCTGCAACTGCTGCGCAACGCGCCTTATGCAGCGGATTCAACGGTGCCAGACCTGTCTGCAAACCAGCTGCTGGATCACGCCCTGAACATGAACAAGTTCCAGGTCGAGAAGGACAACATTGGCGATATCATCATTCTGCCGCGCGAGCAGGCGGTGCTGATGACCTATTACCGGAATAACATTCATCATCTGTTAGTGATGCCGTCGCTGATCGCCAGCATCGTGCTTTATCACAACAAGGTGAGCAAGCCCGAGCTGCTGCGTCAGGTCGAGCTGATTTACCCGATGATGAAGGCCGAGCTGTTCATGCACTACAACAAGCAGCAGCTTGGCGGCGTGCTTGAGGTCTTGACTGCCGAGTTGGCGCGTCAGGAGCTGATCGTGGTGGAGGGCGACCAGCTGTTGCTCAATCCGTCACGCGGCCGTCCGCTGCAGCTGCTGGCCGCGGGCGTGCGTGAAACGCTGCAACGTTACGCTATCACGCTCTCGCTGCTCAGCAACAATCCGAGCATCAGTCGCGGTGCGCTGGAGAAAGAGAGCCGTATCATGGCGCAGCGTTTGTCGGTACTGCACGGTATCAATGCACCGGAATTCTTTGATAAGGCGGTATTTACCACCCTCGTCGGCACGCTGCGCGATGAAGGCTATATCAATGATATCGGTGATGCGATCCCGGAGCATACTCAGGAAATTTACACTATCCTGCGCGACCTGATCACGCCGGACATTCGCCTCACCATTGAAAGCGTGGGCATGCCGTCTGAACTGCCGGTGGCGACTGAGCCTCTGGCGGAGGCCAAGGTCGACGTCAGGGACACCGACCACTGATCACCGTCGGTGCTCTAAAATAAAAAAACCCCGCTAAACGCTATGTTTAGCGGGGTTTTTCTTTTTTGACCTGACTCGCTACACGGCCGCCATTCCCAGGCTAAGCAGGATGCCGATAAACATCACCATGCCGACGTAATTATTATTACGGAACGCCTGGAAACACTGCTCACGCTGGCGGTTGGCGGTCATCTTCTGCTGATGAACAAACAGACAGGCGGCCAGCAGCAGCGACCAGTAAAACGGCGCGCCAAGCTGATTAAGATGCCCCACCAGCGCCATCAACAGCAGCGTGGCCAGCTGCAACAGCCCGATGATCAGATTGTCATTACGACCAAACAGGATCGCGGTCGACTTAACGCCTATCTTCAGGTCGTCGTCTCTGTCGACCATCGCATACTGCGTATCGTAGGCCACGGTCCAGCAAAGATTGGCGATGAACAGCAGCCAGCAGCTCAGCGGCAATGACTCACTGACCGCCATAAAAGCCATCGGAATTGCCCAGCCAAAGGCGGCACCCAGAACGACCTGCGGCAGGTGACTGACGCGCTTGACGAACGGATAGACCCACGCCAGCGCCAGCCCCACCACGGAAAGCAGAATCGTTTTACCGTTCAGCAGCAGCACCAGGCAGAACGAGGCCAGCACCAACGCGCCGAACAGCTTCTTGGCCTGCCCGCTGGTCACCGCGCCGCTTGCCAGAGGCCGTGCAGCGGTACGTTTAACGTGGCCGTCTACTTTCCTGTCGGCATAATCGTTGATCACACAGCCCGCCGCGCGCATAAAGAAAACGCCGAGCACAAACACAATCAAGATCTTGACCGGTGGCCTGCCGTCGCTGGCCAGCCACAGCGCCCACAGCGTCGGCCACATTAGCAACAGCGAGCCTATCGGCTTATCGATCCTCATTAAACGGCAGTAGTCGCGCCACTGTCCCTGCATTGCAGTCGCCATCAGTATAGTGTTCTCCCTTGAGACATGATTATTACGCGTTGCCCGCCCCGGCTTTTTTAGATGAGTGATAAACGGGCGAGGCGGTTAAAAAGATTTCGGTCAACAGCAGCGGTTTATCGGAAAGCCTTAAGCGAGAACGTCTAACCCAGTGTTCCGCCTGCTGTCCGAGGTGAATATAGTCACGGGTGAGCTTATTACCGCTGAACAAATAGCGCCCAAGCGGCAGAGTACCGAGATCGACTAGCGCCTGGTCTGGCCCGGTCAGCGTTTCAACGGGTATCACCGTTCTGCCTAGTAACCACGGAATGTCATCGCCAAACAGCACCACTTCACGCAGCCAATAGCGCTCGCTTAGCGGGAGCTGCTCGGCCTCTTCTGCGCTGAGCTGCTCTCGTTGGATAAAACCTTCGCGCTGCGGCGTCACGCTGACCGTAGAACAGTGCTGTTCAAAACGACGGGTCATCGAGCCCATTTCCAGCAGCCAGTCTACAATCTCGGGAGGAACGTCAGAAGAGTATTCAAACCAATGAATAGCATCAGGAAAGGGAACAGTTGATTCAGACATCGATACGCTCCGATCGGGTAGCAGTTTCTACCAGATAAAGGAATTCAGAGGGGTATTCTAGCGCAGATTGCCCCGGCGGTAATCCCGCCGGGGAGAAGATTTACTCACGCTTAAGGCGTTCGCCGTTAGCCAGATAAAGGGTCACGACCAACACCAGGATCGCCACGGTGTACAGCAGGGTATCGACCGGGCTTTTATGGTCGACGATGATGAAGCGAATAATCGCGGTAATGCCGATATAGACAAAATAGCGCAACGGGAAGTGATAGCCCGAAGAAAAATACTTAACTATCAACGCAATGAATTCGAAATACAGGAAGTAAATGACGATACCTTCGATCAACATATACGAGGAGGATTCGTCATTATTAACGAAGAGTACCAGCGCCAGATGATAGGTTTCCCGGCCCAAAAAGAGCATCAGGATCGCCGCCAGCCCCAATAAAAAAACGTTTAAGATCCGCTGCATGATGACCGCAATCATCGTTGACTTATGTGATCCTGCCATGTGATCTACATCCCACTTTAAAAAATTAATGGCAGAAGAATACCACAGGGTCGAGATGGATAAAGTCAGAACTCGCGGCAAGCGGCACTATTTTTTGTTATGGCTTTTATCACTACAAAAAGGGGCCAACTGCCAAGCAGTTAGCCCCTTTACACAACTAAATACGACTAATAATTACCCGGCAAATTATTCGCTATCGCCGAGCACCTGCTTAGCCGCGCCAGTTTTTGAAACGATTGATCAGACCGTTGGTAGAACTGTCATGACCGCTCACGCTGGCACCGCTTTCAAGCTCTGGCAGGATGCGGCTAGCCAGTTGCTTGCCCAATTCCACGCCCCATTGGTCGAAGGTGTAGATATTGAGGATTGCGCCTTGGGTAAAGATTTTGTGCTCATACAGCGCAATCAGCGCACCCAGGCTGTAAGGGGTGATTTCACGCAGCAGGATAGAGTTAGTTGGGCGGTTGCCTTCAAACACTTTGAAAGGCGCAACGTGCTTGACGTCTTCAGGCGTTTTACCCTGTGCCGCAAACTCTTCTTCAACCACTTCCAGCGACTTGCCAAAGGCTAAGGCCTCGGTTTGGGCAAAGAAGTTGGACAGCAGTTTAGCGTGATGATCGCTTAACGGGTTGTGGCTAATTGCCGGTGCAATAAAGTCGGCAGGAACGATTTTGGTGCCCTGGTGGATCAGCTGGTAAAACGCGTGCTGACCGTTGGTACCCGGCTCGCCCCAGATGATTGGACCGGTTTCGTAGGTCACAGGGTTGCCGTTACGGTCAACGTATTTACCGTTGGACTCCATATTTCCCTGTTGGAAATAGGCCGCAAAGCGGTGCAGGTATTGATCGTACGGCAGAATCGCTTCGGTTTCGGTGCCGTAGAAATCGTTATACCAGATACCGATCAGCGCCAGGATCACCGGCAGGTTTTTCTCGGCCGGCGTTTCGGCGAAGTGTTTATCCATCGCATGGGCGCCGCTCAGCAGTTTTTCGAAATTCTCAAAACCGACTGACAGAGCAATCGACAGGCCAATCGCGGACCATAATGAGTAACGACCGCCGACCCAGTCCCAGAACTCGAACATGTTGTCGGTGTCGATGCCAAACTCGGACACCGCTTTCCCATTGGTAGACAGCGCCGCGAAGTGTTTGGCAACGTGCTTATCATCACCGGCGGTGGCCAGGAACCAGTCGCGCGCGCTGTGGGCGTTGGTCATGGTTTCTTGCGTAGTAAAGGTTTTAGACGCCACCAGGAACAGCGTAGTTTCCGGATCCAGCGGTTTCAGCGTTTCGGCAATGTGGGTGCCGTCGACGTTAGAAACGAAATGCATATTCAGATGATTTTTATACGGGCGCAGCGCCTCGGTCACCATGAACGGGCCCAGGTCTGAACCGCCAATGCCGATATTCACAATATCGGTGATTGGCTTACCGGTGTAGCCTTTCCAACTGCCGCCAATCACCCGCTCGGTGAAGCTTTTGATTTTTGCCAGTACCGCGTTAACTTCTGGCATCACGTCTTTGCCGTCAACGACGATTGGCGTGTTGCTGCGGTTACGCAAGGCGACGTGCAACACGGCGCGGTCTTCGGTGCGGTTAATTTTTTCACCGGAGAACATCGATTTAATGGCTGCTGGCAGATCGGTTTCTTTAGCTAGCGCCTGCAGCTTGTCCAGGGTTTCTTGCGTGATACGGTTCTTAGAGAAATCCACCAGAATTTGATCGTCAAACGTGGCCGAGAACTTGGAAAAACGGTCGCTATCTTCATCAAACAGTTGACTAATTGTAACATCTTTAACTTCGTCGAAGTGCTGCTGCAGGGCTTGCCAGGCAGCGGTCTGAGTTGGATTTATATTTTTCATAGCAATGCTCTTAGGCTGAGAATGTAAGGTGACATCTTGACTATTTTTTAGCGCAACTGCCTTGATTGTATCTGGTATTTTAATCGATGAGATGCATTTCTTGCGTTTCTTGCGATAGGCAATAACAGTTGGCTTTAACGGGTAATAGTTAAGTGCTGCCGTGAATAATAGATGACAATTCGGCAAAATATGCCAGAGAAGGCCTCTGATCGTTGACAGATGGCGCAGAACCCGTTATTTCTAAGCGCCTAACTTGTACGCGTCCGCGCGTACGGGCCAGAAGAGGCGCGTCGCCCAGGCAATGTATCGGAGGAACCGTATCCTGCGAAGGTACATTATGGGGTGCGACGCCGAGGTCAGACACCCAACGGTTGGGAAAAGATCGACTACAGGGGCTGAATCCCCTGGGTTGTCACCGCTATAGCTCACGGAGCTATTGGCATGGTGGGGCGCTTCTGGGTGTATCGTAGCATTTCTACGCCTGCTCCCGTTTCCCGCTCTACCCTTGTGCCAAGGAATATGCAATTAAAAAGGCCGTCTTAAGAAGGGCGACCCTGACACGAGGTTTCAAATGAATCAAGCAGCATCCCGCAACGCAGACTTGTCGCCACTGAGCAGCACGGTCATTGCCAAATTTGGTGGCACCAGCGTGGCGGACTTCGCAGCCATGAACCGCAGCGCCGATGTGGTACTTTCCAATCCTGACGTCCGCGTCGTCGTCCTCTCCGCCTCGGCGGGTGTGACTAACCTGCTGGTTGAACTGGCCGAGGGTAAAGACAGCGATCGTCGCGCATTCCTGTTGGATGAAATTCGCCGTATTCAAAACGCCATCATTGATTGCCTGGATCAGCCTTCGGTGATCCATGAAGAAATCGAACGGATGCTGGAAAACATCAGCATGCTGTCCGAGGCGGCGAGCCTGGCTACCTCAATGGCGCTGACCGACGAATTGGTCAGCCACGGCGAAATGATGTCGACCCTGCTGTTTGTTGAAATTCTGCGCCAGCGTAATGTTTCCGCCGAATGGTTCGACGTGCGCAAGATCATGCGCACCAACGACCGTTTTGGTCGAGCCGAGCCGGACACCCAGACGCTGCTTGAGCTAACGACTCAGCTGCTGCTGCCTCGCCTGCAGGAAGCGCTGATTATTACCCAGGGCTTTATTGGTGCCGAGCCGAAAGGTCGCACCACCACGCTGGGCCGCGGCGGCAGCGACTATACCGCTGCTCTGCTGGGTGAAGCGCTGCACGCCTCTCGTGTCGATATCTGGACCGATGTACCGGGCATTTACACCACCGATCCACGCCTGGTGCCGGGCGCTAAGCGCATTGACCGCATTGCCTTTGAAGAAGCGGCCGAAATGGCGACCTTCGGTGCAAAAGTGCTGCATCCTGCCACCCTGCTGCCCGCGGTTCGTCGCGGTATTCCGGTCTTCGTCGGGTCGAGTAAAGATCCCTCTGCCGGCGGCACGCTGGTGTGCGATACCACCGAAAACCCGCCACTGTTCCGCGCGCTGGCCCTGCGCCGCAAGCAAACGCTGTTAACCTTACATAGCCTGAGCATGCTGCACTCACAGGGTTTTCTGGCCGAGCTGTTTAATATTCTGGCGCGCCACAATATTTCCGTCGACCTGATCACCACCTCGGAAGTCAGCGTTGCGCTAACGCTAGACACCACCGGTTCGACCTCATCTGGCGATAGCCTGTTGACCACCTCGCTGCTGACGGAGCTTTCCTCACTCTGTCGCGTTGAGGTTGAAGAGAATTTGGCGCTGATCGCGATTATCGGCAACAAGCTGTCACAGGCCTGCGGCGTCGGTAAAGAAGTCTTTGGCGTGCTGGACCCGTTCAATATTCGCATGATTTGCTACGGCGCCAGCAGCTACAATCTGTGCTTCCTGGTGCCGGGCGACGACGCCAATCAGGTGGTGCAGAAGTTACACCACAACCTATTCGAGCAGGATTAGTCGATTTCCGATCCCAGCCAATAGAGTGCATAAGCCGGGTTGAGAGACCCGGTTTTTTTTAACCAAAAAACACAACATTAATAATAAAACGATAATTCACAGAGGGTTACCCTGCATGTTAGCCAAAATCACACGCCTGTTTCCATTATGGGCCGTTTTACTGGCGGTTGCCGCCTATTATACGCCGACGACGTTTACGCCTATCGGTCCCCACGTCAGCACTCTGCTAATGCTGATTATGTTTGCGATGGGCGTGACGCTTGAGTTTGGTGATTTCAAGCGCGTGCTATCTCGCCCTGCGCCGGTGGCTGCGGCCACTTTCCTGCATTATCTGGTGATGCCGCTGGCGGCCTGGCTGTTGGCCAAGCTGTTCCACATGCCTGACGATCTGGCGGCTGGGATGATCCTGGTGGGCAGCGTTGCCAGCGGAACTGCATCCAACGTAATGATTTATCTAGCTAAAGGCGACGTGGCACTTTCGGTGACCATCTCCTCCGTCTCGACTTTGGTTGGGGTGTTCGCCACGCCGCTGCTGACGCGCCTGTACGTCAACACTCACATCAAGGTTGACGTTGAAGGCATGCTGCTCAGCATTCTGCAGATTGTGGTGGTGCCTATCCTCGCGGGCCTGATTGTGCATCATCTGTTTACCAGGACGGTGAAGCGCATTGAGCCTTTCCTGCCGATCTTTTCGATGGTCTGTATTCTGGCCATCATTAGCGCGGTGATCGCCGCCAGCCAGGGCCTGATCGGCTCGGTAGGATTGGTGGTCGTGGCGGCGGTTATCCTACATAACGCCATCGGGCTGCTTAGCGGCTACTGGGGCGGCAAGCTGTTTGGTTTCGATGAAACCACCTGCCGCACCATCGCGCTAGAGGTTGGCATGCAGAACTCAGGACTGGCGGCGACCCTGGGTAAGCTGTACTTCACCCCTATTGCCGCGCTGCCGGGGGCTATTTTCTCGGTATGGCACAACCTTTCCGGTTCCCTGCTGGCCGGTTACTGGTCGGGTCGTCCGGTAAATAAAGACCAGAAAACGCAGGAGTAGTCTCGCTTAGTGAAATAAAAAAAGGGTCTCGAGAATATCGAGACCCTTTTTTTATGGCGAAACCAGGCACCGTACCGGTCAATCTTGCGTTATTTTGCCAGGCCCGGTACGTCGTCGAGGTCGTCGCGCTCGTCGTCTTGTTCGTCTTTATCCAGCACGTTGTAGGCCACCGCGCAGAACAGCGAGTTAAGGCGTTTCATGTCGCCCAACAGGCCGAGATGCAGCGAACTGGTTTCAATACTTTGCACGTTGTGCTGGTGCAGTCGGTCGACGTGAGCGTGCGCATAGCGGCGATCGAGCAGCCGGAAACGGTGCTTGGAACGGCGCAGGCGTTTAGCGCTGGTCAAATCGTTGGACAGGAACACCGACAGGCTGAGGCGCAGGTTATCCACCAGCTTTTCGTGCAGATTATCGAGTTCAGATAAACCTTCGGCAGAAAACGCGCGGCGAACATCGTGTGACTTGGAGGCAATATCACCGGTCATGCGCTCAATAATATCGCCAGCCTGTTCCAGGTTAAGCGCCATCTCGATAATTTCAGCCCAGCGACGAGAATCATCCTCGCCCAAATCCTCTTTATGGATCTGCGCCAGATACAGTTTGATAGCGGTATACAACACGTCAACGTCGTCATCGAGGCGGCGAACCTCGCGATCGTGGGTAATTTTGCCGTGCATCACCTCATGTTCGAGAGTGAGCATATGTTCAACCACATCGCCCATGCGCAGGGTTTCGCGCGCCGCGTTAGCCAGCGCCAGCGAAGGGGTGTCGATAGCGCTGACGTCAAGATGACGCGGGCGCAAACGCGGGTCATCCTCTGGCACATCGGCAATCCACAGCTCACAAATTTTCGCCATCATTCCGGCGGCAGGAACTAGCGCCAGACAGCGGATAAGGTTGTAGAACACGTGGAAATAGATCACCAGCTCTTCATCGGGAATGCCGATTTTAGCCAACAGTGCGGTGAGCGGCCCGATGAACGGCAGCACAATGACGCAGCCAATCAGCTTAAACAGCAGGCTACCTAACGCGACTCGGCGTCCGGCGGCATTTTGTTTGCTGGCGTTAATCATAGCCAGAATACCGCTGCCCAGATTCGCGCCGATCACCAGACACAGCGAAACCTTCAACGAGATAACGCCGGTAGCGGCAAGCGTGGCGGTCAGCAGCACCGCAGCCAGGCTGGAGTAACTGATAATGGCAAACAGCGCACCGGTCAAGGCATCAAGAATGATGTCGCCGGTCAGCGAGGAGAACAACACCTTGACCCCGGAGGCCTGGGTAATGGGCGTTGCTGCAGCAACAATCAGCTCTAGCGCCAGCAGGATCAGCCCGAGGCCAATGCACACGCGGCCCATCTGACCCGCGCGCGTCTGTTTTCGGCTGATGAAGAACGAGACGCCGACGAAAATAAGCAGGGGCGATAGCCAGGACAGGTCGAAGGTTAATACGCGCGCCATTAGCGCGGTCCCGACGTCGGCCCCCAGAATAATCACCAAGGCGGGGGAGAGCGCCACCAGCCCTTGAGCGACGAATGAGGTGACCAGCAGCGCGGTGGCGTTACTGCTCTGCACCAGCGCGGTCACTCCGATACCCGAAACAAACGCCAGAGGCTTTTTTTCAACACTGCTGCTGAGAACGCGGCGCAAATTGGCACCAAAAACACGCATGATGCCAGTACGCACAATATGCGTACCCCACACGAGCAATGAAATAGCAGAAAGCAAATGAAGAAGAGTTAACACTAAACACGAACTCCTTTACCGCCAGGCATGTATCGGCCATCCTGCCTGCCTGGCGTGTTGGAGCAGGATGACATCCGGATTAACGGCACAGGGTTTGCCGACCTTATTGAGCAACGGCAAATCGTTGTGCGAGTCCGAATAAAAACTGGCATTGGCGAGCTGAGTTTCGTCCTGATCGAGCAGGGTCATCAGCCGCGCCACCTTTCCTTCACGGAAAGTCAGAACACCTTGGGTAAAACCGGTAAAAATACCTTTTCGGATCTCAACGCCAATAGCCAACGCTTCGTCAATGCCAAGGTATTGCGCAATCGGTGCCACCAAATGTACGCCGGAGGCCGAAATCACGATAGTTCGATCGCCTTTCGCCTGATGCTCGGCCAGGCACTGGCGCGCATCGGCGTAGACACGTCCGGCAATCACCTCATGCACAAAGCGCTGCACCATAACGGCGACGTCGGCTTCGCTGCGATCCTTTAGCGGAGTCAGCGTCCAGTTCATGTATGCCGTCATGTCCATTTGACCCAACGCATACAGGCGCATCATCTCAGCGTCCTGTTGCAGAAAAAAGTCAGGATCCGCAACCCAACCTTGCTCAACCATAAAGGCCGACCACAGGCTAGAACAGTCGCCGTTTATCAGCGTTTCATCAAGATCAAACAGCGCCAGACTCATGCAACTTCCCGTAAGGTATCAAGATCTAACTGTAGACCAATATCGGTCCCCTCAGCATAAAGAGACGCAACAGAACGGTTTAAAACGTCCACAGAGAGTTCGACATTGTGAGCCATAACACGATAACGAACCACGTTGCCCAGCAGGCTGTGATTCAGAATACGGGCGGGAATTCCCTGAGTTGGCGCACAAAGCGCGATCGATTCAGGGCGGATAGCCACCTGGGATTGATAATTTTGCCCGGTCAAGCGATGCGCCTGTTCGGCGGTCAGCAGGTTGTAGCTGCCAATAAACCCGGCCGCGAAGGCATTGACCGGTGCAGTATACAATGTTTCGGCATCGCCATTCTGTACGATTTGTCCTTTATTCATTAAAACAATACGATCCGACATGGTCAGCGCCTCTTCCTGATCGTGGGTAACGAAGATTGCCGTCAGGTTCATTTCGCGCTGGATACGGCGGATTTGTTCACGCAAATGTTTACGGATACGGGCATCGAGCGCGGACAGCGGCTCGTCGAGCAGTAGCAGGCGCGGCTGGGTAACGAGAGAACGGGCCAGCGCCACGCGCTGACACTGGCCGCCGGAAAGCTGATGCGGATAGCGGCGTGAAAACTCGTTCAGCTCCACCAGCGCCAACACTTCTGCCACCCGGCGCTGGGTCTCGCTGGCGGAGATGCGCTGCATCTTCAGTCCAAACGCGACGTTGCCTTCTACCGTCATATTAGGGAACAGCGCGTAGCTCTGAAACACCATGCCGATACCGCGCTTTTGCGGCGTGAGCGGCACGATATCCTGCCCCTGTAAAAGAATTTGCCCGCTATCGACCGATGTCAGCCCCGCCAGGCAACGCAGCAGCGTCGATTTGCCGCAGCCGCTTGGCCCCAGTAGCGTGACAAACTCGCCCTCTTTGGCGCTGAAATCAATATTATTGAAAATCTGTGTCTGGCCGTAATGCTTGTTAAGTTGGGTGACTTGCAGATAGGACATCGTTAGCGTTTCCCTTTATTCATCGCATTAGCCACCAGGGTAAATACCAGGACGACTACGAAATAGGAGATAACCAATGCGCTGGTGAAATGGCCACTGCCATTGCGCATGTTGTAGAGGTAAACCTGTACCGTTTCATAGCGGCTGCCTACCAGCAGGTTAGCAAACACAAACTCACCGATTAGAAACGAGAATGAAAGCAGTACTGCGATAGTCGCGCCCTTACGCAGGTTCGGCAGAATAACCAGCAACGCGGCTTTCCAGGTGCTGGCACCGAGCAGGTGGGCGGCGTCCATCAGGTCACGCATATTGATAGCCTGAATGTTGTTGGAAATCGCCCGATAGATAAACGGCAGTGCGATAGTGAAATAACAGCCAATCAAAATCCACGGCGTGCCGGTCAGCTCAAACGGCGGTGCGGAATACAGCTCCATCAGCCCCACTGACGACACCACCGGCGGTACGGCGAACGGCAGCAGGATCAGCACGTTCATCAGCGCATCGAGCTTAGGGAAATAGTAAGCAATCACAAACATCAGCGGCAGGATCAGCAGCAGCGAGAACAGCAGCGTCCCCAGGCAGATGATCAGTGAGTGCCCCAGCGCGACCAGAAAACGGGGATCGCTCCATAGCGCAATCAGCCATTTTAAGGTGAAGCCGCTAGGTAAAATCGTCGCTCCCCACTCTTCCACTAGCGCATAGACCAGCGTCGCCGCCAGCGGCAGTAGCAGAACGATGAACAGCACCCAGACAATCAGGCGATGATAGATACTTTCAGCACGCGACATGGTTCGCCTCCGAGTCTGCAGTGGTCAGAAGATAGGCTTTAGCGCACATTGAGGTAGCTCCTGCGTAACAGCCACTGGTGTATCAGCGTAATCAGCGCCATCAGCAGCACCAGCAGTATCGCCAGCGCGCTGCCCATGTTCGGGTCGAGAGAGATGTCACCCGAGACCAGCGCGGCGATACGCACCGGCACGACGTTAAAGTTACCGGTAGTCAGCGCGTAAACCGTGGCGTAAGCCCCGAGTGCGTTGGCCAACAGGATAACGAAGGTGCCCATCAGCGCCGGGGCCAGCACCGGTAATCCAATGTAGCGCCAGAAGCGCCATTTTCCGGCACCGAGCAGCGCCGCTGATTCTTTCCAGTCTTCACGCAGCCCGTCGAAGGCGGGATAAAGCAGCAGCACGCCCAGCGGAATTTGGAAGTAGGTATACAGCACAATCAGGCCGTCTCTGGAGTAAAGATTGAAGCTGCTCATCAGGCCGTATTTACGCAGGATAAGCGTGAGCGTGCCGTTGAGGCCAAGCAGGATGACAAAGGCAAACGCCAGCGGAACACCGGCGAAATTGCTGGTCATATTGGTAAAGGACATCACGAAATTATGCAGCTTGGTTGGGCCTAGCTGGCGAAGTGAGTAACTACTCACCAAGGCGATCAGCAAACCGTAAATGCTCGACCAGACAGAAATATCCAGCGAGAACTTCATCGCTTGTAAATAGAATGGCGAGGTCAGAATGTCGCTATAGTTGCCGAACCCCCAGGCTTCATAGGTGTCACTGTAAAAACTGCTGACCGCGACCCACAGCAGCGGTGCCAGCTGAAATGCAATGAAGAACACCGCAAAAGGCAGCACAAAAAGCAGAGCAAGCCACTTAGCTTTCATCCGTTATTCCCCATCATTAGGCCCCATTCAGGCCAGTAAATCCGCGCAGTGCGGTTTGTCGTGGCTGATATTGAGTAATTCACAAACGCTGCCGCACAGTTCAGTTTGCAGCGGTGCGGCCTCGCGTAAGCTGAAGGCGCTACCAAAGACAAACATCGGCACCTGACGCTCTTCGGGCAGGATGCCGCCGTGGCTGCGGTCATTGTTCATGCCGTGATCGGCGGTGACGATGACCTGATAACCCGCTTCCAGCCAACTGCCGAGATAGTGCGATAGGATCCCGTCGGCGACACGCGCCTTGTTACGATACTGCATCGAGTCGAGGCCAAACTTGTGCCCGGTGTCGTCAATATTCATCGAATGAATCAGCAAAAAGTCCGGGTCGTGCTTCAGACGCAGGCTTTCGGCATCGTCAAACAGGTGTGAATCAGGATAAGTGTCGTCGTAATAGAAATGACCGTGCTGGATAGCCAGGCTTTTATCGTCGGTATGCCGATCGCGGGCAGGGGTAAACGGTGTACGGTTATACAGCTCGCTGACCCAGTGATAGGCCGCCGCCGCCGTGGTTAAGCCGGCATCGCGGGCGTAATGGAAGATGCTGCGACCGGTTGAAAGGCGGTCGACGTGGTTGTGCACAATGCCGCTCAGCACCGGCGTCACGCCGGTGAGAATACATTCGTACAGCGGGCGAGACAGCGAAGGCAGCTCGCATTCCAATTGATACATGCGCCCGCGCCCGACGGCACACTGTGCCTGTAAATATCCCATTGCTTCGCGGGCAACCTGATAATTCAGGCCGTCCAGTACCACCAGAATGCTCTTCATTACGTAATACCCTGATAAAAATTAAAAAAATAGTGAATATCTAAGGACGGATCCTCTAAATATTTCGTGTCTCTGGAAGGCGGCAAGCGGGCGAGGTCCCCGGGAGCTGACACAAGTCAGTGACCGGGGTGAGCCTGCGCAGCCAACGCATCAGAGGTGCGAAAGATGACGAGGATTTATTGTTGCAGGTTGATCATGACGTTCTCTTGCCACAAACGTGGCAGAGTCTTGGCACTCTTGTTCCAGGCTTCGGGATCCGCAATCGGATGGGCGTTTGCGTATTCGCTGTTCGGCAGCAGTTTGGCTTTCACATCGTCCGGCAGGGTCAAATGCTCGGCGCGGATCGGTCGGGCATAACCACGGGCAAGGTTGATCTGACCGGCATCGGAGAAGATATATTCACGCGCCCATTTCGCCGCGTTTGGATGCTTGCCGTATTTGTTAATGATGGTGGAATAGCCGGAAGTAATACTGCCATCGGTCGGGATTACCACATCAAAGCGAGTTTTATCGATCTGGTCACGATAGTTGAGGCCGTTGAAGTCCCAGACGACGCCAACCTGCACTTCGCCTTTTTCCAGCGAGGCGATAACCGGATCGGTAAGGCTCAGGCGCCCTGCTTTAGCCAGCTTAGCAAAGTATTCGAGGCCCGGTTTGAGGTTTTTCTCGTTGCCGCCCATCGCGTAGGTCGCAGCAAGGACGCCGTTAGCGGCCTGCGCCGCGGTGCTGACATCGCCGATAGTCACTTTATATTTGCTTTTCATCAGGTCAGCCCAGCTGTGCGGCTCGTCTTTGACCTGTGATTTATCGATGATAAAAGCGATAGTGCCGGTGTAGGCCAGCACCCAATTACCGTCCTTATCTTTTGCCCAGTTAGGAACCTGATCCCAGGTGCTAGGTTTATAAGGCAGCGTCACGCCCTCCTTCACCGCCACCGGGCCAAATGCCGCACCCACGTCACCAATATCCGCGCTGGCATTGTTTTTCTCCGCCAGGAATTTAGCAATTTCCTGCGCCGAGCTCATGTCGGTGTCGCTGTGCTTGATGCCGAATTTGGTATTTAAATCATTCCAGGTATCTTTCCAGTTTGCCCAGGAATCAGGCATGCCCACGCTGTTTACTGTGCCTTCGGCTTTGGCGGCTTGTTCAAGGCTGGCCAGTGAATCGGCGGCAAACGCGGTGGTCGTTGTCATAACGAGCGCGGTGGTTAAGACAGACGCGAACAACTGTTTCATAACTGATGCTCCAGATGATAGTGTGTGTGAGTGCTGGTCTAGTCCAGCAAGATCCAAGCCAATCTAACGATCGTTTGTGATAATTATATGACAGCGTGATAAAGCAGCGTTTTTAAGCTAATAGCTGTTAAGTAGTGCACAAATTCTCAATCTTTAATTGCCACAGTGGTGCAAAAATGCACTGAAATGAGGCTGAAGACCGATGAGTGAATCGCAGACTACCGTCGCTGCTATCTGCAAGACGTTGAGTGAAAAGATTGCGGCAGGCCTCTATTCAGCCGAAGGTCGGCTGCCGTCAGAGCGAACCCTGAGTGAGCAATTCTCAACTACTCGAATTACCCTGCGCGAGGCCTTGACCCAGCTCGAAGTCGAGGGGCTTATTTATCGGGAGGTACGTCGTGGTTGGTTTATCTCTCCGCCACGCATGCTCTATAATCCGCTACAGCGCAGCCATTTTCATGCAATGGCAAAGGATCAGGGGCGGATTGCTCAGACCGAACTGATTGATGCCAGTCAGATCACCGCCAGTGACGGCCTGTGCCAGAAGCTCAACCTGCCCGCCCAGAGCGAGGTCTACCGAATACGGCGGCTGCGCTACATCGATGGGCGAGCGGTGCTCTACGTTGAACATTACCTTAATCCGCAATTTTTCCCGGGCATCATCCACGACGATCTCACCCGATCCTTAACCGATCTGTATCTTTCGCGCTATGGGATTAAATACGGCCGTGTGCGATTTGATATGGTGCCAACGCGTTTACCCGAACAGGCATCCAGCGCGCTAAAAGTGACCGCGGGAAGCCCAGCGCTGGCGATCACGCGGATCAACCGCGATCAGCAAGATCGCGTGATTGACTGTGATGTCGAGTATTGGCGCTACGACGCCTTGCAGATTGATGTCGAGGTTGGGTAACAATAGCTGACGCTGATGACCCATTTAATCAGCGTCATAACCGAGGTTCGGTGCCAGCCAGCGCTCCACTTCGCCAATTGGCATTTTCTTACGCAGCGCATAGTCTTCGACCTGATCGCGCTGAATTTGCGCCACGGCGAAATACTTGCTGTCAGGATGGCTAAAATACCAGCCTGAAACCGCCGCACCGGGCCACATAGCAAAAGACTCGGTCAGTTGCATGCCGGTGTGGGTTTCTACATCTAGCAGCCTCCAGATTTCACCCTTCTCGGTGTGCTCAGGGCAGGCCGGATACCCCGGTGCCGGACGTATCCCCTGATAGTTTTCGCGAATAAGCTCTTCATTACTCAAGTTTTCATCAACGGCAAAGCCCCAATGAACCTTGCGTACTTGCTCATGCAGGTATTCGGCAAAGCCCTCGGCCAGGCGATCGGCCAGCGCTTTAATCATGATTTTATTATAATCATCGTGTTGCCTGTCGTAGGCCTCGGCCAATGCGTCCTCTTCCAGACCGCCTGTCACCGCAAAAGCGCCCAGATAATCGGCTATACCGCTGGATCGCGGTGCCACATAATCGGCCAGACAGTAGTTGGCAAAATCCGTTTTCTCGGTTTGCTGGCGCAGATGATGACTAACCCCCAGCACTTCCTGGCGGCCTTCATCGCGATAAATCTCGATATCATCGCCCTGACGGTTTGCCGGGAATAGGCCGAATACGCCGCGCGGGTTAAGCGATTTTTCGTTTGAGAGTTTATCCAGCAGATCGTTAGCGTCTTTAAACAGGCGTTTGGCCTCTTCACCCACCACGTCGTCTTCAAGAATGCGTGGATACTTGCCCGCCAGCGACCAGGTCATAAAGAACGGCGTCCAGTCGATGTATTGACGCAGCGTTTCGATGCTGGCCTCAACCTGCTGAATGCCCAAATGCCTGGGAATCGGAGGCAGATAATTTTCCCAGTCAAACTGACCGGCATTGGCACGCGCTTTTTCCAGACTGACCGGCGGAGTACGCGGTTTTTTACGCCCGTGCTGAATGCGCACCGTATCGTACTCTTTACGCGTCTTTTCGATAAACGCATCGCGCTGTTCGTCTGAAAGCAGCGCCGAAACTACGCCCACCGAGCGTGAAGCGTTTTGCACGTAAGTGGTTGAGCCCTGGTAATTCTGCTCGATTTTCACCGCCGTGTGCGCCTTTGAAGTGGTCGCTCCGCCAATCAGCAGCGGAATGGTGAACCCCCGGCGCTGCATCTCTTTGGCCACGTTGACCATTTCGTCAAGCGAGGGGGTGATCAGGCCAGAAAGGCCGATAATATCGACATTCTCGTCGATGGCGGTTTTTAGGATCTTATCGGTCGGAACCATCACGCCCAGGTCGATGATTTCGTAGTTATTACACTGCAGCACCACGCCGACGATGTTTTTGCCGATGTCGTGGACGTCGCCTTTTACCGTCGCGAGCAGGATTTTACCGTTAGTTTTACCCTTCTCTTTGCTGGCCTCAATGTAGGGTTGAAGATAGGCCACCGCCTGCTTCATAACGCGAGCCGACTTCACCACCTGCGGCAGGAACATCTTACCTTCACCAAACAGGTCGCCGACGACGTTCATGCCGTCCATCAATGGCCCTTCGATAACTTCGATAGGCCTGGCGGCCAGCTGACGCGCCTCTTCGGTATCCATTTCGATAAACTCGGTGATGCCTTTCACCAGCGAGTATTCGAGGCGCTTTTTGACTTCCCAACTGCGCCATTCGGCCTGCTGTTTGTTGGCCTCGCCATCGTCTTTACTGCCGCGATATTTCTCCGCCACCTCAAGCAGGCGCTCGGTGCCGTCTTCGCGACGGTTAAGGACGACGTCTTCTACTGCCGTACGCAACTCATCGCTTAAATCATCGTAAATTGCCAACTGGCCGGCGTTGACGATGCCCATATCCATGCCGTTGCGGATGGCGTGATACAGGAACACCGCGTGAATAGCTTCACGGACCGGGTCGTTACCGCGGAACGAGAAAGAAACGTTAGACACGCCGCCGGAAATCAGCGCGTGCGGCAGTTCGGCTTTGATATCGGCACAGGCGCCAATGAAGTCGACCGCGTAGTTGTTGTGTTCTTCGATACCGGTGGCTACGGCAAAGATATTGGGGTCAAAAATAATATCTTCGGGCGGGAATCCTACCTCTTCGGTCAACAGCTTATAGGCCCGGCGGCAGATTTCGATTTTACGCGCGCGGGTGTCGGCCTGCCCGAC
Source organism: uncultured Gammaproteobacteria bacterium (assembly GCA_963742005.1). Lineage (GTDB taxonomy): Bacteria > Pseudomonadota > Gammaproteobacteria > Enterobacterales > Enterobacteriaceae > Rouxiella. The sequence goes on along the minus strand of CAVUKG010000004.1, from coordinate 15,317 downwards.
TTCGTCGAAGGCCATCACCACCATTGCGGCACCGTAACGGCGAACTTTGCGGGCATGGTTGAGGAAAGACTCTTCCCCCTCCTTCATGGAAATCGAGTTAACGATGCCCTTACCCTGAATACATTTGAGGCCTTTCTCGATCACCTCCCATTTCGAGGAGTCGATCATGATCGGCACGCGGGCGATATCAGGCTCACCGGCGATCAGATTGAGAAATTTCACCATGGCCACTTCGGCATCCAGCATGCCTTCGTCCATGTTGATATCGATAATTTGTGCGCCGCTTTCAACCTGCTGGCGCGCAACCGCCAACGCATCGAGGTATTTCTCCTCTTTGATAAGCTTCTTGAAACGCGCTGAACCGGTGACGTTGGTTCGTTCGCCGACGTTAACAAACAGCGTCTGTGCGTCGATGGTCAACGGTTCCAGACCCGCCAATCGGCAGGCCACCGGGATGTCAGGCAGCTTGCGCGGCGCAACGCCTTCGAGCACTTTAACCATCGCGGCAATGTGAGCCGGCGTGGTGCCGCAGCAGCCGCCGACAATATTCAGGAAGCCCGAACGCGCCCATTCGCCGATGTGTTCGGCCATTTCTTTAGCTTCAAGATCGTACTCACCAAACGCGTTGGGTAAGCCGGCGTTAGGGTGTGCGGTGACATAGCATTCGGCAATACGCGACAGCTCAGCGACGTATTGGCGCAGCTCGTCGGGGCCTAATGCGCAGTTTAGGCCAAAGGTCAGCGGTTTAACGTGACGCAGTGAGTTGTAGAATGCTTCGGTGGTCTGACCGGAAAGGGTTCGGCCCGAGGCATCGGTAATGGTCCCCGAGATCATCACCGGTAGCAGCACGCCCATCTCTTCAAACACCGTCTCGACGGCAAAGGTCGCGGCTTTGGCGTTCAGAGTATCGAAGATCGTTTCGACCATGATCAGATCTGCACCGCCCTTAATTAATGCACGGGTGGATTCACAATAGGCCGCCACCAGCTGATCGAAAGAGACATTTCGAAATGAAGGATCGTTGACGTCCGGCGAGATTGAAGCGGTACGGTTGGTTGGGCCTAAAACGCCGGCAACATAGCGCGGTTTCTCTGGCGTGCGAGCGGTCCATTCGTCGGCACAGCGGCGCGCCAGAAGAGCGGCCTGGTAGTTTATCTCGGCCGACAGCGATTCCATGTGATAGTCGCCCATCGCGATAGGCGTGGCGTTAAAGGTATTGGTTTCAAGAATATCGGCACCGGCCTCGAGATAGCCGTGATGAATAGCCGCAATCACCTCAGGCTTGGTCAGCACCAGCAGGTCATTGTTGCCCTTGAGATCGCTTGCCCAATCAGCAAAACGTTCACCGCGGTAGTCTTGTTCATCGAGACGGTAGCTTTGGATCATGGTGCCCATGCCGCCATCAAGGACTAAAATCCGCTTCGCCAGCTGTTGATGCAGTGCGTCTACCCGCTTTAATGCGTCTACTCGATTTGTCACCTTCACCTCATCACCCATCGCTCGCAGTGTGCTGCTACCCACGTAATTTGCCCCCATCTGGCAGGCATTCTACAGGGCGTATGTGTTCTAAAATCCAGCAATTATCCTAGCATAACTTGGTTGGGTGCAGGACGGGCGACAAGCTGAGACTTTTTCATCAATTCTTCGAGTTCGATTCCAAAGTGTTTGCAACACATCGGATGAGCGCAAAAGTTGTTTGCGATCCATACTATAAAAACGAAAACCAATTCCAAAATAAGATATTAAAGCCGGTATCTTAGGCGATGTTAACAAGGGAAAGCATAATGGTGACCTCTTCTGCTCCGGCAGGAAAACGCACAAAAAAAGCTAAAAGTCCGGCGACCGGCGCCAGTGCAGCCACCGGGCAGGTCCAATCGCTAACGCGTGGCCTAAAATTGCTGGAATATATTGCCGAGGCTCAGGGCAGCGTGGCGCTTACCGATCTGGCACAGCAGGCGGGATTACCCAATTCGACAACGCACCGGCTGCTGACCACCATGCAACAGCAGGGATTTGTTCGTCAGGTAGGCGATTTAGGTTTGTGGACTATCGGCTCTCACGCATTTGTGGTCGGCAGCAGTTTTCTGCAAAGCCGTAACCTGCTGGCGATGGTGCACCCGATGCTACGCAGATTAATGGAGGAGTCGGGCGAAACGGTCAACTTAGCCGTGCTGGATCACAGTGACTATCAAGCGATCATCATCGATCAGGTGCAGTGCAATGCGCTGATGAGAATGTCGGCGCCCATTGGCGGCAAACTGCCTATGCACGCCTCAGGGGCGGGGAAGGCATTCTTATCGACGTTACCGGAGGAGCGGCTGGTCAAGATGTTGCATAAAATTGGCTTACACAGCTATACGCCGATGACGCGCACCTCACCGGCGAATCTCAAGCAGGAGCTGGCGGATACCCGCAAGCGCGGCTATGCCTTTGATGATGAAGAACATGCATTGGGGCTACGCTGCGTCGCCACCTGTATTTATGATGAGCATAACGACGCCTATGCGGCGATTTCAATTTCGGGGCCGATCTCAAGAATAACCGACGATCGGGTAACCGAGCTTGGCGCGCTGGTGATCCACGCGGCTAAAGAAATCACCCAAGCCTATGGCGGCGGAAAACACTAATTTGCGGTGGGCTGGGGTTGCGCCATTGCAAAGTTTAACCGCTGCGGCTGCCGATTGATAAAGCGCTGCTGGCGGCGGTAGGCAAATACGTCTTCAATGTGCCCGGCCTGAATACGCTGCTGCAACCCGCGCCAATAGTCAGGGCAAAACAGGTCGCCGTGCAGCGTATCAAAATACGCTCGCAGCCGTTTATCGCTACAGAGAAAATAGCGAAACTCCTCGGGAAATACGTCGTTGTCGGCGACGCTATACCACGGTCCGTTTGCCAGCTCGTCCTCGGGATACATTGCCTCAGGCAAATCGCGAAAGTTTATTTCGGTCATGTAGCAAATTTCGTCGTAATCGTAGAACACCACGCGGCCGTGGCGCGTGACGCCAAAGTTTTTAAACAGCATATCGCCGGGAAAAATATTTGCCGCGGCGAGTTGCTTGATTGCGTTTCCATATTCTTCAATCACCTCGTGCAGCTGATGCGAGGTTGCCTGTTCAAGATAGAGGTTGAGCGGCGTCATGCGGCGCTCAATATACAGGTGACTCAGGGCGATGCGGTCGCCAAGATCCTGCATCTTGTTGCTCACCTCACGCTGAAGTTCGGCCAACAGCGCGGGGCATAGGCGATTTTTGGGCAGAATAAAGTGTTCAAATTCCTGAGTATCGGCCATCCTTCCTACTCGGTCGTGCTCCTTGACCAACTGATAACACTCACGCACCCGCTGTTCGGTTACCTGTTTTGGCGGAGCAAAGCGGTCTTTGATCACCTTAAAAACCTTATCGCTGCCGGGCAGGGTAAAAACCAGCATCACCATGCCCTTTACCCCGGGAGCAATGATAAACGACTCGTTGCTTGAGGCCATATAGCGCAGGTGATCGCGATAACATTCTGTCTTGGCATGCTTTTGGCACCCAATCGCGCTGTAAAGCTCAGCGGTCGTTTTGGAGGGTAATATTTCTCTCAGCCACTCGACCAATGCGCCTGGATGTGGGGCATAAACCATAAAATAGGCACGTGCAAAGCCAAAAACTATACTGGCATCATCGTGCTGGGTCAGGCAGGCGTCAACGAACAACTTTCCATGCGCATCCTGATGTATAGGCAATAAAAAAGGATAAGCTTTGCCCGACAGGCGAATTTTGCCAATCAGCCAGGCGGCCTTATTGCGATAGAAAATCTCTGTCGCGATTTCAAATTCGGCCTGATTCAGCGAGTCATGCGGGAAGCTCTCGGTCAACGCCTCGACGATGGCGAGCGTGTCGCGCTGAAGATCTTCCCAGGGCAGGCGCAGCGGCAGCTCGAATAACAGTTTATGCAACATATTTAGCAAGTCAGCACCTGGATTTGTCACCCGCGCCAGCGGGCGATTAAGCCGCTTTGCACTTTCAGGATGCTGTTCGCTGAAGATAAATAGCCGCTCCTCGGTTAATTCACGATGCTTGAAAATACGACAGTAGACCGAGTTGAAAAAGCTTTCGGCTATTTCGCCGCGCGGATAATCCGGCAACAGCTCGCTGTAGCAGCGCTTAACGCGCGTCGTAAAGGCCGAATCATAGAAATAGGGTCCGGTAATGCGCTTTAGCTGACTTACCACCAGCCCAACGTGATGGTCATAAAGATGAATGCGCTGTTTCATCGCCTGCTGCACCGCCAGCCAGTCGGCCTGCTCAAATCGCTGCTGTGCGCCGGAAGTCACTTCCAAAAAGCGCCCATATTGAGCGTCAAAGCCTTGCAGAATAGTTTGGGCTATTAGCCGTTCGGTTTTCATCGTTCTGCTCCGCTCGCTGATTCAGGGACGGAAAAAGGCCCGTATTACCTCACGGGCCTTTGGGACGTCAAGAGAACTGCTGTTCTTCCGTAGAGCCGGTCAGGGCAGTCACCGACGAGCGACCGCCCTGAATGATATTGGTCACCTTGTCAAAATAGCCGGTGCCCACTTCCTGTTGATGGGAGGCGAAGGTATAACCGCGTGAAACGGCATCAAATTCAGGCTGTTGTACTTTCTCCACGTAGTGCTTCATGCCCTCGCCCCGGGCGTAGGCGTGCGCCAAATCGAACATGTTGAACCACATGCTGTGGATCCCCGCCAGGGTAATAAACTGGTATTGATAGCCCATTGCCGACAGCCGATCCTGGAAAGTGGCGATGGTGTGATCGTCGAGATTTTTCTTCCAGTTAAATGAAGGCGAGCAGTTGTAGGCCAGCATTTTTCCCGGAAAACGCTGATGAATTGCCTCGGCAAATCTTTGCGCCAGTTTTAGGTCGGGAGTGGAGGTTTCACACCAGACAATATCGGCATAGGGGGCGTAAGCTAGCCCACGCGCAATGGCCTGCTCAATGCCGGCGTGCGTGCGGAAGAAGCCCTCGTGAGTGCGCTCACCGGTGATGAACGAGCTGTCATAGGGATCGCAATCGGAGGTGATCAGGTCTGCGGCATCGGCATCGGTGCGTGCGACCAGCAGGGTTGGCACGCCCAGCACGTCGGCAGCGAGACGGGCTGAAATCAGCTTTTGTACCGCCTCCTGCGTTGGCACTAAAACTTTACCGCCCATGTGACCACATTTCTTCACCGCTGCCAGCTGGTCCTCGAAATGCACCGCGGCGGCACCGGCTTCAATCATGGCCTTCATCAGTTCGAAAGCGTTGAGTACGCCGCCAAAACCGGCTTCTGCATCAGCGACAATCGGCAAGAAATAGTCGGTGTAGCCCAGCTGTCCCGGTTCAATATTATTAGCCCACTGGATCTGGTCGGCGCGGCGGAAGGTATTATTGATGCGTGCAACGACCTCAGGCACCGAGTTCACCGGATAAAGCGACTGATCGGGATACATGCTCGAGGCCGTATTGGCATCGGCAGCCACCTGCCAGCCGGAAAGATAAATCGCCTCAATGCCGGCTTTCGCCTGTTGCAGTGCCTGTCCGCCGGTCAACGCGCCCAGGCAGTTGACGTAACCCTTGCTCGACGCACCGTGCAGCAGGCTCCATAAACGGGCCGCGCCCTGCTGGGCCAACGTGCACTCGGGGTTAACCGATCCGCGCAGGCTAACGACTTCCTCTGTGCTGTAAGGTCGCGTGATCCCTTCCCAGCGCGACTGTGACCAACTTTCTTCGAGTTGTTGTATTTGTTGGATACGAGGTATCTTCATCATGGTGACTCCGGTTTTGTAGGGACAAAATCAAGCCAGCAGCGCGTAGCCCGGCAGGGTAAGGAAATCGATTAACTCATCCTGAGTGGTGATTTTCTCCATCAGCGCCGCCGCCTCCTGGAAACGTCCGCTGCTGTAGCGTTGCTCGCCAAGCTCCTGCTGGATCACCTGCATTTCTTCTGCCAGCATCCGCTGGAACAAAGCTTTGTTAACCCGCTGCCCGTCATCCAGCGATTTACCGTGATGGATCCACTGCCAGATAGACGTTCGCGAAATCTCCGCGGTAGCGGCATCCTCCATCAGGCCATAAATTGGGACGCAGCCGTTGCCAGAGATCCAAGCCTCGATGTATTGCACCGCAACGCGAATATTGGCGCGCATACCCTCTTCGGTGCGTGGCCCAAGGCATGGCGCAAGTAGCTGCTCGGCGAAAATAGGCGCATCCTGCTCGCGCATGACCTCAAGCTGATTAGTTCGCTCGCCCAGCGCCTGGTTGAACACTGCCATCGCGGTAGCTGCCAGGCCAGGATGGGCGATCCAGGTGCCGTCATGTCCGTTATCCGCTTCCAGCTGTTTGTCTTTTATCACCTTATTGAGCACCCACTCATTACGCTGCGGATCTTTGCTCGGGATAAACGCCGCCATGCCCCCCATGGCAAAAGCACCGCGCCGATGGCAGGTTTTTATCAACAGGCGCGAATAGGCATTGAGGAACGGTTGCTCCATGGTCAGCACCTGACGATCCGGAAGTACCCGGTCGGGATAATTTTTTAATGTTTTGATATAGCTGAAAATGTAGTCCCAGCGACCGCAGTTCAGGCCCACGATGTGCTCGCGCAGGTGATACAGGATTTCATCCATCTGAAACACTGCAGGCAGCGTTTCAATCAGCACCGTGGCCTTGATTGTTCCACGCGGCAGCCCGACGCTGTCCTCGGCAAAGCTGAATACCGCACTCCACCACTGCGCTTCTTGGTAGGACTGCATTTTCGGCAGATAGAAATACGGACCACTGCCCTTGGCCAGCAGCTCGCGATAGTTGTGAAAGAAGTACAGGGCGAAGTCGAACAGCCCGCCGGGGATAGGCTCACCCTGCCACAGGACGTGCTTCTCGGGCAGGTGTAACCCTCTCACCCGACAGACCAGAATGGCGGGATCGGGCCTGAGCTGGTAAATCTTGCCGGTCTCATTGGTATAACTAATAGTGCCACGCACCGCATCGCGCAGGTTAATTTGGCCTTCGATCACTTTCTGCCAATCGGGTGCCAGTGAATCCTCAAAGTCAGCCATAAAAACTTTTACATTGGCATTCAGGGCATTAATCACCATTTTGCGTTCAACCGGACCGGTGATCTCCACCCGACGGTCGCGCAGGTCGTCAGGGATATTCTGGATCCGCCATTCAGAGTTACGAATGGAAGCGGTTTCCGAAATAAAGTCCGGCAAATCACCGCGATCTATATTGGCCTGCATAACCTTTCTTTCGGTCAGCAACAGGCTGCGACGTTGGGCAAAATGACTGACCAAATCGGATAAGAAATCTATAGCCTGTTCAGTCAATATGCTGGCGGTCTGCCCCGATAACGGGTGGGTAAAGTCGAGTGGACTGCGGGTCATCTGCTGTGACATCAACATTCTCCTGATTTATCAAGTGACTCAGCCTCTGGGTGTCTACGCGCAACACCACAATTTTAGCCATGCTACCCGACAGCTCAGGGAGGTGTTGAGCAACACCGCCTGACAGGTTATTTACTAGCCAATAGAGTTAAGAGTAATCAATAAATTTATAAAATCAAAAACGATTTCCATTTTTATTTAAAATAAAAATTAATCCGTTTTTAACCATGATGTTAGGAGATTAATTTTTTTTCTTTAAACAGGATCGATTTCCACTATTTTATTTTGAGAGTCGTTCGCTATGCTGCAGGCGTAAAGGAGGGGCTTGGGGAGTATTGGAAACATAAGCGGCCAGGTTAATGGCCACTTAGTGGGGAAATGATACGCAGGATCGCAGTCGCTAAGGTAAGACTTACTCGCAGGCTGCGATCACACGAGAGCTCATTCCAGCGTAGGGTTCATATGACGCAGATCGAATGGTGTGATCTGGTAGACGTAGTAGTTGAGCCAGTTAGTAAATAGCAGATGCCCATGGCTGCGCCAGCTAGCTTTGGGTGCCAGCTCCGGGTTGTCTTTAGGGAAATAATTGTTCGGCATATCGGGTGCCAGGCCGGCAGCCAGGTCACGCAGATACTCTCCGGCCAACGTTCCCGCATCGTATTCCGGGTGACCGGTTACGAAGGCCATGCGCTTGTCTTTGGTAGCAAACAGGTAAGCACCAGCGTCTTCCGATTCGGCCAAAATATCCAGATCGCTGTATTTACGCAATTCTTCAATCGGGAAATCGGCATAGCGCGAATGCGGGGCCAGGAACGATTCGTCAAAGCCACGGGTCAATAGAGCCAGCGGCTGAGTGGTCTGGTGTGAATAAACGCCGGAGAGTTTGGTCTCACGGGTCATCTTAGGCATGCCGTAAAGCACGTTCAACGCAGCCTGTACCGCCCAGCAGACAAACAGGGTTGAAGTAACATGCTCCTTTGCCCAATGCACGATGCGCTCAATCTGCGGCCAGTAGGCAACATCACAAAAATCTACCAGACCCAACGGCGCGCCGGTGACGATCAGGCCATCGTAATTATCGTTCTGAATATCTTCAAAATCGCAGTAAAAGTTGTTCAGATGCTCGGCAGGCGTATTCTTTGATTCACGGCTGTCGATACGCAATAGCTGTACGTCTATCTGCAAAGGGGAGTTCGAAAGCAGACGCAGGAACTGGTTTTCCGTCTCGATCTTTTTCGGCATCAGATTCAGTATCAGCACCTTTAATGGACGAATTTCTTGAGTTTTTGCACGAGAAGACGTCATTACGAAGACGTTTTCATTGCGCAAAAAGCTCACGGCTGGTAACTCATCTGGGACCCGAATCGGCATAACAACTTCCTCACTACATCCGCTTATACGTTTAGACATCTAGATGCCTGAAGATAACGTGTTTTTAGCATGTTGTCGAGCTTGCATGTTCAAGGTGAAAATTATTCAGCTTAATGACAAATTCTCATAACAATGGGTTATTTGTGGGATAAGAAAAGGCGTTTTTGGCTATATAAAGCTGAGGTCAACGATGAATTATTGCGCTAATTTTTGCAAAATTCAGCGATCTGAGACAACAAAAAAGGCCCCGGTCGTCAGACGGGGGCCTTTTTTGTTTGCCGTTGATCGGCTTTTGAGGTGTATTTTCTGTCTATCCAGACGAGAAAAAGCCCCAGTCTTTCGACTGAGGCTTGTTCTACTATTTGATGCCTGGCAGTTCCCTACTCTCGCATGGGGAGACCCCACACTACCATCGGCGCTACGGCGTTTCACTTCTGAGTTCGGCATGGGGTCAGGTGGGACCACCGCGCTACTGCCGCCAGGCAAATTCTTGCGCACGAAACGAATCTTACTCTCTTCATTTCCCGCTAATACGTTATCTGGAATTCGCTGAAAAATTTACTTGAAGTCTTGTGTCTCTCTAAAACACCTTCGGTGTTGTAAGGTTAAGCCTCTCGGGTCATTAGTACTGGTTAGCTCAATGCATCGCTGCACTTACACACCCAGCCTATCAACGTCTTAGTCTTAAACGTCCCTTCAGGGGACTCGAAGTCCCAGGGAAGACTCATCTCGAGGCAAGTTTCGCGCTTAGATGCTTTCAGCGCTTATCTTTTCCGCATTTAGCTACCGGGCAATGCCATTGGCATGACAACCCGAACACCAGTGATGCGTCCACTCCGGTCCTCTCGTACTAGGAGCAGCCCCTCTCAATCTTCCAACGCCCACGGCAGATAGGGACCGAACTGTCTCACGACGTTCTAAACCCAGCTCGCGTACCACTTTAAACGGCGAACAGCCGTACCCTTGGGACCTACTTCAGCCCCAGGATGTGATGAGCCGACATCGAGGTGCCAAACACCGCCGTCGATATGAACTCTTGGGCGGTATCAGCCTGTTATCCCCGGAGTACCTTTTATCCGTTGAGCGATGGCCCTTCCATTCAGAACCACCGGATCACTATGACCTACTTTCGTACCTGCTCGAGCCGTCACTCTCGCAGTCAAGCTAGCTTATGCCATTGCACTAACCTCACGATGTCCGACCGTGATTAGCTAACCTTCGTGCTCCTCCGTTACTCTTTAGGAGGAGACCGCCCCAGTCAAACTACCCACCAGACACTGTCCTCACCCCAGATTATGGGGCCGAGTTAGAACATCAAACATTAAAGGGTGGTATTTCAAGGTTGGCTCCACGCAGACTGGCGTCCACGCTTCAAAGCCTCCCACCTATCCTACACATCAAGGCTCAATGTTCAGTGTCAAGCTATAGTAAAGGTTCACGGGGTCTTTCCGTCTTGCCGCGGGTACACTGCATCTTCACAGCGAGTTCAATTTCACTGAGTCTCGGGTGGAGACAGCCTGGCCATCATTACGCCATTCGTGCAGGTCGGAACTTACCCGACAAGGAATTTCGCTACCTTAGGACCGTTATAGTTACGGCCGCCGTTTACCGGGGCTTCGATCAAGAGCTTCTCCTTGCGGATAACCCCATCAATTAACCTTCCGGCACCGGGCAGGCGTCACACCGTATACGTCCACTTTCGTGTTTGCACAGTGCTGTGTTTTTATTAAACAGTTGCAGCCAGCTGGTATCTTCGACTGTCTTCGGCTCGGGAAGCAAGTTCCTCCACCTAGCGACAGCGTGCCTTCTCCCGAAGTTACGGCACCATTTTGCCTAGTTCCTTCACCCGAGTTCTCTCAAGCGCCTGAGTATTCTCTACCTGACCACCTGTGTCGGTTTGGGGTACGATTTAATGTTACCTGATGCTTAGAGGCTTTTCCTGGAAGTGCGGCATCAACTACTTCACCACCGTAGTGGTTCGTCATCACGCCTCAGGGTTAGTGCGCAACCGGATTTACCAAGTCACACCCCCTACACGCTTAAACCGGGACAACCGTCGCCCGGCTAGCCTAGCCCTCTCCGTCCCCCCTTCGCAGTAACACCAAGTACAGGAATATTAACCTGTTTCCCATCGACTACGCTTTTCAGCCTCGCCTTAGGGGTCGACTCACCCTGCCCCGATTAACGTTGGACAGGAACCCTTGGTCTTCCGGCGTGCGGGTTTTTCACCCGCATTATCGTTACTTATGTCAGCATTCGCACTTCTGATACCTCCAGCAAACCTCACAGTTCACCTTCAACGGCTTACAGAACGCTCCCCTACCCAACAACGCCTAAGCGTCGCTGCCGCAGCTTCGGTGCATGGTTTAGCCCCGTTACATCTTCCGCGCAGGCCGACTCGACCAGTGAGCTATTACGCTTTCTTTAAATGATGGCTGCTTCTAAGCCAACATCCTGGCTGTCTATGCCTTCCCACATCGTTTCCCACTTAACCATGACTTTGGGACCTTAGCTGGCGGTCTGGGTTGTTTCCCTCTTCACGACGGACGTTAGCACCCGCCGTGTGTCTCCCGTGATAACATTCTTCGGTATTCGGAGTTTGCATCGAGTTGGTAAGCCGGGATGGCCCCCTAGTCGAAACAGTGCTCTACCCCCGAAGATGAGTTCACGAGGCGCTACCTAAATAGCTTTCGGGGAGAACCAGCTATCTCCCGGTTTGATTGGCCTTTCACCCCCAGCCACAAGTCATCCGCTAATTTTTCAACATTAGTCGGTTCGGTCCTCCAGTTAGTGTTACCCAACCTTCAACCTGCCCATGGCTAGATCACCGGGTTTCGGGTCTATACCTTGCAACTTGACGCCCAGTTAAGACTCGGTTTCCCTACGGCTCCCCTATACGGTTAACCTTGCTACAAAATATAAGTCGCTGACCCATTATACAAAAGGTACGCAGTCACCCAACAAAGTAGGCTCCCACTGCTTGTACGTACACGGTTTCAGGTTCTATTTCACTCCCCTCGCCGGGGTTCTTTTCGCCTTTCCCTCACGGTACTGGTTCACTATCGGTCAGTCAGGAGTATTTAGCCTTGGAGGATGGTCCCCCCATATTCAGACAGGATGTCACGTGTCCCGCCCTACTCATCGAACTCACAGCCTGTGCATTTTTGTGTACGGGACTATCACCCTGTACCGTGCGACCTTCCAGACGCTTCCACTAACACACAAACTGATTCAGGTTCTGGGCTGTTCCCCGTTCGCTCGCCGCTACTAGGGGAATCTCGGTTGATTTCTTTTCCTCGGGGTACTTAGATGTTTCAGTTCCCCCGGTTCGCCTCGCATGGCTATGTATTCACCATGCGATAATGTGACGTATCACATTGGGTTTCCCCATTCGGGTATCGTCGGGTATAACGGTTCATATCACCTTACCGACGCTTTTCGCAGATTAGCACGCCCTTCATCGCCTCTGACTGCCTAGGCATCCACCGTGTACGCTTAGTCGCTTAACCTCACAACCCGAAGGTGTCTTGTAAACTCATAAAGAGTGACGCCCTTCGTGCTGCGATTATTTGAGAGACTCTAATACAGGTGCGCATAACTCAGTACTTCTACGGAGAGTTATGTTCAGCTGTATCATTTCAATTTTTCAGCTTGTTCCAGATTGTTAAAGAGCAATATCGTAAACACGACTCGTTAAAGTCATCTTTACGATAGTTTCTGACCCGCTAAGGTACAGAGTGATAATGTCTTTCACACATTATCGGATTGGCGTCCCCAAGGGGATTCGAACCCCTGTTACAGCCGTGAAAGGGCAGTGTCCTAGGCCTCTAGACGATGGGGACACGAAGTTCCGATTAAATTTTCATTTAACCGTATCGCATCAGCGTAAGGTTGCCCTTACCGCATCAACAGGTAGCGCTTTGCTCGTTTACATCTATCAGACAATCTGTGTGGACACTGCACAATGCATATCTTTAGGTAAGGAGGTGATCCAACCGCAGGTTCCCCTACGGTTACCTTGTTACGACTTCACCCCAGTCATGAATCACAAAGTGGTAAGCGCCCTCCCGAAGGTTAAGCTACCTACTTCTTTTGCAACCCACTCCCATGGTGTGACGGGCGGTGTGTACAAGGCCCGGGAACGTATTCACCGTAGCATTCTGATCTACGATTACTAGCGATTCCGACTTCATGGAGTCGAGTTGCAGACTCCAATCCGGACTACGACATACTTTGTGAGGTCCGCTTGCTCTCGCGAGTTCGCTTCTCTTTGTATATGCCATTGTAGCACGTGTGTAGCCCTACTCGTAAGGGCCATGATGACTTGACGTCATCCCCACCTTCCTCCGGTTTATCACCGGCAGTCTCCTTTGAGTTCCCGACATTACTCGCTGGCAACAAAGGATAAGGGTTGCGCTCGTTGCGGGACTTAACCCAACATTTCACAACACGAGCTGACGACAGCCATGCAGCACCTGTCTCAGAGTTCCCGAAGGCACTAAGCTATCTCTAGCGAATTCTCTGGATGTCAAGAGTAGGTAAGGTTCTTCGCGTTGCATCGAATTAAACCACATGCTCCACCGCTTGTGCGGGCCCCCGTCAATTCATTTGAGTTTTAACCTTGCGGCCGTACTCCCCAGGCGGTCGACTTAACGCGTTAGCTCCGGAAGCCACGCCTCAAGGGCACAACCTCCAAGTCGACATCGTTTACAGCGTGGACTACCAGGGTATCTAATCCTGTTTGCTCCCCACGCTTTCGCACCTGAGCGTCAGTCTTTGTCCAGGGGGCCGCCTTCGCCACCGGTATTCCTCCAGATCTCTACGCATTTCACCGCTACACCTGGAATTCTACCCCCCTCTACAAGACTCTAGCTTGCCAGTTTCAAATGCAGTTCCCAAGTTAAGCTCGGGGATTTCACATCTGACTTAACAAACCGCCTGCGTGCGCTTTACGCCCAGTAATTCCGATTAACGCTTGCACCCTCCGTATTACCGCGGCTGCTGGCACGGAGTTAGCCGGTGCTTCTTCTGCGAGTAACGTCAATGCTCAGTGCTATTAACACTGAACCCTTCCTCCTCGCTGAAAGTGCTTTACAACCCTAAGGCCTTCTTCACACACGCGGCATGGCTGCATCAGGCTTGCGCCCATTGTGCAATATTCCCCACTGCTGCCTCCCGTAGGAGTCTGGACCGTGTCTCAGTTCCAGTGTGGCTGGTCATCCTCTCAGACCAGCTAGGGATCGTCGCCTAGGTGAGCCATTACCTCACCTACTAGCTAATCCCATCTGGGCACATCCGATGGCGTGAGGCCCGAAGGTCCCCCACTTTGGTCTTGCGACATCATGCGGTATTAGCTACCGTTTCCAGTAGTTATCCCCCTCCATCAGGCAGTTTCCCAGACATTACTCACCCGTCCGCCACTCGTCACCCAAGAGCAAGCTCTCTGTGCTACCGTTCGACTTGCATGTGTTAGGCCTGCCGCCAGCGTTCAATCTGAGCCATGATCAAACTCTTCAATTAAAGTTCGATTTGCTGCAACCAGTGCAGCGATGCTCAGAGTTTCTTCTGTAATAATTCACTAAATGAATTACTGCTTGGTCACTCTAAGACTTGATATTTTTTGCCACCGAGATGGCTGATATCGTCTTGTGAGTGCCCACACAGATTGTCTGATAAATTGTTAAAGAGCAGTGAGTTGCGTGCTTTCGCTTGCTAACTCGAGGTGGCGTATTCTACGCTTTCCTCTTTTGATGTCAACCACTTATTTCGCGGTCATCATCATTTTTTTATTCTTTCCGACTTGTTCACACCGCGTTGCTGCTGCGTTGTTCCCTGTCGATGGAGCGGCATTATAGGGAGTTTCTGAGGAGCCGCAACCCCTAATTTCAATAAAAAATACCGTTTGCTGCAATACACAGCAAAAGGGGGGTTTATACCGATTTACACACAAAGTTATCCACAATGGGTATTGAAACTCAAAATTGACGCGCATCGCGCAATCGTTTTCGCTACAATATCGCGCGTCTGAATATACCGATACTATCTGCAATAATGATGCTTAACGCATCTGTGGAACCTTATCTGAATCCAATCCGGCATTTTTCTTCTATATAGTCTTCTATATATAGTAAGAAACGAGAATTGAATTCACGTAACGCTCTCTATTGCGACTCCAAAGCCAAGGGATAAAACCACCATGCAACAACGTCGTCCAATCCGCCGCGCACTGCTCAGTGTTTCTGACAAAGCCGGTATCGTAGAATTCGCTCAAGCCCTTTCACAACGTGGAGTGGATTTGCTGTCTACTGGCGGCACTGCCCGCCTGCTTGCCGACGCGGGTCTGCCAGTGACAGAAGTCTCTGACTATACCGGCTTCCCGGAAATGATGGATGGACGCGTTAAAACTCTGCACCCGAAAGTGCACGGTGGCATCCTCGGTCGTCGCGGTAAAGATGATGAGATTATGGGTCAGCACGGTATCGCACCTATCGATATGGTGGTTGTGAACCTTTATCCTTTGCGGCAACCGTTTCTCGTGCGGACTGTTCCCTGGAAGACGCCGTT